>NZ_QMKP01000009.1 GCF_003287955.1 Arthrobacter sp. AQ5-06 | reverse complement strand
CTTGGTCAGCTGTTTGAGCAACCCGCCAGGACCGGTCAGGGACAATCCCCGTTCCCGGGCCATCCTCACCAGCTCACGGGCGGCCTCAGCCTCGGAAGTTTCGTTCAGTTTCGCAGTGGTGTCCGCACTCTTCACGGCATCCAGTGTCACCGTCATAACCAGCTCATTCCTGCCAGGCACACCGCCTGGCGTGTCGAGCCGGATACACCGTTAATTCCACAGTCCCAACAGCGGAGACACCCTGGACATCCAAAATGCCGGTTTCCTGGTTGCAGTACGACGGGGCGCTGGCTCTGAGAGCGGAAGAAGACGCCGCAGCTACTTGATCCGGGGCTTGCCACAGGATCTGCACAGGATCTGCCGAGGATTCCGCTTATTTCCGTCCTCGGGCCGGGCCCTTTGCCACCATTGTCTGGTGACCCGTTTTCCTGCGCTTCGCGTTAGTGCTTGCACACGTGTCGATGGATTGGGCATGACGGTCCAGGTGACCTGCGGTTGAGCACCTCTCAGCGAGAGGTTGTCGGGGCCGCATTGGTCAGCCGTGTATGAGGGCCCAAAGTTTTCACTGATGCTGGAGAGTGTTGTGCAAAAGAATCGTTTAGTCAGGCTGGTCGTGTCCGGCCTTGTTATGTCGCTGGCCGTGTTGCTCGGTATCGGCGTGCCCGCCGAGGCCGTCGGGCGGCCCGCTGTCACGCTCAGCGCCGCCAGCGGCCCAGCGGGCGCATCCGTCACGGTGACCGGTTCCGGCTTCGCCCGCCACGTATCGGGAACGGTGACAGCCGGCTCATCGACCGTTCCATTTACCACGGAATCCAACGGCTCCTTCACGGCTGCCGTCACTATCCCAGCCACGTCGTCCGCAGCGGTCCCTGTCACGGCCACGGCCGGGAAGCGCTCCGCGTCCGCGGATTACACCGTGACCTATAGCCCGGCTTCCCTCAAGGCCGGCCAGCAGGCCACAGCCGCCGGTGGTACGCCCGTGACCATGGCCGCCCGAACCGGGACGACGACCACGACGGCGTTGCCGCCGAAGAGCTCCCACACCCTTCGCTTCGGCGTTTCCACCCCCGGTGGCCCGCTGGCCTCAAGCGAACTGGATGCCGTGGCCACGCTGGTCAATGAAAGCCCCTCGATCGTGTTGTCCTTCAAGGACTTCAGCCAGGCCGCACCCATCGCGGACCTGAACGCCATCCACGCCCGCGGGGCGACGAGCCTGATCACCTGGGAGCCGTGGCTGTGGAGCGGGAACGGGGCCAACCAGCCCGCCTACGCCCTGGACCGCATTACAGCCGGAGACTACGACACCTACATCCGGCAATGGGGCACGTCACTGGCTTCCTGGGGCAAGCCCGTGATGCTCCGGTTCGCCCATGAAATGAACGGCAACTGGTACCCCTGGGCTGAGGCTGCCAACGGAAACGGCGCCGGCGACTACGTCGCTGCCTGGCGGCACGTCCACGATGTTGTGGCCTCCACAGGAGCGACCAACGTTCAGTGGGTCTGGGCACCGAATGTCCCGTACTGGGGTTCCACTGCGCTGGCCGGGCTTTACCCGGGCGCCGGCTATGTCGATGTCGTCGCCCTGGACGGCTACAACTGGGGCACGTCGCAGTCATGGAGTTCCTGGGCTTCACCCTCGGCACTGTTCGGTGAAGGGCTGGCGGCGCTCCGCAGCCTGGCGCCCGGGAAGCCCATCATCATCTCCGAAACGGCCTCAGCCGAGGCAGGAGGGTCAAAGGCCAGCTGGAACACCGACCTGGTCTCCTACCTGGCAGCCCAGTCCGACATCACAGGACTTGTCTGGTTCCACCACAACAAGGAAGTGGACTGGCGGATCAACAGCTCCACCAGCTCAACAAACGCCTTCAAGACCGCCCTGGCTGCCAGAAACTCCTAACTGTAACTATCAGCCGGGCCGCATCCCTTGGGCACCCTCTCAAGGGATGCGGTCCGGCGAACCGAAGCTGAGGTTTGAGTGGGACGCTTCTTCAATCACCAACTCCTTCACCCGAAGCTGACACTCGGGGGCTCTCACTCAAACGTGTTCGGTGAGGGATCGGCGGATTCAGGCGGTCATTGCAACAGGAGGTTTTCGATCAGTTCGATCGGTTTCCTGAACTCTAGTCTTTTGCGCGGTCGGTCGTTGAGTTCCTGGGCGACCCAGTCGAGGTCAGCGGATCGGAGCCACGGCATCAGTGATGAAATCACCCGCCTGCATCCCGGACCAAAAAACCTGCAAGAGATCAGGCCTCAAATGAATTGAATATCCCGCCATGACAACACCCATCCGCTAAGTGTTGCAATCACCGCAAGAACCCAAGGATCTTTTTTCGGTAGCTAAGGGAATGATCGGAGTTCGTGGGCAAAGGCTGGGCCTACTGGTGAAAGGGAAGCTCCGAGTTCTGGGGGAAAGGCAAGACTCCTTGTGCGGGGGTCGTGGTGAACCACTCGCCGCCCTGCTTAGCGGCAAAAATGATGACTCTCTGATTGGGATGGAGCGGATCGCCGTCTGGGTAGGACTCGTCTCCAGTGCAGGTCGGGGGCATGGAGGAGATGCGGAGGTTCCCACCTCCGGGATCCCCTTTGAGTACCTGTTCGATTTCTACAAGGTGGGTTGTGGCCTTGTGACCGTAGATGCTGGTTTCGCCGACCCGGCTTACGGACTTTCCAATGAGCACCACGCCGGCGTTGTCGTATTGTTCTTGCGGGGTATCGAACAGGACCCATTCAACGCACGCGAAGGGGCCACCGCTTGGAATGTGGCTACTGGTAGAACCAGGGATTGAGCTGGTGGAGTTCGCCGTGGGCTCGGCAGTTCCCGGTCCGCCCGTCACCTTGCTGAAGTTGAGTGTGTCAGTTCCGCTCTTCCAGGTGAGAGTCCCGTCGCTGAAGGTTTGTTCAATTGGCCGTTTCAGGAATTCCTGCACCCACTGCTGCTCGCCCGCATTGTCGGTGCACCCGCTCGCGCCGATTGCAATGTTCCTGACGGTGAGCGTGGTACCGGTGATTGTGGCTGGCCCACTCATGGGTGCGCATCTGGTTGTCACGGACAGCAGAAGTTCGCCGTTTACGGTGGCCAACTGCGCGTTAACGCCCCCGGAGGCTACCCACGGGAGGTCTTGGTTGTTCGCGGTGCCCGAGATGCCCGTGTATTTCGTGCACGGGGCCGACGGTAGGAACGCCGCACACGATTCTTGGGGCTGCGACGTAGTGGTGGAACCAGGAACTGCACTGGTGGACGTAGGGGATTCGACGGAGACGGGTACGGCGGTTCCCGGCCCGCCCGTCTTCATATCACCGCAGGATGTCAGCAGCACGCCAACAAATAGGAGAGGAACTGCATACTGCCATAACCGCGGCTGTCTCCGTTGCATTATTGTTCCCCCAATGTCCGCTACGGCGTAAGGCAACGCTCGTGCCTTCAGCATTCCACCCGCCCATCCCTTTGTGAAGGTTGTAAGACGGGCGAGGTACAGCTAAATAAACGGTGGGGTGCCCGATGAGGATCCTTTCCGTTGGCCCTCGGTGTGGCCTGACCGATGACTTTTCCGCGCCGTGCTGGTCTGTACAACGAATACCGACTCACGGGAGACTGGCGCCATGCGCAAACTGACCTTCGGCATGAACCTGAGCGTGGACGGCTACATCGCCGCGCCCGGCGACGACCTCGGCTGGAGCGTACCGAGCGACGAGCTCTTCCAATGGTGGTCCGACCGGGTGGGGGCGACAGGCTTGGCGCTGTACGGGCGCAAACTGTGGGAGACGATGAGCTCGCACTGGCCGATCGCCGACCAGCAGCCTGGCTCCACACCGGCGCAGATCGAGTTCGCCCGCCGCTGGCGGGACATGCCGAAGGTGGTGTTCTCCTCGACGACCAGCACGGTCGACTGGAATACCCGCCTGGTCACCGGCGACGCGGTCACCGAGATCACCCGGCTCAAGGCCGACGACGACGGCGGCCGCATGGACATCGGCGGTGCCACACTCGCCGCGGCGGCCATGCGGGCCGGGCTGATCGACGAGTACGCGATCGTCACCCATCCGGTCCTGGTGGGCGGCGGCACGCCGTTCTTCACAGCCCTGGACAACTGGGTGAACCTGAGCCTGGTGGAGACCCGGACGTTTCCCGACGGTGTGGTCCTTACCAGGTACGAGACCAAGAGCTGAATGCCCGACGTCGAATCAGCGCGGGCTTCTGGCCACCCAAGGATCTCGTGGCGCTGTGTTCCGAGGCGATCGTGACGTTCCTGCCGGATCCTGTTCTCACCGCAGACGATCCGTCCGGATAGGGATCCTCGTCGGGCAGCTTCCCCAAGCGGCGCGCTAGGTCAAGGAGCCAACGCTATCGGGGCAGTCCGGGGCGTGGTCGACGGTTCGAGACGAATCGGCATTCCCGTGGCCACCGCCTCTGGGATGTTCAATGAGCGTTCGCAGGGCTATTCTCGGCAGATGAACCAACATGCGGTTTCGACCGAGTCCGGCGGGTACATATTTGCGTTCAGCATCAGCCGGACGCCACTGCGGATGGCTGGGTTGTGTGCACTTGCGGCCGGGGTCATTATTGCTGTCGTGGCAAAGGCAACAGAGCCGTTCCGAGGCCCGTTGGGAATCGCGTTGGGCGTCCTCGCCATCACCCTGCTAATCGCATACACCCTCAACAGCTCATCACGGCGGCAGAAGCTGAAGCCAGCGCCGCCCGCAGCCCGCACCGGCGGGCATCAGGTAATGGTTGGCAAGCTGCGCCGCAACAAGTCCTTGGCGTCGGAACTTTCCCTCCTGACAGAGCTCCATGCGAAGGGCGCTCTTTCCGATGAGGAATTCAGCCTCGCCAAGCGCCGCCTCCTTGGAGGCTGATTAGATCAGGGCGACGGGCCGCAACCATAGGTGGATTGCTCCGCACAAAGCCATAACTGCGCGCATGAAAGACTCACATCCGTGAGCAACTATTCCAAGGGAACCCTGCACCATATCGAGCTGTGGGTCCCTGACCTCGGTCGCGCCAAGCAAGAATGGGGCTGGGTTTTGGCCCGATTGGGATACTCGACCCACCAGAGCTGGGCCTCAGGAATCAGCTGGCGGCTTGGATTAACCTACATAATTGCTGAACAATCACCGGCCTTGAGTAGCCGAGAACACGAGCGCACAGTGCCAGGTCTTAATCACCTGGCGTTCCACGCCGGGAGCCAAGAGGACCTAGATGTCTTTGTCGAAGAGAGCCGCCGGCACGGATGGGTGCCCTTGTTCGAGGACAAGTACCCGCACGCCGGCGGGCCCGATCACTACGCTGCATACCTCGTAAACTCTGATGGATTCGAACTAGAGCTTGTAGCAACCGCTTAGGCGAACGTGGCAGGGTGCCCGGTAAAGGATCCGCTTACGTTCAAAGCCCTTGAAGGAGCGTGATCCTCGTCAGTTTATGATTTCGGCCGGCTCGTCCGCACGGAGTTCTGCCAGGCGTTCTTTCCACGCATGTAGAGCCTCGGGAGCCTGCCGTGTCCAATCGGTGACTTCGCCGACGACCCTGAGCGGGGCACTGCTGCGATATGACCTGGTCGGGTTGCCGGGGAACTTCTTGTCGGTCACGTTTGGGTCGTGCTCGAATGGCCCGGTCGGCTCGACTGCGTAGACGCGCGGGGCGCCGTCACCCGCCGCGAGTTCCGCAGCGAGTCCCGCACCGTTCGGAAGAGCGGTGAAATAGATGTGATTCATCACGACTTCGGGACGGTAGTTCGATCGGAAGCCCGCTCTAAGGAGATCACCGTCCCGGAGATTAGCTTTCGTGCCGTGAAAGAACGGACCCTCGTCCAACGGTTGGCTCACAGCTACATCCTAAGTCGACTACATCGTCGCGCAGCCTCCAGACCGGCGGGCGCTCGATTTAAGGGCGAAGGGAGGCCATTTAATGCTGCGATAAAGCCGCCACCTATCGCGGCGATTCACAGCGTCAGCCGTGCTGGCTCGTCTCGACGGATAGGTGCCCGTTACAGGATCGGTCTGCGGGCGGCTGTGATCGAGCATGAAAGACTCCGGCGGATCACCAGCGGGGGATGATCCCGGGACTTCAGCTGCGCGGTCAGGCGGATGCCGAGGTAACGAGGGTTGCCCGAAACCGCTGTAACTTACATGGCCCTTGTAGGATGCGTCCCTAGCCCCGGGCTGCCGGACGGGCCCCTGCACCGCGTGCGGTGCGGGTGAGGATGACGCCTAGTGCGATCATTCCGATTCCAAGGAAAAGGTGGAGCCAGTTGTCGTTGGTGTTCATTGGAACGAAGTTCGCGGGGGATTCTTGTCCGGCGAAGATCAGCCCGTAAACCCACAGCACGAGATAGACGGCTCCGCCGCCGATCAGGTAGTTCCGGGCCTGTACCGGGGTGCGGGCCAGCAAAATTCCCGCGACACCGAAGAGCAGGTGGACGATGTTGTGCAGGACAGATACCTGAAAAAGTCCTAGGAGCAGGGCACCGGAACCGTGGCCGGCGAGCCCAAGGGCCTCGTAGTTGGTGGTGATGCCAGGGATAAACCCGAGAACGCCGACCAGAAGGAACACCGCGCCTACGACCTGAGCTGCACGTTGGATAGTGGTGCGGCTCCCGGCCATGCCCGCCTGATGGTTTGTCGCTGCCATGATCTCGCCTGCCTCATCGAAAGTGTGGATGGGTCACTACACGAAAAGTCACGACGGGGCGCCACCTCCGCCGCTGCCCTTCAAGGTCTCCCAGGGCGGCCTTTCGGTCAGAGCATCAGTATCACCCACCAGACGATGGGAGTCCATGACCTGCGGTGACTCCTGGAAAAGGTCCGCGGAGCCGGAAGACGGTGCCTGATCTGAAGAGGTCCGGGAAAGACACGGTCACGAACATCCTTGAAGAAGGGACGGACGATCAGCCAAACGAAAGCGATATCGGCAAGGCAGCACGCAAGCGGGTAGTTTGACGAATTCGGGGCTGTTGCCCGGGTTGTGCCGTTGTCGTTGAACTCCCAGCTGAAAGTCCACGAAGGGCCTCTCGGCGGCCGCCGTGAGGGAACTGGGCTTAGGAATCGTGCACCGGGGCAAAGACGTGGTCGTAGAACACTCCGGTGGCCGTGGCTTGGACGTACTTGTTGATGATGTCAACGGTCCAGTCCTGCCCACTCCAGGTGCTGGGCTTGTAAAGCCCTAGTGCGGTGTTGAGCAGGACCTCACCGGTGTAAACGGTGCCAAAAACCACTCCAACAGCTTTAGGTCCCCGCAGCCCGGTTCGCGCGGTAATGGCATAAGCCGAACCTCCGGGAATCATCGCCAGCGCCTGTCACATGCCAGAACCCGTCGAAGGGTCATTACCGGCCGCCCTAATCCCAACCAAGACCAAGCTATGTTCAAGGATGCTTGGCTGTGGGTGGCTACCAGCCACATAACAAGCCTCCCATTAAGCGCCCAAACCGATAACGGGAAAGAACTGTCCTAGGCAAAACCTGGTTGGCCGCCATTGCAGGAACCGATATTTCTGCTCAGGAAACCCCCGACACAGCACCAGCCCTCTATCGAAACCGTCCGCAAGCCGGTCCCCAACGGTGCAGGCGCGACCGAAATTCTCCGGACTAAGAATCGGCGTGCTTCCGCAGCTCTTCGATTCCCGTTTGACCCGCCCGCAAAAATGGCCGGTGCGCGGGCCTATACGGCACACCCTAAGTGCCGCATTTGGACCCGCCTCTACTCCTTCCGCCGCACCACCAGCCCCGTGCCGGCGGGAGCACCGCCGTCGGGCCCTGCCAGAGCCTCCAGCCCCTCGATGGTGAGTTCGTCCACGTCGGCCGCGGTGTCCACGAGCACCGTGTCGCCGTCCGCGATGTCGCCGGACAGGATGGCCTTGGCCAGGCGGTCACCGATCTCGCGCTGCACCAGCCGGCGAAGCGGCCGGGCACCGTACGCGGAATCGAAGCCGGACATGGCCAGCCAGGCGCGGGCGCCGTCGGACACGTCCAGGCTGAGCCGGCGCTCGTGCAGCCTCCTGCCGAGCTCGGCCACCTGGAGTTCCACAATCCGCGCCAGCTCGTCAACGGTCAGGGCTTCGAACAGCACAATCTCGTCCAGCCGGTTCAGGAACTCGGGCTTGAAGGAGGCGTTGACGGTGGTCATGACCGCGGTGCGCTTGGCCTGCGCGTCCAGCGACTGGTCCACCAGGAACTGGCTGCCCAGGTTGGACGTGAGGACCAGGATGGCGTTGCGGAAGTCCACGGTGCGGCCCTGCCCATCGGTGAGGCGGCCGTCGTCGAGTACCTGCAGGAGGATGTCGAAGACCTCCGGGTGGGCCTTTTCCACCTCGTCCAGCAGGATGACCGAGTACGGCCGACGGCGGACGGCTTCAGTCAGCTGGCCGCCCTCCTCGTAGCCGACGTATCCCGGAGGGGCACCCACCAGCCGAGCCACCGAGTGCTTCTCGCCGTACTCGGACATGTCCAGGCGCACCATGGCGCGTTCGTCGTCGAACAGGAAATCCGCGAGCGCCTTGGCCAGCTCAGTCTTGCCCACGCCCGTGGGCCCGAGGAACAGGAACGAACCCGTGGGCCGGTTGGGGTCGCTGATGCCCGCCCGCGCACGGCGGACGGCGTCGGACACCGCGGCCACCGCTTTGGACTGGCCGATCAGGCGCTTGCCAAGCTCCTGCTCCATATGGAGCAGTTTCTGGCTTTCACCCTGCAGCATGCGTCCGGCGGGAATGCCGGTCCACGCGGAAATGACCTCGGCGATGTCGTCCGCCGTGACCTCGTCAGCCACCATCTGGGCAGGCTTGTCCGTCACCGCCTCTTCGGCGGCGGCGGCGTTCAGTTCCCGTTCCACTGCCGGAATCTCGCCGTAAAGGATCCGCGACGCAGTCTCCAGATCGCCTTCGCGCTGCGCTTTATCCGCCGTCGAACGCAGCTCATCCAGCTTCGCTTTCAGGTCGCCCACCCGGTTGAGCCCGGCCCTCTCGGCTGCCCACCGGGCATTCAGCGCATCCAGCTCTTCACTCTTGTCCGCCTTGTCGGCGCGGAGGGCGGCCAGACGCTCCACCGAGGCGGCGTCCTTCTCGTTCGCGAGGGCCAACTCCTCCATGGTGAGCCGGTCCACGGCACGGCGCAGCTGGTCGATCTCCTCCGGCGCGGAGTCGATCTCCATCCGGAGCCGCGAGGCGGCCTCGTCCACCAGGTCGATGGCCTTGTCCGGCAGCTGGCGGCCGGAAATGTAGCGGTTGGACAGGGTTGCAGCGGCCACCAGCGCGGAGTCGGCGATGGTGACTTTATGGTGCGCCTCGTAGCGTTCCTTGAGGCCGCGGAGGATCCCGATGGTGTCCTCCACGCTGGGCTCACCCACGTACACCTGCTGGAACCGGCGCTCCAGGGCCGGGTCCTTCTCGATGTTCTCGCGATACTCATCCAGCGTAGTGGCACCAATCAGCCGCAGCTCCCCGCGGGCCAGCATGGGCTTAAGCATGTTGCCGGCATCCATCGAGGACTCCCCCGTGGCACCGGCCCCAACCACCGTGTGGATCTCGTCGATAAACGTGACGATCTGGCCGTCCGAATTCCGGATCTCCTCCAGGACCGCCTTAAGGCGCTCCTCGAACTCGCCACGGTACTTCGCGCCGGCCACCATGGAGGCGAGGTCCAGGGCGATCAGCGTCTTGCCCCGCAGGCTTTCCGGGACATCGCCCGCCACGATCCGTTGGGCGAGCCCTTCCACGACGGCGGTCTTGCCCACCCCCGGTTCGCCGATGATGACGGGGTTGTTTTTGGTGCGGCGGCTCAGCACCTGGATGATGCGCCGGATCTCGGTGTCGCGCCCGATCACCGGGTCCAGCTTGCCCGCACGCGCCATCGCGGTGAGGTCCGTGCCGAACCTCTCCAGCGACTGGAACGTGTTTTCCGGGTCCGGCGTGGTGACCTTCCGGTCGCCGCGGACACCCGGCAGGGCGGCGAGCAACGCTTCATGGGAGGCGCCGGCGTCGCGCATTAACCGCCCGACGGCGTCACTCCCGGCAGAGAGCCCCAGCAGCAGCACTTCGGTGGAGACATAGGTATCGCCCAGCCTGTCGGCCTCGTTCTTGGCGTTCTGGATGGCCTGCAGCGCGGGCCGGGACAACTGGGCCTGCTGCGTGGAGCCGCCCGACGTTGCCGGCAGCGCCTTGATGGCGCCGCTCGCCTGCACGCTGACTGTATCCGGGTCTGCGCCCGTGGCGCGGAGAACCGCGACGGCGACGCCCTCCCGCTGATCCATCAGCGCCTTGAGCAGGTGGGCGGGTTCCACCTGGGGATTTCCTGCCGTGGAGGCGTTCATGGCTGCTGCCGAAAGAGCCTCCTGGCTCTTGGTGGTGAATTTGACGTCCAAAGAGAGCTCCTTCCGGGGATGCGCATTTTCGCTAAGTTGAGTCTACTACGCTCAACTTTGAGGATATGCCCCCTACGCCCCATGTTTGCCGACGGCGAACTGCCTGTCCAGAGCCGCACGCTGCCGACAGCAAATCCGCTCCCGGCACCCCTGCCGCAGCAACCCGCAAGCCCTCGGATCACGCTGTGACCGCAGGGACCATCCCTTCTGCGCAACAAGACCAAGGACGTACCGTGAAGAAATTTATGGTCCTGCACAACCCGCCCGGTGCTCTGTTTATGTCGATCAGATCAGGAGCCGGCAACCCCTGAGACGCTGGTGATCCAGGACAGATTGCTGGGGATCGAGGCATGGTCGTTGTAGTAACGCGTGTAGTCGGACGGGTTCTGCGGCGGCAGGATGCTGGAGGTGGAAAGCACTCCCACCAGCTTGCCGTTCACGATCAGCGGCCCGCCGGAGTCGCCGCCCAGCGTGTGGCCGGTCTGGGACTGCGTTCGAACGGAAGGCCCGCCGTAGGTGTCCACACCCTGTCCGGCAACGGTGACATTGGCCGTTTTGAGGTAGTAGGACATGGTGCCCGCACCTTCAGTCTGGTCACCCCAGCCGTAGACCTTGGCCGAGGCGCCCGTGGCGGGGAAGGAACTGGAGAGCCCCACATACGAGCCGTAGTGCGGTGTTGAAAGCTTCAGGAGCAGGACATCGCCGGTGCTGGAGGCATAGCGTGCGGCCACCGTTTTCACGGTTCCGCCGGTTTCCAGGTACGTGGTGCCCAGTCGGACGGACTTCAGCGATGTTGAGTTGCAGTGCTTGGCCGTGATGACCCAGTTCGCGGAGATCTGGCTGCCGGTGCAGCCCACGTTGGTCCCGGTGGAATCGAAGGAAATCTGGGCGGCGTACGGGGCCGCGGAAATCGTGGTGGTGGTGCCGCCGGCGATGTCCGGGCTGGCCGAATCACCGCCGGTCGCGGGTGCGGCATGGGCAGTCAAGGGGGTCAGCAGCGCAGCGGTGGCTGCGGCTGTGGCCAGCATTCGGGCGATCTTCAAAGCGGGTAGCTCCTTCGCAAGCGGACCCTCGGCCATCAGCGGTCCGCCGTCAGCCGGGTCAGTTCCAGTGGATGGACCGGCCATCGGTGCGGGCGATCCACAGGCGACATTACTGCCGGATGTGAAGCATGTCACGTTAAATGACAAAATCAGTCAACTACATTTCAGGACCGGGCCAACCGGGCTCAGGGATAGCCTGCAGCCGGGGTCTGTTCCACGTAGTTGATGACCAGGAACTCCCCCGCCGGGACGAGCTCCACGTACCAGCGTGTCGGCTTGTCCCAGTCCTCCCAGGTGTATCCCGCCGGCGCTCCGGCGGCGGGCTTGTACACGGCGTCAAACTTCAGGAACGTTCCGTTGTCCGTGGCGCTCGAATCGATCTCCTGCAGCAGTTCGAACGTGCCGCGCCCGCCCGTACCCGGCTCGGCAACGCGGACCGCCGCCAGGTTCTGCTGGTTCATCGCCTTCACCGCCGCAAAGTATCCCTGCCAGGCGACGTCACTGTGGGTGGTGAACAGTGTGCTCGAGTAGGCCCCGGCGTTTTTTGCCGCGAGGTCGGCGACGCAGTTTTCCGGGACGGCCTTGCCCGGGCTCCAGGCCGTGACCAACTCGGAGCCGGCGTTGAGCCAGCCGCTGTATGCGTTCAGGACGCTTCCGATGGTTTCACGCGGCGTTCCCTTGGGGATCCTGACCGGCGACACGTCATCCCGGCCCACAAAAGGGCACTCCAACGGCAGCACGGACACGGGCGTGGCCGGGGCGATGTCAGGCGGTGGCGGAGGGGACGGAAACAGGCCGCACCCGGCCAGGCCCGCCAGTAGCGCAAGTGCGGCAGCCGCCGTCGTAATTTTCTTCATGTTTCTCCCCCAATAACGCCGCCGCGCCCGGACGACGCTGAACAGCCTACCCGGAGATTCAGCGGGGATTCAGCTGGGGTAGATGGCCACGGCGCCGGCCTTGATCACGAAGTACACCTCCATGCCCGGCGCCAACCCAAGATCAGCAGAGGCCGCCGGGGTGATGTCCGCGCTCAACTGCCCGCCGTCCCCGGCGCGGACCCGGATCCCGTCCCCGTGCGGCTCCAGGTCGGTGATGGTCACAGCGAAGGAGTTCCGCGGGCTGCCGTGCGCCTCGCTGGGGAAAACGGAAACGGCCGACGGCGGGAAGACAGCCACGCCCGGCTGTCCGGCCGGGAGCGGGCCGGGAACGTCGTGGTGCTGCCCGTAGAGGTTCAGGACGCCTGCCCGCAGGCCGTGTTCGGTGATGCCGCCGGCCACAAAATTGAGCCCGGCGAGTCCGGCCGCGAACCGGCTGCGCGGACGCCGAAGGACCTCGCGGGTAGGGCCTTCCTCGCTGATCCGCCCGTTTTCCAGAATCACCACACGGTCGGCCAGCATCAGGGCATCGAGGACGTCGTGGGTGATGATAATGGCGCGGCGGCCGGCCAGCACCCGCTTGAGCAGGCGCCGGAGCAGCGGGGCGGCATGGATATCCAGCGCGGCCATCGGTTCATCCAGGAGCAGTAGTCCGGGCTCGGCGGCGAGCGCCCGCGCCACGGCAACGCGCTGCGCCTGGCCGCCGGAGAGCTCGGCCGGGCGGCGGGACTGCAGCTCGGTTGCCTCGACTTCCGCGAGCCACCGCAGGGCAGTCTCCCGGGCGGCAGCCTTTGAAGCGCCGGCACTCCGGGGCCCAAACGCGACATTATCCAGCACGCTCAGGTGCGGGAACAGCAGCGGTTCCTGGGCCAGGAGCGCCGTGCCGCGCCGGTGTGGAGCCGTCCATTGGCCGCGCCCTGCGGTGAGGTCAAACAGGGTCCTGCCGTCCAGTTCGGCCGTGCCCGAGTCCGGGTGCAGCAGGCCCGCGATGACGTTCAGCAGGGTCGATTTGCCCGCGCCGTTGGCTCCCATAACGGCCACCGTTTCGCCCGGACCCACCGCGAGCGAGACGTCGAACCCGCGGCCAGCCACGGCGGCCTGAACCGAGAACGTCACCGGACTGCACCGCCCGCGGCGCGCGCCGTCGTCGTGCGTTCGCCGCTATGTGCGGGGGCCCGCTCGGCGGCGCGGGGACTGCGGTACGCGAGTGCCACCACGGCGACCGCCACCGCCACGAGGACCAGGGAAAGCGCGACGGCGGCATCGGCGTCCGTTTCGCGCTGCAGGTAGATTTCCAGCGGCAGGGTCCGGGTCACGCCCTGCAGGCTGCCGGCGAAGGTGAGGGTGGCGCCGAATTCGCCCAGGCTGCGGGCGAAGGACAGCACCGCGCCAGAGGCGAGACCCGGCAGGACGAGCGGAAGCGTGACCCTGCGGAGCACGGTGGTGGGCCCGGCGCCGAGCGTCGCGGCCACCGCTTCGTAGCGGTTCCCGGCGGTGCGCAAGGCGCCTTCGAGGCTGACCACCAGGAAGGGAAGGGCAACGAACGTCTGGGCCAGGATGACCGCCGTCGTCGAAAATGCGATCTGCAGGCCTGCCACTTCCAGCGTCCGGCCCAGGAGCCCCTGCCGCCCGAAGGTGTACAGGAGTGCGATGCCGCCCACCACCGGCGGAAGGACCAGCGGGAGCAGGACCAGTGAGCGGAGGACGCGCTGGCCGGGGAAGCTGCCGCGGGCCAGGACCAGGGCGAGCGGCACACCCAGGACGATGCACAGGACGGTGCTGGCTGCGGACGTGCGCAGGCTCAGCCCAAGGGCCTGCAGCGACGCTTCCGACGTGATCAGCGGGATGAACTGGGACCAATTGACCTTGGCCACCATGGCCGCAAGCGGCAACACAACGAACAGGCCGCCGGCAGCCGCAAGGACGTAAATCCAGCGCGGGACGCCGCCGTACCCGCCGTTCATGGCCTGTTTCATGGTCTCCTTGTGGGCGGCGTACTTACGGTGCGGGGTTGCCTACGGGGCGCCGAAGCCGGCGTCGCTGAGGGTTTTCTGCCCGTCGGGGCCGGTCACCATGGCGATGAAGGCTGCCGCCAGTTCCTTGTTCCGGCTCGAGCCTACTGTGGCGATGGGATAGGTATTGACCGCCTTGCCGGATTCGTCGAACGGGATTCCCTTGACCTTGTCTCCGGCGCCTATGACGTCGGTGACGTAGACCAGGCCGGCGTCGGCCTCGCCCGAGGTGACCTTGCCCAGGACGTCCGTCACGGATGATTCCTCGCTGACCGGCGAGAGGGTCACGCCCGCGGCCTTTTCCACCGTGTCCGCGGCGGCCCCGCACGGAACCTGGCTGGCACAGACAACCACCTTGACGCCTGGCCTGGCCAGGTCGACAAAGGACGCGATCGACGCCGGATTGGACGGCGGGACGGCGATCTCCAGGACGTTGGTGGCGAAGTTCTTCGCGGTTCCGTCCAGGAGTTTGGTGTCGGCCAGTCTGGTCATGTTTTTTGTGTCGGCGGAGGCAAAGACATCGGCCGGTGCGCCCTGGGTGATCTGGGTGGCCAGGTCCGAGGAACCGGCGAAGCTCAGTAAGATCTTGGCGCCCGGGTTCTTCGCCTCGAAGTCACTGGCCAGCTGGGTGAACGTGGCCTTGAGCGACGCGGCTGCGAAGACCGTGATCGTCCCGGAAACCTGCCCGGTGGCGTCCGGGGACTGCGACGTGGCGGGCTGCGAAGCCGTGGGCGTCGTGGAAGCCGGCGCGCACGCGGCGAGGCCCAGCAAAAGGGCAGCGATGAGGGCGTATCTGGCGTGTTTGCGGGTGCTCAAATGATGCTCTTTCCGTGCGGGGTTTCGATGATGACAGTGGTTGCTTTGACCACCGCGGTGGCCACGGAGCCGAGTTCCAGGCCAAGGTCGCGGACGGCCTCGCTGCTCATCAGCGACACCACCCGGAACGGCCCGCATTGGAGTTCCACCTGGGCCATGACTTTGTCCGCAGTGATCCCCGTGACCAGGCCGACGAACCGGTTGCGCGCCGAACTCCCGGCACGGTGCGGGTCCTCGGGAAGCTGTGCGAGCTTCTGGGCGTGACGGGCAAGCTCGAGCCCGTCCACCGCCAGCCGGCCGGCGTCGTCCTTTACCGGGGTGAGGCTGCCGTTCTCTGTCCAGCGCCGGACGGTGTCGTCACTGACGCCGAGGAACCGGGCGGCTTCGGATACGCGAATAGTTGGCATTCAGCCATTCTAGTCCGCATTTGCGGTTTTTCTTATTAGTTTTCTCCGTGTATCCGAAGATGACGTCAGCGCTGGTTTCGCTTCCGCTCGAGGCTAGAGGTGGGCTGTCTCTGGAACGTCGTGGAGCGAAGTCCTACGCTGTGTGGAGGGGAGGGGCCGCCGTCGCTGAGGAGCGTTTGTGATGAAGTGGATCGAGCCTGACAGCCCCGACTATGACCCGGCCCGGAAGGTCTTCAACGCCATGATTGACCGGCGTCCGGCGGTGATTGCCCAGTGTTCAAATGATGCGGACGTGGCCGAAGCCCTCCGCTACGGACGGGAACATTCCCTCGCCATTGCCGTCCGCGCCGGCGGACACTCAGTGGCCGGAATGTCCATGAACAACGACGGCCTGGTGATCGATGTCCGGCCCATGAAGTCCATCGATGTGGACCCCGAATCCGGCATCGTCACCGCCGGGGCAGGCGTCACATGGGGCGAGTTCGACCGCGCCACTCAGGAACATGCCCTGGCCGTCACCGGCGGGCGGGCCTCCACCACCGGCGTCGCCGGCTTCACCCTGGGCGGCGGATCCGGGTGGCTGGAGCGGTCCTTCGGGTTCGCATGCGACAGTCTCGTCTCGGTGGACCTGGTGACGGCCGACGGCGAACGCGTCACCGCGAGCGCCCGGGAAAACCCCGAACTCTTCTGGGCCCTCCATGGCGGCGGCGGCAAATTCGGCGTGGCCACGTCCTTCACATTCCAGGCGCACAGGCTCGGCCCCGTGGTCCACGCCGGGATGTGGCTGTGGCCCGGGGAAGCAGCCTCTGACGTTTCCCGGGCGTTCCGGGACCTGGCCTTGGCAGCCCCTGACGGTGTTGGCCTGGCGCTCCTCTATTTCACGGCACCGCCGGAGCCGTTTGTGCCGGAGCACCTGGTGGGAAAGATGGCCACTCTCATTGCCTACCTCTACGCGGGTGAGCCCGAGGAAGGCTTCGAGCACGCGCGGCCGTTCCGCGAACTCGGGCCTGCAGCGGACCTCGTGGCCGACACCCCGTACGCCGATTTCCAGTCCTCCCTGGACGATCCGCCGGACCACTACAACTACTGGAGCGCGGACTATCACAACGAACTTCCCGACGCGGCCCTGGACTTGTTCGTGGAATCGGCCCGGAACCTCCCCGATGCCACGTCCCAGCAGCTCATCGCCCGCTGGGGCGGCGCCGTCGGCGGAAACGCGGGGGCGGCCACGCCCTTGATCAACCGGAACGCGGCCTGGGTGAGCCACCCGTACGGCATCTCGCCAACACCCGAGGAAGGCCAACTGGCCAAGGCCTGGGTGAAGGACTTCCGCGGCAAGATTGCGCCGTATGCCACAGGCGGGGTGTGGCTCAATTCCATCGGTAACGAAGGCCAGGAGCGCATCCGTGCCGCGTTCGGAAACGGGAACTACGCCCGGCTGGCCAGGGTTAAGCGGGACTTCTATCCGCGGAACGTCTTCCAGGGCAACCAGAACATCCTGCCGGCCGGCGCCTGACCGGTTCCTGATGTGGCGGGTGACCCGTTGGTGACCCGACCAGCCCGCGCGTTCCCGCCCAGTTGCCTGCCGCGACACACCGCGGGATACGGCGTGTCGGCCCGGATTGGCCGCCGGGCCCGCCGGTAACCGGGCAGGAGCGTTCGTCCCCGGCGCAGACCACGGCCGCACTAGACTTCCCCCATGGCGATTTACCTGGATCCGCCGCTGTGGCCAGCCCACGGCATGCATTTTTCGCACCTCATCTCGGACACGTCGCTGGCTGAGCTGCACGCCTTCGCCACCGCGGCCGGCATCCCGTACCGTGCGTTCGACGGCGACCATTACGACGTCGCCGAGCGCCGGTTCGACGACCTGGTGGCCGCCGGCGCCATCCCGGTGGAAGCCCGGATCCTGGTCCGCAAACTGATCGCCAGCGGGCTGCGCATCCCGGCCCGGCAGCGCAACAAGTCCCTCAAGGTCCCGCTGCTGAACCGATGGGAAGCCATCATGCCGGGCCACGATTCCCTCTTCCTGGACCTGCTGGACCGCTGGAGCGAGGACCACCGCCGGTATCACGGCTGCACGCACCTACTGGCAGTTTTGGAGGCTTTGGACTTGCTCGCCGACCCCGCCGATCCGCCGCGGACAGTGCTGCTGGCAGCCTGGTTCCACGATGCCGTGTACCGCGGGATCGCCGGACAGGACGAGGAGGAATCCGCCCGTCTCGCCGAGGAGCGTCTCGCGGATGCGGGGCTCCCGGCTTCGGAAGTCGAGGAGGTGGCGCGGCTGGTCAGGCTGACCTCGGACCACCGCCCGGAGCCAGGGGACGACGACGGCGCCCTCCTCTGCGACGCGGACCTGTCAGTTCTCGGCGGCGAACCGGAGCCCTACGCCCGGTATGTGGCCGCCGTCCGGGAAGACTACGCGCACATCGGCGACGCCGACTTCGCGGCCGGGCGCGCCGCCGTCGTCCGTCACCTGCTGGAACTGGACCCCCTCTTCCACAGCGCCCGCGCACGGGAACTGTGGCTCGACGCCGCCCGCCGGAACCTGAAGGGCGAGCTGGCCTGACTCTTCGCGCAACCGCCAAGAACCCTTTACGGGCGACCCGGCCGGTGCAAGACTGCTCGGATGAACCTGCGCATCCAAGCCGTCAGCATCGATTCAACCGACCCCAAAGTGCCAGCCGATTTCTGGGAGAAGGCCCTGGGCTGGCGCCGCACCTACGAGGTGGAAGACGAAATCGTGCTGGAGCCGCCCGCAGGCAGCCCCGCGGACGGCGTCAGCCCGGACCTGCTGTTCCTGAAGGTGCCCGAGCGGAAGGAGCTGAAGAACAGGCTGCACCTGGACCTGCGTCCGGATGACCAGGCTGAGGAGGTGCAGCGGCTGGAAGCCCTCGGCGCGTCGCGCATTTCCGTCGGGCAGGGGCCCGAGGTGACCTGGGTGGTCATGGCTGACCCGGACGGCAACGAGTTCTGTGTGCTGCGCGCCTTGCGGTCAGAAGAACTCGAAGCCCAGGGTCTGGTCCCCGGGTTTGACGGAACTTCCGGGAACGCCGCTGGCTAACGGTATGCGGTAATGAACGGGCTATTGGTGGGAACGATCTGCTTGCCCAGCGGCATCAGGCTGACCGGGATGAGCTTGAGGTTGGCGATGGCCAGCGGGATGCCGATGATGGTGACGGCCATGGCGATGGCCGTGAGTACGTGGCCGATCGCGATCCAGATGCCCGCCACCAGCAGCCAGATGACATTCCCCAGGAGTGAGAAAACGCCCGTTCCGCCGGGTTTGTCCACCACCATGCGTCCGAAGGGCCACAGCGTGTACGCCGCAATGCGGAACGAGGCGATGCCCCACGGAATGGTGACGATCAGCAGGCAGCAGATGATGCCCGCCAGGAAATAGCCCAGGGCAAGCCAGAGTCCGCCGAATACCAGCCAAATGATGTTGAGCAGAGTCTTCATCTGTCCATTGTGCCCCTCGGGGGCTGACAAAAACGTAGGGGTCTGCCCTGATTGGCCCCTGAACTTGGGATCTGAAACCTGGACCAGGCCTCAGCCCTTGGCGGCCTTCACAAAGGCCCGGATCTTAGCCAGGTCCTTCACACCACGAGAAACCTCGACGCCGGAGGAGACGTCCACGCCCCACGCGCCTGAGGCTGCAGTTGCGTGCGCCACGGTGTCCGGATCCAGCCCGCCGGCCAGCAACCACTTGCGGTCCTGGAGCGCCGTCACGTCCACCATGGAGGCGTAGTCCCAGGCCTCTCCGGACCCGGGCACGGCGGCATCAATCAACAGGAGTTCCTCCCCCCAGTCGGCGAACGCGTCCGCAGTGGCAGCCATGGTGATCGCCCTGATCAGCTTCATGCCGGCGTCGTGCACTGTTGTGACGTCTTCCGGTGCAAGGTCCGCGTGGAGTTGGACCCATTCGAGTCCGGCGGAACGGGCGATGGCAATGGCATCGGCGACAGGTTCATGCCGGAAAACGCCGACGGCAACCACTCCTTCCGGCACATCCGCCAGAAGAGTGGAAACCTGCGACGGCGAGACCACCCGAGGGCTCGCGGTGAGAACAAACCCGACGGCGTCCGCCCCAGCCTCCACGGCTGCATGGACTGACTCGGGCGTACTGAGACCACAGACTTTGACGAACATTTCCGGCTCCTTCAGGCTGTCTTCGTGACGTCCCCCCCGGAGGAGATTAGCAGGGAAGTGCCCCCTGCGCCGATGTGGACTGGTTCCATTTCAGGCGCAGGACAGCACCCGCTCCACCATGTTCCGCCCGGCCTCTTCGAAGGCGGTGTCCCCCATCTGGTTGGCCCACACCACCGTGCCGATGGCCTGGTTCAGGTTCTCCAGCCGCCACATGTCTGCGTCCGCCGGCCCGACAGTTCTGCCCAGCCCAGCGTAGAAAGCGTCCGCAAGCTCGGGCCTGTGAACGAACTGCTGGTGGCTGAGCCGCACGAGGTCGTGCACCCACGGACGCCGATCCGCACGGCCAAAGTCGATGACCTTGATCTGCCCGTTGTCCTGCAGCCAATTCCTTGGCTGGTAATCGCCGTGTGTTGCCGCGAGCTGCACCACGCCCGGCCGAAGGGCTTCGAGCTCCTGTTCGAAGCTTTCCAGTTGCGATTCCGGCAGCAGCCCGTGGGCGCGGTCCATCCATGCCCGAGTCTTTATAGTGAGGGTTTTTGCGTACGTGGACGAGTCCCCGGCGGGCCGGTGAATCCTCGCCAGCAGCTCCCCCGCCTGGCGGTAGGTTTCCGGATCGTCCTCGGCCGGTGTCCCCTCGACCAGGATGCCCGTCAGGAATTCCGTCACCAGGATCCCGGCCTTCGCCGAGGCATGCCGTAACGTCGGCACGCGGCCGTGGAGCCCGTCGAACCCGCCGGCATGGGCGGCGATCTCGCGGTGGATATGGTGGCTCGTGATGCTCGCCTTGACGATGAATTCCTCGCCCGGCGGTGTGGCAACGTGGAGGACGTTGGTGTCCTGCAGGGGCCACGAGTAATCCTGCACCACGCTGAATTCGCCAAGCCAGGATGTCAGCAGGCGGCTCTGTTCTTCGGTGATCCCCTGGCGCATTTGCCCAGCATGCCACGCGTGGCGGGGACGCCCGAACAAACTAGGCTGGTCCGATGGAGATCATCCGCTTTGCAGAACTCAGGTCCGAACCGTGGCGCAACGGCGGCGGGGTGACCCGGGAGCTGGCCAGCCACCCGAAGGCCGCCTCGGCGCAGGACGGCGTCTGGGACTGGCGGGTGAGCATTGCCGATGTCAGCAAAGCCGGGGATTTCTCGGCGTTCCCGGGCATGGAACGTGTGCTGACCGTGATCGACGGCGAGCTGCTCCTTCTCACCGTGGACGGCGCCGAGCATCCGCTGGAAAAGTACCGGCCCTTCAGGTTCTCCGGCGAAGCTGCCGCGCACGGGGCCCTGCCCACCGGGGACATCCGCGATCTGAATGTCATCACGCGGACGGGTTCGTTCAAGGGCTTCACGTCCATCATCGAGCTCTCCAAGAAGCGCGCGCACCCGGTTTTTGAGGGCCAGCTCGCTGTGCTGCTGCAGGGACAGGCCGCCGTCAGCGCGGGAAACCTCAGCGTCAGCGCGGAAGCCGCGACCGCCGCGGAAGCCGACGGCGACGAACCTGCCGCCGCCCCCACGGAGCCCGAGGCACTGAACCGCTATGACGCCGTCGTCGGTTCCGATAACCGGACCCCCGAAATCCTGGGCCGCGGCTTCCTCGCCGTGGTTTCAATCGACCGCGTGACTGCCTGATCCAGTCCTGCAGGCTAGCCTCGCCTTCGTTATCCGAGCCTTTCCACACTGGTCAGCGGCGGGCGGCGCTCCTAGACTCGGGCCATGACCTCCACACCCTTTAATTCACTCTTGTCCACCCAGATCGGCAACGAGTTCGCGGCCTCGCAGCAGTACATTGCCGTGGCAACCTGGTTTGCCAACCAGGACCTCCCGCAGCTGGCCCGCTACTTCTACCGGCAGTCGGTGGAAGAGCGGAACCACGCCATGATGATGGTGCAGTACATGCTGGACCGCGATATTGAGTTCACGATCCCGGGCGTCCCCACCGTCCGCAACGACTTCTCCTCCGTGACCGAGCCGCTGGCCCTGGCGCTCGAGCAGGAGAAGCAAGTGACGGCCGCGATCGAGGCACTGTTCCGTGCGGCCCGCACCGAGGACGACGCCCTGGGCGAACAGTTCATGCTCTGGTTCCTCAAGGAGCAGGTGGAGGAGGTCGCCGCCATGACCACCCTCCTGAACATCGCCGAGCGCGCCGACAACCTGTTCGACATCGAGAACTTCATTGCCCGCGAAACCGTGGGCAACGGCGGCCGCGACTCCTCCGCCCCGGAAACCGCCGGCGGCGCTCTCTAGGGAGCACCTCGGCCCCCAAACCGGCGGTGAGGTTGGCCACCAACACGGCCACTCGCCGTCGGGCGTTGCTAAGCTGGAATCAAGGCTCCGCACAGGACCTCCGGACGACGGTTCAGTACCCGGCACGCGACAAGACTGGCCAAAGGATCTGTCATGTCGTGGTTAATTCTCATCCTTTCCGGAGCGCTGGAAGCCGTCTGGGCCGCAGCTCTGCACCGGACCTTCCGGGCCTCCGGCCGGCGCCGGCTCGCCCCCGCCCTCCTCTTCCTGGCCTCCGTCCTCGCAAGCATGGCCGGCCTCGCGATCGCCATGCAGTCCATCCCCACCGGCACCGCGTACGCCGTGTGGGTGGGCGTGGGCGTAGTGCTGACCTCCGCCTACGCGATCATCACCAAGGCGGAACGTCCGACGACGGCGCGCCTGCTACTGCTCACCGGCATCGCCGCGTGCGTGGTTGGCCTGAAGGTGGTGGCGTAATGAACCAGCGTTCCGCTGCGTGGCTTTTGCTGCTGGCCTCCGCCGTGCTGGAAGCCGTCTGGGCCACCGCACTGGGCCTGTCCTACGGCTTCACCCGGCCGGTGCCCACTCTTGTTTTCGGCGTGACGGCCGCCCTGAGCATGATCGGCCTGGGCCTGGCCATCCGCAGCATCCCCCTCGGCACTGCCTACGCCGTCTGGGTGGGGATCGGCGCTGCCCTGACGGTGGGCTGGGCCATGGCCACCGGCGTCGAACCCTTCAGCGGCCTTAAGGTGCTGTTCATCGCGGGGATTGTGGCCTGCGCGGCCGGGTTGAAGGCCCTGCCGGCGGGCGCGCCGGGGCCGGACTCGCCGGCGTCGGGAACCGTGCCCGTCAGGCCAGAGCGCCTTTCATCAGCAGGCTCACCCCGGCAACCAGGCACAGGCTGAGGGCCGCGGGACGGATGGCGGCGGCGGAAATCCGTTTCACCACCGGCCGCGATGCCAGCGCCCCGAGCGCAACGCCCGGCAGCAGCCAGCCGGTGAGCAGCAGCTCCTCCGCGCCGAAGGAACCGGCGCCCGCCAGGGCGAGCAACGAGACCAACGACGAAACCAGAAAAAACAGGGAGAGGTTGGCGCGGTACCGGTCCGGGTCCTCGCTCCGGTAAACCACCACGAGCGGCGGCCCTGAGGTGGAGGCAACCGTACCCAGAACACCGCCGAGCAGGCCCGCAGTGAACAGGGAGAAGCGGTTTTGAGGGATTCGGAACCCCTTGAGTCCGGTGAGAACGCTGGCCACCACCAGCCCGCCCACGATCATCCCGGTCCATTTGCCGTTCAGCAGGGGCAGCACACATAGTCCGGCAACGGCGCCGGGCACGCACCCGGCAATGGCCAGCTTGAGATCCACGTGCCGCAGGCCCCGCCGGTTCTGCCAGCTCACGAACAGCATGACCACCACCGACACGAGAAGCAGCGGGCCGGGCACCAGCTGCGGGCTGATCATCAGCAGCAGCGGCGAGGAGACGATGCCGAAACCGGACCCGGTGCCGGCCTGTGCCACCACGGCGGCGGCAACTATGAGAGCCGCGATGATGAGTTCCGTGGTGGTCATGATGTCCATTCCTAGATGAATTGCACTCCCACGTAGGCGAGTACTCCGATGAGGCCCCAGGAGAGCATGGCGACGACGATCGCCCTGCCGCTGGTGTGAAGGATTGACCGTATTTGCACGGACGCTCCCAACCCGAACAGCGCCGCAGCGAGCAGAAGGTCCTGGGCGAGCGCAGCACCTTCCAGGACCGTATGCGGCAGGATTCCCAGCGTCCGCAACACGATCATCGCCATGAACCCGGCCACGAACAGCGGGATCAAGGGCGGGAATTTGAGCTTGCCTTGTTCAGGACCGACTTCGGTGCCGGCCGCCGCCGTGTTGTGCTGGGACTTGATGTGCTTGGACCGGCTGCGGTAGCGCTGTACCAGGGCGGCGCCGGTGACCATCGGGGCCAGCATCAGGACGCGGGTGAGCTTGATGATCAGGGCCCCGGCCAGGGCCGTGGTACCGGCCGTCTGTGCCGTCGCGACAACCTGCCCCACGTCATGGACGCTGGCCCCCACCCAATGCCCGAACTGCACTTCGTCCAGGCCCAGAGGACCCTTGAGTGCCGGTAGCACGGCGATGGCAAGCGTCCCGCACAGGGTCACGAGCGCGATGGGCACCACGGTGCCGCGGTGCTCCGTTCTGGTCACTCCGCTCATGGCCCCGATGGCGGAGGCGCCGCAGATGGAAAAGCCTGCGGCCAGGAGCAAAGGCTGGTCCCCCGGAAGCCTGAAAGCCTTGCCCAGCAGCAAGGTGCCCAAGAAGGTCAGCAGCACGATACCCACGACGATCCCCAGCGTCGCCCAGCCGAGGGCCGCGACGTCTATAAGGCTCAGCTTCAGTCCGAGGAGCACGATTCCGAGCCTCATGAACCTCCTGGCGGCCAGCACCAGCCCAGGCTGCATGACTCCTTCGACTGCGGGGCCGATCCCGGGCAGGTTGGCGGAAAGGATGCCCAGGATGACGGCCACCGTGAGGAAGGGGAGCACCGGGACGGCCGCGTGGACAAGCCACGCGACGGCCACGGCAGCGGCCGCCAGTGCGAGGCCGGGCAGCCGCCTGTCCCGCAGGCCTCGCGGGAGAAATCCACGCTGTTTGCCGCTTCCTTCCGGCTTGTCGCTTCCTACGGGCGTGGCAACGTCTTGTGTCATGGTCGTCTGCGATCCTCCCGGAGCGGGCTTGCGCCGTGCTCAGGCCGGATCTCCTTTCTTTCGAGTGCGGAGAGCGACTGCATGGCGCTCAACAGGCCAACGGACGCGATGTCCCCGGCGCTGCAACCACGGGACAGATCGTTCAGGGGCGCCGCCAGCCCCTGCAGGATCGGGCCCACGGCCTCGGCTCCCCCGAGCCGTTGGGTGATCTTGTAGCCGATGTTTCCGGCGTCCAGGCTGGGGAACACCAGCACGTTTGCCTGACCCGCCACCTCCGAGCCGGGTGCTTTCGCGGCCCCGATGGCGGGGACCATCGCGGCATCAAACTGCAGCTCGCCGTCCACGTGCAGCAGCGGGTGGCGGGTCCGCAGGATTTCCATCGCGGACCTGACCTTGTCCACGTGCGAGTGGATAGCGCTGCCCCGGGTGCTGAAGGACAGCATGGCCACCTTCGGCGACTGCCCCGTCAGCGCCTGGTGCATGGCGGCTGCCGAGGCGGCGATGTCCGCCAGCTGTTCGGCGGAAGGATCGGGAACGACGGCGCAATCGCCGAACGTCAGTTCCCTTCCGTCGGGCAGCAGCATCAGGAACGAGCTGCTCAGGGTGGTGCATCCGGGGTCCAGGCCCACCACGCGCAGCGCGGCCCGGAGCACCAGCGCCGTGGGCGTCCCGGCACCGGCAACACAGGCGTCCAGATACCCGGCCCGCAACGCGGCCGCGGCAACATGGACCGGTTCCTGGCTGGCATGGGTCAACTGCTGGGGCTTGCGGGCGTAAGCCTCCCCGATCAGAGCGGCGATGCTGCTGTCGCCGGCCAGCCCGCCGACGTCGAGGATGGCGTCGCCGGGCAGCACACAGTCCAGTTCGGCCGCCACCCGCCGGATTTCACGGCTCCGGCCAATGAGCCTGGGGCTGATGATTCCTTCCGCGGCCAGCGCACTCGCGGCGCGGACGGCACGCTCATCCTCGCCGTCGGCGAATCCGACCACCCGGCCGCGGCCGGACAGCTCCTGGCGCCAGCGCTCAAACAGCGCGCTTCCCGCGGGCGGCGCCGCCTGCGGAATGCGCTTCTCAACAATCGCCGTCGCCATGGTTGTACCTCTCATCTCTAACCTGCCGAAGCCACATCGGATCCTGCGGAGGCGTCCACGAGGGGGCGCCTCCGCAGGCGAAGAACCGGATGCGGTAGTTAGGGCTGGATGGCCTTTTCGATGTCGGTGAGCATGCCGTCCACACCATGCAGCAGCGCGGACAGGACCTCTGCGTCGGCCACGAGCGGCGGGGAGATCATGATCATGGTGGCACCGCG
Organism: Arthrobacter sp. AQ5-06; assembly: GCF_003287955.1. Lineage (GTDB taxonomy): Bacteria > Actinomycetota > Actinomycetes > Actinomycetales > Micrococcaceae > Arthrobacter. The sequence continues at coordinate 151,569 of NZ_QMKP01000009.1, read as the reverse complement.
GTCGTCCCCGCGCAGGATCACCTTGGTCCGCTTGAAGGACTCGGGGAGGACTTCGCGAAGGACCTTCAGCGACTCGGCTTGGGTCAGTTCGCGGCCGCTGAAACTGTCCGCCATGAGTTCGATCGCGTAGAAGAAGCCCGTGCCCCGGACTGCCTTGACGCAGCGGTGCGAGTTCTTCAGGGATTCCAGGGCCTCCATGATCTTCGGGCCCTGTTCCTGGACGTTGCCCAGGACGTTTTCGTCGCGCATGGCGGTGATGTTGGCGACCGCGACGGCGGTGGAGACCGGGTGCCCGCCCCAGGTGGCGCCGTGCGTGAAGACGCCGCCCGTGGAGGAGTTGAACAGCTCCTGGACCAGCTGCTCGCGGACGATCAGGCCGCCCAGGGGTGCGTAGCCGGAAGTGGAGCCTTTGGCGAAGGTGACCAGGTCCGGGACCACGCCGGTGACGCCGTAGCCGAAGAAGTGGCCAAGCCGGCCGAAGGAGCAGATGACTTCGTCGGAGACCAGGAGGATCCCGTACTTGTCGCACAGTGCGCGCAGGGCCGGCCAGTAGCCGTCAGGAGCCACGAGGGCTCCGCGGCCGTTCTGGACCGGCTCGACAAAGATGGCCGCAACGGTTTCCGGACCCTCTTCGAGGACCACCCGCTCAATGGCGCGGAAGCAGTCGAGCTCCGTGACCGGGCCGCAGTCGCCGGTGAAACCGAGGGTGTTCGGGACGCTGCGGATTCCCGGCAGGAGCTCGCCGAACGGTTCCTTGATCTTGGGCAGCTGCGTGATGGACAGGGCACCCATGGTGGTGCCGTGGTAGGCCATGTCGCGGCTGATGACTTTGGTGCGCTGCGGCTGGCCCTGGCTGCGGAAGTACTGGCGGGCAAACTTCAGGGCCGTCTCCACGGCCTCGGAGCCGGAGTTGACGAAGAACGTGGTGCCCAGGTCGCCGGGGGCGAGGTCCGCGATGAGCGCGGCGGCCTCGATGGCCGGCGGGTGCGCCGAGCCCCAGTTGGAGGCGTAGGCCAGGGTGCTGATCTGCTCGCTGGCTGCCTTGGCGATGTCTTGGCGGCCGTGGCCCATGTTTACGCAGAAGAGCCCGGCGAGGCCGTCCAGGTAACGGTCCCCTTCGGTGTCGATGAGGTAGCTGCCTTCGCCCCGGACAAAAATCGGGAACTCGCTGTCCCAGGTGTCCTTGCGGGTGAAGTGGGGTCCGAGGTGGCGCCGGGCCTGGGCCCGGAGTGTGGTGGCGTCCAAAACTATCTCCTTCTTGTCGAGGTGAGTAGCGATGATCGAAGCCTAGGCTGGCGGCGACGCCGGGCATCAGGGCCACATCGTGCCCGGCTGATGGATCCAGTTTGGTCCCGTCAGCCGGCGCGCATCTGGTGCTTCTGGTCCCATTCTGGGCCGGAGCATACTTCGATAACGCTGCGCACCCCGCACGGCGGACTTATTTGCAGAGCACCCATCAACAACACGGAGGTCACAATGAAGATCGGCATCCCGAAGGAAATCAAGTCGCACGAATACCGAGTAGCCGTCACGCCGGCCGGCGTCCACGAGCTCGTCGCCCACGGGCACGATGTGTTTATTGAAGCCGGCGCCGGAGCGGGCTCGTCCATCTCTGATGACGCCTACACGGTGGCGGGGGCCACCATCCTTCAGACGGCCGACGAGATCTGGGCCGCCGCCGATCTGCTGCTCAAGGTCAAGGAGCCGATCGCGGCGGAATACCACCGCATGCGGCCGGACCTGACGATCTTCACCTACTTGCACCTGGCCGCCGACGAGGCCTGCACCCGGGCCCTGCTCGACGCCGGAAGCACCTCCATTGCCTACGAGACGGTCCAGCTCGACGACGGCTCGCTGCCGCTGCTGTTCCCCATGAGCGAAGTGGCCGGGCGGCTGGCTCCCCTGGTGGGCGCACAGTGCCTGACCCGCCCCGAGGGTGGCCGCGGCGTGCTGATCGGCGGCGTCTCCGGTGTGGCACCGGCCCGCGTGGTCATCATCGGCGCAGGTGTCTCCGGCATGAACGCCGTCGCCGTGGCTGCCGGCATGTGGGCGGACGTGGTCCTGTTCGACAAGAACGTGGACAAGCTGCGCGCCGCGGACCGCATGTACCAGGGCAGGGTCCGCACCCTCGCCGCCAACCAGCTCGCCATCGAGCAGGAGGTCATCCAGGCCGACCTCGTCATCGGCGCCGTACTGGTCCCCGGGGCCAAGGCGCCAAAGATCATCTCCAACGAACTGGTCTCCCGCATGAAGCCCGGCAGCGTCTTGGTGGACATCGCCATCGACCAGGGCGGCTGCTTCGAGGACTCGCACCCCACCACGCACCAGGAACCCACCTTCCGCGTCCACGGCTCGGTCTTCTACTGCGTGGCCAACATGCCGGGCGCCGTTCCCCACACCTCCACCTACGCGCTGACCAACGTCACACTGCCGTACGTGCTGCAGATCGCCGACAAGGGCGTGGAGCGGGCCGTGGCCGAGAACGCGGCACTGCGCGCAGGCCTGAGCACCCTGGGCGGGCGCCTGACCAACGCTGCCGTCGGCGCAGCCCACGGAATCGACGTCGCTGATGCACTGGAATCTTTGGCCCGTAGCTAAAGTACAAGGAGTAATTCTTGGCGGGGGAGTTCATACTGAACTCCCCCGCTTCTTTCGGTCCCGATACTTCATTCCACTGCTTGGGAGGCGAATCGTGCCACGGACACTCATAGAGATTGACCGCAGTTCCAGCGAACCCCTGTACCGGCAGGTCCGCCGTGTCATCGAGCACAGCATCGCCGTCGGCATCTTCGATTCACGCCGCAGGCTCCCCAGCTCCCGGGAGCTGGCCGCCGAGCTCAAGGTTGCCCGCAACACCATCAACCTGGCCTACCAGGAACTGCTCACCGAGGGCCTGGTGCTCAGCCACGAGCGCAGCGGGATCTTCGTCAACCCGGAGATGCTGGCCGCGGCGGAAGCTGACCTGCCGGCAACGGATTCGATGATCGACTGGTCCTCCAGAATGCGCCGCTACGCCGACGAGGGCGTCCCGGACGTGGAGAAGACGGCCGACTGGTACAAGTATCCGTACCCCTTTATAGCCGGCCAAATCGATGTCCACAGCTTTCCCGCAACCGCCTGGGTGCGAAGCCTGCGGGAGGCTCTGTACGAGCCCCATCGCTTCGCCAGCCTCCAGGACAGCATCGGCGCCGACGACCCGATGCTGATCGAGATGATCAGGCGTGAGATACTCCCGGCTCGCGGCATCGAAGCCAAGCCGGAACAGATCCTGATCACTATAGGATCCCAGCAGGGGCTGGATCTGCTTGGCCGGACCCTGCTCGGCCCGCACCAGCGCGTCGGAATCGAGAATCCGGGCTATCTTGATGCCCGGCACATCTTCCTGCGCACGGGTGCCCAGGTGTACGGGATCGATGTGGACCGGGACGGTCTGCAGCTCCCGGACACGCTCAGCGGCACAGCACTGGTCTACGTCACCCCCAGCCACCACCACCCCACCAACGTCACGCTGAGCATGGAGCGCCGCCGTCGTCTGCTCAAGCTCGCGGCCGCCTCCGGAACCGTCGTCATCGAGGACGATTATGACAGCGAGTTCCGTTACGAGGGCAGCCCCAGCCCGGCCCTGAAGGCCCTCGATTCCACCGGCGACGTGCTGTATCTGGGCACGTTCTCCAAGTTCCTTTCACCGGGCCTGCGGCTGGGTTTCCTCGTGGGACCTGCGGAACTGATCCAGGAGCTGAGAAGGGTGCGGCGCTACCAGGTGCGCCACCCGCCGGGTCACATGCAGCGCGCGCTCGCCCTGTTGATCGACAGCGGCGACTATCACCGTGCGCTGCGCCACCACCGCCGCCAGATGAAGGCCCGCTGGGAAATGCTCAGCCAGCTTTCCGTTCAGTGCCTGCCGTGGGATCAGACCACTTACCCGCCCGGCGGCGTCAGCCTCTGGGTGGAAGGCCCCGCGAACCTTGACGCCGCTGAGCTGGTCCGCCGTGCGGCAGAGCGGGGTGTGCTGATCGAACGCGGCGATATCTACTACATCCAGGGCGACCCGCCGCGAAACTGCTTCCGGATCGGCTATGGTGCCATCCCGACCCGCGCCATTGCCGAGGGAATGGCGGTGCTCGGCGAGGTGGCGCGATCCGTGCTCGACGAAGGGCCGGCGGCCTGATCGCCGCGCCACGGGCTAACGGGAGTTTCCGGGCTGTCTCAGGTTGGAGTACTAAAGGTGCTGGTCAGATGCGTTTTTGAGTTGTGGTGGGTGTATTACCCATGTCAGCGCTTCGGAGCGTGGGCGTCGAGGTGGAAGAGGTCGTAGAGCTTTCGTTGGGCCCGATCGGCCTTCCCGGCCGCTTCCCCAGCCGCCTGCGCACCTCGAAGCTGACGAGGATAATGACCAGCGTCAACCCGCTCATAAGGAACTGTGATTGCGTGCTGGGAAGGAACGCCATCGCCAGTATCACCGCCGCCATCAGTGCGATTGTCGCGTAGCTCAACCAGGGGAACAACCACATCTTGAGTTTCAGCGACCCGGGGTCTTCGCTCTCGAGCTTCCTCCGCATCACTACTTGCGATATCGCTATCAGAAGGTAGACGAAGAGAGCAACCGCGCCATACGAATTCAGCAGGAAGTTGAAGACACTGTTACCCCAGAGGTATACGCAGACGACCGATACGTATCCGACGGTGGTGCCGAGTAGGATGGCGCGGCGCGGCACTCCGCCTTTGGAGAGTTTTGTGAAGAACTTGGGTGCATCACCGTTGCGCGTGAGTGCGAACAGCATGCGTGAAGTGGTGTAGAGCGCGGAGTTCAGACACGAGAGCACCGCGGTCAGCACGATGAAATTCATAATTGTGCTGACGCCGGGGATTCCCATCACGTCGAGCACGGCTGCGTACGGGCTCACGCCGACGCTCTTGGCGTCCCACGTCTGAATCGTGACGACAACGAAGATTGAACCTACATAGAAGGTCACGATGCGTGCAACGATGGAGCGCATTGCGCGGGCGACGGCACGCTCGGGATCTTGGGACTCGGCCGCCGCAATGGTTATGATTTCGGCCCCGGTGTAGAAGGCAACGCATGGGACCACGGCTGCGATCACGGCCCCCCAACCGAGCGGTGTAAATCCGCCGTGTTCGAACAGATTGCCCAGGCCCGGGGTTGACTTCGGCCATAACCCGGTGATCCACAGCACGCCCATGCCCAGGAACAGCACGATCGCGACGACTTTGATCGAGGCGAACCAGTATTCGAACTCACCGAACGAGCGTGCGGAAATCAAATTGGTGCCGGTGAGAAGAAGCATTAGACCCAGACTAAGCATCCATAGCGGAATCATTGGCAGCCACAGCTGGATTATCCGGCCACCCGCGATTGCTTCGACCGCGACAACAATGACGAAGAAGTACCAATACATCCAACCGGTGGCGAAGCCGGCGCGTTGACCCAGGGCCTGCCGTGCGTAGACGTAGAACGAGCCCACGACGGGACGCGCCACTGCCATTTCGGCGAGCATGCGCATGATCAGCAACGTGATTACCCCGGCGATGAGGAAGGATATGATCGCAGCCGGCCCTGCATTGCTAATAACGACGCCGCTGCCGACGAACAGACCCGCGCCGATCACGCCACCAAGAGCGATCAAATTCATGTGCCTACGTTTCAAGCCCTTGCTAAGGCCTGAGTCCTCGGCCTGCTCGGGAACGGTAATGCCCACCCTTCCTCCAATGCGCTGACGGGACCCGTTGAAGTGCACTTCGGCCCCTCTGCCAGGTGGCACCAGGGCCGGGTTCACTTGGAGTGATGGAGCCATCAATTAGCTCGATATGTGATTTGGCTCACTCTTTTGGTGATGGACATAACCCTACCCGCGTGCGGCGCCGAGTGCCCAGAGCCAGATGGAGTCTGCAGTGGGACCAGCGGTGTGGATCCGGCGACCAGGGTCCGCCGGACCGGTTCGCCTGGCGGATTCAAGATCCGCTTGGGCGACGCTTGTCGGTGCCAATTCGGATGCCGTCATCGTCCGTCCGGGATCGGCGCAGCGTCCTCCGGCCCGTGCAGATCCGATGCGGACCCCAGCAGCTGCCCTCAGGCGGCTACCGGGACGTAAATGCTCGTTGAAGCAGCTATCTGTTCTGCGGCCTCCAGAGGTGCGAGCAGCACATTGTACTGGGTATCCGTCAGTAGCTGCGGGTAGGTGATGGCCAACTCGGCCAAATGCAGGGCGGCTACCATGTAGTACGTGCCGGCGATGCCTCCCATGCTCTCCACGACGATCGACCGGATACGGTCAGCGTCAACCAGATGAGCGCGGTCAACCAGCGCGATGCGGGCGCTCCTGTGTTCGACTTGGCGCTGGGCTTCCCTGTCCGTTACAGCCAGGGCGTGCAGCTGCTCCGGCGTCCAGGTGCGGCCGACGATCCGGCGGGAGTGAAGAATGCTTTCCATGGCCACGACCATCTCCTTATCCGTTGTGAATAGCAATAATCGAAGCCTAGGCCGGGATCCCGGCGGGCATCAGGGCCACACGCGCGCTGGATCACAGGTCCAGTTTGGACCCATCAATGGTGCACTTTCTGGATCTTCTGGATCCATCACGCCACGGTCCAGAATTTGTTTATGCTGCGCAGCCCGCACGGCGGACGTGTTGAGAACACGCACGGGATACCAAATGAAGATCCGCATCCCGAAGGAAATCAAAAACCACGAATACCGCGTGGCCCTGACCCCTGCCGGGTCCATGAGCACGTGGCCCACGGGCATGAGGTGTTCATTGAACGCGGCGCCGGAGAGACGGAACGGGATCAGCAGCCCGACGCGGCGTAATTGATTTTCACAGCTGTCCGCCTTCTGCCGCGGGGCCAGCAGCGGCCAGGCCGAGCCGTTCCGCCCCGTGGAGGGCACCCGCGGCCCGAATCAGGGCGAGGTGGGAGAACGCCTGCGGGAAGTTCCCGGCCATCCGGTCGGCTTTCATCGCGTATTCCTCGCTGAGCAGGCCCAGCTCATTGGACAGCCCCACCAGACGGTCCATCAGCACCTTGGCCTCTGCCTTCCGGCCGCTGCTCGCATACTGCTCCACCAGCCAGAAGGAGCAGGCCAGGAACGGGTGTTCGCCGGGCTCCAGGCCGTCCACCCCGGTTTCCGTGCGGTAACGCAGCAGCAGGCCGTCGTCGATCAGCTCGCGCTCAAGCTGCGCCACGGTGCCCAGCATCTTCGCATCGTCGTACGGCAGGAAGCCCACCTGCGGAATCACCAGCAGCGAAGCGTCCGCCTGCGAGCCGTCATAGGCCTGGGTGAAGGAATTGAGCGCGGTGCTGAAACCATGCCTCAGGATTTCCTGGCGCAGCTGCTCACGCAGTTCCGTCCAGCGTTCCACCGGTCCGTCCAACCCATGCTCGCGCACTGCGCGGACCCCGGCGTCAAAGGCCGCCCACATCATCACCCGCGAATGCGTGAAATGCTTCGGTTCGCCGCGCATCTCCCAGATGCCGTGGTCCTTCCGGTCGAAGTGCTTTTCCACGAATCCCAGCAGGGCACGCTGCAGCGGCCAGGAGAAATGGTCCTCCATGCCGCCGGCCCGCCGCAGTTTCTCCAGCGCCACCATCACCTCGCCGACGACGTCCGCCTGGAACTGCCTGAACGCACCGTTGCCGATGCGCACCGGAGCTGAATTCTCATACCCGGGCAGATGCGCCAGCTCCCGCTCCTCCAGTTCGCGCTCCCCGGCCAGGCCATACATGATCTGCAGGTCTTCCGGATTCCCGGCAACAGCGCGCAACAGCCAGTCGCGCCAGTGCAGGGCCCCCTGCGCATGACCGTGGGCCAGCATCGACTCCAGCGTCAGGGCCGCGTCGCGCAGCCAGCAATAGCGGTAATCCCAGTTACGGGCACCGCCGAAATCCTCCGGTAGGGACGTGGTCGCCGCAGCCACGATGCCGCCGGTGTCCTCGTCGGTCAGCGCCCGCAGCACCAGCATCGAACGCTTGACGGCGTGCGCATATTCGCCGTCCAGGCTGCATTCGGCAGCCCACCCGGACCAGAACTTCACGGTCCGCTCCAGCGCCGCGTCAATATCGATTCCGGCCGGAACCGCCCGGTACGAGGGGTACCAGGTAAGTTCCAGATCCACCTTTTCCCCGGCCGCGACAGTGAACTCGCCGGCATGCTTATGGCCGGCGGCCTTGGGCAGCGCATCCCCGCGCAGCATGAGCGTATTCGGCCCGGCAACCGCCAGCAGCATCTCCATACCCTCGGCGTCCCTCATCCGGCTGACCCAGGGCAGGACGGTGCCGTAGCCGAACCGGATCTTCATCTCCTGGCACATCCGCACGCTGCCGCTCAGACCCTCGACCCGCCGCACCACCGAGGCACGCCTGTCCCCCACCGGCATGAACTCGGTCATCCGCACGCTGCCGCCGTCGGCCGCCCAATCGGTTTGGAGCACAAAGGTGCCGTCCAGGTACTCCCGCTTAACGACGACGGCGTCAGCCGCTGCGGGTGCCAACAGCCAGCGGCCGTTGTCTTCGGTGCCTAGCAGCGCGCCGAAGACCGACGGAGAGTCGAAGCGGGGGAAACAGAGCCAGTCCAGGCTACCGGTGCGCGAGAGAAGCGGACCGGTGTGCATGTCGGAGAGAAGCGCGTAGTCCTCGATGCGGGATGCCATGTCCCCCACTCAACCACATACTGGCTCGATGGTTCCGTATTCGGTTACCGTCCGCCAACCGAGGACGGCATAGCGCTACTTTTCCGCGCATTGGTCCTCGACCGGGATGAATGCGCCCCCTGGCCGTATCGGCCAGGGGGCGTCATTTCTGGATCACACGTCCTCTGTTTTAGACATAGTCCTTGTACTTCTCGAGCGTGCGGACCGGCTTGGCGAGGGCATCGCGGCGGAAGGGGTCTCCCAGTTCGCGGGTGCACATAATCTCAATGACCGTGGTCTTGCCTTCTTCCATCTGGGCGGCGAGCGCGCGCTTGAGAGCGGGGCCCACCTCCTCGAGCTGGTCGACCACGATGCCTTCGGCTCCCATGGTCTGGGCCATGGCCGCGAAGCTTTCACCGTTGTCGAGTTCGCCGGCAATGAAGCGGCGGTTGTAGAACTCCACCTGGTTCTTCTTCTCGGCACCCCACTGGCGGTTGCGGAAGACGATGGCCGTGACGGGGATGTCGTGCCGGACGGCGGTGAGGACTTCACCCATGCTCATGGCCCAGGCGCCGTCACCGGCGTAGGCCACGGCAGGGCGGTCCATGGCAGCGGCCTTGGCACCGATCATGGTCGGCAGGGCGTAGCCGCAGTTGCCGAAGCTCATCGGGGCGAAGAAGCTGCGCGGCTTCTCGAAACGCAGGTAGCTGTGGGCCACGGAGTTGATGTTGCCGATGTCGGTGGAGATCATGACATCCTCCGGCATAGCCTTTTCGAGCTCGCGGAGCACCTGGCGCGGGGACAGCCAGTTGCCGTCCTCGTTCTTGTGCTCCTCGAGCATGTCCAGGCTGTACTCATCCTTTTCGTGGGTCCACGCGGTGAGTTCCTCTTCCCAGGCATCTTTCTCGGCCTTGATGGTGGCGGCACGCTCGGCCTTGGTGACATCGCAGGCCAGGGTGAGCTGCTCCAGGCGCTTGCTCAGCTCAAGTGCCACGGCCTTGGCGTCGCCGCATATGCCCACGCTGATCTTCTTGACCAGGCCGAGCATGGTGTGGTCGGCATCGATCTGGATGATCTTCGCTTCGGTGGGCCAGTAGGCCTGGCCGTACTGGGGCAGGGTGCCGAACGGGCCCAGGCGGGTGCCGAGGGCGATCACGACGTCGGCCTGGGAGATGAGCTTCATGCCCGCCTTGGATCCCTGGTAGCCAAGCGGGCCGGCCCAGAGCGGGTGGCTAGCAGGGAAAGAGTCGTTGTGCTGATAGCTGTTGACCACCGGGGCGCCCAGACGCTCGGCCAAGGCCTTGCATTCCTCGACGCCGTCGGCCATGACCACGCCGCCGCCGGAGACGATCACGGGGAACTTGGCCGTGGCGAGCAGGGCCGCGGCCTCGTCCAGGCTCTTGGTGCCGCCGGCACCGCGGTCCACGCGGCGCGGCTGCGGGATCTCAACAGTGATCTCCCCGTAGAAGTAGTCACGCGGGATGTTCAGCTGAGTGGGGCCGTTTTCAGACATGGCGCGGTCGAAGCAGCGGCCGGTGAATTCGGCCATGCGGGCCGGGTGGGTCACGTGGCCCTGGTATTTGGTGAATTCCTGGAACATGGGCAGCTGCTTGGCCTCCTGGAAGCCGCCGAGCCCGATGCCCGTGGTGCCGGCTTCCGGCGTCACGATGACCACGGGGCTGTGCGCCCAGAATGCTGCGGCGATGCCGGTGACGCAGTTGCTGATGCCCGGGCCGTTCTGGCCGATGACCACGCCGTGGCGGCCGCTGGCACGGGCATAGCCGTCAGCCATGTGGGCCGCGCCCTGCTCGTGGACCACCGGGACCAGGCGGATGCCTGCGGGGGCGAAGATGTCCATGGCGTCCATAAAGGCTGAACCCATGATGCCGAAAATGTCGGTGACGTCGTTGGCGACCATCGTCTCCACGAAGGCCTCCGAGGGTGTCATTTTCTGCACGCCCTTGGCGACTTCGCGGGCGGCCTTGGCCGGTGCTGCCTGGGCGCCATTGCCCTGTGCCGCGGATGACTCGGTGACGAGCGCTCCTGCCTTGCCGTCGCCGGCAGCGGATGAGAGTTCGACAGTGTCTTGGCTCATGGTGACTGCTCCTCCTCCAGGACTTCGCCTAGATATGCTGGAAATATAAAAAGTGGAACGTAGCGTTCCTGTTTTGGTGCTGATGCCGAGATTATGGCAAAAAGACAACAACGTCAACGGGTATTTCAAATATTCGGAACGCCGCGTACGATATTCTTGAAATAGACACCGAATACAGTGCGGTTTGACCACGTGGAGGACAACAAATGGCTGAGATTCACAGGCTCGGTGAGCCCGCTCTGCAGGCACCGACGGAGCTGGCAGGGGATACCCCCACCATGCGGCTGTTCTCCCTGCTGGAACTGATCGCCACCAAGGACCAGCTGTTCACGCTCCAGGGACTGGTGGAGGAAACGGGCACGCCCAAGCCCACCCTGCACCGCATGCTGCAGCAGCTGGAAGGGTCCAGCCTGCTGATCCGGGAGAACAACGGCCGGCACTACGGCACCGGGGTGCGGCTGCGGCGCATGGCAGAGAACTTGCTGATCAACGACATGCATCATGGCGCACGCCACGCGGTGCTGCGCAACTTGGTCGCGGAACTGGGCGAGAGCTGCAACGTGACGGCGGTGTCCGGCAGCGAAGTGGTCTACCTGGACCGCATCGAAACGTCCGAGCCCCTGCGTATCACGCTCCAGCCCGGCTCCAGGGTGCCCGTCCACTGCTCGGCCAGCGGAAAGATGATCCTCTCCCAGCTCAGCCCGGCCCAGCGCAGGCGCCTCATTGCCGGCGCCCCGCTGGAGCGCTACACGAACAAGACCGTGACGGATCCCGAACTGATCGAGGAGGAAATCCAGCGCGTCCGCCGGGACGGCTACGCGATCGATGACGAGGAATTCCTGCCGGGGATGGTGTGCGTGGCCGTGCTGGTCCCCACCGCCAACGCTGTGTCCAACCTATGCGTCGCCGTCCAGGCGCCGGTCATGCGCCTCACCCCCGAAAAGGGGCTGAAGCTGCTCCCAGCCCTGCAGCGTGCCGCTGCGGCGATCAGCCTGATCGAGGCCGAGTCCGGTTCCGGTACCGCGGACGGAACCCCCGACGACGGCAGCATCGCCGTCGGCCGCGCTACCCGGACTGAGGACGAGCTGTGGACCAGCTGAGCCGCCTGATGCCGGACGAGATGGTTTCAGTCCGCGAGGTGTTCAATCTCGATTCGGACCTCAAGGTGGCGGCCTTCCGGGAAGCCGACGAGCACGTCCCCGAGATGGACCCCGCCTACCGTTTCAACCACGACGTCACCCTTGCCATCCTGGCCGCCTTCACCCGGAACCGGCGGATGCTGCTCCAAGGCCTGCACGGCACAGGCAAGTCCACGCACATCGAGCAGGTGGCCGCGCGGCTGAACTGGCCCTGCGTGCGGGTGAACCTGGACGGCCACATCAGCCGCCTTGACCTGGTGGGCCGCGACACCGTGGTGCTGAAGGACGGCAAGCAGGTCACCGAGTTCCAGGAAGGGATTGTCCCCTGGGCCATCCAGCGGCCGGTGGCCCTGATCCTGGACGAGTACGACGCCGGCCGCCCGGACGTGATGTTCGTGATCCAGCGGCTCCTGGAACGCGACGGCAAGCTGACCCTGCTGGACCAGAACCGCGTCCTTGACGTCCACCCCGAGTTCCGGCTCTTTGCCACGGCCAACACCGTGGGGCTGGGAAACCTCAACGGCATGTACCACGGGGTCCAACGGCTCAACCATGCGCAGATCGACCGCTGGAACATCGTCGCCGCCCTGAACCATCCCCCGGCGGAGGACGAGATCGGGATCGTGCTGGCGCGGGTCCCTGAGCTGGACGACGCAGCCGGCCGGAAACTGGTGGCGTCCATGGTGGCCGTGGCCAAGCTGACGCGGGACGGTTTCCGGGTGGGCGATCTGTCCACCCTGATGTCCCCGCGCACCGTCATCACCTGGGCCGAGAACATCGGGATCTTCGGCGATCCCGGCAAGGCGTTCCAGCTGTCCTTCGTCAACAAGTGCGATGAAGCCGAGCAGCCGCTCATTGCCGAATTCTTCCAGCGATGCTTTGACCATGAGCTGGAAGCACCACGGACCTCGGGGTACCTGCCCGCCGAGGTCCCGCCAACCCACGCCTTCGCTGCCGCCGCGGCCGGCTAAGGCCGCGCATGGCCTCCCTGGCGGAACAGACGGAGCAGGCGGAGAGGGAACGGGCGGAGGCCGCCTCCCGGCAGCTCGCAGCCACCTCGCTGCGCCGCCGCAAGCAGACCCTTGAACTGTGCGCCGCAGCCATGCGCGGGCTCAGCGGGCAGGGCGGCCTGCACTTCCGCGGCCCCGCGCTGTACCGCGAGAGCGCCCCGCTAGCCATGCCGGCGCCCCATCTCCACCCGGGAACGGACGCCGTTACGTTGGACGCCTTCCGCGGCGCGGCGGACGGCATGGCGCTGCGGCTGCAGCACAGCGACGCCGCTCTGCATGCGGAGTTCTGCCCCGCAACGCCGGCACGAATGCTGGTGTTTGAGATGCTCGAACAGTTCCGTACCGAGTCGCTGGCCGACGCCGCCATGCCGGGGGTCCGGGCCAACCTGAACCGCCGCTTCCAGCAATGGTCCCGGGAGTTCGAGGCGTCCACGCTGGCGGACACGGATCTGGGACTCATCCTCTTCACCGTGGCCCAGGTCTGCCGGGCGAGGATCACCGCGGAGCCGATGTCTCCGGACTTCGAGGACCGGATTGAATCCACCCGGGCCGAGCTTGCCCCTCACCTCGGCACGCATCTGGCCGCCCTGCGGCGGGAACGGTTCTCCCAGCCGGGCTTCGGCCGCCATGCCCTCGCCATCGCGGAGACCGTCGCCGCCATCAGCGAGCACCTGGAAGCCCGGGAAGCGCGGCCCTCCCGCTCCGGCGGCCGGGTGCCGCAGTTCCAGCTGCTGTTCGATCAGGACAGCAACGACGACGCCGTCCCCACCGCCGGGTATGGGCGCAGCCATGCGCTGGAAGCCGGAGAGGACGGCTACCGAAAGTTCACCACGGTCTATGACCGCGAGCTCAAGGCCACGGATTTGGTCCGCGCCGAACTGCTGCGCGGTTATCGGCAGCAGCTGGACGACGACATTGCCAGGCAGGGCATCAACGTACCCCGGCTGGGCCGTGCCCTGGGCGCGGTGCTGTCCACAGCCGTCCACGACGGCTGGGACGGCGACGCCATTGAGGGCCGGCTCGACGGCAGCAGGCTCGCCCGGCTGGTCACGGCATCCGGGGACCGCAGGGTGTTCCGGACCGAACGGATAGAACCCCGGACCGACGCCGCGGTGACGTTCCTGGTGGACTGCTCCGGTTCCATGAAGGAGCACAGCGCCGCCGTGGCCGCGCTGGTGGACGTCTACGCGCGCGCCCTTGAACTGGCGGGGGCGCGTTGCGAAGTCCTCGGCTTCACCACGGCTGCCTGGAACGGCGGCCGCGCCGGGAAGGACTGGATCCGTACCGGCAGGCGCCCGTATCCGGGGCGGCTCAACGAGGTGCGGCACCTGGTCTTCAAGGACGCAGACACCCCGTGGCGGCGGGCCCGCCCGTCCATTGCCGGGCTCATGAAGAAGGACCTGTTCCGCGAAGGAGTCGACGGCGAGGCCGTGGACTGGGCCTGCGCCAGGCTCGGGGGCGGCCCTGGGAATGGCGGCAGGGGGAGCAACGGCTCCGAACGGCGGATCCTGCTGGTGGTGTCCGACGGCAGCCCGATGGATGGCGCCACCGCCCTGGCCAACGACGGCCACTACCTGGAACAACATCTACGGGATGTCGTGGCGGCGCACGAAGCCGCCGGCAACGCGGAGATCTTCGGCCTGGGCGTGGGGCTGGATCTCTCGCCGTACTACCGCAGGAACATCGCACTGGACCTCTCGCGCGGAAGCAGTGCCGCCGTCGTCGGGCAGGTCCTGGCCATGCTTGCCGGACGCCCCTGACGCTACCCCCGTGCGGCGAAGCCGCTCAACGCAAAAGCCCGCCGCGGGGACGTGCCTCCATTGGCACTTCCCCGCGGCGGGCTTTACGGACCGGACGGACATCCGGCCTGAAGATCAAGGGCGGGCCGCTACCGGCTGCTTGTCGGGCTCCTCCTCGAGCCCTTCAGCCGTGGAGTCCAAGGACGGATCCGCCGGAAGGTCGGCGGCGTCGTTGCCGGCCTCTTCTCCGGGCTTCCGGCCGTAGCGCCGGCGCAGCTCGTAGCTGAGCAGGATGATCACGAGCGTCACGCCGCTCATCACGAACTGGGTCTGCGTGCTGGGCAGCAGGGCCATGGCGGCGATGACCAAGAGCATGAGCGCGATGGTCGCGTAGCTGAGCCACGGGAACAGCCACATCTTAAGCTTCAACGCCGCGGGGTCGTCGCGGTCCAGTCTCTTGCGCAGCACCACCTGTGACAGGGCGATCGCCAGGTATACGAAGAGCGCCACGGCACCGTACGAATTCACCAGGAAGGCGAACACCACATCGCCCCACACGTAGACACAGACCACCGACACGTACCCCACGGTGGTGCCCAGCAGGATGGCACGGCGCGGAACGCCGCTCCGTGACAGCTTGGTGAAGAACTTGGGGGCATCGCCGTTGCGGGTGAGCGCAAACAGCATCCGCGAGGTGGTGTACAGGGCTGAGTTCAGGCACGAGAGCACCGCGGTGAGCACGATGAAGTTCATGATCGTGGACACCGCCGGGATACCCAGGACGTCCAGCACGGCCGCGTAAGGGCTCACGCCGACGCTCTCGGCATCCCACCTCTGGATCGCCACCACCACGAAGATCGAGCCGACGTAGAAGGTCACCACCCGGGCCACGATGGAGCGCATGGCCTTCTTGACGGAACGCTCGGGGTTCTCGGACTCGGCGGCCGCAATGGTGATGATTTCCGCCCCGGTATAGAAAGCCACACAGGGAACGACGGCGGCCAGCACGGCTCCCCAGCCCAGCGGCGTGAACCCGCCGTGGTCAAACAGGTTGCCGATCCCCGGGGTCGATTCGGGCCACAGGCCGGTGATCCAGAGTACGCCCAGCCCCAGGAACAGGACGATGGCGACGACTTTGATGGAGCTGAACCAGTACTCGAATTCGCCGAAGGAGCGGGCGGAAACCATGTTCGTTGCGCTCAGTACCACCATCAGGCCCAGGCTGAGCATCCACAGCGGAACCATGGGGAACCACAGCTGGATGATCCGGCCACCGGCAATCGCCTCGACGGCCACTACAATCACAAAGAAATACCAGTACATCCAGCCGGTGGCGAAGCCGGCCCGCTGTCCCAGTGCCTGGCGTGCGTAGACATAAAAAGAGCCCACCACCGGACGCGCTACGGCCATTTCGGCCAGCATCCGCATGAGGAGCAAGGTGATGACGCCTGCGATCGCAAACGAGACGATGGCCGCCGGGCCGGTGCTGCTGATCACCACGCCACTGCCGACGAACAGCCCGGCACCAATGACGCCCCCAATGGCAATCAAATTCATGTGTCTGTTCTTGAGGCCCTTACTGAGACCGGCATTGTCGGCCTGCCGGGGTTCGGCTTGATACACGTTTCCTCCAAGATGCTCTGACGAAACCCGTTGAAGTGCACTTCGGTGCCCGCGCCACGAAGCGCGAAGCCAGGTCCACCGGAGGTTCGGACCGTACTGCAATCACTGGGTGATCCAGATCACTCCTCCTGGTGTAGCCATAAACCTACGGAGCCGACGTAGGGGGCGCACAGTACCAGATCAAACGGAAAAGAGGGAGCCAGCCGTGAAAGCGTGGGTCCACGAAGTCTCCCATGGCTGCAGTCCCGTCCGAAGATGACTGCACCCACACCGCCGTGACCGCCGCGTTCCGATCGTGGAAACCGTGGAGGACCAGCGGCCGGTTTAGGCTTTTGCCATGGACTCCCCCGAAGTACAGCAGGCACTCGACGCCCTGCAGCACAGCCTCGACGGCGGCCGGCGGCTACTCCTGGGCATCACGGGCGCACCCGGCTCCGGCAAGTCCATGTTCGCGGCCCGGCTGCAGCGGGAGTTCGACCCTGATACCGCCGTCGTGGTGCCGATGGATGGCTTCCACCTGGCCAACGCGATCATCGAGGGCACGCCGCTGCGGCAGCGCAAGGGCGCAATGGACACGTTCGACGTCGGCGGCTACCTCTCGCTGTTGCAGCGGCTCGTGCGGCGGGATGAGGCAGTGGTGTACGCGCCCGAGTTCCGGCGGACTTTGGACGAACCGGTGGCCGCGTCCATCGCAGTCCCCGCGTCCGTGCCGCTGGTGATCACCGAGGGAAACTATCTGCTGGCGGAGACACCCGAGTGGAAGGATGTCCGGGCGCAGCTGGATGAGGTCTGGTTCATGGATTCCCCTCCCGCGCTGCGGCTGGCCCGGCTGGTGGACCGGCACGTGGAGTTCGGTATGGAGCGGGCCGCTGCGGAGGCATGGGCGGCGGGCCCGGATGAGGCCAACGCGGTGATGATCGAGGCCACACGCCGGGGCGCCGACCGGATCATCCCGTGGGGTCAGGTCACCGGCTAGGAATACTGGGGCAAGGGTCGGGGTTCTTGGCTGGGACGAGAATCCACAAACGAATGGAGAGCGCTCATGACTGCACCATTGGTACACCTCGGCGACGGCCTCAACGTCAGCCCCCTCGGCTTCGGCGGCATGGCCCTCACCCCGGTCTACGGCGAGGTTGACCCGCACGAGGCCCTCAAAACCCTGCACCATGCGGTGGATGCCGGCGTCAGCTTCATTGACACCGCGGACATCTACGGCGGAGGCAGCAACGAGCAACTCATCGCGCAGTTGCTCAAGGACCGGCGGGGTGAAGTGCAGCTCGCCACCAAGTTTTCCCTGGTGGGCTCGCCGGTTGCTGGCTACACGGATGTCCGGGGAGATGCCGCCTACGTCCGGCAGGCTGTCGACGCCAGCCTAAAGCGGCTTGGCACGGACGTGATCGACCTCTACTACATGCACCGCCGTGACCTCCGCGTTCCGATTGTGGAAACCGTGGAGGCCATGGCGGGGCTGGTGCAGCAGGGCAAGGTCAAACACCTTGGCCTGTCAGAGGTGACCGCGCAGGAGCTGGCCGAAGCCCACTCCGTGCACCCCATCGCCGCGGTCCAAAGCGAATGGTCCATCTGGAGCCGCGACGTGGAACGCAACGTAGTTCCGGCCGCGGCCAGCCTGGGCGTGGGCTTTGTGCCGTATTCGCCACTGGGCCGGGGATTCCTCACCGGCACGGTGGACGCTTCCAGCCTGGGAGCAAACGACTTCCGACGCCGGATCCCGCGGTTCGCCGCGGACGCCTTTGACGCGAACCAGGGAGTCGTGGCGGCCGTGCGGTC
The DNA here is from genome assembly GCF_003287955.1 of Arthrobacter sp. AQ5-06. Taxonomy (GTDB): domain Bacteria; phylum Actinomycetota; class Actinomycetes; order Actinomycetales; family Micrococcaceae; genus Arthrobacter. The sequence goes on along the minus strand of NZ_QMKP01000009.1, from coordinate 133,533 downwards.
GGTCGCGGCCGAGCTGTCCGCAACGCCCGCCCAGGTTGCACTCGCGTGGCTGCTGGAGCAGGGCAAACGGCGGGGACTGGCCGTGGTCCCCATCCCCGGCACGCGCAAAATGCACCGGATCGACGAAAACCTGGGCGCCCTGTCGCTGGACCTGACCCCGGCGCAACTGGACGCGTTGGATCAGGCTGCGGACGCCGTCGTCGGCTCCCGCTCGGCGGACCCCAACTGGGTGTCCCAGGGCCGTGAATAGACTGATGCCCATGGACACGATCATTCACGACCTCCGCGACATCACCATCCGCAGCATCTCCGTCAGCGAGATGAACAACAACGTGTACCTGCTGACCGCGAAGGCCAGCGGCGAACAACTGCTGATTGATGCTGCGGACGACCTTCCGGCCATCCAGGCGATGCTGCAGGACGCCGGTGCGGATACCGCGGCCACAACCAAACTGGCGCAGATTGCAACGACGCACCAGCATTGGGACCACGTCCGGGCACTGCCGGCGTTGGTGGAAGCGACCGGCGCCCCAACCGTTGCCGGAAAGGACGATGCCGAGGCGCTGCCGGTACCCGTGGACCGGGCCCTGGAGCATGGGGACACCTGCGCCGTGGACGGCTTCGGGCTCACCGCCGTGCACCTGCGCGGCCATACTCCGGGATCGATCGCGTTTGTGTACCAGGACCCGGAAGGGCCTGCCCACATCTTCAGCGGGGACTCATTGTTCCCGGGCGGCGTGGGCAATACGCAGAAAGATCCTGAGCGGTTCACGTCCCTGCTGGACGACGTCACCGCGCGGTTGTTCGAGGCCTACCCGGATGACACCGTGGTGCACCCGGGCCACGGCAGCCCCACCACCCTGGGCACGGAACGCCCGCACCTGGAGGAGTGGCGCGCCCGCGGCTGGTAGCTCAACCCCCGGTTCGGACAAGCTCAACCAAAGCGCTACAGATTCGGACAGCCGCTGCCGGGATCCCGGCAGCGGCTGTCCGTTTCAGCAGCGGATATCCGAAACCTTAGCGGCTGCGGCGTTCGTTCGAGGCCGGAGCCGACGCGCGGCGGGGACCGCTGCGTGCCGGACGGCCACTGCCGCCACCGTTACCGCCACCGTTACCGGCGTACGAGCCACCGGACGTGCCGCCGGTGTTGGAGGACCAAACAGCCTTGTTGCCGGCGTTGCCGCCGTTGCCCGAGTTACCGCCGTTGCCCGAGTTACCCGTGGAGGCTCCGGCCCGCTGGCCGGATCCACCTGTGCGGGCACCTGCACCGGCGCCTGCAGTGCGGGCTCCGGCTGCGCGCTGGCCCGTTGCCGGACGTCCGCCGCGCTGTCCGCCGGTGGTGGCCGGGCGGCCCGTGCCGCCACGGGGAGCATCGCTGCGGGTAACGCGTGAATCCGAACGGCCGTCTGAACCGCGGCCAGCCGCTGCACGGCCACCTGCTGCGGGGACGTCGTTGCGGTGCGTGGAGCCTGTGGCGCCGTGCCCGCGGGAATTGCGGCGAGCAGCAGCTGCTGCAATGGCGCGGTCCTCGTTCTGCTCAGCTACACGGTCAAATGCTGCCCGTGCCTCGGTGCGGCCTTCGTAGGCAACAGCGCGGCGCTCGGCGCGGGGAAGATCGGTGCGGGTCGGCTCAGCGGAGACGCGTCCACGTCCACCACGGCCGCCACGGCCACCGGCGGTGGGGCCTTCCTGGCTGCGGCGGGCGCGCTTGCGCTCGGCGTTGGCACCCGTGGAGGTGCCGCCACCCTGCGCGGACTTCTTGGCCAGAAGAGCGGCGCGCGTGCGCGGATCGATCTTGTCGGCCATGTCGCCCACGAGTTCAGCAACCAGCGGGGAGTTGGCGGTAACGCGCTCGAAGTTAACCTCGACGCCTGCAGCCTTCATCAGCTTCTTGACGTCGGACTGCTGCTCCGGGAGGGTCAGCGTGACAACCGTGCCATCCGAACCTGCACGGGCCGTACGGCCTGAGCGGTGGAGGTATGCCTTGTGCTCTGTGGGCGGATCCACGTGGATAACCAGTTCGACGTCGTCCACGTGGACGCCGCGGGCTGCGACGTCGGTGGCCACCAGGACGCGGACGTCACCGGAGGAAAACTCGGCCAGGTTGCGGTCACGGGCGTTCTGCGAGAGGTTGCCGTGCAGATCGACGGCGGGGATCCCGGCGTCGGTCAGGGTCTTGGCCAGCTTGCGGGCGTGGTGCTTGGTCCGCATAAAGAGGACGCGGCGGCCGGCACCAGAGGCGAGCTCAACGATCAGCTGCTTCTTGACGGTCTGGTCGTTGACCACCAGGACGTGGTGTTCCATGGTGGTCACCGCTGCCTGTGATTCGTCCACGGCGTGGGTCAGCGGGTTGGACAGGTAGCGCTGGACGATCTTGTCCACGCCGTTGTCCAGGGTGGCGGAGAACAGCAGGCGCTGGCCCTGGCTGGGGGTCATGTCCATGAGCTTCTTGACGACCGGGAGGAAGCCGAGGTCGGCCATGTGGTCGGCCTCGTCGAGGACGGTGATCTCGACGCCTTCGAGGGTCAGGATGCGCTGGCGGATCAGGTCCTCCAGGCGGCCCGGGCAGGCGATGACGATGTCGACGCCGGCGCGCAGGGCCTTTTCCTGGCGGGCCTGGGAGATGCCGCCGTAGATCACGGTGGTGGTCAGGCCCATGGCCTTGGCCATCGGCTCGATGGTGGCGTTGATCTGGGTGGCCAGCTCGCGGGTCGGCGCGAGGACCAGGCCCATGGGGCGGCCGGGCTTGCGGAAGTGCTTGGCTTCCCGCTCAGCGAGTCGTGCTACAAGCGGGATGGCGAAAGCGATGGTCTTGCCGGAGCCGGTGCGGCCGCGGCCCAGGACGTCGCGTCCGGCCAGGGTGTCCGGGAGGGTCTTGACCTGGATGGGGAACGGCTCAACAATTCCCTGGGCGGTGAGGGTGTCGGCAAGTTCTTTGGGCGTGCCGAGGGCAGCAAAAGTAGTCATATATTTCAAGGTCTTTCAGGCGGTATCCGTGCGGATATCGGCCCCCGATGCCGGTTGGCTCAAGGGTTTCGCCGAAGAAAATTCAGGTGATCAACCGTGCTGCTGCCCAAATCAGGGCGGCGGCTGGGACCAAATGGAACGCGTTCATCGACGCAGGATGTGCCTCTCACATGAAAAAACCCGCTTCCCAAATATAGGGACGAGCGGGCATCACTGCACATCAAGTCCCATAAGCGTACCATCCCCGCGTCTGGGCCTCTTTCAAGTACGTGGCGGAGGGGGCGCGGACGTTGCCTTTGGGGACCCGGCAGGCGCAGGCTTGAGGCATGACTCAACAGGGTGCGGACCACCACCACACAACGGACGACGGCGACACCCGGCGTGGGGATGCACCGCAGCGCAGTGCCGCCGAGGCGTGGGACGAAAGGTACCGGAGCAAGCCGAAATTCTGGAGCGGCAAGCCAAACCCCCAGTTGCTGCGCGAAGGCGCGGGACTGAGGCCGGGCAAGGCCCTGGACTTGGGGTGCGGCGAAGGTGCCGACGCCATCTGGCTCGCCCAGCAGGGCTGGACCGTCACCGCCGTCGACGTTTCCGCCGTCGCCCTGGAACGGGCGCTCGTCCACGAAAAGACTGCCCTGGCCCGCGAGAGCGTGCATGCCGAGGGGGCGGGTGAAATTCCCAGCCGCATCCACTGGGAGCAGTGTGATCTGGAGGAGTGGCAGCCCACGGCAACCTTCGATCTGGTGTCCTCCCAGTTCCTGCATTCGCCGCATCTGGCGTGGCAGGGCCCGCTGCGGACAGCAGCTGCGGCGGTCAGGCCGGGCGGCACACTGCTGATCGTCGGCCACCACCCGGACCGCCTGCCGCCGTGGGGAAACCACACCAAACCGGAGATGTTCTACACCCCGGCGCAGCTCGTGGAGGAGCTCGGCCTGGACTCGCCGCAATGGCAAGTGGAGGTCAACTCCACGCGGGAGCGCGTTGCTTCAGGTCCGGACGGCGAGGAGGCCATGATCGGCGACACCGTGCTCCGCGCCACCCGCCTGGCGTGAGTTTTTGTCCAGATAACGCGACTTCAGGGGCCCGCAACTCGGATTATGTGGACAAAACTCCGGGGGTTAGCGCGAAACCCGCGGCGCCACCGCAACCGCGGCGACGGCTACCACCGCTGTCAGTGCGAAAACCCCCGCGAACGATTCCGCCGTCGTCGTAAATGCCGTGAACACGATGCCCGTGGCTGCGAGCGCCAGCGCCCCGCCCAGCGAGTCCGAAATGGACATTGCCGAGCTGTTGAAGCCTTCGTTTTCCTTGGTGGACATGGCGAGCGTCATCACGCTGAGCCGCGGATACAGCAGCCCCATGCCGCCGCCGGCGAAGAGCCAGCCGGCAATCGCGACGGCGGCAGGCCAGTGGAGCGCCGACGTCGCCAACGTGAGGATGATGGCTCCCAGCACCAGCGCTGAGCCGATGCGCACCGCCGCCCGGTGCTGCAGCCGTGTGCCGAGGCGGCCCTGGATGGCGGCAGCGGCTGCCCACGACAACGCGCCTCCCGTGAGTGCCAGTCCGGCGAACGTTGGCGGGAACTGGTACTCCTCGATCAGCAGGTACGGCAGGTAGACCTCGGCACCGAAGAACGCCGCAGACGCCAGGCCGCGGGTCAGGATCACGCTGGGCAGGCCGCGGCGCGCGAGCAGTGTTCCACGGGGTACCAGCGGCCGCACGGCCACGAGGGCAATCACGACGGCGGCCGCGGCCAGGAGCGCCGGGGCAGCGGGAATGCCCGCGATAGTGACTCCGGCGGAGAGATTCAGCCCCAGCACAGCAAGCGCGGCGAGCGCCGCCCAGGCAAGCCGGCCCAGCGCCCAGGGCGGGACTGCGGACTGCTCAGAAGGCCGGTCGATGCCGCGGAGCACCGGAACAATCATCACCACGGCGGGAACCACCAACCCCACCACGCCCAGGAACACCCAGTGCCAGCTCAGTACTTCCGCTACGATGCCGGCCGCGAACGGGCCCACGAGGGACGGGATCACCCATGCGGCGGAGAAGGCAGCGAAGATCCCGGGGTGCAGGACGGCTGGGTAGACGCGGGCCACCACCACGTAGAGCGCAACAGTCAGCGCTCCGCCGCCAAGCCCCTGCACCAGCCGGCCGGTGACCATCACGGGCATGGACGCGGCCGTACCCGCGATGATCAGGCCCAGCACGAACAGGGCCACGGAGGCGTACAGCGGGACGGTTGGCCCGCGGCGGTCCGACCAGTTTCCGGCCGCCACCATGCCGATCACGCCGGTGGCCAGCGGACCGGCGAAGGCCAGCGCATATAGGCTGGCGCCGTCGAGCTCGCGGCTGACGACGGGCATGATGGTGGTCACCGCGAGCGATTCGAACGCCGCGAGGAACACGAGGGCACACGCGCCGATGGTCACCCACAGGTACGGTCGCTGCAGGATCCCGGCTGTGGGGTCTGTGGTTGGGAGGGTGGAATCGCGCACGGCACCAGCCTGATCAGTTGTTGAGGACGCCACCGTATCAGCTTCGGCCTTGAGTTTTTGTCCAGATAACGCGACTTCAAAGCCAGTCTGGGCGCATTATCTGGACAAAAACTCAGCAACAGGGAGCCGGTTGCTGGGACGGGAGCTACGGGATTGCCAGCGCCGCCTGCACGCTGTCCGCAACGGCGCGCGCGCCAGCCTGGCCCATGACGATCGTGTAGTAATTGACACCTGGCACTTCACGGACCCGCAGGGCGGGCAGTTTTTTGAGCCCAGGCTTCCAGATAGCCCGGGGGCATAGAGGGCTGCGGGTGGGCGAAATTCAGGTGCGGCTGCTAGCCGCCGATGTAGCGGTTCCGGCCCGCGCGGAAACCGAACGCCGCGGCCAGCGAGCCCACCACCAGGAACAGCACCCCGGCGGCAGTGAACGATCCCGTGGCCTGGTGCAGCTGGCCCACCATCAGCGTGCCGGTGGAACCCAACCCGTAGCCCACGCCCTGCATCATCCCGGACAGGTGCGCGGCAGTGTGCCCGTCGCGGGTCCGCAGCATAATCATGGTCAGGGCCACCGCAGTGAGGCTTCCCTGCCCCAATCCCAGCAACCCGGTCCACACCCAGATGAGTTCCAGGGGTCCGAAGATGCTGAGCGCAAACCCGCCGCCGGTCATCAGCGCCACCACCACACTGATGGCCCGCTGGTCACGGAACCTCGCCGCCAGCGCCGGGGCAAACAGCGAGCCCATCATCTGGAGCACGATCGAAACGGAAACCATCAGGCCTGCCGTTGCGCCGTCCACGCCTCGTTCGCGCAGGATCGGCGCCAGCCAGGCAAAGACGCTGAAGGACATCATGGCCTGCAGCACCATAAAAATGGTCACCTGCCATGCCACCGCCGAACGCCAGACGTTGACGCCGAGGTTGGCGGACTGGTGCCGGACGGGGTGCTGGCGCAGCGCCACCGGAAGGAACAGTAAAAGTACGACGGCGGCAGGGACCGCCCAGAACCACAGCGCCGAGGTCCACTCCCCCGTCGCCGAGAAGACGGGGTAGGTAAAGCCGGCTCCGAGGGCGGCCGAGGCGCAGATCGCAGTGGTGTACAGCCCGCCCATGAGGCCCAGCCGGTGCGGGAAATCGCGCTTCACCAGCCCGGGCAGCAGCACGTTGCACAGGGCGATGGCGGCACCGCACGCAGCAGTTCCCGCCAGCAGGGTTGGGAGGTGGCCGGCACCGGGGACCAGACCGCCGATGTCCGCGGGCCGCAGCAGCAGTCCTGCCGTGAGCACCGCCAGGGCGCCGAGCAGGACGCGTTCGGCGCCAAACCGGCGGGCGAGGACGGGGGCAAGCGGCGCGAAGACACCCAGGAGCGTGACGGGCACGGTGGTGAGCACCACGACGGCCCAGCCCGGCAGGCCGGCGTCGGACGTGATCTCCGGAAGAACCGCGGCGACACTGGAGAAAACCGTGCGGAGGTTCAGCCCGATAAGCACCAGGCAGAGGCCCAGGTAGGCCAGGGCCCGGCGGCCGCTCCGCGGGCTCTCCGGTCCGCTGCCCGATTGGCCCGGAAGGCGCGTCGGGGCTGCTGGAGGGATGTCGTCGATTTCGGCGTCGACCAGCAGTCCAGGCACTTCGACGTTGTCAGCACGGGGCACCGGACCATTCTGTCATCACGCGGGCCCGTGGCCAGTTTTATCCCGACGGGTGGGCGGGCGGCGCGTCAGCCGGGGCTGCGGGAAACGCGGGAGCGCCTACGCTTGGCGCATGAGCGAACCGCGAGAGACTTGGCATGCCGCACACAAAGCAACCCTGAGCAGGGGCGAACGCGCCGCCGATGTTATGCGCAACAGCATGGGCAGTTGGCGGTTCGTCGCAGGATTTATAGCTTTCATGATGGTGTGGGCTGCCCTGAACTCCTGGATTCTGGCGTCCCAGGCGTGGGACCCGTATCCGTACATCCTGTTGAACCTGTTCCTGTCCATGCTGGCCGGACTCCAAGGGGCAATTCTTCTCATCGCAGCCAAGCGCCAAGATGCCATTGCTGCGGCCATGGCGCAGCACGACTACGACACAAATGTGAAGGCCAAAGAGGAGATTGAGCGGCTCACCACCATCAACAACGAACAGCTGGAGATCCTGCGGGAACTGCGCTCCCTGGCTGTCCGCACGCCAGCCCGGGACTGACTCCTCTATTCTGGAAGGGATGAGCGAATCCCCAGAATCTCCCCAGCCTCCGCATGTCCCGCGCCCGGTGACACCCGGAACCCAGGCGTCGTTCGGCACTTACGGCGGCAGGCCGGTGAGCTTTGTGCGCCGCGGTACCCGCCTCCAGGGGCGCCGCCAGACGGCCTGGGAAGAGCACTCGGACCGGTGGGCGCTGGACGTGCCCCGGCACATTGCGAACACGTCGGTCCACCCGGACTACACGTTCGACGCCGAGGCAGAGTTCGGCCGCAAGGCACCGCTGATCGTGGAAATCGGTTCGGGGCTGGGCGATGCCATCTGCCACGCCGCCGAGGAGAACCCGGACACGGATTTCCTGGCCGTGGAGGTGTACACGCCGGGGCTGGCCAACACCATTATCAAGATCAACAGCCGCGGGCTGAACAACGTCCGCGTGGTGGAAGCCAACGCGCCCGAGGTCCTCGCCACCATGCTGCCGGCAGGTTCAGTCAGCGAACTGTGGGTGTTTTTCCCCGATCCCTGGCACAAGTCACGGCACCACAAACGCCGCCTCATCCAGCCGGAGTTTGCCGCACTGGCAGCACGGGCACTCACCAAGGGCGGCCTGTGGCGGGTCGCCACTGACTGGTCCAACTACGCGGTCCATGTCCGCGACGTCCTGGCGGACTCGCCGGACTTCGAAAACCTCCACACCGGCGAGCGCCACGGACCGGAAAGCCCGCTCACCCAGGTGTGGCAATCCGGCGTCGAAACCTTGGTGGGCGGCGCGCCCGTCCGCGAAGGCCGGGCACCGGTGAGCACCGCACACACCGGCCCCAACGAGGGCGTGGATGAAACGGGCGGCTGGGCGCCACGCTTCGAAGGCCGGATCCGGACCAGCTTCGAGGCGAAGGCCCACGAGGCCGGCCGGCTGATCTTCGACCTCTGCTACCGCCGGCGCTGAGCCTCGGAAACTGGGCAGGGCTCAGCTCACGCTGATGGAGGCGACGATCTCTTTGAGCATCCCCAGCCGCGGCTCGATGTCCGGGTTCGTGTACGGCCAGAGCACCACAACACCGATAAACCGGTTGTTCTCCCAGACACCGACGGTTGCCGCGACTCGGGCCTCACCCGAGTGATCCGTGTATCCAACCACGACGGCGTACGAGGACTTGCCGGGAAGGTTCAGTTCGCCTTCGGTCAGCAGGGTCCCTGCGCGGTCTTCAAGGTAGAACCCTGACATGAGGTGTGCCCACCCGTTGGCCTGCGGGGCATCGGTGACCGAGGTGTCATCCTTGATGACGGTGACCAGAACCCCGCCCAGCAGGCCATACTGCTCGGTGTTGGGCCCGGCTGTGGAATCCTCCAGCACCTGGGTGTGCTCGGGGAAGTCTGCCGTGAATCCCAGCGGGGACTCGATATGCACTGACATGGTTGCTCCTTAGCGGTAAGTCTTGGCCGGCCTGGCTGGCGGTAGTACCCAAAATGGTGCCGCAAAGACTGCGGGAAAAGGTCTCCGGGATGGGTTCGGCACGGACGTCAGAGCTTCTCGAGCTTCGTGTCGTTCGGGACCTTATAGTACGTGGACACGTTGGTGGTTGCATTGTTCTCCGTTTTGACCTCCACCTCGCCGGCCTTGAGGTCAATGCCGAACTCGTTGGACGCTGTCACCACGTGGTTCTCCTGGACGGTGGCAGACCCTGCCTCGTAGAGCTTGGCGGCATCTTGGCCGGCCGCGACCGTGTCTCCCAACGCCACATTGCGCATGTAGCTGTCGATCACGGCCGCGTTCTCCGGGGTGTAATCGACATCGATCTTCACGGTGCCCTGTGCGCCTACTGTCACGCTGGACTCAGCCTTGGCGCCCTGGAGGTCGGGACCCGCGCTGGCGCCAGTGGCAAGCGTGCCCTCCATGGAAACGGCGATCGATTCCATGTTGCCGTTCTTATCCAGATTGACTTCCAGGCCGCTCTTCCCCGAGGCCTCGAACACCCTGCCGTCAAGGTTCAGCTTGCCCTGGGCAGAGACCTCGGCGCTGGCGGTGGCCGTACCGTCCGTCAGGTTCCGCTCGTAGGCGAGATCCAGCTTCGCCGAGCCCGAAGCGGGGCCGGAATCACCCTCGGCTTCGAGGGAAAGGGTTCCCTTGGCTTTGTCGTCGTGGCCCGTGGAGCCGTTGTCGTCCGCAGCATCGTTGATGGTGTTCAGGATGTAGCCAGGCGGGTTGCCGGCCACATCCTTGATCTCACCGACGCTGTCCGGCGGGAGATCCGTGTACATCTGGTTGCGGGCGGCCATGGCCTCTTCGACGCTGCCGAACTTGTACTCGCGCGAGGCCTCCCCGTTCAGCGTGACTCCGGCGGTGCCGGTGGTGTCGTTCACTCCCAGGCCCACGTTTCCGTAAACCTTCATGGTGGCTGAACCGTCCGCATTCTCCACCACCACGGTGCCTACCTCCGCGCCGGCATGGAACCAGGCAACCCGTGCGTCAAGGGAGGCTTTGCCGGTCTCCGTGTAGACAGGTATGTCCGACTTGCCGAGTTCCTGCAGATGGGTCTTGGCCAGCTCCTGGGCGGACTCAGGAATGCCGCCGTCCATCTTCATGAGGTCTGCGGCGAGCGGGCTCCCGTCCTCGTCCACACCTTCGGTTAGGTACTGCCGGTCCTCCTCCGACAGGCCGGCCCACCACTTGGCCTGCTCCTCCGTGCTGGCCTTGAGCATGTCATCCATGCCCTGCTTCAGCTCCTGGCGGTGGTCCTCGGCCGCTGCCGCCTTCGCTGCCTGTTCCTCCAGCCAGTTCATTGCGCGACTGCCCAGGTCCTTGAGCCTGTCCAGCGCGCTGGACCCCCCACCGCCACCACTCCCGCCGCCGGTCTCGGCAGAGGACTGCTCCTGTTCGTTTGCGTGCTGCAGGAGCAGCTTGGAGTTGTGGCGGAGGCTGGATGCCACCCGCTCCAGGCTGGGACGGTGGTTGCCGGACCAGTCCTGCCGGAACAGCTCGCCGTCGGTGCCCTTCCATGGCGCGGACTGGATCTGGCCCTGCAGGGAGCTGGCCCGGCTACTGAGCAGCGCTGCCGCTTTATCAACGGCCTTCGCCAGCTCGCGCAGCTGGCTGACGTCCGCGCCGTAAAAAGTCATGGTGTCTCCCCGGACAGTAATAAGAGTTAGATCTATCGCTGGACATATCGTCGCACGGCGGTAAGTCTCCCGCGATGGGGAACACTCCCCATCGCGGGAGCCCCGAGCCAGTCACCAGGTTAGGGATGGTCCGGCACGAGAAATTCGGGACTGTTCGCGGCTCGCTTGGCGTGGCACGATGGGCTTGTGCAGGGGGCACACAAATATGCGCCTCTGCGGCGCCGGCAGAAGGAACCGCCATCAAAAGAGAACTCAGGCAGGCCGCCGATGCGGCGGAGGATGCCACTAATTCACGCACGTTGGAACTGTTCGCGCGGGCAGGGTTCGCAGCCAGCGGTGTCCTGCACTTCCTGGTAGGCCTCATCGCCATCCGGCTCGCGATGGGCGGCGGCGGAAGCGCCGACTTCAGCGGCGCCGTGTCAGAGCTCGCCAGCCAACCCGCCGGGCCGTTCCTCCTCTGGGCAAGCTTTGCCGCCTGCGCCGCCCTTGCGCTGTGGCAGACCAGCGATGCCATCTTCGACTACAACGGACTGCCTACGAAGAAGAAGGCCGGCAAGAAGGCCCAGGCAGCAGCACAGGCCGTGGTGTACGCCGGCTTGGCCCTGACGCTTGCCTCCTTTGCCAGGGGAACCGGTTCCGGCGGTGACAACCAGAAGTCCGTGAGCGACTTCACCGCCACCGTGATGAAGTCACCCGGCGGTGTGGCACTCCTGGTCCTGGTGGGGGTCGGAATTGCCGTCACCGGGGTGATCTATGGCATCCGTGGCATCAAGAAGTCCTTCGAAAAACACCTCAGGATGCCTGCGGATCCCAGGGCCCGCACCGCCGTCAGCGTGCTGGGCGTGACGGGGTACGTTGCCAAGGGGATTGTCCTGTTCCTCACCGGACTGCTCATCACGATCGCAACACTGCGCGCGCACCCGGAGGAATCAACGGGCCTTGACGGCGGGCTCAAGGCGCTGCGGGAGCAGCCCTTCGGCGTTTACCTGCTTGCGGCGGTTGGCGCCGGACTGATCTGCTACGGCATCTACATGGTGGTCAGGGCGCGCCTGGCCAAGATGAACCAGTAGGTCACCAGCCCACCCGGGTTTAGGGTGGGTCCATGCCCCAGGTACGCGCCGCACGCCACATCCGCCTCGATCCGGAGACAGTCTTTGCCCTCTCCCAGACCACCGGTGCGTTCCGGCTGAAATGGGACCCGTTCATCTCTGCCCAAGGTTTCCTGAACAGCGCAACGTCCGCCGCGAAGGGCGTCCGGACACGGACCGTGTCCCGCCTGGGCCTGGTGATGGTGAGTGAGTACGTTTCGTATGCACCACCCAAGAACGTGGGCATGACCATGGTGTCCGGACCGTGGTTCTTCGGGAATTTCGGTGGCGGCTGGCGTTTCACCGCGGACGACGGCGGCACCCGCGCCGTCTGGAAGTACACCTTTTCGTGCCGCCCGGCCTGGTTGCGGCCGGTGGCGGAGCGGATGGGCGCCTGGCTCCTGGGCCGTGAGATCAATAAGAGGATCGAAGCGTTTGCCGTGGCCTGCGAGGACCCCGGGCTGGTGGCCGAGTTCCGCGCGCTGCAAACACCGTGATCACCGGCAAAGGGATCACGGCACCATGATGACAGCAACGGCCTGCTGGGTTTCATCACGCAGTTCCAGGCTGGCGATGCTGGCCAGCTGAACGGGCGTGGCGCCCATGACCTTCACCTTCCCGCTGGGCGTGGCGGTCCAGGCACATGCCCGGTCCTCGCCGCCGTCGCGGTCCCGGATCCAGAGCGAGAGAGTCCCGTCCAGCGGCAGTTTGCTGCCGTTCACGGCCAGGCCCAAGGCGAGGCATGCGGCGGCGACGGCGCCCACCAGCGCCGCCCACCGGCGTCGTAATTTACGACGCCGGGTGGCCAGTTCTTCGAGGACCGCGCGGGGCACTGAACTGGCTGGCTCGGGGGCCAGCCCGGGCGGGCGCTCCCGGTGAGCGCCACCGCGTCCGGGACGGGAAGCGCGTCCAGCAGGGCCGGCAGGCTTTCGAGCTCGGCGAGTTCGGCCCGGCAGTCCGCGCAGGACTCGAGGTGGCCTTCGAAACGTTGCGAATCCGCGGGGTCAAGCCCGCCGAGCACGTAGGCGCCCAGCAGGTGGTGCAGCTCAGAGGCGTTCACCAGTGCCTGTACCGGGGCGTGCCTGACCGCGTGGTCACCGCTCCTCACCACCGCGTCCACGCCTGTCGCCGAAAGGGACACCGGCACGCTCGGGACAATCACGACGCCGGACGGGGCCAAGCAGGTGACCCTGAATGGACTGCCGCTGTACTACTACCAACAGGACAAGAATCCCGGCGACGTCCTGGGGCAGGGCGTCAAGGACGTCTGGTATCTGGCCACCCCGGCCGGGGAAATGATCCGGACAGCGGCGTCAGGCTACTGACAGTTCAGGCGTTTGCGGATGAACCGCTTACGGATGGACCGCTTAGGGATGGACGCCGGGCAGCGGGACTGGAGGCGTGGGCGGCAGGGGCAGAGCCGGGGGCTGTCCCTCGCCGTTCAGCGGCCCACCCGGCGCACCCGGCGTGACGTTTTCAGGTAGGGGAAGATCTGGCAGGGGAACTGCCGGCGCTGAACCCGATGGGGCGGGAGCGTGCTGCGTGGCCTGGCCGGAACCGGATCCCGGAGCGGCCGGAACCGGCACAGTGACAGCCGGCCCGGTGGGCCCTACGGCAGGGACGCCGGGCTGGACCGGTCCCGGAGCCGGGGTCTCCACCGGCGCGGGGGCAGGCCGGCCGCCACCGGTGGACACGAAAGATGTAACTGCCTGGTTGACCTGGCCGATGGAATCCCTGATCCCCTGGTCGGAGGCAACGGCAACAGCGCCGCCGGTCGCCAGCGAAACGGCCACGGACAGCGTGGTGAGGGTGATCCGGCGCCTGGCACGGCGGCGGGCGGCGAGCTCGTCGGTCGCCACCGCAGGGTCCCCAGCGGGGGCTACCACGGGCTCTGACCGAGGGGAAGCAACGGTTTCAGGGAACTGCGGGACAACAGCCGTTCCAGGCACCGCCGCCGTTGCGGGAACCACCGCAAGGTGGCGGGTGGCTGCCCGTTGGTCCGAAGTCTGTTTCACCGCAGGCATCATGAGCGCGGCGACTGCATCGGAGGGCACCGGCTGCTCGGCTGCGAGCGCATGGAGCTCCAGCAGAACGCGGCGGAGGCCGCCGTCGTCGTCCAGCCCTGCCTCCAGCAGCAGCCGGTCAACAGACACGTCCTCGCGGGAACCGTTGGGTGAGCCTGCGGTGTCACTCATGGTCTGCCTGGTTTCTTCTAAGAGTCTGGTCCTTGAGGTTTTGCAGCGCCCTGCGTTGGAGCTGCTTGATGGCACCCTGGGACTTGCCCATGATGCCGGCCACCTGTTCGATGGATAAGTCCGCCACGACCCGCAGGGCCAGGACCTCGCGGTGGTCATCGGCGAGGCCTTCAAGCAGGGCAGCCGCGCCGCCGCTGTGGCCCAAGGCGTGGTCCTCCGCGGACGCCGTACTGCGCCCGTCCTGCAGGGGGTCGTACGGAGTGAAGTCCGGCCGGCGTTCAACCCGCCGGTAGTAATCCACCATCCTGGCGTGGGCGATGGAAAACACCAACGACTTGGCGCCCTGCAGCCCGCCGGTCAGCTCACTAATCTTCGGGAAAAACGCCAGGAACACGTCCTGGGTGACAGCCTCGGGATCATCCACGCCGCGGGCCACGAGGTAGCCCTGGACTGCTCCGGAAAAGGTTCGATAGACAGCGCCGAAGAGCACAGCCGGATCAGCGCCGGCGGTGTCTGCAAATGTATCTATGTCTTCTTCGGCCAAAGTGTCTAGCACCAGTGGCTCCTCCATCCCGGGCAGCGGACTCGCTCATCCCGGTATTCGGCGCGGTGTGCTCCGCTGCTGTCGGTCAGCTATCTGGCTGCCATATGGACTGCGGGAATCCGGTCCGTCCGGAGCCGGTTCCCGCAGTCCAGACTAGCTGAGCAGGTCCTAGCGGCCCGAAACGGCCGGAACGTCTACAACGTTGCCCGGCACGGCGGGAACAGCAGGAACGGCAGGCTCGCCGTCGACACCCGGAACTGCCGGTACGGCGGGGACAGCAGGCAGCTCGGGGCGCTCAGCCTTGGCGGCGGCAGAACCCTCGCCAGCAGCGTCGGCGTCAGCGGAAGCGGCACCCTGCGCAACGACATCGGCGCAGAAGGTGTCAACATTGGTTTCGCCCTCGGCGGCGATGACCAGCGACGAGAATCCCTCGGAGGCTTCGTTCAGTCCACCGTTGGTGAAGGCGGTGCAGAGGCCAAAGGCTGCGGCACCTGCTGCGTCCACTGCGGTGCCGGCGGCGGCGGAGGCGTTGGCCTCGGCTGCGACCTCATCGCCGGAGACGGCTGCTTCGCCGGTTACTGCTGCATCGCCGGAAGCGTTTGCGGAGGCCGACTCGGTGGCGTCAGCGGCCAGCTTCGGGGCCGGGGCGCCGAGCAGCTCGTGGGCGGTCTGCTGCGCGTCGGCCGGGAGGGCGCCGGAAACAGCTGCGACGCCGGTTCCACCGACGGCCAAGGTGCCCGCGGCGAGAACTCCGGCAGCGATTTTGCTGGTGGCGAGAACAGTGAACAACGACATATGACACTCCAAAACCTAGAGAACAATTCAGATCCGGCTCCGTGAGGAACCCATCACCCCCTACATCGCTGGCCGGACCGGGAAGGTTACGGCGCCTCCTAAATTTCTTTCCAGGGCCCGGCTGCGGACCCATGGACCGCACTGGCATCGAGGCATGGCGATCACTCCGCAACGACCGCCGTCGAAATCGCGGGAAAGGAGCGGGGTCGCCGGAAATTTCCAGCGACCCCGCACTCTTCCGGCGACCCGGGTGAACCGACCCCGGCGAACCCGGCCAACCGACCCCGACGAACCCGGCCCGGGAACGAGGTGAGGGTCCTACGCGTCGATCATCTCGTCGTCGTCCGCTTCCTCGAACTCAACAGCGGCCACGATTTCCTGGGTCTCCGGGTTGATCATGAACGCCTCTTCGTCGTCCTCCACCATGATGAAGTCGCCGTGGTCCGTGGTGAAGTGCCAGGCCAGCGTCTTCTCGCCGTCGTGCACGTGGTTGGGGTCACCCATGGTGATCTTCTGCAGGGTGTAGCCGGCGATGTCGCACAGTTCGCGGATGATGACCTCGAAATCCGGGGCGTCCTCCAGCGCTTCCTCGTCGGCCGCGGCCTGGCGCTCCTCGAGGTTGGGGATGAGCGCAACCTGACGCTCAATATAGGCGTCGAGCTCTTCTTCGTCGAGCACCATCAGTCCCTCCTGGCGCAGGAGCCAGGCGGCGTTGAGGGCGGTGACGTTTTCGGTTTCGAACAGTTCCTCGAACTCGCCGTCGAGTTCCTCGATGGTGCGCACGGCGTCGGTGGACTCTTCCTCGGTGTCCAGGTCGCCGTCGAGGTAGCGCTCTTCGTCTTCCTCAGACAAGGCATCAAACGCTTCAACGGTCCGGTTGAAGAGCTCCAGGTGGGCCGTTGCGCCCATGCCCGCTAGGCCCTCGCGGATGAGCGGGTCCACCTCGTCGCGGTCCGCGGTGAACACGTACTGGGCGAAGCCGCCCTCCAAAGACTGCGTGACGTAGAAGTCCACGTAGTAGCTGCCGAGCGCCGCGGGCGCGATCTCGCCGGCGTCGAGTAGTTTCCCGTACATGGCGTTCACCACGTGAACGTTGGTATCTACAACCTCCTCGCTGCCTGCATCGATGCTGGCCTTGGTCAGGACGACAGGGTTCTGGCTCATGGTCATGGGATTCCTCACTGCTGAATGCTTCGGTGCTGCTCAGGACACTTTCACGCTACGTCGGCCCGGACCGCAGTGTGTTGAGGCGGAAGTGAACGTCAGGCGAAGTTTCAGGCTCCCGCCGGGCGAACTAAGATGAAGCAGATAACCTCCGATCGGACACGGCACCCCCGTGGCCAGCTGAAAGTAGCGCGCACCATGCCATCCCAACCGGACGAGAGTGCGGCACTGGCAATACAGACCCCCGCCATTAACGACCGCTCGCTCGCGGCCGGGTTGGCGTATGCCATGGGCAGCCGGGTTTCCGGAATGTCGTTCGACGCCGCCACCGGGCTGATGCTGGGCAAGGTCCGGGGAGGTGCCGACGTCCCTTACTCCACCACGGCCAAGCTGGTGCGGAAATCGGGCGGCTGGAGCTGCACCGTGGGCGTCTGCAGCTGCCCTGTCCGCAAGGACTGCAAGCACGTGGCCGCGCTGCTGTTCGCCGCCGAGGACAATCCGGCCATCCGCGTGCAGCTCCTGGCCCCGGCTGAAGTTTCCCGGCTTTCCCGCCAACCCGTCAGCCTGGACCTGGCCGACTGGGAGCAGGCACTGAGCCCTCTCATTTCGCAGCCCGGCATCACGCAGTCCATCAGCGGCATCCCGCTGGCCCTTCAGTTCGAGATCGAGGAACCGGCGCCGCACTTCTCCTACACAGGCCGCCGCGACCCGCTCCGCAGCGTGCGCCAGCTCAAGGCCCGGCCCGTGATCATGGGCGCCAAGGGCAAGTGGATCCGCGGCGACGTCTCCTGGAACACCCTCAGCTACCTGAACTTCCGCCGCGAATGCAACGAGGCGCACATCGAATGGATGCAGGCGTTCCTGGCCGCACACACGGCCGCCGCCAACCGGGTTCATAACTCCTCCGCGCTGTGGCTGGGGCTGAACACGTTCGCCGGGAAGAACCTGTGGAGCCTGCTCACCGACGCCAAAAAGATCGGCCTCGCCCTGGTTCACAGCCGCGGCACTGAGCCGGTGCGGCTCGCGGAGTCCTCCGCCGCCGTCGGACTCAATTTGAGCCGATACGGCTCGTCCGTGAGTGGGGACGCTGCGGCTCCGGAGGTCGCGGCAAAAACAGCCGACGACGGCGGGCTGGAGCTCGCGCCCACCATCACCGTTGAGGGGGAAGACGTTGATCCGGCGTCGGTGGGGACCATTGGCCGCCCCGCGCACGGCATTTTCCTGACCACGGGCGGGGAGGCGCTGCCCGGCGTTTCCGCGGACAACGTGATCACGCTGGCCCCGCTGGAAAGCGGGCTGAGCGAGGAACTGCTGACATTCGTCACGGCCGGCAGCACCCTGCATATTCCGGCGAAGGACGAGACGCGCTTCCTCACCGGCTTCTACCCGAAGCTCAAGCAGGCAGCCCGGGTCACGGCGACGGATGAGTCGGTGGCGCTGCCCGCCCTGGCCCTCCCGACTCTCTCCCTGCTGGCCAATTACGGCGCGGACCACCGCGTCCGGCTGCATTGGGAATGGCACTACAAGTCCGGGAACCTCGTCACCGCCCAACCGCTGTGGCGGCACCCCGGCGACCACGGCTACCGCGACGACACCGCCGAAGCCCGCATCCTGGAGGGCATCGGCCAGCCGTGGAACGTTGTTCCGGCCCTGGGCGAATCGGCCACCGGCGGCTGGGGCACGCCGCGCCTGTCCGCGTCCGCCGAACTGAGCGGCCTGGACACGCTGGCCTTCACCGAAGACGTCCTCCCCGAACTCCGGAACGCGCCGGACGTTTCAGTGGACACTGCCGGGGACATCGCCGACTACCGGGAGGCCGAGGAAGCGCCTGTCGTATCCATCTCCACGAAGGCCACGGAGCAGCGCGACTGGTTCGATCTTGGCATCCAGATTTCGCTCGAGGGCCAGCCGGTGTCCTTCGCGGCCGTGTTCTCCGCGCTGGCCGCCGGCCAGACCAAAATGCTCCTGCCCAGCGGCGCCTACTTCTCGCTGGACCTCCCCGAACTGCACCAGCTGCGCGCCCTGATCGAGGAAGCCCGCTCGCTGCAGGACAACACGGACGCCCCGCTGCAGATCAGCCGTTTCCAGGCCGGGCTCTGGGACGAGCTCGCGCAGCTGGGCATCGTGGACGAGCAAGCCGCGGCCTGGCGTGAGGCCGTTGGCGGGCTGCTCGAAGGCGGGATCAACGGGCTGCCGCTGCCTGCCTCGCTCGATGCGGAGCTGCGGCCTTACCAGCTGGAAGGCTTCAACTGGCTCAGCTTCCTGTACCGACACAGCCTGGGCGGGATCCTCGCCGACGACATGGGCCTGGGCAAGACCGTGCAGGCCCTCGCCCTGATGTGCGCCGCGAAGGAGCAGGCTGCGTCTGTCTCCGAGGGTGCTGAAACACCAGCGCCCGACGTTCCAGCGCCCGACGGCGGGACTCCCTTTTTGGTCGTGGCCCCCACCAGCGTCGTGGGCAACTGGGCGGCGGAAGCCGCGCGCTTCGCTCCCGGCCTCACGGTTCGCATCGTGAGCGAAACCTTTGCCAAGAACAGCCAGGACGCGGCCGTTGAACTCGGCGGCGCGGACATCGTGATCACGTCCTACGCGCTGTTCCGGATCGACTACGATTCCTATGCCTCCAAGACCTGGGCGGGGCTGGTGCTGGATGAAGCCCAGTTCGTGAAGAACCATCAGTCGAAGGCGTACCAGTGCGCGCGGAAACTCCCTGCGGCCTTCAAACTGGCCATCACCGGCACCCCGCTGGAAAACAATCTCATGGAGTTCTGGGCACTGACGTCGATCGTGGCGCCGGGACTATTCTCGAGCCCCAAGCGGTTCGCTGAGTATTACCAAAAGCCGGTCGAAAAAAACGGCGACAAGGGGCAGCTGGACAAGCTCCGCCGTCGGGTCCGTCCGCTCATGATGCGCCGCACCAAAGACCAGGTCATCCAGGACCTGCCGCCCAAGCAGGAGCAGATCCTGGAGGTGGTGTTGAACCCGCGCCACCAGAAGGTCTACCAGACGCACCTCCAGCGTGAGCGGCAGAAGATCCTGGGCCTGATCGAGGACGTGAACAAGAACCGGTTCACCATTTTCCAGTCGCTGACCCTGCTACGCCAGCTCAGCCTGGACGCGTCCCTGGTGGATCCGTCGCTGTCCGGCGTGAGGTCCAGCAAGCTGGATGTGCTGTTCGAGCAGCTGGAGGATCTGGTGGCCGAGGGTCACCGGGCGCTGATCTTCAGCCAGTTCACCGGCTTCCTGGGCAAGGTCCGTGAGCGGCTTGTGGAGGAGAAGATCGAGTTCTGCTATCTCGACGGCAGCACCCGAAACCGTACCGACGTCGTCAACGAATTCAAGAACGGCAGCGCGCCGGTCTTCCTGATTTCGCTGAAAGCCGGCGGATTTGGCCTGAACCTGACCGAGGCCGACTACGTGTTCCTGTTGGATCCCTGGTGGAACCCGGCCTCGGAGGCACAGGCCGTGGACCGAACGCACCGGATCGGGCAGGCGCGGAATGTGATGGTCTACCGGCTGGTGGCGAAGGACACGATCGAGGAAAAGGTCATGGCCCTGAAAGCCCGGAAGTCCCAGCTGTTCGCGGATGTGATGGAGGGCGACGCCCTGTCCAGCGGTTCGATCACAGCCGAGGACCTGGCGGGGTTGTTCAAGGACTGAGCTTGATTTGCGCACCATCCCGGCGCACTATTCATCAAACAACAAGAGAGGACATTATGAAACAGCAGCATGCCGGTGCCGTTCTCGTTCTGACGGCCTTGGGCCTTTTCCTGGCCGGATGTTCGAGCCCATCTCCTGCAGGCACATCATCCCCGTCCGCTCCGCCCACTACTGCAGCCCCGCCGGCATCCAGCGTGGAGGGCACATTCGCGGCCTGGGCTGAAGGCAACGTCGCCACCACCTACAATCCGGCACTGGTGCCCGTAGGCGCCAAGGCCCAGGCCGCGGTGACAGTTCGGAGCGACGGAACCGAAGCGAAACTGACAGTCAACGGGTTAGTGCCTGCACGCCACTACGGTGCCCACGCCCACGTCAAGCCGTGCGGGGCCGACGGCGCAGCCGCAGGACCGCACTATCAAGACCAGACTGATCCCGTTACGCCTTCTGTGGACCCCGCTTACGCGAACATGAAGAACGAGATCTGGCTTGACTTCGAAACCGATGGTTCCGGTAACGCATCCGCCGAATCAGCTGTTGCCTGGAAGGCACGTGCCGACGGCGCCCGGTCCATCACTATTCACGAGATGCACACCATAACCGAGCCCGGCAAGGCAGGAACCGCAGGCAGCCGCCTTGCCTGCATCAACGTGGACTTCGCCCCGTAGCCCGGGACATAGCACCAGTCACTCGTTTGTGGTGCGCGTGCGCTAGATGAGCCCCTGCGCAAGCATGGCGTCAGCCACCTTGACGAAGCCGCCGATGTTGGCGCCCAGCACGAGGGCGGAGTTGAATTCAACCCGAAAGCCCCTGTTGATCTGCACGCGGCCGGAGTGGTCGGTCCACGGTACGCGGAAGATGATCTGGCGTTCAGGCTCGCCTAGACGCTCCAGGATGGCGGCTTCGATCAGCTCGGGGTGCCGGTCGTGAACGGGGCCAAGGCTCTCAAAAACCTCGGTCACCGCCTGGTGGAATCAGCTTCACCCGGGTTCCGCGCCGGTACCGTATTCCGGATGGCCTCAAGTCGAGCGTCCACGCCGTCTCCTCAAATTCAACAGTTATTCCATCCCATGGTAGTAGAATTTCATTCTGCGGAATCTCATGCGACACGCGTCACACGCTTCTCGACTTGCAGCTCAACCAGGGACGCCAGCAGCAGTGACGAGAGCGCTGGAGCAACGGGGCTGTGATCATCCTCCACAGCACCGTGGACGAAGCTGTCACCAAGCGAACACGCCCGACGTCGGATTCGGCGCCTCGGTCTGGTCAGCGGACCCCGGCGCCGCACGCGAAGTGGCCTCACGCCTCCAAGCCGGCCTGGTCTGGATCAACAAGCACCGCGCCGTTGACCCGCGTGTTCCCCTTCGGCCGAGCCAAGCAGTCCGGCTACGGCCTGGAATTCGGCGTCGAAGGCATCAAGACCCTGGGCGTACCGCAGGTCATCAACGGCTGACCGGCTGCTGGAGCCAGGGCCTTGTGGGTGTTTGGCCCAGCTTGTCGTTGAATTCCTGGGCTTCCCGGTAGTAATCCAGCAGGCTCAGCTGGGATGCAGCACCGGGGTCCAGGATGACAACTGCCCGGCGGAGCAGCTGCAGCACCGACGCGGGGCAGTGGGCGCTGACCGGCCCTTCCACCATGGCCCGGACAGCGGCGGCCTTGTTCTCCCCCATCGCCACCAGCACTGCCAGTTTGGCTTCGCGGATGGTCCCGAGACCCTGCGTCAGGCACAGCCGCGGAACATCGCCGTCGGAAAAGAACCGCGCGTTGTCAGCCCGCGTGGCCCCGGCGAGAGTCTTCACCCTGGTGCGTGAGGCCAGGGACGACGTCGGTTCGTTGAAGCCGATGTGGCCGTTGGCGCCGATGCCCAGGATCTGGATGTCCACACCCCCGGCAGCGGCGATCGCTGCGTCATAGCGGTCAGCCTCGGCCACCAGGTCCGGCGCGTCTCCCTGCGGGGTAAAGAGCCGTTCCAGGGGCAGGTCCACGTGGTTAACAAACTCCCGCCGGATGGTGGAGTAGTACGACTGCCCGTGCTCCGGCGGCAGACCAGCGTATTCGTCCAGCGTGAAGCCGGTGACCTGGCTAAAGCTGAGCCCTTCCTCGCGGTGACGCCGGCTGAGCTCCTGGTAAGTGGATTTCGGGGATCCGCCGGTGGCCAATCCGAGGACGGCCGGACCCTGCCGGACCCTGGCCTCGATGATGTCCGCCGCCCGGGCTCCTACATGATCGACGGACTCACACAGAACTATCTGCACGGTCATTCCTTTCCTGCGATTGTGGCGTGCCGGCGCGGTAGGCCTGCACGAGTTCAAGTTCTTCGGTGGTCACCAGCACGTCCGCCCGATAACCCTGGGCAATGGCGCCCACCCGGCTGGGGCCAGGCCGATCCAGGCCCATCAGCCGCGCCGGAGTAGAGGATGCCGCCATGACGGCATCGGCCAGGGGAACGCCCCACTCAACGCAGCGGCGGACGTTCTCCAGCAGGCGGCTCGTCGCGCCGGCGATCGCCCCGGCACCGGCGTCAGCGGTGCCGGTCAGCCGTGCCACGCGGTCCTGGACCAGCACGTCCAGGCTGCCGAGAGTGTAGTGGCCGTCGGACATGCCCGCCGCGGCCATCGCATCCGTGATGAGGGCAATGGAGCGGGGACCCACCAGCCCGAAGACCATGCGGACGATCTCCGGGTCCAGGTGCACGCCGTCGGCAATCAGTTCCAGCACCATCTGCCCGGGTGACTGCTCGGCAGCCTGCAGCAGGACCGCGATGGGTCCGGGCGTGCGGTGGCCCAGCGGGGGCATCCGGTTGAACAAGTGCGTGGCGGACCACGGGCCGCCACCCCCACCGTTTACGCCGCCTAGGACTTCCCGGGTGCGGGAAGCCGTAGCGGCGGTGTGGCCAAGGGAAGGCACGACGCCGTGTTCCCGGCAGAGCTTCACCAGTTCCGCAAAGTGCGGCGTTTCCGGGGCAAGAGTCAGCGACCGCACGGTCCCGCGTCCCGCCTCGAGCCACTGCTGCAGGAGCGCCGGGTCGCCGTCGATGATGGCTGCCGGGTCCTGCGCGCCGCACATGCTTTTGGCGATGAACGGCCCTTCCAGGTGCAGGCCGGCCAGGGTGCCGTCCTGCACCAAATCCCGCAACACCACGATCTGCTCCAGCAGCACGTGCGACGGCGCCGAGACGAGCGAGGCGAGCACCGACGTCGTTCCCTGGGCGGCGTGGTGGCCCGCTGCCAGGCGCGCGCCGTCCGCATCCGCGGAGAAAGTGTGCCCCACGGCACCGTGGCAGTGCACGTCCACGAGCCCGGGCAGGATGAGGGGCACCTGCTGGATGTCGACGCCGATACCGGCCGGCAGGTCCGCCGTCGGGCCGCACCACACGATGTTCCCTCCGGCCATCACCACGGTGCCGTCGTCGATCGCGTCTTCGCCGGGGCGGCCGGTGACGAGGCGGCCCCGCAGCCCCACCCCGCCGTCGGTGTTCATGGGCACATCGTTGACGGGCAAAGTCCGGTCAGCTCGCATCGGCTTTGGCCATTGAACCGTTCTCGTCGGTTTCATCTTCGCGCCCCATCGTGCGCAGGTTCCAGCGCCTGATCACGAAGCGGAACACCACATAGTAGATGGCGGCGTAGACCAGACCGATGGGGATCAGCCACAGCGGATTCTGTGCGATGCCGAAGTTCAGGACGTAGTCGATGGCTCCTGCTGAGAACCCGAACCCGTGGTGGATGCCCAGGAAGTTCACCAGCATCATGGAGGTTCCGGTCAGGACGGCGTGGACGATGTAGAGCGGCCATGCCACGAACATGAACGAGAATTCCAGCGGTTCGGTGATACCGGTGAGGAAGGCGGTGAGGCCGGTGGAGAGCATGACGCCGCCGACAATCTTCTTCTGTCCAGGCCGGGCTTCGTGCCAGATTGCCAGGGCAGCCGCGGGCAGGGCGAACATCATGATCGGGAAGAAGCCCGTCATGAAGACCCCGGCGGTGGGGTCTCCGGCGAAGAACCGGTTCAGGTCGCCGTGGGCTCCGTCGTAATCACCGATGATGAACCAGACGATCGAGTTCAGGATGTGGTGCAGTCCCAGCGGGATGAGCAGCCGGTTGAGGGCGCCGTAGACTCCGCTGCCCACCACCGTGTTGTCCGCGACCGTGTTGCCGACCGCTGTCAGGCCCGTGTTGAAGAGGGGGTAGATCAGGGCCATGACCACACCGATGACGATGGCGGCAAAAGAGGTCAGGATCGGCACCAGCCGGCGGCCGGCGAAGAACCCCAGCCAGTCCGGCAGGGTGGTGCGGTGGAAGCGCTGCCACAGCCATGCCGTCGTCAGGCCCATCACAATGCCGGCCAGCACGCCGTAGTTGATGACCGGGTCCTTGCCGCCCTCCGGGGCGGCGCCCAGCACCAGGGGTGCCATGACCTTGAAGACGTTTGTCAGGACCAGGAAGCCGACGACGGCGGCCAGTGCCGTCGACCCGTCACCCTTCTTGGCGAAACCGAAGGAAATTCCGACGGCGAAGAGCAGCGGAAGGTTCTCAAACAGGGCGCCACCGGCCGCGCCGATGACCTGGGCAACGGTGGTCAGCGATTCGAACCTGCCCAGCAGGTCGTCCTGGCCGAGGCGCAGAAGGAGCGCAGCCGCTGGAAGGGCGGCGATCGGGAGCATGAGGCTGCGGCCGAAGCGCTGCATGTTCTGCAGCGTTTTTCCGCTGCCCTTGTCCTTGCCAGGGGCCGGGGCCGGGGCGGCCCCGGCGGATGCTGATGGGTTTTCCGTGGTCATGATGTTCCTCGTCTCGAAGAGGGCGGTGCTTGTGCGGGGATGCTTGATTCAGTAGAGTCTAGCTAACTGGTTATAACCAGTGACAACCATCACTGTGAAGGGCGCTGGCCTCAGTTGTCAACCTCAAGCTGTAAAAAGGCTTCCGGACCCGGCGTCATTCACCGCGAACCAACTCCAGGAGTGGACATGTCCAAAGCAGAAATCATCCTCGCCGCCCTTGGCGGCGCCGACAACGTCGAAGAAATCGAAGGGTGCATCACACGCCTTCGCACCGAGGTGGTGGACTCGTCCCGCGTTGACCAGGCCGCCCTCAAGGCCGCGGGTGCCCACGGCGTCATGATGTCCGGCACGGTGGTCCAGGTGGTTGTGGGCCCGGAAGCCGAAAGCCTCGCCGAAGACATCCAGGACCTGATGTGAGCACGGAAGCACCGGCCCAGGCCATCAGCGTTGTCTCACCCCTGCCCGGGCGGCTCATTCCCCTGAACGAGGTGCCGGACCCCGTGTTCGCCAAGGGGCTTGTTGGTGGCGGGGCCGCCGTCGTCCCGGATGACGACGCCGGCGTCCTCACCGCCGTCGCCCCGCTGGACGGCCGGGTCATCAAGGTCATGCCGCACGCCTACATCGTCCAGCACGCGTCCGGGCCGGCAGTGCTGGTCCACGTCGGCATCGACACCGTCGGGCTGAAGGGCGAAGGCTTCACCGTGATCGCGCAAAAGGGCGACCAGGTGCGTGCCGGTGATCCCATGATCACCGTGGACGTCACATTGGTCCGCTCAAAGGACCTGAGCATGTGCAGTCCCGTGGTGATCCTGGACAGCGCGGCGGACGCCATCGAACCTCCGGCCTCCGGTGGCCGCGTGGAAGCTGGCGGCTACCTGTTCCAAATTCCCGGAAAATAGGAGAAATGGAATCGGCGGGGGAACTAAAACACGTCTGGGTCCGCAGGAGACTCCAGGATCTGGTCGCCACCACAATGCGGCCCGGGGACGCCCTGCTGGGTGAGCGGCAACTGGAGGAGCAGTTCGGCGTCTCCCGCATCACGGTGCGCCGGGCCATTTCGGACCTGGTCCAGGACGGCGCACTGGTGCGGATCAAGGGGAAGGGCACGTTCGTCTCCCACGGGCTGGTGCGTTCCACCCTGCACCTGGCCTCGTTCAACGAGGACATGCGGGCAGCCGGATTCGAACCCAGTACACGGGTCATCAACGCCTCCACGGCAGTGCCGCCGGCGGCGGCCGCCGATCACCTCGGCCTGGCGCCCGGGGAAGCGGCCTATCGCGTCCGCAGGCTGCGGCTCGCGAACGGCGCCCCCGTCAGTGTGGACGAATCGTGGCTGCCGCCCGCGCTGGTCCCCGGGCTGCTCTCGGAAGACCTGACGGGATCCCTATACCGGGCCCTCGGCGCCGCGGGGCACCCGGTGCAGCATGCGGAACAGACCGTCGAGGCCGCCGCCGCACCTGACGAGACCGCCGCGCTGCTGGACATCGAACCCGGGTCACCCGTCCTGCTCTTCCGGCGCCGTTCGTTCACCGGCCAGGAGGACCCTGGCACGCCCATCGAATACGCCGTCTCAACGTACCGCTCCGACCGGTACCAGGTGTCCATGCGGCTGGGCGTGGGCTAAGCCAAGACTGCTGATGGTCCCCCTGATCGGTTGGCTCCATGCATGAGTCCGTGGACGAAGCGGCCCGGCAGCATGTTCCCAGCACCTTCAGGCGATGACGTTATCCGGATTCTCGCCCGCCGGCGTCGACCTCCTCACGGAGGTGGCTTTCAAGCTCGACGACGGCGTGCGCCTGACTGGCACTTAACGTCCCGAAACGCCCGAATGGCGACACTAAATGCCGGCCAGTTGGGTAGGTGGGCACCTGCCGTGAAACCATACGGACCATGGCCCAGAAGATTGCGTACCAGGGTGAGCCCGGCGCCAACTCCAATATCGCGTGCATGCAGATGTTCCCCGAACTGGAAAGCGTTCCCTGCGCCAGCTTCGAGGACGCCTTCGAACTGGTCTCCAGCGGTGAGGCGGAGCTTGCCATGATTCCGATTGAGAACTCGATCGCCGGCCGGGTGGCGGACATCCACATCCTGCTCCCCCAGTCGCACCTGCAGATCGTGGGCGAGTTCTTCCTGCCCATCCACTTTGACCTGCTGGGCATCCCGGGCAGCACCGTCGAGGCGGCCACGGAGGTCCACAGCCACATCCACGCGTTGGGACAGTGCCGCCGCCTGATCCGCGAGGCGGGGCTGCGTCCAGTCATTGCCGGGGACACCGCGGGCTCCGCCCGGGAGGTCAGGGAGTGGAACGATCCCACCAAGCTCTCCCTCGCTCCCCCACTCGCGGCAGAGATCTACGGCCTGGAAGTGCTCGCGTCGCGGGTTGAGGATGACCCGTCCAACACCACCCGCTTTGTGGTCCTGGCGCGGGAAAAGGAACTGCCCACACGCGACGAGCTGCCCGGACCGGCGGTGACCAGCTTTGTGTTCCGTGTCCGGAACGTCCCGTCTGCGCTGTTCAAGGCGCTGGGCGGGTTTGCCACGAACGGCGTGAACATGACGCGGCTGGAGAGCTACATGGTGGGCGACGAATTCGCCGCCACCATGTTCATGGTGGACGTCGAAGGACACCCCGAGGACCTGCCGTTGCGCCTGGCCCTTGAGGAGCTGGACTTCTTCACCACCGAAGTCCGCATCCTGGGTGTCTATGCCGCTGCCGAGTTCCGGACCGCGCAAACAGTCACTGCCTGATCCCGGGCCGCATCACTCCTTGGCGCGGCCGTAATCCCACGCTTGTCCAGGGCCTGAGACTGCAGTTCCGCGGACCGAGGCTCCGCCGGTCAAGCCTCCTTGGACAGCTTGCCCTTCTCACGGAGCAGTAGGAGGGGCGCGAAAAACGCGGCGAGTTCCGCCGTCGCGCCCAAAGGCAGGACGTTGGCCACGTACTGGTCCGGCCGCACCACCACCACCACGCCGCCGCGGTCCAGGCCGCGGAGCTCGAAGACGTCAGCTGCGGGATCGGTGGCGTAGACCTTCTCGTAGTCGATCAGCTGGAATGGCCCGACTGACGGCTTGAACGCCGCCGGAACGGCAGCGCTGTCAACGTTTGTGTGGTCCTGCTGGTAGATGACCTTCACGTCGAACCACGCGTCACAGTCAGCGCCCGACGGCGTTGCGGCTAGCGGCGATTCAGGCGAGTTCGCGATCCACTCGGCGAAGTCGACGACGGCCGATGGCTGCGCCTGCTGTCCCGCCGTCGGATTTCCGGTCATCGGTGGTCCCGCCGTCGGCTGTCCCATGGGCGGCATCGCCGTAACGGGTGCTGCCGCGTCGGCGAAGACGTAGATGCGCCACCGGCCGTCCGCCGTGGCGTGGTGGCCGAGATGCATCGGGCTGGCGTCGCACACCCGCACCACGGGCGCGGACTTGAACCGCTTCCCGATGGGAAAGCCGGTGGCCAGATCCTGGTGCACCGGTTCTGCGGTGACCATGGACGGCGTGTACTGGGTCATGAAGCCTGCGGGGAATTCGGCGGTGCCGACGTAGAAGTCCTCAAGCTCGGAGGGGTTCTCAAACTCCTCGGGCTTCTTCGCCATCATGGTGGACCACTCTTTGTCGAAGTCGATCAGGTTCTTCGCTACCACCTGGCGCTCGGCCGAGTACGTGGCCAGCAAGCTGGCGGGGCTGCGGCCCTCAAGTACATGTCCGAGCTTCCAGCCAAGGTTGAAGCCGT
This sequence comes from Arthrobacter sp. AQ5-06, assembly GCF_003287955.1. GTDB lineage: Bacteria > Actinomycetota > Actinomycetes > Actinomycetales > Micrococcaceae > Arthrobacter. The sequence goes on along the minus strand of NZ_QMKP01000009.1, from coordinate 104,829 downwards.
CCTGCAGGGAGACGTTCATGCCCTGGCCGGCCTTGGCGCTGTGCGTGTGGCAGGCATCACCGGTGATGAACACGCGCGGTGTGCGCGTCCCGCGCTGGTCCGGCAGGACGTCGTCGAACCTGTCCGTGAGGCGGTGGGCGACCTCGTACACGCTGTGCCAGGCGACGTTGCGGACGTCCAGCGTGTAGGGGTGCAGGATGGTGTTCGCGTGGCCGATGATCTGCTCGATGGTGGTGCTGCGCACGGCTCCCTGGTCCTCCGGCGCAACCTCGCCGAGGTCAACGTACATGCGGAAGAGGTGGCCGCCTTCACGTGGGATCAGCAGGATGCTGCCGCCCGCACCGGACTGGATGGCGCATTTTGTGCGGATGTCGGGGAAGTCCGTGACCGCGAGGACGTCCATGACTCCCCACGCGTGATGGGCCTGGTCACCGGCCATGGTGCAGCCGATGGACTCGCGCACTTTGCTGCGCGCACCGTCTGCGCCGACGACGTACTTGGCCCGGACCACCCGCTCTTTGCCCACCTCAGGGCCTGAAGTGTGGACCAGCCTCACTGTGACGGGGTAGTCGCCGTCGCCGACTTCGAGGCTCCGGAACTCATAGCCGTAGTCGGGCGACATCCGCGCTGGCGCATTGGCCATGTACTCGGCGAAGTAGTCCAGCACGCGGGCCTGGTTGACGATGAGGTGCGGGAACTCGCTGATGCCCGTGGGGTCGTCCGGCGTGCGGGCGGCGCGGGCGATACGGGTATGGTCAGCGGGGTCCGGTTTCCAGAACGCCATTTCGGTGATGCGGTACGCCTCGGCGATGATGCGCTCGGCGAATCCGAAGGCCTGGAAGGTCTCGACGCTGCGGGCCTGGATGCCGTCCGCCTGGCCGATGACGAGCCGCCCGGCGCGGCGCTCGACGATGCGTGTGGTGACGCCGGGGAACCGGGAGAGCTGCGCCGCGGTGAGCATGCCCGCGGGACCGGTGCCCACGATGAGCACGTCCACTTCGTCGGGAAGCTCGACAGGCCGGTCCAGACCGATGCCGGAGGCGGGCTGGACCCGCGGGTCACCGGATACATAACCGTGGTGGTGGAACTGCACGGGCTTTCCTCACTTCGTTGTGTGGCTGGCAGACATCGAATTCGATAATAGAACTCGATGTTCTATATATGAATCATTCTCTGAAGTGGAATTCTACGCGGCCGTGATGCAGGCCACAACCAGCCTCTGCGATCGCGCTGCACCCAGGCCGGGGCAGCCGCCGACGCGTATCAGGATCTCGACAGGCTCGCTCCCCGGCACCGGCGGTTGAGCGTGTCGAAACCCGGGTCAGCCCATCGCCGGCGCTACCGACGTTCCGGAGCTGAACTGGCGGCGGGCCCAGCGGGCGAGTTTTTTACCTTTGCCCTTCCACCAGTTATCTTCATCCGTGTCGTGGTGCAGGCGGAAGATGATCGCCACCATCACGAACATCGACATGCCAACGTCCATCCAGGACCAGGCCAGCGCGTCGATCAGCACGCTCATGCCGGCGGCGATGATGGACGGAATGGCCAGCGTTCGGAAGACGGTGCTGGCCACGTAGCGCCGGTGCGACCTCGGTACGGACAGCGCCCGCACCATGTCAAAGCACACGCACACCACCACGACGGTCTGACCAATGGCAAGCAGGATCAGCCCAGCACTGGACCCTGCGAACATAACGACTGAAGAACCAAACACGCGAAAACCCCCAGAGGCTCGAACCTGCGCTGGGAGACCCAGCTGAAGTTCCATTCAAGCCAGTGGAGGCGGTCCGGTCACGAGTAGTGAGTACTCTAGTTTCCCAACGCCCGGGGCCTCCAGACCACCACGGCCTGGGACCGCGCGCGGGGGCGCTGGCCGCGGGCCAGGCTCACCACATCGCCGGCGGCACCGGCCGCGAAGATCCGCGAATCAAGGGGATCACGACGGCGGCCCAGCTCCTCAGTCAGCTCGCTCACCTTGCGCTGCAGCGCGGCCACCTGGTTCCCAAGCTCAAGGATCCGTTTGATGCCTTCAAGCGAGACGCCTTCGTGGGACAGCCGCTGGACTTCGCGCAGCATGTTGATGTCCCGCTGCGAATAGCGGCGCGACTTCCCCGGCGCTCGACTGGGCGAGACAATGCCCAGCCGGTCGTACTGCCGGAGCGTCTGCGGGTGCATATCCGCCAGTTCAGCCGCGACGGAGATCACGAAGATCGGCTGGTCAGCGCTGATGTCCACGGTCTGCTCCGTTGCTTAGAGCCGGGCCTTGGCGGCCAGGCCTTCACGGACATCGGCGTCGGCGGTGGCTTCGGCAAAGGCCTTCACGGCTGCTTCGGCTTCCTTGTTCAGGTTCTTCGGAACCGCGACGTCGATGGTCACCAGGAGATCGCCCGTGACCTTGGAGGTCTTCACCCCGTGGCCTTTGACCCGGAGCGTGCGCCCCGAGGGTGTGCCGGCCGGAACGCGGACCTTGACGGTCTCGCCGTCGATGGTGGGGACCTGGATGTCGGCGCCCAATGCAGCTTCCGGGAAGGTGACCGGGACATGGATGCGGAGGTTGTCGCCGTCACGCGTGTAAAACTCGTGGGGCTTGACGGACACGGCCACCATCAGGTCGCCGTTGCCGGCAGTCCCTGGCTGGCCTTTGCCGCGGACGCGCACTTTCTGTCCGTCCTTGATGCCGGCGGGAACGCGGACGTCAATGACGTCACCGCCGGGTTCACGCAGGCCGATGGTGGTGCCGCGGATGGACCCCGAGAAGGAAATGCTGGTGGTAGCCGTGCGGTCGGCACCCTTCGAAGGCGGACGCTGGAAGCCGGTCTGGCCACCGAAGCCGCCGCCGCCAAACAGGTCAGCGAACTCGGGCGGGATGCCGCCTGACGTGTTGAACCCGCCGGGCTGACGCCCCGCGCCGCCGGTGAACAGCCCGCCGAACATATCCTCGAAGCCGCCGTTGCCGCCGCCGGCCCCGCCGGGAGCGAACCGCGCGCCGCCGCCCATGGCACGGATGGCGTCATACTGCTGGCGCTCGTCCGGATCCGACAGCACCGAATAGGCCTCGGAGATGTCCTTGAACTTCTTCTCCGACGCAGCGTCGCCCGAGTTTGTATCCGGGTGATGCTGGCGGGCAAGTTTCCGGTACGCCTTCTTGATGTCGGCGTCGGAAGCGTCCTTGGCGATACCAAGGATCGCGTAAAAGTCCTTGTCCACCCAATCCTGGCTAGCCAATGGCGTTTCCTTTCAAAAAAGTTATGGGTCGGTGGTTGAGCCTGCCGAAACGGGTTTCGACAAGCTCAACCACCGGAGTAATGCTAGGCCGGGACAGCCACAATCACCTGTGCTGCGCGGAGCACGCGGTCCCCTGACCGGTAGCCGGAGCGGAGGACCTGGCTGACGGTGTCAACCTCGATGTCCTCGCCCGGCTGCTGGATGAGGGCCTCGTGGATCGTGGGATCGAACTCCACTCCGGTCTCATCAATGCGGACCAGGCCGTACGTCTTCAGCGCGTTCTCCAGCTTGGTGGCGATCGCGGCGAACGGGCCATCGGTCAGGTCACCGTGCTGGCGGGCGGCGTCGACGTCGTCAAGGACCGGAAGCAGGGAGTTCAGGACGCCAATGACGGCCATCTCCCCTGCCACGGCCCGGTCGCGCTCAACGCGCTTGCGGTAGTTGACGTATTCAGCCTGGAGGCGGAGGAGATCGTTCTTCAGCTCGGCAGCTTCAGCCTGTCCTGCACCCTGGGCCACAGACTCCTCGGCCGGCACCTCGATGCCGTTGAGGATTTCCTCGGCCTGGGCGAGTGCATCGCCGTCGCTGTCCACAGGCTCGCCCACCGGGGGCTCGCCCACCGGCGCCTCAGCGGGCTGCTCGCCCTCCGGGTGCCGGGCCTGCCCGGTCACCGGATCAACCTTGCGGTTGTCCCGGATGACCGGCTCCTGGCTCGCGGATGAGTTGTGCTCTTCCTCGTTACCGTGGTGCGGCATGGTTACTTCTTCGCTTCGTCTTCGTCGATGATCTCGGCGTCGACGATGTCCTCATCAGCAGCCTTGTCACCGCCCGCGGCACCACTGGCTGCGCCTTCGGCACCTGCGGCACCAGTGGCACCGTCCGGCGAACCGGCCTGGGCGTAGATGGCTTCGCCGAGCTTGGTCTGGGAAGCCTGGAGCTTCTCGAACGCGGTCTTCACGGCTGCGTCATCGGTGCCTTCGAGGGCCTTCTTGAGCTCGTCGACGTCGGCCTGGACCTCGGTCTTGACCTCTTCAGGCAGCTTGTCGGCGTTGTCGGCGATCAACTTGTCCACGGAGTAAGCGAGCTGCTCGGCGGTGTTGCGGGTGTCGGTCGCCTCGCGGCGGGCCTTGTCCTCGGCTGCGTGCTCCTCGGCGTCCTTGACCATGCGCTCAATGTCTTCCTTGGAGAGCGCGGTGCCGCCGGTGATGGTCATGGACTGTTCCTTGCCGGTGCCCTTGTCCTTCGCTGAGACGTGGACAATGCCGTTGGCGTCGATGTCGAACGTGACCTCGACCTGCGGGACGCCGCGCGGAGCCGGCGCGATGCCGGTCAGCTCGAACGTGCCCAGCGGCTTGTTGTCGCGGGTGAACTCGCGCTCGCCCTGGAAAACCTGGATGGCCACTGACGGCTGGTTGTCATCAGCCGTGGTGAAGGTCTCGGACCGCTTGGTGGGGATGGCGGTGTTGCGCTCGATCAGGTGCGTCATCACGCCACCCTTGGTTTCGATGCCCAGGGACAACGGGGTGACGTCGATCAGCAGGACGTCCTTGCGCTCGCCCTTCAGAACGCCGGCCTGGAGTGCTGCGCCAACGGCTACAACTTCATCCGGGTTGACGCCCTTGTTCGGCTCCTTGCCGCCGGCAAGTTCCTTGACGAGGTCGTAGACAGCGGGCATACGGGTGGATCCGCCAACGAGGACGATGTGGTCGATCTCGGAAAGCTTGATGCCGGCTTCCTTGATGACGTCGTGGAACGGCTTCTTGGTGCGCTCCAGCAGGTCCTTGGTGAGGTCCTGGAACTTGGCGCGGGTCAGCTGCTCGTCCAGGTGGACCGGGCCGTCGGGGGTGACGGAGAGGTACTGGAGCGAGACGTTGGTGCTGCTGGAAGAAGAGAGTTCCTTCTTGGCCTGCTCAGCGGCTTCACGGAGGCGCTGCAGTGCGATCTTGTCCTTGGACAGGTCGATGCCCTTGACCTTGAGCTGGTTCAGCAGGTAATCCACAACGCGCTGGTCCCAGTCGTCGCCGCCGAGGCGGTTGTCGCCTGCGGTGGAGCGGACCTGGATGGTGGAGAAGTTGTCTTCGTCCTTGCCGACTTCGAGCAGGGAGACGTCGAACGTGCCGCCGCCGAGGTCGAAGACCAGGATGAGCTCGTCTTCCTTGCCCTTGTCCAGGCCGTAGGCCAGTGCGGCCGCGGTGGGCTCATTGACAATGCGCAGGACGTTGAGTCCTGCGATTTCGCCGGCTTCCTTGGTGGCCTGGCGCTCGGCGTCGTTGAAGTAGGCCGGAACGGTGATCACGGCGTCGGTGACCTTCTCGCCGAGGTAGGATTCGGCGTCGTTCTTCAGCTTCATGAGCACACGCGCGGAGATCTCCTGCGCGGTGTACTTCTTGTCATCGATGCCAACGGACCAGTCAGTCCCCATGTGGCGCTTGACGGAGGCGATGGTGCGATCGATGTTGTTGACGGCCTGGCGCTTGGCGATCTCGCCGACCAGGACTTCGCCGGACTTGGAGAATGCAACGACGGACGGCGTGGTGCGGCCACCCTCGGCGTTGGCAATAACGGCGGGCTCGCCACCTTCGAGAACGGAGACGACGGAGTTAGTGGTTCCGAGGTCAATACCTACTGCACGTGACATGTGTTGCTTCCTTCTTTTCCTTGGAAACTTGCTGGCGCTCGAGTGTTGAGCGTTCTGCACTCAACTTTACTCAGGGCGCAGGCGATGTCAATCCAAAGTTGAGCGGAGTCCGCTCAACTTTGAATTCTTAGGTCACGGTACCCTTAGGCGATCCCCCGGATTTCCGGGGTTTTCATGCCGGAAATCCGCTTCCCTGGCAGTAGTTCGCTGTGCGTGAACGGCCGCTACGGGTTCTTGTCTTCGTCCACTTCCACCTCGCGCGCACTGCCAACAGAGCCGGCGTCGCCGTAGTCGCCTTCGGGATAGTCGCCCTCCTCGGGCTGGCTCTCCTCGCTGCCCACAACGCCGGCCTCGCCGTAGTCGCCTCCTTCAAACTGGCCGCCTTCACCCTCCGGCCCGGGTTCCGTGCTGCCCTTGCGGCGTTCTTCTTCACCTGCGGTGTTCTCACTCATGTCGTGATCTCTCCTTCGAGTTCCGCGTCCATCCGGGCGCATTTGGAGTCTACTCAGCCGGAGGCGGTCTAAACAGGGGTGGCGGCAGACGCCCGGGCTCTCTGCCAGTACCAGTGAGGCGCCGAGCCCCGCCACCCCCGCGAGGACGGTGAGGTGGTGCTCAAAGAGTTCATCGCGGGCACGGAAGGTGTCCGCCCCATATTGGCCAAAGACCTCAAAACTCACGGCCCCGAAGAGCGACGTCCACACGAGGGCCCCGTTCGCCTGGAGCCCGTCCGGCATGGCGAGCCCGAGTTCGCTGCGGATCGCCGCCAGGTCGGCGGACAAGGCGGAAGGTACGACGGCGGTGCGCGCCGTCGCCGTCAGCGCACCTGCACGGTCGACGCCGTCGAGAATGCCGATCAGGCGGGAGATCATACGCGTTCCCGGGGTGTGGTCTGGCCGGCGGGGGCCTGGTAACCCGGCACCGGACTGCCAAACAGAAGTCCGTAGCGCGCCGGCTCCCGCAGTGCCCAGGTCCGTACAGCCCGGCCGAGCGCCCTAAATCTGCCATCAAAGTCGCCCTCCGGGAACGCGTTCACGGCAGTATCCACGGCGTCGCCGAGCTCGCTGTATGCGTCCACCAGAAGTAGCGTGAGGAGCTCGTCACGGTTGGCCACGTAACGGTAGACGGCGGACGAGACAACGCCCAGATCCCTCGCCACGGCGCGGAGGGACAGGGCTGCCGCGCCCTGCGTTGCCAGGTGTTCCCTGCCCATCCGGACGATGTCAGCAATGGAGGAGGCGAAACATGACAGACGAAGCGTTCCAGCGCCCACCGGACTCCGCACCCTTTGCCTTGGTCCGCCTGCTGCAGGACTTCACCCTGGAGGCCAACCGCTACGTGGACACCGCCGGCGGCCGCAACGACATGCACCGTACGGACCTCAATGCGCTCGCGGTGATCATGCGGCACACCGCCAAGGGCCAGGTGGTCACGCCGGGCATCCTGCGCAAGGAACTGAACCTCAGTTCGCCCGCCACCACCGCCCTCATCGACCGGCTGGATAGTTCAGGGCACGTGGTCAGGGAGCGCCTCGGCCCGGACCGGCGACAGGTCCAGCTCCGCATGACACCCAAGGCCTTCCAGGACGGCAGTGCCATGTTCAGGCCGCTTTCCCGCCATATGGGCACCGCCATGGCGGACTTCTCCCCCGCCGAGCTGGAGCTCGTCACGCGGTTTATGGCCGCCATGGTGGACGCCACCGTCGCGGCCCGTGAGGAAACGGCGGCCGGCGGCCCGGCCTCCGCCGCCCCGCCCAAGTAGGTCGCATTTACTGTCGTTACGAGCGTCCATAACGACATTAAATGCGACCTACTTTGGGGAGGGTTCCGTCCGTTTTTCACTGCGGAGGGGTAGCGTTTCATTATGAGTACGCAGCAGCCTGACGACGACGATGTGTACACGCACGGCCACCACGAGTCGGTGGTCCGCGCCCACGCCTCCAGGACCGCGGAGAACTCCGCGGCCTTTGTCATTCCCCACCTCACGCCCGGGGTTTCAGTGCTCGACGTCGGCTGCGGCCCTGGGAGCATTACCTGTGATTTCGCGGGGCTGGTGTCGCCCGGAAAGGTCACAGGCCTGGACCGGTCACCGGACATCATCGCCCAGGCCACGGCCATGGCCGCCGAGCGCGGCGTGGCCAATGCGGAGTTCCTGGCCGGCAACATCTATGACCTCGACTTCGAAGACGAAACGTTCGACGTCGTCCATGCCCACCAAGTGCTCCAGCACCTCACCGACCCGGTGGAGGCGTTGCGCGAGATGCGCCGGGTGGCGAAGCCGGGCGGCATTGTGGCAGTGCGCGACGCCGACTTCCACGGCATGAGCTGGTACCCCGCCATCCCTGAGCTGGACGAATGGATGGACCTGTACCAGCGGATCGCCCGCCGCAACGGAGCCGAGCCCGACGCCGGCCGCCGGCTCGTGTCCTGGGTCCAGTCCGCAGGCTTCAGCGACGCGGCGCCCACCAGCAGCAACTGGCTGTATGCCACCGGGCAACAGCGGAGATGGCAGGCCCGGGTCTGGGGCGAACGAGTGCTCCATTCGGCCTTCGCGGAGCAGGCCCTTGAATACGGCTTCGCAAATCCAGCGGACCTGGCCCGGATTTCGGCTGGCTGGCACCGCTGGGGATCCACCGACGACGGCTGGTTCCTGATCCCGAACGGTGAGGTCATCGCCCGGGCGTGATTTCCACATAGGCATAACAGCGCCTACCCGCTCCGCCCTAGCGGCAATAGCGTCGGAATATGAGCTATTACGGAGAGAACGAATACTGGGCTGAGCCTTACACAGCTGAGGTTGACCAACTAGACTTGGTCAACATGGGGCAATACAACGTCCAAGAGGCAAAAACCCGACTGTCCGAGCTGTTGAACCTTGTTGAAAACGGCGAGGATGTCGTCATTGCCAAGGCAGGCCGCCCGGTGGCCCGGCTGGTGAAAATCGAGCGCCCCCACAAACGCGAACTGGGCTTCCTGGCGCCCCTCCAGATCCCTGACGGGTTCTACGAACCGTGGACCGACGAGGAAATGGGTGAAGTGACGGGTGGCGATCATTGATGCGCCTACTCCTTGACACCCATGTTTTCCTGTGGGCCCTCGCCGAACCCAAGAAACTGTCCACCAAAGCCAAGAACGCCATCACCAAGCTCGAGAACTCGGTCTACGTGTCGCCCATGACCGCATACGAGCTGTCGTACAAACACCATCAAGGCAAGCTGCCGTCAGGCGCCGCGATAGTGGCAAGCTTCGGACGGCAGATGGCCCACCTGTACGCCTCAGAGCTGGCCATCTCCGCACCGCATGCGCTGGCCGCCGGTCAGCTGGACTGGGAACATAAGGACCCCTTTGACCGGATCCTGGCAGCGCAAGCCATGGTGGAAGGGCTGACGCTGGTGACGGCAGATCAGGCGCTTCACGCATTTGAGCCCGTGACCACCCTGTGGTGAGGGCGGCACTCTTGTGGTGAGGGCGGCACTAAACTTGGCAGGTGCAATTCTCCCTTTGGCTCGCCCTCGCGGGCGCCGGCGTCCTGATCAGCTTCACGCCGGGCGCCGGTGCCATCAACACCATGAGCAACTCGCTGACGTCCGGTTTCCGACGCTCCATCTGGGGCATCCTTGGCCAGCAGGCAGCCTTGGTTGTTCACGTGGTGATCGTGGCGTTGGGCGTTGGCGTGCTGGTGGCAAGCTCACCGGTGGCCTTCAACGTGATCCGCTACGCCGGGGCCGCCTATCTGGTGTACTTGGGCATCCGTCAGTTCCTGAGCAAACCGGAGCTGGACCAGGAACAGGCCGCCGCCCTCCGGAACCAGCCCGCCTGGTCAATGTTCCGGCGCGGCCTCTGGGTCAACCTGCTCAACCCGAAGGCCATCGTTTTCTTCCTCGCGTTTATGCCACAGTTCATCCGCCCCGAACAGCCGCTCCTGCAGCAGTACCTTGTCCTGACGGCCACTGTGGTGGTGATCGACATCCTGGTCATGTGGTTCTTTTTCGCCTTTGCCGCCAAATCCTTCCAGCGCTTCACGCACAACGCCCACGGCCAGAAGATCCTCAGTCGGATCTTCGGGGTGCTCTTTGTGGCGGTGGGCATTCTCCTCGCGCTGATCCACTAGGGCTTTTCAACTAGGGCCTTAAATCTTAAAGGCAGCCAGACACCGATGGCAGAGATGATGCTGGCTGCGGCCTTCCAAGCCGAAGGGTGGGCTCTGATGTGACAGTGGACTCGGCGGGAGCTACCGGCTATGAGGCAGGACGCGCGCGGCCCGCCGGCTTGCGGCGACGCACCTGAGCTCAGAGCACCATGTTGCCCGCGCCTGGCAGGCCGCGTGGTTCCGCGAGCGCGATCTCCTGGAGGATCCCTGGTACGGAGGCCATGCCGATTTCGACGCCGCCTGGGAGCAGATCCGCAGCGCTGTGCCAGGCATCGTCGCGCATGTCCGCACGGTCCTCGACCAGGCGGCGCCGCGACAGCAGGTACGCTCTATTTCATGACCCCCGCACCTGTGATCATTGCCATTGACGGGCGATCCGGCGCAGGCAAGACCACTCTGGCCATCGAACTCGCCGCGCAGCTACGGAACCATCACAAAGTCGCGCTCTTCCACCTTGAGGACATCTACCCGGGCTGGAACGGCCTCACCGCGGGCATCGAGCGCTACGTTTCCACCGTGCTCAAGCCGTTGAGCCGCGCCGAGCCCGCCACCTGGACCAGCTGGGACTGGGACAGGCATTACGACGGCGACACCCGGGTCACCCTGCCCGCCGAGATCGTGATCATTGAGGGAGTGGGGGCGGCCGCCGCCGACGCCAGGCCCCTGCTCAGCGCTGTCATCTGGGCCGACTCGCCAGACGACATCCGCCGGAAGCGGGCTTTGGACCGCGACGGCGGCACCTATGAACCGTTTTGGGACCAGTGGGCTGAGCAGGAAGACGCGTGGCTCGCCGCCGACGATGTCCCCCGCGAAGCCGATATCCGTGTTCTCAACAATGCCGACGGTTCCGCGCCCGCGGACGTGCTGCAGGCCCTCGCGTACCTGCCCGCTCTCGGACCGGCGCTTGTTCCCGAGCTTGCCGCCCGCCGCGGCCTCAGGCTACGCGCAGAACGGCTGGGCGTCAGGCCGGACGCCGCCAACCTCTTCGAGAACCTTTACGGCGGCTCAGCGAACGCCGTCTGGCTGGACTCCTCCAACGCAGACATCGCCAACTCAGACTCCTCCAACGCGTCCGCCGGCGCACTCGACGGGCCACCTCGGGAGCCGACACCCGCCGTTCCACCCACGGAGCCGTCCCCCGCCACCGAGCGCAGCCGCTTCAGCATCCTCGCGGACGACGGCGGGACGTACGGCCAGGCGGTCACGCACCGATCCGGCGAAAGCGTCATCACGGCAGGCTCCGCCACGGTGCGCGTGCCGGGACCGTTTTTCCGCTGGCTGGACACAGTCTGGGGACGCAGGGCGGTCCGCGCCCCGGACGGCTACCCGGGCGACTTCACCCTGGGCTGGCTGGGCTGCCTGGGCTATGAGCTGAAGCGCGAAACCGGCGGAACGGACGTGGCGGCGCCGACTCCCGACGCGGCACTGCTCTTCGCGGGCCGAGCGGTCGTTTTGGACCACGTTGAAGGAACGGCCTGGCTCCTTGCCCTGGAAGCGCCCGACGCAGACAGATGGCTGACCGACGCCCGCGCCGCCGTCGCCGCAACAACCCACAGCACGCCAGGCTTCGGCTCCCAACCCTTCGGTGCGACAACCACGCACGCCGGCGGCAGCAACGGCGTCGTACGTCCCGTTGGGCCCGCGTTCAGCAGCCGCGACACGGAGCCGTCCTACCTGGCCAAAATCGCGGCCGCCCAGCACGAAATCCGTGAAGGGAACTCGTACGAGGTGTGCCTGACCACCACGCTCACGGCCCGGCTGCCTGCTGCTGAGGCGGCTCCCTGGCCCACGTACCTCGCGCTGCGGCGGAAGAATCCCGCGCCGTTCGCCAGCTACCTGCGGTTTGGCGGGCTGACGGTGGCCAGCACGTCGCCGGAGCGGTTCCTGAGGATAGCGTCCGACGGCGGTATGCGCGCCGAACCGATCAAGGGCACCCGCCGCCGGGGTGCTGATCCGGAGCGTGACAGGCAACTGCGGGAGGACCTGGCGACGTCGCTGAAGGACCGTGCGGAAAACATCATGATTGTGGACCTGCTGCGGAACGATCTCAGCCACTTCGCGGAGCCCGGATCGGTGACGGTCAGCAGGCTGTGTGAGATCGAAAGCTACGCCACGGTGCACCAGATGGTCAGCACGATCGACGCGCGGCTCCTGCCCGGCTCGCCGCGGGCCGAGGCAGTGGCTGTATGCTTCCCGGCCGGCTCCATGACGGGCGCCCCGAAAATCAGCACCATGGCAATCCTGGACCGGCTGGAGGAAGGCCCGCGCGGCCTGTATTCCGGCGCGATCGGCTACTTTTCCCTCAACGGGGCCACTGACCTGGCGGTAGCGATCCGCACCCTGGTAACCACGGCGGAGGCGGGTGGCGGCGGCGAACAAGCGGCGACGGCGGAACTCACCCTCGGCGTCGGCGGCGCCATCACTGCCGACTCGGTACCTGACGAGGAGTACGACGAAATCCGTGTGAAGGCGCACGGTGTGCTTTCCGCGCTGGGCGCGGACTTTCCTGGCGCTAGGCAGGCCAACTGATTGAGGTTGCTTCCCGCTGTAGGTGACCAGCGCCCCGGTCAGGGCAATTGGCCAACGCTGCCGCGAGGATGGCCAGGACAGGATTGACCCATTCCGGAACCGTGTCCTACAGGTGGTTGCCTCTGTTGTGCAGCGGGAAGTACAGGGCCCCGTCGCGCTCCTGTCGAAGGCGGTAGTTGATGTCCAGCTCCTGGCCGGCGGCCGCACATGTTCCCTCGAGGTCCTGGGTATAAGCGGAGACCCGGATGAGGGTGACGGTGGTCAGCAGGGTGAAGGACACAACGGTCATCCGAAACCAGAACCGCGCTGTTTTGGTCTGTGGCATATCTGTCAGCTGCCCCGCGGCGCTGTCGGCAGACAGGCGGGATCGCGGCGGCACGGGCATCGGGACCGGAGAGCGTCCGGCGTTCGTTGGTCACTTGGCAGCGTCAGGTTGCATCCATGGGAAGGACACGATGAGCGGAATTGACGGTCTCATGGCGCAGCCCAACGACCGTTGGGCCCACGCCATCAGAAGAACTCAGGGCATCGCCGACAACGGCTTGGGCGAGGCCCTGAAAACCTATTACACGAGCTATTTTCCTGCTGGCTTGATCATCCTGTTGGCCGCAGGGACCCTGGTCGGAATCTTGGCGTTCGGGGGCACCATAGCGGACTGGGATCCTATTCGGTGTTCGGCTTCTTTCTCGCCGTGCTCGGTGTTCTGGTTGGAGGACTGGTCTATAAGGCTAAGAAATTAGCCCCCGCGGTCCAGGCTGGGAGGGTTGATGTGATGCTTTCGCTCGAGAGCGAGGAGCGGAAGCAGGTCCGCCGTCAGATCGCTGGGAAGGCAGCCATAGATCCGGAACACCTTGCTGTCAGCCGGGGCGCCGTGGTGCAGCTGCGAAAGGGCCTTGCCACCCAGCTGCTCCTGGCACCTGTGTTTCCGCTCCTCTTCATACTCCAATCCATGAACTTTGCCGTTCGCGGTGACAGTCCAGCCGCGTGGCTGATGGCCGCTGGCGTTGTTGTCGTGCTGATCGGACTTGTGCTTCTTGTCCGAGACTTCCGCCGGGCTGGCAGATTCCTGGCACGCACGGCCGGATTAGATAGCCCCCCCGTAACTCATCCCCTGAGACAGCACTAGCAGCAGTTCCCCTTTGGAGCTGAAATGACCCAACAACCCCGGGTGAGAGATGCCGGTCTTTGAAGCGATGTCCCGCAGAGACGGCCCCGACCCCTCTGCTGGCGAACAACGAGGAGGCCTCGTCGAGGATGGCGTCGCGGGTGCGGGCGGTCTTCGCGGAGCGGGTGTCGGCGGAGCTTTTCTCCCTGCTTACCTGCGCCATCAGTTCTCCTTCGCTCCTCGCCGGGGATGCAATCCTCTCACATTAGGTTACCACCCGGAAGATTTTAAGTTACCAAGCGGTTGATATTGATGTAGTGTGCTCCGTGAGTCGAAGGCGACTCACGTATCCAGGGAGGAACACCATGACAGAGTCGTCACGGGCAGCCGCAACCGCTACCGCTTCGCTCGACCCCCAGACCGAGGCTGTGCCTGCGGAGCCGGAGATTATTGGAGCTACCAGGGATCGGGAACCCCGCGGTTTCAGCGCGACCATTTCCCTGGCGACGCCGCGTTGACACATGGAATGATCATGCTCATAATCTATAAAACATCCCAACCATATGGATGTTAAGTGAAGGAGCCTGCATGTAGCCGATGGATGTCCAACAAGACGCGGGCAGTGCAGTGGATTGGCTACGACACCGCCGCAGAGCTGGACAAACTCAACGAAATCTGGGAGCTGGACCGCATCTTCAACAACTACCTGCTGCCGCAGCAGAAGCTGCTCTCCAAGCAGCGCCACAGGGCGAATGTAACCAAGAAGCACGACGCACCGGCCGTACCCCACCAACGCGCGATCAGACAGGACCGGATGCACAAACGCCCGGTCATCCAGATGAACGCCGCCTTCAAAAAGATCAAACCCATCGCCCTCTCACGCCAGATCCTGGCCCTCACCGCGGAACTGGAAACACTGGCCGTGGCCAAGAAACCAGCACCACTCAAACCCGTCAACCGCGCGTGGAACAACTAACATCCCGAAGGTCTTCCAATGAGGCAACAGGTGATGGACGTCCACAGCAAACGAAAGGACCAAAGATGCTCCGATGGAAGAGGCTCGCTGCGGTCGCAGCAGCCACCGCTCTTGGATTGACCGGCTGTTCAACAGCTGAGGGGGACCCGGCCGCCCGTGCGTCGCCTACGCTGACATTGGGGGTGCTTGTCCCAGCCACGACGTTCGCCGCAGCCGATTCGAGTTGGGCAAATGAATCTCCCTACATGCAGGCCGTCTACGACACTTTGTTGAAGGCGGATCCGAACGGGAAAATTCAGCCTTCGCTTGCCACCGAGTGGTCCTACAACGCGGACAACACAGTCCTCACGATGAAACTGCGCACCGACGTGAAGTTCTCCGACGGCACTGCGTTCAATGCGGACGCCGCGGTGCAGAACCTTCAGCGTTTCCACGCCGGCAACTCGTCCAACAAATCGTTCCTTGCCGACCTCAAGGACGCCAAGGCCGTGGATCCCTCGACCGTACAGATCACGCTCACCCAATCAAACCCTGCGCTGCTGACCTACCTCACGCAGAATGCCGGCCTGCAGGAAAGCCCCTCAGCCTTCGCAAAGCCGGACCTCAAGACCAACCCGGTGGGCTCTGGTCCCTACACCCTTGACGCATCCAAAACAGTCGTCGGCACCTCCTACACATTTACGAAGAACCCGGACTATTGGGACGCGGGCTCCGTTCACTACGACAACGTGGTGATGAATGTTTATCCGAACCCGACAGCGCTGCTGAACGCCATCAAAGGTGGCCAGGTCAACGCGGCCACCACGGCAAACAACAACGACCTCAAGGAGATTGAGGGTGCCGGATTCACGGTCAACCCCCTCGAGCTGAACCGGGCCGGGCTGCTCCTCTTGGACCGGGGCGGGAAAATGAATCCGGCCCTGGCCGATGTCCGGGTCCGGCGGGCCATCAACTACGCCTTCGACACCGAGGGTCTTCTCCAGACACTGGGCCAGGGCTACGGCACGCCGACCACGCAGGTCTTCCCGAAGAACTCCGTCGCCTATGACCCAAGCCTCGATTCGGCCTACGCCTACGATCCGGCTAAGGCCAAGAAGCTCCTGGCCGATGCCGGGTACGGCAGTGGCCTGACACTGCAGATGCCCTCCGGTACCAGGCTCGGGGCGACGACCTTCACCCTGATCCAGCAGCAGCTCAAGGATGTGGGGATCACCGTCACCTACACCGATACGGGCAACAACTATATCGCTGACGTTCTGGCCCCGAAGTTCCCGGTAACGTATATCCCGCTTCAGCAGGACTCGGATTGGCAGCTGATCAACTTCCAGATCGCCCCGAGTGCGACCTGGAACCCGTTCCACTACCAGGACCCCGCGGTGGACGCCCTGGTGGCCAAGGTCCGCGACGGATCCAAGGCCGAGTCGGACCAGGCGGCGAAGGACCTCAATAAGTACATGGTCGATCAGGCCTGGTTTGCCCCGTGGTACCGCCAGCAGTTGAGCTTCGTTACGGATTCAAAGACGAAGGTCATTGTTCAGCAGGGCAACGCCTACCCGTACCTGTGGAACTTCACGCCCGCCTCCTAGGGCCATGGTGCCGGGTCCCATCGTGAACCGTGGGACCCGGCACACCCTCCCCATCCCAAGTTGAAGGTGTCTCCGTGTTGAGATTTATTCTTAGGCGCTTGTTCTCCGGCGTCGTCCTCGTCTTCGTCATTTCGACGATCGCCTATCTCCTGCTTTACCTCGGCGGCGGCGATATCGCGCGCAGCATTCTGGGCGAATCGGCCACGGCGGCAACCGTTGCCCAAAAGGCGCACAGTCTCGGCCTGGACCGGCCCGTCCTGGAACAGTATTTTGGCTGGCTCGGACATGCCGTTACGGGCAACCTTGGGTCATCCTGGTTTACCGGCCAGGCAGTCTCAGCCGCTGTCAGCGCCCGTGTGGGCGTGACCTTGTCGCTCGTGCTCGGGGCGACGCTGATCAGCGCCGTCGTTTCGATCATCATCGGCGTGTGGGCGGCGGCGCGGCGCGGCTGGATTGACCGCAGTGTGCAGCTGCTGTCCGTTGTTGGTGTTGCGGTGCCGGGCTTCCTGATTGCGCTTGGCCTGGTCACTGTGTTTGCGATCAACCTCAAGTGGTTCAAACCCACGGGCTTCGTGCAGTTTGCTTCTTCGCCGTCGGGGTGGATCGCAACTGCGACGCTGCCGATTCTGGCCCTGGCTATTGGCGGCATCGCGGGTGTCACGGCGCAGGTGCGCGGATCGGTCATCGATGCCCTGCGCCAGGACTATGTCCGGACGTTGCGCAGCCGGGGCCTGCCACGCAACCGTGTGGTCTTTAAGCACGTGCTCCGCAACGCTGGCGGCCCTGCGCTGGCGGTCCTTGCGGTGCAATTCGTGGGACTGCTCGGTGGCGCTGTGATCGTGGAACAGATCTTCGCGATCCCAGGCCTGGGGCAGGTCGCTGTCACTGCCACCTCCCAGGGGGACATTCCGTTGGTGATGGGCCTCGTGGTTGTCACGGCCATCATCGTCGTCGTCGTTAATTTGCTCATAGACCTGCTGCAAGGCTGGCTCAACCCCAAGGTGCGTCTCGCATGACCGAAGCACTCTCTCCGGGAGCGCCCGCAGCGGCTCTCCGCACGGCACGCATTCCGCTGTTTCACCGCCTGCTGAAAACCCCGGTCGGCCTGGCGGCGTTGTCTTTCCTGGCCCTGCTGGTCCTGGCCGCTATTCTTGCGCCGGTGCTGTCCCCGGCCGACCCAAACCTCGCATCTTTGCAGGATGTATCGGCCCGGCCCGGGCCGGCGCACGTGCTCGGGGCAGACAGTGCCGGCCGGGATGTCTTCTCCAGGCTGCTGTTCTCTTCACGGTTCAGCCTGGCCGGGGCGTTGGTCACCCTACTGGTGGCCGCCGCCATCGGCGTCACCGGGGGGTTAATCGCCGGATACTACGGTAAATGGTTCGACGCCATCTCCTCCTGGCTCACGAACCTGCTCATGGCACTGCCCGGAATCATCGTCCTGCTGGCCGCACGCGCGGTTCTGGGACCATCCATGTGGCTGTCCATGGCCATCTTCGGCGTCCTCCTCTCGCCCGCGTTTTTCCGGCTGGTTTACGCCGCCGTCACGGCGGTCCGCAACGAACTGTATGTTGACGCGGCACGCGTGTCCGGCCTGAGCGACTCGCGCATCATTGGACGGCACATCCTCACCGTAGTCCGGGCCCCCGTCATCATCCAGGCCTCAATGGTCGCGGGCATCGCCGTCGCCATTCAGGCCGGACTTGAATTCCTCGGCCTGGGCGACATGACCATCCCGACTTGGGGAAGCATGCTCAACGACGGGTTTGCCAACATCTACAAGGCGCCCCTGCTCACGCTTTGGCCCAGCCTGGCCATCGGCCTGACCTGCGTGGCACTGACGCTGCTCGCCAACACCATGCGCGATGTCCTCGAACGCAGCAGCTCACCCAAGCGCCGCCGCACCAAGGCTGCCGCACCGGCACCGGTCAAACGCGAAGCAGTGGTCCGGCACGCCGAGAGCGAGCGGACTTCCGCCACGCTTGGCGAGGAACTCCTGGTCATGAAGGAACTCTCCGTGGGCTATACCCAACCGGACGGATCCGTGAAATCGGTGGTGAACGACGTTTCACTAACGGTGCGCCGCGGGGAGGTCCACGGGCTCATCGGCGAATCGGGGTCGGGGAAGACGCAGACGGCCTGGTCCATCCTGCGGCTACTGCCCGAGGGCGGCCGCGTCACCAGCGGGTCCATCCTTTTCGAGGGCAAGGATCTGGCTCACGCCTCGGAGCCGGACATGACCCGGATCCGGGGACGGAAAATCGCCTACATTCCGCAGGAGCCCATGAGCAACCTGGATGCCTCCTTCACCATCGGCAGCCAACTGGTAGAACCCATGCGCGTCTGCCTTGGACTTTCCAAACGCGAAGCCAAGGACCGGGCGCTAGCGCTCCTGGGCAGGGTGGGCATACCAAACCCACAGCGGACCTTCGCCGCCTACCCTCACGAGGTTTCGGGGGGCATGGCCCAACGCGTGCTCATCGCCGGTGCCGTCTCCTGCAACCCTGACCTGCTGATCGCCGATGAGCCCACGACAGCCCTGGATGTAACGGTCCAGGCCGAGGTCCTGGACCTGCTGCGCACCCTCCAATCCGAAATGAACATGGGCGTCGTACTGGTGACCCACAACTTCGGCGTCGTGGCGGACCTATGCGACCGGGTATCCGTCATGCGCGATGGCCGGATCGTCGAAACAGGACCGGTGAAATCCATCTTCGCCCATCCGGAGCACCCGTACACCCGTACATTGTTCGACGCAATTCTCGAAGACGGGGACGCACGCGGGGCGCTGAACCCGGTCCCCGCCGCCGTAGCCAAGGAGACCCCCAGTGAATGAAGTGCTGCTCGACGTCAAGGACGTCATTGTCGACTACCCCCTCAAGGGGTTGGGCAAACACCCGTTCCGGGCGCTCAAAGGCGTTTCGATCGAAATCCTCGCCGGCGAAACGGTCGGATTGGTCGGGGAATCTGGTTCGGGGAAAACGACCCTGGGACGGGCCGTGCTGGGGCTTGCCTCCGTGACCGGCGGCAGTATCCTCTACAAGGGGAAGGACATCAGCAGGCTCGGACGCCGCCAGCGCCGGGCCCTGGCGAGCGAGATCCAGGTGGTCTTTCAGGATCCGTACACTTCCCTGAATCCGTCGCTGACGATCGAGCAAATCCTGGCCGAGCCCCTCACGGTCCGGAACGTGCCGGCGCGTGATGCCTCCAAACGCGTCGCCGATCTGCTGGACCAGGTCGGATTGCCTGGCTCGGCGGCGGACCGGCTGCCCCGTGAATTCAGCGGCGGCCAGCGCCAGCGCATTGCCATCGCACGGGCCCTCGCGCTCCAGCCCCGGCTGATCGTCTGCGACGAGCCCGTTTCCGCCCTTGACCTGTCGACCCAGGCCCGGGTGCTGGATTTGTTTCGCGACATCCAGGACCGCACCGGCGTCGCCTACCTCTTCGTGTCCCACGACCTGTCCGTGGTGCGCCATCTCAGCCACCGGGTGGCTGTGATGTACCACGGCGAAATTGTCGAATGGGGCGACGGCGACCAGGTGACGTCCGAGCCCGTGCACCCCTATACCCAGCGGCTGCTCATGGCCTCCCCGGTCCCGGATCCGGTCCGCCAGGCGCAGCGCCGGGCGGACCGGTTCCGCCTGCTGGAACTCCAGCGCGAGCAGGACGTCCAGGCCGGCGTAGCCTAGACGAAATACCGTTTACTTAGAAAGTTTTGGTATTCCTTAGCGGCCAGCCGTTCTATTTCGACTGCCTGGACAGCGAACGAGTGGCGGAACTGACCGGGCCGAATTCGCCGGCGTCCTTCCCGGCGGTGGCACCGCGGCCAAAAAAGACCTGGGCATCCTGAACGTCGCAACGAACATCCCGCAGGCGCTGAGCCCGGCGATAGCGGGACTGATTATTGGCAGTTTCGGTGGATATCAGATGCTCTTCCTCTTCGGGATGGTCGCGGTCCTTCTCGCCGCCCTGGCCCTGATCCCGATCAGGAGCGTCCGCTAAACCATGAAGATCAACAACCATCAGCGGCGCCACGCCCTGCAGAAGCAAGGAATGCAATGACCCAGACCACCAGCTATGTCAAGACCCTCGCCGGAACGGTACGCGGAATACAGCGTGAAGGATCCGCCGCCTTCCTGGGCATTCCCTTCGCTGAGGCACCAATAGGTGATTTACGCTTTGCGGCACCCGTTCCGCACGCCTCGTGGGCGGGTGTCCGGGATGCTACCGGCTACGGGGCAACGCCACAGCGTCAAGCGCTTTCCGAGGTCACGTTGATCCCCGAACCGTCGGTGCCCGGCGAATCAACCCTTAACCTCAACGTGTTCACCCCCCGGCCGGGGGAAACAGGTGCCAAGCTCCCGGTCCTGGTCTGGATCCACGGAGGCGGTTATGTCTCCGGGTCGGGCGCGAGCCCCTGGTATGACGGTGCCTCCTTCAACCGTGACGGCATCGTGACAGTCAGCGTCTCCTACCGTCTGGGCTTTGACGGGTTCGGCTGGATCCGGGACGCCCCGCAAAACCGCGGTGTCCTCGATTGGATCCTCGCCCTGGAATGGGTCCGGGACAACATCACCAGCTTTGGCGGGGATCCCTCCCGAGTCACCATCGCCGGACAGTCCGCCGGCGGCGGCGCGGTCCTGACCTTGCTTGCTGTTCCCCGTGCTGCCCGGCTGTTCCGGCAGGCCATCTCGCTTTCCGGGGCAACATCGGACCTGCCGCTGGCCGACGCCGAACGCTTGGGACACCTGATGGCCCAACGCGCAGGAGTCGAGCCCACCCGCGCCGGACTCTCCGTACTGGGCGAGGATCGGATCCTTGAGCTGCAGAACCAGATCGGCGATGTCCGGGGCAGTTCGGACCAGTCCGAAGACCCTCTTCCGGGAATTGTGGCCCTGGCCTCCGACGGTTTGAAATGGGGCCCCGTCGTGGATGGAGACCTCCTCCCTGCAGCCGCCATGCACGCGGCACGACGCGGTATTGGCAATGACAAGCGCCTGATGATCGGCACCACCGACAACGAATTCAATATGGTGCTCGCACCCCATGAGGAGGCACTCACGGCGACGGATCCTGCACCGGTCCTCTCCGCACTGGGACTTTCCGGCGGGGTCATCAATGCCTACCTTCAGGAGCATCCGGGGCTCACACCGGCGCAGATAATCGGACAGGTCGTCACGGATAAAATGTTCCGCGCGCCCGCACGGAACCTGGCCGAAGCCCGGGCCGAAGCCGGCGCCCCGGCCTGGCTTTACAGGTTCTCCTGGCCTTCTCCCACCATCGGCGGTGCCTGCCACTGCATCGACGTACCCTTCTTCTTCGACTGCCTCGACAGCGAACGGGTGGAGGCACTGACCGGCCCCAATCCGCCGGCTGCCCTCGCCGGCAAGTTACACAGCGCGGCAGTTCAATTTATCGCAGGGTGTCAGCCGGGCTGGCCGGCATATGACACCGATACACGGGAGGTACGTATCTTCGATGCCGTTTCGACCGTGAAATCCGACGGATACGCAGACGCCGCCCTTCTGACAGATGCGGCACTCACGTAACGAATGCCGCCGATCCAGGGAGGGTGCCGGCAGTTAGGACCGCACCCTCTGCGGATCAATCCGCAGGGAGACACTATCCAGCCGGGACTCCCGCCTCTGCCCATAAACTCCCGAATATCAGCCTACGCCGGCGGCGACCAACGCGGCTGCCGCAAATCAACAAAGGATTCACATCATGAGCCAGGACTTCACCGCCCCCTATTGGGACCCGTCCCTGCCCGTCGACCGGCGCGTAGAGGATCTTCTTGGGCGGATGAGCTTGGAAGATAAGGCCGGTCTCATGTTCCAGGACATGGTCATAGTCGGAGCAGACGGCCAACTCGCCGGAGATGACAATCGCATAGGGAAACCCGCCACCGAGCGGGCGATTCGCGAGCTTCGCATGACCCACTTCAACTTGTTGGGGGCCGCACCGGACGTTCGGGAACTTGCGCAGTGGCACAATCGCCTGCAGGAGAGCGCCCGATCAACCGGGCTGGGCATCCCTGTGACCCTGTCCACCGATCCACGCAATGCTTTTAGCTCAAACCCCGGAACAGCTGCCAAGGCAGGGCCGTTCTCACAATGGCCGGAATCCCTTGGCCTGGCGGCTCTGCGGGACCCTGCCCTCGTGGAACGGTTCGCCGACTCCGCCCGCCAGGAATACCTCTCGGTAGGTCTTCGGTCCGCACTGCACCCACAGATTGACCTTGCCACCGAACCGCGCTGGGCCAGAATCGGCATGACGTTCGGTGAGGACGCCGACCTGACCTCACAACTGGTTACCGCCTACATCCGCGGCTTCCAGGGAACCACCGTGGGGAAGGAATCCGTGTCCACGATGACAAAACACTTCCCGGGTGGTGGCCCGCAGAAAGACGGGGAAGACCCACACTTTGAATACGGCCGCGAACAGGTTTATCCCGGCGGCCGGTTCGACTACCACCTGAAGCCCTTCATCGCGGCCATTGAAGCCGGCGCCGCGCAGATCATGCCCTACTACGGGATGCCGGTGGATACCGAGTACGAAGAAGTGGCCTTCGGCTTCAACAAGGGAATCATCACTGGTTTGCTTCGAGAGAGGCTCGGCTTTCAGGGCATCGTCTGTACCGATTGGGGTCTGCTCACCGATGGCGTCATCATGGGCCAAACCATGCCGGCACGTGCTTGGGGCGTTGAGCACCTCAGCCCCGCCGAACGGGTGGAAAAGGCCTTGGACGCCGGCGTCGACCAGTTCGGTGGTGAAAGCGTTCCGGAGCTGATCATTGGACTGGTACGCAACGGTCGAGTGGCTGAAGAACGGCTGGATGTCTCGGTCCGGCGCCTGCTGAGCGAGAAGTTCAGACTTGGACTCTTTGAAAATCCGTTCGTCGACGTCGACAATGCGGCCCGTACCGTCGGACGCGCGGACTTCGTCGCAGCCGGGCAGGAGGCGCAGCGCGCAGCCATTACCCGGCTAACGGAGACAACCGCCGGCGCTGCCGCCCTGCCTCTCAGCCCGGACCGGCGGGTTTACCTTGAAGGATTCAACACCGATGCCGGCCGCCGCCTTGGTACAGTCGTTCAGGACCCGAACGACGCCGATGTTGCAGTGCTGCGACTGGCTGCACCCTTTGAACCCCGTTCAGGTGGCTTCGAAGCCTTCTTCCACGCGGGCTCGCTCGAATTCTCCGAAGCGGAACGTGACCGCATTCTGGCTATCTGCAGCGCTGTGCCCACCATTATTGACCTCTACCTGGACCGACCAGCAATCATCCCCGAAATCGCCGATGCTGCCGGCGCACTCATAGTGAATTTTGGTGCAAGTGACGAAGCCCTGGCCGATGTGCTGCTAGGAATCGCTCGGGCACGGGGCCGCTTGCCCTTTGATTTGCCATCATCCACCCGCGCTGTTGTCGAAAGCTGCCCGGACGTTCCCTTCGACACACTGGATCCGCTGTTCCGTTTCGGAGAGGGGCTAGGGCGTGTCTCCTTACCGGGCGTCGAGTTGTAAGCGACGCGGCGAAGTTCTGCACCCGTTGGACGTATTGCCAGATCGCACGTGGACTGTGAACAAAAGGAACGATCACATGAATTTTCAGACCCACGAAGGTCGCGTCGCCGTCATCACTGGTGCTGCTGGCGGATTCGGCCAGGCTTTCTGTGTCGGACTCGCCAAACGCGGCGCCGACATCGCCGCAGTCGACATCCAGGACGCATCGGAAACTGTCGAGCAGGTGAGGAAGCTGGGGCGCAAGGCGATCGCGCTGACCGCAGACATCTCCAACCCTTCCGCCGTCGCCGAAGCCGGCGCACAAATCCGAAGCCAGTTCAGACGATGCGACATCCTTATCAACAACGCCGGCATCTATCCGAACCGTTCGTTCGACGACCTCGACTACGAGCTGTGGCGTAAGGTCCAGGCAGTCAACCTCGATTCGCAGGTCCTCATGACCAAGGCCGTCGTTGATTTCATGAAGGAGAGCGGTTGGGGGCGGATCGTCAACATCACCTCCAATTCCATTGGCCTCGCCGCACCGGGGTGACTCACTATCTGGCCAACAAGATGGGAAGCATCGGATTCACACGCGGGCTCGCCACCGACCTCGCCCCGTTCGGAATCACCGTGAATGCCGTCGGGCCCACCCTTACGGCGAGTCAGGCGTGGGACGTGAGGGGGCTGCCAGCCGCGCTGGTGGAGGCCACCGTCGCGAAGCAGGCGATCAAACGGCCTGGCCAGGTTGATGATGTCGTCGGCACCGTCGCGTACCTCACGTCCGACGACGCGGCATTCGTCACCGGGCAGACCATCATGGTCGACGGCGGACTCGCTCGCTTGTGACCGATCGGAGACTCAGGCCACCTCCACCGGTCGCCGCGGTCGTAGCCCTGCCACCCTGGCGGAGTTCCGATCGTGGCCGGCACGGGCGCAACAACCCCTGCCTTTTGCCGTTCAACTCCGAACCTGCCCTCATCCCGCGCCGGTCCGAAAGGCGCAGATTGCGCTGGGTTACTCAGTGTCGAGTAGTCCAGCGTGCTTGTCGACCGCCTTCTTCACTCGAGTCACGTCTCCGTCGATGATGGCGGTGCGGCTGACCAGGTCCGCGGCGCCCATCCCGGCGCCTCGACTCGGCCAGCACAACGAGTACATGGATGCCTGGCTCGACAGTCCGGAACGCACAGGACTGACACCTGAAGTCGCCGGCAAAAATCAGACCTGACATCCAGGTGGTGCCGTCCGCGTCAGCATCAAGGTGGGGGCCGCCAGCTGGGAAGGACTGAAACAGAAATTCTCACGAAGTTCCATCTGGCGGATTTTACCGCTGGCCGTGCGGGGCATTTCGTCCACGACCACGAGCGATTTCGGGATCTTGTAGCGGGCCAGCCGCCCGTCTAGGTGCGATCGAAGTTGCTGATCTGGGCGATCAGCTGAATGCGCCGGAATCGGCGGCCTTACTGGACAGTAGCTGTCAGCCGGGCCACGTTGTCGATGTACCGGGCCGCGAGGGGGCGCTGCAGCCAGTCCTCAAGCATGAGTTCGTTGGAAATGTCGCGGTACGTGTCTTCGACCGCGCGCATGTTGTTCACGATTTCGGCGCCCAGCAGCATCACCGAGACCTCCATGTTCAGCGAGAAGGAGCGCATGTCCATGTTGCTGGAGCCCAGGACAGCCACTTCGTCGTCGATGGTGAAGTGCTTGGCGTGGAGCACAAAGGGCGCTTTGTAGAGGTAGATCCGGACGCCGGCCTCCAGCAGCGCCTCGTAATAGGAGCGCTGGGCGTGGTGGACCAGGAACTGATCGCCCTTTTCGGAGACGAACAGCTCCACGTCCACGCCCCGCTGGGCCGCTGTGGTGATGGCGTAGAGCAGGGAATCATCGGGCACGAAATACGGGCTGCAGATGGAAATCCGGTGCTGCGCGGAGTAGATCAGGGTATTGAAGAGGCGCAGGTTGTTTTCCGTGATGAACCCGGGGCCGCTGGGCACCACCTGGGCCGTGACGTTGCCCGGTTCAGGGTTGGCCGGGAGCTGCAGCTGGTGTTCCAGGGACTCGTCGGTTTCGCTCAGCCAGTCCGTGGCGAACACAACGTTGAGCGTAGTGACGATCGGTCCGCGCAGGCAGGCCATCAGCTCCACCCACTCGCGGCCGGCCTTGCGGTGTTTGGGGTTGTTGTAGGAAGGCTCGATCAGGTTCTGCGAGCCCGTGAAGGCGAGTTCGCCGTCGATCACCATGATCTTGCGGTGGTTGCGGAGGTCCGGGCGTCGCCACTGGCCGTGGGCCGGCAACAGCGGGAGCATGCGCTTCCACTGGATCTTCCCGGCCCGCAGGCGTTTGAGGAAGTTGCGGTAACCCTTGACCCGGAGCGTGCCGATGTGGTCGAACAGCACCCTGACTTCCACGCCGCGCTCGGCCGCCTCCTCGAGGGCGGTCAGCAGATCATTGGTGATGTGGTCCGTGCTCATGATGTAGAACTCGGCGTTGACGAAGTTCTTGGCCTTGCGCACGGCCTCGGTCATGGCCAGGATCGAGTCCGGGTAGCCGGGAATGAGGTCCACTGAATTGCCGTCCACCATGGGGAGGGAGCCGAGCCGTCGGTTCAATTCGCCGGCGGACTTCACCCATTCGGGTCCTGCGTATTCACTGACGACGTCGGCGAGCGCCGAGATGCCGGACCGCACCCTGTCATTGACCTGCTCCTGTTGCTGGCGTCGGCGGCTGGAAAGCTTGAAGTTTCCGAACAGCAGGAAAAGGATCAGGCCCAGGAACGGCACAAAGAAGATGCCCAGCAGCCAGGCCATGGCCGTGGTGGGGCGCCTGTTGCCGGGGATGATGCCCACGGCCAGGACCCGGATCACCAGGTCCGCAATGCTGAGCACCACCACCACCCACGTCGGCGCGGTACCGGCAAGCGAAATTGGCCACAGCACTGGAATAACCCCCCGGGTTGTGCGCACCCGCGGACGGGTTCCGGCGGGGCAATGACCACAGCTTAGCCGCGGCTGGCCCTACTAAGCTGGAGCCATGACTTCTCCTGCGCCCGTGGTGCTCGTTTTCCTTGACCCCGCGTTCCCGGCCGGCCGGCTGGCCGACGCTTCGCAGCCCCAGCTGATGGCCACGGACCAGGGCGCCACGCGTGGCGACGGCGTGTTCGAGTCCATGCTCGCGGTGGGCGGCGCGGTCCGGAAGCAGCAGGCGCATCTGGACCGGCTGGTCGGGTCGGCCCAGGCCCTTGACTTGGTGATCCCGGCGCAGGATGCGTGGCGGGCGGCCATCGCCACGGGCGTCGCGGAGCACCGTAACGAGCATCCCGCTCCGTCGCCCGCCGAGGACGAGCTGGTGGTGAAACTTGTGGTCACCCGCGGTCCGGAGGGCGCAGAATCCCCCACCTGCTGGGTCCAGGTTTCCTTGGTAGGCGCCCTCGGCCGTCGCCAGCGCGAAACGGGGATCGATGTCATCCTCCTGGACCGCGGCTACGACAGCGACGTGGCTGAGCGTGCCCCCTGGCTGCTGCTCGGCGCCAAGACCCTGTCCTATGCCACGAACATGGCCGCCCTGCGGTACGCCCACAAACAGGGCGCCGACGACGTCATCTTCACATCCACGGACGGCCGGGTCCTGGAAGGCCCCACGTCCACTGTGCTGCTGGCACACCTGGAAACGTCCGACGACGGCGCCGGCGCCACCCGCGCGGTGCGCCGGCTCATCACCCCGCAGCTGGACAGCGGGATTCTCCCCGGGACCTCCCAGGGTGCCCTGTTCGCGGCGGCCAAGGCAGCCGGCTGGGAGCTCGGCTATGGGCCGCTGGAACCGCAGGACCTGCTGGACGCCGACGCCGTGTGGCTGATTTCCAGCATCAGGCTGCTCGCGCCGGTGAACCACATCGACGGGAAGGAAGTCGGGACGCCTGCCGTGCAGAAGCAGCTGACGGCCGAACTCAACGCATTGCTTGCCGGGATTCAGTAGTTCTCCGGGATTCAGCAGGGAGGCCCTACGCCATGGTGGTTCGCAGTGCAGGGATCCTGCTGTACCGGCGGGGAGCAGGCGGGCTGGAGGTGTGGATAGCGCACATGGGCGGACCGTTCTGGGCGCGCAAACAGACGCAGTCCTGGTCGGTTCCCAAGGGCGAGTACCTTCCCGACGAGGAACCCCTCGTGGCCGCCCGGCGCGAGTTTGCCGAAGAGATCGGCACGCCGCCGCCAGCCGCTGACTACTTCGAGTTGGGTGGCTTCAGGCAACCATCTGGAAAGATCATCACGGTGTTCGCGGCGGAGTCCGATTTCCGGCCCGAACGGATTGTGAGCAACACGTTTCCGCTGGAGTGGCCCAAAGGGTCCGGCATCATCCAGGACTTTCCCGAGGTGGACGATGCCCGGTGGGTGACGGAAACCGATGCCCGCGGCAAGCTTGTCAAGGGCCAGCTTCCGATCCTGGACGCCCTCAGGGAGCATGTTGAACTGCCCTAAGTTGAACTACCAGGCCCGGGCCTGGGATTGCGGTGTGGCACTACCCTGTTAGTCCGCGGCCGAGATCCGTATGGTTTGGTGCATGAACTCTCACGCGCAGCCAACCAACAAATTGACGTTTGACGAATGCTGGGAATTGCTGGCCGACGACACCCTGGGGCGCCTGGCCCTTGTAGTGGACGGCCATCCGGAGATCTTTCCGGTCAACTACGTCCTGGACCGCAGGAGCATCGTCTTCCGCAGCGCCGGTGGCTCCAAACTGTGGGGCGCCCAGGCGGACCGTCCCGCGGCGATGGAGATCGATGGATACGATCCCCGCACCGAGGCGGCCTGGAGTGTGGTGGTGCGCGGAGACACCGAAGTGATCGAGGCCCAGGCTGACAAGGACGCCGTCGACGCCCTGCATCTGGAGCCCTGGCAGCCTGGACCCAAGAACTACTACATCCGACTAACCCCACTTGCACTGACCGGCCGCCACTTCCAGGTCACCAAACCGGACGTCTGGAACACCCGGTTGTCGGACCGCCGTCGTGCTTCCTTCGAGTAGCCAGGGTTCGCCTAAGCTGGCCCCAAGCACTCTTGAATCCGCAATCGAAAGGCACCCCATGAGCACCGACGCTCACGTCCCCGTCATCCTCGGCGGCGCACGCACCCCCTTCGGGAAGTTCCGCGGCGGCCTCTCCGGGCTCACCTCCAGCGAACTGGGTGCCCACGCCATCCGGAACGCACTGGAACGGTCCGGGGTGGCGCCGGCACAGATCCAGGCCGTCATCGTGGGCCAGGTCATCCAGGCAGGCGCTGGCCAGGGACCCGCCCGGCAGGCCAGCCTTGCCGCCGGCATCGGCTGGGATGTGCCCACCGTGACCATCAACAAACTCTGCCTGTCCGGCCTGACCGCCGTGATCGATGCCGCCCGGATGATCCGCGCCGGCGAGGCTGATTTCATTGTGGCGGCGGGCCAGGAATCCATGACCAACGCCCCGCACCTGCTGCCCCGGCTTCGCGGCGGTGTGGCGATCGGCGATGCGCCGCTGCTGGATTCACTGAACTTTGACGGCCTGCAGGACCCCGTCTCAGGCGAACTGATGGGCTCCGCGACCGACGCCGGGAACTCCCGCCTGGGCATCAGCCGCGAGGACCAGGACGCCGTCGCCGCCCTTTCGCACCAGCGGGCGGAGGCCGCCCGGGCGGCCGGCATCCTGGCCGAGGAGATCGCTCCGGTGGAGGTCCCGCAGCGCCGGGGACCCGCCGTCGTGATCGATGCCGACGAGGGCATCCGCGCCGGCACCACCGTCGAGACGCTGGCGGCGTTGAAGCCCGCCTTCTCCAAGGACCCGGCCGCCACCATCACCGCCGGCTCGGCTTCCCCGCTGTCCGACGGCGCCGCCGCCGTGGTGGTCGCCAGCAAGGCAGCGGCGGAAGCGGCAGGCCTGAGCTGGATCGCGGAGATCGGCAGCCACGGCCAGACCGCCGGACCGGACGGTTCCCTGCATTCCCAGCCGTCCCGCGCCATTGAGCGAGCCCTGAAACTGGAAGGGCTGACCATTGACGACGTAGACCTTATTGAAGTCAACGAAGCTTTCGCCTCGGTGGTGCTGCAGTCCGCCAAGGACCTGGGGATCAACTCTGACAGGATCAACGCCGACGGCGGCGCCATCGCCTTGGGCCACCCGGTGGGCGCATCGGGGGCCCGCCTGGTCCTGCATCAGGCACTCGCCCTGAAGCGGCGCGGCGGCGGGACAGGCGTGGTTGCCCTGTGTGGCGGCGGCGGCCAGGGCGACGCCCTGATCCTGAAAGCCTGACCAGCGCTCCTCCAAAGCAACTCCACCAGCCAGATAGGACACCATGAACGCTGCACCCACCGCCGAAGAGGGTTTCGGGACCATCTCCGTTGCCGCAATCCTGGCTGAATCAGCCGCCCGATTCCCGGACTCCGCGGCCCTCGTGGTGGGTGAGGAGCGGGTGACCTACAGCGAACTCTGGGAACAGACGCGCGCGTATGCCGGTGCGTTGCGGGACCGTGGGGTGGGGCACTCCAGCCGCGTGGCCCTGCTGATGCCCAATGTGGCGGATTTCGCTCGCGTCTACTACGCGGTCCTCGCGCTGGGCGGCGTGGTGGTGCCATTGCATGCGCTGCTGAAGGGCAGGGAGATCGAGTACATGCTGCGCGACAGCGGCGCGCAACTGCTCGTCTGCGCCGGACCGCTCCTTGAGGAAGGCGCCAAAGGCGCCGCAGCCGCGGGCATCGACGTCGTCACCGTCCTGATGCCGGAGGGGACCCAAGGCGCCGCCCGGCTGGAGACCGAAGCGGCAGGGGCCGAACCCATCAGCACCTGGCTGCCGCTGCGGCCGTCCGAGACGGCCACGGTTCTGTACACATCCGGGACCACCGGGCAGCCCAAGGGTGCCTTGGGCAGCCACTTCGCCCTCGTGGAACAGACCAATACGCTGCTGACCAGCACGTTCGACCTCCGCCGCGGTGATGTCATCTTCGGCGGGCTGCCGATGTTCCACACCTTCGGCCAGACGTGCGTCCTCAACACCGGGCTGCGGGCGGGGGCCACCATCGTGATGCTGCCCAAGTTCAGCGGGGACGCAGCCCTGGATGCCCTCGCCCGGCACAACATCAACGTCTTCTTCGGCGTGCCCACCATGTACATCGCCATGCTCGAAGCCGCCCGCACCAATACGGGCCGGTCCAACGCCCTGCGGTACTGTGTCTCGGGCGGCGCGTCCCTGCCGGTGGCGGTGATGGACAGGTTCAAGGCGGAATTCGGCTCGGACATTTACGAAGGCTACGGCCTGACCGAGACGTCCCCGGTTGCGACCTTCAACCATGTTGGCAAAGCGCCGCGGCCCGGAACGGTGGGCCAGGCCATTTGGGGAGTCCAGGTGGAGATCGCCCGGGCTGACGTCCAGGATGCCATCGAACTGCTGCCCGCGGGCGAGTTAGGCGAGCTGGTGGTCCGGGGGCACAACCTCTTCACGGGCTATCTGAACCGACCCGAAGCCACCGCCGAGGCTGTGGTGGACGGCTGGTTCCGGACCGGCGACCTGGGCACCAAGGACGGGGACGGCTACCTCCGGATCCTGGACCGGAAGAAGGAAATGATCATCCGGAACGGCTACAACGTCTACCCGCGCGAGGTGGAGGAAGTCCTCAGCCGGCACGAGGCCGTGCTGAGCGTTGCCGTCTATGGCGTCCCGGACGCAACGCACGGGCAGGAGGTGGCGGCCGCCGTCGTCCTTAATCCGGGCAGCAGCGCAACCATTGATCAGCTGAAGGACTTCGCCGCGGCGGAACTGGCCGCTTACAAGTACCCACGGATCATTACCCTGGTCACCGAATTCCCCACCGGTCCCAGCGGCAAGGTCCTCAAGCGGGAACTCACCGCCCGGTACAGTGCTGCCGATACTTCAACAGGGTGATCACGTGGGGATGATCCTGAACAAGAAGCGCGTCCGGACCATCACCCATAGGAGCCCGAGGATCACGACGTAGGCGGCGGTGTTAAGGAGGATGTCGCCCTGCCGCAGCGCCGGGATGTTACCGACGACGGCGATGAGCACCACGTGGAGGATGAAGACGTACAGCGTGGCCCGGCCGAGCGGAATCAGGAACCAACCCACGGCACGCTCGGCAGGCTTCCAGTACGCCGTGAGGAACGCGTAGGCCGCCACCACCAGGACCAGGACGTTGAGCAGGCGGCCCGGGTCCAGGTACGTGCGCGCAAAGAAGGCGTCGTAGATGGCCCGGTAAGCAGTGTCGGGAATGATGGCCAGGCGGACGTCGAAACCGTTCGCCAAGTAGGGGTTGCACCAGGACAGGAAGGCGAACGCCAGCGCCAACACCGTGCACGCGGCCACCACCCAGGTGCGGGCTGAGAGCCAGGCGACGAGCCGGTGGCGGTGAAAGCCCGCCACCAGGCCGATGACAAAAAGGACCTGCCACACCAGCAGCGGGAAGGAGTCCTCGAACTGGGACGGTAACAGCCGGAACCGTGTGGCCGCGCCCACGGCATAGATGCCCAGCGTCGCCGCGAGCACCCACAGGGCCTTGCCGCGGTTGAGCGCCGCTAGGATCAGGGGGCTGACGAGCAGCAGCACCACATAGAGGCCCATGACGTTGAACTGCCACGGGCCGAACTGCAGAAGCAGGATGGCGGGAAGGATCTGGGCGGGCACCGGGAACTGCAGGAGCAATTCCATTCCGGCGTACAGGTCATACGTCCGGCCTACCGCGTTGTGCCCGGAACCGCCGGTCCCTTGGTCGATGTAGGTCGTCAGCGCGTCAGTTTGCAAGAGGGGCAGCAGGGACAGCAGGAAAACACCAACGAGCACCACCAGCGCCGTCACGTAAAGCTTGCCCGCCCGCCGGGACGTCAGGTCCACCACTTTGCCGAAGTCTTCCTTGACCCGGGGGCCGTAAACCATACCCACCACCAGGCCTGAGAACAGGACGAACAGCTCCGCGCCCGAGACGAATCCCACCGCCTCCTGCGTGAGCAACTGGAACAGCGACGTCATGCCCAAGTGGTTGACAACCACAAACACGATGGCCAGCCCCCGCAGGAGGTCCACCCGGGAATCACGCTTGGAAGGATCGCCATATCCCCAGCGGGCGACAGCCCTGACGCGGCGCGGTAGCTGCCACAAGCCAACCAGGAGAACAACCAGGGCCGCGGCCACGCTCCAGGCGGCGGCACCGGCCAGGGAGTTGGGCCGGGTGGCCTGTTGGACCGCACTGACGGCCGTCACCGGTCCCGTGGTCAGGGCGGAATCTGCCAGCGCTTTGCTGGCGGCTTCAGCAATCCCTGCGTTGCCGGTCAGCCTCCAGTCGATGCTGGCCACACCGGTGTCCCGCGTGCTCGTCCGCTCATCCCAGACGACGGCGGCAACCCGGTCAAAACGTCCGGAAGTACTTGTTTCAAGCACCTGGTCCCACCAGGAGGTCTTGATGTCCCGCTCCGCGACACCACCGGCGGCCGGACTGTAGAAGGCCGAGGTCTGGAGGAGCATCGGCTTGTTCCGTCGGTCGACGTATGCTTCGTAGAAATCCTCGTTACCGGACTGGGTCAGCATCGCGGAGAGCTCGCCGTCAGCGGGCAGGGTGTTGACCGCGGATTTGCCGCCGGTGTCGTCGTGATAAACGGTCAGCCCCACCCATTCCGCGGCGTCGTCGCCCGGATAGTAGGGCGCATAGGCGGTATCAGATCCGTTCCAGCTACCGTCACCGTTGGTGTCCAGAGCAGCAAAGCCTTCAGATCCCGGGGCCGGCGCGTTGGGGTGGCGGTCGAACGGGTAGTCCCGCCCCAGGTAGGGCTGCCACACCATGACGGTGCCGGCGTCGTCGGCAGCTTTGAACTCTGCGGCCACGTTCCGGAACGCCGTCTTGTAGGCGGCTGGCTGCTGTCCCCAGCCCGGCCAGCTTGAGTTCATGTCCGGAGCGAACCTGATCAGGAGCGTGCCCTGGAAACGGGCCGCCAAATCCTGGACTTTTCCTGCGAAGGCTTCGGCGGCGGCGGAATCCACCTGGTCCAACGCCACGGCGGGGCGCACACTGAGCATCGCGTGGGACCCCAGGCCGCCGGCCTGGCCCAGGAATTCCCGGATGTCCTGTTCCTCGCCGGACCGGACCGGGAGGGAGATATCGTGGCCCAGCAGCGCGGGCGAAGCCCCCAACCGTTCGGCGAAGCCCTGCGCCGAGTCCTCTCCCCACTCCAGGACAGCGCCCAGAAGGGGCTTGCCTTCCCCGGGGGCAGGCGCAGCGGCGCGGGCGGTACCTGCAGGCATCACGGTGAGCAACAGGAGCAGTGCCGCCAGGAGCGCGGCCGGCAGTGGGTGAAGACGCGCTGTGGCCGCCGGTCTGGTCACGCGCTGGGATGCGGTGGCTGTTGGCATGCTGGTGAAAACCCCCAAGGACGGCTGCTTCAGTAATGGTGACCGGTGCCCCAGCCAAACTCTATCGGTCCCGGCCTCTGGTTCAGATCGCCCTGTTGGTTCAGATCACCCTGATCCGGATCAACCTCCGGGTCCAAGCACCACCAGCGGCACCACGCGTTCCGCACACGAAACCCGGACCAGTTCCGGCGGCCCGTGCGCGGCCCGGTTGTTGACCCCGGTGTCGTCACACCAGTCCACGCCGGAGGGATATGCGGTGACAGCGGCCGTCCCGGCCGCCATGGCCGCCGGGACAGTGAACACAACATTGAAGGCGCCGTCGTCGGACATGGGAGCCAGTTCCTCGAGCACCGCAGTCCCTGCCGCGTCCTTGACCGTCACCTGGATCCGGGCGTCCGCGCCGTAGCGGGCGTCGCAGGTGGTGTCCGGTGCGCTGACGGCGACCTGCTCACCGGGTTTCGCCGTGGCCGGTGAGACGGAGAACTCCGGCGGCATGCACGGCGGTGGCGCGAAGATGTTCCGGCAGCTTGTCGCTCCCGCCAGCACCGCCAAAGCACACAGCGTCACGGCCAAAGCACGCGCCGCCCAGGCGGCCGGCAGTGATTTTCCCCGGCTGTTCCCCATGACCCGATTGTCCCGCCGTTCGCTGGTGTTGCGGAAGCACGGTGGGGTCACGGAAAGTTGCGTTGATTACGGAAGATGACGACGGCGGCCGTGCGGCCGGGCGGGGCGGGTGCTACGTTTTTGGGGAGTAATGAGAACCGGCGCCAAGCCCTGACTGGCCGGTCGGCAACCCTCCCTTTCGCGGCGGGGTGCCTCAGGTGAATACTCGGCATATCGACCCATTCGAGCTGCAAGCGTGAGAAAAGGAGATCCGTCGTGTCTGACGCACCTGCCCCTGAAGAAAAACTGTCCTACCGGCTCATCACGGGACCTGATGACCGGGCCTTTTGCGAACGGATTTCCGCCGCCCTGGCTGAGGGCTACGTGTTGCACGGCAGCCCCTCGGCGACGTTCAACGGCACCGGCGTGATTGTGGCGCAGGCACTGATACTCCCGGCTGCGATCGCCAGCGCGGATGCCGCCGTCGCCACCGCCGTGGAAGACCTCGACTTCGACGGCGAGGGCCACGCGTGAGCTACGCCGGAGACCTCACCCCGCAGCAGGCCTGGGCCAAACTTGAACAGGGCGCCATCCTGGTGGACGTCCGCACCGAAGGCGAATGGGCCCACATCGGCATCCCCGACACCAAGGCCACGGACAACGATCCCCTGTTCATCCCGTGGACGTTCCCCGGCGGCATCCCCAACCCGGCTTTCATCACCGACCTGACACAGCAGGCACCGGAGGACGACGATGCGGAGCTGGTATTCCTCTGCCGCTCGGGCCAGCGCTCCATCGCCGCCGCCGTCGCTGCGACGCGGGCCGGCTTCACCTCCTACAACGTCCTGGAGGGTTTCGAAGGCGAGCCGGACCGCTACGGCGAGCGCACCGTCAACGGCTGGAAGAACCGCGGCCTCCCCACCAACCTGGGAATCGCCAAGTGACCTTCAACGAAGACGCCGCCGGCTGGAGTGCCGACACGCAGGCGGTCCGCGGCGGGCTGGACCGCACCAACTTCCAGGAGACCACTGAGCCGGTCTTCCTGAACTCGGGTTTCGTCTACGAGTCCGCTGCCGCCGCCGAGCGTGCCTTCACCGGCGAGGACGAACGCTTCGTCTACTCCCGGTACGGCAACCCGTCCGTGGCCACTTTCCAGGAACGCCTCCGCCTGCTGGAAGGCACCGAAGCCTGCTTTGCGACGGCGTCGGGCATGTCAGCTGTGTTCACCGCCCTGGGTGCCTTGCTGGCGGCCGGGGACCGGGTGGTTGCTGCGCGTTCTCTGTTCGGGTCCTGCTTTGTGATTCTGGACGAGATCCTGCCGCGCTGGGGCGTGGAAACCGTGTTTGTTGACGGCCCGGACCTCGAGCAGTGGCGCGCCGCCCTGTCGGAGCCCACCACCGCAGTGTTCTTCGAATCGCCGTCCAATCCGATGCAGGAAATCGTGGACATCGCCGCGGTCAGCGAGCTGGCGCACGCCGCCGGGGCCACCGTCGTCGTCGACAATGTCTTTGCCACTCCCCTGCTGCAGCGCTGCGGCCAGCTGGGCGCGGACGTGATTGTGTACTCCGGCACCAAGCACATCGACGGGCAGGGACGCGTCCTGGGTGGCGCCATCCTGGGCACCAAGGAGTTCATCGACGGCCCGGTCAAGCAGCTCATGCGGCACACCGGCCCGGCCCTCTCCGCTTTTAACGCCTGGGTGCTTACCAAGGGCCTGGAGACCATGGCCCTGCGTGTGAACCACTCCTCCGCGTCCGCGCTGCGGCTGGCCGAATGGCTCGAACAGCGGCCAGCCGTCAGCTGGGTCAAGTATCCGCTCCTCAAGTCGCACCCGCAGTACGAGCTCGCCGCCAAGCAGATGAAGGCCGGCGGCACCGTCCTCACGTTGGAACTTGCGACGACGGGTGACCGCTCGGGCAAGGAAGCCGCCTTTGCGCTGCTGGACGCCTTGCGGATCATCGACATCTCCAACAACCTGGGCGACGCCAAGTCCCTCATCACCCATCCGGCCACCACCACGCACCGCGCCATGGGACCCGAAGGCCGCGCCGCCATCGGGCTGAGCGACGGCGTGGTGCGGCTGTCCGTGGGCCTGGAGGACGTGGACGACCTCATCGGTGACCTGGAGCAGGCCCTCAAGCACATCTAGTTTAGTTCTGATTGGCGCGAACTGGCAGATAATGCCCTGTTCCAGGCGTTTTGAGGGGGTTATCTGCACGTTCGCGCTGGGAGGACCGTATGAATTCACCCCCGGACTGGGGCCGGCTGCTGTCCAACATCCCGCTGCCGGAGCAGAACCTCGCCAGTATCGCGGCCGGCGTGGCCCTTCAGCGCTTGATGCCGCTCCGGCTCGGCGGACCGCACCTTTTGGTACGGACCATCGGCGCGGCGTCGCTGGTGGCGGGTGGCGCAACAGTCACGTGGGCGTGGTTAGCTGCCCGGAACACCCGATTGGCCCGGCCCGATGCGTTGGTGACCGCCGGGCCCTATGCGCTCTCGCGGAACCCGATGTACGTGGGCTGGGCCCTGGCGCACCTGGGAGTGGGGCTGCTGCGCGATGATGCCTGGATGGTTGCGGCCCTCCCGGTGGCTTCCGGCGCAGTGCACCGCGGGGTGCTTCGAGAAGAAGAAGTCCTGGCGGCGTGGTTCCCGGCGGAGTTCAGCCAGGACCGCTTGTCCGTGCCCCGGTACGTGCCTCGCCTTCGCCTTGGATGGCGAGCCGGACGGCCACTTCATCCCCGTCGCTGATGCCCGCCGCGTCCCTGACGGCCTTCTTGACGGGCAGCAGGTAAGAGCGGCTTTTACTGTCCGGGAAGACCGACGTCTGCCAGATGTAGCCGGAGATTTCCGCCGTGACTTTGACCGAGCCGAAGCCCTCCCGGAACATCTTTGCCTCTTCCCGGAGGTCGTCGGCAACCTCCAAAGGGAGAGTAAGGAAGTGCCAGCCGGATTCGTCGGGATAGCGCCACAATTCGGCCCGGAATGAGTACGACGACGTCACGGCCTGAGTATGGCATGCCGCGCTGCCGGACGCATCCCTGTCATGGACGGGTCAGACGATCGCCGGGGTCAGGCGATCGCCGGGCTCAGGCGCCTGGCCGGCCCAGCTGCCGGGAGGCCGTCTCCCGGACCGCGGCGGTCAGCTGGTTGAGCACCGGGGAGTCGATTTTCCAGCGTTGCCAGTACAAGGACACGTCAACAGGGCGTCCGGGGGCCAACTCCACAAGGGCACCACTGCGGAGATCTGGCAGGCACTGTTGCTCCGGGAGCAGCCCCCATCCCAGTCCCAGCCGGATAGCCTGGGCGAATTCGGCCGACGACGGCACATAGTGCCGCGGCGCGGTCAGTTCCGCGCCGGTCATCGCGCGGAAGAACCCGTCCTGCAGGTCATCCTTGCGGTCAAAATCCACCACCGGAGCTTGGCTCCCTGCAGCAAGTTCCGGCCCGTCGGGCCACCAGCGAAGGGCGTACGCGGGGCTTGCCACCCCCCGGTACCGCAAGGAACCCAGCGGTTCCACGCTGCAGCCTTGGACCGGTTCCGGCGTTGCGGTTACCGCGGCCATCACCGATCCCGTCCGCAGGAGCTGGGTGGAATGCTGCTCATCCTCCCTGCGTAGTTCAAAGCAAGCGCCGAGGTTTGGCGGAAGACTTGCCAGCGCAGGCATGAACCAGGTGGAGAGCGAGTCCGCGTTCACCACCAGGGGGATGGGCGCCGTCGGCCGGTCCCGGCTCTCGCCGAGCTCCTGCTGGGCGTCCCACTCAAGCTGCCGGACTTGCCTGGCGAACCGCAGGATGGCTTCCCCGGCCGTTGTGGGCCGGACGGGGTTGGTGCGCTGCAACAGGATCTGGCCAGCCGCGTCCTCCATCGCCTTGAGGCGCTGGGAAATGGCCGACGGCGTGACGTACAGGCTCCGCGCCGCCGCCTCCAGCGTCCCCTCGTCAACGACTGCAGCGAAGGTACGGAGCTGCTCAAACTGGAACATCTTCATTAGCTTTCCTTAATAGAGCTAAGAATATTTAGCTGGAGTAATCATAAGTCCGACCGTACGTTGGAGGACATGGATCTGACTGCATTTCTAGGCCCCAGTGCGCTGGGCTTCGGCACGGGCCTCGCCCTCATCGTGGCCATCGGCAGCCAGAACGCCTTTGTCCTCCGGCAGGGCATCCGCGGGGAGCATGTGGCCGCCGTCGTCCTGGTCTGCAGCCTCTCCGATGCGCTGCTCATCGCAGCGGGCATCGCCGGAGTGGGGGCGCTGCTCCAGGCGAGTCCCGTGATCGTGGACGTGGTCCGGTTTGCCGGAGCCGCCTTCCTGGTGGGCTACGGCGTCCTGGCGGCGCGCCGGGCCGTGTGTCCGGGGACATTGACGGCATCGGGGCGGCAGCCCGCCGTCGGCCTCGGCGCCGCCCTCAGCACAGTACTGGCCCTCACGTGGCTCAACCCGCACGTCTACCTGGACACCGTGCTGCTGCTCGGGTCGGTGGCCAACCAGCAGGCGCAGGATTTGCGATGGTGGTTCGGAGCCGGAGCCATCGCCGCCAGCATTGCCTGGTTCAGCGCGCTCGGTTTCGGGGCGAGGGTCCTCCGGCCCTTCTTTGCGCGGCCCTCCTCATGGCGCATCCTGGACGGGCTCGTCGCTGCGGTCATGCTCACGCTGGGTATTCGCCTGGCGATCGGTGCGTGACGTCGTCGCTTCTCGGCGCGAACGGACATTTGGGGCCCTCACACAGCGAAAACCAGGGCAGTATCTGCCCGTTCGAGCACTGCCGTTGACCTGGGCGGCCGTACGGCGTAGCTTCATGGTCACCACTGCGATGTTGCTGGGCCAACGCATCCGCCGCACCGGGAGCCAGCCATGAACGGAAACAAGCCATGAACGGAAACAAGCCATTACAGGGTAACAAGCCGTATCAAAAGGCCGGAGCAGTCATCGTCGCGGCGGGCGCTTGCTGGGGGCTCGGAATTTCCTTCGTGGGGAACGTGCACGCCACCCGTGACCCGGCCACCAGGCTGGCCATGCTGGAGCACCACCGAGGCCTCTGGGTTGCCGGACAATTCCTGGCGGCCGCCGGGACCATGGCCGTTCCCGTCGGATTCGTCCGGTTCGCCCACGCCATCCGTTCCGGCCCCGCCAAGTCCCTGGCCGCCGGCGCAGCAGCCGCCTTGCTCGCCGGCGCGCCCTTGTTCGTGGTGGCACTTGCGGACCGCGCCTCGGACCTGGAGGGGTTCGCCCTTCGGCGGGGTTCCAACTGGCCGTACCTTACGTATTCAGGGCTGCATATCGCCGGGCTGGCAGCCTTGGGGGCGGGGCTGCTGCTGACTCCGTTGAAACCCTGGACCGGCATCACGGCGGCCGCCAGCGCTCCCCTCTTCGGTGCCATCCTGGCCGGCACCAAAGATATTCCGCCGTTCGTCTTCTACCTGGTAGAAACCGCCGTGGGTGCCCAGCTAATGCGCTACGAAGAACCCATGGCTCCCTCCGAGGACCACACGTACGCACTCCCCCGGCGTTGACGCTGGAGCGGGCGCCAACTGGCAGATAACGACCCCAAAACACGAAAAACAGGGCATTACCTGCCAGTTCGCGCAAACGTTCAGGGGAACTCAGGACTGGCGCACCCGCAGCAGCTCCGGGGCTTCGTCCGCCTCAAACAACCCGGAGGTGCCGCGCATCGTGACACCCACGGCGTGGGCGACGACGGCCCCCAGCCCGCCGTCGTCGGGCGCTGATTTTTCCATGACTGAAGCCCGCACCCTGCGCTGTTCAGTGGAGCCGGTGCCGCGGGCAATGATGTCCTCCACGCCTTGCCGGGCCAAGGAAAGTTCGCCCTGCTCAGCGAGGACGGGCGCCAGATAGTCCACCAAAGATCGCACGACCTCGACGGCGGGCGCCGGCCTGAACGTGCCGAAATCCAGCAGCTCACCGCTCAGGCCGCTGCTGCTCGCCTGCCACGCCGCCATCCGCAGCAGCACCGTGGGCACCGGGGCCGGCTCCACGCCGTCGCGCCATTCGCGGCTGGCCGATTCGACCAAAGCCCGCACCAGCACCGCGATCAGGCCAGCATCCTCGGCGCGGAGGCAGACATCGGCCACGCGGACCTCAACGGTGGGGTGGTTCCGGGACAGGCGGGCGTCGAAGTAGATCATGCCTTCGTCCAAAAGCACCCCACTGTCCAACAGGCGCGTTACCACCCGCCGATACGCGGAGTAGGTGCTGAAAATAGCCGAGGGGCCGGACGTGGGCCAGCGGTTCCATGCCTGGGTGCGGTAACTCTCGAATCCCGTGTGCATCCCGTTCCAGAACGGCGAGTTGGCGCTCAGGGCCGTGAGGACCGCCAGCTTGTCCCGGATCCTGTCCAGCACGGCCACGCCCTCGTCGTTGGATTCGATGTAGGTATGGACGTGGAAGCCGCAGGTCAGCTGCTCCTGCGCGGTCAGGCCGAAGCGTTCCAGCATCCGGGCATAGCGGGGGTCCGGGGTGGTGTGGCTGGCGAGGCCAAACGGAGACGTGGCCAGCGCGGCCACCCTCGCCCCGTTTTTGGTCGCCGCCTGGTCGGCCAGCAGCCGGCCTGCCCGGATCTGCGGCAGCAATTCTGCGTACTCGAGGCAGGGACGGGTCTGGGTCTCGATCTGCTCAAGCTTCAGCTCGGCAGTCAGGCCCGTCCCGTCGTCGTGAGCGGTTTTGTCCTTGGCTGCCATCACATAGTGACGTTCCGGGGCGTCGTCGGCTGCCAGCCGGCGGCCGGACAGCATCGCATCTGCGAGGGCAAGCGGCTCCCCCGTGTCCGGATCAACGATCAGGAGCTCTTCCTCGACGCCGAATGTACGCATGATTATATTGTGCTGCAATGGGCAAGGACGTGGCAGCCCGCGGGGTCGGCGGATTCTGCTCAATCATCGAGCTCGGACCGAGCGGTAGGGCCCGGAACGCCGCGGCCTGAAGCCGGGCCAACGCGAATGATGGCGCAGAATCCGACGTGGGATATCCACATGGCACCAATTGACTCTCCAAACGGGGCCAGAATCGTGGCTAGCTCGATCCATGGATCCCCTGGACTTTCTGAAATCCCTGGGCGGCGTGGCCAGGGTTGGCACGCTTCGCCGGGAAGGCTATTCCGAACGCGCCGTGCGAAGTCTGGCAGCGGCCGGAGCCGTCCAGCCCCGGAGGGGCGTCTGGGCGTTACCTGGCGCCGACGCCGAATTCCTGCAAGCCATCGTCGACGATTCGCT
Organism: Arthrobacter sp. AQ5-06; assembly: GCF_003287955.1. Lineage (GTDB taxonomy): Bacteria > Actinomycetota > Actinomycetes > Actinomycetales > Micrococcaceae > Arthrobacter. The sequence continues at coordinate 62,923 of NZ_QMKP01000009.1, read as the reverse complement.
GGTGACCTGCGCATCCAGCGCGTCCCGCTACGGGCTGTGGCTCAAAGACAAACCCGCTGCCTCCACCTAGCCAGCAAACACAGACACGGCGGGCATTCGCCCAGGCACGGCCGCCTCCGTTTCGAACCTCACCAGCGCCTGCCGATCGCGAGCCTTGAAGACACCGTTATGCACGGTTTGACCTGCCTGAACGAAGTCGACGCCGTGGCCTTGGCACAGTCGGCCATGCAGCAACACGGGGTTACCCGGGCAATCCTCGAGGCCGAGCTGACAGCCAAGTACTACGGAACAGCCCGGAAGAGGCTGGCGAAGGCAGATGGGCTGTCCGAGTCGGTACCGGAAGTCAGCGCACGCCTGCTGTTCGAATCGGCGGGGTTCCAGTTCCGCAGGCAGGTGCAGATCCCCGGCGTCGGGCGCGTGGATATCCTGATCGAAGGCTGGCTCATTGTGGAAATAAACGGCTTCCAGTTCCACAGCTCGCGCGCGGCCTGGCGCAAGGACATGACCCGGTCCAACACCGCGCAGACCCAGGGTTATGCAGTCCTGAGCTATGCCCCCGAACAGATTTGGAACAGCCCGGACTTGGTTCTGCAGGAAATCCGTGCCGTGCTGGAACGTGGCAGGCCGCGCGGGTGAAGGATTCTGCTCAATCATCCGGCTGGGACCGAGCGGCGAGGCCCGGGATGCCGAGGACCGGGCGCCTGGGCCGGCGAATGATCGCGCAGAATCCGACGCACCCTTAGTCCTGGAAGTACTCCACCTTGGCGCCGATGGTGTTGAGCCGTTCCGCCAGGTCTTCGTAGCCGCGCTCGATCACGTAGATGTTCCGCAACTCCGACACTCCCCGCGCCGCAAGCATGGCCAGCAGCAGGCAGGCGGCCGGGCGGAGCGCCGGCGGGCAGCCCACCTCGGCGGCTCGCCACTTCGTGGGGCCGTTGACGTAGATCCGGTGCGGGTCCAGCAGCTGCACCTGGGCGCCGAGCCGGTTGAGTTCAGTGAGATAGATGGCGCGGTTCTCATAGACCCAGTCGTGGATCAAGGTCTGGCCATGGGCGTTGGCGGCGATGACCGCGAAGAACGGCAGGTTGTCGATGTTCAGTCCGGGGAACGGCATGGGGTGGATCTTGTCCTCAGGCGCCCGCAGCTCGGACGGCTTAGTGGTCACATCCACCAGCCGGGTGCGGCCGTTGCGCGCCACATACTCGCCGGAAATCTCCAGCTGCTGGCCCATCTGCTCCAGCGTGGCCAGCTCGATCTCCATGAATTCGATGGGGACGCGACGGATGGTCACCTCTGAGTTGGTGACGATGCCGGCGGTGATCAGGCTCATCGCCTCAATGGGGTCCTCGGACGGGAAATACTCAATGTCGACGTCGATAAGCGGCTGCCCGGTGATCTTCAGCGTGGTGGTGCCCACGCCGTCGATCTTCACGCCCAGCATCTCGAGGTAGAAACAGAGGTCCTGGACCATGTAGTTGGGGCTGGCATTGCGGATGACCGTGGTGCCGCGGCGGTGCGCCGCAGCCATGATCGCGTTCTCGGTGACGGTGTCCCCGCGCTCCGTCAGCACAAAGGACCGGTCGTGATTGTCCGGCCGCGGAGCCTGGACGGCGTAGAAACCGGCAGTCGCTTCCACCGAGAGCCCGAACTGGCGCAACGCCTGCATGTGCGGCTCCACGGTGCGGGTGCCCAGATCGCAACCGCCAGCATACGGCAAGCGGTATTCTTCGGATTCGTCCAGGAGCGGGCCCAGGAGCATGATCACGCTGCGCGTGCGGCGTGCCGCGTCCACGTCCATGGCTTCAAGATCCAGGACGGCGGGGCGGCGGAGCTGGAGGTCAGTGTCGTTAAGCCACGTGCATTCGACACCGATGCTGGTCAGGACCTCCACGATCCGGTTGACTTCTTCGATCCGGGCGAGGCGGCGCAGGACGGTGGTGCCGCGGTTGATCAGGCTGGCGCACAGCAGCGCCACACCGGCATTTTTGCTGCTGTTGACATCCACTGCCCCGGACAGGGTGCGCCCGCCTTCAATGCGCAGGTGCGTCATCTGTGGTTTGCCCACTTTGACGATGCTGCGGTCGAGAATCGTTTCGAGCCGCTGGATCATCTTGAGGCTGAGGTTCTGCTTCCCCTGCTCCATCCGGGCGACGGCGCTTTGGCTGGTTCCCAGCGCGGTAGCAAGCTGGCCCTGGGTCCAGCCCTTCTCGCTGCGGGCGTCGCGAAGGGTGGCGGCGATGTGCTCGGCAGTTTCCTGAATCATAAGAAAAAAATATCACAGATGAGCTACTGGAAGGGCAATTTGCCCCCATCGCGCTGCGTGGCGGCAAGAATACCCACTCCATGCGATATTCGACACGCCCGTGGCGGGGTGCTAAGTCACCAGCCAGTACCCCAACGCGTTGATCTGCTGCTTGTCCGCACCAAGGACCTTGCGCAGGTGCTTGACGATGGCACGCGTACTGGACGCCTCGCAGGCCACCCAGAGTCCGGCCCGTCCTGCACTTCACGCCGCGGCTCGCCACGTCCCTGATCCATTACATGTTCTCCGTGCCGGGAAAGGACAGGATCGTGGTGGAGCCGGATGCCCGTAACACCAAAGCCCTGCCGCGGCTCGCCACGTGCTTCGAGCTGGGACCCGTCATCCAGCTGGCTGAAAAGGAAGCCCAGCTGGCGTTCCTGACGCGTGAGAGGTTCGATCGGGCCGCACCACTGCGGTCCCGCTGACCGGGCCTATGTTCCCCCTGAGCAGGCTGACCAGGCCGGGCTGAAAGTATTGACCAGCGCTGGCCCCGCAAAATAGAACTAACGCCAGACGAAGTTCCAGGTTCCCATCCCGGCCGCGGCAACCACAGCAGTCGCCGCGATCAGCACGCCGCCCACCAGCACCCAGGCGTCCAGCGGCGAATACGTGGATTCCCGGGCCCACGTCCGCTGCCCGGCGCCAAAACCGCGTGCTTCCATGGTGATGGCCAGCCGGGACGCGCGGCGGATGGCCTGGACCAGGAGCCCAAAGCTCTGCCCGAGTGTGGCCCGCAGCCGTTGCAGCGGGCTGCCTTGCGAGCCGACTCCGCGGGCCCGCCGAGCCATGCCGATGGTCTGCCATTCCTCGGCCATAAGTCCCACCAGCCGCATCGCGGCCAGCGTGCCAAGGACAAACCGGTGCGGCAGCCGGGCCTTCTGGGCCAGCGCATCGGCGAGGTCGGTGGGGTCTGTGCAGGTCATGAGCAGGATCGCCGGCAGGGCAATCGCGAGTCCGCGCAGCATAAAACCGATACCCAGCTGGAGGGAACCTTCGCTGATGGACCAGATCCCGACGTCGAGCAGTACAGCGCCGCTGTCCGCCGCGACGATCGCCGTGCTCCAGCCGCCCAGGGCTGCCGCGATGATGAGCGGCCAGCCGCGCTGCCACAACAGGCGCAGGGTGAGGCCGGCCAGGGGGAAAAGCGCCAACTCGGCAACGAGCGCGGTGGTGGCGGACACCCAGTCGATGGAGAGCGCCAGCACCAAGGTGATGAGGAATACGACGGCGAACTTAGCCAACGGGTTGGCGCGCGTCAACAGCGCGTGGTTGCCGCGGAGGGTCAGGGCATCCCTCATGCCGCACCTGCTTCCTGCCGAGCCCCGCCCCGCGAGGCCGGGCCAAGCCGCAGTTCGGCCCCGCCCAGGACGGCGCTGAATTCCTGGTCGTGCGTCACGGAAACCACGGAGGTCCCGGCGTCGAGCAATTCCGTGAGGAAGGATGCGAGCTCGGCCCAGGTGTTGGCGTCCTGGCCGAAGGTCGGCTCATCCAGCACCAGCACACGCGGGTGGGCAGCCAAGACCGTGGCCACCGACAGGCGCCGCTTTTCGCCGCCGGACAACGTATACGGATTGGCGTCCACCAGGTGCGTCAGTCGCAGCCGTTCCAGCAGCTCATCAACCCGCTCCTCGCCATGCCCCAGATGCCGCGGACCGAACATCAGTTCGTCCAGCACGCGGCCGGTAACGAACTGGTGCTCGGGTTCCTGGAACACGGTTCCGATGCGGGAAATCAGCTGGTTGGCTTTCCATTTGAAGGGATCGATCCCGGCACCCTCGGAAAGCTCGACGGCGGCGGACACCTTTCCCGCCACCGGCGCCAAAAGTCCGGCGATCGTCAGCGCAAACGTTGACTTGCCGGCGCCATTAGGCCCCGTAACGGCGAGGGCATGGCCGGAACGGACCTGGGCGGTGACGCCCGACTGCACCGGCACGGGCGGGATGGTCCGGAAGCCGCGGCGCCGCGGGCGCTCGCGGGAGACTGCCAGGTCCTCGGCGGCCAGCAGCAGGTCGCCGGAGCCTGCGGAAGTGCGGCGGCGGGTGGCCGGGACATACCCCGGCACCCAGACGCCCGCGCCGATCAGCATGTCCCGCGCCTCCGCAAGCACCTGGTCCGGCGGCCCGTCCAGCAGGACTGCGGAAGTAACGGCGGAACTTCCAGCGGAGCCCGCTGACGAGCCCGGCTGCAGCACCACAATCCGGTCCACCAGGTCCTTCCAGACCGACACTCGGTGCTCCACCACAACGAGTGTGGCGCCGGTTTTGTCCAGGCAGCGGCCCACAGCGTCCCGGACTTCCAGCACACCGTCGGGATCGAGGTTTGCGGTGGGCTCGTCCAGCAGGATCAGCCCGGGCCGCATCGCGAGGATGCCAGCCAGAGCCAGGCGCTGCTTCTGCCCGCCGGAAAGGGCCGACGTCGGGTGGTCCAGCGGGAGCCCGGCGGCATCCGGCCCGCCGTCGGCGTCCAAACCAGCTCTGCCGTCAGCGCCGCCGCCCGCACTTCGCAGCCCGACGTCGTCGAGCGCTTCATGGACCCGCCGCCAGATCTCGTCCCGCGGAACGGCGAGGTTCTCGGCGCCGAAGGCGACGTCGTCACCCAGGCGAGAAAGAACCACCTGCGTTTCGGGGTCCTGCTGCATCAGCCCCGAGCGGCCGCGCTGCCCGCGTGGCACCACACCGTCGATCAGCAGCGAACCGGTTTCGTCGGCGTCGTCCCCTTCATCTCCAAGGACCCCCGCGAGCGCGTGCAGCAGGGTTGACTTGCCCGCGCCCGAAGGGCCCAGCAGCAGCACCCGCTCGCCAGGAGCGATGTCAAGGTCGAGCCCATGGACGGCGGGGGCGGAACGTCCGGCATGCCGCCAGCCCCAGCCACGGGCGGACACTGCGGCGGGGCGCACGCCGGAAGCGCCGGCGTCGGAAGCGGTCATCAGTTGAAGACGGGCTCCGAAGCTGCCTTCCGGGACGCGAACGAGCTCAGTACACCGGTCTTGGCCAGGCCGCGGGTGGCGATCCAGGACAAAGCGCCCGCAATCACGGCGCCGGAGATGGTGCAGAACACGATGTACGCGAGCTTGTCGCCGGGCTCGTAGGCGATGTTCCAGCCCCACGGCAGGAAGGAATCATTGAGGCCGCAGAATAGTCCGGCGCCGGCACCGGCCAGCAGCGCGGCGATGAGGTTGTACTTCTGGTGCAGGAAGGACTTGAACCGGAAGTTGCCGTACACCAGCAGGAAGAACACCAGTTCGGCGCCCAGGCCCTGCAGGATTCCGGAGATCAGCACCGTGGCGCCGTACTGCGAGCCCATGATGAGTTCGCCGGTGGCGGCCACCGCTTCGCAGAAGAGCGCCGCGCCGGGCTTGCGGATGATGAGCATGCCCAGCACAGCCGGGATCATCCAGCCGCCGGCGATCAGGCCGGTCAGCGGGGGGTAAACGGCGTTCATGGGGGCGGAAATGATGCCGGCGCCCTGGGACCAGGCCCAGAAGATCACGCCGCCGGTGATGGCGATGAGCGCCGCCACCACGATGTCCACAACGCGCCAGGTATTGCCAGTCTTTTTGATTGCTGCAGTTGTCATTTTTGTCCTCCTGAGGAACAGGAGGGGAAAGTGCCCCGGTGTGCGGCGCTGCCGCCGTTTCCGGACACTCCGAGAACTCGACTCCCTTACGCCGGTACTAACCGGATCAGGTTCGAGGGTCTGCGGCTGTCCGCACTCTCAGCGCCCGCCTGCGGTTCCCTGGCAATGCCAGTGATGTCCGACGGCGGCGCTCCCCTGTCGTAATAAATCTGCCCTGATGGGCGTGATCCAGTTTACACCGCGGGCGGGGTAGATTGTGGGCCATGGCTGCCAACAACCCGACTGTGACCGCGTTCAATCCCGATTCGAGAGTGCCCCAGCCGGAGGGGCTGCTCGAGGCCCTGATCGCCAGGATCGACGGCGAGATCAGCGAGCTGCAGTTCCCCCGATTCACCAAGGATGATTCCCTCAATCTGGGGCTGCTGCTGGTGGAACTCGGCAAGAGCCGAAGACTGCCCATCGCGATCGACATCACCAAGGGTGACCAGGTCCTGTTCCACGTGGCCTTGGACGGCGCCACCCCTGACAACGAGCACTGGATCCGGGCCAAGCAGCGCACCGCCGCCAGGTACGAGGTCCCGTCGTTGCTGGTGGGACTCCGCGGCAGGCTGCACGGAGGCCGGATCGAGGAACATGGCTGGTTTGACGAGTCCACCTACGCCCCGCACGGCGGTTCCTTCCCCGTCTACGTCGCCGGCGTGGGCGCCGTGGCCACGGTGACGGTCTCGGGCCTGCCCCAGCAACAGGACCACGATCTCGTGGTGGAAGCCCTGCGGGAGATTCTGGAGTCCATGCGGCCGGGTTAGGCTAAAGACAGTCCCGGATCCGCTCACAAGGAGTTCAACGAATGAACCTGTTCATCAAGCTGCTCGGCACTGGAATCAGCATCGGCGCCGGATTGGTCGGCACCAAGATGGTGAATACCGTATGGGAAAAGTCCACCGGCAGGAAGCCTCCCACCGGCAAGGACGAAGACACCCCCACGAGCCTCCGCTCGGCGCTGACTTTCGCGCTCATTTCGGCCTCGGTCAGTACCATCATCCAGGTGCTCGCCAACCGCGGCACGCAGCGAGCCATCAGCCGCTTCGCCAAGTCCCAGGACATCGTCTAACCGCATCACCCTTGAGTTTTTGTCCAGATAACGGCCTCTAACCGACGGCAAACCGTGTTATCTGGACAAAAACTCACGCGGGGGCGGGACGTTAGGGGCGGCCGCCGTCGGACGCTTCATCCCGGGATGACTCGTCCCGGGCCGATTGAGCGGCCTTCTGAACCACGGCATCGAGTTCATCGGAGCTGAGCAGCTCCCGGTGCAGGTGTTTGGTACGGTAACCGGCGCGGCCCACCATATGGGCGGAAACCGGCACGGTCAGCAGCTGGAAAATCCAGGCCACCAGCAGCACCGGCCACACCCACCAGGTGCGTAGCTGCAGGCCGATGGCCGCCAGGAGCAGGAACAGCCCCAGCACCTGGGGCTTGGTGGCCGCGTGCATGCGGCTCAGCAGGTCCGGGAATCGGAGCAGTCCAACGGCGGCGGCGAGCGACATGAGGGCACCCACCACCAGGAACACCGCCGACACGGTATCGATGACGTTATCAACCACGCTGGCCTCAGGATTCATTGGCTTGCTCCCGCCGGTCGGCCACGAAGCGCGCAACGGTCACCGAACCGATGAAGCCGACGATGGACAGCGCCACCAGCAGCATCAGGTTGTTGAGGTGCCGGTTGACGGCCATGTCGATGCACAGGGCCGCGCCGAGGATCGCGAGCAGGACGTCGGAGGCCAGCACCCTGTCCAGCAGCGACGGGCCGCGGGAGATCCTGATGATGGCTCCTGCCGCTGCCAACGAAAGAATGACTGCCGTGACAGCCAGGACGGTCTGCATCATGCTGCGGCCTCCTGCCGGATTGCTTCGAGTTCTTCGCGGGTGCCCATGATCCTGATCAGGCCCGCTTCGATGGAGCGGACTTCCTTGCGCAGGTTCTCGACCTCGTCCGGGCTGCTGACGTTGAGCGTATGGAGGTACAGGGTGGACGTTGACCGGTCCACCTCCACCACCAGGGAACCCGGGATCAGCGAAATCACGTGCCCGGTGGCGGTGACCATCAGGTCCTGGTGGCTCCGCAACGACACCGCGACGACGGCGTTGATGACCCGCGGGCCGCGGACAGCAGCCAGATACATGACCTCAACGCTGGCTGCCGCCACCCTGCCCAGGAAACGAAGGGCAAATGGCACGGCGTAAAGAGTGTTGAAACGGCCGCTGAGCTCTACCGGCGGCAGGTAGAACATCCGGGCCACGAGCACGGCCAGTAACGCACCGAAGAGCAGGTTGCCGGGGCTGAAGTCCTGCCACAGGGCGCCCCAGACAATCACCAGCCACACCAGCAGGGGCAGCTCCTGGCGCAGGGAAATCCGCCGGCGGCTCATTTGCCCCCTCCGTCTTTCAGGGCCAGCGGGGGAATTGGCGTGTCCTCGCCCAGCACGGCCTGGATATAGGCGGACCTGTCCAGCATTTCGTGGGCGGCCTGGTCGGAGACTGCGAACAGCGGGCCCGCGAAGACGGTGAGTGACACGCCAAGCACCACCAGGCCCAGGGTTGAACCCACCATGGTGCGGGGCAGCAGCGTGACGTTGCTGCGGCCGGCCCGGCTGCCGGTGTCCGAGTCTTCGGGCTCAGCCAGCAGGACCGGGTCCGGGTGCTCAGCATCGGAGGGCTTGCGCCAGAAGGCGCGGTTCCAGACCCTCGCAACAGCAAGCAGGGTCAGGAGGCTGGTGACCACGCCGCCGATCACCAGGGCGTAGGCCAAAGGCGTGCCGAGTTCGACGCCCGCCTGGATGAGCCCCACTTTCCCCAGGAACCCGGAGAACGGCGGGATCCCGGCCAGGTTCATGGCGGGGACAAAGAAGAGCAGGGCAAGCATGGGTGACAGCTTGGCGAGGCCTGCCAGCCGGTCCACGGAGGAACTGCCGCCGCGGCGTTCGATCAGGCCTGTGACCAGGAAGAGACTGGTCTGGATGGTGATGTGGTGGGCCACGTAGAACACGGCGGCGCCCAGACCCGCCACCGAGGACATCGCCAGGCCGAACACCATGTAGCCGATGTGGCTCACCAGGGTGAAGGACAACAGACGTTTGATGTCGTTCTGGGCCAAGGCGCCTAGGATTCCGACCACCATGGTCAGCAGCGCCGCCACCATCAGCGGAGTGTTCAGGCTGTCCCCGGGGAAGAGCAGGGTTTCCGTGCGCACCATCGCGTAGACACCGACTTTAGTCAACAGGCCGGCGAACACGGCCGTGACCGGCGCCGGTGCCGTGGGGTAGGAGTCAGGCAGCCAGAACGACAGTGGGAACACGGCCGCCTTGATCCCGAATGCCACCAGGAGCATCACGTGCAGCAGGGTCTGGGTTCCGTCGTCCAGGTCCGCTAGCTTGATGGCGAGGTCGGCCATGTTGACGGTTCCGGTGGCGCCGTAGACCATGGCGATGGAGATCAGGAACAGCACCGAGGACACCACGGAGACCACCACGTACGTAACTCCGGCGCGGATTCGGGCACCGGTTCCACCCAGTGTCATCAGCACATAGCTTGCCGTCAGCAGGATCTCGAAGCCGACGTACAGGTTGAAGAGGTCCCCGGACAGGAACGCGTTGGACACACCCGCCACCAGGATCAGGTAGGTCGGGTGGAAGATCGACACCGGAGCGTCCTGGTCGCCGTCGGCCATGCCCTGACCGGTGGCGTACACCAGCACAGCGAGGCTGACGGCGGACGACACCACCAGCATGAGCGACGAGAACTGGTCCACCACCATCGTGATGCCCCACGGCGGCAACCAGCCACCGATGTGCACAGCGGCGGTTCCGCCGTCCCAGACCGAAGCCAGCAGGGCGCACTCAAGAAGGAGCGTCAGAGACAGCACAGCGATGCTCACGGCGCGCTGGGCGCTGGAGTGCCGGATCAGCAGGAAGGCCAGTGCGGCACCGAGGATGGGAAGTACGACGGCGAGCGGGGCAAAGCTTGCGATGTTCACTTCACACCTCCTTCGGGACCAGGGGTTACGTTCTGCGAGCCGGGTTGCTCTTCAGCGGCGGCATCCTCGGCGGGAATCTTCTTGGCACCGGCCGTGATGGAATCCCCGGCCGCTTCCGGACCGTCCGCCACCGTGGCGTGGTCTGAGACGGAGCTCCCGTCGCTGCCAAGCATGGTCAGGGGAAACTCGGAAGTTTCGGCCGGGATCGGAGCGTCGTCCTCGGCGTCGAACCTGGGCGTCTCGGCGACGCGGAGGTCCTCGATGTCGTCCTGGATCTCATCCTGGCGCGCCAGGACCCACGTGCGGTAAATGATGCCGAGCAAAAAGGCCGTCACGGCGAAGGAGATCACGATCGATGTGAGGATCAGAGCCTGCGGAAGCGGGTCCGAGTACTCCTGGGCGCCCGTGTCCTTGTTGTACAGCGGCGCCAGCCCGGCATAGCCGCCGGTGGCCAGGATCAGCAGGTTGGTGGCGTTGGCCAGCAGCATCAGCCCGAGCAGCACCCGGGTGAGGCTGCGTTCCAGGATCAGGTAGATGCCGCACGCATACAGGGCACCCATGATGGTCAGCAGGGTCAGGTTGACGCTCATCCTTGGCTCTTCGCGGTGGTTTCGGCGTGGACACCCGCGGGCTCGTGCTGCTGCTCCTGCGGAGGGGCGTCGTCGGTCGGCGAGTCCTCGGCAGGCGCAGTTCTCTGCTCGTCAAAGTGTTCGTCGATCTCGGAGCCCAGGCTGCGCAGGACGTCCAGAACCAGGCCGATCACCACGCTGTACACGCCGATGTCGAAAATGGTGGACGTGACGAACTTGATGTCCCCGAATACCGGAAGCCAAAGTTCGATGATGGCGGTCTGGAATACCTGGCCGCCCAGCAGCAGCGGCACCACGCCCGACGCTGCCGCAGTGGCGAGCCCGATCCCCAGCAGGGTGCCGGCGCCCACGGGGGTGGCCTCGCGCAGTTCGAAACGGCCGCCTGCCATGTAGCGGATGGCCAGCGCCAGCCCGGCAGTCAGGCCGCCGGCGAAGCCGCCGCCGGGCAGGTTGTGGCCGGCCAGGAGGAGGTAGAGGGAGAAGATGATCAGGGAGTGGAAGATCAGCCGGGTGACCACTTCGAAAATGATGGAGCGCCGTTCCGGTGCCAGGGTCCGCCCCGCCACAATCCAGGCATCCCGGGCGGAGGCTGCGAATTTGCGGCTGATGGCCAGCGCGGCGGCCTCCCGCGACCCGGGATCCACCGCAACCTGACGGCCTACGCTGCCCTCGGCAATGGTTTCAGAGACCCTGCTCCGGTCGCCGCGCCCGCGGACGAAGATGAGGCTGGCAACACCTGTGGCTGCCAGGGCAAGTACGGATATTTCACCGAACGTGTCCCAGGCGCGGATGTCCACCAGGGTGACGTTGACGATGTTCAGCCCGCCGCCGCCTTTATAGGCAAGGCGGGGGAATTCCAGGGACACCGGGACGGCCACCCGGGCGCCCATGGCGTGGATGGCGGCAAAGACCATGGTGACTCCGAAGGCCGCCCCGATGATCACGCGGATCACCCGGTACTTGCCGCCGGTGCGGTCGCGGAGTTCGGCGGGCAGGCTGCGCATGGCCAGGACAAAGGCCACCAGGATGATGGTTTCCACGAGCATCTGCGTGAGGGCCAGGTCAGGGGCGCCCTGGAGCGCGAACATCAGGGCGATTCCGTATCCGGTCACGGACACCATCAGCACGGCCAGGAACCGTTTGTTGGCCTTGACCGCGGCCAGTGCGCCGATCACAATCCCTGCGCCGAGCACGGGCTGCAGCGGCGAGTAGGGATCGATGAAGTACAGGTTCTCGGGCAGCGGCTTGCCCGCCAGCAGCATAGCCGTCAGCGGCAGGACGAACGCCATGGTGAGGATGACGGCGAGGTAGAAGTACAGGGAACCACGCTGCGTGCGGCCCGTGATCCAGACCGCGGTGTCGTCCAGCGCGCCGATGGTGAGCTGGTAGATGCGATCGCCGTCGATCCAGCCCGGCACGCGGGACTGCGCGCGGGCCACCAAGGTTCGTCCGAAGTACATCGCCAGGCCCAGCGTGAACGTGAGGGCCGTCAGCCCCAGGGCGGGGGTGAAACCGTGCCACAGCGCAAGGTGGCCGGCCTGCTCTGCCGGCGTGCCGGCGTCGGGCGCGGTGGAGGCGAACAGCGCGGCGTAGGGCTGGACCCAGGCGTCCACCGGCGCCGGCCAGAGGCCGTAGACGATGGTGAGGAGGCTGAGGAGGGCCGGGGCAGCCAGGAACGATGGCCTGACCGCCTTGAACGTTGTCCGCTCAATCCCGGGCTTCACCGCGAAAGCTCCCCACATAAAGCGGGCAGTGTAGGCGAACGTGAGAATGGACCCGATGACGATGCCCACGAGCACCACCATGCTCCAGGCCTCGCCGTCGGAAGCGTGGTGGACAAAGGCTTCCAGGACTGATTCCTTGGCCACGAACCCGGCGAGTAACGGAACGCCGGCCATCGATGCGGCACCTATCCCGGCCACAATTCCGAGGGCCCGGGACGACCGGAACACACCGGACAGCTGGCGGACATCGCGGGTACCGGACTGGTGGTCGATGATGCCCACCACCAGGAACAACGTGGCCTTGAACAGTCCGTGGGCCAGGAGCATCGCGAGCCCTGCGAGGGCCGCATCCGGCGTGCCCAGCCCCACCACCATGACCAGGAAGCCCAACTGGCTGACGGTGCCGTAGGCCAGGATGAGTTTGATGTCCGTCTGCCGGAGCGCCCGGTAGCCGCCCACAAGCATGGTGGCCAGGCCCAGCCCCAGCACGATGACCTGCCAGTACGCAGTCTCGGAGAAGCCCGGCGCAAGTCTTGCCACGAGGTAGATCCCGGCCTTCACCATCGCCGCGGCGTGGAGGTATGCGCTCACCGGAGTGGGGGCCGCCATGGCTCCCGGCAGCCAGAAGTGGAAGGGAACCAGCGCGGACTTGCTGATGGCACCCACCAGGATAAGTACGACGGCAGCAGCGACGATTTCGCCGGTAGGTCCACTGATCAGGGTGGGAGCCTGCGCCAGGATTGCCGAGATCCGGTACGTGCCCGCGCTCTGGCCAAGCATAATCAGGCCTACCAGCATGGCCAGCCCGCCCGCGGTGGTGACCATCAAGGCCTGCAGCGCGGAGCGCCGTGCCGCCAGCCTGGTGCGGGCGAACCCGATCAGCAGGTAGGACAGGATGGTGGTGAGTTCCCAGAAAATGAACAGCAGAAGAAGATCGTCAGCTACCACCAGGCCGAACATCACTCCCGCGAAGGCGAGGAACTGGGCGCCGAAGCCGCCGAGGTCCTGGTCCTTGAGGCTGAAGTACCGGGCGCAATAGACGAGCACCAAGGCGCCAACGCCCAGGACCAGGAGCGACGTCACCCAGGCAAGGGGATCGAGCAGGAAGGCGAATTCAAGATCCAGCCCGGGAATCCAGGGGACGACCTCCGTGACCGCACCGGAGTCCGAGTACACCGCGCCGTGCTGGAACAGCAGCCAGACAAAGGACGCAGCGGGCACAGCCGCCAGCGCGTAGAAAGCGTTGCGGCCCCAGGCCCTGAACAGAAATGGCGCCACAGCAGCCACCGTAAAGTGCACGGCAAGGACTGTGATCACTGGTATCTCCGCAACGTCAAGGATTCGATTGTCAAAAAGTTATGGCAGGCGGTCATTCGTAAGGTTCGGTGGCCAGAGTTTATCAAGGCGGCACTGGCACTTTTCCCGCACGGGACCGTGCGTCCCTGGAATTTCCCGGGTGTCCGGCGTATCATCACCGCCATGTTCGCCAGGGGCGGATACGATTCAGCCTATGAACACCGCCAGCGCTCCTGAGGCCATGCAGCCGCCATCGGAACTCGCGTCCGGAACCCAGGCCACCGGAAAGGGCCGTGTGCTCGCATGGGCTGCCTGGGACTGGGGTTCGGCGGCCTTCAACGCGGTCATGACCACCTTTGTCTTCACCGTCTACCTCACCTCCAACGCCTTCGGCGGCGAAGACCAGGCTTCGGCCGTTCTTGGCGGTGCACTGGCCATTGCGGGGATCGCCATCGCCCTGCTGGCTCCCGTGACCGGGCAGCGCTCTGACAGCGGCGGACGCCGCAAGCTGTGGCTGGGCGTCAATACGGCCGCAGTCGCCATCCTGACGGGCCTGTGCTTCTTTGTGTTCCCGCGGCCGGAGTTTCTGCTGCTGGGCGTTTCGCTGATCGCACTGGGGAATGTGTTCTTTGAGTTCGCCGGCGTCAACTACAACGCCATGCTGGCGCAGATCTCCACACCGAAGAACATCGGCAAGGTCAGCGGATTCGGCTGGGGCATGGGCTACCTGGGCGGCATTGTGGCCCTGCTGATTGTGCTGCAGCTCTTTGTGCAGCCGAGCTTCGACTGGTTCGGCGCCTCCACCGAGGACAGCCTGAACATCCGGCTGGTGGCTGTGTTCTCTGCCCTGTGGTTCTTCGTCTTCGCCTTGCCGGTGCTGTTCGCGGTGCCGGAACTCCCGCGGCCGGCGCAGGCCAAACCGCTGGGTTTCCTGGCCTCCTATGGCCTGCTGATCCGCCGAATCAAGGCAATCTACGCCACCAGCCCGCACACCATCTACTTCCTCCTCGCCAGCGCCGTCTTCCGCGACGGCCTCGCGGCAGTGTTCACGTTCGGCGGGATCATCGCGGCCGGCACGTTCGGCTTCGAATTGTCCCAGGTCATCTTCTTCGCCATCTTCGGCAACGTAGTGGCGGCCGTGGGCGCCGTGATCGGCGGCTTCCTTGATGACAGGGTGGGGCCCAAGGCAGTGATCGTGGGTTCCCTCGTTGGGCTGTTGATCGCCGGCACCATGATCCTGATCCTCGGCAACGGAGACTACATCTTCTTCGGAATGGCGTGGGCCGGCAGCACCACCTTCTGGGTCTTCGGGCTGTTCCTGAGCCTGTTCGTGGGCCCCGCCCAGTCCTCGTCGCGGGCCTACCTCGCCCGGCTGGCACCCCACGGCGAGTCCGGCGAACTGTTCGGCCTCTACGCCACCACCGGCCGTGCCGTCAGCTTCCTTGCCCCGGCCCTGTTCACCCTGTGCATCGCCGTGGCCACACCGCTGGTTGCGCCCGGCGAGGCCCAGCGCTGGGGAATCCTCGGCATCATGCTGGTGCTGCTTGCCGGCCTGCTGGTCATGCTGCCGGTGAAGTCGCCGGACAAAACCGCAATCGCCATAGTCCCCGCCTCCTAGCGCGAACGAATGCTTCAGCCCGCGCCCCGGCTTGCCCGCGGTGCGCAGCCACCCGAAACGGGCCTGCGAAGACTAGGCTGGAAGCATGAACGTGGACGAGACTGACCTGCCCGGCCTGGGCCGGCGGAAGGACTTCATGACGGCTTCCGGCCGCCGCATCGGCGTCGTGGAGCTGCGGGAGGGCACGATGGAACTCATCGTTTCCACCTGGGACGATCCCGACACCTGCCAGGCTTCGGTTCCCCTGACCGGAGATGAGGCCTCAACGCTCGGCAACCTCCTGGGCGGGCAGCACCTTGCCATGAAGCTGAGCGAAGAGCACAGGGAGATCCCGGGCATCGTGACCCGGCAGTTCTCCATCGCTCCTGATTCCCCGTTCCAGAACCAACCCATGGGGAAGGCTTGCATCCGCACACGCTGCGGAGTCTCGATCGTGGCGATCATGCGTGAAGGCGAGGTGCTCCCGTCGCCGGGACCCGACGTCGTACTTCACTCCGGTGACCTCCTCGTCGCAGTGGGAACGCAAGAAGGCCTCGATTCGGCGGCCGACATCCTGCGCAACGGCTGAGCGTCATGGACCCGTTGGCCCTGACCCTCATTGAACTGGGGGCAGTTGTGTTCTGCCTTGGCCTGCTGGCCAGGCTGGCCGGACGGATCGGAATGTCACCCATCCCCCTCTACCTCGTCGGCGGACTTGCCTTCGGCGCAGGGGGCGTGGTCAAGCTCGAAGGTATGCAGGAATTCGCACATCTCTCCGGCGAAATCGGCGTGATCCTCCTGCTGCTTATGCTCGGATTGGAATATACGGCTGCCGAGCTTTTCACCGGTCTGCGCAGGTCCTGGCAGGCCGGTGTTCTTGACCTGGTGCTGAATTTCATCCCCGGCGCGGCACTGGCGCTGCTGCTTGGATGGGGCACGGTGGGCGCCATGGTCATGGGCGGTGTTACGTATATATCGTCGTCCGGGATCGCCGCCAAGGTCATCACGGATTTGGGCCGGATCGGTAACCGCGAGACCCCCGTGGTGCTGTCCATACTGGTGTTCGAGGACCTGGCCATGGCCGTGTACCTCCCCATCCTCACCGCAACGCTCGCCGGCGTCAGCTTCCTGGGCGGGCTCACCACCGTGGCAATCTCCCTGGCAGTGGTCACTGTGGTGCTGATGGTGGCCCTGCGGCACGGCCACCGGGTGTCCCAAGCGGTGCACAGCGAGAACTCCGAAGTATTCCTGCTCAACCTGCTCGGTGCCGCGCTGCTGGTGGCCGGTGTAGCGTCCGCCATGCAGGTTTCGGCTGCGGTGGGCGCGTTTATGCTGGGCATCGCCATCTCGGGCGCCACGGCGCATAACGCCACCCGGATCCTGGAACCGCTTCGGGACCTCTTCGCGGCCATCTTCTTTGTGGCCTTTGGACTCAACACGGACCCGTCGTCCATCCCGCCCGTGCTCGGCTGGGCGCTGGTCCTGGCCGTCCTCACCGCCGCAACGAAGATGCTCACTGGCATCTGGGCCGCCAAGCGGGCCGGTATCGCCCGTCCCGGACGCTTCCGTGCAGGCGCCGCACTGATAGCCCGCGGCGAGTTCTCCATCGTCATCGCCGGGCTGGCCGTGGCGTCTGGCGTGGTCCCGGACGAGCTCGCAGCCCTGGCAACCGCGTACGTGCTGATCATGGCCATCCTCGGCCCACTGGCCGCGCGCTATGTGGAGCCGGCGCTGAAGGCGTTCCGCCGGCCCGCACGGGTGGCCGCGTAGGCATCGGCATCGCGCCGAGCCTATACTTCCGCGCCGCGACCCCGCCCCTCGATCCGCCGTCCTGCCCGATGCCTCACCACCGTGGCAACCGCAATAAGCGCGGCGGCGGCGCCCAAGCCCAGCCTGGCCACCAGCGGGCCGTTCGGTTCGGCGCCGGTGAAGTACATCATCGCCAGCACGGGGGCGATAGCGGCGAACTCGTAGCGCCGGCTGAGCACCACGAACGGCAGGAGCAGCAGGGCGTACCAGGGGTAGCTGGGCGAGACGAGCAGCAACGTCCCTCCGACCATGAAAACCTGCCCGTCCCAAGGCCGGGCGGCGTTGGTGGTCCGCCAGACATACACGGCCAGACCCAGCAGCAGCAGCAGTGCCACCGGCGCCGACCAACTGGCCGGGAGCACCAGCTTCAACAGCGTGAAGCGCGGGCTGTCCTGCCCGTCATACCCCTCCGAGCGAAGGTATTCGGGCAGGTAGCCCAGCACTGTCCAGCCGCTGGCGAGGACATACGGAACGTACGCCACGGCGAAGGTGGCCGCAGCCGCGGCGACAAAGCGAACCGGCCGGCGGTAGAGCAGCGCCGGGGCGCTGATGGCGGGAATAAGCTTGGTGGCTACCGCCGCCCCGAAGGCCATTCCGGAACCCAGGGTGCGCTGGCCCACCAGCAGCAGCGCGGCGGCCAGGGCGAGTGCGGCGCCGAGTGTGTCCACGTGGGCGCCGTTGATGGCTTCAAAGGCCACCAGCGGTGACCACCCCCACCACACTGCCTGGTGTGCCGGACGGCCTGTGCGGCGAAGGTACGACAGGAGCAGCACTGTCACGGCCAGGCTCAGCAGCAGGCCGGCCAGTTGGAAGGCACCGAACCCTGCCTCGGCGCCGGGGATGAGCCGGACGGCGAGGAAATACAGCTCCGCCACGGCCGGATAGACAGTGGGCACTGCGGGCCGGTTGATGGCCGTGCACAGGGTGCTGCCGCCGGGAACGTTGGTGGTGGTCTCCGTGCCGGAGGGAAAGGGGTTGGTGTGGCAGGTTCCGTCCGGTCCGGCATCCTGAAACAGCCATTCCGGTCGCAGCGGCCGCAGGGCCTCATCGGCCGGCACATATTGGTAGGGGGAAATTCCTGCCTTCTGGACGTTGCCGTCCCAGGCGTAGCGGGCGGAGTCATTGCTCGTGGCGGGCGGGGCAGAAATCGCCGCGATACCCAGCAGCACGGAGCCCAACAGCACGACGGCGGCCGCATGCCGGGCGGGGATCCGGCGCGCCATCAGTGCGGCCGGGAGAAAGAGTGCCCAGGCCGCCAGCGTGCCAAGGGGGGACACCCACTCCGCTGACGGATCGGTGGTGACGGTCCACCAGACGGCACCGGCCAGCAATGCCGCCAGCGCCAGCGCCGCCACTGTGGCGCCGGCGCGCGGCGGACCGCTTGCCGCACGGCTGTCCCCCGCCTGCCCGGGCGCCTGGCGCCCATGTGCACGGTGGGGTATTGGTTCGCTCACCCCTTGATCCTGCACCACGTTCACGCCAGTGGACCAGCGAAGCAACGGACTGTTCGCCTTTCGTAAGGTCTGGCGCGGGACGGGGCGCGCGGCGCGGTGGTTTGATCTGGGTATGGACAGATTGACCACCCTCCTCCAGCAGCGGATGGATTCGGTGAACGGACGGTTTTCGTCCCGCTTGCGGAGCAAACGGCTGACGGTGGTGCTGGGCCGCTGGCTCGGCATGACGTTCGCCGTCTGCTTCTTGACCGGGCTCTTCAGTAACCTCTTGCAGAATCCGCCCGGCTGGATGTTTTTCCCGACCCGTCCGGTGTGGCTGTATGCGGCCACGCAGGGCATCCACGTCACCACCGGGATAGCTTCCATCCCGCTGCTGGCTGCCAAGCTTTGGTCCGTGTTCCCTGAACTGTTGCGGTGGCCGCCACTGAAATCCGTGGTGCACGGCCTGGAGCGGGCCTCGATTGCCCTCTTTGTGTCCGCCTCGCTGGTGGAAGTCACCATCGGATTGCTCAACACATTCCAGTGGTATCCCTGGCCGTTCTCCTTCAAGGACGTCCACTATTGGCTGGGCTGGGTGATCATTGGGTCGCTGGCGTTGCACATCGCCGTCAAGCTGCCCCTCATCCGCGCGCACTGGAGCCGTCAATCGGATGCGGCCGCCGAAGCAGCGCCGGAGCGCGAAACGGTTCCGGCTGCCATGGCGCCTGCCACCGGGCCCGGGTGGAGCCGCAGGGGTTTTTTGGCGGCAATCACCGCCAGCACCGGCGTCGTCGTTCTGACGACGGCGGGCCAGTCCTTCCCGTGGCTGGCGGGCCTCAACCTCTTTGCGCCGCGCCGAATGGATACGGGTCCGCAAGCGGTACCGATCAACAGAACCGCGGCCCAGGCCGGTGTCGAGGGCGCTGCGCTGGCTCCCGACTGGGTGTTGACTGTGTCCTCGGGATCGGTCCAGAAGACGTTGACGCTGGCCCAGTTGGCCGCCCTGCCCCAGTACAGCTACGGGCTGCCCATCGCCTGCGTGGAGGGTTGGAGCCAGGGCGCCCAATGGCGCGGTGTCCGGATCCGGGACCTGATGGCCATGGTGGGCGCGCCGGCGGACGCCGGACTGCAGATTTCCAGTATGGAGAAGGGCGGCGTGTACGGCCGTTCCTTCATGCCCGCTGCGTACAGCCAGGACGATCAGACGCTGCTGGCGCTGGAGCTCAATGGCGCGCCGCTGGACCTTGACCACGGCTATCCGGCACGGATCATCGCCCCCGGCCGGCCTGGGGTGCTGCAGACCAAATGGGTGCACAAGGTGGAGGTGATCTGATGCGACTCCCATTGATGGGTCCGCCGGTGACTGTGGAGCGTGGAACGTTTTGGTGGGTGAGGGCAGCTCTGGCCGCACTGGGCGTGGCCGCCCTCGGCTATGCCATCTTCGGATTCCTGGCCAATGTGCCGCTTCTCCAGTTGATCGGCGTGGCAGCCTGGCTTGCCGCAGCATTGGTGGTGCACGACGGCGTGCTGGTCCCCTTGACAACGCTGGCCGGCGGCGGACTGTCGCGGCTGACGTATGGGCTGCGCCCCGTCCAACAGGGGATAGTGCGGGGCGCCCTGCTGGTAGGGGCGGTGGTGACCTTGCTGGCAGCCCCGCTGATTCGCGCCCAGCAGGTGCTCCAGCCAAGCGGCCCTGGAAGCGGAGCCAACGATACAGTCTTGCAGGGGGACTATGTGCAGGCCTTGGGCATCTTCTGGCTGGTTCTGGTGGTGGTCGCGGCGGGCGTCATGACCGCCGTCGGACTTTACACCCGACGTTCCAGCGTCAGAAAGACCCGGCCCTGAACTGTCCTGGTGGCGACGGACGCCAACCCCGCCCGGGCCGCATGAGCGGCTAGCGCTTTCGCACCGGCGCGGGCCCAGGGAAAAGCAGCGCTGGCCCGTCCGGCCGAATCCTCCAGCACGGCCAGGTAGGCCACGTCGAGGGAATCGGGCGTTTCGGCCTCTGCCAGCGCCTGCCCGCCCGGTGCCAGCAGTGAGGCGATACGCTCCAGCAGCACCCGTATGTTCCCGCCGATGCCGATGTTGCCGTCCAGCAGCAGCACCGAAGCCCAACCTCCCTCGTGCGGGATCGGGTCAAAGATGGAGCCATGGATGGCGGCGGCGCCGCGGCTGGTAGCCAACCGCACCGCGGGAGCGCTCGTGTCAACACCCATTGCCATCAATCCAAGTTCCCCGGCAGCGGCCAACATCCGGCCAGGGCCGCAGCCCACATCAAGAACCGGCCCGCGGAGTGAGCGCAGCAGCTCGCGTTCGCAGGCGGTGGCCGGGGCGGACCAGCCGAGCATGCTGAAGTGGACCGGCCCGATGGGTTCCGGCCCGATGGGTTCCGGACGGAGGGTCAGGTGCCCCGTACCGACGGACAGGCTACCGGCGTAGGGCTCGTGTCCTCCTTGGCCGAAGAAGGCAACCTGGATGGTACCGCCTGCAGGTGCCCCGCCGGCCCGGATTCCGGTATCGCTTGCGGCTCTTGGTGTGCTCATGACCGGGCCCGCCCTCCGGTTGATGCCTCGGCCGGCACCGAACCCGGCACTCTCGCCGTCGGCAACCCCAGGGCCAGACGGTCAACCGCGCGGGCAAACGGTGTGCCGGAGCAATCGCGGGCGGCGGCCAAGGCATCGGCGAAGTGATCCACGTCCGTCAATGTGGGAAGCATACCCACAGCCAGGCCGGCGCTGGCCAGCCGGGCCAACTGCTGCGCCCCGGTCCGCGGGGTGGACATTTCCACACCCCGGACCAGGCTGCCGTCGGGCCGGTGCAGGCCCAGGGCCCAAAAGCCGCCGTCTGATGCAGGCCCGATCCAGGCGTCGTGGCGGGGCGTCGGGGCGGACCAGTCCGCCACCAGCCCGGCGAGTGGTGCAAGCGAAAGCTGGGGCGTGTCCATACCCAGAATCAGCAGCGGGCCGGTGACCAGCGAACAGATGGCCGCCAGCCGTTCGTCCAGCCGGCCTGCGCTCTGGGCCACCACTTCAAAACCCGCAGCGTCCCTGCGGAGCGGCGTCCCCTCAAACACCAGCACCCGCCTGGCCGCGGGGAAGGACCGCACCGTCTCCAACGTCTGGCTGAGGCTGGTTTGGGCAAGGGCTGCGGCCTGCGCTGGCGTAAGCGGAGGCGTCAGGCGCGTCTTGGCCTTGCCTGGGATGCACTCTTTGGCGATGACCGCGATGGTGAAGTTCATGGCCTGGCTGCCCGGGCTGCGGCTGGTGGTCCGCCCGCAGACGGTCCGCCGGCGCCCGTCCCTGGCGCCCACCGCGAGGCGGCGGCCAGCTGCGCCCTCATGTCCTTCAGTGCCGTCAGGGTTCCACGGACGGTGCCGGTTACCTTGGACTTGCCCAGGCGCGGCGCATACGCGACCGGGACCTCGGCCACGCGCCAGCCGTCGCGGTGGGCTTTGAGGAACATTTCCAGCGGAAAGCCGCTGCGCCGGTCGGTGAGGTCCAACCCCAGCAACGCGCTGCGCCGGGCCAGGCGAAGCGGGCCCAAGTCCGTGACGGGGATTCCCGTCATCCGGCGCAGCAGCCGGCTCAGGACGATGTTGGCCAGCCGGGCATGGACCGGCCAGGCGCCGCGGGCCGGCCGCCGGGCACCCAGGACCAGATCGGCACGCCCGGTGCGCACCAGCTCCAGCATCGGGGCCAGCTCGGCAGGGTCCAGCGAACCATCGCAATCGCAGAAGGCCACAAACTCCGCCGTGGCAGCCACCAGGCCAGCATGGGCTGCCGCGCCAAAGCCGCGCCTCGGTTCATGAACGACGACGGCCCCCAGACTTGCGGCGAGCGTTCCGGAGCCATCGGTGGAGCCGTTGTCCACCACTATGGCCCGGTATCCCGGTGGCAGTGCCCCCAGCACTTGGGGAAGGGCCGAAAGCTCGTTGAGGCACGGCAGCACGACATCCACCAGCACGGCGGGCGTGCCCCCGGCGTCGTCGTCCGATGCGCCTGGGCCGCTGGCCGCACCGGTTCCATCGTGCGACATGCTCTGCTCTTTCTCCATCCTTCTACCGTAGAATCCGGGGGCCCGGCGCGGCAGGCGGCAATTCTTACGGAACCGGGACGCTTACCTTCGGGCCGCCCCGAAAACACCCACAGCGGCACGCACGAACCTATGCTGGGAACGTGAATAGTGTCCAGCCTGACGCTGACGCCTCGGACGTTGGCAACCGGCGCATCCTGCTCGTTGAAGACGAGGCCACCATCGCCCAGGTGGTGCACGACTATCTGGTGCTGGCCGGTTTCCAGGTGGATGTGGCAGGCGACGGATTCAGCGCCCTGCATTTGGCCCGGACGCACAACCCGGACTTGATCATCCTGGACCGCATGCTGCCCGGTCTGGACGGCGTGGAGGTGTGCCGGAGGATCCGCCGCACCCAGTCCATGCCCATCATCATGCTTACCGCGCTTGGCACCGAGGACGACCGCATCCTGGGCCTGGAAATGGGTGCCGACGACTACGTCACCAAGCCCTTCTCACCCCGTGAGCTGGTGCTGCGGGTGAAGTCCGTGCTTCGCCGCAGCATCAAGGAGTTCACTCCTGAGCCGCCCGTGGAGCTGGCCGGCTTTGTCCTCAACCCGGCTTCGCGCATCGTCAGATACCGCAATGAGAACCTCACCCTGACGGCAAGGGAATTCGATCTTCTGGCGTTCTTTCTGCGCCGCCCCAACCAGGTCTTCAGCCGCGACGTCCTCATCAAGGCCGTCTGGGGATGGGACTTTGGCGATCTCTCCACAGTCACCGTGCACGTCCGCCGGCTGCGCGAAAAAATCGAGGCCAACCCCACCTTGCCCGTGTTGTTGAAAACGGTGTGGGGCGTGGGCTATCGGTTTGACGACGGCACCGAGCCGGCCAGTCATGACTAGCGCCGATCTGGTCACCATCGTCGCCGTTGTGCTGTCCTGGGCATTGGCCATCGGCGCCGTGACAGTGGTGCTGCAGCGGCTGCTCCGCAGGACCTCCATTGTGGTCCAGATCCTGCTGGTGGTCCTGGCCACTGTGGCCATCCTGGTGGCCGGGATGGTGAGCGCCTTCAACGCCATGTTCATCTCGGAGGCGGATCTTCAGGTGATGTGGTTCATCCTGGCGATCGCCTCGGTCGTTGCCGCCGTCGTCGCAGTGCTCCTGGGAGTAGGGCTGGCAAGGCACACCAAACGCCTGGCCGGGGACGCGGCCAGAATCGGCCGCGGTGAGCCCGTGGCACCGCAACGGAAGATGACCTCGGAACTGTCCGCGTTGGCCGCCGAGCTGGCCGCCACCAGCCACAAACTCGAAGAATCCAGACAACGGGAGCAGGCGGCGGAGGCTGCACGGCGCGAAATGGTGGCGTGGGTTTCCCACGACCTTCGCACCCCTCTGGCCAGCATGCGGGCCATGGCCGAGGCGCTGGAGGATGGCGTTGCCGAGGATGTGTCCGGCTATCACCAAAGAATCATTTGTCAGGCAGACCAGATGGCCGTGCTGGTCAATGACCTGCTCCAGCTCTCCAAGATCCAGGCCGGGACCTTGGTGCTGGACTACCAGCAGTTGAACCTGTACGACGTCGTGAGCGACGTCATCGCCGACCTCGCCCCTGTCGCGGCCAGCAGGGCCATTGCCATCAACGGCGACGCCGTCGCCCCCACCATGGTGTCCGCTGATGGGGCGTCGTTGTCCCGGGCCATCCGCAACGTGGTCCTCAACGGCATTCTGTACAGCGTCCATGGCAGCACGGTGTCTGTTGCCGTGACCTCCACGGCCGACGAGGCGGCGGTGGAGGTGCGCGACGGCTGCGGCGGGATCCCGGCGGAGGACCTGCCCCGGATGCTCACCGCAGGCTGGCAGAAGGACACAGGACGCACCAAATCGCGCTACAGCGGTGCAGGGGTGGGCCTGAGCATGGTCCACGGCATCATCCAGGCCCACCGTGGCGCCCTGGAGGTTGCCAACGTTGAAGGTGGGTGCCGGTTTCTGTTGCGGATACCAGCCGGGCAGGAGAGCCGGGGACTGTCCGTCTAGGTCCGGTCCCCACGTAGCGGAGCGGTGGCGAACTCGCGCATGCCGTCCTCAAACCCGTGCCGCGGAGCCCAGCCCAGTTCAGCCTTGGCCCGTGCCGAACTGGCGGTGATGTGCCGGACGTCGCCCAGCCGGAAGTCCCCTGTGATCACGGGGACCGGTCCGCCGCCAACAGCACTCAGGACGCCGGCCATCGCGCCAATGGTGTGCACCTCCGAGGCTCCCACGTTGTATGCCCTCATACTGCCCGGTGCCATGACCCCGCCCGCCGCCAACGCCTCAAGGGCGTACAGGTTTGCCTCCGCCACATCCGCCACGTGGATGAAGCTGCGGCGCTGGCCGCCGTCCTCGAACACCTGCGGCGCCTCCCCCCGGGCCAGGGCCGAGCGGAACAGGCTGGCCACACCCGCATAGGGGGTGTCTTTGGGCATCCGGGGGCCATAGACGTTGTGGTACCGCAGGGCCGCGGCGGTGCCTCCGGTTGATCGGGCCCACGCCGACGCGAGGTTTTCCTGGGACAGTTTGGAGGCAGCATAGACGTTCCGCGGGTCAAGCGCCGCGTCCTCGGAGACCAAAGCGGGCAGCAGGAGCTCCCCGGTGGCAGGGTCCCGCGGATCAAAGATTCCGTGGTCCAGATCCTCCACCCGTCGCGGGCCGGGCCGCACCGGCCGGCCGGCGGAGTCGGTGTAGGCGCCCTCGCCGTAGACCACCATGGAGGAGGCCAGCACCAGCTTGTCCGTGCCGGCCGAGGCCATGCCTGCCAGGAGCACGGCCGTGGCCAGATCATTGTTGCGGATGTAGTCCGGCGCATCGAAGAAGTCCACGCCGAGGCCTACCTTGGCGCTCTGGTGGACCACGATGTCGATCCCCTCCAGCGCCGCAGCCACGGTGGACGCATCGCCAACATCACCCACCAGCAACGGCGCGCCGGGATTTCCTGGCGGCCGGTCCGGATGCACCGCCGGATCCAGCGAATCCAGGACCCGGACCTCCCATCCGCGGGCCAGGGCGGCATCGACAATATGGCTGCCAATGAAACCGGCTCCGCCCGTGACCAGAATCCTCACGGCGCGCCCCGGACCTGGCCGGGGCGGGCCGGGACAGGGTGGGCCGGGACAGGGTGGGCCTCGCCGGAGGCGCCCATCACGGTGGCCACGGCGTCGGCCGGCATGAGGGCCATCGGCGGGTATCCGCCGTCGGCCGCCGGCTCCGTCCCGGCCAGCCCGGCGGAGACTTTCAGCACCGCGGCGGACAGCACAGCCAGTAGCCGCGGCTGCGCTGCCGCCAAACGGCCGAGCACCAGCTCGGCGGTCACGGGCTCGGATCCGTCGTGGCCGGTGTCGGCGTCCGTGATGAACGCCAGCGCGGCGAAGTGCATGTTTAGCTCCGCCGCCAGCACCGGCTCGGGGTATTGGGTCATGCTGACCAGATGCGCACCGGCCTGGACCAGGGCCGCGGACTCGGCCCTGGTGGAAAAGCGGGGCCCGTTGATGACGGCCACGGCGGCTGCCGGTGCGAAGTCTTCGCCCTCCAGCTCCAGCGCGGCGATGAGTGCCGCGCGCAGCGGAGCGCTGTAGGGCTCGGCTGCGGGCAGGTGCTGCACTCCGGTAGCCAGCGAGCCATCGTAAAAGGTGTCTGCCCGGCCCCAGGTCCTGTCCAGAAACTGGTCAGGTACGGCAAAGGTGCCGGTTCCGTGGCTGGGAACCAGTCCGCCCACTGCCGCGCAGGAGATGACAGCCTCCACGCCCACACTCTTGAGGGCCCAGAGGTTGGCACGGTGGTTGATCTGCTGCGGGGCAATGCGGTGCCCCCGGCCGTGCCGGCTCAGGAACGCGACCACCGGGCCGTCCGCGCCTCCCGGGCCGTCCCGTCCGCCAATCCGGGCAAGGGTGACGGGACTGGAGGGCGGGCCGAACGGCGTCGCGGCATCCAGCGTTTCCAGCACCTCCGCGCCGGGCAGCCTATACAGGCCAGTGCCGCCAATAATGCCGATGCGGGGGAAGGATTCCGAGGGGTAGGCCATGACCCCATCATGCCAACCCGGGCCGTGGCCGGTGCGGGTGGAATCCTTACGTATTTCGAACGCGGGCGCTGGATGGACCTACTAACACGGTTCTGGCAGGAACCTGGGCACGTCTCGTGACGAGTCATTTCACGGTGATGATGCCATGCATGTTGCCGGTTCCGGGTTTGAGGATGGCGTCGAACGCGGTGCCGGTGTCAGCGGTGATGGTGTGGCCTTCCAGCCGCACCGCTGCCCAGGTGCTGAACATCGCGTACCTGAATCCCGAGCAGGTCACCTCCGGAGGATTCTTCCCGGCAGGCGTCAACGGCTCCATCAACACCAGCGGCGTCAACGACGCGGACTGACGGCATTTTTAGGCAACGCGTCCGCGGGACGGCTGCCAGCCCGACTGCCCCATGACCCTTTGTCGCCATCTCTTCGACTCTTCGACGAGGTTAGCGCCGAGACCTGGTCCCTCGATGGAAGAGGGTCAGACCTCGGTGCGGTGGAAGTTCAGGTGGCTGCGGCTGGCTGTCGGCCCGCGCTGGCCCTGGTAGCGGTTGCCGTATTCGCCGGAGCCGTAAGGAAACTCAGCAGCAGAGGTCAGCCGGAAGAAGCACAGCTGGCCGATCTTCATGCCAGGCCAGAGCTTGATAGGCAGCGTGGCCATGTTGGACAGCTCCAACGTGACGTGGCCGGAAAATCCCGGATCAATAAACCCGGCCGTCGAGTGCGTCAGCAAGCCCAGACGGCCCAGCGAGGACTTGCCTTCCAACCGCGCAGCAATATCGTCCGGCAGCGTGACGGTCTCGTAAGTGGAGCCCAGCACAAACTCGCCGGGGTGCAGGATGAACGGCTCACCGCTCTCCACCTCCACCAGCCGCGTCAGCTCGGGCTGCTCTTCCGCGGGGTCGATATGCGCGTACTTATGGTTGTCGAAAAGTCGGAAAAACCGGTCGATCCGCACGTCCACCGACGACGGCTGGACCATCTCGGGATCGTACGGTTCGAGGACGATCCGTTGGGAGTCTAGTTCGGCACGAATGTCGCGGTCAGAGATCAGCACGCCTCCCAAAATACCGCATGCATTGTTGCTGTCGCGGCGTGGGGCTAATGTTGCCTCAGAATGACAGCCGCCGGATGGTCTCCCGGTTGGTACAACTGAACTGATCTGGGGTTGGTTTTGAATAAATTTGCGGCGCCCGCCGTCGTGGCGATGTTATGCGCGCTCGCACTCGTGTCCCCGGCCCCCGGCATGTATTCCGGTCCGCCGGTGGATCAGCCGTCAGTCCAGGCGGGTGCCCTGGGGCCCCGCGCGGTCACGTTGGGCCCGGCGGGAACAGCGGACGACGACGGCGGTGCGGCCGACGCGGACACCCGCACCGGGTCTCCGCTCACCCCAGCAGTGGATCCGGTGATCACCCCGGCGTCGCCCACCGGTGACGACGGCACGCCAGGCACCGCAACGGAGCCGCCGGCGGCGGCGGTGGCTGCACCCGTGACCACCATCGCCGAACCAGTCGCGCCCGAGCCGCCCTCCGTGCCGCCGCTCTGGGCCCCCGAATCTGAACTGGCCCACAACAAAACCGCGGCTCCCGCCGCGCCAGCCCCCGCAACGGAATCGCTCACTACCGAATCTCTTGGCACCGAAGCCCTCGTCCCGGACAACAACGCGGCCGCCATCCTCACGGTATTCACCAAGATCAACGAATACCGGGTGGCCAACGGCCTGGCACCGGTCAAGTACCACCCCACGGTGGCCGGCATGGCCCAGGAATGGTCCGACAGCATTGCCACCCGGGAAGTGATCGAGCATCGCGCCAGCTTCTGGACGGATCCCCGCGCCTTGAACCCGAACAATGGTGCCGGCGAGGTCATCGCCATCCGTACAGACCGCGACGCGGCGAAGCTGGTGGAGTGGTGGAAAGGCTCTCCCGGGCACAACGCCATGCTGCTCGATCCGCGCTTCAACGTCATGGGCGCCGGGATCTCCTACACGGACAGTCTGTACACCATCTGGGGCGTGGTGAACTTCTTCGGCTACACCACCCTGCCCGCCGGCACCGTCACATCACCCGGGGGCAGCCCCACCGGCGGGGGCGCCTTCCCCGCCGCGGCGCCAACCGTGTGCGACCCGGCGGTCAAGCACATGCCGCCCACCCTGAATCTGGCCAGCGCGGCCATCAACAGTGCCGCCGACCTTGTGACCATCAACGCGTCAGGCCAGCTCATTAACCGTCCTTCCACAGGGAACCGGACCTACGGGCCCGACAAGGTCATCGGCTCCGGTTTCGGAACGGCCAAGGAAGTGTTCACCCCCGACTGGGACCGCGACGGCGCCTATGACCTCCTGACGCAGTGGAACGACGGCCGGCTGACCCTCCACCGAGGCATCGCCACCGGCGGGTTCCAGTCGTCGGTCACTCTGGGTCAGTCCGGCTGGTCAACGTTCACGCTGGCTGTGGGCGGCTGGTGTGCCAACAACCGCCTGCCCCAACTCGTCGCGTTGGATACCGCCGGCAACCTGTTCCTCTACCCGAATGTGGGCCTCGCCGACATGTCCTCGCGCACAACCATGGCGACCGGAGTGACGGCCAGGAAGCTGGGCATGGTTGATTATGACGCCGACGGTTTCCAGGATCTCCTGGCGATAAAGGTCGACGGCGGCGTGCAGCTTTACCGCGGAGCAGGCACTCCGGCGCCACGCGTCGAAGTGCGGCCCACCGTCGCCACCGGCTGGACTGATGTCACCGGGATCCGTCCGCTGCGCGACGTGACAGCCCTGAACTCCACGGGAGTGGTACTGCGCCGGGCCAATGATGTGGTGCAGTACTGGGACCTGAGCGCCGGAAGCCTGGCGTCGCCGTCGAACATTACCGGAAGCTGGGCGGGCCAGCGGCTGGCGCAGTAGCCCTCAGGCCGCCGTCCGCATTTCCAGGACATCTTTGAGCCGCGCGAGCTGGGACACTTCCGCCTTGATGGTGCGCTGGATGCCGGTGTTCATCAGGCCCAGGAGGCCTTTGGGCTGGTATTCGAGGGCGAACCTGACCCGGGTGCCGGCCGGTTCGGTGCTGAGGTAGTAGCCGCCGGTGGGCTGTGACGGTCCCGAGATCACGCGGAACTGGATCTCGGCGCCGGGCCTGGCCTGGGTTATTTCGAAGTCGGCGGGGATGGTCCGTCCTGACCGGCCCGTCGTTGTCTGCCGGTAGACGGCGCCCTTGGTTCCGGCGGCACCGGATATCAGGCCGATGCTGCGGATACCCTTGCGCCATAGGGGAAGGTTCATTCCGTTCACCAGGAATGTGTAGACGGTCATTGCGTCGCACCGGATAAGCACCTCGTGCTCTGCAAATGCCATGGGAGTCCTTAGTTAGCGCTGGTCAGGTGGCAGCCCGCCCCACCCCCATGACACCGCAGCTAACGCGTTCAGAGTAGCCACATGGCCCGCCCCGGACCTAGCCACCGACGCCGCCGTTATTGAAGAGTTACTGGATGACGCGGCGGGTCCGGGCCATCCCGGCGGACACGGTCCAGTGCGTGGTCACAGTTGCGGGCGCGGGATCGCATCTGCGCTAAGCTAAGTTCTGCCCCGCTCAAAACGGGGCGATGCGGCTGTAGCTCAATGGTAGAGCGCTAGCTTCCCAAGCTTGATACGCGGGTCCGATTCCCGTCAGCCGCTCCAAAGTCTTCGCACCACTGCTTTCGCACCGCCGCAGCGATTCCTAGCTGCTTCTGGCCTTCCTGATGTCCAGTTCCACGGCCTTCTTCAGCGTCGCCAGCCGGGCAGTCTCCTGTTTTCGGCAGGCGCCCTCCTTGGCTCCGGAAAACATGCGCCCGATTCCTCTGGGAACGTACTGCGCAGTCACGGTCAGCCGGGTACTGTCCGCCACGGGATACACCACGCAGGAACAGGTGATGGTTTCGGTGCGGGTTTCGTGTGTTTCGGTCCAGGACCGGTCCGCCACCTGGTCCTGTAGTTCCGCAGGCCTGCCCGGCACAAAGCCCAGAGCCCCGTTTTCACACCGGGAACCCGCGGGCACAATGGCCCGGCGCGCAGGCTCATCGGCACTGGCTCCCCCGCGGCCATTTCCCGGCGGCCTGTTAGGTCCCGCCGTGTATCGTCAGAAGTCAGGAACCTCTTCGGTTCCGCTACAGGAGCAATCATGGCTGACAAGTCCCCGCGTCAAGCAGCATCCAAAAAAGCCGGCAAGTCCATCAAAGAAAAGCGCGCCGACAAGCGGGCCGCCGGAGCGCCGGCCACCTCCCTGGACATCACGTCCAAGGCCGCCAAAAAGAAGTGAGTGGCCAACAGAGCCACCTGACCCTCGGCGTCCTGGCCTCCACCCGGAAACCGGACGAACGCCGCCTCCCCATCCACCCCCTGCATTTCGAGCGGATCGTTCCGGAACTGCGCCAGCGCATCATCCTGGAGCAGGGTTATGGAGAGCGTTTCGGCGTCTCAGATGACCACCTCGCAACCCTCGTGGGCAAAATGGCCACCAAGGAAGCGCTGCTGGCGGAGGCCGACGTCGTCCTCCTGCCCAAACCGCAGCCGGAGGACCTCGCGGAACTACGGGACGGCCAGATCCTTTGGGGCTGGCCGCACTGTGTCCAGGACCGCGCCATCACCCAGTTGGCCATCGACAAGAAGCTCACGCTCATTGCCTTCGAAGCAATGAACCACTGGGCGAGCGACGGCGGCTTCGGGCTTCACGTATTCCACAAAAACAACGAGCTTGCCGGGTACTGCTCGGTGCTTCATGCGCTGTCGCTCACCGGCTCCACGGGTGACTACGGCCGCCGGCTCAGTGCCGTGGTGATCGGCTTCGGCGCTACTGCCCGCGGCGCCGTGACCGCGCTGAACGCGCATGGCATCCACGACGTCCAGGTGCTCACCAACCGGGGGGTCGCCGCCGTTGGCGCCCCGATCCACTCAGTGAACATCGTCCAGTTTGATCACGACGACAAGGCCCCCTTCCTGAGCCAGGTCATCACCGAGCGGGGCAGGGTTCCGCTGGCGCCGTTCCTGGCCGAGAGCGACATCGTGGTCAACTGCACGCTGCAGGATCCAAACAATCCACTGACGTATTTGCGGACTGAGGACCTCGCGGCGTTCAGCCCGGGCAGCCTGGTGGTCGACGTGTCATGCGACGAGGGAATGGGCTTCAGCTGGGCGCGCTCCACCACGTTCGCTGAACCGATGTTCACCATCGGCGACCACATCAACTACTACGCGGTGGACCACAGCCCGTCCTACCTCTGGAATTCCTCCAGCTGGGAGATCAGCCAGGCCCTGCTGCCGTTCCTTGAGATGGTCATCGGCGGCCCCGCGGAGTGGGACGGGAACGAAACCATTTCCCGCGCCATCGAAATCCGCGACGGCGTGGTCCTCAACAAGGACGTGCTGGAGTTCCAGCGGCGCGAGGCCGAGTACCCGCACCTGCCCGCTTAGGCTCGTCTACTTTCCGCCGAAGTACTATTGTTCTCATCACAGCGACCATCTCGGAAAGCGTGCAGTCATGATCCTGATGGCCGGCGGAACCGGCACCCTTGGGAGCGTTCTCGCTCACGTTTTGCAGGACGCCAGAATGCCGTTCCGGATACTCACCCGGAGCAGCGACAAGGCGTCCGCGCTCAAGGAAGCAGGCCTGAACGCCGTCATCGGGGACGCGGAGAACCCGGCGGATCTGGCCAGCGCACTTAGCGGTTGCACCGCCGTCGTCTCCGCCGTGAGTGGCTTCGGCCCGCAATCCGGCAGCACTCCGTCGGCCGTGGACCGCGGCGGCAATATCAACCTGATGAAGGCCGCGGAGGCGGTTGGCGTCCGGCAGTTTGTGCTCTTCTCGATGCGCGGAGCGTCGGCATCACACCCGCTGGAGCTGGCACGGATGAAGTTCGCGGCCGAGCGGCAGTTGCTGGGCAGCAGCCTTGAGTGGACCATTTTGCGGCCCACCACCATCCTGGAAACGTACACGGCGATCATGGGTGAATCGCTGCGGAAGAGTGGCGTTGCCGTGGTGTTCGGGCGCGGGGACAATCCGGTCAACTTTGTCAGCGCCCGGGATTTGGCCGCCGCAGGCCGTTTCGCCCTCGAAGGCAGGCTGAACGGTCAGGCTGTGGACGTCGGCGGGCCAGACAACCTGACTTTGAACGCGCTGGCGGCCCTGCTGATCGAAGGCAACGGGGGCGGACGGACAGTCCGGCTTCCGCTCCCACTGCTTCGCGCCGCCGCGGCAGGGGCCCGGCTTGTGGCACCGCAGTGGGGCCGAGTTCTGGGCGGAGCCGTCCACCTGGGTGCCGCCGATATGTCCTTCGATGCCGCCATCGAACGCACCAAGCTGCCGGGGGTCCCGTACACACCGGTCCGGGAGGCACTGGCCAGTCCGGACCGGTCAGCTTAGGCTGCCGCGGCCACCCTGCTGACGATCCGCAGCGGGTGGCGGCGGTCCTTGAGATCAACCCTGAGCGCCAGCGCGCCCTTTCGGGCGAGGACGACGGCGACGGTCACCGCGGCGAGCGCCGGCACCCCGCCGGACACCACGAGTGCCACGTGCGGGTCCACGTGCTCGGCGATCCAGCCGAGCATGGGCCCGCCGATGGCCTGGCCGCCGATCAACACCATGATGTACAGGCTCATGACCCGGCCCCGGATGCCCATGTTGGAGCTGATCTGGACCAGCTGGTTGGAGCCGGTGAGGAACATCAGGCACCAGAATCCGGACAGGACCATCACCACGCAGAACCACACCATGGACGGCGCCAGCGCGGCCAGGCACAGCATCAGACCATACATTCCGGCGCAGAACACCACGGAGCGGAGCCGCAACTGGCGGCGCCGGGTGGACGCGACGGCACCGGCCAACGCACCCAGTGCCACCAGGGCGTTCAGCAGGCCATAGCCGCCGGCGCCGACGTCGAACACGCGGTCCGCGAACGCGGCGAGCAGCACGGGCAGGCTCATGGCGAAGACGGAGATGAAGCCGGCCATCAGCCACGGCCAGTAGATGGTGGGCTTGCTGAGCGCGTACTGCAGTCCTTCCCGCAGCATGCCCTTCTTCTTGGGGGCGGGAGCGCTGACGAACAGCTGGTCCTTACGCAGGAGCAGCAGCATGGTCACCGTGGAGCAGCACGCCAGCGCATTCGCGGCGAAGGCCCAGCCGGCGCCGACGGCGGTGAGCAGCAGTCCCGCCAGTGCCGGACCGATCAGCCCGCCCAGCTGGAACGTGGTGGAGTTGACGCTGATGGCGTTCCGTAGGTACCTGGGACCTACCAGTTCGTTGACGAACACCTGCCGGGCGGGTTGATCAAGCACCGTGACCAGGCCCAGCAGCAGTGCGATGACGTACACGTGCCACACTTCGATGGCGCCGGTGAGGGCAAGCACCGCGAGCGCTGCCGCGAGCACCGCGGCAAGGCTCTGGCACAGGATGAGGATCCTGCGCTTGGCGAACCGGTCAGCCATCATGCCGCCCCACGGCCCCAAAAGCAGCGACGGCATGAACTGCAACGCCACGGTGATGCCCACGGCGGTGACCGAACCGGACAGTTCCAACACCAGCCAGTCCTGGGCGATCCGCTGCATCCAGATGGCGACGACCGCGACAAAGTGCCCGATCGCGAAGATGCGGAAATTGGGGACTCTCAGGGAGATAAACGTGTGCCGCCAGGGAAGGTGTTCACTGACGACGGCGATGGGTTGGGTCTGGGCGGAGGCGGCGGAAGCGGAATCGATGACGGGCTGGCTGACGGTTGCCGACGTTGGCGGTGGGGGTGCCACAGGGGTGTCCTCAGGGAAGCGGGCGGGCTGGGATGCTTCCCACGCTAGGCTGGTTCCTGGTGATTATGTAGCCCTATCGCGTCTATAACTACCATTACGAAGTGTAATAACACCCACTCTGACGTGGGTGAACAGTCGGCCCGGCAGCAAGAGGAGTCCATCGTGTTCGAACCCGCCCAGCTCCGTTCGTTCCTGGCTGTGGCCGAGACGCTCAGCTTCACCAAGGCAGCGGAACGCCTGAGCCTGGCACAGCCGACCGTTAGCCAGCACGTCCGCAAGCTGGAGACGGCTGCCAAGCGCAACCTCGTCAGCAGGGACACCCGCGATGTCCGCCTGACGGACAACGGGGACGCGATGGCCGGCTTCGCGCGCACCATCCTTTCGGCCCACGATGCCGCCACCCGATATTTCTCGGGCTCGGCCATGCGGGGCCGGCTGCGTTTTGGCACGGCCGATGACCTGGCCATCACCGGCCTCCCCCGGATCCTTCGTGAGTTCCGCCAGGTCTATCCACAGATCAACCTCGAGCTCACCGTTGGCCAGAGCGACCAGCTGTACAAGAAACTCAACGCCGGCCAGCTGGACCTGGTGTTTGTGAAGTGGGTGGCCGGCGTCAAAGACGGCACCGTGGTCCAGCACGACACCTTTTCCTGGGTAGGACTGGAGCAGACGTCCCTGGAGCCCGGGGATCCCGTACCCCTGATCGCCTACCCGTCCCCCAGCCTCAGCCGGAAATTGGCCATCGATGCGCTGGAATCAAGCGGGCGGACGTGGCGGATCACGTGCACTACCCGGCAGATCAGTGGCGTCCTGGCGGCACTCCGGGCAGGCATCGGCGTTGCCGTGATGCCGACGTCGTTGGTTCCCGAGGACCTGTTGATCATCACCCGCCGGTTTAACCTGCCTCCGGTGGGCGACGTCGATTTCACCCTGATCCGCAACCCGCTGGCCAACGCCGAAGTGATCGATGCACTGACCCAGGCCATCGTCGGGCGGACGCTCAAGAA
The DNA here is from genome assembly GCF_003287955.1 of Arthrobacter sp. AQ5-06. Taxonomy (GTDB): domain Bacteria; phylum Actinomycetota; class Actinomycetes; order Actinomycetales; family Micrococcaceae; genus Arthrobacter. The sequence goes on along the minus strand of NZ_QMKP01000009.1, from coordinate 27,726 downwards.
GTCGGTTTGACCGAATTTGCCGCAGGAATCCGAGCTTGAAACGAACCATTGAAGTAAAAGCCCGCCTCCTCTATGCTGGATTATCCATGGGGTCAAGCAGTGGCCGGTTCAACACTACGAGTGCGCCTTGCAGCCCATGATGCGGCCGCACTCGGGATAGGCAGCCAATGACGACAGCCGAGAACACCCATTTACACACTGTATATACCCAGCGGCATAGCACTGTACGACCGCCGGTCACCCATCATTCGAGCCACAACACCGGCATTTCGCGGGCCGCCGAGTACATCGGCAAGCCCACGTGCGACAAGTGCGGCACGGATGAATTCATTTACCTGGAGTCCTACATTCCACCGGTGTACCGGCGTGACGGGGCGGTCAGGACATTGGGCGAAGTCGCCTACACCTGCACCCGTTGCGAAGATTTCTCGGCCCACAATGTTCCTGCATCGTGGACTCCCCCAGGCTGGTATCTGGGCTAATTACCAACGGTCTCCAGGCTCGCCCCAGCGCAGTCACCTGATCACTACGCAACCATTCAACAGCGAAGGCCCGGCAACCGCCCCGAAGGCGGCCACCGGGCCTTTCGTGTCTGTTGGGCCTTCGGTTCGCCCTAGATCAGCGAATCCGAGAGGTGGTTCGGGGTGCCGAAGCGGTGGGCCGTGATGCTGATGGCCTGCTCGTGCAGGAACGGCAGCAGCTCCACCCGTCCGGCCTCGGTGACCGTGTGGGCGTAGATGGCCAGGTCCGGACGCCCGTCCGTGGCCTCGGCGAGTGCGGTGGCGTCGCCGCCGATCAGGCGGATCCGCGCACCGGACAGTTTGCCCGCCGAGGCGAGGCGTGCCGCCGAAGCCAGCCAGCCGGCGTCGGACTCTACCGTGATGTTGACGTCCAGCCCGGTGAGCACGGCGCGCAGCTGGGCGGGAAGGTCGACGGCGGTGGACACGGTCAGTACCGAACCCGCCAGGACGCCGGCCGCCACAGTCCGCACCAGGTGGGCCAGCGTGCCCCCTTCGGAGAGCCGCACGGTGACCGGCAGCGCACGGTAGCGGAAGATGTTCCGCTCCGCGCTCAGGCCGGAAACGTCCTTGGCGGTACCGAACTCGTCAGTCCAGGCCTGGGCGTCGGAGGCCAGGGCACGCTGCAGGGATTCCAGCTCGGCTGGCTGCAGGGCGCCCGCGGCGGCGTTCAGGATGCGGCCGACGCCCGCGTTGGTGACGGTTGCCGTGGCTGAGGCTTCCGCGTTGACCCAGTTGCCGAGGCCGGCGAGGTAGTTGGGACCGCCGGCTTTGGTGCCCGCACCGACGGCGGACTTCTTCCAGCCGCCGAACGGCTGGCGCTGCACGATGGCGCCGGTGATGCCGCGGTTGACATAGAGGTTTCCGGCTTGGACGTTGTCCAGCCAGGTGCCGAGCTCGTCCGGGTTCAGGGAGTGCAGGCCGGCGGTGAGGCCGTATTCGACCTGGTTCTGGATGGCGATGGCATCCTCCAGCGTCTCGGCGGTCATCACGCCCAGGACCGGTCCGAAGAATTCGGTGAGGTGGACGTAGGACCCGCGGCGGACGCCGTAGCGCACGCCCGGGCTCCAGAGGCGGCCGGTCCCGTCGAGCTTGCGTGGTTCCACGGCCCAGGTCTCGCCTTCGCCGAGGGTGGTGAGGGCGTTGAGCAGCTTGCCGTTTGCGGGCTCGATGATCGGGCCCATCTGGCTGGTGGGGTCCTGCGGGTAGCCCACCTTCAGCGAGGTCACGGCGTCGATGAGCTGGTTGTGGAAGCGCCTAGATTTAGCAGCAGAGCCCACCAGGATCACCAGGGACGCGGCAGAGCACTTCTGCCCGGCGTGCCCGAACGCGGAGTACGCCACGTCCTTGGCGGCCAGGTCCAGGTCCGCGCTCGGCGTGACGATGATGGCGTTCTTGCCGCTGGTCTCGGCCAGCAGCGGCAGGTCCTTGCGGAAGGATCGGAACAGCTCGGCGGTTTCGTAGCCGCCGGTCAGGATCACGCGGTCCACGGCGGGGTGGGAGATCAGCTGCTGGCCGAGTTCACGCTCGCCGAGCTGGACCATGGTCAACACGTCCTTCGGGACGCCGGCTTCCCAGAGTGCCTCGATCATCACGGCACCGCTGCGGCGGGCCTGCTTGGCAGGTTTGATCACGACGGCGGAGCCGGAGGCGAGTGCCGCGAGTGCGGACCCTGCCGGGATGGCAACCGGGAAGTTCCACGGCGGGGTCACCACGGTGAGCTTTGCGGGCACGAACGTGGCGCCGTCGACCATTTCCAGCTTGCGGGCGGACTCGGCGTAGTAGTGGGCGAAGTCCACGGCTTCGCTGACCTCGGGATCGCCCTGGTCGATGGTTTTGCCGGTTTCGCTGGCCATGACCTCCAGGAGGTCGGCGCGGCGGGCCTCGAGGACGTCGCCGGCGCGGTGCAGGATCTCGGCGCGCTCGGCGCCGGTCAGCGCGCCCCAGGCCTTGCCCTTCTCGACGGCGGTGGCGATGACGGTGTTGAGGGTGTCCGCGTCCGTGATGGTGGCGGCTTCGACGGCGGCGTTGCCCAGCGTGGAGGACGGGACCCGGTCCAGGATGGCCCGGCCCCAGTCGCGGTTGGCGGGCAGGGAGGGGTCCGTGTCCGGGGTGTTCTCGAAGGAATCGTGCGGCGCCGGCTGTGCCGGGAGGCTGCGGTTCTGCTGGCGGTTGGCCGGCGGCACCTCGTCGTCGAGCGTGTCCAGGGAGGCGAGGAAGCGCTGCTTCTCACGCTCAAACAGGGCTTCGTTTTCGCTGAGTTCGAAGACGGCGGACATGAAGTTGTCCTGGCTGGCGCCCTCCTCGAGGCGGCGGATCAGGTAGGCGATGGCGACGTCGAACTCGGACGGGTGCACCACCGGGGTGTAGAGGAGAAGTGAGCCGACGTCCTTCTTGACGGCTTCGGCCTGGCCCTGGGCCATGCCCAGCAGCATCTCGAATTCGATGCCGGACTCCACGCCGCGCTGCTTGGCAAGAAGCCAGGCGAAGGCGATGTCGAAGAGGTTGTGGCCGGCCACGCCGATCCGGATGTTCTTGATCCGGTCCGGGTGCAACGAGTAGTTGATGACGCGCTTGTAGTTGGTGTCCGAGTCCTGCTTAGTGCCCCAGGTGGCCAGCGGCCAGTCGTGCAGCGAGGCCTCCACCTGTTCCATGGGCAGGTTGGCGCCCTTGACCACGCGGACCTTGATCGCGGCGCCGCCGTCGGCGCGGCGTTCGGCGGCCCAGCCCTGGAGCCGGATCATGGCGGCGAGGGCGTCCGGGAGGTAGGCCTGCAGCACGATGCCGGCCTCGAGGTTCTTGAACTCGGGCTTGTCCAGGATCCGGGTGAAGACCGCGATGGTCATGTCCAGGTCCTTGTATTCCTCCATGTCCAGGTTGATGAACTTGGCCTTCTGTCCGCCGGCGGCGAAGGACGCGGCTTTGGTGAACAGGGGCGTGAGCTTCTCGACAACGTGTTCCACGGCCTCGTCGAACGCCCACGCGGAGTGCGGAGCCACGGTGGAGGAAACCTTGATGGAGACGTAGTCCACGTCCGGGCGGGCCAAGAGCGTGTGGGTTCCCGAGAGCCGGCGGGAAGCCTCGTGCTCGCCCAGGACGGCCTCGCCGAGGAGGTTCACGTTGAGCTTGATGCCGTCCGTGCGGATCTTGGCGATGGCCGGGCCCAGCTTGGCGTCGGTGGCGTCAACGATCAGGTGGCCCACCATTTCGCGGAGCACACGGCGGGCGATCGGGATGACCACCTGCGGCAGGACCGGCGCCATGGTGCCGCCGAGGCGGACGGCGCTGCGCATGTACCACGGCAGGAACGCCGGGACCTTCGGCGCCAGGGCTGCGAGGTTTCGGGCGGCAACGTGAAGGTCTTCGGGGCGGACCACGCCGTCCACGAAGCCGACCGTGAAGTCCAGGCCGTTGGGATCCTTCAGCACACCGGCGAGCTGCTCAGCCGAGGCATCAACAGGAACTTTCGAAGCCTCGGTCAGCCAGCGGCGCACCAGCGCGATGGTGTCCGCTGCGAGGGCACGGGCCTGCGGGACGTCTGTCTGTCCGGTGGATTCCGTTGCAGTGTGAGTCATGGTTTGCTCGTTCTTTCCGTGGTCTGGAAGGGGTCTTATTCATCAGTATGAGCTTGCGATCACATAAGATAAAGCGATGTTTTCTAAGCAATACAGGTTAGGAAACCCAACGCTTTCCAGACGCCCAACGAACCTTCAGAGCCGTTCGCCCCGGGCCCCTTAAATGGCAGCGGCAGGTCCAGCCATCTTCACCGGATGCCCTATCACTTTTGGTCGCTAAAACGCGGGTTTGGGGACCAAAAGTGATAGGGCAACGTGGGTCAGAGGTGCTGGACCTGCCGGGGGCCGGAGGCCGGGGGTCAGCTGAGGGGGCGGTGCATCTCCACGGCTTCCTGGTGGCGCGGGCTGTCCGGGTTCATCAGGGAGTGCTTGCGGCCGTAGAAGAAGTAGATGGCGAGGCCGATGATGAGCCAGATGCCGAAGCGGAGCCAGGTTTCCCAGTGGAGCTGGAACATCAGGAAGGCGGAGGCGAGCATGCCGAAGGCCGGGACGGCGGGCATGAAGGGGAGGCGGAAGGTCCGGGGTGCGTCGGGTTTTTTGTAGCGGAAGATGATCACGGAGAGGCAGACGACGACGAATGCGGCCAGGATGCCGATGTTCGTAAGGTCCGCGACGGCCTTGATGGGGAACACGCCAGCCAGTAGCGCCGAGGCAATGCCCGCAATCCAGGTCACGCGCTGCGGCGTGCCATGGCGGTCCGTCTTGGCGAACCAGCCGGGCAGCAGGCCGTCGCGACTCATGGAGAACCAGACGCGGGTGACGCCCAGGAGGAAGGTCAGCATCACGGTAAGGATGGACAGGACGGCGAAGACCGAGATGATGGTGGCGATCACGGGCAGGCCCACCCCGGTGAAGGCCGAGGCGAAGCCTGCCTTCGGATCGATATCCCTGTAGTTCTGCATGCCCGTCAGGACGAGCGTGGCGGCGACGTACAGCAGCATGGCAATGATCAGCGAAAGAATGATGGCCTTGGGCATGTGCTTCTTGCCGTCGGTGGCTTCCTCTGCCGCGGTGCTCATGGCGTCGTATCCGAACACTGCGAAAAAGACGGTGGCTGAGCCGGCGAGGACCGGTCCAAAACCGCTGGGCATAAACGGGTTGTAGTTGTTGGTGTCGATGTAGAAAATGCCGAGGCCGATAATGAACAGGATCAGGATGACCTTGATGGCCACTGCCACCAGTTCAAACCGGCCGAAGGCCTTCGTCCCGCGGGACAGGATCCAGGTCACCAGAAGGCAGACCAGGATGGCGGGAATGTTCACAATGCCGCCCTTGCCCTCATCCGCCGTGGAGGTCATCCAGACAGGCAGGTGGATGCCGATTCCGGACAGGAACGCCTCAAAATATCCCGAAATGCCGATGGCCACCACGGCAACAATGGCGATGTATTCCAGCAGCAGGTCCCAGCCGATGAACCAGCCGATCACCTCGCCCAGCGCGACGTAGCCATAGGTATAGGCCGAGCCCGCCCGCGGAATCATGCCCGCGAATTCCGCGTACGACAGGGCTGCAGCAGCAGACGCCAGGCCCGCGATCAGGAACGAGAACAGCACCGCGGGCCCCACCCCGGGCGTATCTTCGCTGCCTGCTGCGACCAAGCCCGCGAGCGAAAAAATGCCGACGCCGATGATGCCGCCGACGCCGATTGCTGTGAGCTGCCACAGGCCAAGGGACTTGAACAGCCCGCTGTGTTTGTTCTCTTCTTCAATGTCGTCAATGGGCTTGCGCCGCATGATGGACTGGGTCATGTCTCTTGTGCTCATCAGGAACTCCTGCGTGGGGTGCGGCCCCATCGCGGCGCCCCGGGGAGGGGCTGTGACGGGGGTAACTCAGATACACCAGTATGCAAGCGCAATTGCGTTAGATAAAGTGACTACTTCTAACCAATATTCATTAGATTCATCAAGGAATGTGGCCATGCTCGATGTCCGGCGCCTGCGGCTTCTCCGCGAACTGAAGATCCGGGGCACGCTGGCGGAGGTGGCGGAGGCACTGCAGTACAGTCCGTCGTCGGTCTCCCAGCAGCTTGCCCTGCTGGAAAAGGAAGTGGGCGTGGAGCTGCTCCGGAAAACGGGGCGGCGCGTCCAGCTGACGCCGCAGGCCGAAGTCCTGGTGGCCCACACCGCGCAGCTGCTCGAAACGATGGAGCAGGCGGAGGCGGACCTGGCGGCGTCGTTGACCACTGTCACGGGAACGGTCCGGATTGCGGTGTTCCAGTCCGCAGCCCTGGCGCTGATGCCTGACACGCTCTCGCGGATGACGGCGGAGTACCCGGAGGTCCGGATCGAAATGATCCAGCGCGAACCCGAAACAGCCCTTCATGAGACGTGGGCACGCGATTTTGACCTGGTTATCGCCGAACAATATCCGGGCCATGCCGCCCCACGGTACCCGGAGCTGGACCGCGTCAAGCTGACCACAGACGCGATCCGGCTGGCCGTTCCGCCGGCGGCTCCCGGCCGCCCGCCCATGACGTCGCTGGAAGATACTGCCGCGCTGCCCTGGGTTATGGAGCCCCGCGGTGCGGCCTCCCGGCACTGGGCGGAGCAGGCCTGCCGGAGTGCCGGGTTCGAGCCCGACGTGCGCTTCGAAACAGCCGATCTGCAGGCCCAGATCAGGCTCATCGAATCCGGAAACGCCGTGGGGCTCATGCCGGACCTCGTCTGGACAGGGCGGGGCACCACCGCCCAGCTGCTGGATCTGCCGGGGCATCCGCGCAGGACCGTGTTCACGTCGGTGCGCCGCTCCAGTGCGCAACGGCCGGCCATCCTCGCCGCCCGCGGGATGCTGGCAGCCACCGCCGTCTCAGTAGCAAGGACGGACGACGGCGGCGCGTCCGCGTAGGTGCCGGATCGCGCGGTTATTTGCCGGGTGGGTCGTCGGACAGCCTCCGGCGCCATGTTCAGCGCGTCACAGCGCGATCCGGGAGCCGACGCTAGACTGGGCGGGTTATGAATCGCACAATGTTCAAGTCCAAAATCCACCGGGCCACCGTCACGCATGCCGACCTGCACTACGTAGGATCGGTCACCGTTGACCTGGACCTCCTGGATGCTGCCGATATCCTTCCCGGCGAGCTCGTGGCCATCGTGGATGTGACCAACGGTGCGCGCCTGGAGACCTATACCATCGCCGGCGAGCGCGGCTCCGGTGTCATTGGTATCAACGGGGCAGCCGCGCACCTGATGCACGAGAACGACATCGTCATCCTGATCACCTATGCCCAGATGACCACGGAAGAGGCCAAGGCCTACAACCCTAAGGTTATCCATGTGGATGAGGACAACAAGATTGTCCGGATCGGAAACGATCCGGCCGAGGGCCTCACGCCGGGCCTGATGCGGCCGCCGTTCGCCCTTAACAACGCCGCCCTGTAGCCGGAGCGTGAGTCCGGGCAGACACCGCCGCCGCAGCCTCGGAGGCTTTTCTTGGTAGGTGTACTGCAGGGCTTCTTTGTAGTCTGGTTCATCATCATGGTGGGCTGGTTCGTCGGCCGGCAACGGATCCTCGGCGACAACGCCCGCCAGGTCCTCAGTGGCCTGACCTTCTTCGTGGCCAGCCCTGCCCTGCTCTTCGAGACACTCAGTAAGGCGCAGCTGAGGGAAGTCTTCGCGGAACCGTTGCTGGTCACGGCGGTGTCCGCGCTCTCCACCGCCATTGTCTTCTTCAGCATCGTGAAGTTCGTCCTGAAGCGCGCCCTGCCGGAAGCACTGATGTCCTCGATGGCCGCTTCCCTGGCCAACTCCGCGAACCTTGGCATCCCCATCGCGGTCTACGTCCTGGGCGACGCCAGCTATGTGGCGCCGCTGCTGATCTTCCAGCTGGCGTTCTTCACACCGATATTCCTGATGAGCCTGGACGCCAGCACCAGCTCACACCGCACCACGCCTTGGGGATTCATTCTTATGATCCTGCGGAACCCGATGATTGTTGGCTCCGGCCTGGGCCTGCTGGTGGCGGGGACGGGCTGGCAGGTTCCGCCGCTGCTCCTGGAGCCGATCCACCTCATTGGCGGTGCCGCGATTCCGGCCATGCTGATCGCCTTCGGCATGAGCCTGAACGGCAGCCGGCCGTTGCAGGCCGCCGCCGGCAGGCGCCTGGACACCCTTTTGGCCAGTGCCTTCAAGCTTGTCGTCCAGCCGGCCATCGCCTACGTTTTCGCCCGCTTTGCCCTGAGTATCGACGGCCCGGCCCTGTTCGCGGCCGTGGTGGTTGCGTCCCTCCCCACGGCGCAGAACGTCTTTGTTGCCGCCAGCCGATACCAGACCGGCCTCACCGTGGCCAAGGACACCGTCCTGATCACCACGGTTGTGGCGGTACCCGCCATGATCGGCGTCGCCCTGCTGCTGAACTGACCTGACCTGAGGAGCCAAATGGGAACAAACCTGGACACTGTTGTGATCGGCGGCGGAGCAATGGGCTCTGCGGCTGCCTGGGCTTTGGCCCGTCGTGGCCGCCAGGTCACGCTGCTGGAACAGTTCGGCCCCGGCCACCACAACGGGGCGTCGCACGGCAGCACCCGCAACCTGAACCCGGGCTACCACCGGCCGGAGTACGTGGCCATGCTGGCCGAGGGGCTGGCGCTCTGGGAGGAACTCGAGCTGGACAGCGGCGAAGTGCTGCTCACGCGCACGGGGATCGTCAACCATGGCCCTGATCCGCGGCTCGCGCTGGTGCAGGCGGCACTCACCGAGGCAGGCATCCGGGCGGAGTCCCTCAGGCCGGAGGAGGCAGCCGAGCGGTGGCGCGGCATCCGGTTCGACCAGCAGGTCCTCCATATGCCCGACGGCGGCCAGCTGAACCCCGAGGCGGCGCTCCCCGTGTTCCAGCGGCTCGCCGCGGCCCGCGGCGCCGAGATCCGGCACCACACCAAGGTGGTGGAGCTGAAAATCATGGACGACGGCGTCCGTCTCATTTTGGCGGACCGAGGCCCTGGCGCATCGGGACGGACAGAGGTGGTCACGGCCGCGCAGGCAGTGGTGACGGCGGGCGGCTGGACGGAGAAGCTGCTGTCCGGCGCGGCCGTGAGCGGGAAGCTCACGATTCCCCGGCTCAGGGTCACCCAGGAGCAGCCGGCACACTTCCGCGTTGCCGATCAAGGGGCCGTGTGGCCCGGCTTCAACCACACCCCCGGACTCGGACCTGCCTACAAGGACTGGTATTCGCCCGTCTATGGGATGCAGACGCCGGGCGAAGGCATCAAGGCGGGTTGGCACGGCGTCGGCCCCGTGGTGGATCCGGACGGGCGGTCTTTCCTGCCCGAACCGGTCCAGCTCGCGGCCCTGCAGGACTACGCCCGGATCTGGCTGCCAGGCGTGGACGCCGAGTCGTTCGAGGCCATCAGCTGCACGTACACCACCACGCCGGACGAGGACTTCATCCTCGACCGGATCGGTCCAGTGGTCATCGGCGCCGGATTCTCCGGGCACGGCTTCAAGTTCACTCCCGTGGTGGGACGGATCCTCGCGGACCTGGCCACCGGGACCCGGCCCGCCCCGCAGGTCTTCTCCGCGGCCCGCTGACGCCGGGCCGGCTGCCCCGGCGGGAGCCGGCCGGAGGGGCTAGGGCCTTTTGGCCTCTTGTTTGTGCCGGTCCAGGATCCGGGCGCAGCGGATGAACCCCAGATGCGAGTAGGCCTGCGGGTGGTTCCCCAGGTGCGTCTCCGTGCTGGGATCGTATTCTTCGGGCAGCAGGCCGGTGGGGCCAAATAGGTTCACCAACTGGTCGAACAGGTCCCAGGCCTCCTCGATCCTGCCCACCGCAACGTAAGCCTCAATCAGCCAGGTAGTGCAGATGTGGAAGCCGCCCTCCAAACCCGGCAGGCCGTCGTCGTACCTGTACCGGAACACGGTGGGGCCCACCCGCAGTTCCCTTTCCACGGCGGTGACAGTGTCCAGGAACCGCTGGTCAGTGACATCCAGCAGGCCGGAGAGCCCAATGTGCAGGACGGCTGCATCCAGGTCGGGGCTGTCGTAGGCCACCGTGTAGGACGCGGCCGAGTCATCCCAGCCTTCGCGCAGGACTTCCTCCTGGATTGTCCGGGCTGTGGGTTCCCACGACGGATCCGGCGTTCTGCCGTGCCGGGCGGCGGTCCGGAGTGCGCGGTCCAGCGTCACCCAGCACATCACCTTGGTGTAGACGTGGTGCCGCGGCGGACGCCGGGCTTCCCAGATGCCGTGGTCAGGCTCGTGCCACCGGGCCAGGACGGCGGCCGCCATCTGCACCATCAGGTCCCAATGGTCATCATCGAGGCCACCATTCCGTGAGCTGACGCCGTGGATCAGTTCAGCCACCGGACCGAAGACATCCAGCTGGACCTGGTGGTCCGCGGCGTTGCCGATCCGGACCGGCCGGGACCCCGCATACCCGGGCAGACTGTCGATGACGGCTTCCGTGGACAGCGGCGCCCCCGTCACCGAGTACAGGGGATGAAGCCATTCCGGGCCCGGCGCATGTTCAAGGATCCGGCCCAGCCAGCTGAGGAACCCCGCCGCCTCGGCAGTGGAGCCCAGGTCCACCAGCGCATTCACCGTCATGGACCCGTCCCGCAGCCAGCAGTAGCGGTAATCCCAGTTCCGCGTACCGCCGATTCCTTCGGGCAGGGACGTGGTGGGCGCGGCCAGCACGGCACCTGTGGGCTCGTGCACGAGGGCGCGGAGGACCAGCGCTGAGCGGCGGACCAGCGATGGCTTCACGGCGGGCAGCTCCAGTTCCTGCACCCAGCGGCGGGAGTGGAGTGCCACCCCCGCCCGCCGGCCGGTTTCCCCGGCGGGGTCCGCCAACGCAGGCTCGGTGTCGCCGCAGCGCAGGTTGAGGACCACGGGTCCGTCCTGGAGGTTGACCGAAGCGGTGGCGGTGGCGTGGCGGCCGTCCGAGGTGATGGTGAAGATGACGCCCGGGGCAAACAGGAAGATGGGATCGGAGGTTCCCACCACATGGAGTTCATCGCCGCGGGCTTCCATGCTGAACGGCGCGTTGGCGTAGTCCGGCCGGGGTGCGAAGACGATCTTGGCGCCGCCGGTGCCGGAGAGCACCCGGACCAGGCTGGTGATCCCTTCCGGTGCCGGCTCCAGGTAGTCCGTGACGGTCACGTCCGCCCAGCGCGTCTCCACGATCATGGTGCTGTCCACGTAGCGCTGGCCCAGAACCCGCGAGGCCTTGACCGGCTCAACGGAGAAGTGCCCGGCGGCGTCGCCGCCCAGGATGTGGGCGAACAGCGACCCTGAATCCGGGAGCGGGTGGCTCATCCAGCAAACCTTGGCATCCGGAGTGACCAAAGCGGTGGAGGATCCGTTGCCGATCATCGTGTGCCGCTCGAGCCCTACTGCGTCCTCGCCGAAAAGCCAGGCCCGCCGCAGCTCGAACAGGAGGGCCAGGACGCGGGCGAAGGATTCCGGGTCCCGCAGCCGGTGGGAAGCACGGGTCTCCCCCGGGCCCACGCGCAACCCCAGGTCCGGGCCGCGGAGCGTGGCCAGAGCCAGTTCGTCGCTGTAGGCGTCCCCGGCGTACAACGCCGCACTGGCGCCCAGCCGGGACCGGAGGCCTTCCAGGGCCGCAGCCTTGGCCGGTTCCACTACCGAGAGGTCCAGGACGGAACCGTCCACGATGAAAAACAGTCCATGGGCCATAGCGATCTCCCGCGCCGTTTCCGTCACCACCTGCACCACCTCCGGCGAGGCCGGCCGGGTGTGGACTGACACGGCCACTGGCTTCCGTTCGATCCATATGCCCTCCTGGAAACCCACGGCCTCAGAAAGTACCGTGCTTACCTTGTGGAGCGTGGCTTCGGTGGCGAGGGTCTGGACGTGGGCAAAGGCCATGTCCGACTCCGTGCCGTGCGATCCGATGAGATGCACCTCGGCGGGCAGCCGTGACACTGCGGCGAGGTCACGCAGCGAGCGCCCTGAGATGACGGCGGCATGGGTGTTGGGCAGGGCGGCCAGGGCCCGGAGCGCGATCGCAGAGCTCCCCAGGGGAAGGGTCTCGGTGGAGATTCCCTCAGCGTCGCACAGTGTTCCGCCGTAGTTGCAGGCCACCAGCAGCCCGGGGACGCGGGCGAGGACCTTCAGTTCGGCGAGGAGGGTGGCGGTGAAACCTTCGTCGGCCAGATCCGACTGGGTGAACGTCCGCAGCAGGCCCAGCGGCAGCGATCTGGTCAGCAGGGCGGAATCCGCCACACTCTGGTTCAACGGCGTAGCCATGCGTGCACTCCTTAAGCAGAGCCTGGCCCGAAAAGGCCGGAGGGGACACATTCCATGTTTCCGCCGGGCGGTTTCGCCTGGATGTCCCGGCTATTGCCACCGTGTAAAGTTTGACGGCGGCCAGCCCCCCTCCGTCGCTTGCCTCACGTCACGCCGTGTCACGCAGAGCAGGCTTTAACGCCCGACGACGACGGCGCCCCACCGCGCAAATCCGCGGCAGGGCGCCGTCGTGCGTTCCAAATGGCTGCCGTGCGTGACGAGGCTGCCGTGCCTGACCCCGCCCAGCCCGCAGTCAACGTCACTTCGGTGAAGCCATCACCGTCAGACCCTGTCCAGTGTGGCCACACCGATTTTGGAGTCCGCCATCCCGTAGAACACAAACAGCTGGTCGCCGATTTTTTCAATCGCGGTGGGGAACACCACGTTGGGCACGATCCCGGAAATCTCGTCCTCGGTTTCCGGTGCCAACAAAGGCTTGTCGCTGCGGGCAATCACCGTGGACGGGTCGTCCGCGGACAGGATCATGGCCGCGGCGGTGTAGTTGACGTTCTGCTGCTGCTCGAACGCAGACGCGGCCATCTTTCCAGCCACGCCGTGGTGGATCAGGAGCCAGCCTTCGTCCACGCGGATGGGGGGCGGGCCGCCGCCGATCTTCAGTTCCTCGAAGGGGAACTCGCTGAGGGCCACCAGGCGGTGCTTGCCCAGGTGCACCAGGTTGCGCAGGTCGCGCTGGACGTCGGCCACTGCCACGTAGGAGATCCAAATGCCGGGGCGGTTATCCGTGACGCCGGCGGGCAGGTGCTCGCCTTCGCCGGGGCGGATCCAGCCCAGGTCCCACATGGGGCGGTGCAGCATGGCGTAGGAGGGCACGCCGTCGGGATCGTTCACCGGTTCCGGGAAGAACACCGCATCCTTGTTCGGAAACAGGTTCAGGTCCATGGAGAGATCGGCCTGGTACTCAAAGAAGCACGGGCCAAGGCGTTCCCAGCTCCGGAGGTCTTCGGAGTGCGCGAACGCGAGGCGGGGACCCAGCGGGCCGTAGGCCACGTAGGTCATCAGGTGCTTGCCCAGAGCGGGCACCCAGGTGGTGCGCGGGTCCTCTGTGCCGGCGTTGTTCAGACCGCGTTCCCAGCCCTCGTCCGGGGACAGGACAACGCCCTCGCGTTCCACTCCGGTGGGCACACCGTCGTCGTTGATGATCACCTTGGCGAGCCCCACGCGGGACACGTTGCCCTTGGCCACAAGCCGCGGGAGCAGGTACAGCTCGCCGTCGGGGCCGCGGCCGCTGGCGGGATTGAGGACGCCCTCGGCTTCGAAGTCGTTGCCGGGCTCGGGGGTCATGATGACCCCGGCGCGGGTGAGGGTGAAGGGGACGGTGGGCATGGCGGAAGTGTGGGGGGAAGTCATGGATTAGCCCTTTACGCTGGAACCGATATTGGTCGAGATGAACTGGCGCTGGAAGAAAATGAACAGCGCGACGGCGGGGGCCGCCAGTACGCAGGCACCGGCAAGGATGGCGCCGAACGGGTTGCCGGCCTGGCCGGCGATGTTGGAGATGAAGTTGGCCAGTGACACGGCGAGCGGCTGCAGGGACTGCTCCTTGGTGACCAGGAACGGCCACAGGAACTCGTTCCACGGGCCGATGAAGGTCAGCAGAACGGCGGTGACGATGGCAGGACGGACCAGCGGGATGGCGATCTGCCACAGGATCCGCAACTCCGAGGCGCCATCGATCCGGGCCGCCTCAAACAGGGTTGAGGGCAACTGGAGGAAGTACTGGCGGAACACAAACACCGCCGTGGAGTTGATGGCGAACGGCAGGATCATGCCCAGGTAGCTGTCCGCCAGGCCGTAATCGCGGACAATCATGACATAGAGCGGGATGAGCAGCAGCTGGAATGGGATCATCTGCACCAGCAGCATCATGCCGAACACCACCCCGCGGCCGCGGAACTGCATCTGCGCCAGGGCATAGCCCACCAGCAGCCCGAAAATCACCGTGAAGAAGATGACACCGCCGGTGAAGATGCCGGAGTTAAGCAGGCCGCGGAACAGGTTGATGGACTCGTTGATTTGTTCATAGTTCGCGCCGGTGATGTTGGCCGGATTGGGAAACGCGCCGAAAATCGACGTGTCCGGGGAAGTCTGCAACGAACCGATGAGCATGTAGTAGAACGGGAAGAGGAAAACGAAGGCGCCCACGCCCAGCAGGATGAAGCTGCCCACGCCCAGGTTGCGGCGCTTTTCGACGCCCGAGTCGGGACGCAGGACGGCTTCCGCTTGTTCCGGGAGCCGGCCGGCGTCGTCGTCGTTCTTGGCGTTTTGTGCGTTGGTGACGGACATGTCAGTCCTCCGTCCCGCCCACGAGGCGTTTCTGGATCAGGGCGATCAGCAGGACGCCGATCACCAGCACCACGCCCAGCGCGGCTGCGACGTCGGGGTTCCCCTGCAGGATGCCCCGTTGGTACATGATGAACACCGGGGAGGCCGAGGCCCCGTCCGGACCGCCTCCGCCGGTGAGCAGGTACGGCTCGGTGAAGAGGTTCGCGCCGGTGATGGTGGCCAGCAGCGTGACCAGGACGCTGGCGGGCCGGACGCCGGGCACGGTGATGTTCCAGAACTGGACCCATTTGTTGCCGCCGTCCACGGCCGCTGATTCGTACAGCTCATCGGGGATGTTCTGCAGCGCAGCGAGATACAGCAGGATAAAGAATCCCAGCTGTTTCCACGTCACGTACAGTGCCACGGTGGGCATGGCCAGCCACGAATTCACCAGCCAGGAGGGGGCTGGGGCCAGGGGGCCCAGCAGCGTGTTCAACAGCCCGTTTCCCTGGAACAGGAACAGCCAGACACCCACGACGGCGACACTTGCCGTCACGTACGGAACGTAGTAGCTGAGCCGGAAGAACGTCTTGAGCCGGGTCACGCGGTTCAGGGCGTTGGCCAGCAGCAGGGAAAGGCCCACCGTGAGCGGGACGTTGATGATGAGGAAGACGCCGATGTTCAGGAAGGAGCGCTGGACTGCGGGGTCGGACAGGACGGTGATGTAGTTTTCGAACCCCACGAAAGGCCGCTCCACCTTGACCCGTGGTGCTGTGAAGAAGAAATCGTGGAAGGAAATGTAGACGGCGTAAC
Source organism: Arthrobacter sp. AQ5-06 (assembly GCF_003287955.1). GTDB lineage: Bacteria > Actinomycetota > Actinomycetes > Actinomycetales > Micrococcaceae > Arthrobacter. Next base: position 12,297 of record NZ_QMKP01000009.1, on the reverse strand, counting down.
CGAGGGGAAACGCCAGGACCGCCAGGATGTAGATGACATAGGGGGCGCTGAACAGCAGGCCCAACGGCTGGTGGCCCAGGAAGTTCTTACGCTTCCTGGGCACCAGCCGCCGGTCCGCCGTTCCACCAGCTGGTTTCCCCGTGACGGGGTTCCCACTAGAAGAGCGGACTGACATTGGGGGGTCACCGCTACTTCTGGGCTACCAGTTGGTTGATCTTGTCCGCCGCGTCCTTGAACGCGGTGTCGATGCTTTCGTTCCCGAAGATCACGGCCTTGGCGTAGGCGGTGCGGAAGGTCTGCCAGACTTCAACCGAGTTGGAGACGTTGGGAACCTCCACGGTCCGAGAGGCCTGCTCGGCGAACTGGGTGTATGCCGGGTTCTTGGCGAAGTAGTCCGCATAGATCGTGGGGAGATCCTTGCGCATGGGCATCTGGCCGGTGCCGGTCAGCAGCTTGCCGTCCTGCTCCTCGCTGGTGGCAAACTTCAGGACCTCCCAGGCCGTGCCCTGGTTCTCGCACGCGGAGTACATGGCCACGTTCTTGGCGTCGGAGAAGGTTGAGGTGTCAGCCTTGGCCTGTGCAGCCGGGATCGGCACCGCACCCCAGTTCACCTTGCCCTTGTAGGCCGCGATGGCCCAGGGACCGGCCAAGGACATGGCGGCCTTGCCCTCCAGGAACGAATCGCCCTGGTAGACCTCCTTGGAGGCGAGGTTCTCCTTGTAGAGGGTCTCGAACATGGCGGCTACCTGCTTGCCCTCCTCGCTGTCGAACGTGGCCTTGCCGTCCTTCACCAGCGGGGTGCCGTCCGAGTTGGCTGCGTAGAACGAGTAGAAGTCGAACCAGGCCTGGAAGAAGTCACTGGCCGGCGATGGCCAGATGGCAGTCGTGGCAGCACCTGAGGACACGAGGGCCCGCGAGGTGTCCAGCAGTTCCTGATGGGTCCCCAGCTTCGGGTTCTCCGGATCCAGCCCTGCCTTGGCAAACGTGTCCTTGTTGTAGAAGAGGACTACGGGGTTGGACTTCCAGGGCAGCTGGTACATTTTGCCGTCCGCGGACTTGTACTGGTCCGCCAGGTCACCGGCGCGGTCCTTGATGTACTGGGGCCCGTCCGGGAATTCATCCAGGGCCACCAAACCGCCCTGCTTCTGGAACTGGGGAACGGCCACCGGCGCGGTGTTAAAGACCAGGCAGGGCGCGTTTCCGGCCGTAATGGCGGCGCCGATGACCTCCTCGGAGCTCTTGCCGGCAGGGATCTCCTGCGCATCGATCTTCTCGTCCGGGTGCGCGGCGTTCCAGGATTCCACCATGGCCTTGCCCCACTTAACCTCGAACTCGTTGTTGGAGTACCAGATCTTGATGGGGCCCTTGGCGGATGTGGCGGAGCCGCCGTCGCCGCCCCCTCCGCTGCCGCAGGCAGCCAGGCCCGCCCCCATTACAGTCAGTGCAGCCACTGACAATATTCGCGTGGCTTTGGTAAAGCGCTTCATTGCGACTCCTTGGTACTGGTCCCGGTGGGGATCTGCTACGGGTTCGTGTGCTCTTTTGCTTGCTTTGTGGCGTGCTTGGTGGTCGTGGATGGGGCGGGGCCGGTGGAGGCGCGGACCAGCAGGGAAGGTGCCTGCAGGTCCGTATCCTGGCCGGAGTGCGTGCCGTTGAGCTGGTCCAGGAGGGCCTGCGCAGCAACTCTGCCCCAGCGCATGGGGTCAGTGGCGATAGTGGTGAGGGGCGGGTTGAGGTACTGGGTGAACTCTGCATTGTCGTAACCGGTGATGGACAGATCTCCCGGAACGCTCAGGCCCTGAGACTGGGCGAAGGACTGGCCGGACGTCGCCATCAGGTCGTTCGCATAGACAATCGCGGTAGGGCGGTCCGGCCGGCGGAGCAGGTCCGCGGTGGCGGCCACTCCCCCGGGAGCCGTGAAATCAGCCTCTGCGAACAGATCCGCTGCCATGCCAGCAGCGGCCATGGCAGACTCCCACGCCTGGCGGCGGCTGCGGCCGTGAATGTATTCCTGGGCGCCGCCCACATGGCCGATCCGGACGTGCCCCAGGGCGAGAAGATGTTCAACGGCGGCCGTGATGCCGTCCGTGTCATCCATGGACACCGCCGGGAAGGGTGAGTCCGAATCCGGCCTGTTGAGCGTCACCGCCGGCAGCTTGAGCTCCCGCAGCAAGCCGATCCTCGAATCGTTGTGCCGCACATCCGTCAGGATCACGCCGTCCACGCGGCCGCCGTCGGCCAGTTTGCGGTAAGCCCGCTCCTCGGCGCCTGGGGCGGTGGCAACGCTCAGGACCAGCGTGTAGTCGTGCTCGGCGAGGGTGGTTTCGATGCCCGCAATAAAGGCCGGGAAGAAGGGGTCTGTGCCGAGGAGCTTGGGATCGCGGGCCACCACCAGGCCCAAGGCGTAAGCCTTCGCGGAGGACAGGCCCTTGGCGCGGAGGCTGGGCTTCCAGCCAAGCTCTTTCGCGACCTGCAGGATACGGCCCCGGGTGGCGTCGCTGACGCCGGGCTGGCCGTTGAGCGCATAAGAGACAGCACCTTTGCTGACGCCGGCCGCGTGGGCGACGTCGCTGATGGTTACTGCCATGATGTGGGGCCTTTACGTTTCGGGTTCCATGACTCACGCCACTGAACCGGTTCAGTAGACTCTACTTAACCGGTTCAGTTGAGGGAAGTCAAGGGTATGCGGGGGGCTCGTATCATTTGTTGTCGCCTCGAGACTAGACCCGGGCCAGCCCGGCAACCTCCGCCAGCAGCTCCACGGAGCGGATCCTGGCCTCGGTGCCGGTGCTCTGGTGCGCAACGATAAGTTCGTCGGCGTCGGCGTGCTTGGCGAACCCGTCCAGGTAGTCGAGCACCACGTCCGGGGTGCCGATGGCCGAGTACGTCATCATCTGCGAGACGTGCTGGCCCTGCGGGGAGTCCAGGATCATGTCCGCTTCATCGTCCGAGACCTCGCGCCCGCCGCCGAAGAACAGCGAGACGCGGGCGCGCAGGGTGGCCCGGAAAGCCGCCTGCGCCTCGGCAGCGGAATCGGCGGCAACCACGTTGACGCCGGCGATCACGTGCGGTGCGTCCAGCTGGGCCGAGGGCTTGAATTCACGGCGGTAGACGGCAACGGCGTCCTGCAGGGCGTTGGGGGCGAAATGCGACGCGAAGGCGTACGGCAGGCCCAGCTGGGCGGCAAGGCGGGCGCCGAACAGCGAGGAACCCAGGATGTACAGCGGGACGTCGGTGCCCTTGCCGGGGGTGGCCTCCACGCCCTGGATCCGCGTAGGACCGGTGAGGTAGCCCTGCAGCTCCAGGACATCCTGCGGGAAAGTGTCCGCGGACATGGGGTCCCGGCGCAGCGCGCGCATGGTGTTCTGGTCGCTGCCGGGGGCGCGGCCCAGGCCAAGATCGATCCGGCCCGGGTGCAGCGTCTCCAGGGTGCCGAACTGCTCGGCGATGGTCAGCGGCGAGTGGTTGGGCAGCATGATTCCGCCGGCGCCCAGCCTGATGGTCTTGGTGTGGGCGGCCACGTGGGCAATCAGCACGCTGGTGGCCGACGACGCGATGGCGGACATGTTGTGGTGCTCGGCGTACCAAATCCGCCGGTAGCCAAGCTCCTCGGCACGCTGTGCCATGGCCACACTGCCTGCGAAACTCTCCGCCGCCGTCTGGCCTTTGCCAATGGTTGCCAGATCAAGGATGGAGAGGGGAAGCGTCACGTCGGTGCCGGCCTTTCAATGCGTTGCGTAAGGTGGCCGGCCGGGTCGCGGCGGGCACTCTGTGGACAACGACGGCGGCACCCGGGTTATTTCTGCGGGCTGCGGCGGGGTGTCCCACAGTCCCAATTGTGACCGCCGCGGTCAACGGTCCGCGGGCGGCAGGTGTGCTGGAGCGGATGGCCGCTAACCGGGACGAACTCTTCCCGGTGTCGGAATTCAAGGGACCGGGCGGTGCGCTGCTGATGGTCCAGGAAAACGGCGAGTCCGTTGCCGGAGGCGCTTTCCGCCGCTACAACAACGAGACAGCGGAGTTCAAGCGGATCTGGACCCACTCCGCGCACCGCCGGCGCGGCCTCGCCCGCTTCGTCCTGGCCGAGCTGGAGGCGCTGGCGGCCAGCCGGGGCTACCGGCAGGTCTTCCTGAGCACCGGTCCGCGCCAGCCCGAAGCCAAACACCTGCACCTCACCTCGGGCTATGATCCGCAGTTCGACCTGGACCGGGATCCGGAGATCATCAGGTCGCTCGCGTTCACCAAGAATCTCCCGGCGGCCCCGCTAAGCTAGCCGCATGGCCACCAAAACCACTGCAGAAAAACTCGCCACCATCCAGAAGGGCTACACCCTGGAAGGCGCCACCATCGAATTGGGCGCCGCCATTGTGGACGGCGAACTCCACAAGGAAGCCCAGGTCCGCCTGCCGCTGGCCATGATGAACAGGCACGGCCTGGTAGCCGGCGCCACCGGCACCGGCAAGACCGTCACGCTGCACATGATGGCCGAGCAGCTGTCCGCTGCCGGAGTTCCCGTGTTCCTCGCGGACATCAAGGGCGATCTTTCCGGCCTGGCCACGGCGGCCGCCGGCAGCGAGAAGCTGAAGGCGCGCACCGACAGCATCGGCCAGGCCTGGGCCGGCAAGACGTTCCCGGTGGAGTTTCTGGCCCTGGGCGGCGACGGCAACGGCATTCCCGTCCGTGCCACCATCACGTCGTTTGGCCCCATCCTGCTCTCGCGCGTCATGGAGCTCAACGACACCCAGGAATCCAGCCTGCAGCTGGTCTTCCACTTTGCGGACAAAAACAACCTTGAGCTGATCGACCTCAAGGACCTCCGTGCGGTCATCCAGTTCCTCACCTCGGACGAGGGCAAGGACAAGCTGGAGGAACTGGGCGGCCTGTCCAAGGCTACCGCCGGCGTCATCCTCCGCGAATTGGTGAACCTGGAAGCGCAGGGCCTGGAAAGGTTCTTCGGCGAGCCTGAGTTCGACACGGCCGAGCTGCTCCGGACCGCCCCGGACGGGCGCGGCGTTATCACCTGCCTGGAGCTGCCCACGCTGCAGACCAAGCCGATGCTGTTCTCGACCTTCCTGATGTGGCTGCTGGCTGACCTGTTCGAGGACCTCCCCGAGGCCGGCGACCTGGACAAGCCCAAACTGGTGTTCTTCCTCGATGAGGCCCACCTGCTGTTCAACGGCGCATCCAAGGCTTTCCTGAACGCCATCACCACCACTGTCCGGCTGATCCGTTCCAAGGGTGTGGGGATCTTCTTCGTCACCCAGACCCCTAAAGACGTTCCGGCCGATGTCCTGGGCCAGCTGGCAAACCGCATCCAGCACGCCCTCCGCGCCTTCACACCCGAGGACGCCAAGTCCCTGAAAGCCACCGTGTCCACGTTCCCGGTCAGCGACTATGACCTCGAGGAAACCCTCACGACTGCGGGGATCGGCGAGGCCGTCATTACCGTCATGAATGAGAAGGGCGCCCCGACGCCGGTTGCCCACACACGCCTGCGCGCACCGGAATCCGTCATGGGCCCCAGCGCTGAGGAGCTCATCAAGAGCACCGTGGGCGGGTCCGCATTGCTCGCCAAGTACGGGACGGCGGTGGACAATGTCTCCGCCTACGAGAAACTCACCGGCAAGGCCGCGGCTCCCACCGGCGGAGCCGCGCCGGGCGAGCCCCCGGTTCCTGGGACTTCCGGGCAGTCAGGTTCGGGGCAGGCCGACGTCGACGCCGAGGCCCGCAGGATCGAGGAGGAAATCCTGGGCCGGCCCAGTAGCCGTCCCGCGCCGGTGCCGGAGCGTGGTGCCGGCACTGATGCGCCCTCGCGGCGTGCACCGGAGCCTGCGGCCCCTGCCGGCGGCGGCATAGTGGGCGACCTTGCCGGAGCACTCGGCGGGGCACTGGGCGGCGGGCTGAAGAGTATGGTCCGTTCCATGGGCACCCAGCTCGGCCGGGAACTGCTCCGCGGCGTCTTCGGCACCTCGTCCCGGCGCCGCCGGTAGGCAAAACCGGACGATGCCCCGCCCTGGACTACCCGCCGTCGGGCATCAGGAAAGCCGCCGCACCCCGCTACACGGGGCGGCGCCAACACCTGTGTTCAGCGGGCTTGCAGGTAACGTAAGGGAAGTGCAGATGAGTCAGGCGTTGGTGAGGATGGCAGCAGGGTGGCTGCTTGGCCTCATGCTTGCCGTGGCCGCGGCCATCGTTGGGGTCAACGTGGTGAACAATACGGTGGCAAGTCCACAGCAGCCTGTCCGGGAATATCTGGACGCCCTCCGCGAGGGCGACGGCGGCAAGGCGCTGGGCCTGCTGCGGGCCACGGTGCCGCCCAGCAACGCGGCCCTGCTCGACGGCACAGCGCTGCAGACGGCCTCTTCCCGGCTGGCGAACATCACGATCGGCGATGCCGAGGAACGCTCAGGCAACCAGGTCATGGTGCCCGTGCAGTACACGATCGATGGCAGCAGGCTTCGCACCGAGTTCCTGCTGGAGAAGACCGGCTCGGAATGGCTGTTCTTTAATACGTGGGCGTTTGTGCCGTCGCGGCTGCCCACGGTGGGCCTGACGGTGGTGAACGCCAGCGAAGCCAACCTCAACGGCGTCCCGGTGAACATGCCCCAAGGCAGAAATTCGTTCGCCGTGTTCTACCCGGGTGAATACGAAGCCTCCCTGAACGGTGAATACTTCGCTGCTCCCGCCACACGCGCCACGGTGACATCCCGCGATGTCCCGGCGGCTCCGTTGAACCTGCTGACCGAGGCCACCGAACAGCTGCGGAAGGATGTGGGCGCGAAGGTACAGGAGTTTCTGGACACCTGCGCCGCCGAAGCCGTGAAGCAGCAAAAGCTGCAGCCGGACTGCCCCTTCTACTTCGCCAGCACGAACAACGTGGACGACGGCACCATCAAGTGGACCATCACCGAGTACCCGGAGATATCCATCGAGCCCTTTGACGGCCGCTGGGTGGTTGCTCCCCTCGACGGGAAGGCCAAGGTGGAGGCGGTCCAGCAGAGTTCCTTCACCGGCGCCTGGTTCCCGCTCAACGAAGAGGTGGACTTCAGCTTCACCACCCGCCTGGACGTCGCCGGCGACACCATCAGGGTCACCCCGCTCCTGAGCTACTAGCGCCAGCCCCGGCCCCGCCGGCTCCGCGGCGCGCAAAGGCTGCCTCCCGTGACATCAGGTCACCGAAGGCAGCCTCCTCACACCGGCTCAGCAAGCCGGCGCCGCAAAGCCGTAGCGGCGGCGGTGATCAGTCCATTCCGCGCAGGTCCAGGACCAACTCGGTGTCGCCGTCGTCCGTCAGAAGAACCGGGATGCCCCAGTCCTGCTGGTACAGGTGGCAGGCGGCGTGGTCAGGGATCTCGCCGTCCGCATCCTCCGGTCCGTCACAGGCCGCGGCGCGGGCGGTGACGTGCAGGACACCCTCCGGAATGTCGGAAGCCAGCTCCAACGTGCGGAGCAGCCCCACCGAGGTTCCTCCGCCGGCCACGAGCAGCTCCGGCGGGGTGGAGGAGATCTTCAGCTGCGTGGGATCGCCCCAGCGGTCGTCGAGCTTCTGCCCGGTAGGCGCGGTGAAACGCACGGTGAGCTCGAGCAGCCCGGGGGCTACCGGGCTCTTCGGCCGGTGGGTTTGCGAGGCGCCTTCGTCCACCTGCTGGGCTTCCTTGGGGATGGGCACGTAGACCAGCTGGTGCTTGTTGGCCTCCACCACTACCAGCAGCGGCTCGGAGCCCGCGGCGTGCGTGTGGTCCACAATCACGTCGGAGGGTTCCGCGAGTCCGCGGGCCAGCGTGGACACGGTCCCTGCAGCGGGGTCGTAGCGCCGCACGGCACCGTTGTAGGTGTCGGCGATGGCAATGGAGCCGTCAGGCAGGACGGTCACGCCGAGGGGGTGCTGGAGGCGTGCCACGGACGCGGGGCCGTCGCGGAAGCCGAAGTCGAACAGGCCCTTGCCCAAGGCAGTCTCCAGGGTGACCGTGCCGCCGTCGTCAATGATCAGCTTGCGGAGGGCGGAGGTTTCGGAGTCCGCCACCCAGATGTTGCCGTCGGCGTCCTCGGCCAGGCCGGAGGGCTGCGCGAACCAGGCTTCATGGGCGGGGCCGTCCAGCAAGCCCTCCAGGCCGTTGCCGGCAATAATTGCCACGGCGCCGGTGAGGGGGTCGAAGCTGAAGATCTGGTGCGTGCCGGCCATGGCGATCACCACGGCGTTGAGCTTGGTGGACCAGACGACGTCCCACGGCGAGCTGAGGGACACTTCCAGCGGGTGCTCGCTGAGCTGGCCCGTGAAACCGGCAGCGTCCTCGTCCACCCGCGCGGGGCCGGTTTCCAGCAGGCGCTGCACGCCGTTGCCAACAATCGTCGTGGCTGTTCCGTCCTTGAGAGAGAGTCCCCGGAGGCGGTGGTTGACTGAGTCTGCAATGACGACGTCGTAGCCCGCCGTCGCTGCCACCTTTTCCGGAAGCAGCACGAGGCCCTGCGGCTCGTTGAACCGTGCGGTCGGCTCGACGGAGTCGACGGCGGCGGCCGGGCCGTCAGCGTGGCCTTTGGTCCCGGAGCCGAACGTCGCCAGGACGGTTTCGAAGTCGGTGCCTAGCTCCACTAAGCGGTGATGGCCGGTGTCGGTTACCAGCCAGGAACCGTCGGTGGCGGCATCAGCGGCGGCGGAAGTCCCGCCGTCGGACGTTCCCTGCGTGCCTGAACCGCGTCCGGCGGAGCCTCGCCCGGCCGGCAGGAACAGCGCCTTGCCGGGGAAGCGCAGCGTGCCCGAGGTGGCTTCCGGCGCCACGTACGGGCCGGAGCCGCGGTGCAGCGTGCCCTTGGCCTCGTGCTCGGCGATCAGCTCGGGGATGAGTACGGCCAGGCCGTCAGCGTGGCCTTCGCCGGACAGGTGCGCCACGATGTAGCCCTCGGGGTCGATGACCACCAGCGTGGGCCAGGCACGCGCCGTGTAGGCCTTCCATGTGTCCAGCTCGGGATCGTCCAGTACGGGGTGGTGGATCTCGTAGCGTTCCACGGCGGCGGCCAGGGCCACGGGATCTGCTTCGTGTTCAAACTTGGGCGAGTGGACACCCACGGTGACCAGGACGTCGGAGTACTGTTCCTCGAGCGGGCGCAGCTCATCGAGGACGTGCAGGCAGTTGATGCAGCAGAAAGTCCAGAAGTCGAGCAGCACGATTTTGCCGCGCAGGGCTTCGAGGTCCAGCGATTTGCCGCCGGTGTTGAGCCAGTTGCGGCCCACCAGTTCGGAGGCGCGGACCCGGAGTTGGGTGCGTACGGTTTCGCTCATCAGCGTCCTTCCAGCTTTGAGTTGCGTTCAGCCAATCTGGCATCGCGTTCAGCCAATTTGGCAAACATATCGTTGTAAGCCGTGAGATCGGCGTCGTTATTCCTGTCCGCTGCCCGATCGGTGCGGCGGGTCTCCCGTTCATCGGAGCGGGACCACATGATGGCGACGCCGATGGCCACCAGCAGGGTGGGCACTTCGCCGATGCCCCAGGCCACCGCGCCGCCCATTTGCTGGTCCAGGAGAGCGGATGGCCCCCAGGCGCGGCCAAGGTTGCCGAAGTAGTCGGCCGACAGCAGGCTGGTGCCGCCCATGATCGCGACGCCGAAGAACGCGTGGAAGCCCATGGTTGCCAGCAGCAGGAGCAGGCGCATGGGATACGGTGCGCGGCGGGGCAACGGGTCCGTGCCGATCATGCTCAGGATGAAGATGTAACCCGTGAGCGAAAAGTGCAGGATCATGAGCTCGTGGCCCACGTGATCCCGCATGGCAAAGCCGAACGCGTCAGAGTAGTAGAACAGCACGATGGAGCCCGCGAAATTCGCCGCCGCGAAGAGGGGGTGCGTGACCAGTTGGGAGAACTTGGAGTGGATCAATACGAGCAGCCACTCGCGCGTTCCACGGGAGCCGTCGCCGCGGGCAGGCAAAGCCCGTAGGGCCAGCGTCACCGGGGCACCGAGTACCAGGAAGATGGGTGCCACCATCGTCAACGCCATGTGGTCCACCATGTGCGCGGAGAAGAGGATCCTGCCATAGACCGACGGCGGCCCTGACGTAATGTAAGTCAGCACCAGGAGGCCGATCACCCAGTTCACGGCGCGGAACCACTGCCACTTGTCGCCGCGTCGAAGCACCTTGGCGACGCCCAGGAAGTAGGCCACCAGACCGAAGAGCACCACGGCCACCCAGAGCCAGTCAAAGCGCCACTCCGTCAGCCAGCGCTCCGAAGTCAGTTCGGGCGGCAGCTCGTAGCCGGTAACAATGAATGCCGGCGACGCGTCCGGCGCAAACGTGGTGGGCTGCGGCGGTGCCGACCGGCTCAGGGCCACGGCAACGCCCGAGGTGGCTCCCATAACGAGGAGTTCCACGAGCACCAGCTGCCACAGCACGCGGCGTGAGGACATTGCCGAGCCTTTGCGGCCAAGCTGGGGGATGACCCATTGCCGGTGCATAAAGCCGATGCCGCCAAGGACCAGGGCGGCCGCCGACTTCGCAAGGATCAGTTGGCCGTAGGGGGAACCAAGGAGGTCACCCCAGTTGGTGATGCGGATTCTGGCATTGATGACGCCGGAGGCAAAGACGAGCGCAAACGCAAAGCCGGCCAGGGAGGAGAAACGCCGCAGCGTCGGTTCCGTGATGTCGGCGGCGGCCCCGGGCTTCGGGCCGGTCAGGATTCCGGACAGCAGCGCCAGGACGACAATGCCGCCAACCCACGAGCTGACGCCCACAAGGTGCAGGCCCAGGGAGTTGATGGCGCCTTCGTGGTCCGACGAGCTTGAGGAGTGGCCGATCAGCGCCGGGGGAACAAGCCCGGCCAGCGCCAGGAACAGCGTGAGCGCAAGGCCACCAAGGGATCTGACGCCGAACAGCGCGGTGGTCACCACGGCCGCGATGATGGTCACTGTCAGCCATGCCCGGCCGGTCTCGATGTCCGTGATGAAGTACACCAGGGCGCGGGTGAACTCGGCGTCCCCACCGACGGCCTGGCCCGCAACGTCTGAGTAGGTGAGGACCAGCACGGCCACAGCTGAAAGCGTCCAGGCAGCGCCCGCAGCGGCAGCAATGGCTAGGGCCCGGGCGAACGCCGGATGTTCCGGAGCGTCGCCGTTGTGGGTCCGGGACCGGGGACCAGCAGTTCTGGGGAGGATGCCGACGGCGAAGATCAGCCCGCCAATCACCGTGGCCAGTGCTACGTTGTGGATGGCCTTGCTGACGGGAAGCCCCCAGCGGACCAGGGCTCCCGGGTCAGAGACCTCACGAGCCGCAGAGGCACCGGAGAAAAGGAGCGCCGCCGTCAGTCCCAGGAAGAGGGCTGCAAGGCCCGCGAGCTGCCACGGCCGGGAAATCCCCAAGGCGCCGCCAGCCCAGGCCGAGGCGCCCCCGTCGGGGCCTGGCTGGGGTGCTGTGGGACGGGATTTTGCTGCAGAAGGCACCTATTCATTGTCCGCTACGGGCGCCCTAGCGGCCAATCGGATTAAAGCAAAGGAGCGGCAACCCTGAGGTTGCCGCTCCTTTGCTGCTGTTGCTGAAGAAGACTACTTCTTCTTGGCGACTGCAGCCTTCAGCTTGGAGCCGGCGGTCAGCTTGACGCTGTGGCCTGCTGCGATCTGGATGGTCTCGCCGGTCTGCGGGTTGCGGCCGGTGCGGGCTGCACGGTCGGTGCGCTCAACTGCGAGCCAGCCGGGGATGGTGATCTTCTCGCCGGCGGCGACGGAAGTCTCGAAAACCTCGAACAGCGCATCGAGGACGGAGTTGACGGCTGCCTGGCTGGTGCCTGCCTTACCTGCTACCTCTGAAACAAGTTCACTACGGTTCTTAGCCATTGATGTCCTCCTGGACGGTCACGATTTCTGGAGCCTGAACGCGGCATGCGTGCAAGCCACTCTTCGAAAACTTACCAGCTTGGGCCCGCGAGGACCGCAAATTCCGCGTGTTTCCGCGACTTTTTGACTAAAATCACCGGATTTCCGGGGATTTACGGGGGAATTGCGCCCACAGCGGACGCTCTCGCAGTCCTTCAGTGTTCCGGCGGACGCTCCATCACTTCGTGTGCCGGGCTGGGCGGTGTCCCGACGGCGGCGGGTGGTGTGGTGTCTGACGGTGGCGGGTGGTGTGGTGTCCTGACGGTGGCGGGTGTGTTGGGTGCCGGCCTGGTGGTGCGTTCGGGGGTGTTTTGGGTGTGGTGGTTAAAGTGGGAGAGCCTCCAGACGTGTGTCTGGAGGCTCTCGACCGTAATGATGTTCCGGCGGTGACCTACTCTCCCACACCCTCCCGGGTGCAGTACCATCGGCGCTGTGGGTCTT
>NZ_QMKP01000008.1 GCF_003287955.1 Arthrobacter sp. AQ5-06 | reverse complement strand
CCATCGGAAACGCCGTCAGCGGCGCCTCGGCCGGCTAACGCCCATCGAGTTTGAGACAATCAATACCGGCCTCAAAGCCGCCTAGCAACACTAAACCCCGAGAGTCAACTAATTCCGGGGCAGTCCCCCCTATCGGCCCCAGACCAACGGCAAGGTTGAGCGGTTCAACCGCACCATGCTTGAGGAATGGGCCTACTCCCAGCCCTACACCTCTGAGGCCCAGCGTGCCGCTTTCCCGGCTTCGCTGCACCACTACAATCACAACCGAGGCCACACCTCACTCAAAGGTCAGGCACCAGCAAGCCGCGTAACCAACCTCCGTGGTTAATACACCTAGGCGACGCCACCGGGCCCCACGACGATCCCTCCGAGGTAGTGACCTGCGGGAGCCGTTCCGTCGGCCTCGGGATGATGATGAGTCTTGGCCACGCCCGCTAGCTCACCGCCTACGGTGGCCACGACGACCGTCCTGATCGGCCCGGGCGCGATCATCCCGGCAGTCCAAGCCAGACGTCCGCTGTCCCGGCAGAGCCCAACCACGCCGGCGAGGTCATCGGTCCGCGCCTCGCGCAGCAGATATGCCGGTTCGTTCACGCTCACGATGCCGATACTAATACCCCATGGCGGCGTGAGTTATCTTGGCGACGCTCTTGGGTGTACTTCGGCGCGCGATCATCGTCGCATGAGGACGCCGGCCGGGATCGGTCCGCGTTTGCACCTCAAGGACCTCGAAGCCGGCACGGACAAGTCTGGCCGCCATGCCGTCAGTGGACCAGGAGTAGGCGGTGGTCACCGCATGGGGGAACGCCTCGCCGTCGGTACCATCAAAGAACCCCACGAGGAGAGTTCCCCCAGGGGCAATGCAGCGCCCGAACTCGCCCAGAGCGGACTGAAGATCCCTTGAGCGGATGTGGATCAGGGAGTACCAGGCGAGGATCCCTCCGATCTGGCCGTCATGGATCCCGAGGTCGGCGAACGACGCGACCCGGAACGTCGCATCCGGGAATCGCGCCTTGGCGTGCTCGACGAACGAGGGCGCGAGGTCGACGCCTTCGGCATCGGCCCCCTGGCTTCTCAGGAAGGCGGTCCAGTGGCCTGGCCCGCACCCGGCGTCGATGACCGGGCCGCGAAGGGACTTCGCCCAGTGCGCCACAAACCGGCGGTCCTGTTCGCGCGCCTCGTCAAGTGATCCGAACAGCGAGATATAGTCCGCCGCGAGCCTGGCGTACGCATCACGAACCTCGATCTCCGTCATCAGTTCCGAGCCTATACGCCCCAGTCCCACCGGAGCGGAAATGATCTCCGTGAGCACAAGCAGACCCTTTACCGCGCAGGTATCCGCCCTCTATCAATCGAAGCCGTTCCGTGCACGATCGTTTCCGCCCATGCGGCATTAGACAGATGCTGTGATTTGCATAGATAGATCGCAGGTTTTTCGCCGCTCTAAATGGCCGAATCCTCTCACCCGGCATTCGAAAGACGGGACTGAGTGAGATTCGTGCTGTCGATTAGGACCAGGAGTCTTCGCAACGCCGGCCAGGTCCCCGCCTACGGTGGGAACGACGACCGTCCTGATCGGCTCCCGGGCGATCATCTCGGCAGTCCATGTCAATCCTCCGCTGTCACGGCAGATCCCAACCACTCCGGCGAGGTCATCGGTCCGCGCCCCGCGCAACAGACATGCCGGTTCGTTCACGCCCACGAAGCCGACACTACCGCCCTTTGACAACGTTCTGGACCGTCCCCGGTTCCCGTTTCGATGATGGAGCGCGGCTCGTTTCCCACACCGGGACCGGCCCCGCACCGACCTCTGCTGAGGCTTCCGTAGCTCAGGGCCGCCGCGGAGGCCTGGTGAGGAGGAGCAGGATCGCCGAAGTCACGACAACGGCCGCAAAGACGGCGGCCAAGTGAATCCACAGTGCCGCACCGTTGTACATGGTCATACCGACTGTCAGCAGCGCGGCCGCCAGGAGCGCGCTGACCGCCTTGTTTTCTCGCCGAAGGCCGGCAAGAAGCATCAGTGACGGAACGGCGTACCAGGCCACGCTTGCCGGGCCCATCGCATTGATCTGGGTGATCACGGCCGCGCTTCCCGGAATCACGCTAACCAGCGGCTCGAAGAACATCGTAGCGCAATGGAGAATCAGACCCGCCAGACCTTCTGCTATCAGGCCCAGTTCCACGGGGGTGAGCTCGGTTGCCAGCCTTTTCGGGGGCAGTCCCGGTACCAGGAGCCGCGAGAGTAACAACGACAGGACAACGACGGCGAGCCCCACCACATACACAGTCGACATGTGCACAGACTACAGAGTCCGGCGCGAGGGAATGCGGTCTGCCCTCCATGATCCAACGGCCCCATGCGATGAACACTCCTCCACCTCGCATCCACGAACACGCGGCGCCCACGCCAAATACCTCTGCGATTCACAAATCTCTTCAACGAGCTGGCTGGTTTGTAGCGGAAACGGGCGATTTGGGTCCGAGACTATGAAACTTCAGCCCAGTGGACCAGCCTTACAAAGGACGCGTCGGGAAGGGTTCGATCACTTACGGCGCCTGATGTTGATGCTGGTGTTGGTTCGTGTCGCCTGCCTTCTGAAGGCCGGCGGTCTTCGCGAGGTAGCTCCAGGCCGGGGTGTTCAGGGTGTGCCAGGCAGCGTGGGCTTCCCTTGCAGGGTGAGCGGCAGCTTTGGCATCGCCCGTACTGAGCGCCGCGGCCAGCCGTCCGGCGGCGTCACTGAACGATTTCGCCTGCGGCCGGAGTTCGTCTGGCCAGGAAATGGAGGCGGCCGCGATCTGGGCGGCCCGTGCGCGGCTGGACCAAAACTCGTCGATGGTGGGCGATTCTCCCCGGAGCTCCGTGTCGATGCCATGGAAGCCAGCGCTGTCGATGTGGGAAAGGACGGCGATCATGCCGACAACTTGGGTGGCGGCTTCGCCTGGATTGAGGATCATTGGATTCTCCTTAGGGGTTGTGGTGCTTCTGCACTGCCTGGTCGGCATCGGTTGCGAGCTGGAGCACTCTACGCTGCTTTCGTTGCCCGTACCGGGTCATGCCACGCGGTTTGTACATCGACAGCGCCGTGGCCACGAGCAAAACCACCAGGGCGGCACCGGCCTGGACCGCGACCTGGATTCCCAGCCAGCGGAGATCGGCACCGGACGATGTCGTTTCTGCCGCAGCGTCTGCAAGACCGCTAATTGGGCCCATGTGCACCAGCAAAGCGACGGTAGCCAGGACGGTTATCAGGAGTTTAATCAGGACCCAGTAGTACCGGACCAAGCCCCAGGTGGTGCCCAACGATGAGAAAACCCCGGTGAACAACGATGCGAGTGCCAACGGGACAAGGACAAACCAGCCTGTCAGCCCCATCGCGAGATAGGCGGCCCGCACGACCTGAGCATCCGGGCTGGTCAGACCGGCGACGGCGAGAGCCAGGAAGGCAGCGACCCCGCCGAACCAGCCGACTGAGGAAAGGACATGCGCGGTGAGCGCGACCTTGCGGAGACGGGGTGTCATGTTCATCACGGCGTGTGGCCGCCCATGCCGCCGCCGGCCAGGTGACTGATGACAACCAACAGAACCAGGACGACGGCGATGATTCCAAACACCTTCACCCATCGTGGTGCGCCGGCGACCGGTCCGCGATGGCGCCTCACTCCGGTGTCGGGGTTGGAGCCATCACTGGTGTCGGAGTCATGGGGCAAGTCAGCCATGGAGGTATCCTCTTCTGCCATGCGCGGTTTTTACTGCGCTGGCACTACTTTATCGCGACACTCTGTCTCAATCAAGACAGAGTGTCGCGCCGTCGCCGTCTCGTATACTGGGGTGGTGCCGAAGCTGTGGAACGAGACAATCGAGGCGCACCGCGGTGCGGTGCGGGAGGCGATCCTGGACGCCGCGGCGGCCCTGGTGTCCGAACATGGGCTGCTGTCGGTGACCATGTCGCAGGTCGCCCAGGAGGCCGGTATCGGTCGCGCGACCCTCTACAAGTACTTCCCGAATGTCGAAGCAATACTTCTCGCCCGGCACGACCGCCAGGTTGCCGGCCACCTCGAACACCTCGCCGCGGTCACGCAGGCGGGAGGCGATGCGGGCCACCAGTTGGAGGCAGTGCTCCACATTCACGCCCTGATGACCTACGAGCACCACAATTCGGCCACGGCCGCGATCATGCACCACGACGGTGTCCGGCAACGACAAGATATATTCATGCAGGACGTACTGCGTCGCGCCGCCGAATCCGGGGCTATCCGCGACGACATGGCACCACAGGAACTCGCAAGCTACTGTCTCCACGCCCTCACAGCGGCCGCAGAGTCGCCGTCGAGGGCAGCCGTGAATCGACTCGTCCAACTTACGCTCGACAGCCTGCGACCGAGGTCCTGAGCCGCCACCCTGATCCTCATCGGCATGCCCGGCGTCGAGAAATGGTTCAGCCGCTACCCCCAGCTCTCCAGCAGGGTCGGGTTGCCCACGATCTTGAACGCCGGAAATATCTCCTTTGCTGTTTCTGGGCTTGCTTTCCAACTGGTCCCTTGGAAGAGGTTTTAGGAGACGTTCTGGCCGGCTCCGAAGCAGTCGAAGACTGTACATCCTCGGAAACCCCGCGGCCGCAGACTGTCGTTCTGGCAGGGAGTTCCTGCTGGCTTGTCGAGGGCGAAGTCCGCTGTGCGGGAGAAGCCAAGGGCCGTGCAGCAGAGCGCGAAGCAGTTGCTGCAATCAGGGCGCAACGACTCTCTGTTCAGTACGGGTGAAGAGGGCGCAGTGGAGTCTTGTGATGTGAAGGGCATGTGATCTTCTCTGGGTGAGTTCGGTGAGGGGCCGGGTGCTCGGGGAACTCGCTGAGGAGTCCCCTCTGAGGGCGCACGGGATCACCGCTTCCCAGGGAAGCGAACGGGAACCGCTGCATGAACTCTGGATCACAGAGAAAGTAAGAATGTCGCTGCGCACTAAAATAGCATCACGTGAGCAGGACCTGGCTGTAAGCCGATCGTCTATCGGGCATGACACCCGCCACCGACCGATCAGAGCGCCGCCGGGGAGTCTGGCCAGTAAATCGTCCAGATGGTCGCCCACGCGGTTGTCGGTGACTGCGTTTCAGGTTTCGGGATAGGCCAGGCGACTCAGCATTGTTACCGCGTCGTTGAGGGGCACCGGCCGGAAGAACTGCGCATCGGCGAGCTCCACGGCGGCAATTGCGCGTGGCGCCAAGTCGGCTCCGGCCTCGGTGACGTGCAGCCGTTTGGCGCGGGTGTCGACCGGGTCGATTTCACGCTCGATGAGCCCTTTGCCTTCCAGCGTTCGTAAGACCTGGGAGGTCATCTTGACGTCGGTGCCGGCTTGGCGCGCCAGGACCATCTGATTTGGATGCTCACCCTGGGTGTTGAGCCACCAGGCGCAGGCGAGCAACACGAACTGCACATGGGTGAGACCGAGCGGGGCCAGAGCCGTGGCGATGTCGCGCTGCCAGCGCAGCGTGGCGTGCCAGAGCAGGAATCCGGGGCTGCCGCCGGGGTTGAGGGGCATCAGCCCCGAGCCAGCCTTACCAGCGCAGTCATCGTGTCGGGCCAGTCGGCGGTGATTCCCGGACCAATCTTCGGGCCGGCTTCGTCGGCGCCGGTACCGGTGATCTCCAGCCGGTACACCACCCGGATCCGGTCCTGATCGATCCGGTCGATCCGGTGGGTGGTACGCAGCAGGAGGCCGTTGAAGCGGGCCTCGTCGACAAATATTTCGTCTTCGACCGCCTCGGCGATGAGCAGGAGTATCGGATCGTCCCCCGGGGGCGTCATCGCGATCTGCGTGCCTGCCGCGAACGGGCCGCTGATCTCGATCTTCTCGATCTCGGCGTTCCAGGCGCCCCAATTCTCAACATCGGTCCAGAGTCGCCAGATCGCCTCGGGCGTGGCGCTGGTCTCGATGCTGTTCTCGTATTCCCACATGAGTGGCCTCCTTCACTAGATAATCTATACAGAGATTATCTACACAGAGACTATTCTGTCCAATGCTGCTTGCCCCACCTGCGGAGACACGATCGTCCACCCGAACTACCGAGGAGGCCCCATCCCCACACACCCGCGCTCGGCGGCATCACCCACACATCCTCTCGCCCGGCAGGTGCCACGCCCATCACTGCCACAACCCCCGAAGGATTTCGAGAGTGGACAACTAAGCAGCGCGCCCGTGGGCTCAAGTCAAGCTGCGATTTCCCACCAAAGTGGGCTCAATTCAGATTGACATTCTCAACCATCTGGCCCCACCGGCTTAGCATGACTTTCCCGAGCATCGGTCCTCAAGCCCCTGTGCCGGCAAGACGGCCGAGATGGTCATCGGCGCGATGGAGCTGCGCCGCCTGGGCGTGGTCACCAAGCCCGCCGGGGTCATTCCCAACCACATGCTTGAACAGTTCGCCCGCGAATGGTTCCAGATCTACCCGCAGACCAGGATCCTGGCCACATCATCGAACGAGCAGCGGCGAATGCGGACGCATACTCTAGACAGCCTTGGTCGGGCCCCACTGGCAGGAACAGGCCCCGTCCCATCATCGCGGCTGCCCGGCCATCAGATACCGGACCATTTGGCCGCTGCAAACCGCCCCGCCGAAGCCTGGATGCCAGGCCATGGTCCGGTGTGGTCGACTGCGCGCATCGCTTCTACCCTGATCGTGGACGACCGGGACGATTCTCCTTTATGAACCACATTTGTTCTGTTTTGACTATTGACGTTCGTACTTGATCGTTTATGATTGTATCGGGTGTGAGGTGCTTCACATCTGGTCGATCTTTTCAAAGGAGAAATAATGACAAGTCACGAAGACGCGCTATCGTCCGTTCGAAGCGGATGGGACCGCCGTACCCTGCTGAAGACGCTGGGGGTGGGGGCCGTCGCCATGGCCGGGGTCCCGCTGCTGGCGGGCTGCACAGGCGGCAGCGGTCCCGCGGCCAGCGGCGGAAGTAAGTCGCTGACATTCGGTTCCGGATCCTCGGATGAAGTTCCCAAGGCCGCCTACAAGGCCGTCACGGACGCCTTCACGAAGAAATCCGGCATCACCGTCAACACCAATGTGGTCCCGCACAACGACTTCCAGAACAAGATCAACACCTACCTCCAGGGCAGCCCGGACGACACCTTCACGTGGTTTGCCGGCTACCGGATGCAGTACTACGCGGGCAAGGGCCTGTTGACGCCCATCGACGACGTCTGGGAGAAAATCGGCGGCAACTATTCGGACGCGATGAAGAAAGCCTCCACCGGACCGGACGGAAAGATGTACTTCGTCCCGAACTACAACTACCCCTGGGGCTTCTTCTACCGGAAGAGTCTGTGGGCCGCGAAGGGCTACGAGGTTCCCACCACCTTCGACCAGCTGACCGCGCTGGCCAAGAAGATGCAGGGTGACGGCCTCATCCCGATCGAATTCGCGGACAAGGACGGCTGGCCCGCGATGGGCACGTTCGATTACCTGAACATGCGTCTGAACGGCTACCAGTTCCACATGGACCTCACCGCGCACAAAGAGTCCTGGGATCAGAAGAAGGTCAGCGATGTCTTCGACACCTGGAAGGCACTCCTGCCATACCAGAACCCCAACGCCCTGGGCATGACCTGGCAGGACTCCGCGAAGAACCTTGGCGACAAGAAATCCGGCATGTACCTGCTCGGGTCCTTCCTCACGCAGCAGTACACGGACAAGACCGTCGCGGACGACATCGACTTCTTCCCGTTCCCGGAGATCGCGATGGAAGGCCGGGACGCAGTCGAGGCCCCCATCGATGGCCTCCTGCTTACCAAGAAGGGCGGCCAGAACTCCGCGGCCAAGGACTTCCTGGCCTATCTCGGCACACCCGAGGGACAGGATGTGTACGCCTCGGTGGACTCGGCCAACATCGCCGCCGCCAAGGGCGCCGACACCTCGAAGTTCTCGCCGTTGAACAAAAAGTTGGCGGACGCCATCAGCAACGCCAAGAGCATCAGCCAGTTCTTTGACCGCGACGCCCTGCCGGCCATGGCCAACAACGTCATGATTCCCGCCCTGCAGTCCTTCATCAAGGACGGCAGCGTCGACGTCAAGAACCTGGAAGCCCAGGCCAAATCGCTCTACGCCGCCCAGTAACTGCCCTGCCAGCCAGAGCAAGGAATACGATTTTATGAGTACATCAACCAACACGAGCCCCGCCCGGGCGCAGCGCCCAGCCGCCGCCCCGGCGGGGCGGGTCCGGCGGCTTTCCCGCCGCGATAAGTGGGTCCTGAGCTTCATGGTAGGCCTGCCCACATTGATTCAGCTGATCCTGGTCTGGATCCCGACTCTGCTCTCCGCAGCCTTGTCGCTCACCCGGTGGAACGGCCTAAGCCTGGATGACATAAAGCCCACCGGGGTCGATAACTACGAATTCATCGCGCAGAACTATCCGCCGTTTTGGCCCGCCGTCCAGCACAACGTGCTGTGGCTGGTCTTTCTGGCCCTCATCGCCACCCCCCTTGGCCTGCTGCTGGCCATACTTCTCGATCAGAACGTCCGGGGCACCAAGATCTACCAGAGCATCTTCTTCACCCCCGTCATGCTCTCGCTGGCGCTGATCGGCGTCATCTGGCAACTGTTCTACAACCGGGACAGCGGGCTGCTGAACTTCCTGCTCGGCACCGCGGGCACACCCCAGGCCGTGGACTGGTTCGGTGACTCCCACGTGAACATCTGGGCGGCCCTGATCGCGGCCACGTGGCGGCACGCCGGCTACGTTATGATCCTCTACTTAGCGGGACTCAAGGGCGTTGACCCGACCCTGCGGGAAGCGGCCCAGATCGACGGCGCCAATGCGACACAGACGTTCTTCCGGGTCATCTTCCCGGCCATGCGGCCCGTCAACGTGATCATCATCGTCATCACAGTGATCGAATCGCTGCGCGCCTTTGACATTGTCTACGTCATCAACCGCGGCACGAACGGCCTGGAACTCATCAGCGCCCTAGTCATCCAGAACCTGGTGGGCGAAGGACAGGTGATCGGCGTCGGCTCCGCCCTCGCAGTCATCCTTCTGGTCATCTCGCTGGTTCCCATCACCTTCTACCTGTCCCGGGCCTTCGGAAAGGACAAAGAGGCATGAGCATCATCAAGCCAGCCCCTGCCGCAGCTACGGGTAACAACGTCGCCGGAGGGCAGCTCACCGGCACAGGCGGCAAGAGCCGGGGGCCCGCCAAGAAGCACTTCGGCATCCACATCTTCCTGACCGTGATGGCAGCCATGTGGCTCATCCCGCTGGTCTGGACCATCTTCACGGCCCTGCGTCCCAAGGCCGACACGGACAAGTACGGCTACTTCAGCCTCGGCGGGACCTTCAATTTCGACAACTTCGTCCAGGCCTGGACCCAGGGCGGCTTCGCGCAGTACGCCTTGAACTCCGCGCTGATCACCATCCCCTCCGTCGTCCTGGTCCTCTTTTTCGCCTCGATGATGGCGTTCGCTGTCAGCCGGGTGAACTGGAAGTTCAACGTCACGCTGCTGATCATGTTTACCGCCGGCAACCTCCTGCCGCCCCAGGTCCTCGCGGCGCCGCTGTTTGAGATGTTCAAGCTGCTTGAGCTCCCCTACAGCGTCAGCGATTCCGGGAGCCTGCTCAATACCTACATCAGCGTGATCGCCGTCGACACGGCCTTCCAGATCGGCTTCGTCACCTTCGTGCTGTCCAACTACATGAAGGCGCTCTCCTCCGAGTTGACAGAAGCTGCCCTCGTGGACGGGGCGGGCATCTGGCGCCAGTACTGGGAGATCATCCTGCCGTTGTGCCGGCCGGCGCTGGCCGCGATGGGCACCCTCGAGGTCATCTTCATCTACAACGACTTCTTCTGGCCGCTGCTCTTCATTCAGAGCGGTGACCGGCTCCCGCTCACCACGGCCGTGAACAACCTTCAGGGCCAGTTCCTCTCCAACTACAACCTGATCGCGGCCGGCGCCATGATCACGGCGATTCCGACACTGATCATCTATCTGCTCCTCCAGCGCCACTTCGTGGCCGGCCTGACTCTCGGCTCCAGCAAAGGATAACTGTGGACAGCAACAACACCGCCGCCATGGACTACATCACGGCCCGCCTCGGCTCCGAGGGATCCCCGATGCTGGCGTTCGGCGGAGACTACAACCCGGAACAGTGGCCCGAGGAGACGTGGGACGAGGACGTCCGGCTGATGCGCGAGGCCGGCGTCAACCTGGTCAGCGTCGGGATCTTCAGCTGGTCGCTGCTGGAACCGTCCGAAGGCGTCTACGAGTTCGGCTGGCTGGACCGGGTCCTGGACCTGCTCCATGCCAACGGCATCCGCGTGGACCTGGCCAACGCCACCGCTTCCCCGCCGCCGTGGTTCAGCCACAAGTACCCCCAGTCCCTCCCGGTCACGGTCGACGGCGTGCGGCACAGTTACGGTTCCCGCCAGGCCTTCGCGGCCTCCAGCCTCGAGTACCGAAGGGCCGCGGCGGCCCTGACCGAACAGATCGCCGGCCGGTACTCGGAGCATCCCGCCGTGGTGATGTGGCATGTGCACAACGAGTACGGCTGCCACAACCAGCCGGATTTCTCCGACGGCGCCGCCGCAGGCTTCCGGAGCTGGTTGGAAGACCGGTACGGCACGATCGAGGCCTTGAACACCGCCTGGGGCACGGCGTTCTGGTCGCAGCGCTACTACGTCTGGGAGGAGATTTTGCCGCCCCGGACCTCCGGAACGTGGGTCAACCCGACCCAGCAGCTGGATTTTGCCCGGTACTCCTCCGATGAACTGTTGGAGTGCTACAAGGCCGAGGCCGCGATCATCCGTTCCCACTCACCGCATCCGGTCACCACGAACTTCATGGGCTTCAACATGGGACTGCACCAGCCGGTGGACTACTGGCGGTGGGCGGAGCAGATGGATGTGGTCTCCAATGACCATTACCTGATTGCGGAGGACCCGCGGAACTTCCAGGAGCTGGCCGCGACGGCAGACCTGACCCGCGGCTGGGCCAAGGGAAAGCCGTGGCTGCTGATGGAGCATTCCACCTCCGCCGTCAACTGGCAGCCGCGCAACATCGCCAAAGCGCCCGGCGAGATGCTGCGCAACGCACTGCAGCATGTCGCGCGAGGCGCCGACGGCGCGCTCTTCTTCCAGTGGCGGGCCTCCCGCGCCGGCGCGGAAAAGTTCCACTCCGGAATGCTGCCGCATGCCGGCACGGACACCAAGGTGTGGCGGGCGGTCGTCCAGCTGGGCCAGGCGCTGCGCAGCCTCGCCGAGGTCGCCGGCTCCGCAGTGACGGGCGCGTCCGGAAGCGTCGACGTCGCCATTATCCATGACACCGATGCCCGCTGGGCATCGGAACTTGATTCGCACCCGAGCGTGGACGCCTCCAACATCGCCGAAACCCGGCGCTGGCACGACGCCTTCTACCGCGCGGGTATCCCGACCGACTTCCGCCAAAGCACGGACGAGCTCGCCGGCTACCGCCTCGTGGTGGCCCCGATGCAATACCTCGTGACCGACTCCGGCGCGGCGAACCTGGACGCCTATGTGCGGGCGGGCGGACACCTGGTCGTCAGCTATTTCTCGGGTGTCGTGGACGAAAATGACCACATCCGGCTTGGCAGCTACCCGGGCGCGTTCAGCGGGCTGCTGGGCGTCCAGATGGAAGAGTTCTTCCCCCTGCGCTCCGGCGAATCTGTGGAGCTGAGCAGGTTCGGTGACGGTTCCTTCTGGAGCGAACTGGGACAGTCCACGACGGCGGAGGTCCTCGCCGAAGCGGTCGGGGGACCCGTCATCGGTTCCCCCGCTGTTACCCGCAACACGGCCGGAGACGGCAGAGCCTATTACGTGGCGACGAGCCTGGCCCCCGAGGGCATGGCCGCGCTGCTGGCATTACTCTGCGAAGATGCCGGGGTTGAACCGCTCCTCCAGAACCTGCCGGAAGATGTTGAAGTGGCCCGGCGCAGCAAAGAAGGCACGGACTGGACATTCTTCATCAACCACAGCTCCGAACGCGTAAAGCTCCCGATTAGCGGCCTCGAGCTCATCGGCGGGGAGGACCTGGATGGGGCTTTCGAACTGGCCGCCGGGTCAGTCGCCGTCGTCAGGTCCCCCCGTTCCCCGTTAGACGCCCAGTAAGGACGCAACATGCTCGCCCCTGCACGTCATTCCGCCATTCTTGCCGAAGTCCAGCGTGAGAGAATTGTGCGCGTCTCGGATCTGGCACAGATGCTGGGTGTGTCCCTCATGACCGTCCGCCGGGACATCGACTCGCTGCACGACGCCGGGCTGGTGGAGAAGATCCACGGCGGGGCCAAACTCCCGGGAGGGGTCAGTACCCATGAACCGGGATTTGAAGTTAAGTCCACCCAGCTCGAGGCGGAGAAGACGGCCATTGCACGCGAGGCGGCGACTCTGGTCCACCCAGGGATGGCCGTAGGTATGAGCGCCGGCACGACCACGTGGGCGCTGGCCAAAATCCTCTCAAACGGGCCGCGGATCACGGTGGTGACCAACTCGCTCCGGATTGCTGATGTCTTTCATGCCGGAAACACACAGTCCACGGTGATCATCACCGGAGGGGAGCGCACCCCGTCGGACGCTTTGGTGGGGCCGTTGGCCACATCGTCGCTGAAGCAGCTGCACCTCGATCTGCTCTTCCTGGGAGTCCACGGCGTCGACGCTGACGCAGGATTCACCACACCAAACCTGCTGGAGGCCGAAACAGACCGGGCCTTCGTCGCGGCGGCGCGCAAGGTCGTGGTCCTGGCAGACCACACCAAATGGGGCACCCTGGGCCTCACCACCATCGCCAACCTTGAGGACGCCGATGAACTCATCAGCGACGACCAGCTGGGAGTGGAGGCCCAACGTATCCTGCGCGAACACGTCGGCCGGCTGCGCACGGCGACCACGTCCGTCATCGCCAGCTGACCTGCCAACGCACAATTTCGTCCGTCCCTTGCTATGACGACCTACCCTGGAGCCGACTTGAACGCCCTGCACCCGAACATCCCCCACCCGGACGCCCCGCGGCTGGAGCCTCTATACCTGCGCCGCGCAGGGACGAGCCTGCTGATCGACTTCGCCACCGGCGAGCCGACCGTGCTCCACTGGGGCGCGGACCTCGGACCGGGACTGCCCGATCTGTCGCTGCTCGCGGACCCCGTCGCCCCCTCCTCCCTCGATATTCCAGTGATCCTGGGGCTCCTTCCGCAGCCGTCTTCGGGTTGGCGCGGACGGCCCGGGCTGCGCGGGAACCGGAGCGGCCAGGGTTTCTCGGCCCGGCTCCGGGTTACCTCAGTGGTTACCGCTCCGGAGGATGATTCACCTGACGCCGTGGTAACGCAGACAGACCCGGATCTGGGGATCACCGTCGCCACTGAGATCACCCTTAATAACGGCGGCCTGCTGCAGATACGTCACCGGTTGACCAACGACGGCGCCGATAGTTACCAGGTGGAGGAACTCGCCGCAGCCCTACCGGTGGGCCGCACCGCCGTCGAAATCCTGGACCTGACCGGCCGCTGGTGCCGAGAAGCCCACCCCCAGCGCCTGCCGATGCGGCAGGGCACCTGGGTCCGCTCGGGACGGCACGGACGCACCGGCCATGATTCCTCACTGCTGCTGGCCGCGGGAACCGCGGGCTTCGGCAACCGCCACGGACAGGTCTGGGCCGTGCACCTGGGCTGGAGCGGCAACCATGAGAGCTTCGTCGAGACGATCGGGGACGGCCGTTCCGTCATCGGCGCCTCGGAACTGCTCGGCTCGGCCGAGATCACCCTCGCATCGGGCGCCAGCCACGAGACGCCATGGCTGTTTGCCGCCTACTCCGGCGCCGGCCTGGACGGCATCAGTGACGCCTTCTACGCCTGG
Source organism: Arthrobacter sp. AQ5-06 (assembly GCF_003287955.1). Classification (GTDB taxonomy): domain Bacteria; phylum Actinomycetota; class Actinomycetes; order Actinomycetales; family Micrococcaceae; genus Arthrobacter. The sequence continues at coordinate 180,000 of NZ_QMKP01000008.1, read as the reverse complement.
TTCCGCGGCCGTCCGCACCATCCCGGGACGCGTTCCGGCAAACCACGCCCGGTGGTGCTGAATGTCTGGGAAGCGGTCTATTTCGACCACAGGCTCCCCGCCCTGCTGGAGCTGGCCGAGTCCGCCGCCGCGCTCGGCGTCGAGCGTTACGTCCTCGACGACGGCTGGTTCCGCGGCCGGCGGAACGATCAGGCTGGCCTGGGCGACTGGTACGTCGATGATCAGCTGTGGCCCGACGGGCTGACCCCGCTGATCGACGCGGTCACCGGCCACGGCATGGAATTCGGCCTGTGGGTCGAACCCGAAATGGTCAACGAGGACTCGGACCTGGCCCGCGCCCACCCGGACTGGATCGCGGGACCGGCCCGGCCCGCCGCCGCGGACACCGCCGGACACGCCTCACCTGGCCGGCTGCCCGCGCGGTGGCGGCACCAGCAGGTCCTGGACCTGGTCAACCCGGAGGCCTGGCAGCACGTCTTCGACCGGCTGCACTCCCTCCTGAGCGAGAACCACATCAACTACCTCAAATGGGACCAGAACAGAGACCTGACCGAAATGGGCCACGACGGGAGCCCGTCGGTCCATGCCCAGACCCTGGCCGTGTACCGGCTCCTGGACGAGCTGCGGAAAGCCCACCCCGACGTCGAAATTGAGAGCTGCTCCTCCGGCGGTGCCCGAGTGGATCTCGGCATCCTGGAACGCACGGACCGGGTCTGGGCCTCCGACTGCAACGACGCCCTGGAACGCCAGACCATTCAGCGGTGGACCGGGGTGGTGGTGCCGCCGGAACTGGTCGGGGCGCACATCGGCCCCACGACGTCGCACACCACCGCTCGGACCCATGAACTGTCCTTCCGCGCCATCACCGCCATGTTCGGCCACTTCGGCCTGGAATGGGATGTGCGCCAGCTCCAGGACTTCGAACGCAGCGAACTCGCGGCTGCGATCGCGCTGTTCAAGGACTACCGGGCACTCCTGCACAGCGGACGCATGGTGCGCGCCGATGAGCCGGACCCTTCTTTGATGCTGCACGGCGTCGTCTCCCACGACGGCACCGACGCGCTGTACGCACTGGTGTCCGTGGCGACGTCGTACGCCGAAGTCCCCGGACGGATCCCGCTCCCCGGGCTGCGGCCCGATCAGAACTACCGGGTGGAGGTGGTCTACCCGGCCTCCGGCAGCGGGCACACCTTCACCCAGGTACACCCACCGGCGTGGCTGTCGTCCGGAGTTGATGCCAGCGGCCGGTTCCTGGCGGAGTCGGGCCTGCCGATGCCTGTCCTGAACCCGGAACACGGCCTGCTCCTGAGCGTCCGCGCCTCCGGCACGGGCGTCCCCGGTTCTGCTGAAGACGCCGGGAGGCGCGTCTAGCATGGGCGGGATCATGAAACGGTCTTATCAGCTCTCCGACGGGCGGGACATCGTCTACTTCGATGATGCGGATACCGCGCTCCCGCCGGAGCGTGGCCCTGATCTGCGCGCACCGGCGGTGCGGCCCCCGACGGCGACGATGCGGCAGGATGCGTTGACCGGCGAATGGATTTCAGTGGCCTCGGCACGTCAGAACCGGGTGGTCCTGCCGCCCTCGCACCTGGACCCGTTGGCCCCGGCTTCGGCCGGGAACCCCTCGGAGGTTCCCAGCCTCTACGATGTGGCCGTCTTCGAAAACAAGTCCCCCTCGTTCGGGCCGGACCTGACCGGCCCGGGTTCACCGGAGGGCCTTGAGGATCTCGCCAGGGTCGGGCTGGGACGCACCCGGCAGTCCGTGGGACGGTGCGAAGTCGTGTGCTTCTCCCCCGAACACACCGGATCGCTCGCCGCGCTGTCGCTGTCCCGCATGCGGACCGTTGTGGAGGCCTGGGCGGACCGGACGGCGGCTCTCTCCGCCATGCCGGGGGTCCAGCAGGTCTTTCCGTTTGAGAACCGAGGCGAGGCCATCGGGGTGACGCTGCACCATCCGCACGGGCAGATCTATGCCTACCCCTTCATCACGCCGCGCACGGCCCAGCTCATCCGTTCGATCCAGAACTACGGTGGCTCGCTCTTCGAGGATATCCTCCGTTTCGAGCAGAGGTCCGAGCGCGTGGTGCTTCAGGGCGAGCACTGGACCGCGTTCGTTCCCTTCGCGGCGCGGTGGCCGCTGGAGGTCCATGTCCTGCCGCACCGGCACGTTCCCGATCTGGCGGCAACCACCGCCGAGGAACGCGACGAGTTCTCCCATCTTTACCGGCGGCTCTTGCGCGGCGTGGACGCCCTCTACGCGACGCCGACCCCCTATATCTCCGCCTGGCACCAGGCGCCCGTGCACGCCCACCGGGACGACATCCGGCTGATGCTTCAGCTGACATCGCCGCGGCGGGAAGAAACAAAGCTTAAATACCTTGCCGGTTCGGAGGCAGCGATGGGCGCGTTCATCGCGGACATCGCGCCGGAAACCACAGCCGCCCGACTCCAGGAAGCCATTGAGCCATGACCGGACATTCACGCCACGACCTATTGCGCCAGGGAACCGAATACTTCACCAGGGAGTTCGGCGTTGAGCCGGACGGACTGTGGTCCGCACCCGGACGCGTGAACGTCATCGGTGAACACACGGACTACAACGACGGCTTCGCTTTTCCCATCGCCATCGACAAGCGGACCGTCGTGGCGGCACGCGCCCGCGGAGACCGCATACTCAGGGTTGTCAGCAACGGCTTTCCCGGCGTCGTGGAGTCCAGCCTTGATGATCTGAACCCCGATTCCCTGGCGGGCTGGTCCGCCTACCCCCTGGGCGTGGCCTGGGCGATGGCGCAGGCCGCATCTGCCGGTGACCCCACCGGCGTGGATCTGGCCCTGAGCTCAGACGTTCCACCCGGCGCAGGGCTCTCCTCCTCGGCCGCCGTCGAGTGCGCAGTGGCCATGGCCCTGAACGATCTGTGGAAGCTCGGCCTGGGACGCCAGACGCTGGCCCGGATCGGCCAGCTGGCGGAGAACCGCGTCGTTGGCGCCCCCACCGGCATCATGGACCAGTCGGCCTCGCTTCTCGGAGAGCCGGACCACGGCATTCTGCTCGACTGTCAGAGCCTGCACACGGAAAGCGTCCCGCTCGGTTTCGCCGCCGCGGACATGGGACTGCTCGTCATTGATACCCGGACCAGCCACTCCCACGCCGACGGCGGCTATGCCAGCCGCCGCCGGTCCTGTGAGGATGGTGCCCAGGCGATGGGCGTCGGCAGCCTTCGGGCACTCGGCCCCGGCGATCTGCCCCGCGCAGCCGAAGTGCTGGACGGGCAGACATTCCGACGGGTCCGCCACGTCATCTCCGAAAACAGCCGGGTGCTGGACACCGTCGTCGCCTTGCGGACCGCAGGCCCGGCCGCCATCGGAGCGTTCCTCAACGAATCGCACTTGTCCATGCGCGACGACTTCGAGATCTCCACACCGGAACTGGATCTTGCCGTCTCCACCGCGCAGGCCCTGGGCGCCCTGGGCGCGCGCATGACCGGCGGCGGCTTCGGCGGCGCCGCCATCGCCCTGGTCCGAAGCAGCGACGCCGACAGGGTTGCCGAGGGAATTGCCCGGGAATTCGCCCGCGCAGGCTTCTCAGTCCCGCACATTTTTCCCGTCAGCGCCTCGGCCGGTGCCCGCCGGGAACTGTCACCTAGCCGCCGCGACACACCAGGAACGGGACCCGGCCGGCCATGACCAAACAGCAATCGAAGGACGAAAATGCATAGCATCCCATACCGGAAGGCGTCGTCATGACCTGGCTTGTTACCGGCGGTGCGGGCTATATCGGTTCCCACTCGTGAAGGCCTTCGCCGCAGCGGAAGCATGCGAGAACTCCTGGCAATCCAGCGGCTTAGACACCATCTGGTTCTCATCTTTTAACTGCCACGACCCCGTTCGTCTCACATGTTAAGACGCGGCCCACTCACAAAAGACTTTGCAGCCGCCCTGCCCCCGTTATAGATGCGTTCGCGTCGTTCCACTTCCATAAGGACAGCCCGGGAGATGAAGTCGGACCAGCTCCGCTCCATTGCCGCGCGGACAACTGGCCCTTTAGGGGATGCCCGGAAGCGCTACTCGGCGCCCTTGCCGAAGTAGTCGGCGCCGCCGGCGTACTCCGTGTGACCGGATTCGACGTCGGCCGTAGCCATGCTGGCCACAACTTCAGCGAACTCCTCCACGGAGTAAAGCTTTCCGGCCTCGGCGCGGCGGGCTTCGATGGCGCCCGGGTTCGAGCGGTCCAGCAGCGTCGCCGTGACGGTGCCTTCGATCATGTCGCCGGACACAACCACCAGCGAGATGCCCTTTTCCGCCAGGTTCGGCAGGAGCTCACGCAGGGCGTCCTCGCCGGCACGCTTGCTGCGGGCCACGGGCTCGTATTCGGGCATGGTGGGCACGGAGTTGATGAAGTGGGCCTGGTGGCTGGTCACGAAGACCACGCGTGAGCCTTCCTTCATCAGGGGCACGGCGGCGTTGAGCATGTTGACCTGCGCATCGCGGTTCAGCTTCAGGGCGTAGTCATCTTCCATGCCGGACTCCATGCCGCCGGAAGCGTTGAGCACCAGGACGTCCAGCGAACCGAAGTTCTCCATGGCCGCGCTGGCCAGGGCCTGCACGCCTTCCTGGCTGGTGAGGTCCGCACCTACGGCCGTGGCGCGGCCGCCGGCAGCTTCAATTCCTGCGACCACCTTGTTGGCGCGCGGCGCCTTCTGGCGGTAATTAACTACGACGGCGGCGCCCTCAGCAGCGAGGTTCTTGGCCACTTCCGCGCCGATTCCCCGTGAGGATCCGGTCACGATGGCGGTTTTGTTGTCCAGCAGTCCCATATGGGCTCCTTTGTTCGAAACGTCTAAATCGCTTGAGGTCTGGAGTCCATCATGCCAGCGACTGCCCCGCATTCGCTTGTGTGACCCCCACAAAGAACGCAGTTCACGCTAGTTCCGCGAAGCCTCCCGGCGGCGTTCCGCCGGGCGTATGCTCCCACCGTGACGGGCAGAGCCGGCACTGCGTCCACACCGGAGGAGGTCTTCAGCGACTCACCTGTGGGACTTCAACTCTGCCAGACAGTCCACGACGCCGTCATGAACGCCGTGGCGGCCCCCCGTGCGCACCATAACCAGCCAGGTGGCCTTCCGGAACCGGCGCGGCTTGGCATGCGTCTGGAATCCACGCCGGCACCTCAAGACCAGGGTGCCGGCGGTTCTCTCCATCGCACTCTCCCGGCAGGTTGAGTCTGCCTGGCTCAGGGAAGCGTTCGACGCCGCCGCCTGAGCACCCTCTTGGTCACTGTTCCGAGGTCAGTGGCCCATGCCAAGTCCGCCGTCAACGGGAATGACGGCGCCGGAAATGTAGGCCGCCTCGTCGCTGGAAATCCAACGGACCACGTTCGCCACTTCCGAAGCCTCGGCAAACCGGCCGGCAGGAATACCGGCGAGGTAACTTTTCTGGGTGGCCTCGGGCAGTTCCGCCGTCATGTCCGTGTTAATGAATCCGGGGGCCACAACGTTTGCTGTGATTCCGCGTGAACCCAGCTCGCGGGTCAGGGACCGGGCGATGCCCACAAGACCGGCTTTGGAGGCGGAGTAGTTGATCTGACCCGGCGCGCCATAGAGGCCGGAGACCGAGGAAATGAGGACCACGCGGCCCTTGCGCATCCGGATCATGCCCTTCGAGGCGCGCTTGATGACGCGGAAAGCGCCAGTAAGGTTGGTGTCGATCACCGACGTGAAGTCATCTTCACTCATACGCATCAGGAGCGTGTCCTTGGTGATTCCTGCGTTTGCCACCAAGACCTCAACGGGACCGTGCGCAGCTTCCACCTCGGTGAAGGCCGCATCCACAGAGGCCTCGTCAGTCACATCGGCCTTCACTCCCAGAATCCCGGCTGGCAACTCCGACGCGCTCCGGTAAGTCACGGCCACCTTGTCCCCGTTGGCCACAAATGCCTGGGCGATGGCCAGGCCGATGCCGCGGTTTCCACCGGTGATCAGGACACTGCGGGCCGCTGTAGCTGCTTCAGACATTAAACGCTCCGGGATTCTGCGGCCTGTGCGGCCGCGGGTAGGACGGGGTGGGATTTTGCTGCCTCCGATCTTAGCCCGCGTTTGGGCGCCACTGCCGATGGTGAGAGAATTGAGGCAAGCCTTTGGAGCGTGATCAATCAGCCGTGACCCTTGAAAACCATGCTGGACAGTCCGTGCCCGGAGATCCCGAGAGGTTCTCTGGGGATGCCGGCGTCCACAGCATTACGGACGCGGCGGCTGCCCACTCGGAGGACATGCGCCAGCGCATGATCAAGTACGCGCTTGCCATGGGAATCCGCATGGTCTGCCTCATCCTCATTTTTGTGGTGGACGGCTGGCTCAAGCTCGTCATGGTCGCCGGTGCAGTCTTGCTCCCGTGGATCGCGGTGGTGATCGCGAACGGCAGCGACCAGGCGGAGGTCCACAGCGACTTGCTGCTGGACTCGGCTCCGCTTTCCGAGCTGGAAAGTCCGTCCGGGCCGCCGGAACAGGACGGCTCCACGTCAGCGGTCATCCAGGGCGAGCTCATTGATGACGACGACGACCCCACGCAAGGACAGGAACGGCGCGCCTCATGAACATTTTTGACCTGGCTGCAGGGACCGCTGGTCCCCCGCCGGCCATGGCTGCCATGTGCTCCCGCAAGGCCTGCCGCGCGGAAGCTTCCTGGCAACTGTTCTGGAACAACCCCAAAATCCATACGCCGGAACGCCGCAAAACCTGGCTTGCCTGCGAAGACCACCGTGACTGGCTGGAAGATTACCTCCAGACCCGCGGGCTCTGGAAGGAGACCCTGATCCTGGATTCGGGGCAGGACGCCGGCCAGGCCCCGGTAGGGCAGGACGGCTGAATGTACCGCTTCCTCTTTTCCAGCAAGTGGCTTGGATACCTCCTGCTGGCCGCCATCTTCGCCGCTGCCTGCGTCTTCCTTGGCCGCTGGCAGATGGATCGCCGCGCAGAGACGCTCGCGGAGATCAACCGCGTTGTCACCAACTATTCCGCCACACCCATCTCCTTCGACCAGGCAAGGGGCGAGTTCTCCGCGCTGGACCCGTCGAAGGAATGGACCCAGGTGGAACTCCATGGCACCTACGATCCCGACGGCCAGCGTATTGTCCGCAACCGTCCGCTGAACGGGCAGCCCGGGTATGAGGTGGTTGTCCCGTTCAAGCTGGAGTCCGGCGAAACCGTGGTGATTGACCGCGGCTGGCTGCCCATCGGCAACAAGAACCCGGGCAGCCCCGATTCCATCCCGGCGCCTCCCGCCGGCCCCGTGACCGCCGTCGTCCGCCTCAAGCACGGGGAACCCCAACTGGACCGTGGCGCCCCCGCCGGCCAGGTCGCTTCCATCGATCTCCCCACCTACGGGGACCAACTGGGATATCCCGTGCTCACTGGCGCCTACGGACAGCTCGCGTCTGAATCTCCCGCCCCCGCTGACATGCCGTTCCCGTTCCCGAAGCCGGCCACCGAAGAAGGCACGCACCTGTCCTATTCCTTGCAGTGGTTCGCGTTCGGCGTGCTGATGTTTGTGGGCTTCGGGTACGCCGCACGGCAGCAGGCCAGGAACGCCGCGATCGACGCCGAGGATGAGCTTGAGGGTGAGGACGGGTCGCGCGACTCCGGCAGCCCGATGCACTCGGCCGCTGCGGCAGCCCGACGTCGTCCGCCCATTGCCCGAAAGCGCAAGAAGGCGACGGCAGAAGAAGAGGAAGACGCCCTCCTGGACGCGCAGGGCTACTGACGCTCGAAAGAGGACCTCAAGGTGCGCTGACGACTGGGTCGAGCTGATCGGCGATTAACGCAAAAGCGCCGAAGGCGGGTGATTTGTGTAGCTTGCGTCAGAGGCGAGGAACGAGCCAGCAAGCGGCAAATCACCCGCCTTCGGCGCGGGCTCAACAGAGAACGAAAACTCAGGCCAGCGTAATCAGGTCCAAGTAGTCTTCGTTCCAGTGGTCCTCGACCCCATCGGGCAACAACACAACGCGCTCAGGATTCAGCGCCTCAACAGCGCCTTCGTCGTGGCTCACGAGGACGACGGCGCCGGTGTAGTTGCTCAGGGCCCCGAGGATTTCGGCGCGGCTGGCCGGGTCGAGGTTGTTAGTGGGCTCGTCAAGGAGCAGCACGTTCGCGCTTGAGGCCACGATGGTGGCCAGGGCCAGCCGGGTCTTCTCGCCGCCGGAGAGCACACCGGCGGGCTTGTCGACGTCGTCTCCGGAGAACAGGAACGAGCCCAGGATGTTGCGGACCTCCGCGTCGTTCATGTCCGGGGCGGAGGAGCGCATGTTCTGCAGGACGGTGCGGTCCACGTCGAGCGTCTCGTGCTCCTGGGCGTAGTAGCCCACCTTCAGGCCGTGGCCCGCAACGACCTCGCCGGTGTCCGGCTTGTCGACGCCGGCAAGCATCCGCAGGAGCGTGGTCTTGCCGGCGCCGTTGAGGCCCAGGATGACCACCTTGGAGCCGCGGTCGATGGCCAGGTCCACATCGGTGAAGATCTCCAGTGAGCCGTAGGACTTGCTGAGTCCGTCTGCGGTCAGCGGGGTCTTGCCGCAGGGTGACGGATCCGGGAAGCGCAGGGCTGCCACGCGGTCGGTCGCGCGGACGGCTTCGAGGCCGCCCAGGAGACGTTCGGCACGCTTGGCCATGTTCTGCGCTGCGACGGCCTTGGTGGCCTTGGCTCGCATTTTGTTGGCCTGGTCGATGAGGACCTGGGCTTTCTTCTCCGCGTTGGCGCGCTCACGCTTGCGGGCGCGCTCATCCGTTTCGCGCTGGAGCAAGTAGCGCTTCCAGTTCATATTGTAGAAGTCGACCTTGGCGCGGTTGGGATCCAGCAGGAACACTTTGTTGACGGTGGCTTCGAGCAGCTCGGTGTCGTGGCTGATCACGATCAGGCCGCCCTGGTGGTTCTTCAGGAACTCGCGGAGCCAGGTGATGGAATCCGCGTCGAGGTGGTTGGTGGGCTCATCGAGGAGCATCGTTTCGGCGTCCGAGTACAGGATCCGGGCCAGTTCAACACGGCGGCGCTGGCCGCCGGACAGGGTCTTGAGCGGCTGGTTCAGCAGCCGGTCCGGGAGGGCCAGGTTGGAGCAGATCGCGGCGGCCTCGGCCTCGGCCGCGTATCCGCCGGCGGCCAGGAACTCGGATTCCAGCCGGTCATAGCGGTTCATCGCCTTGCGCTGGATCTCGGTGTCCTCGCTGGCCATGTCCTCATGCGTCTGCTTGAGCTTGTTAACGGCGATGTCCAGGCCGCGGGCGGAGAGGATGCGGTCGCGGGCCAGCTGTTCCATGTCCGGGGTCCGGGGATCCTGCGGCAGGTAGCCGATCTCGCCGCTGCGGGTAACCTTTCCGCCGGCGGGCTGGCCTTCGCCCGCGAGCACCCGCGTGAGGGTGGTCTTGCCTGCACCGTTACGGCCAACGAGGCCGATCTTGTCGCCCTTGTCGATGCGGAAGCTCACCTGGTCCATGAGGAGCCGGGCGCCGGCGCGCAATTCAAGATCCTGGACAGTAATCACAGCAGGTAAGGCCTTTCACAACAGGGAAACGCCGCAGCTCAACGGATGATGTCTGGAAGCAGCCGGGCAGAATGGCCGAAAGGACGGCCTGTCCAAGTCTACCGGCCCCAGCTTCACCCCATAACCGCTGCACCGCCGTCGTGCGTTGGCTCAACGTTTGTGCCCTGCCGTCAGTCCCGGGCTTCCCGCTTAGTAGGTCCTCTACAAAATAGAGCCCGACGGCGGCCGGTAACGTCAGGATCACCCCATGCTTCGCTTGTACAACCACGACAGGAACACCCCATGAGCCAGACTGACACCGCCGGCACCGGCACCGCTTCCCGCTTCCGGAGCCGCTGGAACGCCACCGACCTGGGCCTGATCGCCGTTTTCGCCGCGCTCGTTGCCGGCTCTGCCATGGTGCCAGGCATCGCGGCGAACGTGTTCGGCATCCCCATCACTTTCCAGACCCTTGCGGTGATCCTCACCGGACTGATGCTGGGCCCGGGCCGCGGTTTCGCCGCCGTCGGCCTGTACACCCTCCTGGGCCTGGCCGGCCTGCCGATCTTCAGCCAGGGCCGCAGCGGCCTGGGCATTCTGGCCGGACCGTCGGCCGGTTACATCATTGCTTTCCCGATCGCTGCAGCCGTTGTAGGCTGGCTCGCCACTGTAGTGATCCGGCGGACATCACGTGCCCGGGCGCTGTGGTTCTTCGCGTCGGCGATGGTCACCAGCATCGCCGTCGTGCACACACTCGGAGTGGCCGGGATCGCCCTGAACACCAAAGCGTCACTGGGTGACGCCGTCCTCGCAGACCTGATCTTCTACCCCGGCGACGTGATTAAGAACATCCTCGCCGCAGCGATCGCAGTGGCACTGCACCGGGCGTTTCCCGACGTCCTGGTCCGCCGGGTGAAGCGGATCAACAACTAGTCCCGCTATGGCAACTATTTCTTTCCGGCAGGCCTCAGTGGCAATTGCCGTTGACAACCGCCCGGAACCGAAGTCCCTGCTCCAGGACGTCACGCTTGAGCTGACCGAACAGCGCATCGGCGTGATCGGGGCCAACGGGTCCGGCAAGTCCACGCTGTTGCGGCTGATTAACGGCCTGGTCCAGCCAAGTTCCGGCACCGTGTCGGTGGAAGGAGCCGATACTGTCCGAGCCGTGCGGGCGGTCCGCAGGCAGGTGGGGTTCGTCTTCACGGACCCCTTGTCGCAGCTGGTGATGCCTACGGGGCGCGAGGACGTGGAGCTTTCGCTGCGCCGCCCGGTGCGCAACGGGGCGGAGCGGCGCAGGTTGGCTGAATCGGCCCTGGAGCGCCTCGGCCTGCTGCCGCTCGCGGACCAAAGCATCTACGAACTCTCAGGCGGTGAACGCCAGCTGATGGCCCTCGCCGCTGTACTGGCCGTGAACCCAGCTGTGCTGGTGCTGGATGAACCGTCCACCCTCCTGGACCTCCGGAACCGTGAACTCCTGCGCCGCACCCTTTCCGGCCTCGACCAGCAGATCGTGATGTCCACGCACGACCTCGACCTCGCCCTGGAGATGGACCGCGTGCTGGTGGTGGAGGCGGGACGCGTGATGTTCGACGGCGGCCCTGCCGCGGCCGTCGACGCATACCGGGCGCTGGTCACCAACGGCCTGGCCGCGCCGTGAGAGGGCACGGCTTCCTGCTGGCCAACTACGTCCCGGGGAATTCCGTCATCCACCGCACGCCGCTGGCATGCAAGTTCCTGCTGGTGGTGGGCAGCGGCCTGGTGTCTTTCCTGGTGGTCGACTGGCTGGTCTCCGCCGCGGTGCTGGCCGCGCTCGGCGCACTGTTTCTCCTGACGGGCGCCGGACCCCAGCGGCTCGTGAGTGCTGTCCGTCCTGTTGGCCTGGTACTGGTGGTCATCGGCCTGTTCCAGTGGTGGCAGCTGGGTGGACCCACGGCTGCCCGGATTGTCCTGAACATCCTGGTCTGCGTGGTGGCGGCGTCCCTGCTGACGGCCACCACGCCCATGCAGCGGATATTGGACGGCGTGGTGTCGCTGGCCACGCCATTCCGCCGCTTTGGCGCGGACCCTGAGCGCTTTGCGCTGACCATCGCCATCATGCTCCGCAGCATCCCGTATATCGCCGGCGCCTTCGCAGACGTCAGGGATTCCGCCCGGGCCCGCGGGCTTGAGCGCAACCCGCGTGCCCTCGTGCTGCCCGTCTTCATCACCACCGTGGCCTTCGCCCGCCAGACCGGCGAAGCACTGGCTGCACGCGGACTCGGCGATGCGGAGGACTGAGTGGCCGTCGGTCCTTCCTGTGCCGCTTAGGGGACCTGATGGTCGCCGGCCAGCAACTCAAAACGCAGCAGCGCCGCCGTGCCCATGCCGCCAGCAATACTGATCAGGGCCAGCCCTAGGGAGCCATGACGCCCGGCACGCCGAGCCTGCGCGAGAAGCCGGGTCACCAATACCGCCCCCGACGCCCCGTAGGCGTGGCCCAATGCCAGCGCCCCGCCATCAAGGTTGACCCGCTCCGGATCGATGCCCAACTGGTCCAGACAGGCCAGTGTCTGGGACGCGAAGGCTTCGTTGAACTCCACCAGGTCAACACTGGCCGCGGATAGTCCCCTCGCCTGCAGGAGCCGCTCCGCGGCAACCGCTGCGCCGATCCCCAACTGCTCGGGATCCACGCCTGCAGTGTCCGTGGCCAGCACCAGGAGCCCGTCTGTGGCTCCCAGTTCCCGGGCCCGCTGCAATGAAGTGACGACGACGGCGGAAGCGGCGTCCGCGTCGAAGCATGAGTTCCCGGCGGTGACGGTCCCCCCTGGCACAAAAGCGGGCGGGAACCGGTTCAGGACGGCGGCGTTCAGGCCGGCGCGGGGGCCGTCGTCGGCGCTGATGAGTCCAGCCGGCGTTTCCAGCCCAGTGATTTCTGCGGCGAAATATCCTGCTTTAGCGGCGGCCAGTGCCCGCTGGTGGCTGCGCAGCGCGGAGGCATCCTGCCGCTTCCGGCTGACCCTGAACCGGGCAGCCACGTTCTCGGCCGCGACCCCCATATCCGGGTCGCCGAAGCTGTGCGGCACAAACTGGGCCCGGGCAAAAAAGTCCGGCTCGCCGTCGTCGTCCCGGTAGGCCCGCAGCGGAGCAGTGCTGATGCTCTCCACTCCCCCGGCGAGATACACGGGGTTGCCGCCAGCGGCCACCAGCCGGGCGGCCAGGACAATCGCATCGAGGCCTGACCCGCACTGGCGGTCGATGGTCAGTCCCGGCACACTCACCGGCAGGCCCGCCTCAAGAAGGGCCAGGCGGGCCACGTTGCCGCCACCGCCCACGGCGTTGCCGATCACCACATCCGTGACCGCTTCGGCCGGCACCTGAGTGTCTGCCAGGAGGTCGGCCAGGACCGGCGCGAGAAGCTGGTGCGCACGCAGTTCCTTCAGCGCACCGTTCGCGCGCCGGACCGCGGTACGCCGCGCCGCGATGATCACGGGCTGCCGGTCCGCGGGCAACAGGTCGCCGGACATCAAGCCATGGGGCTGCAGGTCAGCGGTCAAGGTGCCGCGCCCTTGGGTCATGAGAGCCGATCCAGTCCAGCAGGATGTTCCGGCTGACCTTGCCGCGGTCCGTGGTGGGAAGTTCGGAGAGCGCGAAGTACTGGTGGGGCCGCTTGTCCCGCGGCAGGATGTTCTCGAGTCCGGCCTTCAGCTGCATGGCCGTGACTCCGCCATGCGACGGAACCACGCCTGCAACCACCCGTTGGCCCCGGAGATCATCGGCGATTCCGGCGGCCACCGCAGCAGCCACCCCCGGCACGGCCGCCAGGGCAAGTTCCACTTCGTGCGGATACACGTTCTTTCCCGACGTCAGAATCATGTCGGCGCGCCGGCCCAGGATGTGCAGTTCGCCATCGGCGAGGTAGCCCTGGTCCCCCACCGTGAACCAGCCGTTGAAGGAGCGCAGCGCCTGGCCGTCGTCACCCCACAGGTAGCCGTTGCTGACCATGCCGCTGCGCACACAGATATTGCCGGCTTCGCCTTCCTGCAGTTCGGAACCGTCATCGTCGAGGATTCTGACGTCCACGCCCGGGAAGGGGTGTCCGATTCCTGTGCCTCCGGCATCCAGCAACTCCCCCGCGGCCAGCCCCACACCGGAGACAAAGCTCAGTTCGGATGCGCCGTAGTACTCAAAGATGGTGGCGTTCGGCGCCCATCGCCGTGCTGCATCAAGGGTGCGTGCGTCCAGCTTCGAGCCGGCGCAGATGATGGTTCTGATGCCGGAGGCATCGACGCCGCCGGTCAGGCCGCGCTCACTCAGCAGCCGCAGCATGGTGGGCACGAGGATCAGCCGGGTCACGCCGTCGTGCGTGATGGCCGCGTGGACATCACCGACGTCGAAACTCTCCAGCGTCTGGAATTCCGAGCCCGCGTAGAGGCACTCAGCGAGGGCGTAGAGGTTAAGGCTGGCGGCGAGGGGTCCGGGCGCGAGCGTGACATCCTCCCGGGTGAGGCCGAAGAAGTCAATGGACGCGTCGAAGGACTGCCGCCAGGACTGCCTCGACCGGGTAAACGCCTTGGGCACGGAGGTGGTGCCGGACGTGAGTCCGATCAGGAACGTCGAGTCCGGCGGCCCGTCCGCCAAGGCATCCGCTGCGGAAACTGTGCCCGGCTTGGCTGATTCCGCCAGCCGCTGAACGATCTCCTGGTGCAGGGACGCCGGCCAGGTCGGATCCAGGACGGCGCATTGCCGCACGCCGGCAACGGCTGCGGCGAACCTCACTGCGAAGTCTACGGAGTTGGCCTCCGCAAGGACTGTGACAGCTGCCGTCTCTGGAAGTGCGGCTGCGGCGGCGTCCCGGAGCCCAGCCCAGCGCAGGCGTCGGCCCGCCACCACAACGGCGGTGTCATGGGGGCGTTCTTCGGCCCAGCGCTGGATTTTGTCGAGAAAAGGCATCGTCCCAACTTTACCGGGCGGACTCCGCTTCGGTGGTGCCGGCAAGGGCTATTGTGACTTCATGAGCTTCAATGACAACGTCCAGCTGGACCCATCCCAGGTCCAGGACCGGCGCGGCATGGGCCGCGGAGTAAAAGTCGGCGGCGGCATCGGGGGCGGGATCATCCTGCTGATAGCCGCGCTCCTCGGCGTCAATCCAGCCCTGCTGGAAGGCCTGAGCGGCGGGGCGGGCACGGCCGAACAGAGCCAGGGAACGGCACCGGCCTGCAGCACGGGGGCCGACGCCGACGCGCGGCTGGACTGCCGGATCACCGGCACGGTCAACAGCCTGAACGCGTTCTGGCCGGCCTATCTCCAGGACTACAACGTGCAGTACCCCCAGCCGGAGACGGTGATCTTCGATCAAGCCGTCAACAGCGGTTGCGGGACGGCTTCCAGCGCGGTGGGTCCCTTCTACTGCCCCACAGACAGCACCGCCTACTTCGATCCCGGGTTCTTCCAGGAGCTCGTGGACCGTTTCGGTTCCTCGGGAGGTCCCTTGGCGCAGGAGTACGTGGTGGCCCACGAATTCGGCCACCATATCCAGAACGTGCTGGGGTACATTGACCGCGGCCAGCAGGATCCGCAGGGGCCGGAGTCCGGTGCCGTGCGGGTGGAGCTCCAGGCCGACTGCTATGCCGGCCTTTGGGTGAAACACGCATCAACCCAGCCCGGACCCGACGGCCAGCCGTTCCTTGAACCGATCACCCAGCAGGACCTCAACGATGCCCTGTCTGCAGCTTCCGCCGTGGGCGATGACCGGATCCAGGAAGCCGCCACCGGCCGGGTCTCGCCCGAGGCCTGGACGCACGGGTCCAGCGAACAGCGCCAAAAGTGGTTCTACCAGGGCTACACCACCGGCGACATCAACCAGTGCGACACGTTCTCCGCCCCAAATCTCTGAGTGGGCCCACGCCGGCAGGGTTCCCTAGCCGAGCATGCGAGGTTAGGGAACCGGTGGGGAACGACGACGGCCGGCTACCTCCGCTGGGGAGGTAACCGGCCGTCGTCGTACTTATGCGGTAAGGATAAATCAGATGTTGAAGCCGAGGGCCCGCATCTGGTCCTTGCCGTCGTCGGTGATCCGCTCGGGACCCCATGGCGGCATCCACACCCAGTTCAGGCGCCAGTCGTCGACGACACCGTCAAGGGACTTGCCTACCTGCTCCTCGATGACATCGGTGAGCGGGCAGGCGGCCGTGGTGAGCGTCATGTCGATCAGCAGCGCGCCGTCGTCGTCGGAGTACTTCAGGCCGTACAGCAGCCCGAGGTCCACGATGTTCACGCCGAGTTCCGGGTCGATGACGTCCTTGAGTGCCTCTTCGACATCCTCGAGGCCCGTGCGGGCCGTATTGATTTCGGTCATGGCAAGTCCTAACTAGGCCTGTGCGGCGGCGGCGATGGTGGCTGCGCCGGCGCCCGTGGCGTAGCGGTCGTAGCCTTCTTCTTCAAGGCGGTCAGCGAGCTCCGGGCCGCCCTCTTCGACAACCTGTCCGTCAACGAATACGTGGACGAAGTCAGGCTTGATGTAGCGCAGGATGCGGGTGTAGTGCGTGATGAGCAGCGTGCCCATGTTGCCCGCTTCGTGTGCACGGTTGACGCCTTCGGAGACAACCTTGAGGGCGTCAACGTCCAGGCCCGAGTCGGTCTCGTCAAGGATGGCGAACTTCGGCTTGAAGAGTTCCAGCTGGAGGATCTCGACACGCTTCTTCTCTCCGCCGGAGAAGCCCTCGTTGACGTTGCGCTCGGCGAAGTCTGCGTCGATGCGCAGCTGGGCCATGGCCGCCTTGACGTCCTTGGTCCAGGTACGCAGCTTGGGCGCTTCGCCGTCGATGGCAGTCTTGGCGGTGCGCAGGAAGTTGGTCATGCTCACACCGGGGACCTCCACGGGGTACTGCATGGCCAGGAAAAGGCCGGCGCGGGCCCGCGCGTCAACGCTCATCGCCAGGACATCTTCGCCGTCGAGCGTGATGGTTCCGCTGGTGACCTTGTAGCGCGGGTGCCCGGCAATGGTGGATGCCAGGGTGGACTTGCCCGAACCGTTGGGGCCCATGATGGCGTGGGTCTGACCGGTCTTGATGGTCAGGCTGACGCCCTTCAGGATCTCCTTGGTGCCCTGCTCCGTGTCAATGCTGACGTGCAGGTCCTTGATCTCAAGAGTAGACATAGGTCTTGTTCTCCTCTGCACCGCGCCCTCCGGCGGTGGTGCGGTCTGTAGCTGGAAGTTTGGTTCTGTTGCTGTGTGTCCGGCTGACGCTGGGGATGCTGCTAGCTGAAGTTCGGGGCTTCCGCTCCGTTGAGCACGTTCGTGCAGTCCACGTAGACCTCGTCGCCGACGATTTCGACGGCGAACACCGGGACGGGATCGTAGGCGGGCAACTGCAGCGGCTCACCGCTGCGCAGGTCGAACTGGGAGCCATGGCCCCAGCATTCGATCATGCACCCTTCCACTTCACCCTCGGACAGTGAGATGTCCGCGTGCGAGCAGGTGTCCCCGATGGCGTGGATGTCTCCCATGGAGTCCTTCACGATGGCTACGGGGTAGTCATCGATCAGGATCCGCAGCGCCTGCTTGAGCTGGATTTCATCCGTCTTACAGACAAATTCGCCCTTTGGCTGGTCAGTCATCTGTTTTCCGCGCCGTCTAGTTGTTCGTCACGGCGAGTTCGCGCTCAACAGCCTCGGTGAGCCGCTCTTCGAGGGCCGGTACCTTGATCTGCTGGATGATCTCGTGCAGGAAGCCCCGGACCACCAGGCGACGGGCAACATCCTCGGGGATGCCGCGGGCCATGAGGTAGAACAGGTGCTCGTCATCCAGCCGGCCGGTGGCGCTGGCGTGGCCGGCACCCTTGATCAGGCCGGTTTCGATCTCGAGGTTCGGCACGGAGTCGGCGCGGGCGCCGTCCGTGAGCAGCAGGTTGCGGTTGGCCTCGTAGCTGTCGGTGCCTTCGGCTTCCTTGCGGATCAGGACGTCGCCTACCCACACAGCGTGGGCATTGCGGCCCTGCAAAGCGCCCTTGTAGAGCACGTTGGAGGTGCAGTTCGCCACCGCGTGGTCAACAAAGAGCCGCTGCTCCAGGTGCTGGCCGGCGTCGGCGAAGTACAGGCCGAACATTTCGGCTTCGCCGCCGGGGGCGGTGAAACGGGCCGACGGCGTGACGCGGACCAGGTCCCCGCCGAGGCTGACCACCACGTGCTTGAACTTGGCGTCGCGGCCGATCTTTGCCTGCTGGGAGGAGGCGTGGACGGCGTCGTCGTTCCATTCCTGGAGCGAGACAACCGTGAGGTTGGCGCCGTCTTCAATAACGATTTCGATGTTTTCGGACACAACTGCCGAGCCCTGGTGGTTCAGGACCACAACGGCCTTGGAGAACTTATTCGCCACGATTACCAGGTGCTGGGCAGCTGCCTCCGTGGAGGTGCCTTCGATCACGACGGTGACCTCGGTGTCGGCTTCAAACTCGGCCGGGATGGTGAGGACGGTGGCTTCGCTGAAGTTCTCCCAGGCGTTGGCGGACACGCGGTCCTCCGGGATGCCGGCGGAACCGATGCGCTTATCGCCGCGTGCCACGGTCTCAACCGTGACCTGCTCCGGGCCGCTGACGGTGACGGTGGGCGCCGCCCCTGACAGGACTTCGCTGTGCAGGCCACGCAGACGCTTGAGCGGGGTAAAACGCCAGTCTTCCTCAAGCCCGGTGAGCGGCTTGAAGTCCGCCAGGTTGTATGACGTCAGCCGGCCGGCACGTGAGCTGTCCGGAATGCCGACGCCGCCGCCGTGCGAGTGGCGCTTGACCGCTTCGCCGGCCAATGGGGCCCTGGAAGTGGCCGAATTGATCGGAGACAGGCTTTCGCCTTCTTCCGTGAACCCGTTAATAAACGGCTGGGCCGAAGGCGCGCCGATGCGGGCCTTTTCAGTAGTGATTTCAGTCATCGTTATCCGACGGACCCTTCCATCTGCAGTTCAATCAGGCGGTTCAGCTCAAGTGCGTACTCCATCGGGAGTTCGCGGGCGATGGGCTCGATGAAGCCACGGACGATCATCGCCATGGCCTCGTCTTCGCGCATGCCGCGGGACATCAGGTAGAAGAGCTGCTCTTCGCTGACCCGGGAAACAGTTGCTTCATGGCCCATCACCACGTCATCCTCACGGATGTCGATGTACGGGTAGGTGTCCGAACGGCTGATGGTGTCCACCAGCAGCGCGTCGCAACGAACGGTGTTCGCCGAGTGCTTGGCACCTTCGCGGACCTGGACCAGGCCGCGGTAGGCAGCACGTCCGCCGCCGCGGGCCACGGACTTGGAAATGATGGAGCTCTTGGTGTTCGGAGCAATGTGCACCATCTTCGAGCCGGTGTCCTGGTGTTGGCCGGCGCCGGCGAAGGCGATGGACAGGGTCTCGCCCTTGGCGTGCTCGCCTACGAGGTAGACGGCCGGGTACTTCATGGTGACCTTGGAGCCGATGTTGCCGTCAACCCATTCCATGGTGGCGCCTTCTTCGCAGATGGCACGCTTGGTCACCAGGTTGTACACGTTGGTGGACCAGTTCTGGATGGTGGTGTAGCGGACGCGGGCGCCCTTCTTGACGATGATTTCCACCACGGCGGAGTGCAGCGAGTCCGAAGTGTAGATCGGCGCGGTGCAGCCTTCGATGTAGTGGACGTAGGAGTCCTCGTCGGCGATGATCAGGGTGCGCTCGAACTGGCCCATGTTTTCCGTGTTGATGCGGAAGTATGCCTGCAGCGGGATGTCCACGTGGACGCCCTTGGGGACGTACACAAAGGAACCGCCGGACCAGACGGCCGTGTTCAGCGACGCGAACTTGTTGTCGCCCACGGGAATGATGGTGCCGAAGTATTCCTGGAAGATCTCAGGGTGTTCACGCAGCGCGGTGTCGGTGTCCAGGAAAATGACGCCCTGCTTCTCAAGGTCCTCACGCAGCTGGTGGTACACGACCTCGGACTCGTACTGGGCGGCGACGCCGGAAACCAAGCGCTGCTTTTCGGCCTCGGGGATGCCGAGCTTGTCGTACGTGTTCTTAATGTCCTCGGGCAGTTCCTCCCAGGTGGTGGCCTGCTTCTCGGTGGACCGCACAAAGTACTTGATGTTGTCGAAGTCGATGCCGGAGAGGTCTGCACCCCAGGTGGGCATGGGCTTGCGGTCGAAGTACTTCAGGCCCTTGAGCCGAAGATCGAGCATCCATTCCGGCTCGCTCTTCTTGGCCGAGATGTCGCGGACGACGTCTTCATTGATACCGCGGCGGGCGTTGGCACCGACGTCGTTCTTGTCAGACCAGCCGTACTCGTACGTGCCGATGCCGTGGAGCTCGGGATTCTTTTCCAGAATCTCCGAGATCACAGTGTCTTCGGCTACCGCTTTCTCTGATAGTTGGTCCGTCATCACGGCCTTCCTTGCTGATGGTTGGTTACTTCATCCAGGCTGGCGGGGGCTGCCTGCGGGACCTGGGGTCCCCCGGCAGCCAGCCGGCCTGTGGGTATATGGGTGGTGCAGACGTGTCCACCGCGAGCCAGCGTGGACAGGCGGCGTACGTCAACGCCTACCAGCCGGGAGAACACTTCGGTCTCCACATCGCAGAAGACAGGGAACTGGGCGGCAAGCTGCTGGATGGGGCAATGCCCCTGGCACAGCTGGACGCTGGAGAGTGCTGCCGGCAGAGGGGCCTTGGCCTGGATCGAGGCGGCCGACGCCACGAAGCCATCCCGGCTCAGCGCCGCGGACAGTGCCTGGGCCCTGGCGGTGATGTCCGGTCCGGCGTGTTCGACCTCGGGAGCATACCGGCGTTCCATGTCGGCAAAACGTTCGACGGCGAACGCGCGGACTGCCTGTTCGCCGGCCACTGCCTGGAGCTGCTTGAGAGCGAGGGTAGCGATGTCGAGGTAATCGTTGCCAAGCGTGGACTGGCCTTGCGAGCTCAGGACGTAGCGGCGGGCGGGACGCCCCGCGCCGGCACCGGCCCTGGCCACGCGTTTGACCTCAATATCCCCGCTGCGGGCCAGATGATCAAGATGCCTCCGGACCGCGGCTGGCGTGAACCCAAGCATGTCACCGAGTTCCGCCGCACTGATGGGGCCGTGCTCAAGCACGGCACCAAGGACCCGGTCCCGGGTGCGCTCGTCGGAGTCCGCCGCCGGCACAGCGGCCACGTGGCCGCGGTCAGCGGCGGTACGCGGCGCTCCGTGCCCGGCAAACGGCACAGCAGCAGCATTGGTCATGGAATACACAACACAATCATGTCGTAATTTAGTCCCCGGATCTAGTAAGGTCAGGCTGACCTGCGGCCGGAGTCCCTGCGGCCCCGCCAGTACTACATCGCGTAGAATGCTGGGGTGCGATCCCCCGAATCCCCGGTTCTGTCCATCAGCGGGTTAATTAAGGATGTTGGTCCGCTGGCCAGCCTGGACGGAAAAATGCTCCGGGTGGTCAACGGCGTATCCCTTATGGCCGAACGCGGCCAGGTCACGGCCCTCCTGGGCGCCAACGGAGCCGGAAAGACCACCACGATCGAATGCGCCCAAGGCCTGCAGAAACGCAGCGGCGGGAGCATCTCGCTGCTCGGCCAGGATCCGGGCCGAGCGGGCGCTGAACTGCGGTCCCGCGTAGGCGTGATGCTTCAGGACGGCGGCCTCCCGCCGTCGGCCCGGCCCATCCCACTGTTGCGGCACATCGCCGGAATGTACGCGCGGCCCCGTTCCGTGGACGACCTGGTGGGACGGCTCGGCATTGATACCTTCGCCAGGGCCACTGTGCGCAGACTCTCCGGTGGGCAGAAGCAACGCCTGGCCCTGGCCGCAGCGCTGATCGGCAATCCGGAAGTCCTTTTCCTTGACGAGCCCAGCGCTGGCCTTGATCCCCAGTCCAGGCAGCTGGTCTTCGAACTGATTTCCGAACTGCGGGCAGCCGGGATGGGCATCATCCTGACAACGCACCTGATGGACGACGCCCAGCGGTTGGCGGACTACGTGTACATCATCGACGCCGGCAGGAACGTCGCCGAGGGAACAGTTTCCCAGCTGCTGCAGCGGGACCCGGTTGTGGAGGCCGGCACGGACCATGTCCGCACCCTGGTGTTCGAGGCGCCCCCGGGGCTGGATTTCACCGGCGTCTTGCCCGATGCCATCGCCGTCTCTGAAACCCGGGCCGGAAGCTACGTGGCCTCGGGTGCCTTGACGCCCCGCGATCTCGCGTCGTTGACCGCCTGGTGGGCAGCCCACGACGTGATGCCCGGTTCCATGAGCCTGGCGGCACGAAGCCTGGAAGATGTCTTCCTGGACATCTCAGGAAAGGACATCCGATGACGGCGCCCCCAGCCACCGCCACCCAGGGAGCGCCAGCCAGGCTGCTGCGCCGCATCCTGTTGCAGGGCAGGTACGAATCACTGACCATGCTCAGGAACGGCGAGCAGCTCATCCTCGCAGCCGTCCTGCCGCTTCTTGCGCTGGTGGGGCTCACCGTCACTCCCTTCCTGGACGGCTTCGGAGCCAGCCGTATCAATGTGGCGGTCCCCGGCATCCTGGCTTTGTGCGCGATGTCCACGGCCTTTACCGGGCAGGGCATCGCCACCGGATTCGATCGGCGGTACGGGGTTCTCCGGTTCCTGTCCACCACACCCTTGGGCCGTGAGGGCCTCATCGCGGGTAAGGTGCTGGCGGTGCTGGCGGTGCTCTGCCTCCAGGTGGCAGTGGTGGCCCTGGTGGCGCTTCCTTTGGGCTGGCAGCCGCCTGCCTCCGGCTGGCTTCCCGGACTGACACTGCTTGCCCTGGGCGCCGTGGCATTCACCGCGCTGGGGCTCCTGGTGGCCGGCACCGTCCGGCCCGAGGCAACCCTCGCCATCACCAACCTGCTGTGGATCCTGCTGGGCGCCCTGGGAGGGATAGTTATTCCCGCGGAACGGCTGCCCGCACTTGCACAGGGAGCGGTCCACTACTTGCCCTCCGGCGCACTCGGTGAGGCCATGCGCGAAGCTTTCCTGCACGGCTCGCTGAACGGCGGCGCCGCGCTTATCCTGCTGCTTTGGACAGTTCTTGCCGGAGCAGCAGCCATCCGTTGGTTCAAGTGGAATTGAGATATCCGTGAGCACGGCTTCACGCCTCCCCCAGATCGCCGGCCGCCTCATCGCGAGGTTGCCCCGTACCGCGGACGCCAGCGTCCGCCGCCTCGCGGTGGCCTCCCTGGTTGGCCAGACGCTGCTGGTGGTGACCGGCGGCGCCGTGCGGCTGACCGCGTCGGGCCTGGGCTGCCCCACGTGGCCGCGCTGTACCGACACGTCCCTGGTCAACACCGCCGAAATGGGGATCCATGGCTTCATCGAGTTCGGCAACCGGCTCCTGACGTTTGCTCTGGCAGCGGTTGCGCTGGCCATGCTCGTGTACTTGTGGAACCTCCGCAAGGAGCGCCGGGACCTCTTCCTGCTGGCGCTTGGCCTGCTGGCCAGCATCCCGGCACAGGCGGTGATCGGTGGCATCACCGTTCTGACCAACCTCAATCCGTGGGTGGTGGGCCTGCATTTCCTCGTTTCCATGGCCCTCGTGGTGATCGCCACGCTGCTCGTCAACCGGGCCTACGGCAGGACTGGCCGCCATGCCAGCATCCAGCTTCCCGCGTTGCCGGGCGTCATGCGTCCGGTGGCTGCCGCCGTCGCGCTCTTCTCCGCTCTCGCCGTGATGCTCGGCGTAGTGGTGACCGGCTCCGGTCCCCACGCCGGTGACGCCGAGGCTCCCCGCAACGGCCTCGACTGGGACCTGTTCTCCCACATCCATGCCGTTCCGGCGTACGTGATCACTGCCGGAACACTGTTCGCACTGGTGCTGGTGATCGTCCGCCGGATCCAGGGCCCGTTCCGCACCTCCGTCCTGCTGCTTTTGGCCGTGACCCTGCTGCAGGCCGTCATCGGCTTCAGCCAGTACTACAACGGCATCCCCGCGTTGCTGGTGGGCGCCCACATGCTCGGAGCGGCGTTGCTGATGAGCGCGGCGACAAACTCCGCCGACCTCGCCCGCTCGAGCCCGGTCACATAGCCTCCACTGCCACCGGCTTTACCCACGACGCAGTGCCACGGTTCAAGGCGAACCGTGGCACTCCGCATTTAAGGACTTCCCTCACTTCCTGCGTACAAATGAAGGACCCACTCTCACCTGAGCAAGAGAGGGTCCTTGAAAAACCTGCAGGAACTGCGAGGGCGTTGGGTGGGGTGCTGCTAACCGATGATCGCTGATCCGACGAACGGATCCACGGCCAGTGCGATGAACAGCAGCGTCAGGTAGCTGATGGAGCCGTGGAAGACTTTCATGGCGCGCTTGTCCGAGATGTCCTCGCGCTGCGCCCGGTTGTACAGGGAGTGCGACTCGTACAGGAACCAGGCACCTGCCAGGACTGCGGTGGCAGTGTAAACCCAGCCGGCGCCACCGGCCGGGACCATCAGCAGCGAGCAGGCCACCATGGCCCAGGCGTAGAGGACTACCTGGACGGAAACCACCTTGGCGCCGGCAATGGCCCCAAGCATGGGCACGTTGGCGTTGCGGTAGTCCTCGCCGTAACGCATGGAAAGCGGCCAGTAGTGCGGCGGCGTCCAGAGGAAGATGACCATAAACAGGATGACGGCCGGCCACTCGACGGTGTTGGTCACGGCGGCCCAGGCAATCAGCACCGGGAAGCAGCCCGCGGCTCCACCCCACACAATGTTCTGTGCGGTGCGGCGCTTAAGGATGATGGTGTAGATGACCACATAGAAGAAAATCGCGCCTAGCCCGAGCCACGCGGCCAGCGGGTTGGCCCCGAACCAGAGAATAACAATGGCGGCTGCCCCGAGCAGCCAGGAGAAAATCAGCGCCTCACGAGGCGTCACCTCGCCGGTGACGAGCGGACGGTTCTCGGTCCGGTGCATCAGTTTGTCGATGTCGCGGTCAAGGTAGCAGTTGAAGGCACCGGCGCTGCCGGCGGCAAAGGCCCCGCCTACCAAGGTGGCCAGGATCAGCCCGATCGGCGGGAAGCCGCGCTCGGCGTAGATCATGGTGGGCAGGGTGCTGACCAGCAGCAACTCAATGACACGCGGCTTGGTGAGGGCGAAATACGCCTTGGCCTTACGGGCGAGCCCGGCTCCCCCCCTGGTGCGGGAAGCATTAAGCGGCGTATCTGTTGTGCTCACGGTGGCAGTCACCCGTTCTGGTAGGCAGTTCTGTCTGGCGGTGCAGCTGTGTCTTGCGGCCGTTTGCCGGGCAGCCCGCCAACGGTCGTCAGAAGAAGGTCCCGGCAACGCCCGGGGTCTGCCGCCGCCCTCAAAAAGGGCTCGGCTACCGGCGTCGGCCTCTAAATATCATACCGTGCGCATTTGTAACAGATGCCCCATGATTAGGCCCTGATGATTGCGCGCAGGGTGATTCGAGCAGATTAACTCAACCCCACGAAATGGCGATTCACATAAGGGGAAATTGAGTCCAAAAGGTGAGATTTGCGCTGACCGGAGAGTGGAATGGAGCTAAGCTGTCACCAGATCAGCATGGGGCAGAAAAGCGTTGGAAAACGCGTTCCCATAGCCCTGCTGAATGATAGATCAACGTTTCGATGGTGAACGGCTGGTACACACCGCAGCGGGCACCACATCGTGCCCCGGAACGGATCCCGTGTACCGCCCACCATCAGCACAGAGAGGGGCCCGGTTTTCGTGCCACATTTGGAAGAGCAAGAACTGTCATGGACCAGCTTGGACCAGCGCGCGGTGGACACCATCCGCGTTCTGGCTGCAGATGCCGTGGAGAAGGTCGGTAACGGCCACCCCGGCACGGCCATGAGCCTGGCGCCCGCCGCATACCTTCTCTTCCAGAAGCTCATGCGCCATGACCCGCGCAACCCGGACTGGCTGGGACGCGACCGCTTCATCCTGTCTCCCGGCCACACGTCGCTGACCCTTTACATCCAGCTGTTCCTGTCCGGCTACGGCCTGGAACTGAAGGACCTTGAGGCGCTCCGCACCTGGGATTCCCTGACACCGGGCCACCCGGAGTACAAGCACACTGCCGGTGTGGAAATCACCACCGGGCCGCTGGGCCAGGGCCTGGCCTCGTCGGTCGGGTTCGCCTACTCCCAGCGCCGGATGCGCGGCCTGTTCGACGCCGACGCTGCCGATGGCACGTCCCCGTTTGACCACACCATCTGGGTCATCGCCTCCGACGGCGACCTCCAGGAAGGCGTCACCTCCGAGGCTTCCTCGCTGGCCGGCCACCAGGAACTGGGCAACCTTGTAGTTGTCTACGATGAGAACCACATCTCCATCGAGGACGACACCGACATCTCCTTCACCGAGGATGTCCTCAAGCGCTACGAGGCCTACGGCTGGCACACCCAGCGCGTCGACTGGACCAAGACCGGCGAATACAAAGAGGACGTGCAGGAGTTGTACTCCGCACTGCTCGCAGCAAAGGCCGAGACGTCCAAGCCCTCCATCATCTCGCTGCGCACCATCATCGGGTACCCGGCGCCCAAGAAGCAGAACACGGGCAAGATCCACGGTTCGGCACTGGGTGCAGAGGAAGTCGCAGGCCTCAAGGAGGTCCTGGGCTTCGATCCCGCCAAGTCCTTCGACGTTGACCAGGAAGTCCTGGCCCACGCCCGCTCGGTCGTGGACCGCGGCGCCGCTGCCAAGAAGGAATGGGAAGAGTCCTTCAACGCCTGGCAGGCCGCCAACCCCGAAGGCGCCGCACTCCTGCAGCGCATCGAGGCCCGCGAACTGCCCGACGGCCTGGACGCCGCACTTCCGGTCTTCCCGGCCGGCAAGGACGTCTCCACCCGCGCGGCTTCCGGCAAGGTGCTGAACGCACTCGGACCGGTCATGCCGGAACTCTGGGGCGGCTCCGCCGACCTCGCCGAGTCCAACAACACCACCATCGAAGGCTCGCCATCGTTCGTGCCCGCCTCCAAGCAGACCGATACCTGGTCCGGCAACCCCTACGGCCGGGTCCTGCACTTCGGTATCCGTGAGCACGCCGCGGCATCGATCGTGAACGGCATTGCCCTGCACGGACGGACCCGCGCGTTCTCCGGCACCTTCCTGATCTTCAGCGACTACCAGCGGCCGGCCATCCGGCTGGGCGCCCTGATGGGTGTTCCGTCCCTGTATGTCTGGACGCACGACTCCATCGGACTGGGCGAAGACGGCCCCACCCACCAGCCGGTGGAACAGCTCGCATCCCTGCGCGCCATCGTGGGCCTGGACGTGGTCCGCCCCGGCGATGCCAACGAGGTCGCCGTGGCATGGAAGACCATGCTGGAGAACCACGAGAACCCGGCCGGCATTGTGCTGACCCGCCAGAACATCCCCACCTACGCCCGTGGTGAAAGCGAAGCCGACGGCGACACGTTCGGTTCAGTTTCCGGCGTCGCCAAGGGCGGCTACGTCCTGGCGGAAGCTTCCAAGGACGGCGCCACCGTGCCCGCCGACGTGATCCTGATCGGCACCGGTTCCGAGGTCCAGCTGGCCGTCCAGGCCCGCGAAACCCTCCAGGCTGAAGGCATCGCTGCCCGCGTTGTCTCCATGCCCTGCGTTGAGTGGTTCAACAAGCAGGACGCCACTTACCGCGAGTCCGTGCTCCCCGCTGCCGTCAAAGCCCGCGTCTCCGTCGAGGCCGGACTGGCCCTGGGCTGGAGGGAATTCGTCGGCGACGCCGGACGTTCCATCTCGCTCGAGCACTACGGCGCTTCCGCCGACTACAAGCGCCTTTTCCAGGAGTTCGGCATCACCGCGGAGGCTGTCGCCGCCGCTGCCAAGGACTCCCTCGCTGGCCTGCAGGCCTGAACCAGAATTTAGGAGATATGACCATGACTACCCCTACACAGCAGCTCTCCGACGCCGGAGTATCCATCTGGCTCGATGACCTTTCCCGCAGCCGCCTCGACACCGGTACCCTGCGCAAGCTCATCGAAGAGAAGAACGTTGTTGGTGTCACCACCAACCCGTCCATCTTCCACGCCGCCATCACGGCCGGCACGGACTACGACGCCACCATCGCCGCGCAGGCGGCTGCCGGCGCCAGCGTCGAAGACACCATTTTTGAAATCACCACCACCGACGTCGCTGACGCCTGCGACCTCTTCGCACCCGTGGCAGCAGCCACCAAGGGTGTCGACGGCCGCGTGTCCATCGAAGTAGACCCGCGCCTCGCCTGGGACACCGCCGGCACCATTGCCGAAGCCAAGCACCTGTACAAGAAGGTCAACAAGGACAACGTCCACATCAAGATCCCGGCAACCCTTGAAGGCCTGGAAGCCATCACCGCCACCCTGGCCGAGGGCATCAGCGTCAACGTGACCCTGATCTTCTCGCTCGAGCGCTACCGCGCGGTCATCAACGCTTTCCAGTCCGGCCTGGAGCAGGCCAAGGATAACGGCCACGACCTGTCCAAGATCCACTCGGTCGCTTCGTTCTTCGTGTCCCGCGTGGACTCCGAAATCGACAAGCGCCTCGACGCCATCGGTACTGACGAGGCCAAGGCACTCAAGGGCAAGGCAGGCGTGGCCAACGCACGCCTGGCATACCAGGTCTACGAGGAACTCTTCGCTACCGAGCGCTGGGCACTGCTGGCTGAGGCCGGCGCACTCGCCCAGCGCCCGCTGTGGGCCTCCACCGGCGTCAAGGACCCGGCCTACCCCGACACCCTGTACGTCACCGAACTGGCAGCCCCCGGCGTAGTGAACACCATGCCGGAGAAGACCCTGGACGCCACGTTCGACCACGGCGTCGTCACCGGTGACACCGTCTCCGGCACCTACGCGGAGGCCAACGCGACGCTGGACGCACTGGACGCGCTGGGCATCTCCTACAACGAGGTTGTCGCACTCCTCGAATCAGAGGGCCTGGACAAGTTCGTGGCCAGCTGGAAGGAACTTCTGGGCGACGTCGAAGGTGCCCTTTCCGCTGCACGGAAGGCTTCCTAACCCACTATGAGCACTCTCAGCTACGACGCCACCGGTGCCGCGCAGCAGGCGCTCGAGCAGCACCTGCCCGCCCTCGTGGCGGACCGCATTGCCACGCGGATCTTCGCCAAGGACCACACCCTGTGGGGTCCCGACGCCGAGTCCGAGTCCGCTGTCCGCCTCGGTTGGGTTGAGGCGGCCACCGTCTCACAGGCCCTCGTGGCCGGCATCCTCGAACTCCGTGATGCCCTCAAGGCTGACGGCGTGACCCGCTTCGTGCTTTGCGGCATGGGCGGATCTTCACTGGCTCCCGAGGTCATCGCCGGCACCGCGGGTGTCGAGCTGACAGTGCTGGACAGCACCGACCCCGACCAGGTCCGTGCTGCCCTCGCGGACCGGCTGGCCGAAACCGCGATTGTGGTTTCGTCCAAGTCCGGTTCAACCCTGGAGACCGACTCCCAGCGCCGGATCTTCGAGCACGCCTTCACGCAGGCCGGCATCGATGCGAAGAGCCGGATCATCATTGTCACGGATCCCGGTTCCCCGCTGGATAAAGCCTCGCGTGAGGCCGGCTACCGCGCCGTCTTCAACGCCGATCCCAACGTGGGCGGCCGCTACTCAGCTCTCACCGCGTTCGGGCTGGTCCCTTCGGGCCTGGCCGGTGTGGACATCCAGGCTTTCCTGGATGAGGCTGAGGAAGCCGCCGAGATCCTGAACGAGGACGCCGCCGAGAACATTGGGCTGGCCCTCGGAACGGCCCTTGGCGGAACCAATCCGCTGCGCAACAAGATTGTCATCGCCGAGGACGGCTCCGGCATTGTGGGCTTCGCCGACTGGGCCGAACAGCTCATCGCCGAATCCACCGGCAAGCTCGGCACCGGCGTCCTGCCGGTGGTGGCCGGACCCACGTCGCCGGAGGTCACCTCCGGCGCCGCTGACGTCCTGGTGGTGCGGCTGGTAGCTGCCGATGCCGACGTCGAACTCGGTGACAACGAGGTAGCCATCGCGGGTGGCCTGGCCACTCAGATGATGGTGTGGGAGTTCGCCACCGCCGTGGCCGGGCGCCTGCTGGGCATCAACCCGTTTGACCAGCCGGACGTGGAGGCAGCCAAGGTTGCCGCCCGCGGCCTGCTGGACGCCCAGCCCGAACCGACCCCTGCCGCCTTCGTGGACGGCGCCGTCGAAGTCCGCGGCGGGGACTGGCTCCGTGGTGCGGCCACTGCGGAGGAAGCCGTCGGTGCCCTCCTGGGAACGCTCGACGACGACAGCTACCTCAGTGTCCAGGCCTACCTTGACCGGCTGGCCTTCGCAGAGCTGGAAGGCATCCGCGACCAACTCGCCGACGCCAGCGACCGCCCCGTCACGTTCGGCTGGGGGCCGCGGTTCCTGCACTCCACCGGTCAGTTCCACAAGGGCGGACCCGCCATCGGAGTTTTTCTCCAGGTCACGGCCGCGCCTGCGGAAGACCTGGCCATTCCGGACCGTCCGTTCACGTTCGGGGAACTGATTTCCGCCCAGGCCGCGGGCGATGCCCAGGTCCTCGCCGGCCATGGCCGCCCCGTCCTGCGACTGCACCTGACCGACCGCGCCGCCGGAGTTGCACAGCTGCAGGAGATCATTGCAGCATTTGCCGCCCGGTCAGCTTCCGTCACCGAAAACTAAGGCTCAACAGCAAACATGCCAGAAACTGAAAACGGCAGGAATTCCGCGGCGCGTTCCGGAAGATCAGGGCGTAATCCGCTCCGGGATCCCCGTGACCGTCGCCTCAATCGGATCGCCGGTCCGTCCTCGTTGGTGCTCTTCGGAGTGACCGGTGACCTTGCCCGTAAGAAGCTCATGCCGGCCGTGTACGACCTCGCGAACCGGGGCCTGTTGCCGCCGAGTTTCGCGCTGGTGGGTTTCGGCCGCCGTCCGTGGGAGCACGAGGAGTTCGCCGCCGAGGTGAAGGCCTCGGTGAAGGCGTACTCGCGGACGCCGTTTGATGAGGCGGTGTGGAACCAGCTCGCTGAGGGTATCCGCTTCGTCCAGGGCGAGTTCGACGACGATGATGCCTTTGAGCGGTTGGGTGACACGATCGCTGAGCTGGATGAGCAGCGCGGAACGCGTGGGAATCACGCGTTCTACCTGTCGATCCCGCCGAAGGCCTTTGAGCAGGTCTGCCGCCAGCTGTCCAAGCATGGCCTCGCGCAGGCTGAGGGCGAGAAGTGGCGGCGGGTGGTGATCGAGAAGCCGTTCGGGCATGACCTGGAGTCGGCCCGGCAGCTGAACGACATTGTGGAGTCGGTGTTCCCGCCGGATGCGGTGTTCCGGATCGACCACTACCTGGGCAAGGAAACGGTCCAGAACATCCTGGCGTTGCGTTTCGCGAACCAGTTGTTCGAGCCGTTGTGGAACGCGAACTATGTGGACCACGTCCAGATCACCATGGCCGAGGACATCGGCACGGGCGGCCGCGCCGGGTACTACGACGGTGTGGGCGCGGCACGGGACGTCATCCAGAACCACCTGCTGCAGTTGCTGGCGCTAACCGCGATGGAGGAGCCCATTTCCTTCAACGCCGATGACCTGCGTGCGGAGAAGGAAAAGGTCCTGGCCGCGGTCAAGCTGCCGGAGGACCTGTCCACCCACTCGGCCCGCGGGCAATTCGCCGGCGGCTGGCAGGGCGGGGAACAGGTCCAGGGCTACCTGGAGGAAGACGGTATCCCGGCCGATTCGACGACGGAAACGTTTGCCGCGATCCGGGTGGACATCCACACCCGCCGCTGGGCCGGTGTGCCGTTCTACCTCCGCGCCGGCAAGCGCCTGGGCCGCCGGGTGACCGAAATTGCGGTGGTGTTCAAGCGCGCCCCGAACCTGCTGTTCCGTGACCATGGCGAGGATGACTTCGGCCAGAACGCCGTGGTGATCCGGGTCCAGCCCGATGAGGGCGCGACCATCCGGTTCGGTTCGAAGGTCCCGGGCACACAGATGGAAGTCCGCGACGTGACCATGGACTTCGGCTACGGGCACTCCTTTACCGAGTCCAGTCCCGAAGCCTACGAGCGGCTCATCCTCGATGTGCTCCTCGGCGAGCCGCCGCTGTTCCCCCGGCACGCCGAAGTGGAGCTGTCCTGGAAGATCCTGGACCCCTTTGAAGATTACTGGGCCGGGTTGAAAGAGCAGCCGGAGCCCTACGCTCCCGGCAGCTGGGGCCCTGCCTCGGCCGATGAACTGCTGGCCCGCGACGGACGAACCTGGAGAAGGCCATGATTGTAGACCTGCCGGACACCACCACCTCGAAGATTTCCAAGAAGATCACCTCCCTGCGCGAGCAGGGCGGCGTGATCGCCCTGGGCCGGGTCCTGACCCTCGTGGTGGTCACCCGGTCCGGGCTCGAGGAAGAAGCGATCGAGGCGGCCAACGAGGCCAGCCGTGAACACCCTTGCCGGATCATCGTCCTGGCCGACGCCGGGGCCACCGCCCCGAACCGGCTTGACGCGCAGATCCGGGTGGGCGGTGACGCCGGCGCGTCCGAGGTCATCGTGCTCCGCGGCTACGGCGAGCTCGCCCACGAAAGCGAATCCCTGGTCGCGGCCCTGCTGCTGCCGGACGCCCCGATCGTGGCCTGGTGGCCGCACGGAGCGCCGGAGAACGCCTGCGAAACCTCCGTGGGCCGGATCGCGCACCGCCGGATCACCGATTCCGCCAACGAAACCGATCCCCAGCTGGCGCTCGAAAACATCCGCAACACCTACAAGGCCGGGGACACCGACCTCGCCTGGACCCGGCTCACCAACTGGCGGATCCAGCTCGCGGCAGTCCTGGACCAGGTGGACTCCTCCCCCGTCACCGCCGTGGCAGTCGAAGGCGCCTCCGACTCCCCGAGCACCATCCTGCTCGCCGCCTGGCTGACCTTGGCCCTGGACGCGCCCGTGACCATCGTTGCGGATCCCGCGGGCACGGGCATCCGCCGTGTCCGTCTCACCCGTCAAAGCGGCGACGTGCAGCTCTTCCGCCCCGGACTGTCCGTCGCGGAACTCACCCAGCCCGGACAGCCCGCCCAACGCATCTCGCTGCCACGCCGCAGCCTCAAGGACTGCCTCGCCGAAGAACTCCGCCGCCTCGACCCCGACGAAGTGTTCGGCGAAGTGATTACTATTGGACTGCCACGTACCAATCTAAGGAGCGTCCGACCCAGTGAGCGTTGAGCCAAGAGTTAGCATCCATCCTGATTCGTCCGTCCTGATGGCCGCCATCGCGGCCCGCCTGATCACCAAGCTGGTGGATGTGCAGGACAAGCACGGTGAGGCCACAGTGGTGCTGACCGGCGGCACAGTAGGCATCGGAACGCTGAAGGCGGTTGCGGATTCTCCGGCGGCGCCGGCCGTCGACTGGTCTAGGGTGAATTTTTGGTGGGGTGACGAACGCTTTGTTGGTGCGGATAATCCCGACCGGAACACGAGGCAGGCCTTTGATGCACTCCTGTCGAGCATTCCGGTTGATCCCGCAAGGATCAACCAGCCAGCCTCCTCGGATGACTTCGACACGCCGGAGGAAGCCGCCGAGGACTATGCGCGCAGGCTCCGGGACGCAGCCCAGGCCGAACACGCCGCTGACATGTCCGACGACCGTCCGGACGAACCGGGAGTACTGCCGCGGCTGGACGTTGTGCTGCTGGGCGTTGGCCCGGACGCCCACGTGGCCTCGCTCTTCCCCGAGCAGGGCGGAATCAGGGAGAAGGAGCGGACAGTAGTGGGCGTCCGCAATTCCCCCAAACCGCCGCCCCAGCGCATCTCACTCACGCTTCCCGCCATTAATACTGCGGCCGAGGTCTGGATGGTGGTGGCCGGCGAGGACAAGGCCGGCGCGGTTGGCCTGGCCCTGGCGGGCGCCAACCCGGTGCAGGTTCCGGCGGCAGGCCCGCGGGGAACATCCCGCACCCTGTGGCTTATCGATGAAAACGCAGCGTCACGTGTCCCGCAGCAGCTCGTCCGGAAGGACGCCACAGGCGCGTAGTTTTTCCAGCGCTCCGGCCAGGACTGCTTCGGCGTCCTGGTCGGACCGCCGTTCTTTAACGTATTCAAGGTGGCTCTTGAAGCCTTCATCCAGCGGGTCGGGCAGGTCGGCTTCCTTGCCGTCCCGTGATGCCGGAGCCCCGCAACGCCGGCAGTCCCAGACGGAGGGAATCTGCTCGTCCGGCAGCCGCAGGAAGACAAGCTGGGTCTCATGCCCCTTGGCGCACCAAAACGAAAACCGGATGCGGGGCACCCTTTCGCCCGAGGCAGCTTCTGATTGGTTCTTGGGACCGGCTCCTGCTGTCACACCCACCCGGGTGCCGCGGAACGCTGACGCACTATGTACCATCGGGACTCCTGGCTACTCAAACAAAAACTGTGGCTGTTGGAAGCCAACAGCCACAGTTTAGTTCGGGGATCCTCATCGCGGCAGTGCCGGGCGACGATCAGTTACAGGGGCTATGAGTCCCCTGCGCCGCTGAAGCGCATGAGCAGGCCAAGGGCGATGATCACGATGCCCCAGGTAACGCCCAGGATCACGGTGAACCTGTTCAGGTTCCGTTCGGCGACGCCGGAGGAGCTGAGGCCGGAACTCATACCGCCGCCGAACATGTCCGACAGCCCGCCGCCCCGTCCCTTGTGAAGGAGGATAAGCAGGGTCAGCAGAAGGCTGGTGATGCCCAGGAGAATCTGCAGAATGACATGAAGAACGTCCACGACGGCCTTTCAGAAGATTGGAATTGCGGGAGCCTGGGGCTGAGTGACGGACTAGTCCGTCACCAAGTGACTCTCGAACCTGACAATATTAGCAAACTCCGCGGGATCGAGGCTGGCCCCGCCGACCAACACGCCGTCGACGTCGCGTTCCTTCAGGATCGTGGCGACATTGTTGGCCTTGACCGAGCCGCCGTAGAGCAGCCGGATCTTCGCCGCAACATCGCCCCCGAAGAGGGTGGCCAGTTCCGCGCGGATGGCAGCGCACATTTCCTGGGCGTCCTCCGGCCCGGCCACTTCACCGGTGCCGATGGCCCAGACGGGCTCGTAGGCCACCACAAGCTCTGCCGCCTGCTCGGCCGTCAGCCCGGCGACGTTCGCCCGGAGCTGAGTCAGGGTGTGCTCGACATGGGTGCCCGCCTGTCGGATTTCCAGCCCCTCGCCAACGCAAAGGACCGGAGTAACACCGTGCTTGAACGCTGCCTTGACCTTGGCATTGAGCACTTCGTCGGATTCCTGGTGGATGGTGCGGCGTTCACTGTGCCCCACCAGGACGTAGCGGCAGCCCAGCTTGTTCAGGAACTGGCCGGAGGTGTCGCCGGTGTAAGCGCCCGAGTCGAACTGGGAGAGGTCCTGGCCGCCGTAGGCAATGTCCAGTTCATCGCCCTGGACGAGGGTCTGGACGCCGCGGAGGTCGGTGAATGGCGGGAAGACTGCCACCTCAACCCGGCTGTAGTCGTGCTTGGCGTCGGACAGGGTCCAGGCCAGTTTCTGCAGGAGGGTGATGCCCTGGACATGGTCCATGTTCATCTTCCAGTTGCCTGCAATGAGAGGCGTGCGGTCAAAAGCGCCGTTCGTTGACGTAGTCACGTGTTCTCCAAAAGTACTTGATATGTGTGCGGCCGGCAGGGTGCCCGCGGGCACCCTGCCGGCCGGAGGACTTGGCAGTCCAGGTTCCTATCGGTCCAGGACGCTGAGTCCCGGGAGTTCCTTGCCTTCGAGATATTCCAGGCTGGCGCCGCCGCCGGTGGAAATGTGCCCGAACTGGTCGTCAGCGAAGCCGAGCGTCCGCACGGCGGCAGCGGAGTCCCCGCCGCCTACCACGGTGAACGCGTCGGCCTCAGTCAGGGCCTGGGCCACGGCGCGGGTTCCTCCGGAGAATGCTTCGAACTCAAAGACGCCCATGGGTCCGTTCCAGAACACCGTTTTGGCGCCCTTGATGCGGTCCGCAAAGGCGGCTGCAGAGTCCGGTCCGATGTCCAGGCCGATGCCCCGGGCGCCGAAGCTGCTGGCCTCGATGCCGTCCGCGGGGACGGTCTCGTAGTCTGCGTCGGCCGCGAACTTACTGGCCACCACAACGTCGGTGGGCACGATGAATTCGGTGCCGGCACCGGCAGCCCGCTTCAGGTAGTCCTGGACAACCGGGATCTGGTCGTCTTCCAGGAGGCTGCCGGCCACGCTGTGGCCCTCTGCCGCCAGGAACGTGAAGAGCATGCCGCCGCCCACCAAGATGGTGTCGGCTTTGCCGATGAGGTTGTCAATGACCGCCAGTTTGTCGGAGACCTTGGAGCCGCCGAGCACCACCACGTAGGGCCGCTGCGTGTCAGCCGTCAGCTTCCGCAGCACCTCCACCTCGGTGTGTACGAGATCGCCCTGGTAGGACGGGACCCGGGTGGCGATGTCGTAGACACTGGCGTGCTTGCGGTGTACGGCACCAAAGGCGTCGTCAACGTAGGCGCCGTTGGCCCCTGACAGGGCCACCAGTTCGTCCGCGAAGGCGCCGCGTTCGGCGTCGTCCTTGCTGGTCTCCCGGGCGTCGAAACGCACGTTCTCCAGGACGAGGACTTCGCCGTCCTGAAGCGAGGCAGCGAGTTCCTTCGCGGAACTGCCCACAGTGTCCTGCGCGAGTGAGACCTTGAAGGCAGCAAGTTCTGCGAGCCGCGCTACGGCAGGCTGAAGGGAGTACTTTTCCTCCGGAGCGCCCTTCGGGCGTCCGAGGTGGGCTGTTACCAGCACGCGGGCACCGGCGTCCGTGAGCTTTCCCAGTACTGGCAGAGAGGCCTTAATACGGCCGTCGTCAGTCACGGTAGAGCCGTCGAGCGGCACATTCAGGTCACTTCTGACAAGAATGTACCGCCCGCGGACACCTTCAGCGATCAGTTCGTTGAGGGTGTGGAATGTCATGTGTCTAACCCTAGCCCAGCTTGGCTGCGACGAGCTCCGTGAGGTCCACGAGGCGGTTGGAGTAGCCCCATTCGTTGTCATACCAGGAAACAACCTTGACCTGGTTGCCGATGACCTTGGTCAGGCCCGAGTCGAAGATCGACGACGCCGGGTCCCCCACGATGTCCGAGGAAACGATCGGAGCGTCGGTGTAGCTGAGGATGCCCTGGAACTCCTCAGACTCCGAAGCCTTCTTCAGCGCTGCGTTGACTTCCTCGACGGTGGTCTCGCGTGAAACGGTGACCGTGAGGTCGGTGGCCGAGCCGGTGGGGACGGGCACTCGGATGGCGTAGCCGTCCAGCTTGCCCTTCAGCTCGGGCAGGACCAGGCCGATCGCCTTGGCCGCACCCGTGGAGGTGGGGACCATGTTGATGGCGGCGGCACGGGCACGGCGGAGGTCGTTGTGCGGGCCGTCCTGCAGGTTCTGGTCAGCCGTGTAGGCGTGGATGGTGGTCATCAGGCCACGCTCGATGCCGAAGGTGTCGTTGAGGACCTTGGCCAGCGGGCCCAGGCAGTTCGTGGTGCAGGACGCGTTGGAAATGATGTTGTGCGCTGCGTTGTCGTACAGGCTGTCATTGACACCCATAACGATGGTGATGTCCTCGTCGGAGGCCGGTGCGGAGATCAGGACCTTCTTGGCGCCCGCGTCGATGTGCTTCTGCGCGGCAGCGGCCTTGGTGAAGAAGCCGGTGGACTCGATGACGATGTCAACGCCCAGCTCGCCCCAGGGCAGGTTGGCGGGATCGCGTTCGGCGAGAACCTTGATGACGTTGCCGTCGACAACAATGTTGCCGTCCTTGACCTCAACGGTTTCCTTCAGGCGACCGCCGACGGAGTCGTACTTGAGCAGGTGGGCCAGTGCCTCAGGGCTGGTGAGGTCGTTGACGGCAACGATCTCCAAGTCCGCGCCCTGTGCGAGGGCTGCGCGGAAGTAGTTGCGGCCGATGCGGCCGAAGCCGTTGATACCAATACGGGTCGTCACTTGTTCAGTCTCCTTGGTGCTTGATTAAGCACAAACTAGTTGAGCGGGCGTTGAAGCCAACTAACAGATCCCGCACGCCATTGGGCAGAGATGATTAACAGATCGGAGGGCGACCAGCCACGTTGCTGAAGGCAGACCGCCTTCCGTGATCCATCTTACGTTTAAGTTGGTCCGCCCCCGCAAGTGCGGGGGCGGACCTTCCACATTCCGGCCGAAATCACGCCGAAATGTGAAGTTTGTTACACGCTCATGTACTGCGGGTCACTACGGCAGGGTGATGAGGCCCGTGGCGTTGGTGCGTGCAGCATCGAAGCGCTTGGCGACATCGGCCCAGTTGACGATGTTCCAGAAGGCCTTGACGTAGTCAGCCTTGACGTTGACGTAGTCCAGGTAGAAGGCGTGCTCCCACATGTCCAGCATCAGCAGCGGCGTGGTGCCGAGAGCCACGTTGCCCTGCTGGTCGTAGAGCTGCTCGATGACCAAGTTGCCACCGATCGGCTCGTAGGCCAGGAAGCCCCAGCCCGATCCCTGCAGGCCAAGGGCTGCAGCGGAGAACTGGGCACGGAAGGCGTCGAAGGAACCGAAGGCGTCGTCGATGGCCGCTGCCAGCTCACCCTCGGGCTTGTCGCCGCCGTCCGGGGACAGGTTGTTCCAGAACACCGAGTGGTTGATGTGGCCCCCGGTGTGGAACGCGAGGTCCTTGGAAAGGCGGTTGATGTTGGCGAAGTCGCCCTTGTCGCGGGCCTCTGCCAGCTGCGAAAGGGCGTTGTTGGCACCTGCAACGTACGCGGCGTGGTGCTTGCTGTGATGCAGCTCCATGATGCGCGCCGAAATGTGCGGCTCAAGCGCTGCGTAGTCGTAGCTGAGTTCTGGCAGTACGTACTCGGTCACAAAATCCTCCAATGTCGTGGACGGTCTGTCCGGGTTGTAACTCTCGGATTGTGCATCCGGATGACTGGCATCCGGAAGATCAGGGTGAACGCTCTGATTCTAGGGGCGCCGCTACTCGTCCAGCATCTCAGGCGTCACATTGGCATCAGTGCCGGGGATCCCCAAACCGATGGCTCGCTTATCCGCCATGGCCAGAAGCCGGCGGATGCGGCCGGCGATGGCGTCCTTGGTCATCACCGGATCGGCCAGGCGCCCCAACTCGTCCAGGCTTGCCTGCTTGTGGGCCACCCGGAGTTCGCCGGCATATTTGAGGTGGTCCGGGACGTCGTCGCCCAGGATCTCCAGTGCCCGGTCAACCCTGGCACCGGCGGCCACGGCCGCCTGGGCGGAGCGCCGGAGGTTGGCGTCGTCAAAGTTGGCGAGCCGGTTGGCCGTGGCCCTGACTTCCTTGCGCATCCTGCGCTCTTCCCAGACCATCAGGGCGTCATGGGCGCCCATGCGGATGAGCAGGGCGGCAATGGTGTCGCCGTCGCGGATCACAACCCGGTCCACTCCCCTGACTTCGCGGGCTTTGGCCTGGATGCCGAGACGGCGGGCGGCGCCGACGAGGGCAAGCGCGGACTCGGGACCCGGGCAGGTGACCTCCAGGGATGACGAGCGGCCCGGTTCGGTGAGGGAGCCGTGGGCCAGGAAAGCACCACGCCACACTGCCTCGGCGTCAGCGGCCGAGCCGTTGACCACGGCCGATGGCAGCCCCCGCACCGGGCGGCCGCGGCCGTCCAGGAGCCCCGTCTGCCGGGCCAGGGACTCGCCGTCGCGGACTACCCGCACCACGTACCGGCTGCCGCGGCGCAGTCCCCCGCCGGAGACAACGATGATCTCGCTCTGGTGGCCGTAAACCTCGGCGATGGCAGCCCGGAGCCTGCGCGCTGTGGATGCGAGGTCAACCTCGGCTTCGATCACGATCCGCCCCGAGATGATGTGCAGGCCGCCGGCGAACCGCAGCATCGCCGAGACCTCAGCCTTGCGTACTGATGATTTCTTGATGTCCAGACGGGACAGTTCTTCCTTGACCGATGATGTCAGTGCCATGGCACCTTCCTAACTGTTCCCAAAAATGTCGTGGTACGCCGCTGCCAGACGCAAGGGGTCATGGACGGGTCGGCGGCCCGACGCCCCCACTTTACCCAAGACCACCTCGGCACCGATCATCCCCGCCGCTTTCTCGAACTCCTGCCGGTCCGGCACCGACGCGGGGTCCGCCAGGACGACGTCGACGCTGAAGTCCGGCGCGTACCAGCGCAGTGCGTGGAGGTGGTCGGCCGCAGACATGCCCGTGGTCTCCTTGGTGTCCGTGGCCAGGTTCATGGTGAGGCAGCGTTTTGCGGCCGTGGCACTCAGGGCGGTACGCATTTCCGGGAGCAACAGGTGCGGCAGCACGGACGTGTACCAGGACCCCGGCCCCAGGATGACCCAATCAGCCAGTTCGATGGCTGTCAGGGCCTCGACACAGGCCGGCGCCTGTTCGGGCATGAGCCGGACCTGTTCCAGCGAGCCCGCAACGGCGCAACGCGCCTGCCCGCGGATCGTCTGGAGCGCAGACGTACCGTCAGGTGCAGTGACCCGGATGTCACCTTCGATGGTCAGCGGAACGGTGGACATGGGCAGCACCTGCCCGCGGGCACCGAGCAGGGCGCCGGCCCACTTCAGTCCGGCCACGGTGTCGCCCAGAAGCTCCCAAAGGGTGACGATGAGCAGGTTGCCCATTGCATGCTCATCCAGCGATCCGCCGAGGCCTTGGCCGGGCCGGAAACGGTGCTGCATCACGTCGCGCCACGTGCGGCCCCAGTCAGTGTCATCGCACAAGGCGGACAGCGCCATGCGCAGGTCTCCGGGCGGGAGGACGCCGTACTCGTCGCGCAGACGCCCTGAAGACCCGCCGTCGTCCGCCACAGTGACAATGGCGGTCAGCTCGGACGTGAGCAGCCGCAGCGCCGAGAGCGAAGCGGACAGGCCATGCCCGCCGCCGAGCGCCACGACGTTGGGGCCCTTATCCTGCTGGCCTGCTGCCGTTCCGCCTGACACCGGTACCAACGGCAGCGGCCCCGTAAGCATCCCCATTATTCGCGGCCCAGATCCCGATGGGTGGTGGTGACGGTCACCCGGGGATACTGTGCCAGTTTCTTGGAAAGCTCGACGGCGACTGCCACAGACCGGTGCTTGCCGCCGGTACAGCCGACGGCGATGGTGGCGTAGTGCTTGTTTTCGCGCCGGTAGCCGTCCAGGACCGGCTCAAGCGCCAGGACATAGCGGTCCACGAAGTTCTTCACGCCTTCCGCCTCGAGGACGTAATCGCTGACGTCCTTGTCCAGGCCCGTATGCGGGCGCAGCTGCGGGACCCAGTGCGGATTCGGAATGAACCGGACGTCCGCAACGTAGTTGGAATCCACCGGCAGGCCGTACTTGAAGCCGAAGCTCATGACGTTGAGCCGCAGGGCCACCGGCCCGGAATCGCTGAAGAGTTCCGTGATGGCGGTAGCCAGGGCGTGGACGTTGTAGGCCGAGGTATCCAGTACGACGTCGGAGCTGTCGCGCAGTTCCTTGAGCACCTCCCGTTCGGCTGCAATGCCGTCGAGGATCCGGCCGCCTTCCTGGAGGGGATGGGGCCTGCGGCCCTGCTCGAAGCGGCGGACCAGGACGTCGTCGTTGGCGTCCAGGAAAAGTACCCGGAACGTGACACCGCTGGCGGCGAGGGCCCCCAGGGCTGCACGGACGTCAACAAATAGGCCCTTGCTGCGGACATCCATCACCACGGCCAGCCGCGGAATGGACTGCGGCGCATGGGACACGATCTCGGCCAGGGTGCCGAGCATCTGCGGCGGCAGGTTTTCCACGACATACCAGCCATGGTCCTCAAGTGCGTCCGCGGCGGTGCTGCGTCCCGCCCCCGACATACCGGTGACCACCAGCAGTTCCGCTTCGACGGGCTTGACCGGCGTCAGCCCGTCCTGCCCTGTCCCGGATTCCGCCGTAGAGTCTGCCATTCGTTCCGCCCCGTTTCTGTCCAGATGAAGGCAGGCAACCGCAAAGCGGAAACCTGCGTTCCTTACCCTACCTAGGTTTCAATGATTTCGCCGGTCGCCATATTCACGGCTGGAACCGCATCGCCGGCCCCGTCTTCGCCGCTGAAGTGGGCCACGACGGCGTTGGCAATGGCTGGTCCGATGCCCTTGGCGGCCGTGAGCTCGGCCGCGGTGGCAGCTTTCACACCCTTGACGGACCCGAAGTGGGTGAGCAGGGCCTTGCGTTTGGACTCACCAAGGCCAGGCACTCCGTCCAGCGCCGAGACGGTCATGGCCTTGCCGCGCTTCTGCCGGTGGAAAGTGATGGCGAAGCGGTGGGCTTCGTCGCGGATCCGCTGCAGCAGATAGAGTCCCTGGGACGTCCTGGGCAGGATCACGGGGAATTCGCTGTCCGGCAGCCAGACTTCCTCAAGCCGTTTGGCCAGGCCCACCACGTACACATCTTCAATACCAAGGTCCGCCAGCGCCCGGGCTGCGGCGGTCACCTGGGGCTTGCCGCCGTCGACCACCACCAGGTTGGGCGGGTACGCGAATTTTGCCCGCGGCGCGGCAGTAGTGGTGTCCAGGACCGCCGCGTCGGCGGCCGCTTCCAACGCGGCTTGGTGCCCTGGCAGTGCGGACGCCTCGACCTGCGCCGACTTATCCTGCAGGTAATGCCGGAAGCGCCGCGTCAGGACATCGTGCATGGCGGCGGTGTCATCTGCAGCCGCGGCCCCGGTGACGGAGAATTTCCGGTAATCGGACTTCTTGGGCAGCCCGTCTTCGACCACCACCATGGATGCCACAACGTTGGTGCCCTGGACGTGGGAGACGTCGAAGCATTCAATCCGCAGGAGCGCCACGGGCAGGTCCAGGGCTTCCTGCAGCTCCTGCAGAGCCTGGGAACGCACGGTGAGGTCCCCGGCGCGGCGGGTCTTATGCAGTTTGAGCGCGTGCTCGGCGTTCTCACGGACGGTGGACATCAGGGCAGCCTTGTCGCCGCGCTGCGGCACCCTGATATCCACTTTGGCTCCCCGCAGGCCGCCGAGCCATTCCGTCAGTTCCGCAGCGTTGCTGGGTTCGACGGGCACCAGGACTTCCCGGGGCAGCCTGCCATGGCTGTCGCCGTCATCCCCGTACACCTGCTGCAGCAGGTGTTCCACCAGATCCGGGGTGGTGGCGTCCTCCACTTTTTCGACTACCCAGCCGCGCTGGCCACGGATCCGGCCGCCCCTGACGTGGAAGACCTGGACGGCGGCCTCCAGGTCGTCCTCGTGCAGTGCGAAGACATCGGCGTCGGTATCATCGGCGAGCACAACGGCATTGCGCTCAAAGACCTTCCGCAGGGCGGAGATGTCATCACGGAGCCTCGCCGCACGCTCGTAGTCGAGGGTGCCAACGGCGTCGGCCATCTGCTTTTCGAGCTTGGTGATGAAGCGCTTGGCCTCGCCGCCCATAAACGCGCAGAAGTCCTCCGCCAGGGCCCGATGTTCTTCCGGGGTCACCCGGCCAACGCAGGGGGCGGAGCATTTGTCGATGTAGCCCAGAAGGCAGGGCCGGCCGCTGGCCTGGGCCCGTTTGAGGACTCCAGCGCTGCAGCTGCGGACGGGAAAAACCCGCAACAAGGTGTCCATGGTTTCCCTGATCGCGCCGGCAGTGTAGGGACCGAAGTACCGGGTGCCTTTGCGTCGGTCCCCCCGCATGACCTGGACCCGGGGGAGCTTCTCGCTCATGGTGAGG
Organism: Arthrobacter sp. AQ5-06; assembly: GCF_003287955.1. Lineage (GTDB taxonomy): Bacteria > Actinomycetota > Actinomycetes > Actinomycetales > Micrococcaceae > Arthrobacter. The sequence goes on along the minus strand of NZ_QMKP01000008.1, from coordinate 137,001 downwards.
GCCAAGTACGGATAGGTTTTGTCGTCGCGGAAGACCACGTTGAAGCGTGGCTTGAATTCCTTGATCCAGGTGTATTCAAGCTGCAGCGATTCCAGTTCGCTGCCAACAACTGTCCACTCGACGCTGCTGGCCGTGTGAACCATTGCGTGGGTTTTGGGCAGCAGGCCAGCCGGGTTCGCGAAGTAGGAGTTCAGCCGGGAGCGAAGGCTTTTGGCTTTGCCGACGTAGATGACCCGGCCGTGGGGATCGCGGAACCGGTACACCCCGGGGTTCGTGGGAATTTCACCGGCCTGGGGCCGGTAAGTTGCTGGATCTGCCACTACTTCATTCTACTGATCCGTGGTTTTGCTCTGGTTGTAGCTGGCGGAGCGTTCCTGGCCGCTGAGTTCGGCGATCGCATCCATGATGCGGTCCGTTACCTGCCGCCGCGCCGGCAGTGAATGATCCGGGCCGGTTTTATCGAAGTACAGCGGCTCCCCCACTTTCATGGTGAAGTGGTGTGGCTTAAAGCCCTTCTCACCCGCGGGCTGCAGGTTCTCCGTCCCGATCAGACCAACTGGGATCACGGGAGCTCCGGTTGCCAGTGCAAGCCAGCCCACGCCGGTGCGGCCGCGGTAGAGGATGCCGTCCCGTGAGCGCGTGCCCTCTGGGTAGATGCCGATGCCTTTGCCCGCTTCGAGGATGTCTAGGAGGGTTTTGAGCGCCTGGACGCTTGCTGCCTGCTCGCCGCGCTCCACGGGGATGGAGCCCACGGACTCGAAGAAAGATTTCATGACCTTGCCCTTCACGCCACCCGTGGTGAAGTACTCGGCTTTGGCAAAGAAGGCCACGGGCCGCGGCATCAGTGCCTGGACAATGACGCTGTCAAAGAAGGAAAGATGGTTCGGGGCCACAATGAAGGGCCCCTCTTTCGGGACGTTTTCAAGGCCGACGACGGTGGGCCGGCAGGTGCCCGCGACGAGCCCGCGAAATGTCCAGCGGACCGCCTCAAACAGCGCCATCGTTGCGCACCTCACTCATCGCGGCAGCGTGGATGGCTTCCAGGCGCCCGATGGCGGCAACCATGCCCGCGGTGGTGTCCACCACGGTGACGGCCCCGGCTTCCTCGAGTTCGCCGTCGGGAGCGAAACCCCAGCCCACGCCGATGCAGTCAAGCCCGTTCGCGATGGCTCCCGCCACATCCTGGGCGCGGTCGCCCACCATAACGGCGTGCTGCGTGGAGAGGTCCGTCAGGGCCGCGGCGATGATGTCCGCCTTCCCCGCCGGACCATCCGTTGACGATTCGTTGTCTGCCGAACCCCTGATGGACTGGAACAGGTTGGCGATGCCGTGGTGGCGCAGCACGATCTGGGCCAGCCCTTCGGGCTTCTGCGTGGCGACGGCCACTGGCCTGCCTTCGGCCGCGAAGGTCTCCAGCGCTTCCCTGATCCCGGGGTACAGCCGGCTCTGGGCTATCCCAGTGGCCAGGTAGGACTGCCGGTACGTCCGGACGACCTCGTCAAGCATCTCGGCCGGAACCTGGCAGACACTCTGGAGTGCGTCGCTGAGTTTGGGTCCGATCATCGAGTTCAGGACGTCCTGGCCAGGAACCGGCAGACCTGCGGCGGCAAGGGCTGCTGCGATTCCGCCGGATATTCCGCCGGCCGGATCGACAAGAGTGCCGTCCAGGTCAAAGATCACGGGCACTGTTGTTTGAGTCACCGGCTTAGTTTCTCACGACACCGAGCATGCCTGAAACTCGCATGCCCGACACGGCATACGTCATCGGAGGCCAACCGGCTAGCCCAGTATTTCCGCGAGGAAGGATGCCGTGTGGCCCTTGGTGGATTTCGATACCTGCTCGGGCGTGCCGGTTGCCACGATCTGGCCGCCGCCCGAACCGCCGTCCGGGCCAAGATCCACGATCCAGTCGGCGCTCTTAATGACGTCCAGGTTGTGTTCGATGGTGATCACCGTGTTGCCCTTGTCCACCAGACTTTGAAGGACCATCAGGAGCTTGCGGATGTCCTCGAAGTGCAGGCCCGTGGTGGGCTCGTCGAGAACATACACACTGCGTCCGTTGGAGCGCTTCTGCAGTTCCGCGGCGAGCTTGACACGCTGGGCCTCGCCGCCGGAGAGGGTGGTTGCCGGCTGTCCCAGCCGTACGTAGCCGAGGCCCACGTCCACGAGGGTGTTCAGGTGCCGGGCGATCGGGGAGAAGGCAGCGAAGAACTCCGCACCTTCTTCGATGGGCATGTTGAGCACATCCGCAATGGTCTTGCCCTTGTAGTGGACTTCGAGGGTTTCGCGGTTGTACCGTGCTCCGTGGCACACCTCGCAGGGCACGTAGACGTCCGGCAGGAAGTTCATTTCGATCTTCAGCGTGCCGTCACCTGCGCAAGCTTCGCAGCGCCCGCCCTTGACGTTGAAGGAGAACCGCCCTGGCAGGTAGCCGCGGACCTTTGCCTCGGTGGTTTCGGCGAAGAGCTTGCGGATGTTGTCAAAGACACCGGTGTACGTAGCCGGGTTGGACCGTGGGGTGCGCCCTATAGGGCTCTGGTCCACGTGCACCACCTTGTCCAGGTGCTCCAGGCCCATGATGCTCTTGTGGCGCCCGGCAACCTGCTTAGCACCGTTGAGCTTGTTGGCCAGCACCTTGTAAAGGATCTCGTTGACCAGGGTGGACTTGCCGGAGCCGCTGACGCCGGTCACGGCGGTGAACAGGCCCAGGGGGAAGGCTGCATCCACGTTGACAAGGTTGTTTTCACGCGCCCCGACAACCTTCAGCTCACGCTTCTTGTCGTATTTGCGCCGCTTCTTGGGGATTTCGATCTTCTTGCGTCCGGACAGGTAATCGCCGGTCAGTGAGTTGGTGTTGGCCAGGAGCTCCTGGTACGAACCCGAGTGCACTACCTGGCCGCCGTGCTCGCCTGCGCCGGGACCGATGTCCACGATCCAATCCGCCACCTGGATGGTGTCCTCGTCGTGCTCCACAACGATGAGCGTGTTTCCCATGTCCCGGAGCCGCGTCAGGGTCTCAATAAGCCGGCGGTTGTCGCGCTGGTGGAGGCCGATGGAGGGCTCATCCAGGACGTAAAGTACGCCCACGAGGCCGGAACCGATCTGCGTGGCGAGCCGGATTCGCTGCGCTTCGCCGCCGGACAAGGTGGCTGAGGGGCGCTCGAGATTCAGGTATTCCAGGCCCACGTCGAGCAGGAAGGTCAGCCGGGCCTGGATTTCCTTGAGCACCTGGTGGGCGATCTGGGCCTCGCGGCCGGTGAGGACCAGGTTGTTCAGGAAGTCCGCGCACACCCGCATGGGCATAGCCGCGACATCGGCGATGGACTTGCCGTTGATCAGGACGGACAGCGAGGCGGGGTTGAGCCGGGCGCCATTGCAGGCGGGGCAAGCGATCTGCCGCATGTACTCTTCATAGCGGTCGCGGGCCCACTCGGAGTCCGTCTCACCGTGCTTGCGGTGGACGTACTGGATGGCACCTTCGAAGCCGGTGCTGTATTTGCGTTCCCGTCCGAAGCGGTTCTTGTACTGGACAACCACCTTGTGGTCCTTGCCGTGCAGGACGGTCTGGCGGACATCGTTGCCGAGCTTCTCCCAGGGCGTGTCCATGGAGAAGCCAAGCTCCTTGGCCAGCCCTTCGAGCAGGCGGTTCCAATACTCGGTTGTTGCGGTGCCCAGTGACCATGGCGCGATGGCGCCCTCGGACAACGACAGCTCAGGATTCGGAATGATCAGTTCTTCGTCGACCTCGAGCCGTGTACCGATGCCGCTGCACGCGGAACAGGCGCCGAAAGGATTGTTGAAGGAGAAGGAGCGCGGCTCGATTTCGTCGATGGCCAGGGGATGCTCGTTGGGGCAGGCGAGGTTCTCGGAAAATGCCCGCAGCCGTCCCGGACCGTCTGCGTCCAGATCGACGAACTCGGCCAGTACCCGGCCTTCGGCCAGGCCAAGGGCCGTTTCAACGGAATCCGTGAGGCGCTGGCTGATTCCTTCCTTGACCACCAGGCGGTCCACCACCACCTCGATGGTGTGCTTGAACTGCTTGCCGAGTTTGGGGGGCTCGCTCAGCTGGATCAGCTCGCCGTCCACCCGGGCACGCGAATAGCCCTTTGCGGTCAGCTCCTTGAAGAGGTCCACGAACTCGCCCTTGCGTCCCCTCACCACCGGCGCCAGGACCTGGAAGCGTGTACCTTCCTCAAGCTCAAGCAACTGATCCACGATCTGCTGCGGAGTCTGCCGGGCCACAACCTCGCCACAGACCGGGCAATGCGGCCGTCCCACGCGTGCCCACAGCAAACGCATGTAGTCATAGATTTCGGTGATGGTGCCAACCGTGGAGCGGGGGTTCTTGCTGGTGGACTTCTGGTCAATCGATACCGCCGGCGAGAGCCCCTCGATGAAATCGACATCCGGCTTGTCCACCTGGCCAAGGAACTGACGGGCATAGGCCGACAGGGATTCAACGTAGCGCCGCTGGCCCTCGGCGAAGATGGTGTCGAATGCCAGCGATGACTTCCCGGAGCCGGACAGCCCGGTGAAAACGATCATGGCATCACGGGGCAGATCCAGGTCCACATTGCGCAGGTTATGCTCGCGCGCACCCTTGACCACAAGGCGGGAGAGGTCTGGCCGGGCAGGCGTGACTGGGGCCTGGGCGACGGGGACGGATTCGACTGCTGTTTCTTCAGCTACGGCTTTAGGCACCCACTAATGCTAATCGAAAACTTCTTCGAATATCCATGTGGGGCCGGCTAGTCGGCGTCGTAGGCTGCTGCCAGCAACTGGACTGCTTCCGCGAAGGTGGCACCTTGGGCCTTGGCCACTGACGCATAGGAGTTGGCGGCAAGGGAGAGCGCATCCTCCCGCTCATCACGCGCGCACACGACGGTACCGTTCCTGCCCTTCGTGGCCACAACACCGGCTGCCTCCAGCTCCTTGTACGCCCTTGCCACGGTGTGGGGCGCGACGTCGAGCAGCCCCGCCAAGGTCCGCACCGCCGGCAGCTTGGTTCCCGGCGGAAGAGCACGGCTGTCCGCGAGGCGGATCACGTGCAGGCGCAGCTGTTCAAACAGTGCCACCGTGCTGGACTGGTTCGGCTTCCAGGTTCCGGGGAACGGACCGCCTGTGGTCATCGTCCGGCCTCCAAGGTGCCGGCGCGGCCCGCACGTCCGGCGAACTGCGCGTTGTACAGCCGGGCATAGCGGCCGTTGGCTGCCAGGAGGCTTCGATGGGTTCCCTGCTCTGCAATGCGTCCGTGGTCCATGACCAGAATTAGATCAGCGTCCCGGACCGTGGACAAACGGTGGGCGATTACAAAGCTTGTTTTTCCACGGCGCAACCTCTGCATGGCCTGGCGGATCAGGACCTCGGTCCGGGAATCCACTGAACTGGTGGCCTCGTCCAGGACCAGCACAGTGCGGTCCGCCAACTGTGCCCGGGCGATGGAGATCAGCTGGCGCTGGCCCTGGCTGAGAGGCTCTCCCCCGTTTCCCAGCACCGTGTCGTAGCCCGCCGGCAGCGACCTGATGAGGTGGTCCACATGGCTCGCCTCTGCCGCCGTAGTGATCTCCGCATCTGTGGCTCCCGGCCGGCCGTATTCGATGTTCTCCCTGATGGTGCCGGAAAACAGCCAGGCATCCTGGAGCACCACCCCGAATCCCTCGCGCAGGACGTCCCGCGAAATGTCTGCGATGTCGGTACCGCCGATGGTGATCCTGCCGGCGTCGACTTCATAGAACCGCATGAGGAGATTGACAACGGTGGTCTTGCCAGCGCCCGTATGGCCGACAATCGCCACCGTCCGGCCCGGTTCCACCGTGAACGACAGTCCACGGACCACAGGGTCAGCCCGGGCATAGCCGAAGGTGACATCGCTGAACACAATCCGCCCGTCCTGGCTGGCTTTGTGCCCGTCACGTTCACGGTCAGCAGGTATTTCCGCGGCATCGAGCAGGTCGAACACGCGGCGCGCCGAAGCCACGCAGGACTGGATGACGTTGAGCATGCCGCCGATCTGGCCTACAGGTTGGGTGAAAAGCCGGCTGAACTGGATGAACGCCTGGATCCCGCCGATGGTCATGGCCCCCGAGGTGACCTGGAGCGCCCCCACCACCGCCACCGCGATGTAATTGACATTGGCGATAAGGACCATCAACGGCTGGACAATGCCCGATGAATACTGGGCCCGTGCGGATGCCCGGGCAAGGCGGTCGTTGGTTGCCTTGAAGACTGCCGCTGCCTGGTCATGGTACCCGAAGGCCTTAACGACCTCGTGCCCGGTGACAAACTCCTCCACATGGGCGTTCAATTCACCCGTTTCGGTCCACTGGCGGGCGAAATGTGCTTGGGATTTCCGGGCCACCATAACGGTGATGAGGGTGGACAACGGCACTGAAGCAAGAGCGATAAGTGCCAGGAGCGGCGAGATCCACAGCATCATGGCCAGGGCACCGCACAGCATCAGGACAGACATGATCAACTGCGTGAGGACCTGGCTGAGCGCTTGCGAAATATTGTCGATGTCGTTGGTGACGCGGCTTAGGACGTCACCCCTGGACTGCTTCTGGAAGTACGTGGACGGAAGCCGGTGAAGCTTGTCTTGAACCGATGCCCGGAGGCTATACATCAGGCCATGCACGGCGCTGGCCGTCAGCGCTCCCTGGATCCAGTTGAACAGGGAAGCGCCGACGTACATCGCGGCAACGGCGGCCAGCAGGCTTCCCAGCCGCTGCCCGTCGAGCACTCCGCTGTAGACCCCAACCACCACAACATCGGTGGCATCACCGAGGTAGTTGGGCGCCGCGACGTTGAGGACAACAAAAGCGCAGGTGGCCGCAACTGCACCCAGCATCCGGCCCCTCGACGGGCGCAGCAATGCGAGGACACGGCGCGCTGTTGGCCAGAACCTTTCGGATGCCCCGGTGCCGGGCGAAGTTGTCATGGCGCGTCGTCCAACGCCAGTTGGGACTCGGCGATTTCCCGGTAGGTGGCAGATGTCTCCAGCAGTTGCAGGTGCGTCCCCTGCGCAACGAGCCGGCCGTCGTCGAGCACCAGGATCTGTCCGGCTCCGGCAACGGTGGAGATCCGTTCCGCCACGACAATGACCACTGCACTGTCAAGGGCAACCTCCAGGGCATCCCGGACCCGGGCCTCGGTGGCGAAGTCCAGCGCGGAAAAGCTGTCGTCAAAGAGATAGACGGGCACTCGCCGCAGGAGGGCCCGCGATATGCAGAGTCGCTGCCGCTGGCCGCCGGAGAGATTGGTTCCGCCTTGCCCGACCTCCGTATCCATCCCCAGTGGCAGCGCACGAACGAAGCTGGCGGCCTGGGCTGTCTCCATGGCTTCCCACAGCTGGGCGTCGGTTGCCTCCGGAGCTGCGACGCGCAGGTTGTCGGAGATAGTTCCGGAGAAAAGGTGGGACTTTTGCGGCACTGCCGCCATGCTCCGGCGGAGGACATCCAAGGGCATCGAACAGATGTTCCGGCCGCCGATGCTGATGGTTCCGGCCGTGGAGTCCAGGAACCGGGGCACCAGGCTCAGGAGTGTCGATTTGCCGCTCCCTGTTGAGCCGACGATGGCAACAGTGGTTCCTGGCACGGCCGTGAAGCTGATGTCTTCAAGTACTGGATTTTCGGCGCCGGGGTACGAAAAACTGACGTTCCTGAATGTGACGCTGGCGCCCTCTAAGGTGCCCCCAAAGCTGGTCCCTTGGGGCGCCTTGCAGTCCTGGACTGACGGTTTTGCGTCGAGCACGGCACCCAGCCGTTCTGCGCAAGCGGCGGCCCGCGGAGCCGTCATGAACACGTACATGGCCATCATGATTGCCAGGAGAATCTGCAGGATGTAGGCGATAAAGGCCGTGAGTGCGCCGATCTTCATCCCGCCGTCGTAAACCCGGTGGCCACCGAACCACACCACGGCCACCGACGACAGATTGACCACAATCATGATCAGCGGCAGCATACCGGCAACGAGCAGCGACGACTGAAGATTGTTTCCGGTGAGGCTGCTGTTGGTCGTCGCAAACCGTCGTGTTTCGTGTCCCTGCCTGACGAAGGCCCGGATCACACTCGCGCCGATGATCTGCTCACGAAGGAGCTCCCCCGTTCGGTCCAGGAGTTCCTGCCCCTGCCGGTACAGGGGCACCAGACGCCGGACGATGAGATACATGATCAGCAGAAGTATGGGCATGCTGACGATCACGACGCTTGAAAGCACCATGTCCTGCTGCCACGCCAGTAAGACGCCCCCGGCCGCCATGACTGGCGCCGCCGCAAGCATGGTGAAGACCAGGACGGCGAACGACTGGATCTGCTGGGTGTCGTTGGTGGCCCTGGTGACGAGGCTTTGCGTGCCGAAGGCTGCCACTTCCTGGGAAGAAAGCGACTGGATCCTGGTGAAGACCTCGCCGCGCAGCTGGTGCCCGATCTTCATGGCCACCACTGCCCCGAAGTAGCCCGCGGCTATGGCCGCCGCCGCCTGGACCGCAGCTATCAGGGACATAACAGTGCCCAAGCGGAAGATTTCCGGCGTGTTCCCGGCCACGATGCCGTCGTCGATGATGGCAGCGTTAATGGTGGGGAGCAGCAGGTTGCCTGCCGTCTGAACAAGCTGGAGAGCAACAATCGCGGCCACGCCGCCCTTGTGGCCAGCCAGAAGCCGGGTCATCAAGCCGAAAAGCATCTCACCTCCAGGACGGGATTTGGGAGGCCGATGAGGGTCCGGCCATTTGCCATCCCCAGAAGCCGCTTTCGTCATTGTAACCAGCATCACATTCTCTTTTTAGTCATATGGTTTTACCGACCATGTAGAGAACTTCAAGCGAATGGAGTTTATGCGCTTGGCTGCTTTTGCGCTACGGCAAAGATCCGCCGGAAGGGAAACACCGTGCCATGGACCGTTCCCGGGTACGCGGCCCGCAGGGCTGCAGCATACTCAGCTTCAAAGGCGTGCCCATCCTCGGCTGAAAGGGCCGCGACGACCGGCCGCAATGCCGTGCCGCGCACCCAGTTCAGCACCGGATCCGCCCCAGTCAGGACCTGCTGGTATGTGGTTTCCCAGGCGTCTGCCGTGCAGCCCGCGTCCAGCATGATGCTGAGGTAGCCTGCGGGCTCCCCCACGGATTCTCCACCGCGAAGTACGCCGTCGAGCTGGGGAGACCAGTGTGCCGATCCTGCAAGTTCCCGCATCAGGACATGGGACGGGGCGTTGAAGTTCCCCGGTACCTGCATGGCGAACCAGGCACCAGGTTTGAGCGCCGCCAGCCAACCCGCCAGCATCTCCTGATGCCCCGGCACCCACTGAAGCGCGGCGTTGGTGACCACCACGTCGGTTTCCGCCGGGGGTGTCCAGTCTGCGATGTCCGCCAGCCCGAAGCTGAGGCCCGCATGCCTGCTGGTCAGCGCGGCGGCCTTGTCCAGCATCTCCGCGGACGAATCGAGCCCGACCACTTTCGCTTCCGACCATCTCCGGGCGAGGGTGGCCGTGAGGTTCCCCGGACCACATCCCAGGTCCACAACGTGCTGTGGCCGGTCGGCCTGGATGCGCCCTGTAAGGTCAAAAAAGGGCCGGTCGCGGTAGTCGCCGAACTGGACGTACTTTACGGGGTCCCACTTCACAGTTACCTCCATCGCCTGGTGCTGTCTGGCAGTACCGCGAGCCTAGCCCGGGCCCGCCCGGATATCCGGCACCGGCTGGGCACTAAGCTGGAAATCAATGAAACTCGTTGACCAGCTGCCTGTCCTGCCCGCCTCAAACCCATCCGGCGCAGGCATCGACCCGGACGCCCTGTACACCCAATTCCTTGAGTGGACCGAAAGTCGGGGCCTGGAACTGTACGCGGCCCAGGACGAGGCCATCATGGAGCTCGCTACCGGTGCCAACGTCATCCTCGCCACCCCGACCGGCTCCGGCAAATCGCTGGTGGCCATCGCGGCGCACTTCCAGGCCATGGCACGGGGCCAGCGCAGTTACTACACCGCCCCCATCAAGGCGCTGGTCTCGGAGAAGTTCTTTGCCCTGTGCGACATCTTCGGGGCAGAAAACGTTGGCATGATCACCGGTGACTCCGGCGTCAACCAGAACGCGCCGATCATCTGCTGCACCGCAGAAATCCTTGCGAACATCGCCCTCCGCGAAGGGGCCGCCGCCGAACTGGGTGCGGTCATCATGGACGAATTCCATTTCTACTCCGACCCCCAGCGCGGTTGGGCCTGGCAGGTCCCGCTGCTGGAGCTGCCCCAGGCCCAGTTCCTGCTGATGTCCGCCACCCTGGGCGATGTCAGCCGGTTCGAGGCCGGCATCACCGAGCTCACGGGCCGGCCCACCACCACCGTGAGTTCAGCCGAGCGTCCCATTCCGCTGCATTACTACTATCACCAGACCCCGGTCCACGAAACGCTCGAGGAACTCCTCTCCACGCGCCAGGTGCCCGCCTATGTGGTGCACTTCAGTCAGATCGAGGCCATTGACCGGGCCCAGACGCTGATGAGCATCAACGTGTGCACCCGCGAGGAGAAGGACAAGATCGCGGAGCTGATCGCGAATTTCCGTTTCGCCGCAGGCTTCGGCAAGACGCTCAACAGGCTGGTCCGGCACGGTATCGGCGTCCATCACGCCGGCATGCTGCCGAAGTACCGGAGGCTGGTGGAACAGCTTGCCCAGGCGGGCCTGCTCAAGGTGATCTGCGGTACCGACACGCTGGGCGTGGGGATCAATGTGCCCATCCGCACCGTCTTGCTCACCGCGCTGAGCAAGTACGACGGCGTCCGCACCCGCCCGCTTAACTCCCGGGAGTTCCACCAGATTGCCGGACGGGCAGGCCGCGCCGGGTATGACACGGCGGGGACTGTGGTGGTCCAGGCGCCGGAGCACGTGATCGAGAACGTGAAGGCCATGGCCAAGGCCACCGCCAAATTTGGTGATGACCAGAAGAAACTCCGCCAGGTGGTCAAGAAGAAGCCGCCGGAGGGCTTCGTCTCCTGGGGTGAACCCACCTTCAAGCGCCTCGTGGAGTCCGTGCCCGATCCTTTGACCTCAAGCTTCAGCGTGACGCATTCGATGCTGATGAACCTGATGGAACGGCCCGGCGACCCGTTCACGGCTGCACGCCGGCTGCTGACCGAAAACCACGAGACCCGGTCCTCACAGCTGCGACTGATGAAAAAAGCCCTGGGAATCTACCGCGAGCTCCTCGCGGCTGAGGTGGTGGAGCGCATCCCGGCAGTAGAGCAGGGCCATGACGGCAGGACAGTCCGGCTCACCGTCCATCTGCAGGCCAATTTCGCCCTGAACCAGCCGCTCTCGCCGTTTGCACTGGCGGCGCTGGAGCTGCTTGACCCGGATTCGCCGTCGTACGCCCTGGACGTGGTGTCCGTGATCGAGGCGACCCTCGAAAAGCCCCGCCAGATCCTCTCCGCCCAGCAGAAGAAGGCCCGCGGGGAAGCGATTGCCGCGATGAAGGCTGACGGCATCGAGTATGACCAGCGCATGGCCATGCTGGAGGAGGTCACCTATCCACAGCCGCTCGCCGAACTGCTGGGCGAAGCCTTCGAGGTCTACCGCAAGGCCGCCCCGTGGGTTGGCGACTTTGAACTGGCGCCCAAGTCCGTGGTCCGCGACATGTACGAGCGTGCCATGAACTTCGGCGAGTTTGTCCAGTTCTACGGTTTGGCCCGCTCCGAGGGCATTGTGCTTCGCTACCTCGCCGACTGCTTCAAGGCGTTGCGGCAGACAGTGCCGCAGGACATGCTCCGGGAGGACCTTGAGGACCTCATCGCCTGGCTTGGCGAGCTGGTGCGGCAGGTGGACTCCAGCCTCCTGGACGAGTGGGAGGAGCTGACGTCCGGCGCGATGCCCACCCCGCACGACGCTCCCCCTCCCCCGCCGCCGTCGCTGACGTCCAACATCCGTGCCTTCCGCGTGATGGTCCGCAACGAGATGTTCCGCCGTGTGGAACTGTTCGCGGACGAAAACGCAGCAGCCCTGGGCGAGTTCGACGGCGGCGCCGGCTGGGATGCCGAGCGCTGGGAAGACGTCCTGGACGACTACTTCGACGAACACAACGACATCGGCACCGGCCCGGATGCCCGCGGCCCCGGACTGCTCATGATCACCGAAGAGCCCGGGCTGTGGAAGGTCCGGCAGATTTTCGACGATCCGGCACGCAACCATGACTGGGGTATCTCCGCCGACGTGGATTTGGCGGCCTCCGACGAATCCGGAACGGCAGTGGTCCGGGTCACCGACGTCAACCGGCTCTAGGCTCCGACCCCATGGACTCCGTCCCCGACCTGACCGGCAGCCTTAGGGTTTTGGAAGCCCTGAAGGCCCAGCCCGTGGCACCTTCCGACGGTCCACGGCAATGGTGGAATGGCCTGCTGGACGTCGAGGGGCTGGCTTTGGGGGTGGTCCAGGCAGCAGCCACGTCGCTGAACGCACTTGTTGGCGTTCCGGGGAGGTACGCCCTGGCATCCGGGTCCACCGCCGCGTCCTTCGATTCGCTTGGACACCTGCGGATCGCGGGGGTGAAACCGGAAAGGTTCGCCCCCATGTCCGGCTTTCGGCGCACGTCGGACGGCTGGATCCGCCTGCACGCCAACTATCCCCACCACGCAGCCCGGCTGCTGGCGGCACTCTCCGTCAGCACACCGCAGGACGTGGAACACGCCCTGCTAAGAATGACGTCCCTGACAGCCGAGGAAGCCATCACGGCAAAAAACGGCGTCGCTGCTGCCGTCCGTACGCGGGAGGAATGGGCCGCGACCGCAATGTATGGGACGGCCAGCACCGGGCCGTGGATCAGAATCTCCCGTCCACCGACGGCAGCCGGTGAAAGTTCGCAGCTCTCCCGGTGGGTTCCATCGGCGGTTCCCCGCCGCCCCTTGGCCGGGCTCAAGGTGCTGGACCTGACGCGCGTTATCGCCGGCCCCACGGCCACGCGCCTCCTGGGTGCCCTGGGCGCGGACGTCCTGCGCATCGACCCGCCCCAGCTTCCGGAGTTGCGCGATGTGTTCATTGACTCGGGCTTTGACAAGCGCAGTGCGGAGGCGGACCTCCGGGAGCCCGCGGTTATGGAAGGAATCAGGCGGCTCATTGAGTCTGCCGACGTGGTGGTCACGGGTTACCGGGACGGCGGGCTTGACCGTTTCGGACTGGCGCCCGAAACGCTGTTGCTGGCCCGGCCCGACCTCGTCATAGTCACCCTCAGTGCCTGGGGCAGCGGCGGCCCTTGGAAGGGACGGCGCGGTTTCGACAGCCTGGTACAGGCCGCTTGCGGCGTTGCCGAACGGTATGGCCGTACGACTGATGATGGGTGGCAGCCTGGGGCGCTGCCTGTGCAGGCACTGGATCATGCCACGGGATATGGCCTGGCGGCGGCAGCAATTGCCTTGCTGGCCGAACGGCTCCGAAGCGGACGTGGCGGAGCGGCCCGGCTTTCCTTGGCCCGCACCGCTGAAGAATTGTTCCGGCTGCCCGCGGTGGCCAGCCACGGTGGGTCCCTGCCTGAACCGGACTTCCGCGTGATCGACAGCCCATACGGCCGCCTGCGATATGTTGGGCCGCCCATTATGGCGGACGGCGTGCCGCTGGAATACAGCAAGGGACCAGTCCGCTACGGGACATCGCAGCTTCGCTGGCAGTAGGGATCACGGCCCCGCTAGTAAACTCGGACCATGAGTGTAATCCGCCCCGCCACCCGGCAAGACGTCCCCGCCATCCTGCAGATGATCCACGAACTGGCCATCTACGAGAAGGAGCCGGACGCTGTCCGCAACACCCCGGAAATGCTGGCTGAGGTCCTGTTCGGCGAGAACCCGCGCGTGTTTGCCACGATGGCTGAGAACAGTGCGGGCGAGGTCCAGGGATTCGCACTCTGGTTCCTGAACTACTCCACGTGGGAAGGCGTCCACGGCATCTATCTGGAAGACCTCTACGTCAGCCCGCACGCCCGCGGCGAGGGCCACGGCAAGGCGCTCCTGAAGCACCTGGCCGCCACCGCCGTCGACAACGGCTACGCCCGGATTGAGTGGAGCGTCCTGGACTGGAACGAGCCGTCCATCAACTTCTACCGCAACCTCGGCGCCCGCACCCTGGATGGCTGGTCCACATTCCGGCTGACCGGCGACGCCCTGGAGAGCTTTGGCACCCGATCGGCAGCGTCCATCCGTGGCTGAGCGGGACGCTTCCTCTCAAACCACGCAAACGCGCACCCCTGTCCCGCATTTTGTGAAGGCCCGGCACGAATTTCGGGGCATGCGCACCGCCGAGCACTACTTCACCGTTCCCTTGGACCACTTCGCGCCAGCGACCGGCGACGGCGCCGCCGAGACCATCACCGTCTTCGCCCGTGAGTACGTCTCGTCGGCCCACACTCAGGATGAAGCCGAAGAGCTTCCCTGGCTGCTGTTCCTCCAGGGCGGGCCGGGCGGCCGCGGCAACCGGCTGGCTTCGCTGAGCGGCTGGAGCAAAGCTGCGGCCCGGGACTTCCGGATCCTGATGCTGGACCAGCGCGGCACCGGGCTTTCGACTCCCATTGACCGGAACACGCTGCCTGCGCGTGATACGGCCGAGGCTCAGGCTGCGTACCTTGAGCATTTCCGTGCGGATTCCATCGTGGCCGACGCGGAGCTCATCCGGGCGGCGCTCGGCTCCGGCCCCTGGAGCATCTACGGCCAAAGCTACGGGGGATTCTGCGCTCTGACGTACCTGTCTTTTGCCCCGGACGGGCTGAAGGAAGCCCTCATCACGGGCGGACTGGCGCCGCTCGCCGGCCATGCCGACGACGTCTACCGCGCCACGTTCGCGCGCGTTGCGGCCCGCAACACTGAGTACTTCAGCTGGTATCCGGAGGACCGCCGGACAGTGAATGCGATCGCATCGCACCTGCGGCAGACCGAGGAGTTCCTTCCCGACGGCGGCCCGCTCACGGCGGAACGGTTCCAGATGGTGGGCTCCTTCCTGGGCGGAAACACGCGGGTGGACGGCCTGCACTACCTGCTGGAGGACGCCTTTACTGAGACGCCAAATGGGGACAGGCTCTCCGATGCCTTCCTGGAGCAGGTCCAGGGCATCGTGTCCCGCCTGGCGAACCCGCTCTATGCCCTGCTTCATGAGTCAATCTATGCGCAGGGACAGGCGACCGACTGGTCTGGCTGGCGTGTGCTGCAGGAAAATCCGGCATTCCGCCCGGATGCGGAGCCGCTGCTGCTGACCGGCGAGATGGTGTACCCGTGGTACTTCGAGCAGGATGCCGCATTGGTGCCACTGCGGCAGGTGGCCCATCTGCTGGCCGCCAAGACGGACTGGAAGCCGCTGTATGACCACACGCAGCTGGCCGCGAACAGCGTGCCAGCAGCCGCCGCGGTTTACCAGGACGACATTTACGTGGACAGCAGTCTGTCCCTGGTAACAGCGGCTGCAGTGCGCGGACTCCAGGTATGGGAGACGGCCGACTTCCACCATGACGGCATAGCCGACGACGGCGAGGCCATTTTCGGGCGCCTGCTGGGTATGGTGCGCTCGGTTGCCGGCTCAGCCGGCAGCTGAGCCGGACACCGGGCTACGGCGGCGCGACACAAGGGCCACGACGGCGGCGGTCAGCACAGCAGCTCCCACCAGGCCGCCCGCCATGTTCAGTCCCAGGTAGCCGGCCCAACTGAGGATCAGGCCGGAGATGGCCCCGCCGACCGCACCTGCGGCGCCCATCAGCATGTCCGACACACCCTGGACCACCACACGGGACTCCTGGGGGACGCTCTCCGCCAGCAGCGTGGAGCCGGAAATGGTGGCTGCAGACCACCCCATGCCCAGCAGGACAAGTCCCACGGCCACCGCCACGGTGGACGTCTGGCCAAACCCTGCGACGGCGACGGCAGCGATCAGCGTGGCGAAGCCGATCATGATGGTCTCTGTCCTGCCCGCCTTGTCAGTCAGCCAGCCCATGACCGGCGACAACGCGAACATGCCGGCGATATGCAGGGAGATGGTAAAGCCGATGATCACCAGGACATCGCCTGAGGCGGCGTGGCCGGCGTGGGAGGCACCCGGTCCGGCCACGAGCTCCTGCAAATGCAGCGGGGTCATGGACATCACGCCCACCATCACGGCGTGCGCTCCGACGACGGCGGCAAGCGCCAGCCAGGACGCCCTGGACTGACGGATTGCCCGTAGCCCGCGGACGAGCGACCCCCCGCCCGCGTTGCGCGCGGGGGTGCCTTGTTGATTGGCCGTCCTTGGCGGTGTGCCCTGCATATTCCCGCCAGCCGGCTGGGCGGTGGGTTCCTGGGCGGCGGGCTCCCGGGCGGCGATTTCCCGGGCGAGCAGGAGTGGGTCGGGCCTGAGGCCGGCGAAGAGCAGCACGATGGCCAGCAGGAGTCCGGCTGCGGATATCACGAACGGTCCGGCGACGGGCGGCAGACCGAGTGCCAGGCCCACAACGGTGCCAGGTTGGATCAGGTTGGGTCCGGCCACGGCGCCGACCGTCACAGCCCACACAACGGCGGAAAGCGCCCTGCCACGGTGTTCAGCATCCGCAAGGTCAACGGCGGCGAAGCGTGCCTGCAGACTGGCCGCGGTGCCCACCCCGATGCCCACCGCCCCCAGTACCAACAGGACGAACAAGCCGGACACCACCGAAAGAACTATCAGCACGGTGCCTGCCAGGGCTGCGGAAAGCCCCGTAACCTGGCCGGCCCGGCGGCCCCGGCGGTCCGCCAGCGAAGCCAGGGGAAGGGCTGCCAGCGCGGCCCCCAAGGTCATAACCGTGGCCACGGCACCCGCCCACACGGTGGAACCTGAAAGTTCCACGGCCAGGATGGAACCAATGGAAACCGTGGCTCCGGTGCCGATGCCACCGAAAACCTGGGCCGCGCTCAGGAGCACCACGGTGCGCCGTTGCACCTGGTGCACTCCTATTTCGGTCATAAGGATGCGGGCCATGTTCAGAGCATAGTCCTCGGCCGGCCGCTACCGCAGGGAGTAATTAAAGCCAGCAATCCCGGTCGCACTGCGGCCGGGATTGCTGGAACCTGCAGTATGAAGAAGCGCTACTCGGTTTCGCTGAAGCTCTTCTTGGCGTCTTCCTCGAGGCGGGGGTCCAGGTGGGCCGTCTTTGCCTTGGAGCTCAGGAGGCTGGCAATCACGGCAACGATGATGGTGCCCACGATGACGGCCAAGGAGACAAATGTCGGAATCTCCGGGGCCCATTCGATGTGGTGGCCGCCGTTGATGAACGGCAGTTCGTTCACGTGCATGGCGTGGAGAACCAGCTTCACACCGATGAACGCCAGGATGAAGGACAGAGCGTGCTTCAGGTAGATCAGGCGGTTCATCAGGCCACCCAGCAGGAAGTACAGCTGGCGCAGGCCCATGAGGGCGAACAGGTTGGCGGTGAAGACGATGAAGGGGCTTTGCGTCAGGCCGAAGATCGCGGGAATCGAGTCTACTGCGAAGAGGAGGTCGGTCAGGCCGATGGTGATGAACACAATCAGCATGGGGGTGAAGACCTTCTTGCCGTCCACCGTGGTGCGCAGTTTGCCGCCGTCGAACTTCTCCGACATGGGGATGACTTTGCGGAGCCGGGCGATGAGCGGGTTTTCCTTGTCCTCTTCGTCCTCACCTTCATCCTGGGCCTGCTTCCAGGCGGTCCAGAGCAGGAACGCGCCAAAGATGTAGAACACCCAGCTGAACTGCTCGATCACGATGGCGCCGAGGAGGATGAAGATGCCGCGCAGGATCAGGGCGATGATGATGCCCACCATCAGGACTTCCTGCTGGTACTTACGGGGCACCGAGAAGCGGGCCATGATGATGATGAAGACAAACAGGTTGTCGATGCTGAGGCTGTATTCAGTGACCCAGCCGGCCACGAACTGGCCGCCGAACTCGGCACCGGTAAAGAAGAACATGGCCCCAGCGAACAGCAAGGCAAGGGAGACATAGAACGCAACCCACAGGCCGGCTTCCTTCATGGAAGGTTCATGGGGACGCCGGACGACCAGCAGAAGGTCAATGAGGAGGATCAGGCCAAGGACGACAAGTGAGCCGACCTCGAACCACACTGGTAATTCGGGCACAGGTTAGCCTTTCGCAGGGTACAGAGAAATGGTGTAAGTCTCTCCGGCCAGCCTGTGCACTTAGTGCTGAAATGGCGGCCCGCTACGCCCGGCCAGGCAACTCTGCCTGGCGTGTTGACGATCGTAGCGCTCGGGATACTCCCCTACGTGACGTTAACTGTACAGTAGGCGTCCCCACACACGGGAACATGAACCGCCGGCGCCGCCCGGGCGTGGCCTAGGCGTGGCCGGCCGCCTGCATCTGGCGCAGCTCCTTCTTAAGGTCCCTGACCTCGTCCCGGATGCGCGCGGCCACCTCGAACTGGAGTTCGGCGGCAGCGCCGTGCATCTGCTCTGTCAGCTGTTCGATGAGGCCCACGAGGTCTTCGGCCGGTGCCGCGGCGAGGCCGTCCTTGCGGACCTGTGCCGCGCCCTTTGCTGCAGACTTGCCACGTTTGGCACCCTTGGCCAGCCGGTTGTTGTTGAGCAGCTCCTGGGTGTCGGCGTCTTCCTTGGCCAGCTGGTCGGTAATGTCGGCAATCTTCTTCCGCAGCGGCTGCGGATCGATGCCCCGCTCCGTGTTGTAGTCCACCTGAATGGCGCGGCGCCGGTTGGTCTCATCGATAGCCTTGGCCATCGAGTCGGTGATGCGGTCCGCGTACATATGCACCTGGCCGGACACGTTGCGGGCAGCACGGCCGATGGTCTGGATCAGCGAAGTCGCCGAGCGCAGGAAGCCTTCCTTGTCCGCGTCCAGGATGCTCACGAGGGAGACCTCGGGCAAGTCCAGTCCTTCCCGGAGCAGGTTAATTCCCACCAGGACGTCGAAGACACCCATCCGGAGTTCCCGGAGCAGTTCAACCCGTCGCAGGGTGTCCACGTCCGAGTGCAGGTATTCGACTTTGATGCCGTGGCCCAGCAGGTAGTCGGTGAGGTCCTCCGCCATCCGCTTAGTCAGTGTGGTGACCAGGACGCGTTCGTTCTTTGCTGTGCGGGTCTTGATCTCGCCCAGCAGGTCATCGATCTGGCCCTTCGTGGGCTTGACCACCACCTCGGGGTCGATCAGTCCGGTGGGCCGGATGATCTGCTGCACAAAGCCATCAGCCTTGCCAAGTTCGTACTTGCCGGGAGTGGCCGACAGATAGACCGTCTGGCCTACACGTTGAAGGAATTCGTCCCATTTGAGCGGGCGGTTGTCCATGGCCGACGGCAGGCGGAAACCGAAGTCCACGAGGTTCCGCTTGCGGGACATGTCGCCCTCGTACATGGCGCCGATCTGCGGCACGGTGACGTGGGATTCGTCGATCACCAGCAGGAAGTCGTCCGGGAAGTAGTCGATGAGGCAGTGCGGAGCGGTCCCGCGGGCGCGGCCGTCAATGTGCGACGAGTAGTTTTCAATGCCGTTGCAGAAGCCCATCTGCTGCATCATTTCAAGGTCATAGGTGGTGCGCATCCGGAGCCGTTGGGCTTCCACCAGCTTGTTCTGGCCTTCAAGGACGGCAAGGCGTTCGGCGAGTTCGTCCTCGATCCGCTTGATGGCCCGGGCCATCCGCTCGGGCCCGGCCACATAGTGTGAGGCCGGGAAGACGTACATTTCCTCTTCGTCCCGGATCAGTTCGCCAGTCAGCGGATGGAGCGTATGGATGTTCTCAATCTCGTCTCCGAAGAATTCGATCCGGATGGCCAGTTCCTCGTACATCGGGATGATTTCCACGGTGTCGCCGCGGACCCGGAACGTCCCCCGGTGGAAGTCCATGTCGTTGCGCGCGTACTGCATGGAGACGAATTTCCGGAGCAGGTCGTCGCGATTCATCTGCGCCCCCTTGCGGAGCGTGACCATGCCGGCAATGTACTCTTCCGGTGTGCCCAGGCCGTAGATGCAAGACACTGTGGCGACCACAATGACGTCGCGGCGGGTCAGCAGGGCGTTGGTGGCGGAGTGGCGGAGCCGTTCCACTTCCTCGTTGACGGACGAGTCCTTCTCGATGAAGGTGTCCGTCTGCGCTACGTACGCCTCAGGCTGGTAGTAGTCGTAGTAGGAAACGAAGTACTCCACCGCGTTGTTGGGCAGCAGTTCACGGAATTCGTTGGCGAGCTGGGCGGCCAGGGTCTTGTTTTGCACCATCACCAAAGTGGGCCGCTGGACCTGTTCGATGAGCCAGGCCGTGGTGGCGCTCTTGCCGGTACCGGTGGCACCCAACAGGACAACGTCCTTCTCGCCGTTCCTGATCCGCTCCGTCAGTTCGGTGATGGCTGCGGGCTGGTCACCTGCCGGCTGGAATTCGCTGATGACTTCAAACGGAGCGACGACGCGGTTGATCTCCTGGGCAAGGCTCATGCATCTAATCTACAACCGGGGACCGACAGTGAAAGCCGGATCTGTTACCGGCGAACAACCCGCCTCAGGGGCAGGGAGTTCAGGGGATGTACGACGGCGGCACCCACCCCGTGCGGGCGGCCCAGCCCTGCATGCGCGGCCAGGCTAGGTCCGTGAACCACGGCTCTTTCGCTTCCGCGTAAGCCCGCGTCCCGCTGGTGCGCGCAAACAGTTCGGCCAAAGCGCGCTTATGGTCCCCATACAGGGTGGCGGCCTCCGGATCGCTCCTGAGCCAGTCGCGGAAGAGCAGCGCGTAGCGCCAGCCGGACGATCCGACTGACCGGACGTGCACGTTCACGGCGCGGCCTGGGTCCGCGTTGGCGTGGAAGCGCTTCTGCCACTGCGTCGGATCCGGATCCGTCGGTTTGGGGGTGTCGAAGCCGGCCCCGGGCACGCCCGGGAAGCCGGCTGCCGCCAGCAGCGGTGCGATCCGGTCGGCCGCGTTGAGATCGGACACTGTGACCTGGAGGTCTATGACGTCCTTGGCTGCCAGGCCGGGCACGGCCGTGGAGCCAACATGGTCCACCGCCAGGATGTCACCCGGTGCTGCGGCCGCGATCCGGGATCCCAGCCGTGCGGCCTGGGCTGCCCAATCCTCCCGCGGCGCAGACAATACTGCGGTGCCGGTCCTGGCCGCCCTGACACCGCGAACGATATTTTCCGCGAACGGGACCAGCCGCTCCGTCCACAGCCGGTCCACCTGTGCCGTCACGTCCTCGAGTGATCCAGAGTTGTCCAGCACCACGTCGGCAGCAGCCAGCCGCTGCTCACGCGAGGCCTGGACCGCCATACGCGACCGGGCATGCTCGGCCGTCATGCTGCGATGTTCGAGCATCCGTTCGATCCTGAGGTCATCGGGTGCGTCCACAACAAGGACGAGATGGAAGCCGCTGCCCTGCCCCGTCTCCACCAGCAGCGGAATGTCCTGGACCACTATCGCGCCGTCCGGAGCTGAGGCAATGATGCCGGCCGCTGCCGCCCGGACCAGGGGGTGGATGATGCCGTTGAGGACGGCCCGCTGAGCGGGGTTGCCAAAGACCACGGCGCCCAGCCTGGCGCGATCAAGCCGGCCGCCGGCGTCGAGCATGTCCGGTCCAAAGGCTTCCACCACGCGGGCGAGTCCCGGCGTTCCCGACTCAACCACGTCCCGGGCCAGCGCGTCCGCATCCACCAGCACGGCGCCGAGCTCGGCGAGGCGTGAGGCAACCACTGACTTCCCTGAGGCGATGCCGCCCGTCAAACCGATCTTCAGCACCCCACCAGCCTAGACTGAACGGGTGGCACAGACAGCGGAAACCCCAGGCATGGAGTCCGCAGACAGCCGGACCACCACCTACACCACCCTCGCGTCGGGGCCGGACTTCCGGCACGAGCTCGAGATCAAACGCTCCAGGTTCATCACGGTGCTGCGCCGCGCCGACAGCGAGGAAACCGCCCGGGACCTGGTGTCCGCCCTGCGCCGTGAGTTCCACGATGCACGCCACCACTGCTCCGGCTTCGTCCTGGGGCCGGACAGGGACATCCAGCGCTCCAACGACGACGGCGAGCCCTCCGGCACCGCCGGCATCCCCATGCTTGACGCCATCATCAAGCGGGAAACCGCGCCGGGAGTGACGGACCTCAGCGACGTCAGCGCCGTCGTCGTCCGCTACTTCGGCGGCATCCTGCTGGGCGCGGGTGGACTGGTGCGCGCCTATTCGGAATCGGTGTCCGCCGCCCTGGAACGGGCCCCGCTGGTCCGGCGGAGCCGCCTCCGGATCTGCGAAGCGTCCGTTCCGCACACCGTGGCCGGACGCCTCGAGCACGACCTGCGGGCGGCGGGGTTTGTGATGGCGGAAACCAGCTACGGTGCACGGGACACCATCCTTCGCCTGGCAGTGCCTGACGATGCTGAGGAACTTGCTGCCGCCACCGAACGCGTGCGCTCACTCACCGCCGGGAAGGCCGGGCTGACGCCGGCCGGAACGGAGTGGATCGATGTCCCGCTCCCCTGAGGTCCGCCTGGCAGACGTCGACGAACCCATGTTGGAGCGGCTGCTGGAGCTGGCACAGCTGGATGCGTCCGCCGATGACGTCACGCCGCCGCTTGGCAATGGGACGGGCTGGAACGCGGAACGGATCGACTGGTTCCGCGCCTACCACCGGTCTGCAGCCGCGGGCCTGGACGGCCCGGCCTCGGAAAAGAGCTGGGCGGTGCTCTGCTGCGGCAGCCCGGCGGGCTCGATCAGGCTGAAGCGAACCAGCCCCCAATCGTCAGTCCCCCGCACACCCGGGGAGGCCACCTTAGGATCCGGCGAGGTGGAGACAGGCATCTGGCTGGGCCGGAGCTATCGCAGCCGCGGTGTGGGTGGCGCCGCGTTGGGGCTAGTACTGGCGGAAGCCCGCCGCGCCGGACTGCACCAGGTCGTGGCGTCCACAACGGCAGGCAACATCGGCGCGCAGCGGCTCCTCACCGCTGCCGGCGGGGTACTGACGCACGACGACGGCGCGGTGGGTGCCGTCGTCGTGCTCTCAACTGACTCGCACTAGACGCACCGAAGCGCACGTTGGGAGCGTTAGGTGCTGGCCAGATTTCCTGTTAAACACAGTGGGCCCCTGCATTCGCAGGGGCCCACTGTGTTAGCCCGGGAAGCCCCGGGCCGATGGCAATTAGTTGCCGGTCAGCTTCTCGCGCAGAGCTGCAAGAGCCTCGTCCGAAGCAAGGGTACCGGCCCCGGCGTTGGACTCGACAGCAGGCTCGGAGGAGTAGCTGGTGGTGCCGGAATCGCTGTCACCGGACGTTGCAGCTGCAGCGTCGTCGGCGGCGTGCTGGGCAACCTGCTTCTTGTGTGCTTCCCAGCGGGTCTGGGCGTCAGCGTACTGCTGCTCCCAGACGGCGCGCTGGTTCTCGTAGCCTTCAAGCCACTCGTTGGACTCCGGGTCGAAGCCTTCCGGGTACTTGTAGTTGCCCTCTTCGTCGTACTCAGCGGCCATGCCGTAGAGAGCCGGATCGAATTCGGTGCTGTCGGCGTCAACGCCCTCGTTAGCCTGCTTGAGGGAGAGGGAGATACGGCGGCGCTCGAGGTCGATGTCGATGACCTTGACGAACAGCTCGTCACCAACGGAGACAACCTGCTCGGCCAGCTCCACGTGGCGGACTGCCAGTTCGGAGATGTGCACGAGGCCTTCGATGCCGTCTTCGACGCGTACGAACGCACCGAACGGAACAAGCTTGGTGACCTTACCCGGAACAACCTGCCCGAGGGCGTGGGTGCGGGCGAAGGTCTGCCACGGATCTTCCTGCGTAGCCTTGAGCGACAGGGAAACACGCTCGCGGTCCAGGTCGACCTCGAGAACCTCGACGGTGACTTCCTGGCCAACTTCGACAACCTCGGACGGGTGGTCGATGTGCTTCCAGGACAGCTCGGAAACGTGAACGAGGCCGTCTACGCCGCCCAGGTCCACGAATGCACCGAAGTTGACGATGGAGGAGACGACGCCGGGACGGACCTGGCCCTTTTCCAGCTTGTTGAGGAACGTGGAGCGGACCTCGGACTGGGTCTGCTCGAGCCATGCACGGCGGGACAGCACAACGTTGTTGCGGTTCTTGTCCAGCTCGATGATTTTGGCTTCGATCTTCTGACCGATGTACGGAGCGAGGTCGCGCACACGGCGCATCTCGACGAGGGATGCGGGCAGGAAGCCGCGCAGACCGATGTCGAGGATAAGACCACCCTTGACAACCTCGATGACGGTACCGGTGACAACACCGTCTTCTTCCTTGACCTTCTCGATGTCGCCCCAGGCGCGCTCGTACTGAGCACGCTTCTTGGAGAGGATCAGGCGGCCTTCTTTGTCTTCCTTGGTGAGCACCAGGGCTTCGACGAGATCGCCAACGGAGACAACGTCTCCGGGGTCAACGTCGTGCTTGATGGACAGCTCGCGGGAGGGGATGACACCTTCGGTCTTGTAACCGATGTCGAGCAGAACTTCATCGCGGTCGACCTTGACGACGGTACCTTCGACGAGGTCTCCGTCGTTGAAGTACTTGATGGTGGCGTCGACTGCTGCGAGGAAGTCCTCAGCGGTACCGATGTCGTTAATGGCGACTACGGGGGTACCGGGCTTCTCGGTGGAGGTGATGGTCATGTAGTAGGGGCTCCGTTGTGGATAGTTAGTCGGTCAGGCAAACCGCCGCGCCCGCGTTATGGAACGCAGGCGCAGGTCTTCGGGCGATCGCAGGGATCTTCCGGGTCATCCTGATTTGTGGATTTTAGAAACGTGCACGTAGTACGCGCCCACTTATTCTAGTCGCAGCAGCCAATGAGGGTCAAAGTCAATGCCGGTCAAAGCGGCAGAACCGCTCCAAGTTTCGCGAAAGTGGCGCCTTGGCTTAGGAGCCGCGGCAATGCCTGGGCAAATCCCCCGGCCGTGCCGCTGCCAGGTTTATTGAAATGAGCAATCACGATATCCCCACCTCGTGATTTGCCGACCTCGGCAGCGACCGTTGACGGCGGAAACGTAGCCCCGGCGTCGCCGTTTATTGTGAAATTCACCGGCAGGAGTCCCAGGCGGCGTGTGACCGCGGCAGCAATTTCGTCATAGTACGCCGTGCCGGGCCGGAAAAACCCCGGAAGGTGGCCAGTGATTTCCTGGAGGACGCGCTGGTTCCCCATTACCTCGTCGTAGACCTGACCGAGATCCGCTGTGCCTCCGATGCCGTAAGCCGACTTCCCGTTCACGGAAAGGGGCCGATGCAGGAATCCGTGGTTCGCGAGTTCAAAAAGCGGATCGTGGGCCAGTTCAGCGGTCAGGGCCGGGTTGGTCTGGATCCATCGTTCATTGACGAAGAGTGTGGCGGGGACGTTGAGCTTGCGCAGCGTGGACAGCAGCTGCTGGTCGCACCCGGCGCCGCCGGGACCACCGCACGCATCAAACGTCAGCGCAATGTGCCCTGCAGCGGACTTGTTGACCACTCCTCTGACCTGCAACCCCCACTCCTGTGGCTTCCGTGCACCGAATTCGGCGATGATCTGCTGCTTCGTCGGCGGTACGGGGCGTGGTGGCTGCTCAGTGGGGGTATCCGCCGCGACTGTCCTTGAGGGCGCAGGAATGGCCTGATCCACCGGCGCCGCGGAAGCCGGCGTGAATGGCTCAGCAGCCGGGGCAGCGTCCGACGAGGTCATGCACCCCGATAGCGCGGCCGCTGCGAGGCCGGCAATTCCAATCAGCAGGGACCGGCGGTCTGTCAGACGGGGCATTCCAATTTCCCCCATGAATAGTCCTTGAGTGAGGCAGGGGCGCCTAGAAATGGGTCAGGCAGTGGGTGGCACGCTCAACCGCGAACATCCCCCGTGCCCGGAGCGACGCGCCCTGCTTGTGTTCACGGATTCGCCCAGCCGAGGTCAGCGTAACGGGACATACCGCACCAAGATAAATTGATGACAACGCGGAGACATCCAGCGTCAGGTCCGGGTCCTGCGCAGCTTCCAGACCCACGACGGCGGCCTCGCCGCCGCTGACTTCCACGGCAAACGTTCCAGCCGTAAGGCCAAGCGGGTCCTGCACCTCAAGCACCATCCTGCCGTCCACCGGGTACTGCCGCGCTTCCAACGCCTGGGCCACGTCCAGGATGCGGAGCCAGAGCATGTCCCGGCTGTCGGACGAGTCGATGCAGCGGGGATCGGCAAGTGCCCAGGTGAGCGGGTCATCCAGCGGTGCTTCCTCCCACGTGACACGTTCCACCAGGTCGATGGCGGCGAGGAACTGCCAGAGCTCCAGGTACGCCTCATCCGCGGCCGCCACGAAGTCCACCACCTGCACGGTGTGGGGCTCAGTATCCCAGCCGAGGAATTTGTAGGAGACATAGCCGTCCACGGCGCCGTCGGGGCTGTAGTGCAGGGCCACTTTAATGGCGGGATCTTCCTTGCCGTCGCGCCCCAGCGACCCGGAAGCCAATTGCCGGTACCACTCCTGGCGGCCGATCGATCCCGGGGTCAGGCGGTGCACGCGGTCGAAGACTTCCGGTGCCAGGTCCAGCAGCACACGGGGATCCGCGATGTCCACGCTGCCGACTGCCTGGTGTTTGAGCTGGAACCGGGCAGTGGTGTCCACTTTCACGGTCCGTTCGAAGCTGGCCACACCGTAGCCAAAGCGTCCATAGATTGAGCCCTCGGACGCTGTCAGGGCTGCCATCGCCAGGCCATCGTCCTTCGCCATGGCCAGGTCCTCGGACATCATCCGGCGCAGCAGGCCGCGCCGCCGATGCGAGGTCCGGACCGTCACTGCGGTGACAAGCTGCGTTTCCAGCAGCCTGCCGAAGCCGATGTTGAGTGTTTTGCGCAATGTGCCGAAGGTTGCCACCGGTACGTCCGCGGGGAGCGACCCCGGCGCGACTTCCCGGGTCTGGTAGGCGCCGGTGAAGATCCGCCGGTCAACTGCGTAGGTCTCCAAGGACTTGGCAACATGCTCCGGTGTCCGCGTGGATTCGTGGAAGCCAAAGGCCACCGCCTTCACCCATGATTCGGCGTCGGGATAACCCGCCTCGCCCTGGGGTGCCGCTGGGAAGCGCCGGATTTCATAGTCATCACTCAGTTCAGCCACACCGCCGAGCCTAACCAATGATTCCGGCGCCTGGCCAGCAGCAACACGCGCGCGCCGGCGGGAAATGGCTCAGAGCCGCCGCACCGGTTGGCGGAGGATGGTTTTGAGCTTTTCCGGTGCCACCCTGCGGGCGTCGCTGAGGTAGATCTCGTGGTGCAAGCCGGCGAATCCGAAGCCGTTGGCCGGCATGTATTCACTGTGCAGGCGGCGCAGCGTGGGGGCCTCGTCGTCGTAGCTGCCGATGTGCAGGATCTGCAGCGAGAGGCCCTCATCGAGGGTCTCAAAGCGGAGCAGGTCCAGCCCCGGAACGTTCTTCGCCGCAGCCTTCGCGATACCGTCCTGCACCTCGGCGGCGCCGATCCAGCCCGGCTGCGGGATCATCATGGTCCACTTCCAGCTGTCCTTTTCGCCCCGGGTGAAGGCGTCGGGATCGTCCGCAGTCCATAGGCCCTCCAGCGGTCCGACGACGAAGTCCCGGCCCCCGTGCTTGCTGGCGAACTTGACGGCGTCGGACACCGAATACAAAGCCTCGAGGGCGGCAGTGTAGGCGGGGGCAGTCCCCGGGTTGCCCTGCCCGTCCACCATCAGGTAGTTCAGCGGCAGGGCGGTGACCACCTCGAAATCCCGGGCTCGAGGCGCATACAGATCCTTGAACTGCTTCTTGACGTCGTACTTGTCCATCGCGCCCCGCCCCCTCGTTCCCAGCGGTCCCTTCCTAGTGGCCAGCGTCGTACCAGCTGGGGCCCACGCCGATCTGGACATCCAGCGGGACGCTGAGGTCCGCAGCAGAGCCCATCTGCTCGGTGACGAGCTTCTCCACCGCTTCCCGCTCGCCAGCGGCGACTTCAAGCACCAGTTCGTCGTGGACCTGCAGGAGCATGCGCGACTTGAGACCCTGGGCAGCCAGTTCAGCATGCACGCCCAGCATGGCGCGTTTAATGATGTCTGCGGCCGATCCCTGGATGGGTGAGTTCAGTGCGATGCGCTCCGCGTTTTCGCGCAGCTGCCGGTCCGTGCTGGTGAGGTCCGGCAGGTAGCGGCGACGCCCCTCGATGGTGGCCGTATAGCCGTCCACCCGGGCCTGGTCCACCACGCCGCGAAGGTAGTCGCGGACGGCGCCGAACCGGTCGAAGTAGTCCTTCATCAGGGTGCGCGCCTCGTCCACGGAAATTTCCAGCTGCTTGGACAGGCCGAACGAGGTCAGGCCATAGGCGAGGCCGTAGGACATGGCCTTGACCTTGGAGCGCATGGCGCTGGTGACTTCTTCGGTAGGCACGTGGAAGATGTTTGAGCCCACAAACCGGTGGAGGTCCTCGCCGTCCTTGTAGGCCTGGATCAGGCCTGCGTCCCCCGAAAGGTGCGCCATGATCCGCATTTCGATCTGCGAATAGTCCGCGGACAGCAGGCACTCGTAGCCGTCGCTGACCACAAAGATGCCGCGGACGCGACGGCCTTCCTCGCTGCGGATGGGGATGTTCTGCAGGTTCGGGTTGTTGGAGGAGATGCGGCCCGTCGCTGCCACATTCTGCGCATAGGTGGTGTGGATCCGGCCGTCTTCCGTCACGGACTTCTTGAGCGACTCCAGCATCTGCCGCAGCTTAGAGGATTCCCGGTGCGCCATCAGCTGGACCAGGAATTCGTGCCCAGTCTTTTCCAGCAGGTTCTTCAGCGACGCGGCATCGGTGGTGTAACCGGACTTGATCTTTTTCGTTTTCGGCAGCTCGAGTTCGTCAAAGAGCA
Organism: Arthrobacter sp. AQ5-06; assembly: GCF_003287955.1. Lineage (GTDB taxonomy): Bacteria > Actinomycetota > Actinomycetes > Actinomycetales > Micrococcaceae > Arthrobacter. Next base: position 108,252 of record NZ_QMKP01000008.1, on the reverse strand, counting down.
CGGTCTGTAGCTGTTTAGGCGATCCGAGATTGACCTCGTGGCCGATCGCGGCGAAGGCCAGTTCCTGCGCGTTGTCGATCACCTTGGACAAATCGGCGAGCTGCTCGTCCATGCGCGGCAGGTCGATGGCGATGCCCGCGGTTTCCATATCGGCCAGCACGCGGCTGACGGGCAGCTCGAGGGTGGTCAGCAGGTCCCCTGCCTTGCGTTCGGTGAGTTCTGATTCGAAGTGCCGGCTCAGGGCCTGGACCACGGCCGCCACCTGAACCAGGGCGCCGGCAGCGGCGGCGTCGTCGCCATCGAACGCCAGCTCCAGCTGGCCCGCCTTGGAAGTCTCCGCGGAGACACTGACGTTGAGGTGGTGCTGGGCCAGCTCCGCGAGTTCATACGTGCGGCGGTCCGGCTGGATGAGGTATCCGGAAATTGAGGTGTCATCCACCACGCCTTCCAGGCCCAGGCCACGGGTAGACAGGGCCTTCAGCGCAGCCTTGTAGCCGTGCATGACCTTCGGGGTATTTTCATCGCGCAGCCAGTCCGCGAGGACGTTTTCAGCAGCGGCGTCCTGGGTGGAGAGGTCGATGTAGACGGCGGCATCGTCACGGATAATGGCCAGTGCGGCAGCGTCTTCGCCGATCCGCCCGGGCACCAGGTCGACGGCGACTGCCGACGTCTTGCCAGCGCCCGCCGCCAAGAAGGCCCCCAACTCGGCGGAACCGGCGGGGATCACGAAGTCCGGCGTGGCGATGCTTTCGCGATCCGCAGATTCCACTTCCTCGCTGCCGTACAGGGCAAAGAGCCGGGTACGGATGGTCTTGAATTCGAGTTCGTCGAACAGCGTCTCCAAGGCAGCCTCGTCCGGCCGCGGTTCCGCGAGATCGTCCAGGGTCAGCGGGAGTTCGAGATCCGTGTGGAGCCTGTTCAGCCGACGGTTGCGTTTGACGTCCTCGACGTTGGCGCGCAGGGAATCCCCTACTTTTCCACCGATCGCATCCAGGTGCTCGAGGACGCCCTCGAGACCGCCGTAGAGGTTGATCCACTTTGCCGCGGTCTTTGGGCCCACGCCCGGAACACCCGGGAGGTTGTCCGCGGTCTCCCCCACCAACGCGGCAAGATCCGAATACTGCGCGGGAGTCACAAAATACTTCTCCTGGATGGCGGCCGCATCCATCCGGGGAATGTCGCTGACGCCCTTCCGGGGGTACAGCACAAAAACGTTGTCCGTAATCAGCTGGAAGGCGTCACGGTCGCCCGATACGAGCAGTACCTCGAAGCCTGCCTTTTCCCCCATGGCGGCGAGGGTGGCCAGGATGTCATCGGCCTCATAGCCGGGCAGCTTGATGGTCTTGATGCCCCAGGCGCCCATGACCTTGTCGATGAGATCGATCTGGCCGCTCATCTCGCGGGGAGTTTCGTTGCGTCCACCCTTGTACTCGCTGTACTCCGCTTTGCGATGCGTGGTGTCATCCGAGACGTCGAAGGCGACGCAAATGTGGGTGGGCTTCTGTTCCTTGATCAGGTTGATGAGCATGGAGGTGAAGCCGTGGATGGCGTTGGTGTGTTGTCCGTTGGCGGTGGAGAACTTGTCCGCCGGCAAGGCGAAGAAGGCGCGGAACGCCATCGAGTGGCCGTCAAGCACCAGAAGCCGCGGCTGGCCGGGGATGGGAACCACGGGGGTTTCCGTAGCGGAAACCTGGCCTCCGACCGGCGGGACGCTGATGTCCTGTAAGGCATCAGCAGCGTCAAGCGCAGTAGTTTCGGTCGGGAAGGGGGCCGGTTTGGTAGTTTCACTCACAGGTGCCAGCCTAGTTCCCATGATGGACAATTTCACGCCGGGGCCCTTCACTGAGGAATTGGTCACAGCAGGCATCCCGGCGCACCTCCACGACTGGCTCGGCGGCATGGGCATCGGCGCCCTCGTGGTGAAGATGGGGATCCACTTCTTGGAGATGAGCCCGGAACGGACGGTGGCCACCATGCCGGTGGAAGGGAACACCCAGGTGGCGGGCATCCTGCACGGCGGCGCCCACGTGGTACTGGCCGAGACTCTGGGATCCTTCGCTGCCGGGATGCACGCCGGCGCCGGCAGGCACGCCCTGGGCATCGAAGTGAGCGCCACGCACCACCGTGCGATCGCCGCTGGCACCGTGACAGGTACCTGCACGGCGATCCATCTGGGCCGGACACTGACAACGCATGAAATCGTGATGACCGACGAAAAAGGCCGTCGCCTCTCCACCGCACGCATCACCAACATGCTGCGGGACAACGAGCCCTCGGAGGCGTGAACGCCTCAGGCAATTCAGTTCCCTAGCGGGCCGGATCCGGGGATGTGAGGGTGTAGCGCAACTCCACGATTCCCCGACCCAAGGTGCGGGACGCCGTCAACTCAAGTGGCGTCGTCGGGCCCTCCAGCGGGAGCAGCCGCTTGCCCTCGCCCAGGACCACGGGGATGACCGACAGGATGAGTTCATCCAGCAGCCCGGCGTCGGCGAATTGCGCAGCGAGGTTGCCGCCACCCACCACCCAGACGTTCATGCCGCCGGCGTGATCCTTGAAGTCCTGGATGAACTCCTGGACGGGACCGCGGACGAACGTGATGTCCGTGCCGGCCGGGGCAACGTGCTCGTGCCGGGTAAACACATAACAGGGTGTGGAAGGGTACGGCCATTTGCCGGGTTCGTGCTCCATCAGCCAGGCGAACGTTTCGCCGCCCATAACGATGCAGCCGACGCCGGCCATGAAGGTTTCGTAGCTTTCCTTGCCGCCCTCGAAGCCGTCGAACTCGAGCAGCCAGGCGAGGTCATCATTGGTGGTGGCAATGAACCCGTCGATGGAGGCCGCGACAAAATACTGGATCCTGGACATGGATCCAGAGTATCCCTGAGACGTGGACGCGCTGAAGGGCTACTTGCTGAAGTAAGGGATGATCAGGTACAGCCCGAACAGCACAGCTACACCGCAGAGGCCAAAGCAGGTGTAGGCGAAGTAGCGTTTGGCGCGGGGTGAGGCCTGCTCGGCGTCGCCGGCGATGGCCGTCAGCCGCACGCCCAGCGAATACAGGACCACAACCGTTACCGCGGACACCAGGGTGGTGCCGGCAACAGTCAAAAGTTCTAACCACTTCATAGCTGAGCGTCCTTCTGCTGGTTCGCCTGGGCGGCATCGTTCGGCTGGTCCGCCGTGGCGGCATCCTTCTGCTGGTTCGCCCTGGCGGCATCCTTTTGCTGGTTCGCCCTGGCGCGGGCCCGGGCGAGGGCTTTCTTCTTGGCGAAGCGGACGGCGTGGCCCGCTTCTTCGACTTCCACGGCATTGTGGTGGCCCACCGACGACTTGCGGGAGTAGAAGAACATAAACAGCACCGCGGTGGTGCCGGCGACGGCGGCAATCACCACGCCCACCACGCCCGTCTTCACGAGCAGCGCGGTCAGCGCGCCCACAATGCCGGCGGCGGGAAGCGTGAACAGCCAGCCCAGGGCGATCTTGCCCACCATGTTCCAGCGCACCGTGGTGCCTTTACGGCCCATGCCGGACCCGATGACCGAGCCGGACGCCACCTGTGTGGTGGACAGCGCGAAACCCAGGTGGGAGGACGCGAGGATGGCTGAGGCCGTGCTGGTCTCGGCCGCGAATCCCTGGGCGGGTTTGACCTCGGTCAGCCCGGAGCCCATGGTCCGGATGATGCGCCAGCCGCCCACGTAGGTGCCGACGGCGATGGCCACGGCGCACGCCGTGATGACCCAGAACTGCGGGCCCGAGCCCGGGGCCTGGGTGCCTGCAGAAATCAGGACCAGGGTGATGATGCCCATGGTCTTCTGGGCGTCGTTGGTTCCGTGGGCCAGCGCCACGAGGCTGGAGGTGAAGATCTGGCCGGTGCGGAACCCGCCGCGCTTCTGCGTCAGCTTGCTGCCGGTTTCCGGATCGTGCCGGGATGTTAGGGCATACGCGAGCCGGGTGCAGAGGTACGCCACAAGGCCGGCAATGAGCGGGGCGAAAATGGCGGGCAGGATGACCTTCTGGAGCAGGGTTTCCAGATTCACTGAATTGAAACCGATTCCGGCGATGGCTGCGCCGATCAGCCCGCCGAAGAGTGCATGGGATGAGCTGGACGGCAGGCCCTTGAGCCAGGTGATCATGTTCCAGAGGATGGCGCCCATGAGGCCGGCGAAAATAATGTCCGGGGTGATCTGGACACCGTCGGAGCCTTCCCGGATGATGCCGCCGGAGACTGTTTTGGCCACTTCCGTTGAGAGGAAGGCACCGACCAGGTTCAGGATTGCGGCGAGAGTCACAGCGGTCTTCGGTTTGATGGCACCGGTTGCGATGGGCGTAGCCATCGCATTGGCGGTGTCGTGGAAGCCGTTAGTAAAGTCGAAAAAAAGTGCCAGTGCGATGACCAGCGCCACCATGAAGGTGATATCCACCTGTTGCCCAATCTGCAGAGTCGACGTTCAGCAGTTCCTTTACCCCCGCCTGCCCTGCAAAGCATAATTCACCTGCAGAGCGCGTGAAATGACCTGCGGCGTTAACAGAACCGGCTTGAAACCTTATCGATCGTACGCGTCCATGGCATCAGGTCAAAACAGCTGGTTCATGACAAACCCGCTGACGGCGTCCAGTTCGGCCGGAGAGATTCCCCGGCGGGGATCGGGCGCCACTATAAGGATGCGCGGGCCCAGGAATCCGGCCCAGGCCAGTGCTTCCTGTTCATACCGAAGCTGGTCGTCAATCCACACGATGCCATCCGGGGTGTTGGCCGCCAGGTCTTCCTGGAGGGCGGCGAGCTTCCACCAGCCCTCCCCCGTTCCGCCGCCTTCAGCTGTCAGGCAGGGCCAGTGGCGGCCGGCCAGACCGATGGCAGGGCATAAGTATTCCGCGGCCATCTCCTCCCAGCTGGTGAGCCACACAAACCGGACTCCGGGCACCCGGGAAATTTGGTTCAGCCCGTCAACCAGGTGGCCCGCATAAGCCACCTCGAGCACACCGGCGTTCGCGAGGCGCCAGCCGGAACCCCACGGCGTGTTGCCCGTTGCTCCGAACGGGCACACCACGCCGTCGACGTCCAGGTACAGGGTGACGTTCCGCAAGACCGCTCTCCGTCACGCCGGCAGACCCGGACCGGTCCTTAAGTGAATAAAGGGCTGCACGTATCAATCGTTGCATTGCGTGCAGCCCCTCCTCAAGGACTCCTGGACAAAGATGCCCTTCTAGACAGAGAGCGCCTTCGCCAGTGCGGATTCAGGGCGTGCTGGGCTTCCGGGCTGGCCCTGACCGAACCGCCAGTCGTTGTACTGGAAGCTGTTGTCCGTCCGGCTCTTGAACGGCAGGTTCCGCAGCGTGCGGGCCAACCCGGAGACGTGCCAGGACCCGCCCCAGACCCGGGCAGTGCGCTGCACCCGGGCCGTGCGGCCGGCCCTGACGGTGTTGAATTCCTTGATGGCCTGATCTCAGGCCTGCCACCCAGTTTTCGATCGGGTCACGGTCGTACATGGGCCAGCGCATGGCGGTGCCAAGCCTCGTCCGGGCATCCTGTACTGCCGGAATGCAGCCCTTGTAAGCACCTTCAAGTTCATCCACGCCGCCATATTGCTCTTGTTCCAGGATGTTCCATTCGGTCGGCGTCAGCCGGACCACGTCCCCGTCCCTTGTGACCTGCCGTTGGGCCAAATCCACGGTGAAGGAGGATGCGGCCACAGTGGGTACCGATGCGGATTCCGGAACGCGGCGAAGGAGCGCACGCAGGCGGGCCAAGAGCTCGTCCAGTCCGAACGGCTTGGTGATGTAATCGTCCGCGCCGGCGTCCAGGGCGTCGACTTTGTCCGATGAGCCGTGGCGTGCGGACAGCACCAGCACCGGCAGGTTGCTCCACCGGCGGAGTTCCCGCAGGACTTCAGCTCCATCCAGGTCCGGCAGTCCGAGGTCCAGGATCATCACGTCAGGCGGACGGTGGGATGCCGCACGCAAGGCGGTGCCGCCGTCGGCCGCCGTGTCCACGGCGTAGCCGTGGGCCTGGAGCGTGATCCGGAGTGCCTTCAGCAGGTGGGGATCGTCGTCGATCACGAGGACACTGGTCCGGCGGCCGCCCTGCGTGACGGAAGAATCAGTCTGGTCCGTGTTCATGTGGCCTCCTGCCGCGGCTGGCCGGCCGCGTGGCGCGCGCCCGGCGTGCCGGTGGAAAGGGCCAGCCTGATCACCATGGTGAGTCCGCCGCCGGGAGTTTCCTCTGCAGTCAGCGTGCCGCCCATAGCCTTGACGAACCCGTCAGCGACGGCCAGGCCCAGTCCCAGGCCGGTGGCCTGGGGCCGGTCGTGGAGCCGCTGGAACGGCTGGAACATCTCAAACACCTTCCCGGCGGGTACACCGGCGCCGTGATCAATGATCCGCAGTTCGCCGGACGGATAGCCGTCAAGCGTGGCTGCGCCCATGCCGTCGGACGTGCCGGTGATGGTGATCCCGGAGCCGGACGCGTACTTGACGGCGTTTTCAACAATGTTGGCAATGACACGCTCCAGCAGCACCGGATCGGCTTCCACTGAGGGCATGTTGGCGGGCAGTTCAACCCGAACAATACCGCCCGGGAGCCCGCGCAGGGCCGGGGCGACACCCTCGCTCCACCGCACGGGTCCCAGCAGCGGCCGGACGGAATCGGCGGTGATCCTTGACATGTCCAGGAGGTTTCCCACCAGCTGGTCCAGCCGGTCCGAGCATTCATCGATGGTTTCCAGCAGCTCTCTTTCTTCCGCCGGGGTATAGGTGACGGCCGGCTGCAGCAGGCCACCCGCCGCGAGTTTGATCCCGGCCAGGGGGGTCCGGAAATCGTGGGACACAGCCCGCAGGATCGCCGTGCGCATGGTGTTCCCTTCGGCCAGCCGCAGCACCTCGCGCCGGCTGAAGGCCAGCTGGCGGCGTTCCAGCTGGGCCTTCACGTGGACCGCAAACGCACCCAGCAGCCGGCCGTCCGCTGCCGGCACCTCCCGGCCAAACAGCACCAGCCGGGTGTTCTCGTCGACCGGTTCTGCAGTGCTGCCCGGCAGGCCGGTGACGCCGTGCTCCCACCCGGTGGTATCCCCCGCCCCCGCCACCAGCCACCAGAACTGGCCGTCAGCGTCAGCGCCGTGGACTCCGGAAGGTCCCGACGTCGGGCCGGAACCTTCCGCCTTGCCCTCCCGGCTGCTGAACACAGCGGCACCGGTGGCACCAAAAGCGTCCAGGGCCTCCGCGAGGATCCCGTCAAGGGTGTCCTCCGAACGGGAGGCGCCCAGCGCAAGGTCGCCCAGCGTCGCTGCCTCCGTCTGGGCGCGGGCAGCTTCCTTGGACCGGCGGGCAGACCTGTCCACCACGCCGGCGACGGCCACGGAGACGCCCGCAAAAACGGCCAGCGACAGGAGGTCCTGCGGATCACTGATCGCCAGGTCCCCCAGCGGCGGCGCGGAAAAGTAGTTCACCAGCACGCTGCTCCACAGCGCGCCGACGATGGCAGGCCACAACCCGCCCACCAGCGACACCGCAACGGCGCCGGCAAGCTGGACCAGGACGGCGGTGGCAACGCTGTGCTCGAAGGCTGCGAGCAGCAGCTGCAGCAGGACCGGCAGGGCTGCTGCGAGCGCAAAGCCAATACCAACCCTGGTCCGGCCCAGGTCAGGCCGCCTGCGCGGTGCGTTCCGCTGGGGCGGGACGCGGGAAACTACCTGGACATCCATGTCCCCCGCACCGCGGACCACCCGGGCTTCCACGGTGCCGCCGGCGAACAACCCTGCCAGCACACCGTCAAGCGGCCCGCGGCGGGACTGCCCCACGACAATATGGGTGGCACTGGACTTCCGTGCGTAATCCAGAAGGGCCCGGGCCGGATCCGACGCGGAGACGGTGTGGTAGGTCCCTCCCATGTCATTGATGAGCCGTCGCTGTGCCTCCAAAACCTGTGGAGACTCGCCCGCGGCACCCCCGGCGGTACGGACGTAGACGGCCACCAGCTCGCCGCCGTCGCTCCTTTCAAGAATCCTGGCGGCACGGCGGATGAGCAGTTCTGCGTCGTCGCTGCCGTTGAGGCCAATGACTATCCGTTCCCGTGCCATGCGGCCATTCTCCCACCCGGATCCCGCCGTCCCGTGCGGCCCTTCCCCGGGGATTGTGGCTTTTGGTCATACGGGCGTTAAGGATGCGTCAAGATCCGCCGGAATCCGGCTTCGGTGCGTGTGGCCAGTACTAGATTCGGCTGTGCCCGCGGTGCTGTGCGGCATGGCCCCTGCGTGGGCGAAGGCAGTCCGGCCCCTCGTGCTCGTCTTCACGCTGATCGGGTTCCTGATCACCTGGCTGTTTGAAGCCGACGTCGACGCCCAGGGCGGTGCGTACGCCACCGGCGTCCTGGTGCTGATGACCTCGGCGGCAGTAGCTGTAACGCTCTCCGCCCGCCGGCTTCAGCAGCGTAAGCGGACCATCGGCTTCGGCGTGATCACGGTGCTGTTTCTCTACACGACGGTCGCCAATATCTTTGAACGTCCCGAAGGAATCCGGATTGCCGGCTTCTTCATCCTGGGGATCATCAGCATCTCGCTGCTCTCCAGGGTGCTGCGATCCTTCGAACTGCACGCCACGCACGTCCGGCTCGACACCCAGGCCCTGGAGTTTCTGGCGGAGAATCTGACCGGGCCCATCGGGATCATCGCCCATGAACCGCTTCGCCAGTCAGCGGACGCTTACCGGCGGAAGCTGGCGTCGGCCACCGAAGCAAGCCACTTCCCCGCGGACTACCAGACGCTGTTCCTGGAAGTCACGGTGGACGATTCCTCCGACTTCGAGACGGCCCTCGAAGTCCGGGGCGTGGTGCGGCACGGGTTTGCCGTGCTGGAGGTGCACGGACCTGGCGTCCCCAACACCATCGCCTCGGTACTCCTGCACATCCGTGATGTGACCGGGCTGATGCCGCACGTCTACTTCCGCTGGACCGAGGGCAATCCTGCCGTGAACCTCCTGCGCTTCCTGGTGCTGGGCGAAGGCGAGATCGCTCCCGTGACTCGCGAGATCCTTCGCGAAGCCGAACCGGATGTCACGAAGCGGCCGTGGGTGCACGTGGGCTAACCGTTGGCGACGGCGGGAGCTCAACCCCCGAGTTGGTGGACTGTAAAGGCCGTCAGGAACCCTACGGAAGCGGTCAGTCCCGTGAGGTTGTGATGCTCCTCGAACGCCTCGGGGATCATGGTGTCGGCGAGCATCGCCAGGATCCCGCCCGCCGCGATCGCGGTAATGAAGGCGACGACGGCGTCCGGAGCGTTCTCCAGCGACACGTACCCGAGCAGTGAGGCGAGCCCGCACATTACGGCAATGCCTCCCCACACCCCAAAAATGTAGCGGGTACTGCGGCCTGCCTTCTTCATCCCCGCAGTTCCGGAAAGACCCTCGGGAACGTTGGAGATGAACACAGCCACAAGCATGGCCGGACTGACCGATCCCGCGGTGATGAGTCCGACGCCGAGCACTACCGACTCCGGGATCCCGTCGAGGAGGGCGCCGAAGGCGATGGCCGTGCCGCTGCCCGGGCTGTCCTGCTCCGACGGTTGCTGGCCGCCCGAGCGTTTGCGGTGTTTTGCACCGGCCCGTGTCAGGAGCATGTTCACTCCCACGTAGACCACGGAGCCGGCCAGGAATCCGGTCACGGTGGGCCACAGGCCCCCTCCCTCAACCGCCTCACCGACCAGCTCGAACGCCAGGGCCGAAATCAGCACGCCGGCCCCAAAGGACATGATCGAGGAGACAAGTTTGGAGGGAATCGCCCATTTCCATGACGCGGCAGCCCCCAGCACCAGCGCGGCACCGCCCACGGTTCCCCACATCAACGCCTGAAGCCACACTGGCATGCTGCCACCTTTCGTTCGCCCCGCACAGGACTCACCCGCCTGACTGAACCTATACGCCATGAACCTATACGCCATCGGCGTTGTGTGCACGGAGCCGTGCCTGTCTACTGACCAGGGCGGCAATTGTCGTAGGCTCAGGAGCATGGCCAGATACTTTGATGTTCATCCCCAGGATCCCCAGCCCCGCGCGATCACTCAGGCCGTGAAGATCGTGCTCGACGGCGGGCTGATCGCCTACCCCACGGACTCCTGCTACGCCCTCGGGGCCCAGCTGGGCAACAAGGATGCGCTGGACCGGATCCGGAATATCCGCAAGCTCGACGACAAGCACCACTTCACACTGGTGTGCAAGGACTTCGCCCAGCTGGGCCAGTTCGTGAACATCGGCAACGATGTCTTCCGCGCCATTAAGGCCGTCACGCCCGGAAGCTACACGTTTATCCTGCCTGCCACCAAGGACGTTCCGCGCCGGCTGCTGCACCCAAAGAAAAAGACGGTGGGCGTGCGGATCCCGGACAACCGGGTGGTCCAAGCACTGCTGGCCGAGCTTGGCGAGCCGCTGCTCTCCAGCACTTTGCTGCTCCCCGATGAGGAAGACCCGCTGACCCAGGGCTGGGAAATCAAGGAACGGCTCGAACACGAAGTGGACGCCGTCATCGATTCCGGCGACTGCGGGGCAGAGCCCACCACGGTGATCGACTATTCCAGCGGAGTGGCCGAGGTGGTCCGGCGCGGCACCGGGGACCCGTCCCGGTTCGAGTAGCCCTAGTCCTGTTTGCGGGCCCGGCTCGGCTGAACCCGCGGGGGCTCACCCGGCATCTTCGGGTAGTCCGGCGGGAAGGGCAGCTCGCCGAGACCGGCCTTGAGGTCCCGCTCCCACCAGCCCAACAGCCCATCGATGCTGCCCGGATGCGCCTTCATGTCTGCCCAGGGATCGCCGATGGTCTTGAGGCGTTCGGGGACCGTCAGGATGGTGAAGTTCTTGGGATCCGCGCTGCCCAGTTCGTCCCAGGTGATGGGGCAGGAGACCGGCGCATGGGCCAGCGCGCGGGGGCTGTACGCGCCGGCGATGGTCCGGTCCCGGTTCGCCTGGTTGAAGTCCAGGAACACCTTCACGCCCCGTTCCTCCTTCCACCAGGCCGTGGTCACCTTGTCCGGCATCCGCCGCTCAAGCTCGCGGGCCGCGGCGATCACCGCGTGGCGGACATCCAGGAATTCGTGGTGGGGCTCGATGGGCGCATAGACGTGCAGGCCGCGGTTCCCCGATGTCTTGATGAACGTGTCCAGCCCGGCCTCCGCCAGCACCTCCTTCAGCGCCAGGGCAGCCGGGACAGCGTCGTCGAAGTCAGTTCCCGGCTGGGGGTCAAGGTCGATGCGCAGCTGATCAGGGTTATCGGTGTTTTCTGCATGTGACGGCCACGGATGGAACACCGCCGTATTCATCTGGACCGCCCACACTGCCGCTGCGGGTTCGTCAAGGACCAGCATGGGGTGCGAGCGCGCGCTCGGAAAGATCACTTTCACCGACCGGATGAAGTCCGGGGTTCCCTTGGGCGGGTTCTTGGAGAAGAACTGGTCCCCCTCGACGTTTTCCGAGAACCTCTGCAGCGCCACCGGCCGGTCACCGTTCGCGGCAATGAACGCCTCTCCCACATCCACTATGTAGCGTGCAAGATCCAGCTTGGTCAGACCCAGCTCCGGCCAGAGCACCCTGCTGGGGCTGGAAACACGCATCTCGCGCTCGCCGTGCGGTCCCGGGACAGTGAGGGTGGTCTGTTCGCTCGCCATGGGGACAACCTACCCTGCACGGTCTGCTGCGTCAGCACCCGGTCCATCCCTCGGCAAACACAATAGGTTTAGACCCGGACGCTCTCCCGCCGTTTCCGCAGCTTCCGGGCACCGAACAGCACCACGAGGCCGGCCACGGCCTCCATCACGCCCACCACCCATGCCGAGAGCCCGTTGAGATCGGCCGTGGATGAAGAGGCGGCTGCCGTGGACAGGGCTGTGGCCAAGGAGGGGCTGCGGTCATGGCGGCTCCTCCAGAGTCGGGTTGACTCCCACTCTCCGGCCACTGGCTGGCCCGGGGCTGGCCCCCTGCTGTGCCCCGCCTGTGCAGCCAACCAGTGGCACCGCCTGTGCAGCCAACCGGCCGCCCGAAGTACGGAAGGAATCCGGCATGATGGATCTATGACTGTCTCAGAGTCCGCCCTGACTATTGCCGTAGGCGACGTCGGCGTTTCCGCCGCCTATGCCCGTCCCGAGCATGCGTTCGCCACCCTGGTGGTGGCGCACGGCGCCGGGGCGGGCATGGAGCACCCCTTCCTGAGCGGGTTCACCCGGGCATTGAACGGCGACGGCGTTGCCACCTTGCGCTTCAACTTCCCCTACCGCGAAGCCGGCCGGAAATTCCCGGACCGGCCGCCGGCAGCCATCGCCGCCTGGCGTGCCGCCATGCATGAAGCAACGCGGCGAGGGACCGAGCACGGTGATGCCGGACCGGTGTGGGCTGCCGGCAAATCGTTTGGCGGCCGGATGGCGTCCATGGCCGTTGCCGAGGGAATGGATAGTGCCGGACTCGTCTACCTCGGCTATCCCCTCCACCCGCCCGGTAAACCGGAAAAGCTCCGCGACGAGCACCTCTACGGGCTCACGCTCCCCATGCTGTTCCTGCAGGGCACCCGCGACACCTTCGCGACGACGGATCTGCTGGAGGGTGTGGTCTCCCGGATCGGACCCTCAGCTGTCCTTGACTGGATCGACGGCGGTGACCATTCTTTCGCCGTCGCAGGAAAGAAGCGCGACGCTGCAGAGATCGGAGCGTCGCTGGCGCCGAAGGTCGCCGAGTTCATGCGGAGCCGCGGCTGACCGGTCCGGCCCGGCGTCCCGGTCCGGCTACGCGACGTCCTCGTGCCACCAGCCTTCCCATGCGGTGGAGGTCAGCCGACCGGTGGGGAAATCGCTCTTCCCGATCCCGCCATTGTGCGGGCGGCTGCCCTCTCCGCGGCCGGCGTCAAACAGGAGGTTCAGGCTACTCAAAAGCAACATTATTGTGTCCTTTCGTGTGGTGGTCTGGACCACGTTGTCCAAGTAGGAACGAGCCTAACTGCGCCATGTTTCAGCGCGTCGACGCAACGTTTCGGCCAAGTATCGGACACCTCTCCTGTGCAACCAACGAAAGAAGGCCCCCGGACGGGCCGTCGCTACATGCGGGCTTTGGTCCGTGCAGTGGGCTGTGCCGTCCAGGGATCCTCCGGCCAGGGATGCCTGGGATAGCGGCCGCGCATCTCGGACCGCACCTGCGCGTACGGCCCGGACCAGAACGACGCCAGGTCATCCGTCACAGCAAGCGGCCGCCGTGCAGGTGACAGCAGGTGGAAGAGGACAGGCACCCTGCCGTCCACCAGCCGCGGCGTCTCAGCCCAGCCAAAGCACTCCTGCAGCTTGACCGCGACAACCGGCCGGCCGGCGTCGTCCGCGCCTGCCTGCCCGGGTCCTGTCTGGTCCGGCGCGGCCGAGCCTGACCCGGCATAGTCCGAAACGTCGGGGTAGTCGATCCGCACCATCGATCCGCTCGGCACTTTCAGCGCCTCCGGTGCCAGTTCCGCCAGGCGGACCGCCTCGGGCCAGGGCAGCAGCCGCCGCAGGGGGTCGGTGAGGTCAATGCTGTTGGTGGAGGCGCCGCCGGCCAGTGCCTCAAGCTCCGGTCCCAGCCAGGAGTCCAGCCGAGCCAGCAGCGACGGTTCGGAAACGTCGGGCCAAGGCTCACCCAGTTCGCGGCGCAGTAAGGCGAGACGGCGGCGCAACGCGTCGGCCGCCGTCGACCATCCGATGGTTCCCAGGCCCTCCTTGGCGAGGGCGCGGGCCACGGCGGCACGGCCGTCCTCGGCGGAGGGGCGGACGGGCGTAGAGGACAGATTGATGGCACCCAGCCGGCGTTCCCGCCTGGCCTTCACCCGGCCCTGGCTGAACTGCGCTTCCACCGTGTCGGTCAGGAGGTGCCCGGCGGCCGCTGCCGCGGTATCGGCGGTCAGCGGCGCTGCGGAGCGGATCACGGCGCCCGTGCCGGCGGCGTCCCGCCCCGCGGCGCGCGAAACCTCGGCCACGGCCAGCCACTCCTGCCCGGCCAGCGGGCTGCCCGCCGGCAACCCCGCGCGCGTACCCGACGACAGCAGGTACCGTGACGGGCCATCGCCCGGGACGCGCCGGGCCACGCGGTCCGGGAATGCCAGGGCGACGACGACGCCCACCGCTTCAGCAGCGGTCACCGGCGCGTCGGATGCCAGTACGGCGATGACAGACGGGCCAACGGCGGCGCCCTCCTTCCGCGCAATGTTCTCCAGCCTGCGGACGTCCTCCGCCCAGCGCCTTGCGGCTGGCTCCTTTCCGGTGCGCAGTGCGGTCAGAAGCCGCGTGAGGTCGGCCCCCGGGGCCCGCTGGTCCCCGGCCACGAGTGCCACTGCTTCCGCTGCGGCGCGGTGACCTACGGCCGCTGCGCCGTCGAGCAGTGCGCGGGCCAGCCGGGGATCGGCCGGGACCCTGGCCAGTGTCCGCCCCAGCGCTGTGGCGTGTCCGTCCCGCCCCACGGCACCGAGTTCGCGCAGCACCTCAATAGCTTCGCCCATGGCTGCCAGCGGAGGTGCATCCGGAAGCGCCAGCCCGACGCCGCCCGGTGATCCCCAGCAGGCCAGGACCAGCGCGGCACCGGTCAGGTCTGCGACGGCGATCTCGGGCGTCACATGTGCCGGCGACGCGCCGTAGGTTCTCTGGTCGTAACACCGCACCACCCGCCCCGGCCCCTGCCGCGCGGCGCGGCCGGCACGCTGTTCCGCTGACGCCCGCGAGCAGGAAACAGTTACCAGCCCGGACATGGCGCGGCTGGCGTCGCGGCGTGGTTCGCGGGTCAGGCCGGAGTCGATGACCAGCCGCACGCCAGGGACGGTCAAGGAGGATTCGGCCAGATCCGTGGACACGATGATCCGTGCCGGGCCGCTCGGCCGGCGCCCCGACACGGCCTGGTCCTGCTCGGTGGGACTGACCTGGCCATGGAGCTCCAGCACCTCGGTTCCGGGGGGCGTCCGGCCGCGGAGGCGGGCCGCCACATAGGACACCTCCCAAGCTCCCGGGACAAAGACCAGCGCATCGGTGCCCGCGTCCAGGGCCACCGCGGCGGTGTGGGCCTGCGCGGCCGTATCGGCCACGTGGTCCAGGAACCCGCGCGTGACCCCACGGTCGTCCAGCCGCGGCAAGGCGGCGGCCACCCACTCCACTGCCAGGGGATAAAGGGCTGAGGGGCAGTCGACCACGGGAGCCAGCCCGCCGCCGTCATCCTCTCTCCCTGCGTTCCCGGCTGAGCCCCCGATCAGGGCGGCGAAGCGGGGCGCGTCCAGTGTGGCGGACATGGCCACCAGGGTCAGGTCGCCGCGCAGCTGGCGCACTTCGGTGAGCATGCCCAGCAGCAGGTCGGTCTCGAGGCCGCGTTCGTGGACCTCGTCCAGGATGACCGCGCCGGCGCTCTCCAGGCCGGGATCGTCCAGCAGGCGCCGCAGCAGGATCCCCGGCGTGACAAACTCCACCAGGGTGGCAGGGCCGGCCTGGCGTTCACCGCGGACGGTATACCCCACGCGGTCTCCGATCCGGCTGCCGTCCAGGGCGGCCAGTCGCCGGGCGGCTGCGCGGGCGGCCACCCGCCGGGGCTGGGTGACCACGACGCGCCGGGCCTCCCTGGTGTGTCCCATCAGGTTGGCGAGCAGCGGCGGGACAAGCGTTGTTTTGCCGGTGCCGGGCGGCGCCTGCACCACTGCCGTACCCTCCGCACCGCCGGCGCGCAGCACAGAGATCAACTCCCCGAGTGATTCAGCAAAGACCAGACCGGTGCCGATGGCCGCCAGATCAAAGGCGCCGGCGGCAGAGGTGCCCGGAGGGACGGCGGCGGAGTTGGCTGGCGATGTCACCCGTCCATTGTCGCCGCAATCCCGCACCGGCATCAGCGCAGGTGGGGCGGGATAGGTCAGACTGGAGGTCGTCGACCACATGAAAGCAGGATTTCCCTTGATCAACCTCCAGCAGGACTCCGAAGGTTTCGTCCGCATGAAGCGGCACTTTCCAGCCAGTGCAGCAGTGACTGTCACGTTCAGCGACGGCTCCCAGGAGGTCTACTCCGGCGGCAGGCTCAACGAGATCTACGACAACGCCCTGGCGGTGTTCCGTGCCCAGAACCAGCTTGATGCCAAGGGCTTTTCCCGTGGTCCGCAGAAAAAGGTTCAGACCAGCATCGAGTTTGTGGCCGTCCGGCCCGGGATGGGCCAGTAACCCGGCCCCCGCGAACCCGGCCCGCCACCCCATGCGGCCCATCCCGGCCCCCGGACTCACCGCGACGGTTTGACCACCATCGCCGAACCGCCGCCGCGCCGCAGGGGCTCGGCAACGGCGGTCATGCTCTTCTCGGGCCCAAACTCGATGGCTGTCGCCGCACCAATTTCGGCCGCCGAGGTGAAGGCGTCCCCGGCGGGTACCAACTTATGGCCGTATGGTGCCAAGGCGTCTCCGTATTGCGTGATGAAGCCCGGCTCGGCCGTGACATTGGCGGTGTTGCGCTGGGATGCACGGGGGGCCGCGAGCGCCGCCAAAATGTTCATATCCAGGTCCACCCTGTTGAGGATGGTCTGCAGCACGGTGGTGATAATGGTCGATCCGCCGGGGGAACCGAGCGCCAGGAACGGCTTTTCGTCCTTAACGATGATGGTGGGCGACATCGAGGACCGTGGGCGCTTGCCGGGCTCGATCCGGTTCGGGTCCGTCGGGCTGGTAGACGTATACGAGAAGTCGGTGAGCTCGTTGTTGAGCAGGAACCCGCGGCCGGGCACCACTATGCCGGACCCGCCGGTCTGCTCGATCGTGAGGGTGTATTCCACCACGTTGCCCCACCTGTCAGCGACAGTCAGGTTTGTCGTGGAGATGTTTTCGGTGTCCTTCTCGTCTGCGGCTGCCGAAGGTGCAACCGGGCACACGCCGTCGTACTCTGACACGTCCCCGGCCGGTACCGGCTTGGTTGCCGCCGTCCCGGGGTCAATGGCGCACGCCCGCTCCTTCCCAAACTGCGGATCGGTGAGGGCCTCGGTGGGGACATCGACGAATGCCGGGTCGCCCAGGTATTTGGCACGGTCCGCGAAGGCCAGAGCGCTCGCTTCGAGGTAGTGATGCAACGCGGCTGGCTTGGTCATCTCGCGGAGGTTGAACGGCTCCAGGATGTTCAGCGCCTCGCCCACTGTGGTGCCACCGCTGCTGGAGGGTGCCATGCCGTAGACGTCGTAGCCGCGGTACTCCACATGCGTGGGCTCCTGGTCCAGCGTTCGGTATGCGGCGAGATCCGCCGTCGTCAGGTAGCCGGCCGGAACAGGCAGCGCAGTCGTGTCGCTCTTGGGCGGTGACTGGACCGTGGCGGCGATCTCCGCTGCCAGCGGGCCGCCGTAGAAGGCATCCGCTCCCTCCTTCGCGAGGAGCCGGTACGTCTTGGCGAGGTCCTGGTTGTGGAAAATACTGCCGACGGCGGGCAGTTCGCCGCCGGGGAGGAACAGGCTGCTCGTGGCAGGGAACGCCTCGAAGCGCGCCCGGTTGTCATTTGTCTGTTGGCGGAAGGTTTCGTCTACCACGAAGCCACGGTTAGCCACCTTGATGGCAGGTTTGAGGGCCGCGCCAAGATCCAGCGTTCCCCACCGTTCCAATGCCCGTTCCCACGTGGCCGGTGTTCCGGGGACGCCCACAGAGACGCCACTGGAGACGAGCTCGGGGAAGGTGTATAAGGTTCCGGACGCCGGATTGATGAACGCGTCGGTCGGCATCGTTGCCGGAGCCGTTTCGCGGCCATCGATGGTTCCCACTTTGCCTGTCTTCGCGTCGTAGAACACGAAGTATCCGCCGCCGCCGAGGCCGGCGCTGTAGGGCTCGGTCACGCCCAGGGTCGCGGCCGCGGCGACGGCGGCATCCGCCGCATTGCCCCCGTCGCGGAGGACCTGGATCGCCGCAGCGGACGCCTCCGGGTCAACGGTACTCACCGCCCCGCCGTACCCGGTGGCCATCGCCTCCTTCTTGATCTCCCGAGGGTCTGCGAACGCGGGACTGGTCACCGCCCCACCCGTCACGCTCAAAGCCAGGACAGCCGTCACAGCAGCCAATTGACGTCGCACACTAGGCATGATCGCTCCCAAGTCAGGGTGTTGCGCAGGGTGGGTTTGCGCCACGATACTCCGCCGCGTATGGACTCTCAAGGCTCAAATCTTTTTTCTGCCGAGGCCATGGCCTCAGGCCGATGTGCTGGTTTCGGCGGTTGCTGTGTCGGCCGGCGAGCGCCGCCGGCGGCTCGCCAGCAGGAACGGCAGGGAGAACAGCTCGATCACGCCGCTGATGGCCAGCGAGAGGGGGTAGCCGTACACGTCTGCTGCCCGGCCGAGGAGCGGCTGGACCACGATTCCGCCGCTGGATCCCATGAGTGAATCGAAACTGAGCACCGTTGCCCGCTGCTTTGAGGCGATCATGTCGTTCAGATACGCCTGCCGCACAGGGGTCGCCGCTGCGGAGACCAGGGCCCAGAGGACCAGCAGCAGCAGCGCCACCCAAAACACGCGCGTGAAGCCCAGCGCCACCAGGATCAGCGCGCTCGCGCTGCCGCCCACGATCAGGACCGTGGTGCGTTTGCGGACCAGGCGCCGGACAGTCGGTGCCAGCCACCCGCCCACCACCTGGGCGCCGGCCACAATGCCCGCCGCGAGCCCGGCGACGGAGTAGGCGCGCGGGTCTCCGAAGAGCTCCAGCAGGTAGGGCTGCAGCGCGTAGAAAACATAGATCCCGACGCCGGCGCTGAACGGGGCGGCAAGCATGATGTACCGCACGGGCGGGTTTTTCAGGCCATTGTCGATGGAGGCGGACAGCACTGCCCGGGTCGCCCTAACCGGATGGGGAGAACGTTCCGGAGTGAAACCCACATCGCGCATCAGCCAAAAGGCCACCCCGAACATCGCGAGGAGCACGCCTACCCGCAACAGGAACGGCACGCCGAGGTCAGTGGCCTGGGCGATCACGCCGCCGGCCGTTGAGCCCGCCAGCATAGCGACGCCGGCGACCATCTGCGCCCGTCCGAACACCGCCTCCAAAGCACCGTCATAGCCGGAGAAGTGCAACGCGTCCACCAGCCAGGCCTCCACGGCCCCGGAGAAGAATGTGAAGCCCAGGCCCAGCAGGACCGACACCACTGCCCAGGACCAGAAGGGAGCGGATAACTGCCAGAGCAGGTAGTACAGGTAGGTGGAGGCAGCCAGGGTCACCGTGCCGAGCAGGAATGAGACCCGGCGTCCCCAACTGTCCGCGATGACCCCGGTAGGCACTTCGAACAGGACCATGCCGGCTGTGAAGAAGGCGTTGGCCGCGAATGCTTCCAGGTTGCTCAGCCCGGCATCCAACAGAAAGAGCGTATTGATTCCCCAAATGAAAGAGGCCGCAAGGGTATTGCCCAGCGTCAGGGTGAGGTAGATGCGCTGGATCTTCCGCGCGGCGGCGTTCATGACGTGGCGTTCATGAGCTGCTGGGCACCGGGTCATGCCGGAGGTACCGGCGCCGGAACCGGCCTGTCCCGGCAGTCAGCGCCCGCAGCTCCACAGCGTACTTCAGCAGTTCCTGGTCAGGGACTTCCGCGCTGATTTCAGTTAGCTCACTACCGGAGGTGGCCGTACCGGTGAGCCTGCCGCGGCGTGCTGAGAGGTCACTCATCACGGCACCCACGTGCGCCTCGGACACGGTGATGCTGACCGAGGAAACCGGCTCGAGCAGCTGGATGTGACCGGCCGCGGCGGCCTCCCGGAGCGCCAGGGCGCCCGCCGCCTGGAAGGCGGCGTCGGAAGAGTCAACGCTGTGGGCCTTGCCGCCCACCAGTGTGACGCGCAGGTCCACCACGGGGAACCCGGCAGCCAATCCTTTCTGCATCTGCGCGCGCACCCCCTTCTCGACGGAGGAGATAAACGTTCCGGGGATCACCCCGCCCACGGTTTTGTCAACAAATTCAAACCCGCCGCCACGGTCCAGCGGCTCCACGTCGATGTCGCATACGGCATACTGCCCGTGGCCGCCGGACTGTTTGACGTGCCGTCCGTGGCCCGTCGCCGGGGCGGCGAACGTTTCCCGCAGCGGCGTCACCACGCCAATAGTGTGCAGCTTCACGCCCTGGTCGCGCAGCCTGTCCAGCACCACCTCGGCATGCGCCTCCCCCATGCACCAGAGGACCAGCTGGTGCGTTTCCGCGTTCCGCTCCACTCGCAGCGTGGGATCGCCGGCCGCAACCTTCGCCAGGCTCCGGGCCAGCGCATCCTCGTCACTGCGCGAGTCCGCCTCGACTGCCACCGGCATCAGCGGCTCCGGCATCTCCCAGGTGGCAAGCAGCAGCGGCTGGTCCTTGGCCGAAATGGTGTCCCCGGTTTCGGCGCTTCCCAGTTTCGCCAGCGCACAGATGTCACCGGCCACACAGTGCGTTACAGGACGCAGGTTGGGGCCCAGCGGAGAATACAGGTGGGTGACGCGCTCGTCGGTGTCATGGTCCTGATGGCCGCGGTCCGCGAGCCCGTGCCCGCCGACGTGCACTGGAGTGTCCGCACGCAACGTGCCGGAAAAGACCCGCGTCAGACAGACCCGGCCCAGGAACGGATCAATGGTGGTGCGGACCACTTCAGCTGCCAGCGGCCCTTCCGGGTCACAGACCAAGGCCGCCGCCGGAGCGCCCGCCAAGTCAGTCACCTCCGGGAGGCCGCCCTCCACCGGCGATGGGAAGCCCCGGGTCAGGACTTCCAGCAGTTCCGCCGTGCCGAGTCCGGTGACAGCCGAGGCCGGCACGACCGGGAAAAAGGAACCGCGGGCGACGGCGGTTTCCAGGTCGGCGATGAGGACATCGGTATCGATGTCCTCACCACCCAAATAGCGGTCCATCAGGGTCTCGTCCTCGCTTTCGGCGATGATCCCTTCGATAAGCCGGCCCCGGGCGGTTTCAGACCCCGCCCGCTCACCTGGGTCAGCGTCCCGGGAACCGGCGTCCGCCTCCCCGGCGGAGTAGTCAGAGACTGTGCCCGTCAGCAATCCCAGCAGCCCATTGGTTTCGCCACCGGCCCGGACCGGGACATACAGCGGCAGCACCGCGTCGCCGAACGCCTGCTGGCAGGCGGCCAGGACGCCGTCGTAATCTGCCCGGGGGTGGTCAACGCGGGTGATGACCACAGCCCGCGGCATCCCGAAGCGTTCGCATTCTCCCCAGAGAGCCGTAGTGGTGGCGTCGATGCCGTCAACGGCGGAGACAACAAAGAGGGCGGCGTCCGCAGCCCGGAGCCCCGCCCGAAGTTCGCCGATAAAATCCGGATATCCCGGAGTATCCAAAAGGTTCACCTTGATGCCGTTGATGAGCAGCGGAACCAAGGACAGCGTGACCGACCGCTGCTGCCGCACTGCTGACGGGTCGGAGTCACTGACGGTGGTGCCGTCCGCAATGGAGCCTTTGCGTGAAATCATGCCGTGGGCGGCCAGCAATGCTTCGATCAGCAGGGTCTTCCCGGCGCCCGAATGCCCCACGAGAGCCACGTTGCGCACCTGTCCCGGATCCGCTGCCGCGATGCCGTGCGGAGCATCAGCCCGGCGCACCTCCGGCCCTCCCCGCCCCGGTGTCCGCGCTGCATCCTTTGCGCCTTTCGCTGACATGGGAACCTCCTGGCGTCTTTGCCATGAACCGGGCCGAATCGTGTTCTCTGATTCGACACCCTGGCGGGCGCAAGGGCAAGAGTGTCCACCCGGACGAGGCGGCCGCGGCGGAGGATAATTGCAGCCAGAGCCCAGGAGTCCGTGCCACTGTGAGGAGGTCCGCGTGCAGCCGCTTCCGCGCATCACAGTGGAGGTTCCCGTGCTCACGGTGGGATCAGGCCCCTCTGACTACGAGGCGCTGGGCAGCTATGTCAATGGACTGCGCAGGCCGCAGGGGCTGCACCTGACGCTGCTGCATATCGGCATCCTGGCTGATTTTGCGCAGGACGTCGCGGACTGGACCAAGGGAATCACCTCGGCCGGTGATGCCGTCCGGCACACAACGGGCTGGTTGCAGGGCCTGCCCGTACTGGACGGGTTTGCGGGTACCTCGGAACAACTGATCGTGCTGGGTGGCGGAGGCATCTCCGGGCTCGAAGTGGACGTGCCCCGTCGCGTACGCGACTACCAGGTGTCCCTGGTGCAGGGCCTGCACGATCTTCTGGACCGGCTCCTCGTGGACAATGTGGACGACTTCATCCTCAGCTCAGCGGCGCTGGGCTACCGGTATCCGCACTGGGTGCCCCACGTCGCCGTCGGCCGTCCACTGTCGCGGGAACGCGGACCGCGGACCATTGCCCCGCTGTCCGTCGTCTTTGGCCCGTCGCGGATCAGGAACGGACGGTTCCTCTCGGCAGCTGACTGAGCAACCAGCGCGTCAGAGCGCGGCGCCGTTCCAGGCCCTCCACAGCATGGCATATCGGCCGCCCGCAGCGACGAACTCGGCAAGGTTCCCGATTTCGACAATGCGGCCGCCGTGCTCGTCAGCACCGGTTCATCACGTTAGATCCAGTCCAGCTTGCCGGTCCTAATAAAATTCAACTCACGCCTATGCGTTCCGTTCTATGGTTCCGTGGTCGGACGTACTTTCCCCTGGCGGGGATTCAGCCCGGGACGCCCCATACGGGTGGCGTCAGCGTCCGCGATTTCGCTGGTGCCGGCCCGTGCCGCCAAGGCGAGTTGCTGCCCCGTTACTGCCGCTCAAGCACGTCCAGCAGCCGTTTGACCGAGCCGCCAAGGTTCCATTCGACGGCAAGACGCTCCAGTTCGGCGCGCGGTTCGCCGTCGACAGGGTGCAACTGGGCGCCCGCTTCCTCGAGGGTGGGAAGGTTGAGGGCGCGCACGATTTTCACCACGGTGGGCGCTACCCTGAGGTAGTCGGCGCCCGCGGCGAGCTTGGACCGCACAGAGGCGGACACCCCGCCTCCCCCGTCGGCTGCTGCAGCAAGCAAGTTGTCCAGTGTGCCGTACTGGCCAAGGAGCGACGCTGCGGTCTTCTCGCCGATGCCGGCCACGCCTGGCAGCCCGTCGGAGGCGTCGCCGCGAAGGGTCGCGTAATCGGCATACTGTTCGGGCAGTACCCGGTACTTCCCGACGACGACGGCGTCCGTCACGACTTCGAGGTTCCTCATGCCCCGCGCGGTGTAGATCACCCGCACCTGACGGTCGTCGTTGACTGTCTGGAAAAGATCACGGTCGCCGGTGACCACATCGACGGGGAGGTCCGCGTGGCTGGCGTACGTGCCGACGACGTCGTCGGCTTCGTGTTCAGAAGCCCCGACGACGGCGATGCCGGCGAGCTCGAGGACGCGGCGAATCATCGGAAGCTGCGCCTCGAGCCCGTCCGGTACGACCTCAACGTCGGGGGCATCCCACACAAGTTCGGCGACCCGGTGCGACTTGTAGGTCGGAATCAGGTCCACGCGCCACTGCGGACGCCAATCGTCGTCCCAGCAGGCAATCAGATGCGTTGCCCCGTAATCCGTAATGAGGCGGGCGATCATGTCCAGGAGGCCGCGAACGGCGTTCACCGGCGTTCCGTCAGTGCGGCGGATCGTGTCCGGCAAGCCATAAAATGCGCGAAAGTACAGGGACGCAGTATCAAGCAGCATCAGGCGGCGTGGCATACCTGATCCTGACACGGAACCAGCTGCCGGGCTATCAGCATTTCCCAGCGACAGAACGCTACCGTGGGGTTAGGCCGCCTACAACGGTTCAAGCAGCGGGACCAAACCATCTTGACGCGGGGCGCTCGTTTCGGAGGTAGTCCACGACAGCGGCACCAGCATCCACCGGCCGCGGCATGCGTTCGATCCGGCCGCCTTTCCCGGTGATCGTGAAGGTGCCGGTCCGCCAATCAATATCGTCCAACGTCAGGTCCTGGACTTCACGGGAGCGATGACATGTTCCAGCGGGCCGCCCTGCTGGCCGGGGAACACGGCGCTGTTGATCTTGCGCGCGTACTGTTCCTTGGCGAGGATGACTCCGCCGCGCGGGCCGCCGAGGGTCTTGTGCGTGGTGGTGGTGACGACGTCGGCGTACGGCACCGGGTTGGGGTGCAGCCCTGCGGCCACGAGGCCGGCGAAGCGGGCCATGTCGACCATGAGGTAGGCGTCCACCAGGTCGGCGATCCGGCGGAACTCGGCGAAGTCCAGCTGGCGGGAGTAGGCGGACCAGCCGGCGATGATCAGCTTCGGGCGGTACTCGAGAGCCAGGGCCTCCACCTCTGCCATGTCCACCAGATGATCGTCCTCGGCGTACTTGTTCGTCAGGACCGAACCCTGCGCCTCCATGACTGTCGCCGGGGCGAAATTCTCCGAGGCAATCATCTCCAGAGTTGACTGCTGGCGGATGAGTTCCTGTCCGCTGGCCTGCGCAACCTCGGTGTCGACTCCGGCCAGGGAGTCACTGAGGGTGCCCGTCATGGTGATCTCTTTCAGTTCAAAGTGAAACAGCGGGATGATATTTGCAACCGTGTTGCGTTGTCTGCAACTCTGGAGCCACCTGACGTATTGCTTCAATCACGGTCGGCAGTTGACGCTTCACGGATAAATTAACGCAGCAATACAGAAAAGTGTCTTGACTGTGGTCTACGTCACGCCTAGTCTAATGCAACAGCGTTGCGTTCAATGCAACCCAAAATTATTGGTGGACACATGAGTAACGAAACAACTTCGATGCCCGCAGGCCCTCCCTTGCCGACGAACGGCCAGCCACTGCACGTCAACGGTGACGGAGTCAGCAAGGACACCCGCCGGCGGGTCATCATGGCAAGCTTCATCGGCAACTTCGTCGAATGGTTCGACTACGCCGTCTACGGCTATCTGGCCGCAACAATTGCCGCGGTCTTCTTCCCCCAATCCAATCCCCAGACCGGGCTTCTACTGACCTTCGCCCTGTTCGCGATATCGTTCCTGGTGAGGCCGCTCGGCGGTTTCGTCTGGGGCCATATCGGCGACAAGGTTGGCCGGCGGAACGCACTTTCCCTGTCAATCCTGATCATGTCCGGGGCGACGTTCTGCATCGCACTGATCCCGGGCTATGACACGATCGGCATCTGGGCTCCGATCCTGCTCCTGATCATCCGCGTTGCCCAGGGCTTCTCCGCCTCGGGTGAATACGCCGGCGCCTCTGCCTTCCTGGTGGAATACGCCCCTACCAACAAACGCGGCCTGTACGCCGCCGTCGTACCCGCCAGCACCGCCGCAGGCCTGCTCCTCGGCTCCCTGCTCGCCGGCCTCCTGACAGCCCTCCTCAGTTCCGAAGCGATGCAAAGCTGGGGTTGGCGTCTGCCGTTCCTTCTGGCAGCCCCGATGGGCCTGATTGGACGCTACATCCGCACCAAGCTCGAAGACACTCCGGTGTTCCGCGAACTGGCCGCCGAGGGCGAGGCCGTCAAGGCTCCGGTGTCCAGCCTGTTCCGGAACCACTGGCGTCAGCTGCTTCTGGCCGTCGGAGCCGTGCTGCTCAACGCCGTCGGCTTTTACGTAATCCTCAGCTACATGCCAACCTATCTGTCCTCGGAACTGGGTCTCGGTGCAACCGAATCCTTCCTGGCCACCACGATCGCCCTGGTGACGTACATCGGCTTCATCTTCCTGACCGGAATGCTCTCGGACCGCTACGGCCGCAAGAGGGTGCTCATCGCCGCATCCATTACCTTCATCGTGCTGACGGTGCCCGCCTTCGCCCTGCTGGGAACCGGAAACTTCCTGGTCATCGTCCTGGTCCAGATCCTGCTGGGCGCCATGCTCACCCTCAATGACGGCACGCTCCCCAGCTTCCTTGCCGAGATGTTTCCGACCCGCGTCCGCTACAGCGGCTTCGCGGTCAGCTTCAACCTCTCCAACGCTCTCTTCGGCGGCACCGCCCCGTTCATGGCCACCCTGCTGATCGCGGCCACAGCCAGCGATCTGGCGCCGGCATGGTACCTGGTCGGCGCTGCAGTCATCTCCCTGGTCGCCGTCATCCTTTCCCGTGAAACCAGCAAAGAGCCGCTGCGCCACGAATAGTCCGGCCGGCTCCAAAATCTTCATCTACAGAACCGCACCAAAGAAAGGCATCACCACAATGACCAGCACCGAAACCGAAGCCGTCAACGACGTCGCCAAGCTGGACCGCCTCAAAATCCTGAACAACGGCGAGAAAGTCAGCCTCACGTTTTCCGATGCCGAGTTTGAGCGGCGCCTGGCAGGGCTGCGCCGCATCATGGTCGAGAAGGACCTGGACGCTGTCGTCCTGACCAGCTACCACTCCATCAAGTACTACTCCGACTTCCTCTTCACCTACTTCGGCCGCTCCTACGCCATGGTGGTCACCAGGGACGACACCGTGACCATCACGGCCAACATCGACGCCGGCATGCCCTGGCGCCGCAGCTACGGCGACAACCTCGTCTACACGGACTGGCGCCGGGACAACTTCATTCACGCCATCCAGGAGACCCTGCGTACCCGCGGCATCAACGCCCGCCGGCTCGGCGTCGAGGACGACTCCCTGCCGCTGGACAACCGAAACAAAATCCAGGCAGCCTTTGCCGGCGCAGGGCTCGTGGACGTGGCCCAGGCCGCCATGCGCCAGCGTATGATCAAATCCGCTGAAGAGATCGAGGTCATCAAACACGGTGCACGAATCGGCGACCTCGGCGGCGAGGCCATCCGCAACGCCATCACCGCAGGAATCACCGAATACGAGGTCGCCCTCATCGGCACCGAAGCCATGGTCCACGAAATTGCTCGCACGTTCCCGGACTCCGAAATCCGCGACACCTGGGTGTGGTTCCAGTCCGGCATAAACACCGACGGCGCCCACAACTGGGCCACCACCCGCAAAATCCAGGAACACGACATCCTGTCCCTGAACTGCTTCCCCATGACCTCCGGCTACTACACCGCCCTGGAACGCACCCTCTTCTACGGCGAACCGGATGCCCGCTCCCTGGAACTGTGGAACATCAACGTCGAGGTCCACAAGCGCGGCCTGGAACTCATCAAGCCCGGCGCCGTCTGCAAGGACATCGCCGCCGAGCTCAACGAGATCTACGTCAGCCACGGCCTGCTGGCCAACCGCACCTTCGGCTACGGCCACTCCTTCGGCGTCCTGAGCCACTACTACGGCCGTGAAGCCGGGCTGGAGCTGCGCGAGGACATTGACACGGTCCTGGAGCCGGGGATGGTGGTCTCCATGGAACCGATGATCACGGTCCTGGACGGCCAGCCGGGCGCCGGCGGCTACCGCGAGCACGACATCCTGGTGGTCGGTGAAGACGGGGCCGAGAACATCACCAAGTTCCCGTTCGGCCCGGAGTACAACATCGTGGGTGCCTGACCGTCCCATGACCTGCAAAGAAGCGGCGCCACGTCCAACGCGGCGCCGCTTCTCGGCCCTCATACGGAATGATGGTAAACACCATGACCCCAGCAGAATCTCCTGACACCAACGGAAACGGCGACACCAAGGGCACATCCGTCATAGTCAACGCCATTGCCGTCCTACGAACTTTCACCGCGGATGAACCGCTCCTCGGAGTCACCGAGATCGCCAACAGAGTCGGGCTGCACAAAAGCACCGTTTCGCGGATCCTTTCCACCTTCGAACAGGAACACCTGGTGGAACGTGATCCGGAGACGCGGCGCTTCCGCCTGGGCCTGGGGCTGATCGCCGTCGCCGGACCGCTGCTGGCCGAACTGGAAGAACGCCGCGTTGCTTATCCTGTCCTGCGTGAACTCGCCGAACAGACCGGCGAAACAAGTGCCCTCATGGTGTGGAACGGCACCGAATCGATGTGCGTCGAACAGATCGCCAGCCACCATCAGATCAAACACACAACGCCGTTAGGTGCCCGCTACAACGATGCCATGAGCTCCTCCGTGCAGGTCTTCCTCGCCGCGGAACCCGCCGAACGGGTCGTGGCCCTGCTGCGCAGCGGCGCCATCACGTATCCGGGTCTGGATGAAACCAGCGTCGAAGCCTACCTGATCCGGCTCCAAGATAGCGCCCGACGGGGCTGGGCGATCAACTACGGCGAGTCCTCCATCGATGAAGTGGGCGTGGCCGCACCGGTATATGACCACCGCGGCGATATCGTTGCGGCCGTCCTCATCCCGGCCCCCCGGTTCCGAGTCTCGCGGGACAGACTGCAAAGCCTGGGAGAATCGTGCGCAGCCGCGGCGCACCGAGTCACCGCGCGGCTGGGCGGACAGGCACCCGGGAGTTCTGAGATCCGGAACCAAAGCTAGGTTTGCCTCGCAACAGCCTACTGTCGCCGGAGTGCCTGCCAACCACGTTGAGGCTGAACAGGCTCCGGAAGACCAGCTGAAACCTGGCGCCGGAGCTCCAGTCAGCGGCGACATGTCCGGACAGATCAAGAATGCCGTAGCCGTTGCTGTCGACGGCTTTTCAATGGTTCGACATCCCTGGGCCAACCACCTCACGGCCCGGTGACCGAGGAGGTACTGTGGCCAAACAGTAGCCTCGGGATCGAGACGTTTGCCGGCGTCGGCTCTGGCATCGGGCAGCAGAGGAGCGTAGCGTCGATTGAACCAACGAATACGGGGTCGGCAGTCGGATCGGGGCCCGCGTTGCCGCACCGTGCCAACCCGTTGAAGGGACCGGACGTGGCGGGATGGAATGCCGATACAGCCGCAGGGCCGCTGGGGACTGGGGCGGTCACTTTGGTGGAGGGGTCGTCCTTCTGTATCTCTTTGCCGAACGGGGACATCCGTCCAGACCATCCGCATGGGGTTTTCGTTCAGGACACCCGCATCCTTTCCTGCTGGAGACTGACTATCAACGGCCAGTCACTGGAGCCGCTGGCGGCGGAGACGAAGGAACCGTACCGGGCACTGTTTGTCGGCCGGGTTCCCCGCTCGGACGGCTATGCGGACAGCCCGCTGATTGTCGAGCGGCTGCGCGAAGTGGGGGCCGGCCTCGTGGAGCAGATCACGGTCCGGAATTATTCGCTGGATCCGGTCGAATGCGTGATCCGCCTCAGCGTCGAAGCGGATTTCGCCGATCTGTTTGAAGTGAAGGAGGCGCGGATCCAGCGGCACTGGGATGAAATCCGCCAGTCGGATGGTGATTCGCTCACCATCCGGGCCGCCTGGGAGGATGTCCGCAAGGGGGTCGTCATCGCGGCCGGTGGCGCTGACGTCGAGGCAGATTCTCTGACTTACCGGGCGGTGGTGGCGCCGCAGGCTCATTGGCAAACTGTGCTCACGGTGGTGCCGGCCGTTGAGGGGCCTGGTCCGGTGACACTGTTCATGCATCCGGATGCGGGTGGACTGTCGCCGCGCGATCGGCGCCGGCAGGAGTGGGTGGCCAGGATTCCGGTGCTGCACATGGGCAACCACTCCATTGAGCGGACCCTGCAACGCAGCTACGACGACCTGGGCGCCCTGAGGATCGAGGATCCGGAACATCCGGAGCGCGTCGTTGTTGCCGCCGGGGCGCCGTGGTTTATGACCCTGTTCGGGCGGGACTCGCTGTGGGCGTCAGAAATGGCGCTGCCCGTGGACCCGTCCCTGGCCCTGGGCACCCTGCAGACGCTGGCGGACCGCCAGGGCAAAGTGGTGGACCCAATGAGCGAGGAGGAACCGGGCAAGATCCTGCACGAGGTCAGACTCGATGTCTCCAGCGGGTTGTCCCTGGGCGGCAAGTCCGCCTATTACGGCAGTGTCGACTCGACACCGCTGTTCGTGAGCGTGCTCGGGGCCGTCAGCCGCTGGGGCTTCGCCGCCGATACCATCGCCGCCCTGCTGCCCCATGCAGACCGTGCACTGGCCTGGATCCGGGACTACGGGGACAAAGACGGCGACGGGTTTGTTGAGTATGAGCGCCTCAATGACCGCGGGCTGATCAACCAAGGCTGGAAGGATTCATGGGACGGCATCAACTTCGCGGACGGCACCCTGGCGGAACCGCCAATCGCTTTATGCGAGGTGCAGGCCTACGTTTACAGCGCGTACATGGCGCGCGCGTGGATGGCGTACGACGCCGGTGATGCGTCTCTGGCGGCCGAGCTCGCGGAACGCGCGGAACGACTGAAGAAACAGTTCAACGAGCAGTTCTGGCTACCCGAGCGCGGCTACTACGCCGTAGCGCTGGATGGCAAAAAGCGTCCGGTCGACGCCTGCGCATCCAACATGGGGCACTGCCTTTGGTTCGGCCTAGTGGATGAGGACAAGGCGCCGCTCGTAGCCGAACGCCTGATGTCCCCGGAAATGTTCAGCGGCTGGGGCGTGCGGACCCTGGCCAGCGACATGGGCGCCTACAACCCAGCGAGCTACCACAATGGGTCCGTCTGGCCACATGACAACGCGCTGATTGCGGCCGGCTTGATGCGCTACGGCTTCGTGGCGGAGGCGCAACGGATCGCCACAGCATTGCTGGAGGCAGCCGAGTACTCGAACGGCCGGTTGCCGGAGTTATTCTGCGGTTTCAGCCGGGAACAAATCGCCCAGCCCGTGCCCTATCCCACGGCGTGTTCACCGCAGGCATGGGCGGCAACCGCCCCGATCCTGCTGGTAACGAGCTTGATGCAGTACGATGCGCATGTTTCCCAAGGCGGCTTGTGGATGGATCCGGCGCTGCCGAAGTCTTTCGGCCACCTGCACATCACCAACGCACCTATGGGCCGCGGCCGCATCACCATCGACGTCGCCGGTTCCACAGCCTCGGTCCAAGGCCTGCCCGAGGACATGACGTTTCATCGCGGGCATCGGCCATGGATGACCGACCTCGTGGAGCAAGCCAGGCCACACCCGAAGCCAAGGCAGGATAGCTAGGCCCCACAGCAGGAACACTGGCTGTGCATACTCAGGCCTGCCGCTCCCGGCATCCCCGCTTGGCCCTGCCGCTGCCCGCAGGCCGTCCGCAGTCTTTCCTGAAGGGCCAACCCGAGTGGTAGCCAACTTACAGACCTGAACGGCCGTCGTACCACTGCGGCCAGCTGTCACGATCGTCCGGTAACTTAGAGGAAAATGACATCACGCCGGCGTTCTGGCGCGTGCAGCGAACACGATCCTTTTGAATCGTCATTGCGTCGCAGTCAGGACCCCGACATCGGGTGGCTTTGCGGGCGGGTCATTTGTCTGCACCGCCAAGTTCGGGCTCTCTGGGGTGATCTCGCTATCTCTGACGATCAGTGCGGGTGAGGCAGGAGCCCGTTTGGAGTACTGCCTCACCGGCGATCGGCTTAGAACGGCACTGTCGGGAGGTACTTGCCGTCGAGGGTGATCACCGCGCGCGACCCGCCGTCCGGGTCTTCGACCTTCTTGATGTCGAGTTTGAAGTTGATCGCGCTGATGATGCCGTCGCCGAACTGCTCATGGACCAGTGCCTTGAGGGTGGAACCGTAGACCTGAAGCATTTCGTAGAAGCGGTAAATGGTGGGGTCGGTCGGTATGCCGCCCGGGATGCTGCCGCGCACGGGGATGGTCTGCAGGAGCAGCGCCGCGTCGTCGCCGAGACCCAGCTTCTCAGTGACGGTGGCGGCTGCCAGAGCGGGCAAGGGGTGCTGGCCGAGCAGAGCGGCGGTGACAAAGGCGATACTCAACCCGGTGTCGTCGGCGAGGTCCTGCCAGGACAGGTTCGCGCGGGTCTTAGCGTCGATGACGGCGGCGGCGAGTTCCTGCCGCGGGGCCTGGGAGGCTTGCGAGTGCAACATGCGGTTATTTCCTTCGGTTGGTAGACGGACTCAGACGGACTGTCCGAGACGGGCGGGGGTGGGAGTGGGGCACGGGTTGTCGATGAGCGGTACAAACCGTCCGGTGGCGGGGTCGAGCGTCTCGACTCCGCCGGTTTCTATGTCGTAGACCCAGCCGTGCAGCTTCAGCCGACCTTGCCTGAGCGCCAGCGCAACCGACGGATGGGTGGAGATATTGGCCAGCTGGGAGATGACATTCTCTTGGATCAGCGCCCGCAGCTTTTCGCCGGGGGAGCTGTATGTTCCGGCGGCGTTCACTGCTTTGGCCGCGTCGGCGTGATGGAGCCAGCCAGCGACGGCCGGAACATCATCAAGGCACTTACCCGTGGAGATGGCTGTCATCGCTCCGCAGTCGGAGTGGCCGCAGATCACGATATCGGTGACCGCGAGCACCGCAACCGCGTATTCGACGCTTGCGGATTCGCCGCCGGGCCCCGGGGCATAGGACGGCACCATATTGCCCGCGTTGCGGATGACGAACAGATCGCCGGGTTCGCGCTGGGTCATCAGTTCCGGAATCACGCGCGCATCCGAGCAGGTCACGAACAGTGCCCCCGGACGCTGGGTGGTGGCGAGCCTCTGAAAGAGCTCGGCACGCCCCGGAACCACATCCCGCTGAAACTTGAGTACGCCCTCGATGATGTCCTGCATGCTGTGTCTCCTTTGCTTGAGGTGATAATTCAACGATGACAGCACGCAGCCATAGTGTCCAAGACTCATTTCGGATCAAAGCAATTGCTTTTCGCTATAGTTGGTTGCATGCTTCTACGTCATGTCCGCTACCTGCTCGCGGTCGCCGAACACCAGAACTTCACCCGGGCGGCCGAGGCGCTACACGTCTCGCAGCCGACCCTTTCGCAGCAAATCAAACAACTGGAAAATTCGCTGCACGCACAGCTGCTGGACCGCAGCGGCCGGACGGTGCGCCTGACCGACGCCGGCGAGATCTATCTGGGCTATGCTCGCCGGGCGCTGCAGGACTTCAGCGCCGGCGAACGTGCCATCCACGACGTGCAGGACCTCAGCCGGGGCTCGCTCCGGCTCGCGATGACCCCGACATTCACGGCCTACCTGATCGGCCCGCTGGTGCAGCGGTTCAACTCCCGCTACCCCGGGATAACCCTGAGCATCCAGGAAATGACCCAGGACCGGATCGAGTCAGAGCTGGCCGAGGACCGTCTCGACATTGGCATCGCGTTCGCCGAGCCAGTGTCATCTCCCATCGAGGCGCAGCCGTTGTTTCCCGAAACCCTCAGCCTGGTCGTCGGACCATCGCATCCGCGCTTCGGGCAGCAGGCACCGTTGACGGTGCAGGAATTGGGGCACCAGGAGCTTGCGCTGCTCAGCAGGGAATTCGCCACCCGCCACCATATCGACCGATACTTCCACGAGCACGGAATAGCGCCCCGGATCGTCATCGAAGCCAACTCGGTCAATGCGATCATCGAAATCGTCCGCCGCGGCCCGTTTGCCACAGTGCTGCCCGACGCCATCGCCCGCGAACAGGAAAACCTCTATCCGATCAGCATGACCCAGCCGCTACCACGCCGCACCGTAGCCCTGCTTCGAAGGGCAGGCGCCTATCAGAGCGCCGCCAGCAATGCCTTTGCCACCCTGGCCTCAGAGGCGTAAAGCTCTCCGGGTCGAGACCCGCCCGTAGCCAATCCTCGGAGCTCACATCTGTATCGCAAACAGCAGCAAGCTATACATTGGTGCGGACACGGCAAGCTTTACACTTGCGGCCTGCGGAAACGTTCAATACCCAAGCCTATAAAACGAACGATCGTTTTCAGACGCCGCACAGGGGTGGATTCTAACGATCGTCGCAACACTCGGTAGCCCAATAGTGAACTTTGCACCCCCATCTTAGTGGGCGGGGTTTCCTGGCCGTCAGGCCGGTGTGATCGCGCCGAGCCCGGCAAGGTATTCCTCGGCGTCGAAGCCCGGGATTAGCGCGGATTGGACGATGAAGCCCTGGCACACCCCCAGCATCACCGCAGCGTACTTCCCCGCGCGGGTCGAAGCCTCCGCGGGTGTCAGCCCGCGGGACTGGGTGTACCAGGTGATGAGGTAACCGGCGAAGAGTTCCTTGAGACCGGTGACCGTTCCGGCCGCTATACGGCCCAAGGCCGGATCGGTCATTGCCTCGGCCCAGACCTGAAGGATAAGACCGCGCTCGATGATGTCCTCCCCGATGCCCTGCAGGAATGCCTTGAGGACCTCACGGGGTTCGGGCAACGGATCGGAGGTACGGACCGCATCGATCTCACCCAGCAGGTGATCCAGGATCTCGCGGACGGACACCTCGATGAGTTCGTCCTTGCTCTTGAAGTGCCCGTAGATGGCACCCGCCGACAGCCCGGACTCGACAATGATGTCCGCCATCGAGGTCCCCTGGAACCCCTTGCGGCCAAAACAGCGCAACGCCGCCTCGGCGATCTCCAGACGGCGGGCCTGGCGGTAGGCATCTGTCACTCTCGGCATGCGGCCACCTCAAAAAGAATGGTTGTTCTTGACAGGATCCCCTGCCGGCATTCATCATAGAGAACAATCATTCTTTTTACTAGTCGGGAGACACCCATGCCCATCGTTCCCGCGGCCGCGCCGCACACCAAATGGTCGCGCGTCGTCCTTATCGCCATCGCGGCGGCGGTCATTGTCGGGGTGGTGCTGCTGGCTTTCACCTGGGCGGGCATCACGTCCTCGGCGAAGAACATCCCCCTGGCCGTCACCGGTCCTCCCACGCAGGTCCAGGCACTGGAAAAGGCGTGGGAGGACAAGGCCGGCGGAACCTTCACGATCACCACGGTGGACAGCAGGGACGCCGCCACGGCGCTCATCCGCTCCCGGGACGCCTACGGTGCGGTGGTGCTGGGACCGGCCCCCGAGGTGCTCACCGCCTCCGCGAACGGCACCGCGGTGAGCCAGATCCTCACCGGCGTCGCCCAGCAGCTCCAGACCCAAATCAACCAGGCCACGGCGGCCGCGGCCGGGCCGGCGGCCGCCGCCGGGCACCCGGCACCGGTTGCCCCGAAGGTCACCGTGACCGACGTCGTCCCGCTGGCCGCGACAGATGTGAAAGGCACCGGCCTGGCGCTGGCGGCGTTCCCGCTGGCCTTTGGCGGCATGATCGGCGGCATCCTCGTCTCGCTGGTGGTAGTGGGGAACCGGCGCCGGCTGGGCGCCTTGGCGCTCTACTCGATCCTGGCGGGCAGCCTCATCGTGCTGGTGATGCAGGGGCTCTACGGCGTGCTGCAGGGCAACGCCGTGCTCAACGGGCTGGGCGCCGGACTGGCGCTGCTCGGTACGAGTTCGTTCATCGTCGGCCTCAACGCCCTGATCGGCACGGCAGGAATCCCGGTCGGGGCCGTGACCACGATGCTGATCGCCAACCCGATCTCTGCCGCCACCGCACCCATGCAGTTCCTCCCTGATCCCTGGGGCGCAATTGGACAATGGTTCGTCCCGGGCGCCTCGACCACTCTGCTGCGGGACCTGTCCTATTTTCCTGACGCCAACACGCTTTTCCCCTGGCTGGTCCTGGCCGGATGGACCATCGCCGGGGTTGTGTTCACCATGATCGGACACTTCCGCAACCAAGAGGTCGTGCACATAGAGGGATCCCTCGACCCAGAGCCCGTGCTCGCCACGGCCACGGCCGCGACAGCAACACGGTCCCGGCTGCGGGCGGCCACGGACGACGCAGGGCAAGCCGCAGCACGAGAAAGATAGCTCGGGGAGCCGGGACCGGTGGAGGTGACGGTCGTTGGAGCGAGTGGCAGCGTTCGTCATCCAGGTCGTGCGACCGTGCTGGAGCCCGGGCGTACGGCGCCGGGCAACGCTGGGCGTGACCGCTATTCCGCCCCGCCCAGGCGATGAAGGATTGTCCTCAATGCGGCCTTGTCTTCAGCCCCTAGTTTGCTCAGAAGGTGACGCTCGACGGCAGCGTGAAGGGGGGCCTGTGCTGCTTCGAGGGCTGCACGCCCAGCATCTGAGATCGCAACCTCCATTCCGGGCCCGGACTTTCGGCGCGTGAGGTACCCTCGTGCTTCCATGCGCGTCAACAGGTGGGAAAGCCTGGTCCGATCCCACCCGGTCGCTGCAGCCAACGCGTTCTGCCTCGAAACGCCGCTTGCAGCGTCCAGTTGAATCAGAACACTTAGATCTGATTCAGAGACCCCGGCGGTAGCCGTCACGTCCGACACGACCGCCAGCCGGATCAGCTCGTGGGTCCGCTTCCACTGGAACCACAGATCCACGTCCTCTTCAGGAGTGCGCGGACACGTGCCAGTTTCATCAGCCACCTCATCTGTTGACAATTCAACATACCCTTCCTAGTGTTGAAACTACAACACTACCGTGGAGGTGGCTCGGATGGAGACGCCTCATCACTGCAAGAGGGAAGAAACGTGTCTCTTAATCGCTCCGAACGCCTTCGTACGAGCCAGGAGTTGGCCAGCAATTTTCGGCAGGCCGGCCTCACTTCGTCAAAGGTGCAAGCCGATCTCGGCTTCACCGAGGAACAACTGAACGACACACTCACTCTCAGCCAGTTCTCTGATCCGGTAAACATCTGGATCCTGCGGGACTACCTCGAACGCGCCGTCATCAGCGCCGGTGGCACCCCCGCTCCGTACAGTGTCCTGACCGAGCAGGGCCGCGCCCGAGCGGACATCTGGTTCGGCCTCCGCCCAGTCCCGGAGCCCCGGTAGTTTTCGCGCATCCACATTCACATCCGCGTCCGCGTCCGGCCAGCTTCAAATCCCCGGCGGGCATTCCCCGACCATCTTCAAGAGAGGACCACTCATGAACGACTCATCAACCCGCCCCCGCCCCGCCGGCATCTTCACCCTCGCCGGACGGCCCGCCGCCCGGGTCGGGTACGGCATGGGCCAGCTCACCAGGAAATCCGAGTCTGCGGAGAACTACACCGGAGCCATTGCACTTCTTCGCCATGCGCTCGATCTCGGCATCAACCACTTCGACACGGCACAGTTCTACGGCAACGGACTGGCCAACCGACTGCTCCGAGACGCACTCGGCGGTCACCGTGAGGAAATTCTGATCGCGACAAAGGCCGGGGCGGCGCCCGTACCCGGCGCGCCCATCCCGCTCACCGCAGCCCAGAAACCCCACGAGCTGCGGGCCGCTATTGAAGCAAACCTCGCCACCTTGGAGACGGACTGGATCGACGTCGTGAACCTTCGCCGCATGGACTACCGGCCCGGCCTCATCGCTGACGGCGACCAGATCGTGCCCTTCGAAGACCAACTCGCCGAAATGATAACCCTTCGCGACGAAGGAAAGATTCTCGGCATCGGCCTCAGCCACATCACCGCCGAACAACTCCGCGTTGCCCTGCCCGCGGGGATCACCTGCGTGCAGAACATCTACAACATGCTCGACCGCTCCTTCGAACCCCTGCTCGATGAGTCCCGCGAGAGGAACATCGCCTGGGTACCCTATTTCCCCCTCGGCGGAGGCGGCTACGCGGGACTCCCGAAAGTCACAGACGACCCGACCGTGCAGGACGTCGCGGAACGTCTGGACGCCACTGCGACACAGGTCGGCCTCGCCTGGCAGCTCACACACGCCCCGAATACCATGCTGATCCCAGGCACCAGCAGCATCGAACACCTCAAGGAAAACATCGCGGCCGGCGACATCACTCTCGACCACGACACGATGAGAACACTGGACAGGGTCACCAGCAGTCAGAACGATCCAACCCGCAATCCGGTTTAACCAATTGGTTCCCCGGCGCCATCGCCCCTGCATCCTTTCCAACGCCTCTGACTGAAGTGGTGTCCCTAAACGATCGTTAGCGCCGGTTGCCCGCATATTGGTCCCCGACCCCGACCGCTGTGAAGGCTGCAACTATTACGTCCGGGCGTCAGCCCGCGATGATCTGCCGGACGGCCCGGACGATCAGTTCGGGTTCGTCGCGGTGTACGTGGTGGCCGGCGTGTTCGGCGATCACGAGGGTGCCGCGGGTCGACAGATCGGCGAGGTCGGCCTGGAGCTCGGCCCACAGCGTGAGCGCGGCGGCGGTCCCGGCCCCGGTCCGGCCGGAGGCTGCCGGGTCGGGCTGGTATGCCGCGCGGGTGATCACGGTGAGCGGGAGGGCGCCGAGACCGGGGGCGTGTTCCCGTACGGCAGGCCCGGCGGTCAGCAGGGCGTGCACCTCCCCGATGAGCGAGCAGCGGTGCCGCGTCCGCAGTTGCAGTGCCAGCCCAAGCTCGATCGGGGCGCCGGGGTACCGCTGCCGTGCCTCGGCGCGGGGTTTCCGGGCGATTCCGAGGTCCGCCCCGAGGCGGACGAGGCCAAGCGGAGCAGCCTGCCGGACGCCGGAGAGCACCCTGCTGGCCAGCCTCCGCGTCCGGGTCCTCCTGTCCAGGAGCTGCCCGGCGCGCTCGAACTGCCGATCATGAGGGGTGTCGACAAGGACCAGCCCGGCCATCCGGTCCGGGTGTCGTGCGGCGTAGACGCGGGCCACCATGCCGCCGAGGGAGTGCCCGACGACGATGTAGGGCGGGGGTACGCGCCCGGCCCGTAGGACCCGGTCCAGCTCCTCAGCCATTCCGGTGACGGTCTCCAGTCTGGGTCGCGCCTGGCTCCATCCGAGACCGGGCCGGTCGTAGAGGCAGACGGTGGTGTCCCGGGCCAGGGCCTGCTGCACCGGCGCCCACTCGAGCGCGGCCGCGCCAAGCCCGGTCACCACCACCACGGCCGGAGCGCCGCTGCCGGCGCGCCACAGGTGCAGACGGCGTCCGCCGATGTCTACCAGTGCGCCGGGCGGAGGGAAACGACGCCGGTCCCGCCCGGTGGCGACCGCCTGGTAGCCGACACTCAACGCACCCATGGCGAGGCATCCTGCCAGCAGAGCGCCGGCCATCATCGCGATCGTTCTCCCCTCGCCCTCGGACCCGCAGCTGTTGTGTGTGACCAGAGCCCGGGCATTAAACCGGGATCGCCATCCGGAAACCGCGCCCGCACCGCAGGACCCGGGTCCTAAGATCAGCGTCCAGGACCCCTTCGCCTTCCTGCCCTCATCAAAGCTCAATTTCTGGTGTTTCTGAGAATAGCGGAGTGAGACACATTATTGGGCCACCAGGACTCCTTGGTTTCCGGGGGGCCTGCGAGGCGGGTTGTGGATTTGATCGCTCTTTGGCGGCGTTTTGTGATCGCTTCGTGTCGCCTTCAGGGACAACGCGCGGAGCGGCTAGTCCTTGAGTGCTCGCGACCGTCTATAAAACGTTGCGCTGCATCGGAACTCCGTTGAAACAACGATAGGGATGCCATGTACCGAGCCATATGGAACGACGCTGTACTCGCTGAGTCCGATCACAAGGCGAAGCGCCGCATTAACTCACGTCTGCCCTTCAGACAGCACCGGGGTAGCTGCTTCCTGCAACCGCTCGCAAAGCAGCGGGATTCTGGATCGTGATGCGGCCGCGGCCCTGCCGGATGATACCCTTCACGGCGAAGTCGGCAAGCGTTTTGCTGGTGGCCTCCCGGGTGGCGCCGAGCAGGCCTGCGATCTGTTCGTGGGTGAGCCGGATGTCCCGGCTTTGCCCGAACCGGCCGCTGGGTGCCGCGGCATCGAGGCTGATCAGGATGGAGGCGGCCCGGGCCGACAGCGGACGCAAAGCCAGGTCCGTGAGGCGTTCCTCCAGTCGGGCCACCTGCTCCCCCAGGAGCCGTGAGATGCGGATCGCGATGCGGGGGTCAGAGATCAGGTACCTTTCAACGTCCTCGACCCCCAGCCGGCAGATGGCGGAGTCCTCGATGGCCTCGGCATAGTTGTCGTACATACGCTGACCGACCAGCATCATTTCCCCGAAGACGGCTCCCGGTTCCAGGATGGCCATGGTGAGGGCTTTACCGTCCTCGGCGACACGAAAGACCCGTATCCGGCCTGACTTGAGGATAAAGAGGGCGGTCACGGGCTGGGACTGGCTGTAGACGAGCTCTCCGCGGCGGAACATCCGCGCCGGGGCCATCATGTCCATCGCGTGCATCTCTTCAGCGGACAGGTCGGCGAAGAGGTCCACCTCGTTCAGGCAGGTGAACGGGTCATCCGGCCCTGCCGTGAGTGGATACGGTTCGCGTTGGCCCGGAGACCAGGGCTGGAGGCCGCCCACAGCAGCTTCCAGCCCATTTTCCCAGTTATCGCTCATGTGCGGACTTCAGGATACGGACGGCGACCAGGGCCAGGGTGACCCCGTAGACCAGATGGCCCATCAGCGACCACGTGGCCGTCGCGTCGACCATGAACAGGGGCATTCCCAGCATTGTAGGCATGATGAGCAGGGGCCCGAGCACCCACCAGAGCGCCCCATAGGCCAACCCGATCAACGCAGCACGGCCATAGGAGGACAGAAGCCCGGCGAACGGCACGGTCAGGCCCAGACCAATCAGGATCGAGATCACGATGTGAATCCCGAAGCCCACCACGGCCGAATCCGATCCGACCATCGAGGCGATCATGGGCAGCATGCCCATCATGGCCATAAGGGCGCCGAAGACGAGACCGCCGGCAGTACCGCCGGTGACCCCTGCGGTGATGCGCCGGGCAAGGTGATGAGTGGAAACGTGTGGTTGGTGTGCCACAGGAGATGTAGCGGACATCGTTTGGCTGCCTTTCGTTGAAACGGAACTGCTTACCTTCGAAAGATAGGTCCGTGGTCCCTCCTCGCTCTGTAAACACGGACACATAAGGGGCCCCGGCCTGGAACAGCGTCCGACGGCGTCTGCCGCAACCGGGGCGCCCGGCCGCTCACACCGGTGTCAGTTCACTTTCTCCATGCTGTGCCCGCAGCAGCAGGTGGGCTCATGGTCTCCGCCGTGACCCGGGGCCGCGCCCTTGGTGACAGTGATTTCGCACCCGCATGCC
The DNA here is from genome assembly GCF_003287955.1 of Arthrobacter sp. AQ5-06. Lineage (GTDB taxonomy): Bacteria > Actinomycetota > Actinomycetes > Actinomycetales > Micrococcaceae > Arthrobacter. Next base: position 67,694 of record NZ_QMKP01000008.1, on the reverse strand, counting down.
TGATCCGGGCAGCGGTAAACCTCTCCTTCTAGAAGCGCCATGGCCAGCTCCTTCCCTTCAGTTTTTTGTTGCTGATACTGTCACGCTAAAACCTTCCAGCCGGGGGAAGTCAAGGGCCGCACTTCGGTGTTCTGCAACTCCTCCGACTGCCGCCAGTGCGGAAGTCGGGAGCTGGATACGGACGGTATCCCCGGTGGCGAGGGCAGGGCTGGCGGTGGCTTCCGCGTACAGGTTCACGTCGGCGGCCTCCGCAGTGACCAGCCGCCGGGGCCCGCGGGTGCGGATCCCGGTCACCACCGCTGGCAGGCCCTGGCTGTGTTCCTCAAAGAGGACGATGCGTTCCTGCCGGATGAGGAGCATGGCGGGTCCTTCCGACCACGGGTGGTTCCCGGGCAGCGCGTGGGCTCCCATGGCGGAGTAGTGCACGCCATCGCGTACCATCCCGGGGATGGGGGTTGGGCTCTTACAGCCTCAGCTTCCGGCAAGGATCTGCCTCCGCCAGGACTCATCCAGGGCGGTGACCCCCCGGCGGCAAGCTCCGGGTTCGCGTTCCTGGACAACACCTCATAGCCCGGGACAACCGGGGAGGACGGGAGCTGGAAATAATCCCGAACAGGCCGCCGGCGCGCCGGGAAAGTCGAAGGCCGAAACCAAGAATCACGGGGACGTCGCCGGGGTGGGCCAGCAAGGCCCTGATGACTCTTACGGCGACAATCCAGTGTGGCGTCCCGCCGAAATACATCCCGCCGAAGTGGGCCAGCAGCCGGTCCCGTGCGTCGAGGTCCTTTTGGTCGGCCGGATCCAGCAACGCGGCCCGGCTTTGCCCCGCCCGTAAAACCACGGCGGTCCGGTTGCAGCGCACATCGCCGAACTGGGTGCCCTGCCAGGGAATCCGCTGCCCGGCGCCCTCCTCGATCCGGTCCCAGCCGGCGTCGATGGTGACGTCGGTGAAGCCCTTCCCCCATCTCCTGTCATCGCCGATATACGCGGCTGGCTGGAAGGACAGCATGTCGAAAGGCATGTCCAGCACGGCGGTGGTAACCCCGGCCACTTGTCCCCTGGTCCCTTTTAAGGTCCGTGAACATCGCGGCGAACCGTTCATGGAATGGGTCCAGCTCAGCCTCGGTCCGGGGACGGGGCACTCCCCTGCGTCCACGCATGAGGGAATCAAAATGGGCGGCGAACGATACCTTCCGAAACCTCGGCTTGCCGGTCGGCTCCAGCGCAACATCCAGCAGGTACTGGTAGTCGAAGTTTCCGTGCGTCGTGGACATCGGTTCCCGTCCGGCGGCACGCATGGCAAGCAGGGCCGCTGCGTGGTCTCCGGCGGGCAGCAGACTGACTTCGCCGCCGATCAGCTGGGCGGGGCCGCGGGGTCCGCGCAGACGGCGGAGGAACGCCAGCTATTCGTTCACTGCCCGCACGGTGTGGCCACCGTCGATCCGCACTTTGTTCGCATCTGCTGAGTGGTAGCACGGGGTGCAGGTCAGGTTGCATTTGGGAAAGACGCCATGGGTTCCTTCGCATCCAACCGCTGTCCTGCCCAGCAGCTGGGCAGGGGGTTTTACGTGCTCGGGCAGCTCGGACCAGCGCCGGTCCAGCGCGGCACGGCTCTCCGGATGGACAGGTCTGGTCCTCAGTTCAAGGCTGCGAAGCAGCGCGGCAATCTTCCCCGCAGCTGCTGTTCCACGCCGCACTCCCCTGCCGGCACGGCGGCTCAGCCAGGGCCTGCGCACACGGTGCGGGACGGTGGATTCCGGAGTCATGGCCCCCCTTCATCTCGCCGCAGTGATACCGGCAACCCTATGGCCCCGCCGCAGCACGGTTAAATAATCTGGGGCACACAGGGCGCGTTCCTTCGCAAGTGTTCAGGCAGGGCCCCGGAGCGTGCCTGCGCGGATCTGCAGATGTCCTGCCCGGGCTGAGTCCCGGATGACGCCGGTGCAGTCCCCCTCGACGGCCTGCCATGGGTGTGCTGCCATGTCCGCGCCGCCCAGGGCACAGGCTGCCCGTGCCAAGGGAGTGAGTAGCCGGGCCCATCCCACCGGCTCCTGCATGTCCACCACGGCCACCCTGGCATCATCGCGCAGCAGCTCCGTCAGATTGGCCCAGGCTTTCCGCCATTCCGGCATCAGCGAGAGCGAATAGGTGGCCAGGGCAGCATCGGAGGTCCCGGATCCTCCCTGCCCTTGGATCGTGGCGCGGACGGCTGCCGGATCCAGGAGAACGGCGTCGGCGTGGATGAGGATGACGTTCTCCCATCCAGCCTTGACGGCGCGTCGGCGGGCCTGCCGCAGCATCCGGGCGCTGCGGTCGATTCCTACTATCGTTCCCGAGGGACCTACCCGGTCCACGAGCAACGGAAAATTGAGCCCGGTTCCACAGCCCAGGTCCAGGACCTGCTCCCCCGGCCGCGGCGTCAGCGCGCCGATTCCGCGGACCCTTCCGGCACGGTAAACCGGATATTCGCCGGAGAGGGCATCGTAAAACGGCGCGAATGCTGTGTACTTGTCGGGGATAACTCGCTCCTTGGATCAGGGAATACGCCGGGCATACCGGGAGTCCTCCAATGGCAGCAGCCGGCAACAACCGTAAGGGGATCTTCATCATGGCACCCACTGACCGAATTATTGACTTCCTGGTCCTCGGCGGAGGCACAGCGGGAATCGTCGGGGCCAAGACCGCAGCCGGTTTCGGTGCCCGCACCGTCCTGGTGGAGCAGGAGCGCACGGGCGGTGACTGCCTGTGGACCGGCTGCGTCCCCTCCAAGACGCTCCTCTCCGCGGCGGCGCAGGCGAGGACTTTGCGGATGCAGGCCGGCCAGGAACCGGATTTCCCCGCAGTGCGGGAACGCATCGCTACAGCAATCCGGACCATCGAGCCCGTGGATACACCGGAGGCTCTGGAACAAGCCGGCGTCGAGGTCCTCTCGGGGCGGGTGACCTTCACCGGTCCCGGGACGGCCGACCTGGACGGACGTCCCCTCCGGTTCCGGCAGGCCCTGATAGCAACCGGCGGGGCGCCCGCCCGGCCAGCCATTCCCGGATTGGACCCTGCCCTGACCGTCACCTCCGAAACGGTCTGGGACCTAGCCGCGCTGCCGGACCGGCTTGCCATCCTCGGCGGCGATCCGATTGCCTGTGAGCTGGGCCAGGCCTTCGCGCGACTGGGATCTGAGGTCACGATGATCGTCCGCTCCCGGATCCTGGCCAAAGAGATCCCGGAGGCGGTGGACATTGTGCGGGAAAGCCTGAAGGCCGACGGCGTGAAGATCCTGGAAAACACGACCGTCGCCAAGGCAACCAGCCTCGGGGACGGGGTGCGGCTGCAGCTGGCGGACGGAACTGCTGTGGATGTTTCCACCGTGCTGCTGGCAACGGGCCGCACCCCGCGGACCATTGGCCTTGGGCTCGAACGCGTGGGCGTCAGCCTCGACGACCGCGGGCATGTGATCACTGATTCACACATGCGGACCTCCAATCCCCTGATCTGGGCGGCAGGAGATGTCACCACACACCCGCAGTTCACGCATCTGGCCGGCGTCCACGCCAGCGTGGCAGCATCCAATGCGGTGCTCGGCCTCCGACGCCGGATCAGCACCGCGGTTCCACGGGTCACGTACACTTCACCGGAAATCGCCGCCGTGACAAGCAACGAAGACGGTGAGTCGGCGCTGTCCCGCACCGTATGGCATTCCCATCTGGACCGGGCCATCACCGAGGACAAGACCGACGGTTTCACGCGCCTGCTGGTGGGCCGCGGGGGCCGCATCATCGGAGGTACCATCGTGGGCCCGCGGGCAGGGGAATCCCTTGCCGAACTGTCCCTGGCCGTGCACAAGAAACTACGGACCTCAGACATCGCCGGCGCCACCCACGCCTACCCCACGTACTCCGACGGTGTGTGGAACGCCGCAGTTTTGGATGTCCGGGAACGCCTCGCTTCCCCGTTCACGGGCACTGCCATAAAGGTGTTGGGCAGGATCCGGCGGCTGGCCATTGACAGGCGCCGGATCAGCTCAAAGCCCGGTACCCCGCCAGGATCCGGTGGGCAATGACCCCCACCAGAAGGGCCCAGACGACGGCGATCACCCAGGCAAGCTCCGGGAAGATCAGCCACAGGCTGTGCACCACCACTGTTTCAGCCCCCTCCGCCAGCCCGCCCAGAAATGACAGCGACCTTCCATCATCGATCTGGCGGCCAGTCTTCTCGGCAATGGAGGAGAAGGCCAGGAAGACCGCACCTTTGACTTAATAGGCGAAGAGAACCAACTCGACCGGCAGCCACGGCGAGGCGAACGCGGCCGTGGCGCCTATGCCCACTCCGGCATCGGTGGCGCCGTAGACCACGAAGTCCGCGCTGATGTCCCAGAACCCGCCCCGACCAGGATCCTCCTGCCCTGACCGGCGGCGCCTCAGGCGGGCCAGCGGCCCGTCCAGGCCATCAGCCAGCCGGCACAGCAGCCAGTGCCGGGAGCCACCACTGTGCCGCGGCCAGGCCCAGCACCAGGTTCAGCCCGGTCAGCCGGTCGGGGATGACCCAGCGCCGGTCCAATGCTGAAGCCAACCGGTCAAGAACGGGCGCCGTCCGGTGACTCAGCATGGCATCAAACATTCCCGGCCCCTTTTCGCCGCCTGCGTGCAGCCACGATCAGTCCGGCAAGGGTCAGCAGTCCGAGCGCGGCCGCAGCGGCCGGTACCTGCCAGCCGAGCTGCATGCCGAACGCACCCAGGGTCACGGAACTGATCGTGCCCGGCAGGATGCCGAGCGCCGTGCCCAGGAGATAGGGCCACCAGGCAACCGAAGTCAGACCGGCCAGATAGTTGATGGCGGTGAACGCAACACGCTTTGGGAGGCCTCAGGCTCCGACGCCGGCGGGGACTGGCCTCCGATCGAGGTGGATTCCTGCGATCATGCACCTCACGGAGCCGCCGGCCAGTTCAATCGTGGGTACATCAACGGGCAGCAGGGTGCAGCTGCTTTCGATGATGGTCTTTTGTTCGTCCGTCAGGCTCTTCAGGGCCCGCCGGGACAGCGCCAACACTCGACCATCCGTGCCCTGCAGTTCGATCGTGTTGCCTGCGAAGTTGAGGATCTGCTCGTGGCTCAGCTCGATGATCTTCCGGCCCCCGCCGGAAAGGCGTTGCACCACCTCACGTCGTCGATCTGCCGACTGGATAGTGTCCAGTCCAACCATTGCGAAGTCCGTCGCCACGGACATCATCACATTCGTGTGGTAGACGGCTGTGCCGGCCGCGTCCGCCGCGTCGAACAGCATGGGCTCGTAGCCGAAGTTCGTGCAGAACCGCTCCAGCGCAACAGGATCAGCCCGGCGGGAACGAGCGGCATATGCCACACGGCCGCCGTGGTCCAGGACCATGGCGCCGGTGCCTTCCAGGAACACCCGGTCCATCTCCAGTCCGGAGTAGTCGATGACTTCCTGCACCCGGTAGTGGGTCTTGAGGAAGTCAAGGATATCGGTGCGGCGCTCGTGGCGGCGGTTGGGGGCGTACATCGGGAACATCGCAATGTGGCCCCCCGCATGGGTGGAGAGCCAGTTGTTGGGAAACACGCTGTCCGGGCGGGTGTCGTCGTAGTTCTCGAACACGTGCACCGTGATACCGGCAGTTTCCAGCGCCTCGGCCAGTCCGGTCACCTCATCACGGGCTGAGTCGGCAAGCGTTTCCCGGTCCACGGAGTGAGCCGGTAGCTGGAAAGCATTGTCCGCTGCCGTCGTCGGGTTGGGCATGAAGGTGTGCGGCCGTACAAGGACGACGGCGGACGGGGCTTGAACGGACATCGGAGGCTCAGGAGCCAACCGGGGAGAGAGCGCCCACTAGACCGAACAGGTTCTTGGGGTCCTCTGGGCTTGCCACGAGGTCGATCTCCACAAAGAAATCGGTCCCGTCGACGGCGTCGCGCACGAACCGCAGGGCGGAGAAATCCTCGATGGCAAAGCCGACTGAGTCGAAGATGGTGATCTGTGCGGCCGCCGTGCGCCCGGGCGCCCGGTCAGTCAAGACCTGCCAGAACTCCGTGATGCCAAAGTCGGCCGGCATGTGCTGGATCTCACCTTCGATGCGGGTCTGGGGGGCGTACTCCACGAAGACGTCACCGAGGCCGAGAATCGCTTCGTCCAGCTCGGTCTTCCCCGGGCAGTCGCCGCCAATGGCGTTGATGTGAACTCCGGGTTCGATCAGATCCGCCGTGAGGACGGTGGCGTTTGCCTTGTCCGCGGTACACGTGGTGATGACATCGGCCCCCCTGACGGCATCGGCAGCAGAGGTGGCAACCGTGATCTCGAAGCCGAGCGGCGCCATGTTGGCAACGAACTTTTCCAGCGCTGCGGGATCGGTGTCCCATACCCTGAGCGTGGAGATCCCCAGGGCGCTGCGGAACGCCAGGGCCTGAAACTCGGACTGGCTTCCGGATCCGATCATCGCCATGACACGTGAGTCCGCACGGGCCAGCTTTTTCGCCACCATGCCGGAAGTCGCTGCGGTCCGCAGGGCGGTAAGCACTGTCATCTCGGTCAGGAACGTCGGGTAGCCGTTGTGGACGTCCGCCAGGACACCAAACGCCGTCACCGTCTGGAAACCACGCGCGGGGTTGGACGGGTGTCCGTTGACGTACTTGAACCCGTACGTCTCGTGATCGCTGGTGGGCATGAGCTCGATGACTCCGAACGGCGTGTGGCTGGCGATCCGAGGCGTCTTGTCGAACGCTTCCCAGCGCCGGAAGTCATCTTCGAGGTATTGGACCATGCCGGAAATAATGTTCTCCGGCCCGCGTCCGGCCACCCAGCAAACCATGTTGTGGACATCGACAAAGCGCGTCATCTGCGCCCCCTTATTCTGTAGTAAACCACTGATGGCACAACACTACGGACGGTCGATATGCAGTCTCAATTGCCGAATAGCACTCTTTTTGTTGCACGACTGAGCAGACTGACGAATAGTTCTATACATTGTGTAATCTGTTTGTCCGGGTTCGCCTAGCGAAGCACCGAACTGAGCAGGAGGCTCGTCTCACTGTTGACGATGCCGTCAATCCCCCGCAGCCGGCCCAGGACCTGGTCGAAGCCGACGAGGCTCTCGGTGCGGAGCTCGGCGACCAGATCCCAGCCGCCGTTGGTGGTGTGCAGTGCCGTGATTTCCGGAAAGCCCCGGAGCTGGCGGATGACCCTGTCGGTCGTCCTGCCCTCCACAGCGATAAGGGCAATGGCACGGATCGCCAGGGGATCGAGCTCATCGCGCACCCGGACGGTGAAACCGACGATGGTTCCCGAGGCGACCAGCCGTTCCAGCCTGCTGTTGATGGTGGCCCGCGCGACATCGAGTTTTCGGGCCAGGCTCGCCACCGAGGCCCTGCCGTCCTCCCGGAGGGCAGAGAGCAGCCGACGATCAAGGTCAGTGAGGATGGTCATTGTCACAATGTATCCCCGACCTCAGCATTTTGCGTGGTTTTCCAACGAAAAGTGGGTCTGTTGGCAATTGAGGATGCACATCACCCGTACGTAGTGTGATGACAGCGGTGATGCGGGACACATAAATACAGTTAGCCAACTAACGCAGCCGCCATTCCGCTCCCAACTAGTTCAAAGGGTATATAGATGCCGCCTTCTTCCATGCCGTCGCTCAAACTCGCTGCAGCCCTCGCCGCCGCCGCGCTGGCGCTCACCGGGTGCACCAATGCCTCGCAAACCGCCGCAGGCGCCTCGTCGGGGCCTTCCGGTTTCGACCCCGCGGCGATCCAGAAGGATGAAGAACTGGCGGCACTGGTTCCTGCCGCAATGAAGGCTAAAGGCGTCCTGACCGTCGGCTCGGACACGTCCTACGCCCCTGCTGAATTCCTGGGCGCGGACGGCCAGACCCCGCAGGGGTACGACGTCGACATCGCCAAGGCGATCGGTGCCACCCTCGGTCTGACCACCAAGGTCCAGACCGCAGAGTTCACCGGCATTCTCCCTGCCCTGGGTCCCAAGTACGATCTGGGAATCTCCTCCTTCACGATTAACCCGGAGCGGGCCGAGACGGTCAACTTCGTCAGCTACTTCAATGCGGGCGTGCTGTGGGCCGTGCCGAATGGCAACCCGAAGAACTTCGCATTGGAGGACATCTGCGGCAAGAAGGTCGGAGTCCAGACCGGCACCGTACAGGAGAACCCCGATGTGTCCGGCCGGTCCCAAAAATGCGTCGCTGAGGGCAAGCCCGCCATCGACATCATCACGCTGAAGAACCAGACGGACGTCACCACCCGCCTGGTCAACGGCAGCATCGACGCCATGGCCGCAGACTCCCCGGTTATCGGCTACGCCCTGTCGCAGACCGGGGAAAAACTCCAGACGCTGGGCGACGTGTATGACGCAGCACCGCAGGGAATTGCCATCGCGAAGTCGGACACCGTGCTTTCAGAACTCGTGGGCAAGGTGATGAACAAGCTCATCAGCAACGGGAGCTACGCGAAAATCCTGGACACGTGGAACAACTCCAAGGGCGCCGTCACGAAGTCCGAAGTGAACCCGGTGGTGGGAAGTTGAGCACCCTGGCACCGACCGACCCAGCGACCCTCCAGCCCGGGCAACGCCGCCGAGGACCGGAACTCATCAATGCTGTTCCGGTCCGGCACCCCGGCCGATGGGCCGCGGGCGCTATCATCCTGCTCTTTGCCGCCGTCATGGCCCAGAGCGTTGTCACCAACGCGAACTTCCGCTGGGAGACGGTAGGGAAGTACCTCCTGGACGTGCTGGTGGTCCAGGGGATCGGCTGGACGCTGCTCCTGACGGTGCTTTCGATGGCGATCGCCATTGTGCTGGCCGTGTTGCTGGCTTTCATGCGCCAGTCGGACAATCCGCTGTTCAGGGGCGTGAGCTGGGCCTGGGTCTGGTTCTTCCGCGGTACGCCGGTGTACACCCAGCTCGTGTTCTGGGGTCTGATTTCGGTGCTGTATCCCAAGCTCGCCGTGGGCGTCCCGTTCGGACCCGAACTGTTCAGCCTGAGCACCCAGGACGTGGTCACCGCGTTCGTGGCGGCTGTCCTGGGGCTGGGCCTGAACGAGTCCGCCTACCTGGCCGAGATCTTCAGGGCCGGCCTGAAATCGGTCGATTCGGGCCAGATGGAGGCCGCCGAGGCCCTTGGGATGCGCAAGTCCAAGATCATGTGGCGCATCATCCTGCCCCAGGCCATGCGCGTGATCGTGCCCCCGACAGGGAACGAAACCATCGGAATGCTCAAGACCACCTCACTGGTCCTGGCGGTGCCTTTCACATTGGACCTCACGTTCGCTACCAACGGAATCGCCAACAGGAGCTACCTGCCCATTCCCTTGCTGATCGTCGCGGCAATCTGGTACCTCGTTATCACCAGCATTCTTATGGTGGGCCAGTTCTACATCGAACGCCACTTTGGAAAGGGCGTGGACAACCTCGTTCCCGCCCCGGTCAAGGCCGGCCCGGCACCCGTCAACGCCCTGCCGGCCACGGCAGCCCAGGCACCCCGCACCCCCAGGAAAGAGGATGAAGTCCTGTGATCATCACCAGCGACGTTGTGACGAAGGAGGCCCTTGTCCGCATTGACGGGGTCCACAAGTACTTTGGCCACCACCATGTGCTCCGCGGCATCGACATGACGGTCCGGCAGGGCGAGGTCGCCGTGCTGATCGGGCCGTCCGGCTCCGGAAAGTCCACGCTGCTGCGCTGCATCAACATGCTCGAGACCATCAGCGCCGGCCGGATCCACGTCAGCGATGACCTCATCGGCTTCCGCGAAAGCCGCGGGCGCCTCCATGACCTCACCACCAAGGAGATAGCAGCGCAGCGGCGGGACATCGGCATGGTGTTCCAGAAATTCAACCTCTTCGCCCACCGCACCGCGCTGCAGAACATCATCGAGGCCCCCACCCAGGTCAAGGGACAGTCCAGGGGGAAGGCCCGGACGAGGGCCATGGAGCTGCTGGACAGAGTCGGCCTGGCAAACCATGCCAATCATTATCCCGCCCAGCTCTCGGGCGGCCAGCAGCAGCGCGTGGCCATTGCCCGTGCCCTGGCCATGGAGCCGGAACTGATGCTTTTCGACGAGCCCACCTCCGCCCTCGACCCCGAGCTGGTGGGCGATGTCCTCAACGTGATGAAGGACCTGGCCAAGTCCGGCATGACCATGATCGTGGTGACCCATGAGATCGGCTTCGCCCGGGAGGTCGGTGACACGCTGACCTTCATGGACGGCGGCGTCGTCGTCGAAAGCGGCGACCCGCGCCAGCTGATCGCCAACCCCCAGCACGCCCGGACCCGGGAGTTCCTTTCAAAGGTCCTGTGAGATCCAAGCTGTGAGACCAAAAGCGTGCCGCTGGCGCAGCGGCGGGGACTTCAGCGCACGGGCGGCGGGCATGTCGAATCCTGCCCCGGCCTTGGTGATGTCCGATAACCAGTGCGCCGTGTTGGACGTGTTGTCGAAGTCGCAGACGGCCTCCCACTGCGAGGTCCAGCGTGCGCAGGTGCTCCTGATGGCCGCCAAGGGACTGGCCAATGAATGGATCGCGCGGGTGGCCGGGGTGGCGCCGGGAACGGTGCGTGCCTGGCGTGCCCGGTTCACCGAGGAGGGCCTGGCGAAGTTGGGGGAAGGTGCGCAAGCGGCGGGGCCGCAAGCCGGTGATTCCGCGGTCGACGATTGATGAGATCGTTGATCTGACGCGGAATTCCAGGCCCGAGGGGCACACGCACTGGTCGTTGCGGACCATGGCGGCGAAGGTCGGGGTCTCCCCGGCGCAGGTGTAGCGGATCTGGGCGGCCCGGGGCTGAAGCCGCACCGGGTAGAGGCCTTCTAGCTCTCCACCGACCCGAGATTCGAGGAGAAACGCATCGACGTGGTCCGCCTGTACCTGAACCCGCCGGAGCAGGCGATCGTGCTGTGCATGGACGAGAAGTCCTCCACCCAGGCCATGGACCGGGCCCAGCCCTCGCTGCCGATGAAGAAGGGCGGCGGGGAAACGATGACCCATGACTACAAACGCAATGGCACCACCACGCTCATTGCGGCCCTGGATGTCGCCACCGGCAAGGTGATCGGTTCCTGCCTGCCCAAACACCGGCGCAGCGAGTTCCTGACCTTCCTCAAAACAGTTGAGAAGAACGTCCCGGCAGAACTGGCCGTGCACCTGATCCTGGAAAAATACGCCACCCACAAACACGCCAACGTGCGGGCCTGGCTGGACAGACATCCCCGGTTCCACCTGCATTTCACCCCGACGTCGTCATCCTGGCTGAACCTCGTGGAACGGTGGTTCCGCGAACTGACCGACAAGGCCCTGCGGCGCAGGGTGTTCCGTTCGGTACCGGATCTGATCGCCGCGATCGAGGACTACTTCGCTTTCAACGACGACCAGCCCAAGCCCCTCGTCTGGACCGCGAACGCCGACAGCATCCTCGAAAAAGTCGCCCGCGGTCGCGTCGCGCTCGAAGCCGTCGAACAAAACTGAGACAGACCACTTAGCGCCATCATCACAATCGCGGGCGGCGTGGCCTTGTACAACTACGGCATCGTGTCAGACGAAACCGGAATCAGCGGCTGGAACCCGAGCTATGGGTGGTTATCTTGACCGGCATCCTCACCACGTTCCTGGGTTTCGTGCAGTTCGTTCACGCAATGAACGCGGTATCTTCAGCGGGATAGAGAAGCGCCTGAGGCGGTAAACGAATCGGCGTAGGCTCGGCCCGGAGAGCGATCACAGAACACCGCCACGGAGCGCTAAAAGTCCACAAGAATGGGCCCCGTGGTTCTGCCACTGTGCACAGACCGCTTGGAGTGTCTTGCGAACGATCGTTACCTGACACTCCCAAACGGCTTTAGCCCCCAGTTTCTCGCGCCCTGGTCCGCGCCCCTGGTCGATCCGGCGGACGTACGCCCCGGCACCCTGACTGCCGTATGTAAATGGAGGCCGTTCGGGATATGTAAGGACTTTGATGTTGCGCGCCCCCGGCCGCGGGTCCTTAATAGGAGCCATAGGAAAGGTGCCGTTCATGGCTACTACGACGGCCGCCCCCGTTGAGGCGGGCGGGGAGTCACGGGTTGCCCGTGGGGGTGTCGCCGCGTTGCGGATCGGTGTGGCGCTGCTGTGGATCCAGAACGTGGGGTGGAAGGTGCCACCGGACTTCGGTGAGCACACGAACACGGGGTTGTATTTTTTCACCCGTTTCGCGGTTGACCGCCCGGTATTCCCCCCTTATGCATGGTTCGTTGAACACGTGGTGCTGCCGAATTTCCCCTTTTTCGGGTGGATGACGCTGCTCATCGAGGCCGGGCTCGGTGCGTTCCTGCTGATCGGGCTTGCCACCCGGTTCTGGGCGGTGGTCGGTTTGGCCCAGTCGCTGGCGATCATGCTGTCCGTCCTGAACGCACCTAACGAATGGCACTGGTCCTACTATCTGATGATCCTGACGCACGTCGCGGTGTTCGCCACCGCCGCCGGGCGCAGCTTCGGGGTCGACGGTGTCCTGCGCCCCGGCTGGCAGCAATCCACCGGACGCCTTGGGGCGCTCTTGGCCAGGCTGTCATGACCGGGCGGCGCTTCGACCGGGCCGCGGTTGTCCTGGGCGCTGCCGCACTGCTGGGCTCCCTGTTTGCCTTCTCAACCGGCGGACCCGCGCCGTTGGACCTCATCCATGTCCGCGGTGCGGGCCTGATCGTGATCGTGGCTTTGGGGGTGATCGCGGTGCTCGGCGGGGTGCTGGGCCTCCGTGTTCTAGTGATCATGGCCGGTGCCGGTTTCGTGGCGGCCGCGGTGATTCAGCTGCTGCAGGCCAGCCAGGCGGTCAACTGGCTCGGCGGGAATGGCTCCACCCTGGCGCTGATGGGCGGTCTGGGGCTCGGGCTGCTCGCCGTCGGACTGACACCGCGTCCCCTCTCCACGGCCACAGACAGGAAGACATGATGAATCTGAATGCACGGCTTGATCCGGTACTCGCCATTGCCGGGGGCCATGCCCGCGACGTCGACGCCGAGGCCCGGTTCCCCGAGGAAGCCGTCGCAGCCCTGCGGGAGTCCGGGTTGCTCGGGCTGACGCTGCCGGCGGAGGCGGGTGGTCTCGGTGGCGGACCGCACGAACTGGTCGACGTCCTGGGTTCCCTGGCCGGGGTTTGCGGGTCGACCGCGATGATCTATCTGATGCATGTCAGTGCCGCGATGCCGGTGGCGGCCGCACCACCCCCGGGTCTGCCGGACTTGGTGGCCGATCTGGCCCGTGGCAGGGCCCTGGGTTCGCTGGCGTTCTCGGAGGCCGGATCCAGGTCGCATTTCTGGGCGCCCGTGTCCCGGGCACGGCTCAACGGTGCGGGGGTGCGTCTGAACGCCGTCAAGAGCTGGGTGACCTCTGCCGGTCATGCCGATGTCTATATCGTCTCGACGCTGACCGCCGATGCCGACACCGTTGATTTGTTCGCGGTCCCGGCGGCCACACCCGGCGTCGAGGTGGCCGGGAGATGGCGCGGCATGGGGCTGCGCGGCAACGCCTCGACCTCGATGACCTTCGACGCCGAGGTGCCCGAGAGCTACCGCCTCGGTGCGGCCGGCGCCGGGTTGGACCTGATGCTCCAGACGGTGTTGCCGTGGTTCAACCTGGGAAACGCTGCCGTGTCGGTCGGGTTGTCCCGGGCCGCGGTGGACGCCGCCATCCGGCACACGAGCGCCGCCCGGCTGGAACATCTGGACGAAAGCCTTTCGGCGCTGCCGACCATCCGTGCCCAGCTGGCCCGGATGTCGATCGAGCTGGCCTCCACCGCCGCCTACCTCACACAGGCCGCCGGCCGGCTTGTCGAACCGCGCGAGGACACCATGCTGCACGTGCTGGGGGTCAAGGCGGCAGCCAATGACGCGGCCCTGCGCATCACCGACTCCGCGATGCGCGTCTGCGGCGGCGCGGCGTTCTCAGAACACCTGCAGATCGACCGATACTTCCGCGACGCCCGGGCCGGCCACGTCATGGCCCCCACCGCCGACGTGCTCTACGACTTCTACGGCAGGGCCATCACCGGACAGCCCCTGTTCGAGAGCCAGCCGTCCGCACCGGCGCAGGTCCCTGCGTGAGCGCCCCGCTGATCGTGGGCTCGGTCGCCTACACCCCTAACGTGGTCACCATCTGGGAGGGTATCCGCGACTACTTCGCCGGCACCCCCGCCGAGATGGATTTCGTGCTCTTCTCCAACTACGGGCGCCAGGTGGATTCGCTGCTTGAGGGCACGATCGACCTGGCCTGGAACACCAACCTGGCCTGGGTACGCACAGTCGCGCAGACGAATGGCGCCTGCCGGGCGCTGGCCATGCGGGACACCGACACCATGTTCCGGACAATGTTCGTGGCCCGTGCCGGAACCGGGCTGGGCGGCCTGGAGGACCTGAAGGGCCGCCGCCTGGCGCTGGGGTCCCGCGATTCGGCGCAGGCCGCGATTCTGCCCGTCCACTTCCTGACCCGGGCCGGGCTCGCCGAGGGCGAGGTGGACCTCCTGCGGATCGACAGCGACGTCGGCAAACACGGGGACACCGGCCGCAGCGAGCTCGATGCCCTGCGCGCGGTCCTCGATGACAAGGCCGACGCCGCCGCGATTGGCATCAACACCTGGGAGGCAATAGGGCGTGATGAGCTTATGCCCGGGGCGATGGAGGTGTTCTGGGAATCACCTATTTACAGTCACTGCAACTTCACCGCCCTGCCCGCACTCACCGAGGAGCGCTCCGTGCCCTGGGTCGAGCACCTGCTGGCGATGGACTGGGATGACCCGCGGCACCGGCCCATCCTTGAAATGGAAGGCCTGCGCCGTTGGGTGGCCCCCCGGCTGGAAGGATACGAATCGCTGTTCGAGGCCGTACAAGAACAAGGCATCGGGCCCCGATGGTAAACCACGGCATCGTCCTGGATCTGGTGGAGCGCCTCGCCACCGTGGCCGACGGCGCCACCGCGGCCGTGCCGCTGGGACCCGGCGACCAGGGCCTGCTGACGCAGACTGTGGCAGCATGGTGCGCCCGGACGGGCAACGAACTCCTCGAAGTCCGCAACGGGGCCGCCATCATCCGCCGCGGCCACACCCCCGACCCGCTCGCCGGGCTCGCGTCCGGGCAGATGCCCGGAACCCGGCTCTGGATGTACACCAACTTCGACTGCAATCTGGCCTGCGACTACTGCTGCGCCCGGTCCTCACCGCAGACCGCCCGCCGGGCACTGGGCATCGACCGTGTGCGCCGGCTGGCCGGCGAGGCCGTTCAGGCCGGGGTCAGCGAGCTGCTGCTCACCGGCGGCGAACCGTTCCTGCTGCCGGACCTCGATGACCTCGTGGAAGCATGCACGGACGCGCTGCCGACCACGCTGCTGACCAACGGGATGCTCTTCCGCGGCCACCGGCTCGAACGCCTCCGCCGGATGGACCGCGACCGGCTCGCGCTGCAGATCAGCCTCGACTCCGCCACCCCGGACACCCACGACAGCCACCGCGGAACCGGATCGTGGGCCCGGGCAGTGGCCGGCATCCGGATAGCGCAGGACGAAGGAATCCGGGTCAGGGTCGCCGCGACCCTGCCCGCCGGGCAGAGCCACGAACTCCAGCCGTTCCACACCTTCCTCGACTCGCTCGGCATCGCACCCGAGGACCAGGTCATCCGCGCCCTCGCCCACCGCGGCAACGCCGACGCCGGCCTGGAACTGACCATCGAATCACTCATCCCCGAGGTCACCGTCACCGCCGACGGCGTCTACTGGCACCCCGTCAGCGCCGACGACACCGACCAGCTCGTCACCGCCGAGATCTTCCCGCTGGCCGAGGCCATCGCCGAGGTCCGCCGCCGATTCAGCGACTACCGCGCACGCGCCAACGCCGCTACCCAATGGTTTCCCTGCGCCTGAGCACACCCGCCGCGCGCCGGACCACCCGGCGCCCGCCTCCCCGGGCCGGGGAGGCAGCAAGCACCCCGCCCCCGCCGCGACCTCCAGGGAGGCTTGGTCGTCTCGGCCCTAGCTCTTGCCGTCCATGCGCGGATTCCGGTCAGCATGCTGAGGCGGATGATCTACGTGTGAATCAGGCAGGGTGTACCGATGACCAGTGAGCCCATCGCCAGCTACGCCATGCTCTCTGACTGCCACTCCGCCGCGCTCGTGAGCGCCGCGGGTTCCGTGGACTGGTTGTGTTTCCCCCGTTTTGACAGTCCCTCGATATTCGGTCGGATCCTGGGCGAGGACGCGGGATTCTGGTCGATCCGGCCTGCGGCCCCACACTCCTCAACCCGGCGGTACCTCGGCCCGACGATGGTCCTCGAGACGGTCCACACCGCGGCCGGCGGCACCGTGACAGTCACCGATGCGCTGGTCCTGGGAGACGGCAACCGGGGCCACGAACTCGGTGCCGGGGCTCCCGGAACGTTGCTGCGGCAGGTTGCCTGCATCGAAGGCGAAGTCGAGATGGAGGTGACGTTCGCGCCCCGGCCGAATTACGGCCTGGTCCGGCCCCTCCTGCAGGACACGGGCGGCGGCATTTCCGTCCAGGGCGGGGCCGGCGTGCTGGCCTTCTCCACCCCGGTCCCCTTCGAACTGGATGGTGGTGAAGCGCGTGCGAAGCCGGTCCTTCGGGCCGGAAACGCCCTGGGATTCGCCCTTCACCACCACAACGCCGGGCCGGTATCGCCGGTGTTCTGGAGCCAGGAGGACATCGCCCGCCGGCTGGATGACACGCTGGAGGGCTGGGACAGCTGGTCGCAGATGCATCAGAGCTACGACGGACCTTGGCAGGACCTGGTCGCTTCCAGCGGCAGGGTCCTGCAGGCACTGACGTTCTATCCGACCGGTGCGATCGTCGCCGCTCCGACGACCTCCCTGCCCGAGGTCGCCGGCGGCACCCGGAACTGGGACTACCGGTACACCTGGATCCGGGACGCCAGCATGACCCTGCAGGCGCTGTGGGTGGCCGCCTGTCCGGACGAGGCCGGCAAATTTTTCCAGTTCCTCGCGACGGCAGCCGCCAGCCGGCTGAGCACCGACGCCGAGCTGCAGATCATGTACGGCATCGGCGGGGAACGGGACCTGTCCGAACGCGAACTGGCCCACCTTCCGGGCTGGCGCGACAGCGCCCCGGTGCGGGTGGGCAACGGTGCCTGGGACCAGCGACAGCTCGACGTCTATGGCGAACTCCTCGACGCAGCCGCCACCCTCCCGGAATATCTCAACGATCTGGAGCCCGGGACGCGGCAGTTCCTTGCCGATGCGGCCGACGCTGCAGCATCGCGC
This sequence comes from Arthrobacter sp. AQ5-06, assembly GCF_003287955.1. Classification (GTDB taxonomy): domain Bacteria; phylum Actinomycetota; class Actinomycetes; order Actinomycetales; family Micrococcaceae; genus Arthrobacter. Next base: position 50,438 of record NZ_QMKP01000008.1, on the reverse strand, counting down.
TGGCAGTCCACGGATCAGGGCATCTGGGAGGTCCGCGGCGCACCCCGGCACTACCTTCATTCAAAGCTGATGTGCTGGGTAGCCGTGGACCGGGCCATCAGCCTCGCCGGGATCCTGAACGCGGAAGAGCGGGTTCCACACTGGATGCAGACCCGGGCCCAGCTCGCCGACTCGATCCACATGAACGGCTGGAACGAGACAGCCAACGCCTATACCCAGGCCTACGGCTCCGCGGACCTCGACGCTTCGGCCCTGATGCTCTCCATCGTGGGTTTCGTGCCCGCCGATGATCCCAGGATGCTCGCAACGATCAACGCCATCGAGCACCGGCTCACCGACAGCCGGGGCCTGGTGTACCGGTATAAGGCGGACGACGGGCTCTCCGGCGAGGAAGGAACGTTCCTGCTGTGCACGTTCTGGCTGGCCCACGCCCTGGCCCTGGCGGGACAGACCCGGCGCGCCCGGGCCGTCTTCGAACGGGCCGCGGGGTTCGCCACGGATTTGGGCCTGCTGGCCGAAGAAGTTGCCCCGGACAGCGGCGAACTGCTCGGAAATTTCCCGCAGGCTTTCAGCCATATCGGCCTCGTCAACGCCGCCTGGGCCATCCGCACAGCCGAGGACGAAAACCGGCTCCCTGCCGCCGGCGCCGGGGACGCCCCGTGACGGGTTCTGTTCCGGGCAGACGGCGCCGGGCGGTGATTCGGCTCGGAATACCGGTGGTTCTCGTGGCCGCCGCAGCCGTGGCGGCACTGATGTTTCCGCTCCCGCCGGTCAAGGAGATCCGGAACTATCTCGGCACTACGGGATGGCGGGGGCCGGCCACCTTCATCCTCGCCTACGCCGCGCCGCGCTGACGCTGGCGTCGGTGCCGGTGCCGGTGCCGGTGCCGGTGCCGGTGCCGAAAAGTGTCCTGTCAGTCGCCGCGGGGCTGGTCTTTGGCCTCGCCGGCGGCATCGCCGTCGTCTTTTGCCGCCGCGATCCTGGGTTCCGTTACCGCGTTCCGGCTGGGCCGGAGTCGGTGGAGAAATTCACCGGGGCGCGGGTGGAGAAAGTCGATCAGCTGCTGCGGCTGCGGCCAGAACCGCCGGAAGTTCGGTCAGGACGGTGACGGTGAATTCTGGAGCCTCAAAGTAGCCCGGGTAGCTTCCCCCGGTCCTGTTCAACCACGCTGTACGCAGCCCGGCACTGGCGGCGCCGTGGATGTCCCACGGATGGACGGCGACCAGCAGCATGCCGGCCGGGTCAGCCCCGGAAGCGGCGGCGGCATATTCGTAGGATGCCCGGGCAGGCTTCCAGGCGCGTGCATCTTCGACCGAAAGCAGCATCTCGAATGCGTCCCGGATCCCTGCTGTCGTGAACAGCTTCCCGGCGATACGGGCCGGGCCATTGCTGAGCGTGATCAGCCGGAACCCCGCAGCGGAGAGCGCCCTGATCCCCTCGGGGACGTCCGGATGCAGTCCGAGGCCGGCCATACCCTCCATGATGTGTTCGACCGCCGCGTCGAGGTCACGGTTAAGCTCCACCCGGGAGAGCATCCCCCTGAGTGCTTCGGCCCCGATCCTTGCAAATGAAACATTTTCCCCGCTGGCGGTGAGTGCGAACCCGTCGCGCAGCAGCGTAGCGAACCAGAGTTTGGCCAGTTCAGCCGGCGCCCCGGCCTCGCTGAAGCGCGCCCCCATGGGGGACATATCGGAGAGGGTTTCGTTGACGTCAAAAACGATGACTGACGGCGTAGTATTCATGGATTCTCCTCGTGCTGAAGTGTGGATGCCCAGAGACGGTCGGTGAGGTGGATTAAATTAGTATTCAGGGAGTCTTCTTCCGTGTGGAGGGGAGGGATCAGGAGGCGCAGCAGGAGAGTTTGGCGACGTCAGTGGTGAAGGACTGGGCGGCGATCTTGATTCCTTCGGCCATGGTCAGGTAGGGACTCCACAGGTTGGCCACCTGCTCCACGGTCATCCCGGCTTCCAGGATGTAGACGCCGGCGGCGGCCAGGTCCCCGGCGTCCTTGGCGACGGCGGTGATTCCCACAATCCGTCCGGTGTCGGCGTCGGCGACGATCTTGATGAAGCCGCGGGTGTTCCTGTTCACCAGGGCCCGGGGCACATACTCCAGGGGCAGAACCCGGCACTCGCACCGGATGCCGGCCTCGTTGGCTTCCTTGTCCGTCATCCCGACCGCGCCAAGTGCCGGGCTGGTGAAGGTGACCCGGGGCAAGTGCCGGTAGTCGACCTCGCGGCCGGCGTTGTTGAAGGCGTTCTCCACCACCAGGGATCCGTGAGCGGCTGCGACGTAGACGAAGTCGCGGTGTCCGGTCACGTCCCCGGCGGCCCAGATCCGTGCGTTGGAGCTGGCCAGCCGGCTGTTGACCAGAATCTCGCCGCCGTCCCCGGTCTTGACGCCGACCGCGGCCAGGTTCAGTCCGTCCGTGACCGGCCGGCGTCCCGTGGCGACCAAGACCCTGGCGGCCCGGAATTCCTCCTGCCCGCCGGAAACGGCCGCGGTCGCAGCGATCCCGCCTGTCGCCGGGTCCGTGCGCACCGAGGACACATTCGCACGGCGGACGACGCGGATACCATCGTCGGCGAAGACACTCATCAGGGCGCGGGAGGCCTCGGGCTCCTCGGCCGAGGCCAGGCGGGAGCGGACCAGCATGGTCACCTTGGATCCGAGCCGGGCGAAGAGCTGGGCCTGTTCCAGGGCCACGTACCCGCCGCCGATGACCAGCAGGGAGTCGGGGACTTCTTCGAGTTCCATCGCGACGGTGGAGGTCAGGTAGTCCGTGTCCTGCAGACCCTCGACCGGGGGCGCCCACGGGGCGGACCCGGTGGCCACCAGATAGTGCGAGGCCCTGACGGATTCCCGGGCCCCGTCGCCTCCGGTGATTTCCAGGACGGGATCGTCCTGGGTGCCGGCGAACACGGCATTGCCTTGGCGCAGTTCCCATCCGTAGTCCGCGATCAGGTCCACGTATTTATCCGAACGCATCGTTTCCACCAGGGAACGCTTCCCGCCGATCAGCCCGGCCATGTCCACCGGCCCGGCTGAGGTGCTGATGCCGGGGAACCGGCCGGACGCGTCCAGGGCAACATGCCTGGCCTCTGCCGCAGCGAGGAGTGCCTTGGACGGCACGCAGCCGGTGTTCACGCAGGTCCCGCCGACGGTGGAACGCTCGATCATCAGCACGCGTTTGCCCAGGTTGGTCGCCCGGATCGCGGCCGCGAACGCTCCGCCGCCGGAGCCGATGACGGCCAGATCAAAATCAGGTGTTGGTTCAGACATGAAATCCTCCAAAGTCGTGCAGCAGCGCCGTCCCGAAATACCCGCAACGGTGCCTCGTGTATGTTCTGCCCCCAGCCTGCACCCTCCACCGCAGGGGAAGGTCAAGAGGCTGACCAGTCACCGGCACGAAACCGCGGAGCCCTCACCGACGCCTCCGAAAAAGTGGGCCTCCCCCGGCCCAGGGTGGGCCACCAGGGTTCCTGTAACCGTTCTTGACCTTCCAGTAAACTGGAAGGTCAAGAGGCAAATCCCCGGGACAAGAGGTACATGATGCGTATTGGCGAAACCGCCGCAGCCGCCGGCACGACGGCGAAGACACTGCGGTTCTACGAGGACCGCGGTCTGCTGCCGGTCGCCGATAGGGCACCGAACGGATACCGCGACTACCCCCACGAGACAGTCGGCCGGCTGGAATTCATCCGCCGAGGCCGCACCGCCGGACTGACCCTGGCCCAGATCGGAGACATCCTCTCCATCCGGGACATCGGCCAGGCCCCCTGCATACACGTGAGGGATCTGCTGGTCAAACAGCTCCGCGACCTCGACGCCCAGATCGCAGAACTCACGGCGCTGCGTGCAACCGTCGCCGAATTTCATGACGCCGCGGCCGCCGGGGACCCCGCAGCCTGCGACCCAGAGCGCATCTGCAGCTACCTCTAAACCCGACCAGGCGAATGCCCCTCCTCTGCCGCTGGATACCCACACCCTGGGAATACATCAGCAGGGCGACCCGCGGAACGCGGGCGTTAACCGCCGGCGCTCACTTATACGTGCGGCCCGATTCGGGACTGTTCGAAGCGGACCATTCCACTCCCCGGAGTGGCCGGTTCTGGCGGAATCTTGCGCTGCCGTTGGATATTTCACTTTTTCACAGGCCAGCCCTTGTAGGGTGGGAGGCATGGCTTCTCGCTTCTCCGAACTGGTCATTGGCTGCCTGGATCCGCAACGGCTGGCGGAGTTCTGGTGCGAGGTCCTCGGCTTCGTCGTGCTCGACACCGAGGACGGCGCGATCGAGATCGGACCGGAGGAAGGGTTCGGCGGACTGCAACCGACCCTGATCTTCAGCCCGACGACCGAGCCCAGGACCGGCAGGCTGCGGCTGCACATCGACATCAACCCCACCGACCGAGACCAGGACGCCGAGCTCGAGCGCCTCCTGAAGATCGGTGCGCGGCCGGCCGATATCGGCCAGACCGGCGAGGAGCAGTGGCACGTCCTGCTCGACCCCGAGGGCAACGAGTTCTGCCTCCTGCGACGCCGCCTGAGCTGAGTCCCCGCCTGAATGAAGAAACTAAGAGGGGGACCGCTGGAGGTGGTCCCCCTCTTCACGTTTTGGCTCGCTGGTCTCGTTGTGCTTGACCACGATATGGATGCCGCTGTCTCGAGCTTCCTGTTCTACGTCCATGTCGCCATCGATGACAACACCCGCTACGGCTATGCCGAGCTCCTCCCCGACGGAAATGGCGCGACCGACGCCGGGTTCCGCATCCGCGCCGCGAGCTATTCGCCGGATACGGCATCCAACGGATCAAGCGCGTCATCACCGACAACGCGCCGGCCTACCGCAACTCCGCCGCGTTCCGCCAGGCCGTTGCAGACCAAGGAGCCGTGCAGCGTGTCCCTCATAGACCCGAGGCTGAACAGGAATCTGATACTTTCAAATCGTGTCATGGTGCTGTAGCGCGCCAGGGTCCGCGACATCGGGACTGAAGTGGCCGTGGTTCAGGCGAGGTGGACAATGACATGGCAGATCGGCCCCGATGGCGAACGAACAGGGATAAGGCGCGGAGTCATCAGTTTCACGGCCGCCCGTCAAGAGAACGATCGATGGCTCGCCGTGAGCGCCCAAAACACTAATATCGTCCCCGGGATGCAACCACGCGTTTCCACGGACGAAACGGACCCCTCCCCTAGCACCGTGCCGTGGGCGGCCAGATCCAGCAAGGCATGGGTCTCATCCTCGACCTCCACCCGGGCAATCAGGACCCCGGACCATGCCCCGTGCCGTCAGCCCTCGGAGGCGAGGGTGTCCAGCAGACAGCTGCGCCGTCGGGCGTAGTCGGTCACGCTCTCCATCGAGCGCGGCGCGCGCCGGGTGATGCTCGATACGGCACTGGAGAACGAACGGTGCCAGGTGCTACCGGCGGTTCGGGTTCGTCCGCCGGCCGGAGCGCGAAAAGCACCAGCCCACCACGCTGGTGCAGCTTGTGGTTTACACCCTGGATCTGCCCGGGTCAGGTCCAGAGGACCCCGGAACGTATCAGCCGGAGCCGCCCACGGGAGGACGACGGCGGGAGGAACCGCCGTCGGCCTCCCGCCGTTGCGCCCTACCGTCCGCGTACGGGCACCCCCAGCAGGTCGCCTATGCTGTCCAGGACCCTGTCCGTGACGACCTCGATCCCGCCGATCCCGTCCACCTCGGTCAGGATCCCGCGGCCGGCATATTTGGCCACCACCGCCTCCGTCTGCTGGTGGTACAGGTCCAGCCTGTGACGGATGACGCTTTCATTGTCGTCGCTCCGGCCGGTTTCCCTGGCCCGGCCCAGGAGGCGCGAGACGAGTTCCTCGTCGTCCGCTGTCAGCTGCAGGACCACACCGAGTTTCTGTTCGCCGGCAGCGAGGATTCCGTCAAGATAGTCCACCTGCGCCACCGTGCGAGGGTAGCCATCCAGCAGAAATCCCTCTTTGGCATCGTCCTGGCTGAGGCGGTTCCGCACCATTTCATTCGTGACGCTGTCCGGCACGAAGTCTCCGTTATCCATGTACTTCCGGGCCTCGACACCCAGTGGCGTCCCGCCTTTGACGTTGGCGCGGAAGATATCGCCCGTTGAGATCGCCACAACGCCGAGGCGATCCGAAATCCGTTCCGCCTGCGTTCCCTTGCCGGATCCGGGCGGACCAATAATCAGCATTCTCATCATTCAATACCCCTCGCTGCCTATGTGGACGTCTTCGTCCTGGCCCGATGCTACTGATCCGGAGGTTGCGGCCGGGCTGCATCGGCGCCTGTCAGCAGAGTACGACGTCCGAGGATCCTCGCCGCCGTACTCTGGCCACTGTGCTGTTACCGGTGGTGCTGGTGCAGTGAGCGGCAGCACTCAAGCTGACGTGTCCGGAACGCAGCCCAAACCAGGCGCTCCATCGTTCTCATCGGGTGGCCGGCACCTCGGCGAGAGCCGTTTCCCCAAATGCCGGCGCTTTCCCGGTCAGCGCGTAGCGGAAGACCCTGCCACCGGGATTTTCAAGCCCGCCTCCGGACGGCAGTCGGTCTGCACCTGCATCGCCACCGTCACGACGTCAGGGGTGGGGCGCAGGGCGAAGCACACCACGTCCACGCTCACGCCGTGATTAACACAGGAAGGCTTTCGGGCCATGGCAGTGGCAGCACGCTCTACGTCGCCTTCGTGGATGTCCTGCCAGGCAATGGCGTACATCTGCCGGCGAAGCAAAGAGAGCTCGTCACCACAGATCATTTGAATCCTGCGGGTGCGTGTCCCGATCATGCTGGTACTTCCATCAGGAATAGCTAGTGAAGCCAATGCCTACGACGGCGCGGCCGGTTTCGCCTTCGTCGCGGTCAAGGACGCAGGCTGACGCAGTCGCGGTTGCCATGCATCTGGCGTCCGGATCCAGCCAGGCTGACTACCCAGACAATTCCGGAGTCCGGCGTCTTGGCATCAACGCGGCCAAGGTACGACAGCCCTGCCGGAGAGGTGACGTTGACAGTTGGGCCATGAGCCTGATCGGGCAGCCGAAGGTCATCTTCCTCGACGAGCCAACCACAGGGCTCGACCCGAAGCACGCATCGACGTTTGGCAGGTAGTCAAGCAGCTCGCCACGCAGGGAACCACCGTTCTGCTCACCACGCAGTATCTCGAGGAGGCTGAGCGACTCGCCGATCGGATCGCCATCCTTCACCGGGAGCGCATCATCGCGAACGGGACTCTCGCCGAGCCACTACGCGAATCCGGTCTCCCGGCTCAAGGTCAAAGTGCGTTGACTAAAGTTCTCGTTCTCAGGCTCCGTCAGGCGTTAAGGATCCATTAAGATCCCGGAATCCCGGGACTCCGGGATCTGGCGCGGTGCTAGGCTCCTTTGGTTATCCCAACCGATCCCGCACGCCAGGGCTTGTAGGCGGCACAGAAAGTAACCCCGTTGACTGCACCCACCCGCTTCTCCATCCCCGCCAGCGTTCCCAACCCGGAGCGCGACGGCGCTCCCGGAAACAGGCTGACCAGGTGGCTGCTGGAAAACAAGGTCCACCAGCCGGTAGGCCCGGAAACCGCCGAGGACCACGCACCCGCCCAGAGCTGGTGGAAAGTCATGTGCCTCACCGGAGTGGACTACTTCTCCACCTTGTCCTACCTGCCCGGCATCGCCGCCCTCGCGGCCGGGGCACTGTCCCCCCTGGCCACCTTGCTGATCGTGGCCCTGACGCTGCTGGGCATGCTGCCGATGTACCGCCGGGTTGCCCAGGAGAGCCCGCACGGCCAGGGATCGGTGGCGATGTTGGAAAAGCTCCTGCCGTTCTGGCGGGGGAAGTTCTTTGTGCTCATCCTCCTCGGGTTCGTGGCCACGTCCTGGATCATCACCATCACCCTCTCCGCCGCCGACGCCACGGTGCACATGCTGGAGAACCCCTACCTGCCACCGTTCCTGGAAGGCCAGGCAGTCGCCATCACCGTGGTGCTCCTCCTGATCCTGGGCGGGGTGTTCCTCCTCGGCTTCTCCGAAGCCGTGGCCGTCGCCATCCCGCTGGTGGGCATCTTCCTGCTGCTGAACGCCGTGATCATCGGCGCCGGAATTTACGACGCCGTCACGCGGCCGGGTGCCCTGACCGACTGGACCGCGGCGCTCACCTCGTCCGGGACCGGGTTCGGCGACATCGCCGGACCGGCCCTGCTGGCCTTCCCGCTGCTGGTCCTGGGCCTGTCCGGCTTCGAGACCGGAGTCAGCATGATGCCTCTGGTCGCGGCCAACGGCGCCTCCGCCGAGGAACGTCTCGCCGCCCGCGTCCGCAACACCCGCAAGCTCCTCACCGCAGCAGCCCTGATCATGAGCGTCTACCTGCTGGGCAGCAGCTTCGTGACCACGGTACTGATCCCCGCCGAAGCCTTCCAGGAAGGCGGCCAGGCCAACGGCCGCGCCCTGGCCTACCTGGCCCACGAACTGCTGGGCAACGGCTTCGGCTCGGTCTACGACGTCAGCAGCATCCTGATCCTGTGGTTCGCCGGGGCCTCCGCAATGGCAGGCCTCATCAATATCGTGCCCCGCTACCTGCCGTCCTACGGGATGGCCCCCGACTGGTCCCGCGCCGTGCGGCCGGTGGTACTCGTATACACGGCCATCAGCGTCCTGATCACCATCGGCTTCAAGGCAGACGTCAACGCCCAGGCCGGCGCCTACGCCACCGGCATCCTGGCCATGATGGTCTCCGGCGCCGTGGCGGTCAGCATCTCCGCAGCGCGCAGCAAAAGGCGGCGCGCCGCCGTCGGATTTTCCATCCTGACCCTGATCCTGCTCTACGCCCTGGGCGCCAACGTGATCGAAAAGCCGGACGGTCTGGCCATCTCCGGTTTCTTCATCCTGGGCATCATCGCCGTCTCCCTGGTCTCCCGGGTGAGCCGCACCACCGAACTGCGAGTGCACCGGATCGAATTCGACGACGCCGCCCGCCGCTTCATCACCGACACGATCGACTTTGACGGGCGGATAAACCTGATCGCCAACCGCCCGCAGGCCCGCGACGCCGAGGAGTACCGCGAGAAAGAAGCCGTGCAACGGGAGAACAATCCTGTGCCCGGAACCGCCGACGTCATCTTCCTCGAAATCGACGTCACCGACCCCTCGGGCTTCAGCGACGTCCTCGAGGTGCACGGCATCGAAGTGGATGGACACCGCGTCCTCCGCGCGGAAAGCCCGGCTGCCCCCAACGCCATCGCCGCCATCCTGCTGGCCCTCCGCGACGCCACCGGCGTCCGGCCCCACGCCTACTTCGAATGGGCCGAAGGCAATCCGCTGGCCCACCTCATGCGTTACCTGCTGCTGGGCCGCGGCGATACTGCCCCCGTGGTCCGCGAGATCATCAGGGAAAACGAGCCCGAACCGGACCGCCGGCCAGGCATCCACGTGGGCTAAGGCCATGGTTCAGGTCCGCGGTGCCACCAAGACGCGGAACGGCCGGGTCCCCCGCAACGGCAGGGTGCCCAAGCAGCGGAACGAAAGCGCCATCCGCACGGCCCTCGCGCGCCCTGTCCGGTCCGTCGCGCTGGCCTTCCTGGCCGTGATCATCGTGGGGGCGGCCCTGCTGATCCTGCCCCTGGCGCAGACCGGAAGTGAACCCGGCGCGGACCCCCTCATGGCAGCGCTCTTCACCTCCGTGTCCGCCGTGTGCGTCACCGGGCTGATCACAGTGGACACGGCCACCCACTGGACGCCCTTCGGGCACGCCATCATCATGAGACTGATCCAGGTAGGCGGGTTCGGGATCATGACGCTCGCCACCCCGCCGAAGCGTCACACCTGAGTTCACCTACGACGTCGACAGCCGCCTTCATGCGGTTGACGGAAGGTTCCACGAGACGACCAAAGACAACGCCGAATCGCGTCGCACTCCACTGTCGCGCCGGATGCATCCAGGCGACTAACCACCAAGTCCCGTCCGGTCAGTCGAAACCCGTATCCACGGTGATGAACAGATATGACTGTAAGCGGCAACTCTTAACTGACCAGAGTCGGCAAATTTGATTGACCGTTCGCGGCAGCGGTTTTGACCAGTGGCTGCAGGTGTTTTGAACAGCACTAAGCCACCAGTGTGTGGCTTGGCGTGCTGGGATTCCCTTGTCCATCCCTCGTGTCGTTACGAGGAGGGCCCCTTCCTTCCGCGGTGAAATGGCGATGCCAATCGTCTGCAGTTCACCCGTCGTGGGAAGGAAGGGGCTTGTGTCTCCAGGAGAGTTCATGGAAATTTTGGCTGCTTATAGTTTGCCCCGGTCGTACCGGGATGCCGCGAAGATCTGCGGCGGACCACACAACACGGTGTATCGTCGCTTAGCGCCGATTTGAGGCCTGAAGCTGGGCGTACGAGGGCGTGTTGGCGGCGGACTTGGCCCCGGCCCCGATAGGGTTCGCGGCGGCCTTCGTATTCGCTTGAGAGCCAGCCCTCCCAGTTGCCCTCTTCCAAAGGCCACGCTTTTGAAGATGGCGGCGCCCTCCGCCGCCCTGGGGGCCGCCGAGTACGATTACTTCTCCTGCAGGCTGACGGAAAGGACTGCTGTCGGCTCCCCTGGGATCGTAATGGATCTTGGAATCGTCATCCGGGGGGCCGGAGCGGTGTGCAGCCGGAGTCTCTAAAACCCCTCTTCCATTCAGACCCTGTGACATGTACCATTTCACATATCACGTGACATGGCCCACATCGACCGATGGCCTTTTGGTCCCCACATGGAAGATCGCTATGACCCTTTCAGAAATTGCAGACGGCAAGCTCGCGCCCCGTACGGGCATCAAGTTAGACAAAATTTCCAAGCGCTACGGCGACCACACTGTCCTCGACGACGTGTCCCTGCACGTCGAGCCGGGTACGGTAACAGCACTTATCGGCCCCTCGGGTGCCGGCAAGAGCACGTTCCTGAGGTGCATCAACCTCTTGGAGCGTCCCGATTCCGGCACCATCCAGGTTGCCGGGCACACCATCGAACCGGGCAAGGTGGTCAACAACAAGGACCTTGCCGCCCTGCGCAGCACTGTGGGTATGGTGTTCCAGTCCTTCAATCTGTTCCCGCACATGTCCGCCATGAAAAACATCAGCTTTCCGCAGCAGAAAGTACTGGGGCGCACCAAGGAAGAGGCCGACGCGCGCTCGATGGAGCTGCTGGAAAGGGTTGGCCTCAAGGAGAAGGCGAACCAACACCCGGGGAGGTGCTCCGGCGGCCAGCAACAACGCATCGCCATCGCCCGCGCCCTGGCACTTGATCCGAGCATCATGCTGTTCGATGAGCCGACCTCCGCGCTGGACCCTGAAGTGGGGCTCGAGGTCCTGGCCGTCATGCGCGAACTGGCGGCCGATGGAATGACGATGATCGTGGTCACGCATGAGATGCAGTTCGCCCGGGACGTTTCCGACACGCTCGTGGTCATGGCCGATTGCAAGATCATCGAACAGGGCGACCCGGGTGCCATCATGAGCGACCCGCAGGAGGCCCGGACCCGCCGCTTCCTGCGAGCTGTGCTGGAGCGCTGACGTGGACGCCCTTTCAGCAGTACTCCAAGGCTTGCCCATGACCATCATGCTGACCCTGTCGGCATTCGCCATCGGCATTGTAGGCGCCGTCCCACTGGCCGTAGGCCTGTCGTCTTCGAACATGCTTGTCCGGCTGGCGTCGCGGCTCTTCGTCGACCTGGTCCGGGGTGTGCCGATCATCGTTTGGCTGTTCCTACTCAAGTTCGGCATCCAGATCGGAACCTTCAAGTTCAACCCCGTTGCCGCAGCGATAGTCGGACTGGGTGTGGTTTCCATGGCCTATCTCGCCGAAATCTATCGTGGCGGACTCCAAGCAGTTCCGCGTGGACAGGGCGAAGCTGCCCACGCACTGGGCCTGACCCGCGGAACCACGTTCTACGGCGTGATGGTCCCCCAGGCCTTCCGGATAGTGTCGCCCTCCATCGCCACCTACCTGACCGGTTTACTCAAGGACTCCTCGATCGCCTCGACGATCATCGTTGCCGAGATGGTCTTCCAGTCCCAGTCCTTCGCCCGGCAGCACCCCACCGTCGAGGGGATCCTGCCCTACATCCTGGTGGGAATTCTCTATATCGTGCTCAGCCTGCCGGTCGCCTACCTGTCCCGCAGACTCGATTCCCGCATGAGGAAGGCTGTTTACGCATGACCTGGCTTACCGAATGGACGGCATACCTGCCGCAGATGATGTCCGGCCTTGGCGTCAGCCTTCTGATCGCAGCGGTATCAATCGTCGCCGGCTACCCGCTGGGCCTGGTCCTCAGCGTCATGGTGAGCGCAAAGAATCTGGCCAGCCGCACCCTGGCGCTTGCCGTCGTCGAAATCGGCCGGGGGGCACCGGCCCTGGTCATCCTCTACCTCTTCTACTACGGCCTGCCGAAATTCGGCATCGCCTTCGAAAGCATCACGGCCGCGTGCCTGGCACTGATCTGGAACTCGGCCGCTTACTCGTCCGAGATCATGCGGGCCGGCATCCAGTCTGTGGACCGCGGACAGCTCGAGGCTTCCAGCGCCCTGGGGCTCGCCCAGCGGCACACCTTCTGGCGGGTCATCATGCCCCAAGGCATGCGTTCGGCAATCCCCGGGCTCATGGGTGTTGCCATTCAAATGTTCCAAGGAACGTCCCTGGCATACGCCATCGCAGTCCCCGAGCTGATGAAGTCCGCCTACAACATCGGCAGCCAGGACTTCAATTACCTGCAGATCTTCACCCTCGCCGGCCTTTGCTACGCCGCCATCTCAATGCCGGCCACCTGGATCACCGTCTTCTTCGAAAAACGCATGGCCCGCCACGCCTGACCGTCTTCCTGCACCATCGTCAACGTTCCATCAGTCCCCCAACCAACCACCACGGGAGCAATCATGATCAACAATTTCATCAAGACAGCCGGACTCCTTACCGCGAGCGCACTCACACTGGGCCTCAGCCTCTCTGCCTGCGGAGGGACCTCGGATGCCAGCAATTCAGGGTGCACGCCCAAGCACACAGACATCCAGACCGTCGCCCCGGGAAAGCTCACTATCGGAGTCATCGACATCCCGCCGTTCAGCAGCTATGGCTCGGGCACCCCGACAGGCATCGACATCCAGATCGTCAACAAGATCGCCAAGGATGAGTGCCTGACCCCGGTGTACCAGCAGGCCACCTATGCCGACGCCGTCCAGTCCATCTCGGGCGGAAGCATCGACCTCGCCCTCGGCACGATCGACGCCACCGAGAAGCGTCTCAAGGCTGTTGATTTCTCCGCCTCCACGTACCTTGACGGCATGGGCATCGTCTCCAAGTCCGGCGCCACCACGGTGACCGACCTTGAAAAGATGAACAAGGTGGGCACCATCGACGGCTACCTCTGGGTCGAGGACCTCAAGAAGATCCTGGGCGACCGCCTGGTGACGTACCCCAGCAGCGTGGAGCTGAAGGCCGATTTCGATGCCGGTCGGCTCGACGCGGACGTCGACGCCTATGGCGTGCAGGTGCTCCAGTTCAAGGATGTCCAGGGTGTGACCGTGGCCCTTTCCAACGAGAAGCCGGATCCGCGCGTCGGCGCCATCAAGAATGCCCCCGAGGCTGCCTTCCCGATCATCAAAGGCAACACAAGCCTTAAGGAAGCGCTCGACGCCGGAATTGTCACCCAGCGCGAAGACGGAACGATCGCGAAGCTACTAACCGACGCCGGCCTGTCCGAGGGGCTTGGCAAGGTCGCCGCCGAACAGTACGTGGTTCCGGCCAGCTAGCCCCGGTGCCCGATCGCAATCGGAACCTGACCTCAACGAAAACCATCACCGATTTCTAGCAACCTGTGCAATGTCACATGGTAAGTTTGGCCGTGAGGTACGTCACGGCCGCAGCACACGCGCCAAGCGTGGCAACCGAAAGGATCATCCATCATGACCGATACCCGTAAGCCGTGGCATGGAGTGCTCGTCGCTACCTCACTGCCGTTCAATGACGACTTGAGTGTGGACTTCGATGCCTACGCCGAGCACGTCCGCTTCCTGGCAAATGCAGGCTGCCACGGCGTGGCCCCGAATGGTTCCCTGGGCGAATACCAGACCCTCAGCGACGAGGAACGCGCCCGGGTCATCACCACGGCGGTCGACGCCGCCCCCGAAGGCTTTACCGTCATGGCCGGCGTGGGCGCCTACGGCGGCCTTCAAACCCTCAAGTGGGCGGAACAGGCCGCCGAAGCCGGCGCCGGCGCCCTGATGCTGCTCCCCCCGAACTCCTACCGGGCCACCGATGACGAGGTGGTGGAGCACTACCGCCTCGCGTCCGCCGTCGGGCTGCCCATCGTGGCGTACAACAACCCGATCGACACCAAAGTGGACCTGACCCCGCAGCTGATCGCCCGGTTGCACGGCGAAGGCCTGATCGTCGGCGTCAAGGAGTTCACCGGCGATGTCCGCCGCGCCTACGAGATAAGGGAACTCGCTCCCGAAGTGGACCTCCTGATCGGAACCGACGATACCGTCGTCGAAATGGGCCTGGCAGGTGCCGTGGGCTGGGTGGCGGGGTACCCGAACGCCATTCCGGAAGCCACCCTCGAGCTCTACCGGCTCTCCACCTCCGGCGATGTCGCAGACCTCGAGCGGGCCCGCGAAATCTACCGCGACCTGCACTCGCTGCTCCGCTGGGACAGCAAGACGGAGTTCGTTCAGGCCATCAAGCTGTCCATGGACGTCGTTGGCCTCCGCGGCGGCGCCTGCCGCCCGCCGCGCGGTCCGCTCACCCCGGCCGTGCGCGACGCCGTCATCCGTGACACCGAAGCAGCCCTCGCCAAGGGCTACAAATAACCGACCACGTCACCGTCAGCACCGTAACTTCCCCTTGGGACTCCAAGGGGAAGTTACGGAGCAACAAATGGAACAAAGAGGGAGTATTCCATGAGAACCAGCCGCATTTTCCACGCCGTGGACTCGCACACCGAAGGCATGCCCACGCGCGTCATCACCGGCGGAATCGGGACGATCCCCGGTGCCACGATGGCTGAGCGCCGCCTGTGGTTCATGGAGAACAGCGATTGGATCCGTACCCTCCTGATGACCGAGCCGCGCGGCCACGCCTCGATGAGCGGGGCCATCCTCCAGCCATCCACGCGTCCGGACGCGGACTTCGGTGTGCTGTTTATCGAGGTTTCCGGTCTGCTGCCGATGTGCGGTCATGGCACCATCGGGGTCGCAACCGTCCTGGTCGAGACCGGCATGATCGATGTTGTCGAGCCCGTTACCACCGTACGGCTCGACACTCCTGCCGGCCTGGTGATCGCAGAGGTGGCAGTTAAAGACGGGCACGCCGAGTCCGTGACCATCCGCAACGTGCCATCGTTCGTTGAGCGGCTCGACGCCACGGTCGAAGTGCCCGGGTTCGGTCCGGTGTCCTACGACCTGGCGTTCGGCGGAAACTTCTACGCGATCGTGGACCTGGACAGCCTGGATTTGCCGTTCGAGCGCGGACGCAAGGATGACCTGCTCAAGGCCGGACTGGCGATCATGGACGTGATCAACGCCACGGACGAACCGGTCCACCCTGAGCGCGACGACATCCGCGGCTGCCATCACGTGTACCTCAAGGCGCCGGGGTCCACAGCGGAGCATTCCCGCCACGCGATGGCCATTCACCCGGGATGGTTCGACCGCTCCCCCTGCGGCACAGGCACGAGCGCGCGGATGGCACAGTTGCACGGCCGCGGTGAGCTGGCCCTGGGCACTGACTTCGTCAACGAGTCCTACATAGGTTCGCGTTTCATCGGCCGCCTGGTCGAGGAGACAGAAGTCGCCGGCCGTCCAGCGGTGATTCCCACCGTCACTGGACGGGCCTGGCTGACCGGGACCGCACAGTATTTCCTCGACCCCACCGATCCCTTTCCTGCGGGGTTCCTGCTGTGAACATTCCCTACTTTGCTTCGACGGCAGTGCGGGCTGCTGCCCCTTGGACAACGGCCATCGAGGCCCTCGAACAGGCGCTCCTGAACGTGGTTGACCCTGAGGAGGACAGCCCACGGTTGTTCAGCCCCGCGCCGAACGGCGAATTCCTGCTCATGCCTGCGTCAAACCGTCAGTACAGCGGGATCAAGGCGCTCACCGTTGCCCCAGCCAACCCGGCACGGGGGCTGGAAAAGATCCAGGGGGTCTATGTTCTCTTCGATTCAGACACGTCAACTCCTTTGGCCACGATGGATGGCAACGAGCTCACGGCTATCCGGACACCAGCCACCACGCTGATGGCCGTCAAGCACATCCTTGCCTCGGCGCCCCGCGCCGCCGCTCCCCGTCACCCCGGCGCGACCCGGGTGCTCGTGTTCGGCACCGGCGTACAAGCGCTCAATCACCTCCGGGCCGCGCACGCCGTGCTCGCCGAGGCGAGCCTCGCCGTCGTCGGCCGGCGCCCGGACAGGGTAGAAGCGCTGATCGAACAGCTGGAGGCAGAGGGCATCGAAGTCCGCCCCTGCACCCGTGCGGAGGTGCCCGACGCCGATGTGGTGATCTGCGCAACCTCCTCCCGTACGCCGCTGTTCGACGGCGGCCTGGTTGCCCCCGGTGCCGTAGTGGCAGCGGTGGGCCAGCACGGCCTGGATGCCCGGGAGGTCGATGCCGCCCTTGTGCGGCGCTGCGACGTCGTGGTAGAGGGACGGGCCTCGGCGCTGCGCGAAGCCGGGGACCTGATACCTGCACGGTCTGCAGAGGAGTGGGAAGCGATCCGTCCCGCCAACCTCCGCGATCTTGTGAAAGGCGAATTCGGGCGCTCGGCAGGAAAGCCCTGCCTGTACTCGGGGGTGGGGATGGCATGGGAAGACCTCGTGATCGCCAGCCTGGTGTATGAAGGAGGCACTCGATCATGAATCCCGTACAAGGAGTGCTCACCGTGCCAACCAACAACCAGCTCCCGATCGCCCCGCTCGGCCGCCAGCACAGCCTGCGCGAGTCAGTGACCGATTCCCTGCGCACAGCGATCATCGCCGGCACGTTGGAGGAGGGCACCCTCTATTCCGCACCGGCACTTGCCGCCGCTTTTGGTGTCTCAGCCACGCCCGTGCGCGAGGCAATGATGGACCTGACGCGCGAAGGCCTGGTGGAGACAGTCAAAAACAAGGGCTTCCGGGTCACCACCATGAGCGACCGGGAGCTGGACGAGCTGACGGAGATCCGACTTCTCCTCGAGCCGCCGGTTGTTGGCGACGTAGCCGGAACTGTTCCGCGATCCGGAGTCAAGGTCCTGCGGTCCATGGCCGACGACATTGTGGATGCTGCGCGGCAGGGCGACCTCACTGCCTACCTTTCCGCGGACCGCATCTTCCACGCGGAGCTTCTGCGGTATGCCGGCAACGGCCAGCTTGTTGAATTGGCCACCAGCCTCCGGTCCCGAACCCGCCTGTACGGCCTCAAGATCCTGAGCGAGAGCAACCGGCTGGCCGATTCCGCCCAGGAACACCACGTCCTGCTGGACCTCATCGAGGCCGGAGATGGAGCCGCGGCGACTGAATTGATGCGCCGACACATCAGCCACGCCCGTGGCCTTTGGGCCACCGGGGAGACCGAGACGGCCCAGGAGCAGCAGACATGAACGCAGCGAGCGATGTGCTTATCATCGGCGCAGGCGTAATCGGGGCCGCCACTGCCTATTTCGCAACGCAACAGGGCCTCACCGTGACCGTCCTGGACAAGGGGCTTCCCGCCAGCGGCACGTCGTCGGCCTGCGAAGGAAACATCCTCGTCTCGGACAAGGAACTCGGCCCCGAGCTTGAACTGACCCGCTACTCCCTGGACGTGTGGCATGGCGACTTGGCTGAGCACAAGCGGCTCTGGGAATTCGAGTCGAAGGGGGGCATCATCGTGGCCTCCCGCGAAAGCAGCCTGGCATCGCTCAACCGGGTGATGGCCTCCCAGTCCCGCTACGGCGTTCTTGTGAACAGGCTGGACCCGGATGAGCTGCGGAAAGCCGAACCGCATATCACACCGGACGCCCTGGGCGGAGCGTTCTACCCGGAGGACTGCCAGGTGCAGCCCATGCTGGTTGCGGGGCACCTGGTCCGGCTGGCGACTCAGGCCGGGGCACGTTTCGTTGCGGATACGCCCGTTAGCGGCTTCCTTAGGAGCGGAGACCGAGTCACCGGCGTCCGGACACCGCGCGGCGACTTCTCCGCCGCGGCCGTGGTCAACTGCACCGGGACATGGGCCGGCCAACTCGCCGCGCTGGCCGGGGTGAGCGTACCGGTCCTCCCCCGCCGCGGCTTCGTTATGGTCACCGAGCCGCTGCCGCCCATGGTCCACCACAAGGTCTATGCGGCCGAGTACATCGACAACGTGGGCAGTTCCGACGCCGGACTCCAGGCCTCCCCAGTGGTCGAAGGAACCGCCAGCGGCACCATCCTCATCGGCTCCACCCGCGAACGCGTCGGCTTCGACCGCACGGTGAGCACCGACGCACTCCGGCTCCTGGCGGGCAACGCCGTGGCGCTCTTTCCCTTCCTCGAACATGTTAAGGCTATCCGCCACTACCACGGCTTCCGGCCCTACTGCCCGGATCACCTCCCGGTGATAGGCCATGACGACCGAGCCCCCGGACTGTGGCATGCGGCCGGCCACGAGGGTGCCGGCATTGGCCTTTCCGCAGGAACGGGCAAGCTCCTGGCACAGGCCCTGGCCGGCCAGTCGCCGGATCTTGACCTGGCCCCGTTTGCCCCAGCCCGGTTCGGCGAACAGGCCCCCAACAGCACAACACACCGAGAGCAGGCCACAGCATGAGCGCCTACACATCAGGAGACAAGCTGCCTGGCACGCCGGGCGAGGTAACCGTCAGCTTTGACGGCCGTCCGATCAGGACATCTGCGGGCCAAAGCGTTGGCGCGGCGCTGGTCACCAACGGCATCACCGCGTGGCGCGATACCCGCAGGCGCGCACGTCCCCGCGGGCTGTTCTGCGGCATCGGCGTTTGCTTCGACTGTCTTGTCGCAGTCGACGGCATACCGAATCAGCGGGCCTGTCTGGTGGAAGTGCGTGAGGGCATGGACATCAAGGGTTCCTGCGAGCCCAACGTGCATCCATTGGCTGGATCCGAAGGGGGACGGGAATGAGTGCCGCGGTTCCGGGCATCGTCGAAGCGGACGTTGCCGTCGTGGGTGCGGGGCCGGCGGGGCTGGCAGCGGCCGTTTCGGCAGCCGAGGCCGGAGGCGCCGTCGTGGTTGTGGATGCCGGCGCCCAACCAGGCGGCCAGTACTGGCGGCACCGCCCCGAAACCGTCGAGCCCAACCCCGATGGTAAAGGCCACCATGGCTGGCGGACCTACCGGGACCTCCGCGCCCGGTTCGACGCCGCCAGCCACACGGGCCGGATCACGTACGTGCCCGGCCAACAGGTCTGGATGGCGGAAAAGGTCGACGCCGGATTCGTTGTCCGCACGACGCCCACCGTGGCGGCGGGCCCGACGTCCGGAACGGCCGACGGCGGCAGCACCGTCGTCGCCCGCCGCCTGGTTTTGTGCCCCGGCGGCTACGACCGCCAGCTGCCGGTTCCCGGCTGGGACCTGCCCGGCGTGATGGCCGCCGGCGGAATCCAGGCGTTCATCAAGGGCAGCGGAGCCCTGCCGGGGAAGCGTTTCGTCATCGCCGGCACCGGCCCGTTCCTTTTGCCGGTGGCGGCTGGCATTGCCGAAGCCGGCGGACAGGTCCTCGAAGTTCTCGAATCGTCCTCACCCAAGGCCTGGCTGCCGCACCTCAAGGCAGCCGCGGGTGTGCCGGAGAAGGCCGTCGAGGGAGTGGAGTACGCGGCCGTGTTCGCCCGGCACCGGATCCGGTACCGCATCCGGACCATCGTCACGGAGGTGCTGGGAGACGGCCGCGCCTCCGGCGTGCGCACAGCCAAGGTGGACGCTACCGGCCGGGTCCGGCCCGGCACGGAGCGCGTTTACCGGGACGTGGACGTCATCGGCTTCGGCTGGGGCTTCACACCCCAGATGGAGCTGCCCCTGTCCCTCGGAGTTGAAACCCGCCTGGATGCCGATGGCTCCCTGGTCGGCGTCGTCACCGAGCGCCAGGAATCCAGCATTCCCGGCCTGTTCCTCGCCGGGGAGGTCACCGGTGTCGGAGGCGCTACTCTGGCGGTACTCGAGGGCCTCACTGCCGGCGCCTCCGCAGCAGCCGCTCCGGAACCCGCCGCGGCACTGCAGGGCCTGCGTGCCATGGTGCGGCAACGACGCTTCGCTGAGGCCATGCACCGCGCCCACCCCGTGCCCGCCGCCTGGCAGGACTGGCTCGCTCCCCAGACCACCGTGTGCCGCTGCGAAGAGGTGACGGCCGGCGAGATCACCGGGGCCCGGGACGACCTGGGAGCCCGCGACGCCCGCACACTCAAATCCTTCACCCGCGCCGGAATGGGCTGGTGTCAGGGCCGGGTCTGCGGTTTCGCGGCCGCCTGCCTGGGCGCAGGCCCAGGTGGTGCTCCCACCATTGAAAGCCTGTCCGCCGCCGCAAAACGACCATTGGCCGCACCCGTGGGGATCGGCGAACTCGCCGCCCTCCAAACTACGGACGACTGAACTTCCCCTTCTGACCCTGCCTCCCGAAAGGAGACTGCGCATGACCACGATCGCCCCGGCCTCCGCCGTCGCACTCCAGCCCACCACCGACGCCGAGCTGGAACAACTGCTGGCAGCAGCCCAAGCGGCAGCGGCGCCACTGGCCGCACTCCGTCCCGCCGAGCGCGGCCGGCTGCTCGACGCCGTCGCGGACCGCTTGGATGCCGCAGCCGACCAGCTCATCCCCGAAGCCGAACGGGAGACCCACCTGCCCGGGGCGCGCCTGCGGGGAGAGCTCAAGCGCACTACCTTCCAGCTGCGCCTCTTCGCGGAAGAGCTGCGCGACGGCGGCTACCTTGACGCCCGCATCGACCACGCCGACGCCGAGTGGCCAATGGGCGCGCCGCGACCGGACCTGCGGCGAGTTCGCGTGCCCGTGGGCCCCGTAGTGGTGTTCGCGGCCAGCAACTTTCCCTTCGCGTTCTCCGTTGCCGGCGGCGACACCGCTTCAGCCCTGGCTGCAGGCAGCCCGGTGCTGCTCAAGGCCCACTCCGGCCACCCCGGGCTGTCCCGGCTCACAGCCGAGGTGGTGACCTCCGCGCTTCGCGAGGCTGGCGCTCCGGACGGCACGTTCGCCCTCATCGCCGGGACAGCCTCGGGAGCCGCAGCCCTGCGCGACTCGCGAGTCAAAGCCGGCGCCTTCACCGGGTCCATCCCTGGCGGCCGCGCACTGTTTGATATCGCGAATTCCCGGCCGGAACCGATCCCCTTCTTCGGGGAACTGGGCAGCAACAATCCGGCCTTCGTCACCGAAGCCGCAGCAAACCAGCGTGGTGCGGAGATCGCCCAGGGGTTCGTGGGCTCCTTCACCATGGGGGCCGGGCAATTCTGCACCAAGCCAGGGACACTTTTTGTTCCGGCTGGATCAGGGATGGTGGAGGCCCTGCGCGACGCCGCCCTGCCACCGGCCGCGCCCCTGCTCAATGAACGGATTCAGTCCGGCTACACCGACGTCCTGTCGAACCTGCAGTCAAACCCGCGCCTCACGGTGCTGGCCCAGGGAGCCGGCCCACTGGCCGATCCCCCGGGTCCGACGCTCCTCCTCACCAATGCTGCGGACATGCTGTCGGAGCCGCACGCCCTCCAAACCGAATGCTTCGGACCCACCGCCGTAGTCATCACCTACGACGACGAGTCGCAACTCGCCGAGCTCGCCGAGACCTTCGAGGGTCAACTGACCGCCACCGTCCATGGAACTGATTCCTGCCAGGTGGCCGAACTTGTGGAGGTCCTGGCCCGCAAGGCGGGACGGGTGGTCTGGAACCAGTGGCCGACAGGTGTCTCGGTAACTCACGCGCAGCAGCACGGCGGACCGTACCCAGCCACCACCGCCGCCGGAAGCACCTCCGTGGGCACCGCCGCGATCGAGCGCTTCCTGCGGCCGGTCGCGTACCAGGGCTTCCCGCAGCACCTCCTGCCGGAGGCACTGCGCGGGGATAATCCCCTCGGAGTGCCTCGGCTGGTGGACGGCCGGCGGGAGGCGTAGCCGTGGCTGCGGTCCCTGTGTGGCAAATTCTTAGCCGGCGTGTGGGCCAGCCCGGGAGCAGGGCACAGCGCCGGGATGTTCCCGAGCAGGATGCCAGCCGGCTGAGCATAGGCAAGCGCTTGGATGCCAGCGACCCCTATTGGTGGATCCTCGCCGGCGGGATACATGTGCCGGGATTCGGAGCCTACGCCGAAGCGTCGGACAAACAGAGTTCGCTTGCCAACAGGTAAATGCACGGTCAGCCAACGCCAGCGGCGGGCCACCCAGGTTCCATTGGAATCCAGGGTGAACCGCCGCCGTCGTAATTTCATCAGCTCCGCGGAAGGAGCGCAACGGGCCATCAAAGGCCTCACCCTTGCCGGCGGGATCAACTTCCCCTACGCCGTTCAAGCAGGCCAGATCACCCGCAAGTCCCGGCCGATAGGGACTCGCAGGACTCGCGACGAATTCAATCCCCGCGCTAATGTCGAGGCTACGGTCGGATGACTCTGTCTGACCGCCCAACCGGCCCCTCAGTCGTCCGGCCGTTTCCCCTGGGACATCCAGTAGTCGTTGATCGCCTGAACGGCCTGCTCCTTCGTCATCCGTGCGACAAGTCGCTCGTCCAGGCCCGCGGTGTGGATGAGCTGCCAGACCAGAGCCAGAGGAAGAGCCGAGGCAGGCTCCGTCGGCGTCCCGCGGGCCGGCAGCACCCCCTCCTCGACGCAGGCCCAAAACTCATCGTCACTGACGACAAGCTGGTCCTGGAGAATATGGTTCCAGATCGAACCAGAATACGTAGTTCGGTCCACCGGCCGGGAAATCCGGGTCCGCAGGATCCGACCGTCGGACAGAACCATCCGGTAGGTCGCGTGGTGGCGCACGGGCTTCCCGCGGGCGTTCACCACCAACTCCCAGTGCTCGGTCAGACAGAACTTCTCATGGTCGTCCCGGCCACCGAGGCGGCGGACGCTCATGCCACCGGGCCTGTGAGCCACGCAGTCAATTGCTCATCGGTTGAGAGCTCGATGAGTTGGACCAAGGCCCAGTTCTCCCGGTGGTTGGGCGCCGCATGCAAATGGTCCTCCCAGTCCTCCGCATAGCCGCGCAACCCATCGACGAAGTCCGCCAAGGCCTCGTCCAAGTCCGTGGCCTCGGCCGCGAACGGGTGTCCCGGCATGAAAACTGCCCAGGCACCGTCCTCATTCACGACCTGGACATTCGCCACGACCGTCAATTCAAGATACCGGCGCAGGCTCTCGGAATTGACGACGGCGGCCGTGCCGCGGTCCGGGCGGCGAATCGTGGACAGCCCTCCCCGCTCGCTGGAATCCAGGATCGCCTTCAATGAGTCCCGCGCCTGCGTAAACCCATAGACGCGTCCACCGGCAGTCTCATGCGTAGGGGTGCTCATACAATTAATCATCCGCACGTACACCATGTACGTCAAGTACTTGGATGTTCCGGCGGGTCCTTCCCGACGGTAGAGAGGCATGGTTGGCCATTACTCAAGGCCGGATGTATTCCAGCTCCTGTTCAATGCAAATGCCAATGAGCGGGTCATGATAGCTGAACAGTCCCCCGCAGCGATCGATCCCCAAGGCATCGAGCTTTTGGGCTAACAGACGGCCAGGCCTGTGTTCAGTATGCCCGCATGCTGAACACGGCCCCTGAGATGCAGGGCTTACCAGGGCGGCAGTATAGGCAGGGGGCCGTCAGCCTCGACGTTGTCAGTTGCACCGCGGGCGAGCCATTCGAGCAATCCCTCACGGTCGGACATGACCCGCAAGGCGCCGTCGCCGATCACCCATTCGTCGCGCTCCTCCGTGACCAGGGTCATCCCCGGTGCCCCTTGGGCGCGCAACGTGCGCACTGCGGCTTCCAGAGCGTTGTGTACCGAGTCCGGGTCGGCCTCCTCCATGGTCCATGCGGTGTCGAGGTCGTGGTGGTGCACCACAATTTCGGCAATCCGCAACGCCACGATAGATGTCGCAGGAATCTGCTTACCGTGCAAATGCACTTCTTCGACAGTCAGTTCTCCTCCCAGCCGCAGGGCCTGATCGGCAAAGTAGGCGGAAGACTGGCGAAGCCGGCTAAGCAGTTCACCGCGAGGCAATGAGGCCAGCCCGGATATCTCCTCGGCTCGGGCTTCCTTCGAGGCGTAGAGCTGCTGCTCCTCGCCCGAGGTTGCCCAGTCAATGAGCTTGACCAAGGCTTGGCCATTCGAGGAGATGTGGGCAATGACGTCCGCCCGGGTCCATCCCTCGCACAGGGACGGAGCGGTCATTTCGGCGTCGGACAGCGACTCGACGGTTGCCATGAACATAGCCGTCTCCCGGCCGAGGCGGGACAGATCTGAGTGCAGGCGCGCGGGATTGATCATAATTTCACCTTATCCTTTGGCCCGGCCGCCAGCCGGCAGTCCGAGCCGCTGATTCATATCTAAAATGTTCCGATTTAGACGGATCATGCTGGCTGATGGCCGTACGTTGGAGACGGAATCGCCCCGCCGCGGCACGTTAACCGTGCGGCGGCGGGGCAACAGTGCCTAGATG
The DNA here is from genome assembly GCF_003287955.1 of Arthrobacter sp. AQ5-06. Taxonomy (GTDB): domain Bacteria; phylum Actinomycetota; class Actinomycetes; order Actinomycetales; family Micrococcaceae; genus Arthrobacter. Next base: position 25,827 of record NZ_QMKP01000008.1, on the reverse strand, counting down.
CGCTTGACCCCAACGGTGTGGTCGGTGGTGAACTCGGCGATGGCCCAGTCACCGTTGAACCGGCCCAGTCCGGAGTTGCCCCTCACCGCCGAATGGCACGTGCGATTCGTCATGGACCGGCATCTCATTGATATGGGTCATGCCGGCCTTGATGCCCAGGCTGAACTGCACGCCACGCTCAAGGTCCTGGGTGAACACGGAACTGGACAAACCGAATTCGCTGGCGTTGGCCAGTTCCAGTGCGTGGGCCTCGTCGTTGGCCTTAATGATGCCCACCAGCGGTCCGAAGATCTCTTCGCGGGCAATCTCCATGTCCGGGCTGACATCGGCGAACACGTGCGGAGGCTCGATCCGGCCTGTGATTTCGCCTTCAAGGACGGTACGGGCGCCCTCGGCTTTGGCTGTTGCGATCTTCGCCTTTAGCCCCTCAAGCTGGCTGTCGTTGACTACTGGGCCCACCAGCGTCTGCGGGGAGGCGGGGTCGCCGAAGGGGACGCCGGAGGGGACGCCGGAGGGGACGCCGGAGGCGGCGGCGGTGAAGCGCGCCACAAACTCGTCGTAAAGGGGTGCCTCGACGATGATGCGGTTGACCGCCATGCAGATCTGGCCCTGGGCGCGCCACGGGCGGCCCTTGATGAAGCGCGCACGCACCCTTGGTCAGCCACGGCGGGGGCCGGTACGGTGCTTGCCCAGTTCATAAGCGCCTGCGCTTCCATGGCCGGCCCCGCACCGGCGGCCGGGAACCATCTGGCCGCAGCCGGTGAATCGCTGTTGGCGAGCGTGGTCATGCAGGGACTTCGAGCCGGCGTCCGATCACATGGCGGAGCTTCTCCGGCACGAAATCGAGTCATATATCGATCACAATTTGCACAACCCGGACCTGAGCCTGGAGCGGATTGCATCGTCCCACCACGTCTCCGTGCGAACGGTTCAGCGGCTGTTCGCGGGAACCGGTACTGGGCTCACCAGCCTGGTTCGGAAGGGACGCTTGCAGGCCGTCCGCCGTGACCTTGCTGATTACCGCGTTACCCATCTCACGATCGCTGAAGTAGCGGCGAGATGATGCATCCATGACGCCCAACGGCTCGCCAAAGCTTTCAAATCCGAGTTCGGCATGTCGCCCTTGGAGTTTCGCAGGTCTTCGGCAGCAGAAACGCACGCGGCTGGCGCAACAGCGCTCTAACCTCTCCGCCGCCAACTGGTCACACTGTTTCCAAGATACGCTCTGTCGGATCTGATTGATATCCGTAGACTACGAATGGCACCCCGGCCCGATCCCGGGTATTTACCGCATATGGCGGGCGTCACACCTCTGCAACACTGGACAAAGCCAGGGGATGCAGGTTCACCCCTACGGCACTACTTCCATGCTCAGTCAGAGAGGACAGGCATATGGCTCAGCTCCACACCGTCATCGCCGAAGACCCGCGCAAAGAGGCGCGGACCGCAAACTGGGTGGCCTTCGTCATCTGCACCGCACTGTTATTCGATGGCTACGACCTTGTCGTGTACGGCACCGTTCTGCCGGGACTGCTCGCCGACCCAAGCCAGATTGGCGCCTTCGACCCCGCCGCGGCCGGCGTTCTGGGCTCTTGGGCTCTTGTCGGAGTGCTGGTCGGGTCGCTGATCTGCGGCGCGGTCGGCGACTTCTTCGGCCGCCGCCGACTCATGCTCCTAGGCATTGCCTGGTTCTCCGTAGGGATGTTCGTCACGGCGCTGACTACGTCCGTAACGGCCTTCGGCGGTATGCGTTTCATTACAGGGGTGGGCCTGGGTGTAGTCATCGCCACCGCAGGCGCCACAATGGCAGAGTTCGCGCCGGCCGGCCGGCGTCAGTTCTACAACGCGATCGTCTACTCCGGTGTCCCGGCTGGCGGCGTATTCGCGTCCGTCATGGGCATTCTGCTCCTGAACCACATTGGATGGCGCGGACTCTTCATGATCGGCGCCGTCCCACTCGTCATACTCCTGCCCATCGCCTGGTTCAAGCTGCCAGAGTCCCCTCGCTGGCTGCTGGCCCGCGGCCGAGAGGAGGAGGCCCAGGCTGCTGCGCAACGTACCGGTGTTTCGCTCGTTGAAGAACAGGTCATTCGGCAGATAGGCGCCGCCCCGCAGAGGACTGGCTTCGCGGCCGTGTTCTCCAAACAGTTCGCTGGGGCTTCCGTTCTTTTGGGTTTGATGTCGTTCTCCGGCCTGCTGCTGACTTACGGCTTGAACACTTGGCTGCCGAAAATCATGGAGGGATACGGCTACGGGCGAACGTACGCCCTGTTCTTCCCGTTAGCGCTGAACCTCGGCGCCGTGGCGGGAGGTTTGCTGCTCTCGCGCTTCGCTGACAAGGCGGGTCCCCAGCGGGTCATAGCGAGCACCTTCGTACTGGCCACCATCACCCTGGTCCTTATGACGTTTGGCTTTCCCCTGCCGGTGTTGTTCCTGTGCATCGCCATCGCAGGAGTGGGCACCCTCGGCACTCAGGTGCTGGTTTACGGGTTCCAGTCCAACTACTACACCACCAATGCCAGGGCGGCAGGCGTGGCCTGGTGTGCGAGCGTGGGCCGCCTGGGCGGTATTTTGGGACCAATCATCGGCGGCTGGTTGGCGGCTGCAGGAATCGGCGGGGCAACCGCGTTCTATATCTATGGCGGCGTCGCCCTCCTGGGTGCGATAGTGACGGTTTTCGTTCCCCACCAGCGCAAGCTGGAAGAAGCGGAGCACAAGGCCGAGGAAATCGTAGAGCACGCCGCGGAAGAGTCATTGTCCACGGCTCCTCCAGTCCGCCTCTGACCCGGCGCGGCCGGCCGTTGCCTATACAAGCCATGATCCAGGGACAATGCCCAGGACGCGCTTAGGCAGTCGGCCGGCTGCTGCCATCAGATGCCAACCGCACTGCCCGTCATTAGGTGTGATGCAATTAAGAGTGGATCGCTTTATAGTTACTCTGTGAATCAATGGGGTTCGGCGTCAGGCCGGAGACACCACCCGGAGGGACAGCTTAGACAATGGAAATCAGGCAGCTCAATTACTTTATTGCGGTGGCGGAGGAACGCCACTTCGGCCGTGCCGCCAAACGCCTGCATATGGCCCAGCCACCCCTGTCCCAGCAGATCCGCCAGTTGGAGGAACAGTTGGGGGTCCGCCTGCTGAATCGCACTACCCGAAGGGTGGAACTCACGGCCGCCGGGCAGGAATTACTGGACCGGGGGCGGCAGATCGTCAACGCGGTCGGGACGCTCCGGGCCGACGTCTACCAGGTCGGGCAGGGCGCGTCCGGTGTGCTGCGTGTGGGCTTCTCCGGCTCGGCGACATACGGGGTTATGCCGCCGATCGTACGACAAGCCAAGCAGGTACTCCCGGGGCTGTCGCTGGCTCTGCACGGCGAGATGCTTACCCCCGCCATGGAGGCAGGGCTGCGGGACGGCACCCTCGACGCGGCCCTGCTGCGGCCGCCCATCGCGTCCCAGGAGATCGATTACAGCATCGTGACGCGCGAGCCGCTCATCGTGGCATTACCCTCATTCAGCGCTCTGGCCGTGGACCGACCGGTCGCCGTGCACGAACTCCAGGACCAGGAATTTATCTCGTATCCACCGGAGTCGGTGCTTTACCGGACCACAGCGGCCATGTGCCGCCAGGCCGGTTTCCAGCCACGCATCACACAGGTGATTAGTGAAACCTCCACGATGCTTTCCTTCGTGGCCGCCGGTGGTGGTATCGCCGTCATCCCGGCAAGCATCCGCGCCCTCCAGCTTGAGGGCGTGGTCTATCGCGATATTGAACAAGCCCCTGAAGTTGAGCTGGCCGTTGCTTGGCGGCGTGAGGACCGGTCAGCGCTGCTCCAAAGTTTTCTCGACGTTGTGGGCGCTGCAACTAAAGGACTGCCTAATCGCGCTCCCACCCCGCCCGGATCCCCATAACGATGGGGCGCCCGCCCTATGGCAGGTCGCCCGCGCCTCAGTCCGTGAGGCGGAACCGCGCCGCCAGTTCGCTGCGTGAGCGGATCCCCAGCTTCCCGTAGATACGGGTCAGGTGGTACTGCACGGTTTTCTCGGCCAGAAACAGTGCACGGGCAGCCTCCTTGTTGGTGGCGCCGGCTGCTACGAGTTCGGCAACTGACTGCTCCTGGGCCGTGAGCTGGACGTGTGGTTGAGTCACGGCAGCGAGCACAGCGTCAGACGGGTCGGGCAGATTGCCGACATCCAGGCCTGTCGCCTTCAGCTCCCGATCGCATCTATCGACGTAAGTGGCCGCGCCCAGGGATTCGTAGAGATCCCTTGCCACCCGCAGCACTGAGGATGCCAAACGTCTTTTGCCGGCCCGTCGCATGCTCTGCCCGAAGGCAAAGCTCACCCGAGCCCGCAGATATGGCCGGTTAAGCCCGCGTAGATGCCCCAGCGCCGTTTCGAAGTGCTCCTTGGCGGAATCGGGATCCCCTTGGGCGGCTACGAGCCGGCCCCGTGCCCACGCGATCCGCGCAAGATCGGATGGTACTGCCCGCTCCCGCCGCACCTGCTCGAAGGCGGTGAGGAAGGAATCTGCCACATCGAGCTGGTCTGTCATGACAAGGGCGTTAACGTAGGTGTCCTGCCAGGGCCAGAACGACACCCTGTTCTCTGTCCAGGGATCCAGCTCCGTCAGGGGCTGCAACACGGCCAAAGCGCTTTCGTAGTCCGCCCGTGCCTCGTGGAAACGCGCCCGGGCCAGGCTGGCCGGGACCTGCATGGCCCGATAAGTGCCCGGCTGCACGGCCGCCTGGGAGACGTAGTACCGGGCCCGGTCCCAATCCCCGCGCATGGACCAGAGCTCAGCGGCGGTCCAGTACAACAACGGCCGGATCAGTGGCATCCGCGAGGTCTCAAGCCGGACGGAGGCACGGGCAACTGTGGCCGCGGCCGCGTCCCAGTTACCTAGCACGAGGTGGGTACGGGCCAACCATGCCTCGGCCCATAGGGAGATCCGCATTGATCCGCCCCGGAACTCAGTGGGGGCCGCGGCTTCGAAATTTACAAGCGCCGTCTCGGCGTCGTCCAATCGCAGGGCCAGCCACCCCGCACCCATCTGTACGCGCTGCTTCTGGGCGTTCTCGGAGGCGTGTTCGAAGGCCCGGCGATAGGAAGCTTCGGCTGCCGAAATCCGGCCTTGGGCATAAAGACCCAGGCCGTAGATGGCTTCAGATTCGATGTGGGCCGGGGTGCCCGGCTTTGTCAGGGACATGGCCTGCTCCGCCCAACGGGTGATGAGGGGGCCATCCCAGGAGGCCACCCCATGCAGAACCAAGCGTTGGGCCACCTGCGCAGCGGCCGCCGGGTCCTGCTGCGGGTTACTCGTTCGCCAGGCCATCTCCAACTGGGTTTGGGCGCTGTGGTTTTGTCCCGACGCCGTGGAGAGGTAGCCAAGCACGGAGGAACGCAACGGCGAAGGCGCCATGGCATCGACGGCCGCGACCCACATCTGTGCCTGGGCGATGTTGCCAGAACCCACAAGGGCATCCACTGCCCTGAGGAGGCGATCGTTGCCGGCGCGGATATCCCCTGAGAGCCTGGAGGCGGAAAACAGTGCCGTCGAGACATCCTGCCAGGCACCCACCTGAGACTGTTGGCGGGCGTACTCCTCTAGTTCCGTGGCCAGTGCCTCGTCGGCGCCCGGGGTCGCGGACACTCTGTGGCCCAAGCGATCGCCCTCGATCTGCGCGGCTTCCGCAGCCCTACGGTGTAGCCATATGCGCCGGCTGGGTGCAGTCTGCTCGTAGACGGATTCAATAGTTCCCGCTTCAAAGAATGTCACGACCGAGCGGGCCTGTTCTACCGACAGGCCCAGAAGTCCGGCCTTATGTCCCTCGTCGAGGGCATCCATAACAGACGCGACTCCGCTGACGTGGGCAACCTCCGCTATCCCGGCGCTGCGCCTCAGGACGGACGCGGCCTCCGCCACAGCCACCAGATCGGGAGACGCGGCGTTAAGGAGACTGCGCACCCGGGCCCGCACGCGCGAACTCGGGGGCAGGGATGAAAACCATGTATGCCAAGTCTCCTGAGGAAGCTCCCCCAGGAGCTCCACAATCGGCTCGGGCCAACCACCGGTATGCCGTACGATCTCGTGGGCGGCCGTCGCGTTCAAGTCGATGCCGAACCGGCGCCGGGCAAGATCCTGGACCCGCTGCGGTGACAATGGTTCCAGCGGAACGCGGGAAACCTGATGGCCTGTGAGAAACGCGAGGACGCCCGCGGGCACCAGCTGGGCTTGAGCGGGATCCAGAGTGACTAAGAACAGGATGCGCTTGCCGCGCAGCCGGCGCATAACGAAGGCGAGTACGTGCAGGGTTTCGGCGTCGAAGTGCTGGACGTCATCAACGGCAACCACCACGCTCCCGTGCAATTGAAGCCCATCGAGGTGGGCGTTGAGAGTCGCAGCGTAGTTGGCGACCTGAACAGGGCCGAGAGTACCGATAAGGTCCGCGGACCGGACGTGGTCCCGGCCAACGTCCTTGGCCGATCGCAGCGGCGGCGTGACCATGAGCTGGGAGTAGCCGGCGAGGGGAAACTGCGCCTCCCACTCGTCTCCAGTAGCGGACAGCACCCGCACACCACGCGCCACGGCGCGGCAGTGCTCCAGGAAAAGATCCAGCAACGCAGTCTTCCCGGATCCCCGCGGGCCGCTGATCACCACGGTGCGCACGTTACCCTTGCGGACAACACGAAGTGTCTCCAGCAACTCCTCGAAAACCTCGGCACGGCCAAGCAGCGCCAGATCATCCTCGGTGTCGCCGTGGTGGGGGGCCGGGATCATGCTGGCAAGCATACTCGAGCGCACCGAGCGTCCACGCGCACGAGTTGGCGTCACAGCACGCTCAGCCCAGGTCCCCGCCTGCCACCGGCAGGATGCTGCCAGTGACGTACGATGCTTCGTCGGAAGCCAGGAACACTATCGGCGCAGCTTGTTCGTCCAGCGTGCCGTATCGCTTCATGAAGGAGGACTCAACGGTCTGTTCGACAATGGTCTGATACCACGCCTTTTCGGTAGTCGACTCAGCTTCCGGTCCACGCTTGACCTTTCGGGGCGGAGCTTCCGTACCGCCCGGGGCGGTGGCGACAACCCGGATGCCACGCCCTCCGACCTCCATGGCCAGGGACTGGGTCAGGGCGTTGACACCACCCTTAGCCGCGGCGTACGGAACACGGTGCATTCCTCGGGTTGCCACTGACGAGACGTTGACGATGGTGCCCGAGCCTTGGTCAAGCATTGCCGGAAGTACGGCGCGACACGTCCACAGCGTGGGGAAGAGCGAACGTCGGATCTCCCTTTCGATCTTCTCCTCGTCGTACTCTTCATAAGGGCGGGCCCAAATGGTGCCCCCGACGTTGTTGACGAGTACATCGACCCTGCCGTGAAGAGCCAGCGCCGCGCTCACCGCGTGTTCTGCGCCGGCGAAGCATTCCAGGTCTGCGGTCACGGAACTGGCGGATCCCCCGGAGCCGGACTTCTGCGCGGCTTCCTGGATCCCCTTGGCAACTTCCTGCACGATGTCGGCACGGTCAACAACGACGACGGCGCCCCCTTCAGCTCCGATCCGCTCCGCTACTTTCTGCCCGATTCCCTGGGCCGCGCCGGTGACCACTGCCACCTTGCCGGCGAAGCGGCCGGGAGTTATGAAATGTCCTGCGTACGCCGTCACCGTTCGAAACCGCCGTCTTTGGCGTTGATCGCTTCGGACATGGTGCCCTTTGCGTCGCGGGCGTGGGCCATGATGACGTCCCTGGCCCGGTCCTTGTCGCCCCGCTCGAACGCGTCCACGACGTCGAGGTGGTCCTGCGCGACCCGCTCAAAGATGTGGGTGCCCTCCGTGAAGGTGGCAGCCATCTGGGCGTGGACGTCGAGCCGACGGTAGGACTCCAGCAGCATGGGGTTATCGCAGATCATGAAAAGGTATTCGTGAAACTCTTCGTTGGTCTTGACGTATTCTTCCGGGTCGAGCACCCTTCCAGCGTCGACTGCGCGTGTGGTGGCCTCGGCGAGCCGACGGAACTGGCGCAGCTGCTCCTTGCTGAGGCGGTTCAACATCAGCTCGGTGACCGCAAGCTCAAGGCCCATGCGGGCATCCAGGTGGGCGAAACTGTCTTCCTTCCGGAACTCGAGCCGGCCGGTCTCCATGGAAGAAATGGCTTCCACCCGGCTGATCGTGTCACCTGCGCTCTCCAGCTGCTCCACGGGGGCCGGAGAGCCTGTCTCGGCGTCCCCGCCGGTGGCCTCCTTGGGGGCGAAGCGTTCGAAATAGAAGTTGGCCGGCTGGATGGCCTCGGTGTCCAGCCACTTGGAGACAGCGTTTACCATAGGCGGCGGTCCGCACAGGTAGATATCGACGTCGCCGTCGTTGAGGTGGGACGGCTGGATGATCTGGGTGACGTAGCCCGTGTGCGGCGCGGAAGTCTCCGGCTCGGAGGCGATGTAGTCCCAGGTGAAGCTCGGCAGCTTCGATTCATAGGCGCGCAGCCAGTCGAGGCCGACGATATCGGCTTCACGGGAGACGCCGTAGATCAGGTGCACCGGAGTGGCCGGCGGGTTCTCGGACAGCTTCTCCAGGATGGACAGGAGCGGGGCCAGGCCGGTGCCGCCTGCCAGCAGGAGCAAGGGACGCTTGGGCTCGCGGAGGAAGAAGGAGCCGTAAGGGCCCGTGAACGCGATGGTGTCCCCTACCGCCGCCCGGTCCCGCAGGTACTCGGACATCGCACCCTGCGGTGTGATGCGCACCATGAAGGACGCGTCATCAACCCTGGGGCCGTTGCTGAACGAGTACGAGCGCTCGGCGTCGGTGCCCGGGACCTTGATGTTGACGTACTGCCCGGGCAGGAACGCCAGGGCGTCCCGGTTCTCCACCTCAAGAGCGAAGGAGATGGTGGACTCCGAGTGCTTATCGAGCTCCTTCAGCGTGGAAGTGAACGTGGCAGCTGAGGTTTTCGCGGATTCGGAGGTGGCCGGGATCTGGATGGCGAGGTCCGATTCCGGGACCGCCTGGCAGGTGAGGAGGTAGCCCTTCTCAAGCTCCTCCTCGGTCATCGCGTCGTCGATATAGTCTCCGGGGTCGAAGGAGCCGGAGTCGCAAAACGCCTTACACGTGCCGCAGGCGCCATCACGACAGTCTGAGGGGATGTTGATGCGCGCCTTGTAGGCCGCATCCATAACTGTCTCGTAGTCGCCGACCTTGATGACTTTGGTGACGCCATCTTCGAAACTGAGGGCTACCTGATGGCCCATGATTTCCTCCTGGTTGGGTGTCGCTTCCCAGCAACCCCGAAAAAGTTAGTGCGGATGTCTCGTATGAGCAGATGAGCCGGCAGGTTGGTCCTGCCGGCACCGTCCCGGTCGGGCCGGGACGGTGCCCGATGCCGTCAGACCATGTAGACATCCACCACGTGGTGGATGTAGTCGTTCTTCAGGACAACCTTCTTTTTCAGGATCACCGGCTGCTCGCCGGCGAGGTCGATGGTGTAGAAGCTCGTGCCGAAATAGGTGTCGGTGGTGTTGTAACGGAAGTACAGGGTGAACCAGTTGAAACGGACCTTGACCTCGGCGCCGTCCTGCTCCAGGACCTCAATGTCCGTGATGTTGTGTCCGGTGCGGGGCTCCGGCAGGGAGGTAGCCGAAGAGCGGTCCGTCTTGATCCGGAACACCCGGTCCTCGATACCGCCGCGGTTGTCGTAATAGATGAGTGAGATCTCGTTCTGGGGGTCCACGGTCAGCCGGTCGTCGACGTCCCACGCCGGCATCCAGTACTCGGAGTCCGGGTGGTAGCACTGGAGCCACTCGTCGAACTGGCGGTCGTCCAGGAGCCGGGCTTCCCTGTAAAGGAAGGCGCGGACGGTCTCGAGGGTGGCGATTTCGTGGGCGCTCTTGAGCGCGGTCTGGGAGTTAAGCAGGTTGGCCATTGGTGTTCAGCACTCTCTGTGTGGGTTCGAGGTATCGGTCACGCAGTGACCGGGACGGTTTCCTGGGCAACGGGTTCCGCGTCGGCCAGGGCCTTGTCCATTACTTCCTTCCAGTACCCGTGCTGGATCGGGTACAGCCCCTCGTCTTCGGTGCGCACACCAGAGGCGATTACGCGGGACATGCCGAGTGCTGTGGCCTGCTCGTCAGGACCCGTGATCTCGTGGGTAGAGCCGCGCGTCATGTCGTTCCACGGCGCCGAGGTGGCCCAGTAGGTCTTGTTGCAGGAGCGGAACTCTTCGAGGTCGTCCGGCGTGGCCATGCCGGTCGCGTTGAAGAAATCCTCGTACTGCCGGATGCGCTTTGAACGGTTCTCTTGCGACTCACCCTTTGGTGCAATGCAGTAGATCGTCACTTCGGTCTGGTCCGCTGAAATCGGGCGGAAGTGACGGATCTGCGAGGAGAACTGGTCCATGATGTAGACGTTCGGGTACAGGCAAAGGTTGCGAGAGATGTTGATCATGAAGTTTGCCATCTCCTCGCCGTACTTCTGGACGAGTTCGTCGCGACGGTCCCACAGCGGACGGTCTTCGGGGTTGCTCCACTCCTGCCACAGCAGCAAGTGCCCGTGGTCGTAGGAATAGAAGCCGCCTTTGACCTTCCCCCACTTGCCGGCATCCATAGCCTTGGTGCTGTTGGCGGAGTCACCGGCATTTCGGCGGGCAGTAGTCGCGGCGTAGTTCCAGTGCACGGCTGTGACGTGGTAGCCGTCGGCGCCGTTTTCCGCCTGGACCTTCCAGTTGCCATCGTAGGTGTAGGTGGAAGACCCGCGCAGGACCTCAAGTCCCTCCGGGGACTGGTCCACAATCGAATCGATGACCTTGGTGGCGTCTCCCAGGTGTTCTTCGAGCGGAAGAACGTCAGCATTCAAGGAGCCGAACAGGAAGCCGCGGTAGGAGTCGAAGCGGGCGACCTTGGTGAGGTCGTGTGACCCCTCTTTGTTGAAGGTTTCCGGGTATCCGGCGTTGCGGGAGTCCTTGACCTTCAGCAGTTCGCCGGAGTTCTTGAAGGTCCAGCCGTGGAAGGGACAGGTGAAGGTGGTCCTGTTGTCGGTCTTGCGTCGGCACAGCATCGCGCCGCGGTGGGAGCACGCGTTGACGATGCAGTTGATCTTCTCGTCCTTGTCCCGGGTGAGGACGACGGGAGTCCGGCCAATGTGTGTGGTGAAGTAGTCCCCCACATTGGAAATCTGCGACTCGTGGGCAAGGTACACCCAGTTGCCCTCAAAGATGTGCTTCATCTCCAGTTCGAAGATGTCCTGGTCGGTGAAGATTTCACGCTTTGCCCGGATAACGCCGTTTTCTCGATCGTCGACGACGGCGTCAGCCAGTACTTCACGGACACGTGTCAGATTCTCGGTCATGGTGTGCTCCTTCTTTGGAGGGGTGAGGGTGAGGGCAGCGACTGTGCAGCCTCGTTTCGACCCCTCGGGCGGAATGAATGTGTCTCAACGATCCTGGCGTAAGGTGACGGCTCTCACATCAGGCAAAACCCTAGTCTGAACCAAGGGTGTTTTTATGTAACTTTAGTGACCTAATAAGCGCTAAATCGGTACTTGTTTCGTCCTTATTCGCTAACTAGCATGAGATGGACGTCACGTGAAGCCGGTAAACCGGCGGGTGCCAAGCCCGCGGCCGGCGCGTCACGGCGGACGGGATCATCTCCTGTCCCCGATGCTAGGAGGAGTGTGGAGATCACCATGACTGAAAATCAGCTGGACACCCGCAAGGAAGAAGAAGGCACGGCCTTGGAGGCCGGCTCAAAGGCGACCGAACGCTTCGCCGCGTCCGGCAAGCTAGCGGGATTGGGGGTTACAAAGGAGCGCGTGAGCTTGCTCGCCGGGGCCCTCATCAAGGCTGCAAACGACATCGTCGTCGAGCACGAAGTCACCTACGAGGAGTACAACGCCCTGAAAGCCTGGCTTATCAAAGTGGGCAATGATGGCGAATGGCCCCTGTTCCTTGACGTGTGGCTCGAGCACACCGTGGAAGATGTCAACTCCCAGGACCGTCCCGGCACCAAGGGCACCATCGAGGGGCCGTACTACGTCCCGAACTCGCCGGTGCTCGAGTCCCCTGCCACGGTTGAGATGCGTGATGATGAAGAGGGCATTCCGCTGCAGTTCAGCGGCCGGTTTACCGACATCGACGGTGACCCCATCCAAGGTGCACAGCTGGAGATTTGGCATGCGGATGCGGCCGGCTTCTACTCCCAGTACGCCCCGGGACTGCCTGACTGGCTGTTCCGTGCGAACGTGCAGGCCGACAGCGATGGACAATTCGTCCTCCACACCATGCGACCGGCTCCCTACCAGATCCCCACTGACGGAGCCTGTGGGCAGCTGATCAGTGCCGCGGGGTGGCACGCCTGGCGCCCCGCTCACATCCACATAAAGGTCTCCGCGCCTGGCTACCAGCCCGTAACCCAGCAGCTCTACTTCCCCGGTGACCCGCACAATGCCGACGACATTGCTTCGGCGGTCAAGCCGGAGCTAATGCTCAATACCAAACCGCGAACCGACGGCGCTGCCGGCGAGGAAGCCTCTTACGACTACGTCCTGGCCAAGGTGGGACAGTCCAGGTAGGGATTCTCTCCTGACATGGCCGTGCTCTAAGGCCTATGGGGTGCCCCAGAACGTGAGCTCTGGGGCACCCGTTCCTCCCTGCATCGATTGACCTCCCGACCGAACCGAAAGGAACCGCGCCGTTGAAAATCGAACGGATTGAAGTGATTCCCTACTCCATCCCGTATACCCACCCGCTGAAGTTCGCCAGCGGTGAGGTGGCAACCGCCGACCATGTTCTGGTACGTGTGCACACCAACGACGGCGTCGTGGGAGTTGCAGACGCCCCTCCCCGTCCTTACACCTACGGTGAGACGCAGGAGTCCATCGGGACGATTATCGAGAAGACTTTCGCCCCGCAGCTCATGGGTCTCGAGATCGTGGACCGGGAGCAGATCCAGGCGGTAATGCGCCGGACCATACACAACCAGGTGGCGAAGGGCGCCGTCGACATCGCGGTGTGGGACGCAATCGGCAAGACGCTCGGCACTCCTGTCCACAAGCTGCTTGGTGGGTATACAGACCGCATGCGGGTCAGCCATATGCTCGGCTTCCGGCCGGCGCAGGAACTCCTGGACGAAGCCCTGCGCTTCGGCGAGGAATATGGCATCACCACCTTCAAGCTGAAGGTGGGCCGCCGGCCGCTGTCCTTGGATGTGGAGGCCTGCCACGTGCTGCGCGAGGGACTGGGGGAAGACGTGGAGCTGTATATTGACGCGAACCGCGGCTGGACCGCAAATGAGGCCCTCGAGGTGCTTCGGCGCACCGAGGGGTTGGGACTGACCCTGCTCGAGGAACCCTGCGACGCCAAGGAAACAATGAGCCGCCGCCGCCTGGTCGACAAATCGCCAATCCCGGTGGTGGGCGATGAATCCGTCCCCACCGCAGGGGACGCGTCGCGGGAACTGCTTTCGGGCGGCTGCAATGCCATCTGTATCAAGACCGCCCGTTCCGGCTTCACCGAAGCCACCGAGATACTGGGGTTGTGCACCGGCCTCGGCGTGGATGTGACCATGGGCAACCAGATCGACACCCAGGTCGGTTCGCTTGCTACCGTCACCTTCGGCGCCGCCCACGAGGCCACCAGCCGCCGGGCCGGGGAACTGTCGAACTTCCTCGACATGGCCGACGACCTGCTGGCTGATCCGCTCCGGATAATCGACGGCACGATTTCCGTGCGCGATTTGCCAGGGGTGGGAGCAGAGATCGACGAGGACAAACTCGCGATGTACCGCCTGTCCTGACCTCGACCACCAAGGAGAAGAAAAATGTTGTTTTTGGCCCGCATGGATGTGCAATTCCCAGCGCACCTGTCCAGTGAGGACATCACCCGCTTGCAGGGGCTGGAGAAGGAGTACTCCCAGGCCCTGCAACAGGAGGGCCGCCTTGCCTCCATCTGGCGAGTGGTCGGCGAGTACGCGAACTATTCGGTGTTCGACGTCGGATCCAACGACGAGCTGCACCAGATCCTGAGCGGATTTCCGATGTACCCCTTCATGAAAATTAAGGTCGCACCGTTAGCCAAGCATCCCAACTCCATCCGTTGACGGGTTGAGGCGGATTCTTCAGGGACGATTGATATTTGACGGCAGTTCACAGCCTTCCACTCCTTCATGAGTGGCCATCTTCCCCACCCGTAATGGCTCAGGAGCCACCATGCCCCACCCCCCTAAGGCCCCGTCCACGACTACCGAGGCAGGATCGGGCCGGAACCCGGGAGCCCAACCGCTCTTCGAGCGGCCCAGGGTCGGCCCGGCTGGAGTGCGCGACGTCCTGAAGGACATCGGCCCGCACTACGCTTCGAACGGGGTCGTCGGATTGGCCTTCTCCGCCTCCGGGCCGGTCGCAGTCACCCTTGCCGTCGGGTCGCTCGGCGGACTGACGCAGTCCCAGCTCGCGTCGTGGGTTTTCGCCATTTTCCTCTCGGCCGGCGCGGCGACCTTGGTCATGTCACTGATCTATCGCCAGCCGTTGGGCTTCGCCTGGTCCATCCCGGGGACCGTACTGCTGGGGCCGTCCCTGCAGCACCTGCCCTTCCCGGAGGTGGTCGGGGCCTTCTTTTCCGCCGGAGTGCTGATCCTGGCCCTCGGTGCTACCGGAGTAGTGCGCCCGATCATGGCCGCGATTCCCGTGCCGATTGTCATGGCCATGGTTGCAGCCGTGTTCCTCCGGTTCGGGACGGACATCGTCGCCTCCACCCGGACGGACCCCGCAGTGGCGGCACCGATGGTGGTGGCGTTCGTCGTGCTCGCCGCCGTGCCAGCACTGGGCAAGTATCTCCCTCCGGTACTGGGCACGCTTGCGGTGGGCGTCGTCGCCGTCGCACTCAGCGGCCGGTTCACCATGGAGGACGGCGGTCGGGTCCTAGCCGCCCCCGTGTTCACTACCCCCGAGTTCACTTGGGCCGCCCAACTGGAACTGGTCATACCCCTTGCGCTCACGGTACTGGTGGTGCAGAACGGGCAGGGAGCCGCCGTGCTCCGGACCGCAGGCCATCACCCTCCGATCAACGTCTCCGCGATGACCTCGGGGGTGTTCTCCCTGCTCAATGCCGCATTCGGCGCCGTCTCGGCCTGTGTCACCGGCCCCACCAACGCATTGCTGACCTCCTCCGGGCAGAAACAGCGCCAGTACACCGCCGCAGTGGTCTACGGCCTGCTGTCTCTCGTCTGCGCCCTGCTGGCCCCCACGCTCACCCGCTTCATGCTTGCCACTCCCGAAGCCTTCATTCTGGCCCTGGGGGGCCTCGCGATGCTGCGGGCCCTCCAACAGGCCTTCGTTACCGCATTCGCCACGAACTTCACTCTGGGAGCGCTGGTGACTTTCGTCGTCACGATCTCTGGCTTGGACCTCTTCAACATCCATGCCGCGTTCTGGGGCGTGGTCATCGGCTACGGCGTATCCCGCCTACTCGAGCGTCAAGACCACACCGCGACCTGACGCCGCCGCGCCACGCGGTCCGGCCCTCAGTCCGTGCTCGGTCCATCAGCGGAAACACAGGGGTGATCGCCCCTGTGTTTCAGCCAGACGGCCCGCTTGAAACCAGGTGGATGAGCGGCATCTCGACAAATGGGTCCCTACGCCCCAGATAAACAGAAGCCGCGGTGTCTTACCGGCTCTGATGTGGACGACCTGATCTGGCTTATCGCGACGGAGTACTTGGCAGAGGCGGGCGATCGTCCCGGCGCGGACCCGGTTCGTGGCCTCGGTGATGTTGCAAAAGCCACCGGGAACACCACCACGACGCCGCGTCTGGACCCGGCGGAGGTCCAAGCGCTGGAAGGTCCCGATGTCAAGCGGTAGTTAGGACGGAAAGCCCCCTCATCGAGGGGGCTTTCCGTTGTTTCGTGCCTGGTGATTCCGGCCGGGGCCCGGGCCCGGGTGAGGCGTGGTGACGCGGTGCCAACGGGCGGCCGGCAGCCCCAATCCGTGCCTGGGCATTCCGTCCGGGGCCACTTTGGGCGCCATGTTCGACGCCGGCGTCATAGTTGACGGCGTGTCCGCGCCAAAGTTCCCCCGGACCGTGCCCCGGGTGAGGCGTGGTGACGTGGCGCCAGGGGGCGGCCGGCAGCGTTGTTTCGTGCCTGGTGATTCCGTCCGGGGGCACTTTGGGCGCAATGTTCGACGCCGGTGCACCCTCCGGCTGGCCACGCGCTGCCGCCGTTCAATCCACGATTCCACCAGCACATCGGCGTGGTTTACGACGATGACAACAAATCGTCAGGCTCTAGTTCCTAATTAGGGCTCACGGTTCGGTGGCCGCAGACAATACAGCCGCGGCCTTCCGCTCTGGCAGCAAGGGCGCGAAGAATGCTCCCAGCTCGGCCGTTGCCGTGAGCGGCAGGACGTTCGCCACGTACTGATCGGGGCGAACAACGACCAGGACGCCGCCGCGGTCCAGGCCGCGGAGCTCGAAGATATCCGCGGCAGGGTCAGTGGCGTAGACCTTCTCGTAGTCTGTGAGCTTGAACGGGCCTACCTGGGGTTTGAACACTCCGGGAACAGCACCGAAATCTATGCTCGGGTGACCCTGCTGGTAGACCACCTTTACGTCGAACCAGGCGTCAGGATCGGCGCCCGACGACGTTGCGGCCAGCGGAGATTGCGGCGAGCTCGCGAGCCACTCGGCGAACTCTTCCGTGGACGACGTTGCGCCCGGGAGAGCAGTGTCCGCGAAGACGTAGATCCGCCACCGGCCGTCCGCCGTGGCGTGGTGGCCGAGATGTACCGGGTTAGTGTCGCCGACCCGAACAACGGGCGCGGACTTGAACCGTTTGCCCACCGTGAAGCCGGTAGCCAGCTCCTGGTGATCAGCGGCGGCCACCAGCATGGACGGCGCGTACTGAGTCATGAATCCGGCGGGGAACTCAGCAGTGCTGACATAGAAGTCCTCCAGCTCCGAGGGGTTTTCGAACTCCTCGGGCTTCTTCGCCATCAGGGTGGACCATTCTTTGTCGAAGTCAATCAGGTTTTTGGCGACCACCTGCCGCTCTGCTGAGTATGTAGACAGCAGGCTTTCCGGGCTGCGGCCCTCGAGCACGTGCCCGAGTTTCCAGGCCAGGTTGAAGCCGTCCTGCATGGAGACGTTCATGCCCTGCCCGGCCTTGGCGCTGTGGGTGTGGCAGGCGTCGCCGGCGATGAACACGCGGGGGGTGCGGGTTCCACGCTCATCCGGAAGGACGTCGTCGAAACGGTCGGTAAGTCGGTGGCCCACCTCGTAGACGCTGTGCCACGCGATGTTGCGAACGTCGAGTGTGTAGGGATGGAGGATCTCATTCGCCTTGCCGATGATTTCCTCGATGGTGGTGTTACGCACGGCACCCTTATCGTTCGGGTCTACTTCGCCGAGATCCACGTACATGCGGAAGAGGTGGCCACCCTCGCGCGGGATTAGCAGGATACTGCCGCCAGTACCGGACTGGATGGCGCACTTAGTGCGGATATCAGGGAAGTCCGTGACGGCGAGGGCATCCATGACGCCCCAGGCGTGGTTGGCCTGGTCTCCGGCGAGGGTGCAGCCGATGGATTCCCGCACTTTGCTGCGCGCGCCGTCCGCGCCGACAACGTACTTGGCGTGGACAACGCGCTCCTGACCTTCATTGGGGCCTGAGGTTTGGAGAAGGGTCACGGTGACGGGGTATTCCCCCTCGTCCGCGACGCTCAGGGAACGGAATTCAAAGCCGTAGTCGGGCGACATCCGCGTAGGTGAGTTGGCCATGTACTCGGCGAAGTAGTCCAGCACGCGGGCCTGGTTGACGATCAGGTGCGGGAACTCGCTGATGCCGGCGGGGTCATCCTGGGTACGGGCGGTCCGGATGATGCGCGAGGGGTCCGCGGCGTCCGGCTTCCAGAACGCCATTTCGGTGATCGCGTATGCCTCGGCGATGATCCGCTCGGCGAAGCCGAAGGCCTGGAAGGTCTCGACGCTGCGGGCCTGGATGCCGTCGGCCTGGCCGATGGCGAGCCTCCCGGCGCGGCGCTCCACGATGCGCGTGGTGACGTTCGGGAACTGGGACAGCTGTGCGGCGGTGAGCATGCCGGCAGGTCCGGTGCCGATGATGAGCACGTCTACCTCATCGGGGAGCTCGGCGGGCCGATTGATGCCGACGCCGGCGGCGGGCCGGACTCGCGGGTCTCCGGATACGTATCCGTGGTGGTGGAACTGCACGGGCTTCCTCACTTCACTGTGTGGCTGTCGATCACCCGCATGGTGTTCTATATGCGAATTGACGGTTCTATATTAGAAAGTTAGGGGTGTTGGCCCAAAACTGTACGTCAATGTGATCCGAACAACAAGTGGCTGAAAAGCGTTACAACTAGGCCTTGACGAAGCTCGGATCATCGGCGATAGTTTTTCGTATACGATTTTGTACTTGATGAGGAGACAGCTTTGGAGCAGGTCAACGAGGAGTCCTTGGCGGCGGCCCGCAAGGTCGTCGCGGTGCACATCAACTACCCCAGCCGCGCTGCGCAGCGGGGCCGCACTCCCGCCCAGCCGTCCTACTTCCTGAAGCCGTCTTCCTCCCTGGCGTTCGGCTCGGCAGAAGCCCCTTCCGTCGTGGAGCGTCCGGCCGGCTGCGAACTCCTCGGCTTTGAGGGCGAGGTCGCCCTGATCATCGGCAAGCCCGCCCGCCGGGTCGGGCTGGCGGACGCCTGGAGTCATGTCGAATGGGTCACCGCCAGCAACGACCTCGGCGTCTACGATCTCCGCTATGCGGACAAGGGGTCCAACCTCCGGTCCAAGGGCGGCGACGGCTTCACCCCGATCGGCCCCGGGTTGATCCCCGCGGACGCCGTGGACCCCGCCGGTCTCCGCATCCGTACCTGGCACAACGGCGAGCTCGTCCAGGACGACACCACCGAGGAACTGCTCTTCCCGTTCGCCCGCCTCGTCGCCGACCTCTCCCAACTCGTCACCCTCGAGGCGGGCGACATCATCCTGACCGGCACCCCGGCCGGCGCCTCCGTGGCCAAGCCCGGAGACGTCGTCGAGGTTGAAGTCAGCACCGTTGAAGCCAGCGGATCCGCCAGTCTCTCCACGGGGCGTCTGGTCACGCGGGTGGAGGAAGGCACGACGGCGTTCGCGGACTTTGGTGCGCGGCCCAAGACCGATGACCTGCAGCGCGAGGAGGCGTACGGTTCGCGGGCAGCGGCGGGCCTTGCCCCTGTGGAGGGTGCTGCGGTGGCGGGCACCGCCGTCGGGCATGTGCTTACCGCCGATCTGAAGGCGAAGCTGGAAAGTGTCTGCACCGCCACGCTCTCCTCCCAGCTGAGGAAACGCGGCCTGAACAACGTCAGCATCGACGGCCTCAGCTCAACCCGCCCGGAAAAGCGCGTGGTGGGCCTGGCCCGGACCCTGCGGTATGTGCCCAACCGCGAGGACCTCTTCAAAACCCACGGCGGCGGTTTCAACGCCCAGAAGCAGGCCATCGATTCCGTGAACGAGGGCGAAATCCTCGTCATGGAAGCCCGCGGGGAAAAGGGCACGGGCACAATCGGCGACATCCTGGCCCTCCGCGCCCAGGTCAGAGGCGCTGCGGCCATCATCACCGACGGCGGCGTCCGGGACTTCTCCGCCGTCGCGGCCATGGACATGCCTACCTACTACGCCAATCCGCACCCCGCCGTCTTGGGGCGGCGGCACATCCCCTGGGACACGGACGTCACCATTGCCTGCGGCGGCACCACAGTGCAGCCCGGGGACATCATCGTGGCGGACTCTGACGGCATCCTGGTGATCCCGCCGGCATTTGCCGAAGAGCTCGCGGACGAGTCCATCATCCAGGAGCGCGAGGAAACGTTCATCGCCGAAATGGTGGCACAGGGCCACAGCGTTGACGGCCTCTACCCGCTGAACGCCGCCTGGCGGGCCAAGTACGAGGCATGGGAAGCGGACAAAGTTGATGACTGAGACAGCTGTGGCCGTGGGTAATACGGGCAGCAAGTCCGAGCAGGCCTACGCGGCCGTCAAAGCCCGGATCGTGGACGGGACCTACTCCCCCGGCTACCGGCTGGTCCTGGCCACCATCGCCAAGGATCTGGGCGTCAGCGTGGTGCCGGTCCGCGAAGCGATCCGGCGCCTTGAAGCCGAAGGCCTGGTGAAGTTCGAGCGGAACGTCGGCGCCACCGTGGCCGGAATCGATCCCACCGAATACCTCTACACCATGCAGACCCTGAGCATCGTGGAGGGCGCGGCCACTGCCCTGTCCGCGCCGCTGATCGATTCCGTGACGATCGCCCGCGCCCGGGCCGTGAACGAGGACATGCGGGAATGCCTCCAGCACTTCGACCCCGTCCGCTTCACGCATCTGAACCAGGACTTCCACAGCATCCTCTTTGAGCACTGCCCCAACCCACACATCCTGGACCTGGTCCACCGGGGCTGGAACCGGCTCGCCTCGCTGCGGTCCTCCACCTTCCGGTTCGTTCCCGGGCGTGCCCACGAATCGGTGGACGAGCACGAAGCGCTGCTGCGGCTCATCGAGGCCGGCGCCGGCGCGGAAGAGATCGAAAAGGCCGCCCGCCAGCACCGCTCCGCCACCCTGGACGCCTACCTCGCCCAGGCCAAAAGCATCTGACCCACTCTTCACCGGAGCAAAGCCCCCGCCCAAGCAGTAAGGAAACAACAATGACGTTCACTGCAGCAGAAGCCGCCACGCATTACGTACCGCAGGACCTGCCCTCCCACATCCAGCACTACATCAACGGTCAGTTCGTTGACTCGGTGGGCGGGGCAACCTTCGACGTCCTGGACCCGGTATCGAACCAGAATTACGCCACGGCTGCGGCTGGCCAGAAGGAAGACATTGATCTCGCCGTCGCCGCCGCCCGTGAAGCCTTCGTCAACGGTCCGTGGCCAAGGATGAAGCCGCGCGAACGTGCCCGCATCCTGAACAGGATTGCCGACGCTGTCGAGGCCCAGGAGGGGCGCCTCGCCGAACTGGAGACCTTCGACACCGGCCTGCCCATTACCCAGGCCAAGGGCCAGGCGCTCCGCGCGGCCGAGAACTTCCGCTTCTTCGCGGACCTGATCGTGGCCCAGTTCGACGACGCCATGAAGGTCCCCGGCGCCCAGATCAACTACGTGAACCGCAAGCCGATCGGGGTCGCCGGGCTCATCACACCGTGGAACACCCCGTTCATGCTGGAGTCTTGGAAGCTCGCCCCGGCTCTGGCCACGGGGAACACCGTGGTCCTGAAGCCCGCCGAATTCACCCCGCTATCCGCCTCGCTGTGGGCTCAGATCTTCAAGGACGCCGGACTGCCCGACGGTGTCTTCAACCTGGTCAACGGCCTCGGCGAAGAAGCCGGCGACGCCCTGGTCAAGCACCCGGACGTCCCGCTGATCTCCTTCACCGGCGAGACCACCACGGGCCAGACGATCTTCCGCAATGCCGCCACCAATCTCAAGGGCCTGTCCATGGAACTCGGCGGCAAGTCTCCGTGTGTGGTGTTCGCCGACGCCGACCTGGATGCCGCGATCGATTCCGCCCTGTTCGGGGTCTTTTCCCTCAACGGCGAACGCTGCACCGCCGGGTCCCGCATCCTCGTCGAACGCGCCATCTACGACGAGTTCTGCGAAAAGTACGCCGCCCGCGCGAAGAAGATCGTCGTCGGAGACCCCCACGATCCTAAGACCGAAGTGGGTGCCCTGGTCCACCCCGAGCACTACGCGAAGGTGGCCTCCTACGTGGAGATCGGCAAGTCCGAAGGCCGGCTCCTCGCCGGCGGCGGCCGCCCCAGCCACCTCCCCGAAGGAAACTACATCGCACCCACCGTGTTCGCCGACGTCGCGCCCGACGCGCGGATCTTCCAGGAGGAAATCTTCGGTCCCGTCGTCGCCATCACCCCGTTCGAGAACGACGACGAGGCGCTGGCCTTGGCGAACAACACCCGCTACGGGCTCGCGGCCTACATCTGGACCCAGAACCTGACCCGCGCCCACAACTTCTCCCAGAACGTCGAAGCCGGCATGGTCTGGCTCAACAGCCACAACGTCCGCGACCTCCGCACCCCGTTCGGCGGCGTCAAAGCCTCAGGCCTGGGCCACGAAGGCGGCTACCGCTCCATCGATTTCTACACGGACCAGCAGGCCGTCCACATCACCCTCGGCACCGTCCACACCCCCAAATTCGGCGCGTAAGCCCCACCCACCCCTCCTCAAAGAAGAGAGAACCCCATGAGTGACTTTGTACGCACCCCCTCCGTCCCGGCTCCGGACATCGTCCGCTGCGCCTACCTCGAACTCGTGGTCACGGACCTCACGAAGTCCCGCGAGTTCTACGTGGACGTCCTGGGACTGCACGTGACCGAGGAAGACGAAAACAACATCTACCTGCGCTCCCTGGAGGAGTTCATCCACCACAACCTGGTGCTCCGCAAGGGACCGGTGGCCGCGGCAGCAGCGTTCGCCTACCGGGTGAAGTCCCCCGCCGAAGTGGACGCCGCCGAGGCCTACTACAAGGAACTGGGCTGCCGCACCGAACGCCGCAAGGAAGGCTTCACCAAGGGCGTTGGCGATTCCGTCCGGGTCGAGGACCCGCTGGGCTTCCCCTACGAGTTCTTCTACGACGTGGAGCACGTGGAGCGCCTCACCCAGCGCTACGACCTCTACTCCGCCGGTGAACTGGTCCGCCTGGACCACTTCAACCAGGTCACCCCCGACGTCCCGCGCGGCCGAAAATACCTGGAGGACCTCGGCTTCCGCGTCTCCGAGGACATCCAGGACTCCGACGGCGTCACCTACGCCGTCTGGATGCACCGGAAGCAGACCGTGCACGACACCGCCCTGACCGGCGGCAACGGCCCGCGCATGCACCACATCGCGTTCGCCACGCACGAAAAGCACAACATCATCCAGATCTGCGACAAGATGGGCGCCCTGCGCATCAGCGACCGGATCGAACGCGGCCCGGGCCGGCACGGCGTGTCCAACGCGTTCTACCTCTACATCCTGGACCCCGACGGCCACCGCATCGAGATCTACACCCAGGACTACTACACCGGCGACCCCGACAACCCGGTGGTCACGTGGGACGTCCACGACAACCAGCGCCGCGACTGGTGGGGCAACCCCGTCGTCCCGTCCTGGTACACCGAGGCCTCCCTGGTCCTGGACCTCGACGGCAACCCGCAGCCCGTCATCGTCCGTGAAGAAAAGAGCGAAATGGCCGTCACCGTAGGCGCCGACGGCTTCTCCTACACCCGCCCGGACGCAGACAGCGCAGCCGAAGGCTTCAAGCTCGGGGCGCAGCTGTAGCCATGCTGGATGCCAAGACGATAGAGGCCATCGCTGACGAACTCCTGGAAGCTGCCCGGACCCGCACCCCTGTACCCCGCCTCTCGGCACGCTACCCGGAGATGACAGTGGAGGACTCCTATGCCGTGCAGCAGCTGTGGCGGCGGCGCAACGAGGACTCCGGCCGCACGCTGGTGGGCCGCAAGATCGGCCTCACGTCCAAGGCCATGCAGGCCGCCACCGGCATCACCGAGCCGGACTACGGCGCCATCTTCGATGACATGGTGCTCGGAACCGGCTGCACGGTGCAGTGGGACCAGTACACCCATCCCCGAGTGGAGGTTGAGCTGGCGTTCGTGCTGAAGAAGGACCTGGCCGGCCCCGGCTGCACCATCTTCGACGTCCTGGACGCCACGGACTACGTGGTGCCGGCCCTGGAGATCCTGGACTCCAGGATCGAAATGGAGGGCCGGACCATCGTGGACACCATCGCGGACAACGCCGCGATGGGCGCCATGGTGATCGGCGGCAACCCCGTAAAGCCCGACGCCGTGGACCTCCGCTGGGTCGCGGCAATCCTCTACAAGAACCAGACCGTGGAGGAAACCGGTGTGGCCGCCGGCGTCCTGGACCACCCCGCCAACGGGGTGCACTGGCTCGCCAACAAGATCGCCGCCCACGCAGACAGCATGAAAGCCGGCGACATCATCCTCGCCGGCTCCTTCACCCGCCCACTGTGGGTGTACAAGGGCGACACCGTCCACGCCGACTACGGACCATTGGGGGCCATCACATGCCGCTTCGAGTAGAACCGGAGACGACGTTCCGCGACGCCCTCGCCGCGGCTGACCGCCCCCTGGCCGGTATGTGGGTCTGCTCCGGCAGCCCGCTGATCGCCGAGCTCTGCGCCGGATCCGGCCTGGACTGGCTCCTCATCGACGCCGAACACAGCCCCAACGGCCTCGAATCCATCCTCGCCCAGCTCCAGGCGGTCAACGGCTACCCGGTCCAGGTCCTGGTCCGGCCACCCGTCAACGACACCGCGCTGATCAAGCAATACCTGGACCTCGGAGTGCAGAACCTGCTGATCCCGATGGTGAACTCGGTGCTGGAAGCGGAAGCCGCCGTCGCCGCCACCCGCTACCCGCCGCACGGCGTCCGCGGCGTGGGATCCGCCCTCGCCCGAGCCTCCCGCTGGAACCGTGTCCCGGACTACCTCGCCCGTGCGTCAGAGACCGTCAGTGTCACGGTCCAGATCGAATCGACGGCGGCAGTTGACGCCGTCGAGGAGATCCTGGCCGTGGACGGCGTGGACGCCATCTTCCTGGGACCCTCAGACCTCGCGGCCTCCATGGGCCTGCTGGGACAGCAGGAACACCCCAAGGTGCGTTCCGCCGTCGAACGCTGCCTCAAAGCCGCTGCAGCCGCAGGCAAATCTGCCGGCGTGAACGCCTTTAACCCCGACACCGCCCGCAACTACCTCGCCGCCGGCGCCGACTTCATCCTGGTGGGCGCCGACGTCGCCATCCTGGCCCGCGGCTCCGAAGCACTCGCCGCGCAATACATCCCCCAAGACCCGGTGGTTGAGCCTGTCGAAACCCCAACCAGCTACTGACTCCCTTCTACTAAGACTTCTTCCATGACAGTTACATCTGCTGCGCTCTCCCCTGCCATCTCACCCGCCCGCGAAGCCACGCTCCTAGCCTCCGTCCCGACCGGCTTGCTGATCGGCAGGCAGTGCCGTGACGCATCCGACGGCAGCACTTCGACGTGCACGATCCGGCCACCGGGGACGTGCTGGCCACCCTGGCCTCCGCAACCAGCGAGGACGCCGTCGCAGCCCTGGATGCGGCCGACTTGGTGCAGGCCTCGTGGGCGAGGACCGCGCCGAGATCCTGCGCCGGGCCTTGGATCTGGTGACCGAACGCGCCGAAGACTTCGCGCTGCTGATGACCCTGGAAATGGGCAAGCTACTGGCCGAAGCCCGCAGCGAGGTAACCCACAGCGCCGAGTTCCCGCGCTGGTTCGCCGAAGTAACAGTTCGTGACTACGGCCGCTAGGTCACCACCCCAGAGGGCAAGAACAAAATCCTGGCAAGCACAAGCCCGTGGGCCCTTGCCTGCTCATCACGCCCTGGAACTTCCCGCTCGCCATGGCCACCCGCAAGGTCGCCCCCGCCATCGCCGCCGGGTGCACCATGGTCCTCAAATCCGCCAAACTCACCCCGCTGACCGCGCAACTCTTCGTCCAGACCATGCTCGACGCCGGCCTTCCCGCCGGAGTCCTGAACATGGTGTCCTCTGCCAGCGCATCCGGGATCTCCGGGGGACTGTGGAATTAACGGTGTATCCGGCTCGACACGCCAGGCGGTGTGCCTGGCAGGAATGAGCTGGTTATGACGGTGACACTGGATGCCGTGAAGACTGCGGACACCACTGCGAAACTGAACGAAACTTCCGAGGCTGAGGCCGCCCGTGAGCTGGTGAGGATGGCCCGGGAACGGGGATTGTCCCTGACCGGTCCTGGCGGGTTGCTCAAACAGCTGACCAAG
>NZ_QMKP01000007.1 GCF_003287955.1 Arthrobacter sp. AQ5-06 | reverse complement strand
ACCTCCCGTTCGCCCGCTGGGGCGACGTCTTCGGAGACCTGACAATCGCCTCGGCCATGATCGACCGGATCGTCCACCACGCCGACGTCATCAGCCTCAAAGGCAACAGCTACCGCCTCAAAAAACATCAACCTGCCGCCAGCACGGCACAATAGAACCACAACCCCGTGGCCCCGTTTTCAATTGGCACTATTGGCCCTATTTTCGGTTGGCGTTAACAGGGGGCGTCCGCCGATATTCCGGCGATCGTTTTCGGCACTCGCCTACTTCCCAAAATCGCCGCCGTCGTCAATTCCTTCCGAACGCATTTAGTGCACTCATAACATGGCGCCTGGAACGTACCAATTACGCACGAGCGTGCAATATCGGATAAGTTTGACTGCAAGGCCAAGCTCATCGTTCCGATCTCTGTTGCACCCGCGACGGGCCTCAGCAAAGGAATCCCCATTAGGGCGGGAATTGCATCGAGTCCCTTACCAGCTTGACCTGTCCACTTTCGGCCCATGTCCATGTAGTAGGTCTCAAACGTCCCGCCGAGGCTAGGGCGTTAGCGTCCAAAATCATCCGCCATAGCAAACACCCAATGGCAATTACAAACCAATGGGGCAGGGTCGGATACGGATGACACATGTATTCCAAGTCCGTGCGGATAATTTCAATACTCCGCCCCCGCACTCCTGACTCTTTGACAATGCCTTCGATTGCGTCAGCGCGAACGTGTGTTGCCCTGTTTGGTATCCGGGAATGCTGCACCCTTCTGAAATGGACGTGAGGTGTTTCCTCTGGAAGCAGCTCTGCCGCCGCTATAGAATCAGCGCCACCGCTAAACGAGAGGATGGGTCTCTTCCCAGGGCTTCGCGGCTCCAAATCAGCGCGGATAGGCGACACTTCAACTTTGAAGAGACGATGGATTTCGTCGGCCACGGGTCGCGAGAAAGCACCGTCCACTATTTCGAAGCGATTTCGAATCCAGGGTCGAGCAACAATTAATGTTCTCCTTCACGGAACCCAAATCACGTCGCAGTTCTTGAGCATCCATGAGCGAGAATTCGACTGCTTGGGCAATTTCGAGGCTCAACCGAGCCCCTCGTTAGCCCTGATGGTGACCTGTCCGAGGTGTTTGTTCATGTTCTGGACCATCGCCTGAAGCCGTTCAACTGACCGCTCAACTGCCTCGATACGCGACGCGAGCTCAGGATCTACTGATTTACTCAAGATGCTCCCCGACCTGCGTTGGCGAGCCAATCCGCATGAATCTGATTTAAGGTCGCCAGGACAGCCACACCATTTCCAACCTCTGACTTGTAGGACAAATCCTTCCGACTAAGCGGGCTCCCCTCGTCTACCAACCCCCAGATGGGGCTGCCCGTCCCGAGGTAGTCCGAGTACTTGGACGGAAGGAACGGGTTTATGGGCAGCTCACCGCTCCGCTCTACGTCGTTGACTAGGAGTACGTCAAACTTTGAGGCCAGGTTGAGGAACTCCAGGTAGGGGCGGTAACCCTGTGCTTTGACGATGCCCGTTAGACCGAGCTGACGGACGGATTCCGCCAACTCACTGGGCTTGTTCGTAAAGACGTGAAGCCGGACCTGATGCCTGATTTCGGCTTGGGAATTGACCAGCGCAGTCAGAACCTCCAGCAGACCCCGGTTTTCGTAGAACGCACCGAAGTAGCCGATGTTGATAACAGTCGATGACAGGGGGTACTCCGAGGGCATAATACGGTAGCTGCGTGCCGGCGGCGTCGGGTGGGGACGAACGGTCGCCTTCGCGGCTACCGCCCTGCGCATCTTCTGGTCCTCGATGTTGTTTAGCATGTACTCAAGCTGGTTCTCGTTGGTGAAGATGATTTCATCCGCCAGGACATAGGTGATGTATTCGCACCACGTGAAGAGGCTGTTGGACTTCAATCCATCGAAGCCCTTCGCCGCGACGCCACGCCTGAACGTCTCGAACATCTCATCGCGAACCAAGTCACCCTTCCTGGGCATTCCCTTGGCATCGTGGCTCAGCGGGTCGGAGAACTCAGCAGTCCAGTGAATGGCCGGGTGCCTCAGCTTGAACAGCGCGGCCAGGAAATGCGATCCCGTCCAGAGGACACGGCTGTAGACCGTGCGGTATCCGCCCTCGATGCGTGCGTCCTGCCGGTCGGCCGCGACGATGCCCTTGGTTACAAACTCTGTGATTTCCTTCCAACCCGCAAACGATGCTGGTGCCTCAATCTGAATGGACTTGTCAATCAGTCGCCCGGCAATGGTCTGCAGGTTCGCGTCGGGCCGACGGACGCTGGACATATTGTTGTAGATGACGTCTACGACGTTCCCGCGCTCGACAATGGCCTTCGATGCGACGACGGCGCTTGTATCTGAATACGGTGCAAAGCAGTAGCTAATGACAAGATCTCGCGCGCATCCATCATTGATCGATGACCAAGGGAAATCTTCTATACTTGAGCGCTCGACTGCCTCAACAATGCGGTCGCGGTCGTCAGGGTTGTCATTCATGTAGCGCTTGATGAAGTTCGCCTGCGACTTTATGAGCGTCGTCAGCAGAACGTCCTGGGCCGAGTGGTTCCACGGGCGCTTGGACTCAAGTTCACGGATCACCGCCAGACGCTGCTCCACCGCAAAGTCAAAGTCGAGCGGCTGCCGCGAAATTGATTCGTCCCTGATATTGCGGAAATAGGAACCCGCCGGATCGGTGGTGCTGACCCGGGCATTAAAGTCGCCAACTCCGGTGACTTCTGCCATGAAACAGATGTCTTCGCCGCTGCGAAGCCCTTCCGAGTAGCGGGTCGAAATCAAAGCCCTCGTCGGAAGCAACTTGCACGCATTGAATCCGACCAGGCTGGGGGCAGAAGTGAGCTTGAAAGCCTTCTCACCCGCGCGCTTGAGAATCTGCTGGTTCAGCGAATTCTCCAAGTCCTGCGTGCCATCCGGCTCCACATTGATGATGGGTGCAATGGAAATGCAATCCGGACCCGCGCTCCTAAGCAGCAACGAAAGGAACTGCGGACCTACGTAATCATCATCATCTACGAAAGTGATGTGACTGAACTGGGCAACGGAAATGCCAAGGTTCCTAGCGGCGCCCGCACTTGGCTTCGCCCGCACCAGCAGGCGCAAGGAATGTTCAGGATTCCGGTTCTTGGTCCGGCTGGCAAATTCAAACGTGCCGTCGTCCGGACCGTTGATTACCAAAATGATCTCAAAGAGATTCGGGTCCAGATCCTGCTGCATCAGCGAGTCAAGGCACATTGCGATTCTGTCCAGCCCCATGTAGCTCGGCACAACGACGGAGACGCCGTGCTTCAGATCGCCGGGAAGCCGTGAAACGTTGCCGATGGCGTTCACTTCGGCTTCCAAACGGCGAATCTCTGCGTTCCGGGCCCCGTCGTTGACGAACATCCTGGATCCGTAGTCTGCGTCGGAGGAGTCCTGGACAGGATTCTGCCCCACAATCTGCGTCACTGTTCAAATGCCTCTCGCTTTTTGGCGGTCCCCGTCGAATATCGCGTTCGTTCCCACATCTTCAGCGTCAACCTACCGAGTTTCGATCCGGCGAGACTGTTGTACTTTCTGTTCAAGGCGTCGTACCTGCGCTTCAGGAGAATAAGATCGTTTTCCATCTTTTGAACGTCATCGGACTTCGGAGCCTCGCGCGCTTCCGCCGTCGACAACGCCCCTGCTGCAGCCGGCGCCATGGTCTGAAGGAGGTTCAGGTGCTGAGTCGCTAACTCCCGGAATCGGGAGTCCAGTTCCCTAACTACAGCGGATTCCTGGGGCACGTCGGCACTTCCCAATTCCGAAAGGGCCAGTCCTGCCTGGAAGCTTGCGAAGTCCACTCTGCCGGCCTCGCACGCCTCAGATACGACGACAGCCGACGAGGGCTCGCCGGCAAACACACACACAGCGGTGTCCGCAGGAAGACCGACGGATCCGAGCAATTCCAGCGTCTCCAGGAAAGGGAAGCCGAGGGCCCAGATGATCCTGTCATCAGAACTGACCAGCCCTGCTTCAAGTACTTCCCGGGCCAGCTTGAGGCCGGAAGCAAGTACCAGGTATGAATCGGCTGTCCCGACCGGCAGGTTCCGGAAATCCTCCTCAGCCCGGACCACGATCAAATCTGCATCAAGGATCTGGAGCTCATCCCGCGATGGTTCGTCAACGCACAGCACAACAGTCACACCTGCCGCCAGCCGTGTTGATAAGACCTGTGCCGCGAGGCTTATCGCTATAGGTTCTTGAACAGTCTCCAGAGCGGCGATCACGTTTGTGTCCGAAATCATGACCGGAAGACTCCCCGGGTGTCAATGAGTGCCTTGCCATCGAGCAGCGACGTGTTCAACGACCTGAACTCATCGTGATCGACAAGAAGGACGACCACAGAGGAAGCGGCCAAGGCGGAGTCCACTTGGAGCAGCTCGACGTTGCTGATGGCCGATAGCTGTTTCGGCAGCTGCTGTACATGCGGCTCAACCACGTTGATCTGCACCTGCGGCAGGGCTTCGGCGATGCTACGTGCAATCTCGATAGCCGGTGACTCGCGCAGGTCGTCGATGTTGGCCTTGAACGCGAGGCCGAGAACCGCGATCGCGGCCCCCTCTCCGGCATCCGCGACAGCCTTTAGAACCTTCTCGACAACCCATTCAGGCTTCGCGTCATTGACTTCACGGGCGGTACGGATGATCTTTGCGTTGGCCGGGTCCACATCAACAATGAACCACGGGTCAACGGCGATGCAGTGACCGCCTACGCCGGGGCCCGGCTGAAGGATGTTGACGCGCGGGTGGTGGTTGGCGAGGCGGATGAGTTCCCAGACATCGATGCCGAGCTTATCGCTGATCAGGGACAGCTCGTTAGCGAAGGCGATGTTGACGTCACGGAAGGAGTTCTCGACGAGTTTTGCCATCTCGGCGGTCACGTCATCCGTGAGGAGGATCTCACCCTGGCAGAAAACTGCGTAGAGCTCCTTGGCCCGCTCGGCGGCGCGCGCAGTGATGCCGCCGACGATGCGGTCATTCGTAACCAATTCGATCATCACGCGGCCGGGCAGAACGCGCTCAGGGCAGTGCGCAACGTCGATGATCGATTTGCCGCCCTCGCCGTCGAGGGACAGGTCCGGGCGGAGCGCAAGAATGACGTCGGCCATGTAACGGGTTGCACGGGGCGGCGACGTGGATTCGAGAATGATGAGTTCGCCACCCTGGAGCTGAGGTGCAATTCCATTGGCCGCAGCCTCGATGTAGCTGAGGTCGGCAGAGCGGTCAGCCTTGAAGGGTGTTGGGACAGCGACGATGTAGGCATCTGCCGCAGGCGTGTCCAGAGCTGCCTTGAGGTGCCCCTGGCTGACCGCGCCTGAGAGGTGAACACCGAGATCCGGTTCCACGAAGGGGACCTCGCCACGGTTGACTGCCTCGATGGTCTTTTCGTTCACGTCGACGCCGATGACATTCAAGCCGTTGGTAGCGAGAATCGCTGCCGTCGGCAGGCCGATGTAGCCAAGCCCAATGACGGCTACTGTCTTGATTTCATTCATTTCCGTCTCCTAAACGGTAGTGTGAGCGATTGGATCGCCGAAAAGTTTGATAACTCCGGAAGCCATAAGTTCTTCGTCGGAAACGTCCCAGGTGTGGCCAGTCGCGGAGCGCATTTGGCAAAAATTGAAGCGATCGGCGGAGTAGATGGAACCGCCGTCGCGGCCTACAGCCTCAAGGAAGGCGGTATCCTCTCCGCGTCCGATGTTCCCGAAGGGATTCGACTCAAAGACTTCACGGCGTGCAGTCATCGTTGGCCCGGCAACCAGACGACTGTAGCGATGTTCGTTGTGTGCCGAGCGGAGCAGCGTGGCCCCCTGGCTCAGAAAGTGCATGTAGTGAGCCTGTTTGCCGACGACAGCCGCCTTGGAAAATGCCAGTGCGTGCAGGAGGTCCTGCATGTAGTTGGGACCGTAATAGTCGTCATCGTCCATCTTGGACAACACGTCGCCGCTGGACGCTTTGACGCTCCGGTTCAGGCACTCCCCCAGCGTCACTTCGCGTGGAGCCGATAGCAGTAAAACGTTCTCGATCCCGTAATCCCGTGCCAGCCTACGCACCCGACCGGAATCGGATTCGAATCCGTGGGTCAGGAGGACCAGCTCCATGTCCACTCCGGTCTGCCGACCGACCGACGCAATGACGTGTTCCAATTGGGCGGGCCGGATCGTGCTCACAATGGCGCTGACGCTCGGCAAATCGAGGGATCGGACGCGCCCTGGCAGTACGGCACCGACGACCTGTTCTGCCCGGTGCGCGTAGGTGTGTGATTCCCAAATGCGGCGCTGGGCCTTATGAACAGACCGGTCGCGAAGCTCAGGGCTGTTGGTCAGCATACGTATTTGGGTAGCCGCCTTGGCGCTGGAGTCTGCAATGAAGACCTCATCCGCAGAGAAGAGCCGTGAAACAGCATCGGAGGGTGTACTCACAACAGGTGCACCAGCCGCCGAAATCTCAAAGATGCGCCGGGCACACATGCTTGGAGACTCGACTACTGAGTTGACATTAAGGAACACCTTGTAGGCCCGGTAGGCGGTCAGCATCTGCTCATAGGTAAGGCTACCTACAACTCGACGGCCTAGATCCCCTGGGAACTGGTAGGCGGGGTCTCCTCCAAGCAGTCGCGAGAAGATTTCAAGTGTTGCGGCCTCAGATTTGGCCGCGGCCTCAGTTGCTCCTCCGAGCAACAGATCAAGCTGCTCTCGTCGTTCCGGATACTTGTGGGCGAAATACATTCCAGCAAATGCCACGCCTCGGGTTTGGAAACCATGGCCCGGCCGAACCGGATTGTGAATTGCCGGCTGCGCGGCAAACGGCAGGACCTCGACTCGGTCGTGCCCCAACCGCTCTCTGTATTCTGGAATCTTGTTAACATCGCTGGTGAATACGGCGTCAAACAGACTGGCCGCCGGGAGAAAATCTTCGAAGTGCGGAGGATCTTCCTTATTCCAGAAAACGGTCGGAATCCCTTCCGACCGGCAGTGTGCCAGGAGCGCGATAAAATCCGGTTTCGGTCCGGATTCACCGGTCAGTTGGTACTGCCACGAACCTGCGTTTCCTTTCCAAGCCGACTCTACGAAAAGGAAATCGATGCTGCGGCTGGCAAGCTGTTCCCTCCAGGCTGTGCGTGACAGGCGAATAACATCCCATTCATAAGCAAAGGCTAGGGATGAGAATTCGTCCAGAATTACCGCAACGCGAAGGTCGGAGCGCCGTGCCTCGAACGTGGGAAGGTCAAACGGCTGAAATGACAGACGACGCCGCTTCCCGCGACCGCTCCAGCCACCTTCCGCACCGCGAGTGTTCTGCGGAATCAAGACTCCGGCTTCGGCCTTGCGTCGAAGCCGCCACTGAATGAGTTGCGGCATGCCGCCTCGACGGAGATGCCACAGCGCAGTCCTAAGCTGGCTAAACCGGCTCAACGATCGTCCACCTTGCGGCGCCCCGAGATGCGCGGCAGTACCTGCGTGGCCACCAAGTTAGCTCTGGCTTCGTCTTTGATGAGTGCCGCAGAGATTTTGTTTCCCTTAGCAAGGTGATCCGTGAAGCTCTTGTAGGCCGCAGTTGTCTCCAGAGGGGCACCGTCCATGATCAAGTCTCCGTAATCAAGCCAAAACACACGTGAGCACATGTCTTGGATTGTCTGCAGGCTGTGGCTGACAATGAATACGCATCCAGCGTTTTGCCGCAGTTCGGCCATCCGGGCTGTGCTGCGATCAATGAACTGCGCATCGCCGGTGTTCAGTGCCTCATCCACCAAGAGAATCTCAGGATTGACGGAGGCGGCAATCGCAAAACGAAGCCGCGAACCCATTCCAGACGAGTAGGTCTTCATCGGGAGGTGAATAGCCTTAGCCAAGCCTGAAAGCGCAACGATGCTGTCAAACTTCTCGCCGATCGCTGCCCGATCCATGCCCATCGCGAGACAGCCCAGCACAATGTTCTGATCCCCGGAGAGGTCCGGGACCAATGCAGCGTTGACTCCGAGCATGATCGGTGTGCTGGACGCGTAGACTGCGCCCGAAACAGGAGATTCCTGGCCGCTGATGAGCTTCATCATTGTGCTTTTCCCGGAACCGTTTCGCCCTATGATGCCAACTGATTCTCCACGTTCCACCACTATGGAAATCTCGTTGAGCGCATCCACTCGGACATTGTCCTGATGTCCCATAAGCTTCCTGACGGCTTTGCCCACTAGTCCCATGTTGGCTGCCGGCACGTGCGCCGTGGTGGGCACGGTGTAGGACATGCGAACGGCATCCAGGACGACACACGGACTTCCGTCGACAAACACGGTTTCTTCAGTTGCGGCCATATTTTTCTTCCCCCTGCCAGAAATAGAACAAGCCGACAAGGAGCGAGCCCAATGAGAACGCAGCCAAGTTCGCCCAAGACTGCCACTCCGGCAGGCGGTCGTACAAAACGCAATCCCGGACGATGTCAATAACGTTGAAGAGTGGGTTCATCTCCAGGAGGTCAAGCAACACCGGGTGTGTTATGAGTCGGTCGTAAGAATAGAAGACGGCAGAACCGTACATCCAAGCGCGAATCGCGAATGGCAGAAGGTGGGTGACATCATTGAATCTCGAAATCACCCTAGCCAGGATGAGCCCAACTCCTAAGTTAAAAAGGGATTGCAGAACCAACGCTGGAAAAATTAACAGCCACAAAGGCCCGATGGTCTCGCCCGGAGGCAGCACCACGATGAGAAACAGCATGGCCAGCACCAGCGGAACAGCCGCTAGTACTTCACGGAGGTTGGCACCAATGGGGAGAGCAGCCCTTGGAAAGCTGAAGGCTTGCACTACGGATTTATTGCTGCCGATGGACCGAGCACCGGCTGTGATGGCGCCAGCGCTGAATTGAAACAGGAAAAGACCGACGATCAGATAACCAAGAAAATTATCGATGCCCCCACTGGTGTTCAGCAGCAGTCCGAAAATCACGTAATAGGTCAACCCGTTGAAGACCGGGTTGAGCAGCAGCCAGGCACTGCCCAAACGGTCCCGCCGGGTGCCGCTCTGCACCCGGGCACGTGCATCATAAAAGATGAATTGCCGGAAGTCCCACAACTGAACCAGATAGTCCAGGAAACCGGGCCGCGCGCCTACGCGGGTCAACTCACGCATGTCGACAGACAAGGGCTGGACGGCAGCGGGCGCCGCCAGTTTCTGCTTGCTAGGACTCAATGCACGCTCTCCATCAATTTCGTATAGGCCGCGGACATGCCCGTTGCGTTGGCCACCCAAGTGCGGTTTTCCAATACTGCCTCCCGTCCTGCATCCCCTAGGAGCTGCCGCAAGTCCGCGGACAGCAGCAGTTGCCCGAGCTTCGCTGCCAGATCCTGCGGATCCTCCGGAGTCACCAAGACCCCGCTGTGGCCGTCGACGACGATCTCAGCCAGTGCCGGCAAATCGCTGGCCAGCACAGGACGTGCAGAGGCCATGGCCTCTACCGGCTTCAATGGTGTCACATCCCGGGTGACAGGGAGATCTTTACGCGGCACCACGAACACATCGAGCGCCTGGTGGTACAGGTGTGCCTTGCTTCGAGGCACCCGCCCGGTGAAGACCACACGCCCGGCCAGCCCGGCCGCGCGGGCCTGCTCTTTCAATCCCGGCAGGGCCACGCCGTCGCCCACAATGAGGAGCTTCAGGCGCAGGTGCTGGGGTGCCAGCACTTCGAACGCGCTGATCAGATCGTCGATGCCTTCATAAGCCACCAGACTGCTGACGGTCCCGACGTACTGGGACTCCGGATCCAGGCCGAGCTGCGCACGGGCATCCGCAGCGGGGAGCGGTTCAGCCAGGAACTCGCCGCCGACGGCATTGGGGGCCACGAGAATCTTCTCTGCCGCAACCCCGGCGGAGACGATGTTGTCCTTCATGCCTTGCCCCAGGGTCACTACGAGGTCCGCGGAAAGCATGGCGTCCGCTTCGCGCGCCTGGAACAGCCGGTACCGCTCGCTGTCCCGCGCGTCGGGCCCTCTGGTGGCTGCCCAGGTATCGGCCAGTTGGCCGCGGACCTCATAGACCCACGGGATGCCCAGGGCCTCGGCGACAGCCCGCGTAACAATCGCGTTCACGTGGTGGGTGGTGGTGTGCAGCACGCTGGGCCGGAATTCCAGGGCCACAGCCAGCAGGGCCTCTGCCTGCTGTTGAAGGCGGCCGTCCATGGTGGCTGCGAGACGGGACGGCAGCAACCGCTGGTAGGTGACCCCGTCCACCACGTCACGATTTCGGGCAGTGAGTTTCCCGACCTGCACCGGATAACCCACCCGGGTCACGGCCAAGGTTTTCCAGCCGGCCTCCTGCTGGGCCAGCAAAATGGAGTGCGAACGTTGCGCATACCCGCTGGCTGTGTGGGGCAAGGAGTTCGTCAGAACATGTAGCACGCGCCGGGGCGCCGGTTCAAAATGCACAGGCGCGAGCTCCGGCCGCCAGCCTTCGAGGATCCGCAAGTCAGCTGCCAGCCTTTTGACCTGCCGGCGCTCCGCGCCGCCGTCGGCAGGTTCCAGAATTCCAACGGCGGAAGTCATCTCGCCGCTGTACCAGAACCTCCGCACCTGCACGGCCCGGAAGTGACGGGCTCCCGTGGCGCGGGCCAAGAAGGAGTCGGCCAAGTCCGGGCGGTTGGCAACCAAGGCAACATCTGCCATAGACCGTGCCTTCTCGGCCGACAAGTCGCCTCGGGTCAGTGCGTTTTCGAGCCGACGAACAACGTCCTGCTCCTCGCCGCCGATCAGACCGGCCAACAGCACAGGAACCGCTACTGAAACCGCGGCCGCGCTGCGACGCACGAGCACGGCTAGTGGCTGCACCAGACGGGACGGTAGTCGGCGTGAAATCTGCAGCATGAGTAGGGCAGGGTCATCCGTCAGATGCTCCCGCGCCGTCCCGGCAGCGAGACTAAGGTTGGTCAAAAGCTGCTTCATGTGCGTGGGGCGCGCCTGGCTTCGAGAAGTCCCTGTATCAGCTCCATGTACCGGGAAGCAAGCAAGGGGTAGTCGGCATTTTCCTTGACCCACTGGCGGCCGTCGCTGTTTCGGATCAGTTGTCCGCGGTCCGCCGCCAGTTTCCTCCATAGGGCCGCAACAGCGTCAGGGCTGCTCGGGACGATGTCCCCGGCCCCCGCTTCGGCCACGATCCGGGCAGCTTCGCCCTTGACGATGGCGGTCATATGGCGGCCCACGGCCAATACTTCGTATGTCTTGGACGGGACGGTGGTCTCGAACGATTTCCAGTCGTCCCGCAAGGACACGAGGCAGGTGTCGGCCGAGGCATATCGATCCATGACGTCCTGGCCGTGCAAAGAATCGTGGAAGGTGACAGGAGCGTTCAGCTCTTTGGCTAGCTTCTCCAAGGCAGGGCGCTGTACTCCATGGCCCACCATGTGGAGGTGCATCGACTGACCTACTCGGGCGCTGGCTTGGATAGCGATCTCTAGTCGCTGGCTCTTCCCGTGGTTTCCCAGATATAGAGCCTCGAATACTGGCCGTTCCAATGGCGGAGCGTCCAGTACAGGAAGCGTCTCCAAGCGGACCCCGTTGCTGATGGTGGCAACATTCTTTAGGCCGCGGTCGCGCAACGTTTCGGCAAAGCCCTCCGTCACCGTCACCACAAGATCAGCACGGCGCTGCACAAATTCCACTGCCCGTTCGGCCAGGCTCTTGACGTTGCCCTGCACCAGGCGCGCGTCCCGGGCTAGGTCCGGCCAGGCGTCCCGCATCTCCACCACAAGCGGAAGTCCGCGAAGCCGCGCAAGAGCGTAGCCCGCGCCCAGCATGGGGAGGCTCGGAGCCGTGACAATGAGGACGTCTGATGGGCGTGTTAGCAAGCCGAGAGGAACAGAAAGCAATGCGGAGAAGCATTGATCAATGAACCTTACGGCGTGGGAATTCCCATGCCGCAGGTAAGGAACACGCCTGATCAGCTCGGCATATTTCCCCTTCTGAGCCAGCAAGGGGCGTCCGGCCACGCTGCGAGGCAGCTCACGGCGTCCATGAGGTGCGTGCGCCACAGGCGTCACGACGTCAACCTGCCAGCCGGCTATCCTCAACTCTTTGACCAGGGCAGTCCACCGTCGTTGCGGCGGACTGCTCTCTGGCCAGTAGGAGTGTGTCAAGAGCGTGATTCGCGGTTTACGGCTCGCCGAGTCCGGCGTTTGTTCGGTATTCGGCATGGTCCGCCGGCTACTTCACGGACTTGGAAGGAACTCGGGTCCCTTTGGACCCCAAGACACGGAAGTAGGCAATGCCGGCGCCGATGAGAACGAGCACGGTGAGGAGCTGTACGTAAAGTGGGCTGCCGGTCGCTGTGGCAACCACGGCATCGATGGTCTTAGTCACTGGCTCGGGCAGCGCTATTGGTACAGCAGTCGCACTCGCTTCAGGACTAATAGTTGGTTTCGGCGTGGGCGTGGCGTCGTCAGTAGGAGGAGCGGCTTCCCCGTTGACGGCGGCGGGGCCATCTACGTTCGACGGCGGCAGCAACGGCAGTTCCAACCGTCCCCCATCACTAACGTTGGGTTGCGCGTTGCCAGGAGATGGCGTTTCGGTAGTAGATGGCTCCACTGGATTGGGCACGGGGTCGGGAACTGGCGCAGGCTCCGGTACGGGCACTGGCTCTGGCACTGGCTCGGGCACGGGCACGGGCACCGGCTCATCGCCGGGAGGAGGAGTCTGCTGCTCAGGAGGGGTCTCCCCCGACGGCAGGGGCAACGGAATGACAACGACAGTAGGGTCCTCGCCCTCATCACCGTATGCAGCTGGAATCGTCCCTACGCCCAACAGCAGGGTCAATCCTACTGCCACTGCGCACTGGTGGGCCATACAACTGGTCTTTTTCACTCGAAGCCCCCCAGGCTGCAGATTTTCCGGAATGTTACTTGTACCACCGGAATGCCGAGTGGGACGCTATACGTCCTCGTACAAGCAAAGTCCAGTCACTGGACGTTCTACGCAAGCTTACTTGATGCAAGGATCAACAAAGACTCCGGCGTCTGTTGGCGGCGCACATTTCTCAGAAACCAGACTTACGTGACGCTCCCATCGGGATATCCATTTAAGCCCGTCAGTACGGAGCGGGGCGATAGGCTGGACAAATGCTACAACCGAGTCCCGCCTTGATCTTCCGCCTCCTTTGTACCATTTTGGCCATGACTGGCTCGGTCGTCGCTCTCACGGCCTGTGCCCCGACAGTGGATGTCACCGCCGCCAGCGATGCGGCGAACCCTGCGTGCGCTCCGATGATGGTGGCCCTCCCGGACGCCATCGGGGATGCTGCACTGAGGAAAACCAACAGCCAGGCCACCGCGGCCTGGGGGGACCCTTCACAGGTGATCCTGCGCTGCGGCGTCAACGTTCCAGGCCCGACGACGGACCGGTGCGTGAGTGTCAACGGCATCGACTGGGTCATCAAGGAGGGCGATCCTGTGTGGACGCTGACGACCTTCGGCCGCGAACCCGCCACGGAAATCCTCATGGATCCGGAGAAGATCAGCTCCGCGACGGTCCTGGCTGATCTTTCCGCCTCAGTGGGAAAGATTCCGGCCAGCCGGAACTGCGTGGGTCAGGAAGACCTGCAGAATCTGCCCACCACCCGGTAGGGTGCCGGTGGGGGGCCCACGCCGGCAGGGTTCCCTGGCCGAAGCGGAGCGAGGTTAGGTGCCGGTGGGGACTAGCGCAGGCCGGTCTTCCGGTTCAAGGCCAGGTAGATCAGCTCGTCGATCAGGTCCGCATAGTCCAGGCCTGACGCTGCCCACATCTGCGGGTACATGCTCTTGGGCGTAAACCCCGGCATGGTGTTGATCTCGTTGATGATCAGTTCGCCGTCGGGCGTATAGAAGAAGTCCACGCGGCTCAGGCCTTCGGCTCCGACAGCGTCAAAGGCGGCCGCCGCGAGTTCACGGACACGAACGATGGCTTCTTCGGGAATGCCTGCGGGGCAGCTCAGGGCAGCGGCGTCGTCTTCAACATACTTCGCGTTGAAATCGTAGAATTCGTGTGTTCCGGCGGCGACGGAGATTTCACCCGGCATGGAGGTCCGGGGGGAATCGGTCCCGCGTCCTTCCAGGACGGCACACTCAATTTCACGTCCCACGATGCCGGCCTCGATGACAAGCTTGAGATCGTGGCGCCGGGCTTCCTCGACGGCGGCATCGAGTTCGTCCAGCGAGTCCACTTTGGAGATCCCCATGGACGAACCCGCCCGCGCCGGCTTGACGAACACGGGAAAGCCGAGCTGGTCCACCTGTTTGCGGACGGACTCCGCGTCCTTGACCCACTGACGGTCCGTGACGGCAATGTAGGGCCCCACGTGCAGCCCGGCGGCCTCGAAAACAACCTTCATGTAGTGCTTGTCCATGCCCACAGCCGATGCGAGTACCCCGGCGCCGACGTAGCGGGTGTCGGACAGTTCCAGGAGTCCTTGGATGGTGCCGTCCTCGCCAAAGGGACCATGGAGCAGCGGAAACACTACGTCCACCGTGCCGAGTTCCTGCGGGACCTGGTTCGGTGACGCGACGATCAGCTGGTGCTCGCCGCCGATCTCGGCCAGTGTCACGGTTTCCGACGACGGCGGGACCTCCGGCAGCGACGACGCGGACAGCGACCACTGGCCGGTGTCGCCGGGGGCCAGCACCCACTGCCCGGATTTGGCGATGCCGATGGGGATGACATCGTACTTGTCTTTGTTGATGGCGCCCAGGACGCCGGCGGCGGTCACGCAGCTCACGGCATGCTCGCTGGACCGGCCACCAAAAAGCACCGCGACGCGGGGTTTGGCCCGGGGGGCTGGGTCCACGGCGGTCAGGTTTTCGTCGGACATCGTCAGTAATCGCCTTCGGGTTTCAGGTCCCGGGCCAGCAGCAGCGGCCCCAGTTGGTCAACGGACAGTTTGCCGGCCAGGACGGCTACGACGGCGGCAGTAATGGGCATTTCGACGCCCACTTTCCCCGCAAGCTCGTGCACGGCCTGGCCTGATTTGATCCCTTCGGCGGTCTGGGTCATTTTTTGCGCCACCTCATCCAGGGTCAGGCCCTCGCCCAGCAGCCGGCCTGCGGTGTGGTTGCGCGACAGCGGGGACGAGCACGTGGCCACCAGGTCGCCCAGCCCTGCGAGGCCCGCCATGGTCTGAGCCTCGCCGCCGAGCGCGAGTGCCAGCCGGGACGTTTCCGCGAGGCCCCGGGTGATCACGGAGGCCTTGGTGTTGTCACCCATCTGTTTACCTTCGCAGATGCCCACGGCAAGCGCGATGACGTTCTTGACGATGCCGCCGATTTCAACGCCGACGACGTCCGCCGTGGTGTAGGGACGGAAGTACGGTGCGGTGCAGCTCCTCGCGATCCAGCCCGCCGCCGCCGCGTCAGTACAGGCCACCACGGAGGCCGTCGGTTCCTCGCGGGCGATCTCCATGGCCAGGTTGGGACCGGAAACTACCGCGATGCGGTCTGCGGGAATCCCCAGTTCTTCGCTGATGACCTCGCTCATCCGGGCGTCCGTACCGAGCTCCAGGCCCTTCATGAGGGATACCACCACGGCATCAGCGGCGATCAGCGGCTTCCATTCACGGAGCTGGAGGCGCAGTGACTGGGCCGGAACAGCGAGGACCACCAGGTCCGCGCCCGCCAGCACGTCACGGACGTCCGTGGACGCCGTGATGCTGGGCGGCAGCTCGGTGTCCTTCAGGTACTGGACGTTGCGGTGGCAGCTGTTGATCTGTTCCACCACTTCGCTTCGCCGGCCCCAGATCCGGATGCTCCGCTGTTCCCCCGATGTCCGAGCTGCATCGGCGAGGATCTTGGCGAACGTGGTTCCCCAGGAACCCGCGCCCAGGACGGCGACAGACCGGGCCGAACCCTGACGGCTTCCGTCGGCCATCAGGTGGCATCCGCAGCGTCGTCAGGATTTCCCCGCTCAATGAAACGACCGTGCGTGGCTTGGTTGTGCTTAGAAGGGTCCCAGCGTTCCGCGGGAGGCTCCTCCCCGCGGATGCCGGCCAGCAACTCCGTCACGGCGTCCATGATCGCCTCAGTGGCCGCGGCCAATGTTGCTTTGTCCAGTGGCCGGCCGGCGTACTGACTGAGGTCCACGGGCTTGCCCACCATCACGCGGGACGTCTTACGCGGGAAAACGTGGAACCGTTTCGCATAACGCGGGAACACCTCATGAGCACCCCAGTGCGCAATCGGTACGACGGGAATGCCCGCTTCCAGGGCGAGCCGGGCAGCCCCGGTGTGGCCCTTCATCGGCCACAGCTCGGGATCGCGGGTGAGGGTGCCTTCGGGGTAGATGATGATTGCCCCGCCGTCGGCCACAATCTGCTGGGCGAGCTTTAGCGAGCGGTTCGCCCCCGCCGTCGAGCGTTCCACCGGGATCTGCCGGGTGGCCCGCAGGACCGCGCCCAGGACCGGAACCTTGAACAGCCCGGCCTTGGCCAGGAAATGCGGGGCGCGCTTCTGGTTGTAGAGAATGTGCCCCACGATCAGGGGATCGATTTCCGTGCAATGGTTAGGCGCGGCAATAAAACCGCCGGCGGGGAGGTTCTCGAGGCCTTCCCACTTCTTGTTCATCATTGCGTTCAGCACCGTGCGCACTATGGCTGCGACCACAACGAATGTGGCCTGGCTCTTGGCCGTTTCCCTCACGTGGCCACCGCTACTTTGTCGAGGTGATGTCGAAGTCGGCTCCGAGGCCGGACAGCTTTTCGGTAAAACGTTCGTAGCCGCGGTTGATGATGTCGATCCCGGTCACGCGCGACGTGCCGGAAGCGGCCAGCGCCGCGATCAGGTGGCTGAAGCCGCCTCGCAGGTCCGGGACGTCGATATCGGCGCCCTTGAGCTGCGTGGGGCCGGAAATGACGGCGGAGTGGAGGAAGTTGCGCTGGCCAAAGCGGCACGGCACACTCCCCAGGCACTCGCGGTGCACCTGGATACTGGCGCCCATCCGGATGAGCGCATCGGTGAAGCCAAACCTGTTTTCGTAGACAGTCTCGTGGACGATCGACACACCTTCGGCCTGGGTCAGTGCCACCACCAGCGGCTGCTGCCAGTCGGTCATAAAGCCGGGGTGCACATCCGTTTCCAGGACCAGCGGGTTAAGCTTGCCGCCCCGGTGGTAGAAGCGGATGCCGTCCTCGCCGATGTCCATGCCGCCGCCTACCTTGCGGTAGGTGTTCAGGAACGTCATCATGTCCCGCTGCGAGGCACCTTCGACGAAGATGTCACCACGGGTCACCAGGGCTGCGGAAGCCCACGACGCCGATTCGTTGCGGTCCGAGAGGGCACGGTGGGTGTAGCCGCCCAGATCCCGGACCCCTTCAATGCGGATGGTCCGGTCGGTCTGGACACTGATGATGGCGCCCATCTTCTGCAGCACGGCAATGAGGTCGATGATCTCAGGCTCAGTGGCGGCGCCGGAAAGCTCGGTGATCCCTTCGGCGCGGGTGGCGCTGAGCAGTACCTGCTCCGTGGCACCTACCGAGGGGTAGGGCAGATTGATCTTGGCGCCATGGAGGCCCTTGGGTGCCGAG
Source organism: Arthrobacter sp. AQ5-06 (assembly GCF_003287955.1). Classification (GTDB taxonomy): domain Bacteria; phylum Actinomycetota; class Actinomycetes; order Actinomycetales; family Micrococcaceae; genus Arthrobacter. The sequence goes on along the minus strand of NZ_QMKP01000007.1, from coordinate 183,102 downwards.
ATGTGAATGCCGCCCGGGCGCTTTTCCACCACGGCGCCGAACTGGCGGAGCACGTTGAGGTGGTAGTCGATGGGCCGGTCACCGATCTTGCAGCCGCCAAGGTCCGGAATGAAGGCCTCACCTATCGCATGGATCAGGGGTCCGCAGAGCAGGATGGGGATCCGCGAATCACCGGCGTGGGCATCGATCGCAGTGCTCGGGGCGGTTCTGGCCGCCTTCGGATCCAAGGTGAGGTCACCGCTGACGGGATCCTTGACCACGGTCACTCCGTGCAGCTGCAGGAGCGAGGTGACAACCTCCACGTCCTTGATCTCCGGAACGTTCCGCAACACTGACGGCTCGTTGCCCAGCAGTGCTGCCACCATTGCCTTGGGAACAAGGTTTTTGGCCCCCCGGACGCTGACGCGGCCTGTAAGCGGGACTCCGCCGCGGATTGTCAGAACACTACTCATATACCGGTTTCCTTACGATTACTCGCCCCAAAATCCTTGCAAAGGCTCCAGCTAAGCATAGGAGGTTGCGTTACCGAACCGAAATACGGGCGCCGAAAACCTCCGGCGCGTCGCCGCGAAGGCGGCTCCGTCCGGGGCAGGAAATTCCGGGCTCCGGCTCAGGAAAGGCGGGCCGGAAGCGTGGTGGGCTTGAAGGCGGGACGGGTGGCCTCGTACGCGGTGATGTCCTCTTCGTGCTGGAGTGTCAGGCCAATGTCGTCCAGGCCCTCCAGGAGGCGCCAGCGCGTGTAATCATCGATTTCAAAAGGCGCCACGATGCTTCCGCAGCTGACGGTCTTGGACGGCAGGTCAACGGTGACTTCGGCGCCCGGGGCGTTTTCCAGTTCCTTCCAGATCAACTCGATGTCGTCCTGGGCGAGCTCGGCGGCCAGCAGCCCCTGCTTGCCGGAGTTGCCGCGGAAAATATCGGCGAAACGTGACGACAGGACAGTCTTGAAGCCGTAGTCCTTCAGGGCCCAGACGGCGTGCTCGCGGGACGAACCGGTACCAAAGTCCGGGCCGGCCACCAGGACGGAGCCGGCGTTGAACGGCGCTTGGTTCAGGATGAAGGACGGGTCCTTGCGCCAGGCGGAGAACAGTGCATCCTCGAAGCCGGTGCGGGTGATCCGCTTGAGGTAGACCGCGGGGATGATCTGGTCCGTGTCAACGTTGCTCTGGCGCAGCGGGACCCCGATGCCGGTGTGGGTGGTGAACTTTTCCATGACGGTCTCCTAGGCTGCGTCGGTGCGGATGGCGGCGGATTCGGGAGCCGGATCGAGGTCCGACGGCGAACTCAGGGTGCCACGGATGGCTGTGGCTGCCGCCACCACCGGTGATACGAGGTGCGTGCGGCCGCCCTTGCCCTGGCGGCCTTCGAAGTTACGGTTGGACGTTGAGGCGCAACGCTCCCCCACCTCCAGCTGGTCCGGGTTCATGCCCAGGCACATCGAGCAGCCGGCAAAGCGCCACTCGGCGCCGAAGTCCTTAAAGACCTTGTCCAGGCCTTCGGCCTCTGCTTCCAGCCGCACGCGGGCCGAACCGGGCACCACCAGCATGCGGATGTTGGGGTCCTTCTGGCGCCCGCGGATGATGTCCGCCGCCGCCCGGAGGTCCTCCATGCGTGAGTTGGTGCAGGAGCCCAGGAACACCGTGTCCACCCGGATCTCCTTCATCGGCGTGCCGGCCTCGAGCCCCATGTACTGCAGGGCGCGTTCGGCGGCCGCCTTGGCGTTTTCGTCGCCGAAGTCCTCAGGGAACGGAACCCTGGCGGAGAGCGAAACGCCCTGGCCCGGGTTCGTGCCCCAGGTGACAAACGGCTCCAGTGTGTCGGCGTCCAGGTCCACCTCGACGTCGAACGTCGCGTCGTCGTCGGTCCTCAGCGTGTTCCAGTACTTGAGCGCGGCGTCCCAGTCCGCGCCCTGCGGCGCGTGCGGGCGTCCGTCCATGTAGTCGTAGGTGATCTGGTCCGGGGCCACCAGGCCGGCGCGGGCACCGGCTTCGATGGACATGTTGCAGATGGTCATCCGGGCTTCCATGGACAGCGCACGGATGGCGGAACCGCGGTATTCCAGAACGTAGCCCTGGCCGCCGCCGGTGCCGATCTTGGCAATCACGGCCAGGATGATGTCCTTGGCGGTGACGCCCGGGCGCAGGGTGCCTTCGACATTGATGGCCATGGTCTTGAACGGCTTCAGGGACAGCGTCTGCGTGGCCATGACGTGCTCCACCTCGGACGTGCCGATGCCCATGGCCAGGGCACCGAACGCGCCGTGGGTGGACGTGTGGGAGTCACCGCAGACAACGGTCATGCCGGGCTGGGTCAGGCCAAGCTGGGGGCCAACAACATGCACGATGCCCTGCTCAGCGTCGCCGAGCGAGTGAAGGCGGACGCCGAACTCTGCGCAGTTGTTGCGCAGCGTCTGGATCTGCGTACGGCTGGTGAGATCGGCAATGGGCTTGTCGATGTCCAGCGTGGGAGTGTTGTGGTCCTCCGTGGCGATGGTGAGGTCCGGGCGGCGCAGCTTGCGGCCGGCCAGGCGCAGACCCTCAAATGCCTGCGGAGACGTCACCTCATGGACAAGGTGAAGGTCAATGAAGAGGAGGTCGGGCTGGGCATTGGCTCCTTCGCCGTCGCCTTTGCGCACCACGTGTGCGTCCCAGACTTTCTCGGCCAGTGTCTTTGCCACGGCCATCTCCCTTCACTGCTGTTTGGTTGTTTCGTTCCACTGAACCAGCAGGGCTGCAATATGTGCCAGCCCAAAGATTTGCATCTCAGATAATGAGACGGCAATATCATTACATGGACAATTCTAGTGGAGTCGGTGTCATTGATAAAGCGGCCCATGTGCTTGACGCATTGGAGGCCGGACCCACCACGCTGGCACAGCTGGTGGCCGCCACGGGCCTGGCCCGGCCCACCGTGCACCGGCTTGCCCTGGCCCTGATCCATCACCGGCTGGTGAGCCGCGACATCCAGGGCCGGTTTGTCCTCGGCAGCCGATTGGTGGAGCTTGCCTCCGCCGCCGGCGAGGACCGTCTCATCGCTTCCGCGGGGCCGGTCCTGATGCAGCTGCGCGACGCCACCGGCGAAAGCTCCCAGATCTTCCGTCGTCAGGGCGAATGGCGTATTTGCGTCGCCTCCGCAGAACGCCCCATTGGCCTGCGCGACACCATCCCCGTGGGCACCAAACTCTCCATGAAGGCCGGCTCCGCCGCCCAGGTGCTGCTCGCCTGGGAAGACCACGACAGGCTTCTTGAGGGCCTGCAGGCCGCCCGTTTCACGCCTACCGTGCTGGCAGGCGTACGACGGCGGGGCTGGGGCCAGAGCCTCGGCGAACGCGAGCCCGGGGTCGCCTCAGTCTCGGCGCCTGTTCGGGGACCGTCCGGACGCGTCATCGCCGCCGTCTCGATCTCCGGCCCCATCGAGCGGCTCACCCGCCAGCCGGGCCGCCTCCACGCCGAGGTGGTCTGCAACGCCGCGCGGCTCCTCACCGAGGCCCTGCGCAAGAGCAACGACTGAGGCCTCGCCTCGGTCCAAGCCTGGCTGCCCACGGATAGGCTGTCGACATGAACAGCTACGCAGTCTTCCTCCGCGGGATCAATGTCGGGGGCATTAGCATCAAGATGGCTGACCTCAAGAACGCCCTTGCATCACAGGGGTTCGGGGAAGTCAAGACACTGCTGGCCAGCGGTAATGTGGTGCTTGCCAGCGACGAGGATTCTGCCGCGGTCAAGCGGAAGATTGAAAAGTGCCTGCGTGGCGCGTTCGGCTACGACGCCTGGGTGGTTGTCCTGACGGCACAGCGGGTCTCCGAACTTGTGGCGGCCTGCCCATATCCGGCGGACGACAAGGCAACACACGCCTACATCACGCTGGCCTCGGACACGGCCAGGCTCGATGAGCTGGACGCCGCCGGCGCAGCCCTTGAAGGGACTGAACAGAAACGGCTCGGCCCGGAGGCACTGGCCTGGCTGGCTCCGGCCGGCGGGACGCTGGACAGCCCCTTCAGCAAGATCTCGTCCAAGGCAAAGTTCAAGGCAACCACCACCACCCGGAACCTGCGGACACTGATCAAGGTCGGGGACGCCGCAACCGGCCTGGAGTAACGGCTCTAGTTTCCGACCGCAGCCTTCAGCGCCGCGTTGAAGGACGCAAGCCTGCTGACCTCGACTTCCACCGGCTCCACCACGAAGTCCCGGGCAACCTCGCCCACCGCTGCCCTCAGCCGTTTCCTGGCCCTAGCCGCACGCGCCCTCGCGGCTCCAGACCCAATGAACTTCCCGGTCAGCGCCAGGAAGATCCCCAGCACCACCCCGCCGGCAATCATCAGCGTCGGCACCGGCCAGCCTTCGACCCTGGGCACCTCAGGCACCGGCATCTGAAAATACGCCAGGCCCGCCAGGACGCCAAGCCAGCCCAGGCCACCCAGGACTGTCAGCAGCGCAAGCCATTGGACCACGTTGAACACCCCCCACCACCAGGACTTCCGGGACACCATCAGGTCCGTGCCTGCGATGGCCTGGTCCAACGCATCCGGCAACTGCTCCCGGCCTTCGCGGGCAGCACCCCGGATCGCCGCACGCCATGGTCCGGGCGCGCCCGCACTCGCCGCGTCCGCAAAATCACGGACAGCAGCATCCGTCCGGGCGCGTTCCGGAGCGCCCGCGGCCGGGAGCGAGGTCCGGTTGAGTTGGGACGGGGAAGAACTTTTCAGATTGAGCCGGCGGAGCGGATCAGGCCGGAACCGCACCAGCCACCGCGTCGCCGGCCATCCCGTGCGGCGCGTCGACTCGATGCGGTAGGACCGGGCAACCGCGTCGACCACCACGGGCACATTGGCAGCCGTCGCCAGTTCATCGGTAAGCCGGGATCTTGACGCCGGCCTCACACCGGCGGCCTCCCCAACGCCCGAGGCTTCCCGGAGCTGCCCGGAGGCCCGCGAAACGTCCGCGGCCAGCCGCTGCGAAAGCGCCTGGCGCTGCAGCACCACATGCCGGATGGCGCTCCGGACCTTGTCCACGCCGGTTCCCTTTAAGGCGGAGGCTCCCAGGACCTGCACTTTGCCGAGGCCGTCGCGGGCAAGGATCCCTTTCAAGGACTCCAGCACGGGCTGCACATCCCGTTCGGGCAACCGGTCCACCTGGTTGAGGACAACCAGGGTCACGGCTCCATGTGCGGACAAGGGCGCCAGGAAATCGTTGTGGACTGCCGCATCGGCGTATTTTTGCGGATCCAGGACCCAGACCAAGACATCGACCAGGCCAACCATGCGCTCCACGATCTCGCGGTTCGCGGCCCTGGTGGAATCGAAGTCAGGCAGGTCCAGCAGGATCAGCCCCGTGCCCTCGTCCGCGAAGCCTGCCACGGGCTCGGCATGGTGGCGGTTGCGCACCTCAAGCCAGTCCAGCAGCGGCTCGCTGCCGTCCGCGCCCCAGACACCTGCCAAGGGTTCCGACGTTGTGGGCCGGCGGGCGGCCGCCGTCGCAATTTCAGCGCCGCTGACCGCGTTGAAGAGTGACGATTTTCCGCTGCCGGTGGCACCAAAAAACCCAACAACGGTGTGACCAGCCGATAGTGAGCGGCGGGAGCTCGCGCGTTCGAGGAGCTCGAACACCTCCTCGAGTGCGGCATCCGGCAAGACGCCTTCGGAGAGTTCGCGGGCATCGTTGAGGGCTTCGAGCCTGCGGTCCAGCTGCGACGCTTCACGGGCGACGCTGTGGCGGCTCATGCCTTGTCCGCCAGCCGGGCCAGGGCAGCGGCGTGGTCGGTCAGGATCCTGCCGGTGTCCGTGCCGCCCTCCGGCAGGCGTTGGAGGAACTTCTGCTGCTCTACCTGCAGGAGGCGCTGGCAACGGGCGTGGAGGTCATCCCGAGCCGTCTGCGCAAGCCGGCGGACCGCGCCTTCGCCGAAAACTGCCTCGAGCAGTTTCTGGCCGACGACGGCGGTACCGCCCGCCACGCCGATCTCCAGCCCGGTGAGGCCGGCGGTCATGGAAAACACCACGATCATTAGCGCGGCACCAAGTCCGTTTATGCCGAAGGAGAGCCATCTGGCCTGCGTGCGCTTGCCTTGCCCCTCTGTGCGGATCAGTTCCATGAGGCCGGCCTGCCAGGCCCTGATCTCCGCCGCGGCCATATCGGCAAAACCAGGGCTGGTGCCGGACGGATCGTCCGTCCCCAGGAGCTCGCGGCCGGCCGGGTCGGAGCGCCACCGCCGGTCAGTCTCCTCGCCGGCGTTGGCGGCCTCGTCCAGGATGACGGCTTGCAACCCTGTTTCGATGGCGGCCTCGACCCGTACGGCCGGCGTCGGTTCACCCCGGAAGAACGCTCCCACGCGGTCGCGCAGCCGTCCGATGTTCTGTTCCAGCGCCCGGAAGAATTCCCCTGTTCCGACGAAGTCCTGCCAGCGCGCCAGTACTTCCCCGCGGAGGAGGGCGCCGTCCTTTGTTGCGTCCAGGATCCGCGTTCCGGCATCGCGATAGGCGGCCTCAGCGTCTGCCCGGAGCGAGGCCGCTGCCCGTTCCTGCCCCTGGACCGCGTGGGCCACGGCGCCGACCCGCCCGGCCAGCGCCTTCACCGTCCCGTTGAGGGTCCGGCGGGCAATTTCGGACCGCCCCGTGGAGTCGGCTGCAAGGTCCTGCAGCCAGCGCCGCAGCGGTTCCACGGCGTTCGTTGGCAGCATGCCGAGATGGTCCAGGGCGGCCTCCGGCACAATGAACAGTCCGGCCTCGCCGAGGCCTTCATTCTGGAGCAACGCGCGGAGATCGGCGCTGACTTCGGCTTCCGCCTCCGCCGGCACACGGTCCAGGACCACGGCCACCATGATGTCCCGCGAGGACGCGTCCAGGAGTAGCTTCCACGGGACCGCGTCTGCGTAGCGGTTGGCAGTGGTCACAAAAACCCAGAGGTCCGCGGCGGCCAGCAATTGACCGGCGAGCCTGCGGTTGTCGTCGGAAATGGAGTCGACGTCGGGAGCGTCGAGCAGCGCGATCCCCTGCGGAACAGCCTGGTCCGCCACCAGCACCAGGGAGGAAATGGCCTCCGCATCGGGTGTTGCGCCGGCCCGGCTGGCCGGGACGGGTTCCGTGGAGATGGTGCCCCTGATCCGGTTGAGGGTGGGCAGCACACGGTGGCCTTCGAACCAGCCGGCATCGGCCGGGTGGTGCAGCAGAATGGGCTGCCGGGTGGTGGGCCTGATGGCGCCGGAGCGTGTGACCGGGTGCCCCACCAGGGCGTTCACCAGGGTTGACTTGCCGGCGCCCGTGGAACCCCCGACGACGGCCAGCAGTGGTGCGTCCAGGCTGCGGTACCGCGGCAGGATGTAGTCGTCCAGCTGGGCGACGGCGTTCCGCGTGTCCTGGCGTGCCTGTTCGACGTCCGCAAGGGCGAGCGGCAACGACACCGCGGAAAGGTCCCCACGCACCGCCTCAAGCAATGCCACGGCTGGCTCCGACGCCGGGTTGGGCGGGCCAGGCTGCGTTTTCGGTGCGCGCATAGGCGGCGGAGGCTGCGTGGGACGTAGCCCGTCTGAGGAGGTCACAGCATCATCATGCCAGTTGCGGCAGCTTTTCCACCGGGCCCCGGTTTTGTCCTGTTACCGGCACGGCGGACTCCACAACGAAAAACGGCCCCGGGCTGATGCCCGGGACCGTTCGATGGTGACCCCAGCGGGATTCGAACCCGCGTTACCGCCGTGAGAGGGCAGCGTACTAGGCCGCTATACGATGGGGCCGCGTACTTCCAGGAAGTTTTCACTTCCAACCGGCGCCAGGCCGGTTTGCTAAGTGAGTATTTCATACACTCAGCGCGTGTTTCAAATCGGCGAACCGACCTGAAACCACTGATTTGCCGCGGTTAGCCTGCGACCAAACAGAGCTGGGATACCAGGACTCGAACCTAGAATGACGGTACCAGAAACCGTAGTGTTGCCAATTACACCATATCCCAATGATACTTTCGGGCCGGAGTTTCGGGCTTCAACCCGCGCTCCGTGCGCCTCAGCACGAGAAATTACTTTACCCGAGACTTTGGGCTGGCACAAATCGGCAAAGAAAGGCTTGAGCGCCGAAACCCTTGCCAGATCCCCCCGAACAAGTTTACTCTCGGTAAGTTACCCGAGAGTAACCACCTCCTGCCTTGCAGCAGGCACTTCGGAATTCCGTCTCACCCCCGAGTTGCCGCCTGGTCCAGGTGGGTGGCCGGCAGATTTCACCCTGCCGGCAAATCGTCGAGAGGACCCACCGTGACACAGAGTCGTGCCGCCGCGCCCACCAAGACCCGAACCCGGGCACAGCAGCTCACTATCGCTGCCCTGGCCCTGATGCTTATTGCTTTGCTTGCGTTTTACACCCTGGTCACCGGCAGGATCACCGACGGATCGGCCAAACTACTGGACGGCGCGGGCCAGGCCTCGGCCGGCGCTGAGCAGCTCAAGGACGGCGCCGGTCAGCTGGCGACTGGTGCGGGCATGGCAGACACCGGTGCCGGCAAACTCTCCTCCGGCGCCGACAAAGTCTTTCTGGGTGTCAGCGAGAAGCTGGCCCCGGGTGCTGAAAAACTGCAGGCCGGCGCCGACAAGCTCGCCGCCGGCGCTGTCAAGATCGAGACTGACGTCAACAACAAACTCGCGCCCGGCGTCTACAAAGTGGACGATGGCGCCCGGAAGCTCGCCGCCGGAGCCACCCAGCTCGCTGCGGCCCTGACGCCTACGGCAGCCGGAAACGCCGAGAACAACCTGGCGGACGGCGCGACTGCGTTGGACGCCGGAGCCGCCCGCCTGAGCTCGGGGACCGGCGAGCTTGCCGCTGGCGCGGCTCAGCTGAAGGGCTACCGGGGAGCGAACAACTCACCCGAGGCAGGCACCGGTACGGCGGCCTTGGCACAGGCCCTTGAGCTGCTGGAGGCGGCAGCCTCGGACCCGCTTCAGGGGCTGGTTCCACTGGCCGTCGTCAAGGACAAGATCGCCAAGATCACCGCCGGAGCCCACAAGCTCGACGCCGGGGCGTCCCAGCTGCAGGGCGGCGCCGGGAAGCTCAATGACGGAGCCGAACAACTGCATACGGGAACAGGGCGCCTCACCGCCGGCTTCGCCACGCTGGGTGAAAAGCTCAACAGCCGCGATCCCAACAGCCCGGGCGTTGTGCTCGGTACCGAACTGCTGGCCGCCGGAACATCCCAGATCCGCACCGGTATGGATGGCGTGCCCGGCAATGCCGACCGCCCGGGCCTGATCAATGCCGTCGCCAGCATCACTGAGGGCAGCTCACGGCTGGCGGACGGCACGTTGGCACTGAATGCCGGCATAAAGGGCGATCCGGCCGACCCCGGAAACCCCGGCCTGCTCCAGGGCTCCCAGGCGCTGGCTGCCGGCGCTTCGGAGCTGGCTACAGGCAACACCAAGCTGGCCTCGGGATCGACAGAGTTGGCGACCGGTGCCGAGAAACTTGCTGATGGCAATGCTCGGATTGCGGATGGCACGGACACCCTGCACTCCAGCGCAGCCGCCATCTCGCCCACCAGCATGGTGGGGAAGTCGGATACCGCCGTTGCCCTCGGCCTGGTTGCTGTGCTCGTGTTCGGATCCGTGGGCATCTATATCGTGCTGTGGAACAGGCGACGGCTGCAGTCTGCGGAGTAACCGGCTGGTCAGCCCAGCAACTCCCCCAGCGAGCTGACCTCGTGACCGGCGAAATCCGGCGCCGGCTCCCCCGCCCTGTTGAGCCAGACGCCTACCAGTCCTGCCGACGTCGAACCTTCAGCGTCCAGCATCCTGTTGTCCCCAACATAGAGGGTCTCCTCCGGGACAGTCCCCAGCAGGCGGACGCCTTCGAGATAGATGGCCGGCTCAGGTTTGGCCACCCCTAGGGTGTCCGTGCCAACCAGGCGCATGACACGTTCCAGGCCGGCGCCGTCGAGCTTTGCCCGCTGGTAATCGTGGACGTTGTTACTGACGGCACCGTAGGGGACGCCGGCCGCGTCCAGCAGGTCCAGGAGCGGAAGCACGTCCGCGAAGGTCCGCACATAGGTGGGCTGCAGCCGGCTGTAGGCCGAGAGCCACCGGTGCGCTTCTTCGCCGTCGGCCAGATCCACCCCGAAGTGCCCCAGGGCGGCGCGACCCCGCAGGAGGCGCTGGTCGTTGAAGGTCAGCTCTCCCGCCAAGTACCTGTCGTAGTAGTGCGTGGTCTCGTGCGTGAAGATCCTGCCGAAACGCTCCCACCCGGTCTGGTCCAGACCGGGCAGGAGGTGTTCGCTGACCTCGCGCAGGGCGGTGGTCATGGCGTATTCAAGATCCACCAGGGTGTCGTCGATGTCGAACAGGACGCCCCGGATGGTCCCGAAGCGTGTGCTCAGGACTCCGCCAGCCGTCGTGCCGGTGGTAGACATCAGCCGCGGAACGTGCGGAGCCGGCTCAGGGACGAATCCTTGCCCAGGATCACCATGGATTCAAAGAGCGGCGGCGAGATCCTGCGCCCGGAGATGGCGGTGCGGACGGGACCGAAGGCCAGCCGCGGCTTCAGCCCGAGGTCCTCCACGAGTGCCTGCTTCAGGGCCGTCTGGATGTTCTCCGGGTTCCAGGCCTGAACAGGCTCAAGGGCCGCCAGGGCGGCGTCCAGCACTTCGGTCAGGTTGGCGGGCAGGCCCTTGCGGGCATCGTCTGCGACGTCGATCGCGTCGTCCGCCTTGAATAGGAAGGCCAGCATCTCCGGGGCCTCCCCCAACAGGGTGATCCGTTCCTGGACGAGGGGTGCGGCCTCGGTGAGGATCTCTTCCTCCCGGTCCGTCAGGATCTCCCCGACCAGGTCCGCAGCCCGGAGGTACGGCACCAGGCGCGCACGGAAATCGGCCGCCTCAAGCAGCCGGACGTGCGTGCCGTTAATGGCCTCTGCCTTCTTCAGGTCAAAACGCGCCGGGTTGGCCAGCACATCGTGGATATCGAAGTGCTCCACCAGCTGCTTGACGGTGAAGATGTCCTCGTCGGCGCTCAGGGACCAGCCCAGGAGGGACAGGTAGTTCAGCAGGCCCTCGGGGATGAAGCCGCGTTCCCGGTGCAGGAACAGGCTGGATTCGGGGTCGCGCTTGGAGAGCTTTTTGTTGCCCTGGCCCATGACATAGGGAAGGTGGCCGAACTCCGGCATGTACTCGGCCACGCCGATGGCGTAGAGGGCACGGTACAGGGCGATCTGGCGGGGCGTGGAACTGAGCAGGTCTTCGCCGCGCAGCACGTGCGTGATTCCCATCAGGGCATCGTCCACCGGGTTTACCAGCGTGTACAACGGCGCGCCGTTGGCCCGGACCACCGCGAAGTCCGGCACAGAGCCGGCCTTGAATGTGATCTCGCCACGGACGAGGTCCTTGAACGTGAGGTCCTCGTCCGGCATCCGCAGGCGCAGCACAGCCTGGCGGCCTTCGGCCTTGTACTGGGCCAGCTGTTCCGCGGTGATGTGCCGGTCAAACCCGTCATACCCCAGCTTGGGGTCGCGGCTGGCCGCACGGTGGCGGGCTTCGATTTCAGCGGGCGTGGAGTAGGACTCGTAAATGTGTCCGCCGGCCTTCAACCGAGCGATGACATCCTGGTAGATGTCGCTGCGCTGGGACTGGCGGTACGGCTCGTGCGGGCCGCCCACCTCCACGCCTTCGTCCCAGCTGATGCCCAGCCACTTCAGCGCGTCCAGCAGCTGGTGGTAGCTTTCCTCGCTGTCCCGTGCCGAGTCCGTGTCCTCGATGCGGAAGACCAGTGTGCCCTTCGTGTGCCGGGCATAGGCCCAGTTGAACAGCGCCGTGCGGATCAGGCCCACATGAGGAGTGCCCGTGGGTGACGGGCAAAACCGCACCCGGACCGGGGTATCGGCAGTGACGGACGGGATGGCGGCAGGGTTCAGCGCGGAGGCAGTAGTCATAGTGGGTCCAACTTTACCCGTCAGCGGCGGACCACCGGGTTGGACAGGCGACCGATGCCCTCAATCTCCACGTCGTAGCGGTCCCCCGCTGTGACGAGGTCGACGCCGGCCGGGGTGCCGGTCATGATGACGTCACCGGGGAGCAGCGTGAAGGCCTGGGACACGATGGAGACGATTTCCCGGACCCCGCGGATCATCTGGCTGGTGCTGCCGTCCTGGCGCAGTTCGCCGTTGAGCCAGCCCTTGATGGCCAGGTCTTCGGTGTCCAGCTCGGTCTCGATCCACGGTCCGAGCGGTGCCGATGTGTCGAAACCCTTGGCCCGGGCCCACTGCAGGTCTGTTTTCTGCACATCGCGGGCGGTGAGGTCGTTGCCGCAGGTGTAGCCGAAGATGACGTCGTCGACGCGGTCTTCCGGGACGTCCTTGCAGATCCGGCCGATGACCACACACAGCTCGGCCTCGAACGAAACTTCGTCTGAGAACTCCGGCAGCACGATGGGGTCGCCGGGGCCGATGACGGAGGTGTTCGGCTTCAGGAACAGCAGTGGCTGCTGCGGGACTTCATTGCCCAGCTCGGCGGCGTGCTCGGCGAAGTTGCGGCCCACGCCGATGACCTTGCTGCGGGGAATGATCGGGGCCAGGAGCCGGACGTCTTCAAGCTTGTGCTTAACGTGGGTGCGCTCCACCCCGTTGAAGAAGGGGTCGCCGTTGATGACAGTGATTTCCTCACTGCCGGGCTCGCCTTCAACAACGCCGTAGAGGGGATCAGAATCGACTACAAACCTGGCAATACGCATGGGTGCTAGCCTACCGTCTCGAGCGGTAGCCCCTGCCCTGCGTCTCGTCGTACTGTCAGGCCTCAGGCTGCCCACGGAGGTAGTCAAGCTGCGCGGCCACCGACATTTCGGCCGCCCGCCGGACGGAAGGTTCGACGTCGGCGTACACGTCGTCTGCCACGTCCGACACCGTGGCGTCCCCGCCAAGACGCACCAGGGCCGCGCGGATCTGCGCCAGCCTCTCGTGCCGGTGCTCGCGGTAGGCGCGGGTAATGACCGCCAGGGAAGGCAACGCCGGGCCGTGGGCCGGCAGGACGGTGGCCTGGCCAAGGGCTTCAAGCCGGTCCAGGGACTCGAGGTAGTCCCCCAGCCTGCCGTCCGGGTAGTCCAGCATGGTGGTGCCGCGGCCCAGGATGGTGTCGCCGGTCAGCACAGAGCCGTGCTGGCCGTCGTCGGGAAGGTGGAAGCAGACAGAATCGGAGGTGTGGCCAGGCGTGGCCAGGACCTGGACCGTCACTCCCGCCGCCTGGATGGTTTCCCCGTCCTGCAGGGGCTCGCCGCGGCCGTGGCAGTGCCGGGGATCGGCCGCGCGGACGGGGGCGCCGGTGAGCTCATGGAGCCGCAGGGAGCCTGCCGTGTGGTCGGCGTGCCGGTGCGTCACGAGAATGAGTTCCACGGAGCCTACGTCCGCGAGGCGGCGGAGGTGGTCTTCGTCCGCGGGGCCCGGATCCACCACCACGGAGGTACTGGCTCCGGGCGCGGCGATGAGGTACGAATTGGTGCCGTCCAGGCTCATGGGCCCGGGGTTGGGTGCCAGGATGAAAGCCGTCAGCGGGCTGCCGGCATGGAGAGAGCCGCTCGAGGTGGAGTTCACTGCACCATCTTCGCATCACGTCGGCACGGAATAACCTCACCCCCGGTGCGGGTTATGGCTGGTGAACCCACCGCCCAGAGAGAGCAGCCACCCACGCCCATGAGCACTTCATCCACCATCTCCTTGTCCGAACTGTTGTTGGGCGCCGACGCCGCGGGACACGATCACGCACTGACAGAGAAGAACAGCGGCCTGCAGCACATCCACAACCACGCGACGGGCACCATTGTCTGGTTTCCCACGTGGCAGAAGTTCCGTGAGACCACAGACTGGAGCGAGGCGGTGGACGGTGTCGCCGAGGATTTCCGGTCAGGTTCAGCACCCGTCGAAGAATGGGCGGCCACCTTCCTGGCTGCAGACCTGGACTCGCTCCTGAAACGCGCTGCTGCCTCCAGCGACGCAAACATTTTTGTCCAGGAGAACCTCACGCACCATCTGACACGGACCTGGGCTGTGGGCGACGCCGTCGCGAAGGCAGCAGGGACGGATCTGCCCACCGGCAGCACCAATCCGTCCATCTTTGCTGACTATCCCTATGACGTATATGCCCAGGATGGCGGCGCCTTCGCCACCGCACTCTGGAACGACGTCATCGACGCCCGGCGCAACCGCGCCCTGGCCGACGAAGTGGCGCGCAAGGCCCTGAAACCGGTCTCCCGCAAGGCCCTGAAGAACGCTGCCCGGAAGGCCACCCGCCGCTGAGGCTGCGGCTCACCCCTTAACGGACGACGGCGGTTGTCCGGCACCGTGTGTCACTTCTCACCGTGCCGGCCAACCGCCGTCGTCATTTCCTGCGTGCGTTGCCTGCTACCTAGGCCAGGCGGGTCAGCCAGCCGTGCGTATCCGGCACGGTTCCGGTCTGGATGCCGAGGAGCTGTTCGCGGATGGCCATGGTGGTCTCCCCCGCCTTCGCGTCCTCGGAGCCGATGAATTCGGTGGTGTCCTTCAGGACACCGATCGGGGTGATCACCGCTGCGGTGCCGCAGGCAAAGACCTCGGCGATCTCGCCCGAGGCCACGCCGTCGCGCCATTCCGCCAGGGTGATCTTGCGCTCGGTGACCTCCCGGCCCATGTCCTTCGCCACCTGCATCACGGAGGAGCGGGTGATGCCTTCCAAGATGGTCCCCGTGAGCGCGGGAGTGACCAGGGAGCCGTCCTTCATCACAAAGAACACATTCATGCCGCCGAGTTCCTCGACGGCGTTGTCATTGAACTGGTCCAGGAAGAGGACCTGCTTGCAGCCGTTGGCTTCGGCTTCCTGCTGGGCGATCAGGGAGGCGGCGTAGTTGCCGCCGCACTTGGCCGCCCCGGTACCGCCGCGGCCCGCGCGTGCGTACTCGCGGGAGATCCAGATGGACACGGGCCTGAGCACGCCGCCGAAGTAGTTGCCGGCGGGCGATGCGATCACCCGGAAGGACACCTCACGCGCGGCCCGGACACCCAGGAACGCCTCGGTGGCGATCATGAACGGGCGCAGGTACAAGGCCTCTCCGTCACCGGCTGGAACCCATTCCTTGTCCGCCTGCACCAGTTCCCGGATGGCGCCGAGGAAGTATTCCTCGGGCAGTTCCGGAAGTGCAAGGCGCCGCGCCGACTTGTTCAGGCGGGCCGCGTTCGCCTCCGGACGGAAGGTCCAGATTGAGCCGTCAGCGTGGCGGTATGCCTTGAGGCCTTCGAAGATCTCCTGGCCGTAGTGCAGCACCGCGGCAGACGGATCCAGGGAGATGGGTCCGTAGGCCTCAACGCGCGCGTTGTGCCAGCCACCCTCGCCCTGCTCGTCCACGCTGTAGTCGACGACGGCGGTGTGGTCGGTGAAGTAATTGCCAAATCCCGGGTTCGCCAGGATGGCTGCACGCTCTTCAGCTGACCTCGGGGTTGCCGAGAGCTGCTGGTTAAATTCGACGCCATGGGCGGTCTGAGTCATGGTTCCTCCACGATCGGCTGCCTTCTGAATGTGGTTCAGCACTGAACCGCAGGGCAGCATTTGGTGATTCGAAACAAGCTTACGCCCGTTGGCAGGACCTGCTGGCCGGGCCTAGAGCGCTGCAGCGATGGCATCCCCGACGGCCCTGGTGCTGCGGGCGCCGCCGTCGCGGGTTTCGACGTCGGCGATCACCGCAGCTTCGATCCTGCGGGCCGCGACGGTGTAGCCGAGGTGGTCCAGCAGGAGCACCGCCGACAGGATGGCAGCAGTGGGATCCGCCTTCTGCTGGCCGGCGATGTCCGGGGCCGAGCCGTGGACGGGTTCGAACATGGACGGAGCGGTGCGGTCCATGTTGATGTTGCCGGATGCCGCCAGGCCGATGCCGCCGGTGATGGCTGCAGCGAGGTCAGTCAGGATGTCACCGAAGAGGTTGTCGGTGACAATGACATCGAAGCGGGACGGGTTGGTGACCATAAAGATGGTGGCCGCATCAACATGCAGGTAATCGTGGGTGACCTCGGGGAATTCCTGGGCCACCGCCTCGACCGTGCGCTTCCACAGGTGGCCGGCGTAGACCAGGACGTTGTGCTTGTGCACCAGCGTCACATGCTTGCGTTCGCGGGCGCTGGCGCGGCGGAAGGCATCGCGGACAACCCGCTCCACGCCATAGGCCGTATTCAGTGAGACTTCGGTGGCCACCTCGTGGGGCGTGCCGGTGCGAAGGGAGCCGCCGTTACCTACGTACGGACCCTCGGTCCCCTCGCGGACAACGATAAAATCAACGGTGCCGGGATTCGCCAGCGGGCTGCCTACCGTTCCGTACAGCCGCGACGGCCGCAGGTTGACGTAGTGGTCCAGGCTGAAGCGGAGCTTGAGCAGCATCTCCCGCTCGATGATGCCGGACGGAATCCGGGTGTCGCCGGGGGCTGCACCGACCGCACCGAAGAGGATCGCGTCCCGCGTGCGCAGGTCGGTGAGGACCTCATCCGGAAGGGTCTCGCCGGTGGCCAGCCAGTGCTCGGCGCCGAGCTTGTAGTGGGTCTGCTCGAGGACAACGCCTTCAGCGGCGACTGCCTTTTCGAGGACTTTCAGTGCCTCGGCAATGACTTCCGGGCCAATGCCGTCTCCGGGAATGACAGCGAGATTGATTGTGGATGCGCTCATGTTCCAAGAATATTAAGATCATCCGCATGCCGGACAATCAGTCTCATTTGTTGAGACGAAGGAGTGGGTCCTCGGGTGAGGCCACCACCACCACGTTGGTGCCCCAGAAATCATCCGTGTAACAGGAAATGAGGACCAGCCTGTTGGGTGCCACTTGCCAGATGGGGCTGTCTTTGAGACCGGACTTGACGTAGGTGGTCACCGAATCCACCAGGTAAGCCACTTCACCCGTGGCTGTGGCCACTGTCACCCTGTCACCTGCGGCCGCGTGGGTACTGAGCCGGTTGAACGGCGCGTCCCTGTCCATCCAGCTATGCCCGGCGATGTAAGTGGTATTGACCGAGCCCGCTCCGGGCACACCGTAGGGCGACAGCCAGTAGCCGTCCATCGTGGGGGGCGGCACGATGGTCTGGGTGGCCTGGTCCTCGCCGGTGGGTTCGAGCGGATGGACCGCCACATCGATGTCTGCGGCCGGGTACACGAGTCTCTGCGGAGGCGACGCTGCCGGACCGGCCGGGACCGGCGCGCCGATGTCCACCGGGGGCGTGGGGGTGGACGGTGTTTGCGCCGGGACCGTCGGCTGCACAGCAACCCCGGTCACCGTCGGCGAAGTCCCGGGCCCGGCCAAGAATGGGAGGAATGCGAACGCCAGGAAGGCCAGCACGCCACAGAGCGCCACGAAGGCGATGCTCTTGGCGGTGAAGAGCCTTCCCCGCCCCGCGTCCGGCAAACGGCCTGCCTGATCCTGGGACGGAGGTGATTCCGTTGATTCAGGTGAATGATCGCTGTCCATGGTTACCCCGCATGCCAGTCGGACTTACCCGGTTTGCCGGCAGGCGCCGTGCCCTTGCGGCCACGGCGCCTGCCGGTGATTCAAACAGCGCCCGTGCGGGCGCCAGGATCCGGCGTCACTCCTTCCGAGGCCCGGACACGGTACCGCTGGCCGCCAGCGTCTTGCGGGCGGCTACTCCCGCTGCAGCGAGCAGCATCACCACGATGCCGGCGGCCCAGGGGGCAACGGCAACGTCGGTGGAACCTGCCACTGAAGTCTGGACATTGAAGCCAGGGTTGTTGGCAACTACGGCACCAACACCTGCCGGCGTTCCGACAACCGCCCCACTGGGAGCTCCGCCCTGCGTCACGGGTGTGCCTGCTGGCGGATTCACTGGCGGATTCACTGGCGGATTGACTGGCGGATTGACTGGCGGAATCACAGTTGTGGGAACGCAACCGTTGTCGAAAGTTGCCTGCCCCGAGGCCGTCCAGTTCTGGCCCTCCGGCACAATGTTTCCACTGTTCGGCGGGATGATGTCCTCGCTGAGCTGGTGGTTGGCATTGGCGTGACCATTAAGTCCGTGCAGGTCGACGGTGATCACCACATACGGATTAGTCGCCGAACCGGTGGCGTGGCAGATGGTGATCTTGTGGTCACCGTTACCATTCCCGTTTCCGTTTCCGTTTCCGTTCCCGTTGCCGTTTCCGTTCCCGGGCGCGTTGCAGCCCGCGTTCCACCAGTCCATCTTGTCCAGGTTCTGCCCTGCTGGCAGGACATCCCCGGAATTGGGAGGGATGATGTCTTCCTCGAGCTGGTGGTTGGCGTTCGCGTGCCCTTGGAGCCCGTTGAGGCTAATGGTTATCTGCACGTAAGGGTTGCTTGCTGAGCCCGTTGCATGGCAGATGGTGATCATGTCCCCACCACCGGGTGATTCTGCCGGCGATGCAATTGCTGTGGCCGAGGCACCGAGCAGTGCGAGACTCGTGACGCCTAATGCGGCAAGGATACGTTTCATTTCCGTCTCCATCATTGTCTGGTTCAAACTGATCAGACATAAAAGAGAACGGCGACCGCCCCAACCTGACGGGTCAAACGGCAAACAGACAGCATCGGGGCGACGGTTCTCCCAGATGCGAAACATCAGTTTGCTAACCAGATAAGGCTAGGCAGACGGACAGCAAGGTGTCCCCAGTACTCAGTACCCGCCTTCCAAGTCGGGTCCTACTGACAGGCACGGAAACCTACTCGGTCCGGGCCGGCACAGAGAGCCCGCCCGGACTGCTCTTAGGCTTCGGCCGGCTCTTCGTACTTGGGGAAGACGGGCGCCGGAGCCGGCAGCGGCGTTCCGGCGACAATCGGCGTGGTGAGCGCGGAGAACTGGCGGGATCCGCCGTCGGGCTGTCCCAGGGTGTCCAACAGTGCGGCGGTGGCGGTGGGCATCACGGGCTGGGCCAGGATGGCCACGATGCGCAGCACCTCCAGCGTCACGTACAGCACGGTGTTCATGCGTTCGACGTCGGTCTTCCGCAGCACCCAGGGGGCCTGCTCGGCGAAGTAGGCGTTGGTGTCCCCCAGGACGCCCCAGATGGCCTCGAGTGCGCGGCTGAATTCCTGCCTTTCGAAGGCTGCCCGGGCCGTTTCGAGGAGCCCGTTGGCCTGCGCCAGGATCGCGTTGTCTTCAGCCGCGAAGGCACCCGGAACCGGTACCCGGCCCTCGCAGTTCTTGGCCACCATGGACAGCGAACGCTGCGCCAGGTTGCCGAAGTTGTTGGCCAGATCCGAGTTCATGCGGCCCACAATGGCCTCATGGTTGTAGCTGCCGTCGGCGCCGAACGGGACCTCGCGGAGGAAGAAGAACCGTACCTGGTCCAGGCCGTACTGCGCCACAAAGTCTGCCGGCGCCACCACGTTGCCGAGGGACTTGGACATCTTCACGCCGTTATTGTGCAGGAAGCCGTGGATCACAACGCGCTTGGGCAGTTCGATGCCGGCGCTCATCAGGAACGCCGGCCAGTAGATGGCGTGGAACCGTGAGATGTCCTTGCCGATCACGTGCACGTCGGCGGGCCAGAACTTCCTGAATGATTCCGAATCGACGTCCGGGTAGCCGACGCCGGTCAGGTAGTTGGTGAGCGCATCCACCCAGACATACATCACGTGCTTGTCGTTGCCGGGGACAGGGACGCCCCAGTCGAAGGTGGTGCGGCTGATCGACAGGTCTTCGAGTCCGCGCTTGACGAAGCTGATGACCTCGTTGAAGCGGGACTGCGGTGCCCCGAACTCCGGCTGGGCCTCGTACAGCGCCAGCAGGCGGTCCTGGTAGGAGGACAGCCGGAAGAAGTAGCTCTCCTCAGCCGTCCAGGTCACCTCGGTGTCCGTCTCCTTGGAGTAGCGCACGCCGTCGTCCTTGACCACGGTGTCGTCCTCGACGTAGAACGCTTCGTCCCGGACGGAGTACCAGCCCTCGTACTTCGACAGGTAGATATCGCCTTTGGCTTCCATCTTCTTCCAGATGGCCTGCGACGCGGCATAGTGGTCAGCGTCCGTGGTCCGGATGAAGCGGTCGTAGGTGATCCCCAGCGCGGCGTGGGCAGACTTGTAAACTTCCGAGTTGCGGTCCACCAGCTCCTTGGGCGTGACGCCTTCCTTCTCGGCCGCCTGCGCAATCTTCATGCCGTGCTCATCCGTGCCCGTCAGGAACATCACGTCAAAGCCGTCAAGCCGCTTGAAGCGTGCCATGGCGTCGGTGGCGATGTACTCGTAGGCATGCCCGATATGCGGAACACCGTTCGGGTAGGTGATAGCCGTGGTGATGTAGAACGGGGTTTTGTCTGTTGCGCTCACGTGCGGACGTTACCTTTGGTGCGAAGGGGTAGGGCTAGATCAGTTCAGTCAGCGTATCGCTCAGGCGGACCAGTTCGTGGTCGTGGGAAGCGACCAGTACTGCGATTCCGTCCGAGGTGGTGTCCTTGAGGATGCTGATGATGCGGTTGGCGGAGGCCCGGTCCAGGCTGGCCGTGGGCTCATCAACCACCAGCACACGCGTGCCCAGGATCAGGGCGCGCGCGATCGCCACACGCTGGCGTTCACCACCGGAAAGCTGGGCCGGACGGTGCCGCATCCGGCGGCCCAGGCCCACCAGGTCCAGGAGGTCCTTGGCCATGTCGCGGCGCTGGTCCACCTCGCCGTCGGGCACAGCCGGCAGGAGCACGTTCTCGAGGGCGCTCATGCCGTCGATCAGGGCGCCGCCCTGGTCAACGTAACCGATCAGGGCCCGACGGCGGTCGGCGATTTCGTCGTCGCCCATGCTTTCGAGGGAATCCCCTTCCCAGAAGACACGGCCCGACGTCGGCAGGGTCAGTCCCGCGCCCACTGTCAGGATGCTGGTCTTGCCGGATCCGCTTCGGCCGGCCACGCAGTGCATCTCGCCGGCGTGCAGCGTAAGGTCGAAGCCCTCCACAACGCTGACGGCTTCGGCACCGCTCTTGCCGCCGCCGTAGCGGATGGTGATGTCGCTCAGTTCCAGCGGGGTCCCGTGGTCCGCGGCCTTGACGATGGTGTTGGCACGGGTCTGCAGGGGCGCCACAGCCGGGCCGGACCTCCGGCTCCGGTGAACATTCGTCTCGTTTGTCATTGGACCACTTTCGTTGCAATCGGTATCCAGCAAAGTACAGCCACCAGGCCGGCGACTCCGGCCCACAGCGCGGCATAGGGGGCCAGGAGGAGCCCGATGCCCAGCGCGCCCAGGACGCCCAGCGGCAGGGCCACCGTGCCCACCAGCGCGTTTTCGAAGAGGCGGACCTGGCGCAGCATGTCCGGGTTCCAGCCCATTGCTTCGAGAATGCCCAGGTACTGGCGTTTGGCGTTGAGCTCAAACCTGCCGGTGACCAGGGTCAGGACCAGCCCCACTGCGACGCCGGCGAGGGCCAGAAGCATACTGGGCAGCGCCACGCTTGCTGCAGCCAGCCCGCTGAGCGCACTCGCTCCCGCGGCGCGTGGAATGTCGATGAGCAGAGCCACGAGCCCACCCACCGCGGCTCCAAACACGCCTACTGCGACGGCCAGGGACAGGGTATTGAACTTGTTCGTACTGAGCTGCCGGTTGGCAAACGTCAGCGGGGAGTCCACCGGGATCAGCCGCTCGTCGTGCTGCGGTTCCTGGTCCACCTCATCACGGTGACGCAGCTGTTGCGCGGCGAAGAAGGCCGCTGCCGCATACAGGACCAGGACGGAGGCCGAGACGATGGCTGTGGTCACGCTCCAGCTCACCAGGCTCAGGATGATCCCGGCCACCGCGAGCAGGGCAGCGCCGACACCGAATTCCTCGAGCACCCAGTTCCTGATGCGCAGCTGGGTCCAGCCCATGGCGCGGAGGGTTCCGGCTTCGCGTTTGCGTTTCCGGATGTAGCTGACGGTGGAGGCGCCGGTCAACAGCGCGGCTCCGCAAAGGGTGAGGAAGAGCAGTGTGACGTTGGTCCCGGTCAGCGAGCCGGAGACTGCGTCGGCCGCGTTCTGCCGGACCCAGGACTGCTGGACAGTGCCCAGCGCTGACTCCTTGCCGGCGTCGTCCTTTGAGTATCCGGGGACAAAAATGCTGGCGTCTTCACGGGCGGAACCGGCCACGACAGTAGCCTCAAGGCCCATTTCGCGGATCTCGCCGGCGAGCCTTTCGACGTCCGGCTGGGCTTCCTTCCAGCTGCCCGGGGCCTTGGCCCGGACACGCACCGCATCGATCACGGCGGCGTTGTCCTTGTAGCCGCGGGCTGCTGCCAGGCCGTAGAAGTCCGTGATGGCGCCGGCCGACTGGCTTGCCAGTCCGGTGGCACTAAGTGAGGGCTTGAGTTTGGTAGCGGTGACCGACTTGCCTTCGGCGTCCTTGGTGAGGGTAAACGGAGCGGGGTCGTAGCCACCCAGCGGGAGGCGGTTGACGTCGCCGGCAGCTTTCTCCACGGCGGCGGGGTCAAACGTGCCGTAAACCATGGCCAGCGGAGCCGCGAGCTTCTCCCCTGTCGCCAGGTCTTCCCGGTAGGAACGTTCATCCACGGGTTCACGCTGCGTCTGGTCCACCGGGGCGCCGTTGGCACCCTTTTCCGGCAGCCGGTTAACGGTGACCCAGTCTCTGGGAACGGCGGTTTTCTGGACCGCGCCATTGGCCGCGGCGTCGCCGTCGGTGTACTTCGGCGCGGCAGCGAAGTCAGTGCTCCACGTAGCCGGGGTGTAGAGCCCCTGGTTGAAGTTGCCGGCGCTGCCGAGGAGACCGGAGTGATCGGTGGAACCGGGCCAGGACAGAGCGAAGGGGTCCTTGGACACAAACGGCAGGTAGTCCTTGCCGAGGGAACGCGTGGCGGTGCCGACTTCCTTGACCACCTTGCCCGCGGCGTCGATCTCCTCGATCTTGACGTTGTACTTAAGATCCAGGGACGTGCCGGAACGGACAATCAGGGGAATGGCCTGCGAGTCCGCAGTCAGCTGCCCGCTGCGCTTCGCCTGCTGGTACTGCGTCATCAGCGGTGCCCAGTACTTGAGCTTGACGCCGAGGAAGTCAGGGCCCTCCTTGAGCTCTTCCGGGCTGATGCCATTCGTGAACAGGCTTTCGAAGTGGCGGCCAATGGCACCGGCGTTCCGCGCGTCAGCGGGCGGGGCCTTCTCCAGCGGGGCCAAGAAGTCGCCCGCCGAGCCAAGCAGTGCGCGCTCGGAGACGGGGTCGACGGCGACCACGGACTCCGTCACTTCGGGAGACAGCGGCAGTGACACCGAAAGATTGAACAGGTTGTGTTCGGAGCCGCCGGCGGGAGCCGGGAACTTGATGCCCGTCTCACCTGCGGGAGGGGCGATCCGGATGCTCGTGCCACCGGCCGCCTGCTCTTCGATGAGGCGGGCCTTGCCCAGGGTGCCCTCGGCGGTGGACTTGAACAGGGTCTGCTCGGAGACGCCGTCGGAGCTGACGGCGCTGGCGGTCAGGCGGTAGTTCTTGGCAGTGTCGCCGAGCACAGACTCGGCGGCGGGCCATTTGCTGGGGGCCGTTGCGCCGGCGGCCTGGTCCGTGGTGGCCGTGCCTGCGAGTCCGGAGTTGTAGCCAAGGAAGTCCATGGCGTCGAGCCGCGGCGCTTCCAGGTTCTGCGTTACGCGGGACACCAGGCTGATGGGGGCCGCCACGGAGGTTCCGGAAAGCTTCCGGAGGTTCTCGAGTTGGTCAAAGCTGATGCCGCCGCCGCCATTGGCGATCTCCGGCTGCATCAACGCACCGGAGCCTGCCTTGGCCTGGACCAGGACGTCGTAGAGTCCCCGCGAGTTCTCATCCACCGTCCGGTTAAGCGCGGCCTGAGACTGGCCTTGGACGAGGACCGACAAGCACATGGCTGCGATCAAAATGGCCGCGGTCAGCAGCAGCACTTTGCTTCTGATGAACCTCTGGACGGCGTTCATTGGGCTCCCTGAAACCTGGATTGCGTGCGCACACCGGGATCCGCAGGCGGCGGATATGAAAGAATTCCTGCCTGGTGTGCAAAAAGTATTGGCCGGTCTGCCGGCGCGGTCCCGAAACAGGACCTAGCCATTGTAAGCAGACCGGCCAATCATACGTGGCCGACGTTAAGCTTCGGTCACGCGTAGTTGATGGCGGTGCAGTTCTTAGTCCTCGAGGTCCACTTCGCGGACCATGTCGGCGCCGATGCCTGCCTTGATGGCGTCAAGCACCTGCTGCGGAACGGAACTGTCGATGGTAAGCAGAGCCAGGACCTGGCCGCCTTCCGCCTGGCGTGCCACCTGCATGCCGGCAATGTTGATGTTGTTCATGCCCAGGATGTGTCCGATCGTTCCGATCACACCGGGCCGGTCGGCGTAGGCCACCACCACGAGGTGCTCGCTGATGGGGATTTCGACGTCATAGCCATTGACGCCGACGAGCTTCTCCACCTGCTTGGGGCCCGTGAGCGTACCGGCCACGGAGATCTGCGAGCCGTCGCTCAAAGCACCCCGGATAGTCAGGACGTTGCGGTAGTCCTCCGCCTCCGCCGTCGTGATCAGGCGGACGTTGATGCCGCGTTGTTCGGCGATGACCGGGGCGTTGACGTAGGAAACCTGTTCGGTCACCACATCGGCGAAGATGCCCTTGAGCGCGGCAAGTTCGAGGACCTTGACGTCCAGCGCCGCGATCTCGCCGGCCACCTCGACGTCGATCTGGGTCAGGGAGGCGTGGGTCAGGGCGGTAAAGATCCGGCCCAGCTTTTCGATCAGCGGGATGCCCGGACGGACGTCGGGCGCGATCACACCGCCGGCCACGTTCACGGCATCCGGTACGAGTTCGCCGGCCAACGCCAATCGCACGGACTTGGCAACCGAGACGCCTGCCTTCTCCTGGGCTTCATCGGTGGATGCACCAAGGTGCGGGGTGACCACTACGTTGTCCAGGGCGAAGAACGGCAGGTCCGTGCTGGGTTCCTTGACGAAGACGTCCACGGCCGCGCCGGCGATCTGGCGGTCCTGCAGGGCAGCGTAGAGCGCCTCTTCGTCGACGAGGCCGCCACGGGCCACGTTGACCACGTAGGCGGTCGACTTCATCTTGGTGAACGCGTCGGCGCCGAGCATACCGACGGTTTCCGGCGTCTTGGGCATGTGGATGGTGACGAAGTCCGACTGGCTCAGCAGTTCATCGAGAGTGACTAGCCTGACGCCGAGCTGCGCGGCGCGGGCCGAGGTGATGTACGGATCGTAGGCGAGGATTTCGGTGTCGAAGCCCTGGAGGCGGGCAGCAACGAGGGCGCCGATGCGGCCCAGGCCGATGATGCCGATCTTCTTCTCGAAGAGTTCGATGCCGGTGTACTTGGAGCGCTTCCATTCACCGTTTTTCAGGGCCGAGCTGGCCTGCGGGATGTGGCGTGCCAGGCTCAGGATGTGGCCCACCGTCAGTTCCGCTGCCGAAATGATGTTCGACGTCGGGGCGTTGACCACCATCACACCGGCCTGCGTGGCGGCTTTGATGTCAACGTTGTCCAGGCCAACGCCGGCGCGGGCGATGACCTTGAGGTTCGTCGCGGCGGCAATGGCCTCGGCGTCGAGGTGCGTGGCGGAGCGGACCAGGATGGCGTCCACGTCCGCGATGGCGGCGAGCAGCTGGGACCGGTCGGAGCCGTCAGTCTGGCGGATCTCGAAATCCGGGCCGAGGGCCTCGATGGTGGCGGGCGAAAGTTCTTCGGCGAGCAGTACTACGGGTTTTGACACGGCTGATCCTCTGCGTTGCAGTCCTTGGGATGGAACAAGTCTAGGCGGACGGAAAGGCCGGGCTCACATTGTTAAGTGAACCCGGCCTCATAATGGCACTCCGAGGGGCACCGGCACACCAGACTTAGCGGGCTGCGGAGCCCTCTACGTAGTCCACGTCCGTCTGCTGCCAGGCGAAGAGGGAGCGCAGCTCGCGGCCCACGGCCTCGATCGGGTGCTGCTCAGCCTTGGCACGCAGGGCCTTGAACTCTGCGCCGCCGTTGTCCTGGTCGTCGATGAAGCGCTTGGCGAAGGCACCGCTCTGGATGTCGGCGAGGACGGCCTGCATGTTTTCCTTCACCGCGGGGGTGATGACGCGCGGGCCGGAGACGTAGTCGCCGTACTCGGCGGTGTCGGAAACGCTCCAGCGCTGCTTGGCGATGCCGCCTTCCCACATGAGGTCAACGATGAGCTTGAGCTCATGAAGCACCTCGAAGTAGGCGATCTGCGGCTGGTAGCCGGCTTCGGTCAGGGTTTCGAAGCCGTACTGGACCAGCTGGGATACGCCGCCGCACAGGACGGACTGCTCGCCGAAGAGGTCGGTTTCAGTCTCTTCGGTGAAGGTGGTCTTGATGACGCCGGCGCGGGTGCCGCCGATGGCCTTGGCGTAGGACTTGGCCAGGTCCCAGGCTGCACCGGTGGCGTCCTGCTCCACGGCGATGATGTCCGGGATGCCACGGCCGGCTTCGAACTCGCGGCGGACGGTGTGTCCCGGAGCCTTCGGGGCGATCAGGATGACGTCAACGCCCTCCGGTGCCTCGATGTAGCCGAAGCGGATGTTGAAGCCGTGGGCGAAGGCCAGTGCCTTGCCCGGGGTCAGCTTGTCCTTGATGGAGTCGTTGTAGATCGAGCGCTGGTACTGGTCCGGCGCCAGGATCATGATGACGTCGGCCCATTCGGCAGCGTCGGCAACGGTCAGGGCCTTGAAGCCGGCTTCTTCGGCCTTGGCGATCGACTTCGAGCCTTCCTTGAGGGCGATGACAACCTCGACACCGGAGTCGCGCAGGTTCAGCGCGTGGGCGTGGCCCTGGGAGCCATAGCCAACAATGGCAACCTTGCGACCCTGGATGATCGACAGGTCGGCGTCGTCGTCGTAGAACATTTCAGTCACTTGGGTAACTCCTCTTGAGTGGATTCACTGGGTAATTAGTCTGTGGTGTTGCGGTACTGCACGGGCATTGCGCCGCAGGTGGGGCCGTGCCCCGCCTTACTAAGCGCTGCGCAAAGCCCTGTCACTCATGGAGCGGGATCCCCGTCCAACGGCCAGGGTGCCGGACTGCACAATTTCGCGGATGCCGAAGGGCTCGAGCACTGAGAGCAGCGCCGTGAGCTTTTCGGGGTGGCCGGTTGCTTCAATGACCACGGAGTCTGTGGAGACGTCAACCACTGAAGCACGGAACAGGTCTGCGGCCTGGGTCACCTGCAGGCGTGTTGCAGCATCCGCACGTACCTTGACCAGGATGTGGTCTCGCTGTACGGAAGTTTCGGAGGTCAGCTCAACGATCTTGATCACGTTGACCAGTTTGTTGAGCTGCTTGGTGACCTGTTCAATGAGGTCACCGTCGGCGTCGACGACGACGGTCATCCGGGACATGCCCGGAACTTCCGTCGGGCCCACGGCCAGGGAGTTGATGTTAAAGGCGCGTCGGGCGAACAGGCTCGCGACGCGGGTCAGCACACCGGGCTTGTCTTCAACCAGAACGGACAGTGTGTGGCGGGTCATGTTCAGTCCTCCTCTTCCCATTCCGGGGTCATGTTGCGGGCAACCTGGATCTGGTCGTTGCTTACTCCGGCGGGCACCATCGGCCACACCATGGAGTTGGGGCTCACCACGAAGTCGATGACCACGGGGCGGTCGTTGATCTCCAGCGCCTTCTGGATGGTGGCGTCGATGTCCTCGTCGCGTTCGCAGCGGAACGAGGCGCAGCCATAGGCATCGGCCAGCTTGACGAAATCCGGGATCCGGACGGTGTCGTGGCCGGTGTTGAGGTCCGTGTTGGAGTAGCGGCCCTCGTAGAAAAGGGTCTGCCACTGGCGCACCATGCCCAGCGAGGAGTTGTTGATGATGGCAACCTTGATGGGGATCTTGTTGATGGCGCAGGTGGCAAGTTCCTGGTTGGTCATCTGGAAACAGCCGTCACCGTCGATCGCCCAGACCACACGGTCCGGCTCGCCTACCTTGGCGCCCATGGCTGCCGGTACCGCGTAGCCCATGGTGCCGGCGCCGCCGGAGTTGAGCCAGGCGTGGGGGCGCTCGTACTTGATGAACTGGGCGGCCCACATCTGGTGCTGGCCGACGCCCGCAACGTAGATTCCTTCCGGCCCCGTGAGTGCACCGATCCGTTCGATGACGCGCTGTGGGGCACTCAGTCCGTCCTCCGGCTCGGTCCAGCCCAGCGGGTAGGTTTCCTTAAGGTTGTTAAGGAACGCCCACCAGGTGGTGAGGTCCGGCGTGCCGGCGGATTCGAACTGTGAGCGCACAGCCTCGGTGAGTTCCGGAATAATTTCCTTGACCGAGCCGACGATGGGGACGTCGGCCGTGCGGTTCTTGGAGATTTCCGCCGGGTCGATGTCGGCGTGGATGACCTTGGCGTGGGGTGCGAAGGACTTCAGGATGCCTGTTACCCGGTCATCAAAGCGCGCTCCCAGGGTGATGAGGAGATCGGACTGCTGAAGGGCCGTTACCGCCGAGACCGTTCCGTGCATGCCGGGCATGCCAACGTGCTGGTCATGGGAATCCGGAAAAGCGCCGCGGGCTGTCAGGGTGGTGACTACGGGCGCCCCTGTCAGCTCGGCCAGCTCGCGGAGTTCCGCGGACGCGTGCGCCTTGATCACGCCGCCGCCCACATACAGGACAGGCTTGCTGGCTGCGGCAATGAGCTTGGCGGCTTCGCGGACCTGCTTGTTGTGGCCGCGGGTCACGGGCCGGTATCCCGGAAGGTCGATTTTCGGCGGCCACGAGAACGTCATCTGCCCCTGCTGGGCATCCTTGGCGATATCCACCAGCACCGGGCCCGGGCGGCCTGTGGACGCGAGGTGGAAGGCCTCGGCCATAACATGCGGAATATCCTGGGGGTTGGTGACCAGGAAGGAGTGCTTGGTGATCGGCATGGTAATGCCGACGATGTCAGCTTCCTGGAAGGCGTCGGTGCCGATCACGGCGCTGGACACCTGACCGGTAATGGCAACCATCGGCACGGAATCCATGTGTGCATCCATGATGGCGGTAACGAGGTTGGTGGCTCCCGGGCCTGAGGTGGCGATGCAGACGCCAACCCGCCCGGTGACCATGGCGTAGCCTTGCGCGGCGTGGCCGGCTCCCTGTTCGTGACGGACCAGTATGTGATTCATGCTGGAAGCCATCAAGGGGTCATAGGTAGGCAGGATCGCGCCACCAGGCAAACCGAAAATATCGTCGACGCCGAGTTCTTCGAGCGATCGGACAATAGCTTGTGAGCCGGTCATCACCGTTGGGGGTACAACGTTGTTCGGCCCAAGGACAGGAGAGACAGCGGCAAGATCAGCGACGGCGGCGGCTTGGTCAGCCGTACGGTCGGCGCGTTCCGGAGCCTTGGGGGCTCCAGCGGACTTAGTAGCCATCAGCGAGGGGCTGATCGGCGATCCTTTGCTCATCGGACTCTTCCTTAGTGGATCATCTGTGTACTTGGAAATGCGGGAAATAAAAAAACCCCTCAGCCTGGCGGCTTTTCGAGGGGTTGCGCGTGACGGTTCGTTACCAGTCGGGCTAGTCAGCCACGCGCTTGGTAAGGACGACGACGACGCCGGCGGTAACGAATGCGATCATGCGTTCAGTTTTCCCTCTGCGTGAGATACATGTCAACGAGGACAATTCACATCTCACCATGTGGACACCATTGTCCACTGGTTGGCCACGTTCCCCAACTGGGGCGCAGTAAGTGTCGTTATGAGCGCCCATAACGACACTTACTGCTACCTCGTTGGGCTCAACCAGCGGCCGGAGGTTGAGGAGCGAAACCGTGCTACCCGCAGTATGCGCCCGTGGAGGCGCTGTGGACCAGCTTCGCGTACTTGGCGAGCACACCCTTGGTGAACTTGGCCGGGAGGGGCTCCCAGCCGATCTTGCGGGATTCGAGCTCGGCCTCATCAACCAGCAGGTCGAAGCTGCGGGCCGCGATGTCCACGCGGATCCGGTCCCCGTCCTTGACGAAGGCGATGGGGCCGCCGTCCACAGCTTCCGGTGCAACGTGGCCGATGCAGAGGCCGGTGGTTCCTCCGGAGAAACGGCCGTCGGTCAGCAGCAGGACGTCCTTGCCGAGCCCGGCGCCCTTGATGGCACCGGTGATGGCGAGCATCTCGCGCATGCCGGGACCGCCCTTGGGGCCTTCGTAGCGGATGACCACGACGTCCCCGGCCTTGATCAGGCCCTTGTCCAGTGCGGCCAGGGCGCCCTGCTCGCGTTCGAACACGCGGGCGGTGCCTTCAAAGACGTCGGCGTCGAACCCTGCGCTCTTGACGACGGCACCTTCGGGCGCCATGCTGCCGTGCAGGATGGTGATGCCGCCGGTCTTGTGGATCGGGTTGTCCATGGCACGGAGGATCTTGCCGTCCAGGTCCGGCGGGTTGATCGCGGCGAGGTTCTCGGCAACGGTCTTGCCGGTGACGGTGAGGCAGTCGCCGTGCAGCAGTCCGGCGTCGAGCAGTGCACGCATGATGACCGGCACACCGCCGATCTTGTCGACGTCCGTCATGACGTAGCGGCCGAACGGCTTGAGGTCACCCAGGTGCGGGATCTTGTCGCCTATGCGGTTGAAGTCCTCCAGGTTCAGCTCGACTTCAGCTTCGCGGGCGATGGCAAGCAGGTGAAGGACGGCGTTGGTGGAGCCACCGAAGGCCATGGTGACGGCGATGGCGTTTTCAAACGCCTTCTTGGTCATGATGTCCCGGGCGGTGATGCCAAGACGGAGCAGGTTCACCACTGCTTCGCCGGACTTGCGGGCAAATTCGTCACGACGGCGGTCTGCCGAGGGCGGGGCGGCCGAGCCGGGCAGGGACATGCCCAGCGCCTCGCCGATGCAGGCCATGGTGTTGGCCGTGTACATACCGCCGCAGGCGCCTTCGCCGGGGCAGATGGCCTTTTCGATGCGAGTCAGGTCTTCGAGGCTCATCTTGCCGGCGGCACAGGCACCGACGGCCTCGAACGCGTCAATGAGGGTGACTTCCTTTTCGGAGCCGTCCTCGAGCTTGACCCAGCCCGGCATGATGGACCCCGCGTACAGGAAGACGCTGGCCAGGTCCAGGCGGGCGGCAGCCATCAGCATGCCCGGCAGGGACTTGTCACAGCCGGCGAGCAGGACGGAGCCGTCGATCCGCTCGGCCTGCATGACGGTTTCCACGGAGTCGGCAATGACCTCACGGGAAACGAGCGAGAAGTGCATGCCTTCGTGGCCCATGGAGATGCCGTCGGAGACGGAGATGGTGCCGAACTGCATGGGGAAACCGCCGCCTGCGTGGACACCCTCCTTGGCGCCCTGGGCCAGCCGGTTCAGGGAAAGGTTGCAGGGAGTGATTTCATTCCAGGAACTCGCAACGCCGATCTGGGGCTTCGCGAAGTCGTCATCGCCCATGCCGACTGCGCGGAACATACCGCGCGCGGGGGCGGCATGGATCCCGTCGGTGACGACCCGACTGCGGGGCTTGATGTCAATCTTGTTCTCGGTTGCTGTTTGGGTGTCCTCACTCATGGGTCAAAGTCTATGACTCAGATCGGGACGCCAACGACTCGAACAGCCCGTTTGGCCCATTTTCAGGAATATTTCGATCAAATAGTGGACTCTCGTCTCAAATTCTGAGACGGACCCTTGCGGGCCTGCAGGAACCTAGACAGTCCCGTTCGCGCCGACGTACCGTCAGGGAACGGCAACCATGCCATCCGGACTGAAGGGCCTGCTATGGATATTGTCTTCTGGATTATCCTCATTGTGCTGATCGTGGGTGTTGTGTGGTGGCTGCTGAACCGCAGCAGCTCCTCGAGCAAAGGCGACTCCACGCCGATCCGGGCGGACGGCGGCCTCTCCGGTGGAAGCGCGGCCGCCTCCGCAGAAGCCGCCGGCACGGCGGGCATCCCCAGCGCGGCGGGCTTCGGCGCCGCTGAGCCGGCACCACCGACGACGGCGGACGAGGCGCCCGAGCGGTCCAGCACGGTAATACACCAGGAAGCCAACACTGGGCACGAAGCCAGCCTTGCCGAAGTAAGCGATGAAAAGGACACCAGCATCGGGCAGGACGCCCGCGTAGAACCCGACGCTGCCGGTTCCACAGATACTGCCGCAGCTGCTGCACCGGAACGCGTGTCCTCCGAAGAACTGTCATCCCCTGAGGAGTCGGCTGGCTCTGAGGAACCGTCGTCCCCGGAGCAGCGGGCCCACCCCGACGGGCCGGCTGGCCGCGAGGATCCGGCTCTCCTGGAGGAGCCAACAACCCGGGAACCTGGCAGCCAGGAGGGCGTGAACCGGCAGGCAGACGACGCCGAGTGGGAAACCCAGTGGTCAGAGGCAAGCGCGCCAACCCAACCCGCCGCAAGCCACCGGCCGGCAGGCGAGGCGTCCACCGTTATTGCAGACACCCCGCTGCCGCAAGCGCCACCGGCCCAGGACACCGGATTCGTGCATCACCCGGAATACACGGAGCACCACGCGGCCACGCTGCCCGGCGCCGAAACGGCCGCTGCCGAAGCCGTTGACGCGGAAGTGGACGCCGTCGATTCAGCCCGGGACGCGGCAACCACGGATTCCGGGCAAATTGCAGGATCCACGGAGGCTGCAATATCCACAGGGGCTGCGGAACCGGCGAAACCCGCGACCATGGACCCCGCAGCGGTGGCGGACTACGAAGCTGCGCCGGAACCCACGGGGCATCTGGCCGCGGACCAGCCCTACGGCGCCGGTTCCGCGTCGCCCGGCCCGGACGGCAGCGGCCCGGCGGATTTCGACGTCAAGGCCGACGCCGGAACGATGGTCTATTACGAGGAGGGGCATCCTGACTATGAGCAGACGAAGGCCGACGTCTGGTTTGAGTCTGCTGCCCATGCGGAAGCTGCCGGTTTCCGGGCTCCCCGGCGCACCCGCATCTGACCGGACGCAGGCGCCCTTTCGGGCCTTCACGGCGGCCAAGCCCACTGCGGCCGCCTTCGCAGTGGGCTTGGCTCTGCTGCTGTCGGGCTGCACGGGCAACGCCAACGACGCTCCTACCGGCAGCATCACAGGAGCCGGGACAGGGACGGGCACGGGAAGCGCCACGCCGCCGAAGGTTGTGGGCCGCCTCGATCTCCAACTCGACATTCCCTGGGCAGCGGTATTCCTGCCGAACGGGACCGCCATCATCTCCGAGCGTGACTCAGCGGAGCTGAAGGCTGTCCGTGATGGCCGGGCGGCCACCATCGGCCAGGTCCCCGGCGTAGCCCCAGGCGGTGAGGGAGGCCTGCTGGGGCTCGCCCTCTCCCCCGGCTTCCCGGCCGACAACTACCTGTACCTGTACTTCACGTCTGCACAGGACAACCGCATCGCCCGGCTGAAGCTGACCGAACAGCCTGACGGATCCCTCGACCTTGGCGACCCCGAGGTGGTCTTCACCGGAATCCCGAAGGCATCCACCCACAACGGCGGCCGGATCCGGTTTGGTCCGGACGGGTTCCTGTACGTGGGCACTGGAGACTCCCAGCGGCGGGAACAGCCGCAGGACTCGAACGCCCTGGGCGGGAAGATCCTGCGGCTGACGCCGGCGGGCGACCCCGCCCCCGGCAATCCTTTTGACAACGCTGTGTACAGCCTGGGGCACCGAAACGTCCAGGGACTGGCGTGGGACAGCGCCGGCCGGCTCTGGGCCACCGAATTCGGCCCGGACGTCAACGATGAACTCAACCTCATCGAGCCGGGAGCCAACTACGGGTGGCCCGCAGTGACCGGGGCACCGCGCCGGGAGGAGTACCGCGACGCGAAGGTGGTGTGGCCTTCGACGGCGGACTCCTCACCCAGCGGCCTGGAAATTGTCGGGTCGACCGCCTACATCGGCGCCCTGCGCGGCCAACGCCTCTGGACGGTGCCCCTGTCCGGCGAGGAGGCAAGCGCCCCTGTGGCCCATTTCACACGCGAATACGGCAGGATCCGTGACGTCATCCTGACCCCCGACGGCGGCTTCTGGCTGCTCACTAACAACAAAAACCCTGATTTTGTGCTGGTTCTGGGCCCTCCCGACTGAACCCGAGGGTAACGGCGGCTTCGATTTCACATGGCCCGAAAGTTCGTGTAGAGTTTCATGTCGTTGCGGAGATCAACCGGGAAAGAAAAAGCCCGGAAGGTCACCACAAAAGAGATGCACCTCTAGCTCAATTGGCAGAGCAATTGACTCTTAATCAATGGGTTCCGGGTTCAAGTCCCGGGGGGTGCACCAAGGGAAAAACAGCCCCTGGCACGCGGAAACGCGGTCAGGGGCTGTTTTTGTTTGTGGCGGGAGAAGATTCCCTTTGTGCTGCCAGGAACTACATCGGCGAAAAAGATCCAGCACCACCACTGCGGAACTTTGCAGCGGGGATGCCGGAGGGGTCGTTCCCGGATTCTGGGATTGCTAGCCGAGCGGGGCACCGTCCACCAGGGCGCGGGTTGACGGCGAGGCGAACTGGCTGGCCAGCTCCCGGACCACTGCCTGGAGCTCCTGCCGCAAAGCGTCAGGGTCAATGGCTGCCGCAGCGAGTACCGAGCGTTCCATTTCAACGGCTTCGGCTGCGGCTTCCCGGCCGCTGTCAGTGAGGGACACCACCTGGCTGCGGCGGTCCGACGTGCTGCGGACGCGCGCAATGTGGCCGTGGGACTCCAACCGGCTCAGAGTCTTACCCATGGTCTGGGCCTGAACGCGCACATATTGAGCCAGTTGGGCCTGCGTCATAGGCCCTTGCGCTGAGAGGACTTCGATAGCGATCACGCCGGCATGCGTCAGTCCGATGGCGCTCAGCTTTTCGTTCCAGGAGTGTTCAACGAGGCGTGCCGCGGTGGACAATAGGCGCCCAGTGGGCCAGCGATCCATGTCAGGCATACCAGCAAGTATAGCTAAGGCTGGTTAGCATCGGCTCTGGATGCTTACTAAAATGGTGTGTTCCGCCCGCAACGAGGAGATTAATAGTGGCTGACAGACTCTTGACCGGTGACGTAGCGCCCGGCTTCACGCTGAAGGATTCGTCGGGTAAGGACGTCAACCTGGCTTCCGGCCACGGCGGCAGCACCATCGTGTATTTCTACCCGGCTGCCGCCACCCCCGGCTGCACCAAACAGGCCTGCGATTTCCGCGACAGCCTGGCGTCCTTCAGGTCAGCTGGCTATCGCGTCCTGGGAGTTTCCCCCGATTCCGTGGACAAACTTGCTGCCTTCGCCGCCAACGAGGACCTTAGCTTTCCGTTGCTTTCGGACGAGGACCATGCCGTGGCCGAGGCCTATGGCGCGTGGGGCGAAAAAAAGAACTATGGACGGACCTATGAGGGACTGATCCGCAGCACCGTCGTGATCGATCCCGACGGCAAGGTGGCATTGGCCCAGTACAACGTCCGGGCCACCGGCCACGTGGCAAAACTGCGGCGCGACCTCAACCTGGCCGCGTAACGCATTACGCGGGAACAGGCGGCCGGGACATGCAGCAGGAACCGGCTGACCGGAACCCCGCCGACCCGAGGCTACAATGGAAACTGGCATCCGCCGTCGTACGTTCTTATCCCTTGGCCACCAGGCCAAGGACGAAGACAGCGGCGGCAACTGCCAAGCGCGAGTGGTGAAATTGGCAGACACGCAGGATTTAGGTTCCTGTGCCTTCGGGCGTGGGGGTTCAAGTCCCCCCTTGCGCACACTGATACAGAGATCCCGGGCCCACAGGCCCGGGATCTCTGTCATTTAACTGCCGCCAGCCAGGGCGTTCTCCCCGGTTTGGCATGAAAATAAAAACTCTTGGTGATCCACCCATCCGCTTCCGCGCTCCGGCCGAATACCCATTGAGACACCAGCCAAAGGCAGGTGCCCAACAGTCGGGAAAGGCCACGCGGCAGGCGCAACGTCTGCGGCAGGCAAGAAATCGGCACAAACAAGGAGAACCGAAATGCAGTCATTCAAGCGCACATCCTTCACCGTCGCAGGCGTTGCAGCTGCAGCCCTGTTGAGCCTCACCGCCTGCGGTGGAGCCGCAACAACGACCCCCAGTTCCTCCGCTCCGGCCGCCGCACCGTCGGCATCCAGCAAGGCCCCGTCACCGTCCGCCAGCGCTAAAGCCATGGATCCGGCGGCAAACCTCGTTGGCGCAGGCTGTGCCGGCTACGCGGAGAAGGTCCCCACCGGTGCCGGCTCAGTTGCCGGAATGGCCCTTGACCCGGTAGCGGTCGCGGCATCCAACAACCCCATCCTGACCACCCTCACGGCAGCAGTCTCCGGCAAGCTGAACCCCAAGGTTGACCTGGTCGACACCCTCAACGGCGGCGAGTTCACGGTCTTCGCTCCGGTGGATGACGCCTTCGCCAAGATCGATGCCGCCACCATCGAAACGCTCAAGACCGACGACGCCCTGCTGAGCAAGATCCTGACCTACCACGTGGTCCCCGGCCAGATCACCCCGGACAAGATCGCC
This sequence comes from Arthrobacter sp. AQ5-06, assembly GCF_003287955.1. GTDB lineage: Bacteria > Actinomycetota > Actinomycetes > Actinomycetales > Micrococcaceae > Arthrobacter. The sequence goes on along the minus strand of NZ_QMKP01000007.1, from coordinate 146,808 downwards.
GGCACACACGCCACGGTCCAGGGCGGATCAGTCACCGTGACCGGCAGCAAGGATGCCCTCATGGTTGACGGTGCCAGCGTGATCTGCGGCGGCGTCCAGACCAAGAACGCCACCGTTTACCTGATCGACTCGGTGCTGATGCCCAAGTAGTCCCAGTTTCAAGCCCAGAGGCCTGTTCCCGCCGGAACAGGCCTCTGGCGTGTGCCCAGGGAGCACTGGGGTGTGTCAACTAGACTGTGTCCTTGGCCCGCAGTCGGCGGCGCCGGCCAGAAGCAGCCAGAGGTGATAAACGAGTGCCCAGCAGTACTTCGCGGCGAGCGGTCATCAAGACCGGCGCCGTTTTTATGGCGTTAAGCCTGACATCCTGTACCGGCATCCCTTCGCCGTCACCAACACCCACGTCACCCTCAACGGCACCCGCCGGCGCTGAGCCCACCGAAACGTTCACTTTCGGCACGGCGTCCCAGCCCCTGGGCCTGGACCCTGCGCTCTCGAGCGATGTGGAAAGCTACCGGATCACCCGGCAGATCCTCGAAGGCCTGGTGGGTGTGGACCAGACCACGGGCAAGCCCACACCGCTGCTGGCAACGGAATGGACCGAAGCCGACGAAGGCCGCTCCTACACGTTCAAACTCCGCAGCGGCGTCACGTTCCAGGACGGCACGCCCTTCAACGCCGACGCCGTGTGCGCCAACTTCAACCGCTGGTTCGCCTTCTCCCCGGACCTGCGGCGGCAGGCGCCGGGAAGCTCGTTCAAGAGCGTGTTCAAGGCACATTCCGACGATGCTGCGCTCTCCATTTTCAAGAGCTGCACGGCCCTGTCCGCTGACACTGTCCGGATCGACCTGACCCAGCGCTTCACCGCGTTCCTCCAGTCGCTCACCCTGCCGGCGTTCGCCATCGCGTCCCCGGCAGCCCTCACCGCGGGCACAGCGGATGTCCTGGATCAGACACGTGGCGGAAACCCGGTCTCCCGCTTCGCCACCAACCCCGTCGGAACCGGACCGTTCAGCCTGGCCGCCTGGGACGAGGCCAGCGTCCGGCTCGTCAGCCACAAAAACTACTGGGGTGACCGCGGGCAGATCTCCACCATCAATTTCGTCGCGTACGACCACCCCCAGACGCGGCTTCAGGCTCTCCTGGACGGCAAGGTCGACGGATACGACGCCGTCACGGTGGGCAACTTCGATCAGCTGGTCAAGCGGGGCATGCAGATCGTCCAGCGTGATCCTTTCTCGGTGATGTACCTGGGCATCAACCAGGAAATTCCGGTCCTGCAGAACAAAAAGGTCCGGCAGGCCATTGAGCTGGCCATCGACAAGGAAACCCTGATCCGCAGGTTCTTCATCGACAACACCGCCAAGGCCTCACAGTTCGTCCCGCCCAAGATCAGCGGTTTCAATAACGACGCTCCTGCACTGGGCCACGACCCGGTCAAAGCCAAGGCCTACCTGACCGCGGCCGGCTACAACGGGGAAGAACTCAGGTTCTTCTACCCGCTCAACGCCACCCGCCCATATCTGCCCACGCCGGAGAAAATCTACGCCGAAATCAGCCGGCAACTGACCGCCGTCGGATTCAACATCAAACCTGTCCCGGTGGACTGGTCTGACGGCTATCTCCAGAAAGTGCAGTCACCCGGGGACCATGGGCTCCACCTGCTCGGCTGGAACGGCGCGTATGCCGACGCCGATAACTTTGTGGGCCCGCTGTTCGGCGAAAAGAACGGCGAATTCGGCTACCAGGATCCGCAGGTCTTTTCCAAGATCAACCGCGCCCGCGGCCTCCCCGCGGGCAAGGAACGCGACGAGCAGTACCACACCATCAACGCCCAGATCGCGGCCACAGTACCGGCCGTTCCCATTGCGTTCCCGATCTCGGCCCTCGCACTCTCGGACCGCGTCAGCAGCTACCCGGCGTCCCCGGTACTGAGTGAAGTTTTCACAAAGGTACAGCTAAAGCCTTGACGGTTCGGCCCAATTTCAGTATGCGGGCTGCCCGGGGATATTCTTTGACAGCCAGAGCCGCTGCTATCGGAGACTGATTGTGACCTTCATATCCAAGACCCAACATGCCGACGTCGTACTGATTGGCGGCGGCATCATGAGCGCCACGCTGGGGGCGTTCATCAAGCAGCTTGAACCGAACTGGACCATCTCCCTGTTCGAACGCCTGGACCAGCCCGGACTGGAAAGCTCCGACCCCTGGAACAACGCCGGAACGGGCCATGCCGCCCTGTGCGAACTCAACTACTCCCCCGCAGCCAAAGACGGCTCGGTGAACCCGGCCAAGGCCCTGCTCATCAACGAACAGTTCCAGCTGTCCCGCCAGTTCTGGTCCCACCTTGTGGAAGAATCCCTGATCGGCTCGCCGAAGGGCTTCATCAACACCGTCCCGCACATGAGTTTTGTGATCGGCGAGAACAACACCCAGTTCCTCAAGACCCGCTACGAAGCGCTCAAGTCCCACACGCTGTTCCGCAGCATGGAGCACTCCGAGGACCACGCGCAGATCGCCAAATGGGCGCCGCTGATCGTCAAGGGCCGCGACCCCAAACAGCGCATTGCCGCCACCCGGGCCACGGAGGGGACCGACGTCGACTTCGGGGCACTCACCCGTGAGCTGACCACGTACCTCGGGAACAACGGCGTCGAAATCAATTACGGCCATGACGTCAGCGGCATCTCCAAGGCGGCCGACGGCGGCTGGGACCTTTCAATCAAGCACCCGGCTTCCGGGGAACACGGCAAGATCCACGCCAAGTTTGTGTTTGTAGGTGCCGGCGGCGGCGCGCTGCACCTCCTCCAGGCCTCCGGTATTCCCGAAAGCAAGGGCTACGGCGGGTTCCCCGTGTCCGGCCAGTTCTTCCGCTGCACCGACGAGAAACTCTCCGCCCAGCACAGCGCCAAGGTCTATGGCCAGGCTTCGGTGGGCGCGCCGCCCATGTCGGTCCCGCACCTGGACACCCGCTACGTCGACGGGAAGCGTTCGCTCCTGTTCGGCCCCTACGCCGGCTTCTCCACCAACTTCCTGAAGAACGGCTCGTACCTTGACCTGCCGTTGTCCATCCGGCCCAGCAACATCATCCCGATGCTTGCCGTGGCCAAGGACAACATGGACCTCACGGCATACCTCATCAAAGAGGTGGCCAAGCGCCACGGCGACAAGGTGGAAGCGCTGCGCGAGTACTACCCCGAAGCCAAGGACGGCGACTGGGAGCTGATCACCGCCGGCCAGCGTGTACAGATCATCAAGAAGGACCCGAAGAGGGGCGGCGTGCTGCAATTCGGCACGGAAGTCATCGCCGGCCGCGACGGCAGCATCGGGGCGCTTTTGGGTGCGTCGCCCGGCGCGTCCACAGCGGTGCCCATCATGATTGAACTGCTGCAGAAGTCCTTCCCCAAGGACTTCAAGGGCTGGCAGGGCAAGCTCAAGGACATGATGCCGGGCTACGGCGTGAAGCTGGATGAGAATCCGGAACTGGCTGCCGAACTCGAGACGGCAACGACCAAGGCATTGCAGCTGGAGAGCATTTCCGCCAACCACTGACGCCCGGCATTCCGACCGGCCGGCAGGCCCGGCTGGACGGTCCGGTCCGCAGGAGTCCGTCACCACCACAGGAGAGACCCGCGATGTTCCGGCTGGCACAACTTTCATTGGCAAACCGGGCGCTGATCGCGCTGATCACCGTCTTCGCGACGGTGTTCGGCGTGATCACCATGTCATCGCTGAAACAGGAACTCATCCCCTCCATTGAGTTCCCGCAAATCACCGTCCTCTCCGCCATGCCCGGCGCCTCGCCCGAAGTGGTGGACAAGCAGGTCAGCGCACCGCTCGAAACTGCCCTGAACGGCGTCGAAGGCCTGGAGTCCACGTCCTCGACGTCGCGCAACGGCGTCTCACAGATCTCCATGGTGTTTACCTACGGGACAAATCTTGACCGCGCCCGGAACCAGATCGACCGGGCCATCTCCAACGCCAAGCGTTCCCTGCCGGAGGACGTGCAGCCGCAGGCCATCGCGGGCAGCATCAGCGACTTCCCCATCGTGTTCCTGGCGGTGTCCTCGGACAAGCCGCTGAGCGAACTGAACGCCGACCTCCAGCGCCTCTCCGTTCCCCGGCTCCAGAAGATCAACGGCGTCCGGGGAGCCGACGTGACCGGCGGCGCCAGCCAGCACATCGAGATCCTCCCCCGTCCCGATGCGATGGCCGCCAAGGGCGCCACGATCGAGTCCATCCGGAACGCCCTCGGCAACAACGGCGCGTTGATCCCTGCCGGGTCCATCCAGGAGCAGGGCAAGACGCTCTCCCTCCAGATCGGCAGCCCGGTGGATTCACTGGACACCATCAAGGCATTGCCCCTGGGCGGAGCCAAGGATGCCGCGACGATCGGCACGGTGGCCGACGTCAGCCTGCAGGACGACGAACGGACCTCCATCACCCGGACCAACGGCCAGGAAACGCTGGCGGTGTCCGTGACCAAGAAGCCCGAGGGAGACACCGTGGGAATCTCCCACGCCGTGAACGACTCGTTGGCGGCCCTTGAGGCCGAGCTGGGGTCCAACGCAAAGTTCACTGCAGTGTTTGACCAGGCCCCGTTCATCGAGAAGTCCATCAAGGACCTCACCACCGAGGGCCTGCTCGGGCTGGGCTTCGCCGTCGCTGTCATCCTTGTTTTCCTGATGTCAGCCCGCTCCACGCTTGTTACCGCGGTGTCCATTCCGCTCTCGCTGCTGATCACGTTTATTGGCCTGTCCGCTACCGGCTATTCACTGAACATCCTGACCTTAGGCGCGCTCACCATTGCGATCGGCCGGGTGGTGGACGACTCGATTGTGGTGATCGAAAACATCAAACGCCACCTCAGCTACGGGGAGGAGAAAGTCTCGGCGATCCTCACCGCTATCCGGGAGGTGGCCGGCGCCATCACAGCCTCCACCTTGACCACCGTTGCGGTCTTCCTGCCCATTGCCTTCGTGGGTGAGCTCGCGGGCGAACTCTTCCGGCCCTTCGCCCTGACAGTCACCATGGCGCTGCTGGCATCCCTGCTGGTATCGCTGACCATCGTGCCGGTCCTGGCCTATTGGTTCCTCAAGAGCCCCGCCAGTTCCGTCGCCGGTTCGCCTGCCGCCCGCGAAGCTGCCGCCGCCGCCCGTGCCCAGGCCCAGGAGGCCGAACAGAAGAGCCGGCTGCAACGTGCGTACCTGCCCGTCCTCAGCAAGACCCAGAAACATCCGGTACTGACGCTGGTCGCAGCCGTTCTGGTCCTCGGCGCCACGGCCGCCATGACGCCGCTGCTTTCCACCAACCTCCTCGGCGATTCCGGCCAGAACAGCATGACTGTCCGCCAGGTGATGCCGGCGGGCACAAGCCTGGCCGACACCAGCACCGCCGCCATCAGGGTCGAGGAAGTGCTCCGCGGCATCGAGGGCGTCAAGAATGTCCAGCTCACCTCCGGAAACGCGCAGGCGGGCTTTGCCGCGCTGACGTCCTCCGGCGCCGCCAACTCCTCATTTACTGTGGTGACGGATGAGAAGGCGAATCAGGCAAAGCTCCAGGAAACCGTCCGGGCTGAAGTAGGCAAGGTGGCCGGTGCCGGGAAGATTACCGTCGGCTCCCAGCAGCGTGGCTTCGGGACGTCCTCCACGGTGGACATCACCATCAAGGCGGCGACGTCCGAGGACCTTCGCAGGGCCAGCGAGGCGATGGTGGAAGCAATGACCGGCGTACCGGAAACCAGCGAGGTGACAACCAACCTCGCGGCCAGCCAGCCGGTGGTCCAGGTCAAGGTTGACCGGGCCAAGACCGCGGCGGCCGGACTGAACGAGGAACAGGTAGCCGGCGTCCTGGCTGCCACCATCAGCCCCATCCCCGCCGGCACGGTCCGGATCGACACCAACGATTTTCCGGTCCGGATCGGCAAGGGCACCCGGTTCACCAGCATCGATGCCGTGCGCAGCATCTCCCTGCCCGCCGCGGGCGCCCCCGTCACCCTGGGGAGCATCGCGTCCGTGGACCAGGTGGACGTGCCGGTCTCCATCACAGCAAGCAACGGCCAGCGGACCGCCAAGGTGTCAGTCACGCCGTCGGGCTCCAACCTTGGCGCGGTGAACGCGGAGGTGCAGAAGCGCCTTACGGAGGTCAGTCTCCCCTCGGGGGTCACGGCGGAACTCGGCGGGGCCACCACCCAGCAGGCTGAGTCCTTCCAGCAGCTGGGCCTGGCGCTCCTTGCGGCGATCGCGATTGTCTACGTCATTATGGTGGCCACCTTCAAGTCGCTGATCCAGCCCCTGATCCTGCTGGTGTCCATTCCCTTTGCTGCCACCGGTGCCGTGGCCCTGCTGCTTGCCACCGGCGTTCCGCTGGGCCTGCCGTCTCTGATCGGCATGCTGATGCTTGTGGGCATTGTGGTCACCAATGCCATTGTGCTCATCGACCTCATTAACCAGTACCGGCAGCCACGGGACGGCCACGGCGGGATGAGCGTGGCGGACGCGATCACCCATGGCGCGAGACAGCGCCTCCGCCCCATCCTGATGACCGCGCTGGCCACCGTTTTCGCCCTGACACCCATGGCGCTCGGCCTGACCGGGGGCGGCGGCTTCATTTCGCAGCCGCTGGCCGTGGTGGTGATCGGCGGCCTGGTCTCGTCCACAGCGCTGACCCTGGTGCTGGTTCCTGTGCTGTACCGGCTTGTGGAGGGACGGCGGGAAACAAAAGCCCTGCTCCATGCCATGCAGCAGCGCCCGGAGTTTGCGGCAGCGGACGACGTGGATGCCGAGTTCGGCGACTGGACCACCGGCACGGTGCCCCGCGTCAGTGGCCGGCGCGCCGCCGCGGGCGACCCCCTGTAGCGCCTGGAATATTCTCGCCGGGGATACGTTATATCTGTTGATACATGCAAACGCATGAAAATCGGGTATAGTGAAAGCAAGCCCAGAATCGGAAGGCACACCATGCAGATCGGCGTATTCAGCGTCAGTGACATCACCACTGACCCCACCACCGGCCGGACGCCCACGGAGAACGAACGCATCAAGGCTGCCGTGGCGATCGCCAAAAAGGTCGAGGAAATCGGCATGGATGTCTTCGCCCTCGGCGAGCACCACAACCGCCCGTTCTTTTCCTCCTCGCCCACTACCACCCTTGGTTACATCGCCGCTCAGACCGAGCGGATCACCCTCTCCACTGCCACCACGCTGATCACCACCAACGATCCAGTCAAGATCGCCGAAGACTTCGCCATGCTGCAGCACCTGGCCGACGGCCGCGTGGATCTGGTCCTGGGCCGCGGAAATACGGCTCCGGTGTACCCGTGGTTCGGTAAGAACATCCAGGACGGCGTGGAACTGGCCATCGAGAACTACAGCCTGCTGCGCCGGCTGTGGGAAGAGGACACGGTGAACTGGTCAGGCAAGTTCCGCACGCCGCTGCAGAACTTCACTTCCACCCCTCGCCCGCTCGACGGCGTGGCCCCCTTTGTGTGGCACGGCTCCATCCGCACGCCGCAGATCGCCGAAGTGGCCGCCTACTACGGCGACGGCTTCTTCGCGAACAACATCTTCTGGCCCAAGGAGCACTACCAGCAGCTGATCAGCCTCTACCGGGAGCGCTACGAGCACTACGGCCACGGCAAGGCGGACCAGGCCATCGTTGGCCTCGGCGGCCAGTTCTTCATGCGCAAGAACTCCCAGGACGCCGTGAAGGAATTCCGGCCTTACTTCGACAACGCGCCCGTCTACGGCCACGGCCCGTCACTGGAGGACTTCACCTCCCAGACACCACTGACGGTCGGCAGCCCGCAGGAAGTCATCGAAAAGACCCTGACGTTCCGTGAGTACTTCGGCGACTACCAGCGCCAGCTGTTCCTGATCGACCACGCCGGCCTGCCCTTGAAGACGGTACTGGAGCAGCTGGACCTGTTCGGCGAGGAAGTCCTCCCGGTCCTCCGCAAGGAATACGCGGCCCTCAAGCCCCAGCACGTCCCGGACCCTCCCACCCACGCCGGCCGCGTGGCCGCACTGATGGCTGCACAAGCGCCTGACACTGCCCCTTCGGAGGCGTGATGGCTGCCGACGGCAACGAATCACCCATCCGCTTGGCAGCGGAAACCTGGGAATCCCTGTTCCGGGCCCAGGTTGCCGTCATGCGCAGGCTCCAGGCCGGTCCCGCTTTCCGGAAAGTGGCACTGAACGAATACGACGTGCTGTTCACACTCTCCCGGTGTCCGTCCGGATGGCTCCGCCTCAACGAACTCAACGACCATGTCCTGCTGAGCCAGTCGAGCCTCAGCAGACTGGTTGAGAGGCTGGAAAAGCGCGGGCTCGTGGCCCGAATGGCGGCCCCCGACGACGGCCGCGGCGTACTGCTGAAGCTCACCGAGGAGGGGTCTGCCCTCCAGAAGGAGATCGGTCGGGAGCATGTGCGGGACATCTCCAGCCTGGTGGGGCCAGCCCTGACGGCTGCCGAGCAGAAAGAACTTCAGCGGCTGACCGAGAAACTCCGGAATTCCGTGGGGTCCCGGGCGGCGAAACAGCTGCCTAGGCCGGCCGCCTAGGTAGACTGCCGAGACGCTTACGCCGCGGCATTCCAAGGTTTATCCGACCGAATCGGTGCCGCCGCCCAAGCCCCGACATGCGGGGCTCGAGCTCGAATAGAGCGCTAACGGGCCACTGACCTACTGTGAATGAGTTCCCCTGGCATTGGAACCTTCAAGCCGTCGGCGCCGAACCTTCCTGCATATTCCGACGGTGCTTCCTGTGGGTTGCCTCCGAGTCCGGCTGGACCACACTGGCCACATCGAGGGCAGACGTAGTCGTGCGGTCGACTTCGGACCTTCCGTGCAATCGCCTTCGGAATGTGACACCGACTGAGCTATCAGCGTCGGCGCGTTGTCTCGAAAAGCTGTAGGTTTCTGCGACCTCAAGGGTGCCTTGATTGACACTTGGACGTCGCCTCTCATGGTGAAACCGGAACTGTCCGCCGCGACACTTTCCTGGCTCAGCTTGGAGGGGAATTCGGCACCCTAGTCGTGCAGGACCACCTGGTAGAGGTTGTGGTCTTGCCATTTCCCGGCAATCTGCAGGTATCGCGGCGCCATACCTATCTGCTGGAACCCGGCTTTCAGCAGCACTCGCTGCGAGCCAATATTGTGCAGCAGAGTGCTCGCCTCGATGCGGTGCAGTCCGAGCTCGTCGCGTGCCATTTCGACTATCGCCTGGACCGCACCGGATGCCAGCCCGCGGCCTGCATACTTGTTGTCCACCCAGTAGCCCAGCCCCACGCTCTGGAAGGGGCCGCGCACGATTCCAGCCACGTTGAATCGACCAACGAGGGTATCGCCAGCAAACAGGCCAAGGGGATACCCCTCCCCAGCTTCATGCGCAACAAGGCGGCTGGCGATGTCGGCAGCCTGCCATGCCTCGGCGTAGTACTCCTCGGGGCGTGCCGGTTCCCAGTGTGAAAGGTACGCACGGTTGCGCACATATGCGGCGGCAAGCGCTGTCGCGTCGCTTAGGCGCAGTAGACGCATGCTGACTTTTTCACTAAGTTGGCGCGATTCAAACATCGGTCAACATTAGTCCAGCTCGCCGTTTACGATCATCGTGGGGACATCCCCGCCGCTTGTCGCAATCCAGCTCACCCGGTTGGGCCGTCAAGCTTGCAGGCACTAGCCTGCTGGGATGTGCGATGAAGAGCAAGAATTGACGGGTGGCGCATGCCGAACTTTTCCTCGTAGAACCGGGCAGAGGCTTCGACGTCTGGGGTGGTGATCTCAAGGTGGGCAAGATGGGAGAGGGGAGTTTCCACGCTGAATTCCTTCTGAAGACTGGCTGCGGTACGGGTTGTTGCAGGTTCAAACCACTGTGACGTACGGCATGTATTTGAGGAAGACGAATTTCTTGATATCAAGTATCTGCTCGGAAAATATATCCGCTTCGGGACCGGACGGCCCCGGGAGCTGCGTCTCATCTCCCGATTGTGGGATGGGGCCAGCATCTGCGATTCAGCGCCCATCGGAGATGTGGGCCTACCGCGACAGCAGCTTTTCGCCGGCGGCGCGCAGTTCGCCCGTCGGCGACACTTGCCGGTAGAGAGTCTGGCGGGTGATGCCGAGTTCGGTGCAGAGGTCGCTGACTTCGGTGCCGGGCTTCCCCTTGGAGGTCAGGGCGAGGCGGAGTTTGGCGGGGGCCATCTTGTAGGGGCGGCCGCCGTTGCGGCCGCGGGCATGAGCGGAGGCGAGTCCGGCAAGGGTCCGTTCGGAGATCAGTTCGCGTTCGAATTCGGCCAGGGCGCCGAAGATCCCGAAGACCAGCTTTCCGGAGGCGGTGGTGGTGTCGATGGCCGCGCCCTGGCCGGTGAGGACCTTGACTCCAAATGCCGCGTTCGGTCAGGTCATGGACGATATTGACCAGATGTCTCAGGTCCCGGCCCAGCCTGTCGAGCTTCCAGACGACCAGGGTGTCGCCGTGGCGTAGGCCGCCCCTCCAAACGCCCTTCACCAGGGTGGTCCACGAACCTGCGAATATACCCGATGCGCTGGTCAATGGTGGCGAACTTCAGGTTGCGTGAGAGCTGCTGGTTGCGCCGGCCGTCCAGCATTTCATCGAACGTCTGCTGTTCGGGATGGAGCAGCGGAACGGAGCCCCGAAGGTGGGCCCGTCCTGATCCATCGCCTGCCATTCCGCCTCCCAAACCCCGCTTCAAAATCTGAATCAATGATTCATTAATGCATCATCAAGCAAATCCACCAGAGGGACCACTGTCGGTGAGGGGTTAACCCAACATGTGACAGACTCACGGTTCCAGCGTCTGGGCGAGCCCGGCTAGGACAGGTTCGCGGCCCAGCTCGATATGCGAGTACGCCAGCGAGTAAGCCAGGTCCGGCCGGCCTTTCAGGATCGCGTTGCAGAGTTCTGTGTGCTCGTCCCGCTGGAGCTCGTTGCTGCGGTTGTGAGCCAACCCGAAGATCCAGCGCATGCGTCCAAACAACGGTTTTACGGACTCGATCAGCAGCCGGTTGCCGGACAGGCGAACGATTTCGGCGTGCAGCTCAGCACTGATCAGGGCGACGTCTTCCGTACGGTCATCGCCGATGGCGGACTTGGAAGCTTCCATCAGTTCCTCCAGCCGTGCCCCGGAGTGGCCTTCCGCTACACGGGTTGCGGCCATCCTGGCGGCGAACGTTTCCAAGCACAGGCGGACGTCGAAGAGCTCGTTGACATCGGTGAGGGTCAGCTCGCGGACCACGGCCCCGCGGCGCGGGAAAGTGGCTACGAAGCCGTCCTGCTCGAGCCTCTGGATGGCTTCGCGGACCGGGATCCTGGAGACGTTGTACATCGCGGACAGTTCCCGTTCGCGCAGACGCACGCCCTGGGCGAACGTTCCGGTGACGATACCCTCCAACACCAGCTGGTAGACGTGCTCCGCGCGGGCCTCGTCATCGCGGTTATTCCCGGTTTCCGGCATCGCCTCAGCCACTGTCAAACTTCCCTTCATGCCAGCGTCCGCTCGAGTCGCCGGACGGCGCCGGTCAGCGTTCCAGCCGAGCATACACCGGTGGAAACAGCTCATCGGCGGGGCGGTTCAAGGCGTTTCTGACAGTGTAGGCGTTGCGCATCTTGTTGAAGAGTTCCTGGGCCTTCCCGCGCCAGTAGCCCACGTCCACTCCCTCTATCAAGCCGTCGGCCATGATGATCCGGCCAGCCACTACTGAGAGCACTGCCTGGCGGGCTGTGCCGTTCAGAATGAGGTCGCCGGCGTCCTTGCTTCCGGCCAGTATCTTCGCGAGCTGCACGCCGGCATCGATGCCCCGGATCAGGTCCGGCGGGAACGAGTCGATGCGTGACACCGTGCCAGTCCAGGATGAGTTCACGTTCCACGAGTCCCTGCAGCGAGTGCAGGCGGACCAGTACGTCGCGCTCCTCGGATGCCGCAGCCGTCGCTTTGGGCAGTTCGATGTCCAGGGTCTCGATGCGGCACGGGAGCAGGACACCGTTGACCAGTGGATCATTCAGTTCCGTCGCATGGTCAATGAAGCGCAAGGCGCCGGCGAGCCACTCACGGCCGCGGTCGTCGTCGAACATTACAGAGCGTTCGCCGTTCTCCAGCACGACGTTCACGCCCGAGCGGCAGGCAGGGCCGAGGTAGCCGTGCAGGACCAGTTGGACGAGAGCGTATTCGCGGATCTGCTGGCGTTCTTCGGCGGTGAACACGTCGGCGCGGCGGTTGCGGAAGTCGTCACCGAGGTGCCGTTCTTCGTCGACTGAACCCGTGCAGTCATGGCCCACAACTTCAATTGCGTCCCCGTTGTAGACCACGCAGGCATCTTCCAGCAGCACATGCTGCCCATTTTTGAAGCCCAGCACGTAGCCGGGCGGTGACCTGACCTTGGTGGGAACGGGTGCTCCTCTTTCCTTGTTGCGACTTATCCAAGTGCTATCCGGTATTCCAAACAGGACATTATTTGTGATTTACATCGCATGAATCCTCCTCTAGTCTATTTTGGTATACAAGAACTCGCGGAGCCAGCTCCCTGGATCATGAAACGAGCAAAACCGTTGACCCAGTTACAGTCCGTCGAACCGAACACCGGCAGACCGCCGCTTCCTTTGGCGACGTCGCCGGATGGCAAAGCAGCCGCACCTGCCGAGGCGCGCTCATTGCTCGCCACCGCGTGGTTGAGGATCCGGCGCAGCAAGATCGCGCTCCTTAGCCTGTGCGTCGTGGTGGCGATCATGCTGTTCGCCATCCTGGCCCCCGCGCTCAGCGCGATGTCCGGCAACGACCCCTTCACGTCCAACACAAGCCCGGAAGTACTGGACGACTTCCAGACTCCGGGCCTGCCGCTCCCCGGCTACATGTACCCCTCGGCCGAGCACTGGCTGGGCGTCGAGCCCGGCTTGGGCCGCGACCTCTTCGCCAGGCTTGCCTATGGCGGCCAGGTTTCCCTCACCATCGCGCTGCTGTCCACCGCCGTTTCCGTCGTTCTCGGAACTGTTCTGGGTGCGGCTGCCGGATATTTCGGTGGCAAGACAGACGCCATCATCTCCCGCATCATGGATTTGTTCCTCGCGTTCCCGCATCTCCTCCTTGTGCTTTCGTTGACGCCTATCCTGCAGTCGCGGCTCCGGGATACGCCACTGGGCGAAGGCAGCTTCCTGCCCATGGCCTCGCTGGTAATCATCCTTGGCTTCTTCGGCTGGGCCTACCTCGCCAGGATCGTCCGGGGCCAGGTGCTGAGCCTCCGGGAACGCGAATTCGTGGAAGCCGCTCGTTCCTTCGGCGCATCGCACATGAGTGTCCTTTTCCGCCAGATCATTCCCAACGTCATGGGCGTCGTTCTGGTTTACGCCACCATGCTGATCCCCACCAACATCTCTGCCGAAGCTGCGCTGTCCTTCCTGGGCGTTGGCGTCAGGGACCCCACATCGTCGTGGGGCCAGATGCTTAACGCCGCGCAGTCCGGCAACTGGTACCTCAGCGATCCTTGGTTCCTGGTCGTTCCGGGCGTCATGCTCATCATCACCGTCCTGGCGTTCAACCTCCTGGGTGACGCCGTCCGGGACGCCCTGGACCCCAAGGCCTCCCGCCACTAGTCCCCCGCATCTCCCTTCACCCGACCCTTCAGAGGAGAAACATGAAAACCCCCACGAGAGCACTGGCGCTTTCCGTGCTGATCGCCATGGCCGCCACTGGTTGTGCTGCTGGGCAAAACCAGCCCAGCAATTCCAAGCAGGCCGAGTCGATCACCGAGCTGGCCCCCAACGTGGTCAAGTCCGGCTTTAACACCAAGGGCGGCAACATCAACGTCGTGATGTCTTCCGACTTCCAGACCTTGGATCCCGGCAACAGCAACTACGTGCAGACCGCCAATGTCGGCCAGCTGTACTACAGGACACTTACTATGGCCAAGGAAACAGCAGGCCAGCCGCCAACTGTGGTCCCGGACCTCGCCACGGACACCGGCAAGGTTTCCGACGATGGCCTCAGCTGGACGTTCACCCTCAAGGAAGGCGTGAAGTTCGAGGACGGCACGCCCATCACCTCGGCCGACATCAAGTACGGCGTGGAGCGCACCTTCGCGCAGGACGTCTTTACCCAAGCGCCGCAGGAGTTGAATGCAGCGCTCGACGCCGGCGGGTACAAGGGGCCGTACAAGGATCCGGCCGCTGTGCTCACGGCGGTTGAAACGCCCGATGACCGCACAATCGTCTTCCACATCAAAAAACCGTTCGCTGAATTCCCTGCGCTGGCGTCCCGCTCCAACACGGCTCCCGTCCCCAAGGCCAAGGACACCAAGCTGGACTATACCAACCACCCGGTGTCCTCCGGCCCTTACATGGTGGAGTCCTACAATCGCGGCAAGTCCCTCAAGCTGGTCCGCAACCCGCACTGGGATCCCGCCACGGACTCCAACCGCACGGCACTCCCGGACACGTTCAGCTTCTCGCTGTCCACCTCACAAGCCACCATCAGCCAGCAACTGTTGGCTGACTCGGACCCGAACGCCATCACCCTCGATTCCAACGGTGCACTGCAGACCTCCGACTCCGCCAAACTGGCAGACGCCAAGGTCAAGGAACGCGTCGCGTCCGGCCTCCTCGGCTGCAATGACGTCCTGAGCCTGAACACGCAGAAGATCACGGACCCCGACGTCCGCAAGGCAATCGCCTTGGCCTTGGACCGCCAGTCCATCCTGGTCCAGTACGGGGGACGCCGCTTCGGCGAGATCACGCAGAGCCCCCTCAACTCCAAGATGCGCGGCTATGTGGAGACGGAACTGGAACTGGATCCCAGCGGCAAGCCCAAGCTGGAGGAAGCCAAGAAGCTCCTTGAAGGCAAGGACTACCCCAAGACCCTCACGTACGGCTACGCCAACAACCGGGATGCCCACAAGAACACCGGCACCGTGGTCCAGCAGAACCTGAAGGCCCTGGGAATCGACGTGGAGTTGGTGGCCATCCCGGCGCCGAACTACTACTCCATCATGGCCAGCGAGCAACTCCCGGACCTTGGCCGCTCCGGCTGGTGCGGCGGTGCGGACCCAGCCTCGGTCCGTACTTCCGCAGACCCGCTGCTGGGACCGAACAATGATGGCACCACGTACGGCTTCTCCAACACCTCCCGCTACTTCGATCCCGTAGTTTCCAAGACGATGTTTGACCTGCGAAACACAGACGGCTCTTCCGAGGAATTGGGCAAGAAGTGGTCCGAGGCGTTCGGCACTGCCCTGAAGGCGTACCCCATCGTCCCGCTCATCCGCAGCCACACCAACAGCGTGGTGGGTTCCAACCTCCGCAATGCCCAGGTGGGCTACTTCTTCGGCGGCATCGACCTCTCGATCGTTGGCGTCGAGCACTAACCGGGCCTAGTCCAGAAGGAGAAGCGGCCGCCTGCGCCAGCGGGCGGCCGCAACTACCACAATGATGACTTTCATTCTTCGCAGGACGGGATCGTTGGTCCTGCTGCTCGCCGCCGTCAGTTTCATCACTTTCATGCTCTTCCAGCTTGGCCCGTCCGATCCCGCCGCTGCAGCGTGCGGACAGGAATGCACACCCGAACGCGTCGCCGAGGCCCGTGTTGCCCTGGGCATGGACCAGCCCTTCTTTGTCCAGTACATCGACTACATGCGGGGTCTTTTCTCGTCCCGGATGATCGGTGCGCCGGGAGCCCAGACGCTCTGCGAATGGCCGTGCCTGGGCAAGTCATTCCAAACCAATGAGAACGTTGCGGACATCATCGGCCGTTCGCTCCCCTACACCTTCTCCATGGCCATCGGCGCACTGGTGCTGTGGACCATTACCGGCGTGGGACTCGGCCTTCTCGCGGCCCTGCGCAAGGGCTCACCCGTGGACAAGTTCATCGTCGGCGCAGCCTCCGTTGGCGTATCGCTGCCCATCCCCGTCACCGGCCTATTCCTATTGCTTTTGTTCGTCAACCAGCTGCACCTGCTGCCCTTCACCACCAACGAGATCAATAGCCCGTTTGGCCCGCAAGGGCCGGGCGCCTGGGTGGCCAACTATCTGCTGCCCTGGATCGCGTTGGCCGTGCTCTTCAGTGCCTCGTATATCCGGGTCACCCGTACCAACATGATCGATACCTTTGGCGAGGACTTCATCCGGACCGCCCGCGCCAAAGGCCTCGCACCCAGGACAGTCACGTTCAAGCACGGCGTCCGCGCCGGCATCACGCCGGTGGTGACGATGCTCGGCATGGACATCGGCCTGCTGCTGGGCGGCGCCGTCCTGACCGAACAGATCTTCTCTGTTCCCGGTCTGGGCTTCACGGCAGTGCACGCCGCCATTTCCGGCGACCTGCCTGTCACCATGGCCATCACGATGCTGGCTGCCTTCTTCGTCATCGTCGCCAATGTTCTGGTGGACCTCGCCTATGCCGCCATCGATCCCCGAGTGAGGCTCCAATGACCCACACGCCACTCACCCAGTCGCTCACCCGCCCCGCAAGCTTCACCGGAGCAACCACCGACGCGTTCCTCGACGTCCGCAATCTCTCCGTGAAGTTCCCTACGGACGACGGCCTGGTTTCCGCGGTCAACGGCATGGACTTCGCTCTGGAGCGCGGCCAGACCCTTGGCATAGTGGGCGAATCCGGCTCCGGAAAGTCCGTCACCAGCCAGGCTCTTATGGGGTTGCTGAAGGGCACGTCCGCGCAGGTCACTGGACAGGCCATGTTCCAGGGCAAGGATTTGGTCTCGCTCCCCGAGTCCGCCATGCGCCAGCTCCGGGGTCGCAACATCGGCATGATCTTCCAGGATCCGCTCTCGGCGCTGCACCCCTTCTACACGGTGGGACACCAGATCGCCGAGGCCTATTTGGTCCACAACAAGGCGAGCAAAAAGCAGGCCCGAGCGGCCGCCGTCGACATGCTGGGAAGGGTGGGTATCCCCAGTCCCGTGCAGCGCTTCGACGAGTACCCCCACCATTTCTCCGGCGGCATGCGCCAGCGGGCCATGATCGCCATGGCGTTGATCTGCGAGCCCGAGTTGTTGATTGCGGATGAACCCACCACTGCGCTGGACGTGACGGTGCAGGCACAGATTTTAGATCTCATGTCCGAGCTCCAGCAGGAAACCAACTCGGCACTCATCCTCATCACGCACGATCTGGGCGTGGTGGCTGAAGTCTGCGACGACGTCCTGGTCATGTACGGCGGCCAATGCGTCGAATCGGGTCCCGTGGACGCGATCTTCTACGACACCCAGCACCCGTACACCTTGGGCCTGCTCAACTCAATGCCTACGCTGAACAGCTCCGCGAGCCAGCTGAACCCCATACCCGGCCAGCCGCCGTCGCTCCTTGACCTGCCCAAGGGCTGCATCTTCAGCGCGCGGTGCCAATACGCCGAACTCGCCGGTGACAGCGTCTGCGCCAAGCAGCGGCCTGAACTGACGGTCGAAGAAGGCCACGGCAAGCGCTGCCATTTGAGTGGCCCGCAGCTCACCACCATCCGGACTTCGCGTTAGGACCCGCCATGGAACATCAGCCAATTCTCCAAGTGGAAAACCTCCAGAAGCACTTTCCGTTGAAGGGTGGCCTCCTGCCAGGCGCCGCGAGGCGCTCGGTCAAAGCCGTCGACGGCGTATCGTTCAGTCTCGCTCGAGGCCAGACTTTGGGGCTCGTTGGTGAGTCTGGCTGTGGCAAGTCGACCACCGGACGCATGGTGGCGCGACTCATGGATCCGACGGGTGGGCGGATTGTCCTCGACGGCGTCGACATCAGCCAACTGCGTGGCCGGGACCTCTATAACTTCCGGCGCAAGGTCCAGATGATCTTCCAAGACCCCTTCGCCTCCCTGAACCCGCGGCAGACGGTAGGCACGGCCATAGCTGCTCCAATGGTGGCACAGAAGATCAACCCGCAGGGTGGCCTCAAGAACCGGGTCAAGGAACTCCTGGATCAGGTGGGGCTCAAACCCGAGCACTACAACCGCTTCCCGCATGAGTTCTCCGGCGGGCAGCGGCAACGCGTGGGAATTGCCCGGGCCATTTCCTTGAACCCATCGGTGATCGTTTGCGACGAGCCCGTGTCCGCGCTGGACGTTTCCGTGCAAGCGCAGGTGGTGAACCTCCTGCAGAAGATCCAGCGCGACACCGGCGTGTCATACATCTTCATCGCGCACGACCTTTCCGTGGTCCGGCACATTTCCCACGAAGTTGCGGTGATGTACCTGGGCAAAATCGTGGAACAAGGACCGCGCGATGAGCTCTTCCAGAACCCTTTACACCCCTACACCAAGGCGCTCCTCTCGGCTGTACCGCTCCCGGATCCGCGGGCCGCCCGCGAACAGGTCAAGATCCGGCTCCGCGGAGACCTGCCGTCTCCGGCCAATCCGCCCAGCGGCTGTGTCTTCCGGACCCGCTGCCCGCTGATCGGCACGCTTCCCGCGGAACAGCGCCAACGCTGCATGAACGAGATTCCAACACCAGCCACGCCGGCCGCACCGGCCTGCCACCACACCGGAGTGGCCGCAGCGGCCTTGGCGGGTGTGCAATAGTCCCACCATCAAAGGAGCAAAACATTGAACACCCTGATCCGCGCCGTCCGCCCATGGGGCCAAGCACTCAGCGACGTGAGTATCGCTGCGGGCAAGACAGGCGGCAAGATCACCCGCGTCGAACCGCATGACCCACACCGGGCAGCGCCGGACGACGTCAGCGTAGTGGAAGGCCGCAACCGTCTCCTGGTGCCGTCCTTCTCCGATGTCCATGTGCACCTGGATTCCACCCGGATCGGCTTGCCTTTCCGCGAGCACACTGGCGGTCCGGGCGTGTGGACCATGATGATGAATGACCGTCAGAACTGGCGCAACGCCGAGGTCCCGCTGCAGGATCGCGTCAATGACACCTTGGGCCGCATGATCGCCCGCGGCACCACCCGCGTGCGTTCGTATGCGCAGGTGGATGTGGATTGCCGACTGGAGCGTTTCGAGGCCGTTGCTGCGGCCAAGGAGAAGTTCAAGGACCAGGCCTCGGTGGACATCATCGCTTTCCCGCAGGCCGGGCTGCTCCTCGAAGAGGGCACGGTGGAGCTCATGGAAGAGGCGCTGAAAGCCGGCGCCAACGTGATGGGCGGCATCGATCCCTGCACCTTGGACCGGGACCCCGCGAAGCACCTGGACATTGTGTTCGGCCTGGCTGAGAAGTACCAGGTTCCCATCGACATCCATTTGCACGAGCCGGGTGAACTCGGCGTCTTCAGCACAGACCTCGTGCTGGAACGCACCCGGGCACTGGGCATGCAGGGCAAAGTCACCTTGTCCCATGCCTACCAGTTGGGCAGTGTCAACGAGGCCACTACCCGTAGGCTGATCGACGCCTTCGCCGAACTCGACGTCTCCCTGGCCTCCGTTGCGCCCGCCGCGGCCGGCCAGCTTCCGATCCCGCTCCTTACCGAGGCTGGCGTCCGGCTTGGCCTGGGCGAGGACGGCCAGCGCGACTACTGGTCCCCGTACGGCAACACGGACATGCTGGACCGCACCTGGCAGCTGGCCTTCACCCATGGTTTCCGCAAGGACGAGCTGATCGAGCACTGCCTGGCGATCGCCACCATCGGCGGCGCAAGCATTCTGGACCCCAGCGCAACCCGCCTCAAGGACACGGCCCACCGTCCCGGCGTCGAGGTTGGAGACCCTGCTGAATTACTCCTGGTAGAAGGCGAAACGGTCGCTTCCACTGTCATGGACCGCGGCAAGGACCGCACGGTCATCCACGCCGGCAAGGTCGTGGCAAACCAACTGGAACTCATCTAGGCCTGTGACGCACAGGTGAAAGCACCACGCTCCACGCGGCCCTCAGCCGATGCCCCTATACCTAGGCCAGGGCAACCAGCCTGGCGGGGTCTTCCACCGGCAGGCTACCGTTCACCACAGCGGTGACACGCATCTGGTTCAGGGTCAGGCGCCCGCCCACCGTGGACAGGAACGCGGTGTCGGACGAGTCGCGGCCAGCCGAGATCCGCAGCATCGACTCCCGCGGGGCCAGCCCCGTGGGGTCGATGACATGCCAGGCGCCATTGACATGCGCCTCGGCTACCGCGTGAAAATCCATGGGACTCAGCCCCGGCGCGTACACAGCGGTGAGCCGGGCCGGGACGTCCTTGGAACGCAGCAGGGCGATGGCCAGGTGCGCGAAGTCCCGGCACACTCCCCTGCGGTGCAGCAGCGTTTCCACGGCGCCGTCAGTGCCCCTGGACGAACCGCTGATATACCGCAATTCCCCATAGACCCAGCTCCGCACGGCGTGGAGCAGTTCGGCACCGTGCAGGCCGCCAAATTCGGCGTAGGCCGTGGGCAGCAGCCGGTCCGACTCCGCGTAGCGGCTTGGCCGCACGTAGCGGATGAGATCAGCCAGGGTGGCCTCTTCCGGGACGGCCTGCCCTGCCACCGTCGCTGAGTACTCAACGGTGACCTCGGCGGGTTCAGTGAACTCCATATAGTGCAGGCGGCCGCCATGATGGTCCGCGAGTTCCTGCAGCGGAACCGGCTGCCCGTCGGCCGTGACAGTCAGTGATTCATCAAACGAGGTGTAGCCGGGATTCCTGGCCACAGCGACGGCCAGGGCTGCCTTCGTGTCGGCGATGGTCCTGAAAACCATACGTGCTGAAACGGTGCGTTCCATGTATCTCCGGGGTGTGAGGTAGTGGCCGAACTTTCCGCACTGGCCCGGGGTTGTGGGGGCCGGGGGCGGGACTAGTTTTTGATCTCCAGAGACATTAGCATCCGCTGGACGTTCGCGAATTCCGAGCTCTCGTCCACGTACTTTGCGGCCTGGCCCAAGGTGTCAAACGCCTTGGCCGGGGCCACCTTCTCATCCGGGGCGAAGGCCTTCAGGACTCCGACGTCACCGAACGAGTAGTCACCTTTCCCTGCCGGGCCACTGACCACGTTGCGCAGTTCGCAGGCTTGGCCGTTTGCCCCGCCCACAATGTTGGTGATGCCGTAGGAGCCGAAGTAGCGGTAGCCCTGGATGACGCGGAACACCACGTGCGGCGCGATGGTGCCTTCCCCCGCCAGGCCGGGAAGCTCTACCGGCACGCTGCTGATCACAACGTAGGGTTTCCGGGCAGCCTCGGGGCACTCGGACGACGACGACGGCAGTCCCGTCCGCAGGGCAGCCACAACCGTGTTGTCCTGCTTTTTCACCTCGATCTTCAGGGCACCCGGCAACGTCCCGTCCTCGGGCGTGACGGACTGGGCGATCCATTCCTCGGGCAGGTCAAAGCTGATGGTCTTAGCCGGATCGGTAAAGGTCTTCCAGGCAGCCGCTGTTGCGGCCGGCCCGGGTGATGCGGACGCCGAGGGGCCCGGTGCGGCCGAAGGATCCGGCGACGGGGAACCGGTAGCGCCGGCGGTAGGGCTCGTGCTGGCGCCGGGGCTGGCCGATATGTCCGGCTGCGCCGTCCACGCCGAATCGCTGTTACCAGGCGCGCTGCACCCGGCCGCCAGGGCACCGGCCATCAGCAGCGCTGCCGTCCGCACTCCCCACGTTGTCGCCTTGTGTGTCATGCAGCCAGCCTATCGGCGGACGACGGCGGCCACGAGACGGAGCCTCGTGTCGCCGTCGGACATTCCCCGCACGCAAGGCACTAGGCTGGTGCCTATGGCGGATGAGCAGTACGGCGCGGACCTTGAGAGCCTGGCGGACATCTCTGCCATCGACATTGCGGACTGGCGGCTGCGGACGTTTGCCCTGTACGACACGGTGCGGAAGGTTGCCGCTGAAGATCCGGCGGAGGCCCATTCCCTGTGGCGGCATGAACGCGACCGTATGTTCGCAACGCATCCGGCCTCAGCCCTCAGCGCGAAGGACAAGTCGCAGTTCGCTGGCCTGAAGACTGCCGACTACGATCCCATCTACCGATTCTATGTGCCGCTGACCCTTGAGGGGGCCGGCCGGGAAATGACCGTGGAAACCGCCACTGACGGCGTGGTCCGTTTTGTCCGGCTGGGCACGTTCGATCTTCCCGAGCTGGGCCAGCTTGGCGTATGGAAGCTGCACGGATACGGCGGGGGGATTTTCGTTCCGTTCCGGGACGCCACGGCAGGCCAGCCGGGCGGAACCTACGGCGCGGGACGGTACCTCCTGGACACCATCAAGGGCGCGTTCCATGGCGTCCATGGTTCCGGGGCGGGCGCCGAGTTTGTCCTGGACTTCAACTTTGCCTACAACCCGTCCTGCGCGTACAACGAGGCCTGGGCCTGCCCGCTGCCCGGCCCGTCCAACCGCCTGGCTGTGGAGATCCCGGTGGGCGAGCTGTACTGAGCCGGCCGGTCGGAGGACGTAGGACGCTGGAGACTGCCCGGAGCGCCATCCTTGGATTCACCATCGGCAACGATGTCTCGGCCCGCGATCTGCAGAAGTCGGACGAACTGTGGATCAGCGCCAAGAGCCAGGACACGTTCACGCCCGTGGGCCCATGGATCGTCACGGACCTCGACGACTCGGACCTGTCCATCGGCATCGCCCACAACGGCACCGAACTGGGCATTGGCGAGCTCAGCAACCCGGTCAAGGCTGCGTCCTGGGAGGAAACTCCCGCCCAGATAGGGCAGGCTTAGGCCATGGAATCCCCTGCTGCGCCCAGTGCCCAGCTGAAGCAGCAGCCCACCCGTGGCACGCCTGCCACCAGGCACTACCGCGGAATCTTTAAATATCCGGTGGTGCGGCAACTCCTCCGCTTCACCGGCGTCGGCATTATCTGCACCGCCACCTCCCTGGCGCTGTATGCGTTGCTGCGCCCCTGGCTGGGACCGCAGCTGGCCAACGCGGCCGCCCTGGTGCTGACGTCCTTGATGAACACGGCGCTGAACCGCAGGCTGACGTTCAAGATCTCCGGGCAGCGCCGGTTGGCCCGCGACCACCTCAACGGCATGATCGTCATCGCCGTGGCGCTGGTCATTACCGGCGGCAGCCTGGGCGTGCTGCATTGGCTGCAACCGGATGCCACCGTGTCCGACGAGCTGTGGACCACCACGCTGTCGGGCTTCGTGGCCACCGCCGTGCGGTTCACGATGCTGCGGCACTGGATCTTCCGCCGCGCCCGCCATATCTAGCACCGCTCACCCAAGTGAGTAGCGGCAGATGTCGCTATGGGAGCCCATCACGGCATCTGCTGCTACCTAGTTGGGCTGGGAGGGGCAGTTATCCGCGGCCGAGGGTTCGGACGCTCCCGACGGCGGTGCCCACGGCTGCCGCCGCCTGCTCCAGTTCGTCGGCGGTCACCGTTGAAGTGAAGCTGAACCGCACAGCTGTCTGCGCCACTTCAGCGTCATAGCCCAGAGCGGTCAGCACCGGCGACGGCGCATCCGAGCCGGCGGCACACGCCGAACCGCTCGAGCACACCACACCCTGCCGCTCCAGCTCCAACAGCACGGATTCGCCGCTGGTGCCGGGGAAACAGAACGATGCTACTGACGGCAGCCGTTCCGTTCGGTGCCCGGTGAGCAGGGCTCCGGGCACCGTGTCCAGAATGGTGGCGATGAAGCGTTCCCGGAGCCCTGCCAGCCGGGCGGCCTGTTCCGGCCGTTCGGCGTGGGCGAGCGTCAGCGCGGTAGCCAGAGCCACGGCGCCGGCCACATTTTCGGTCCCGGACCGGCGCCCACGTTCTTGCCCACCGCCGTGAACCAGGGGCTCGACGCGGGTCCGGCCGCGGACAAACAGCACACCGCAGCCCTTGGGCGCCCCGAGCTTGTGGCCGGAAATGCTCAGCGCATCCACCCCCAGCGCCTTGACAGCCAGGGGCAGCCAGCCCGCAGCCTGGATGGCGTCGGTATGGAACGGGATACCCCGCTCAGTGGCCACGGCCGCCAGTTCGGCGACCGGCTGGATGGTGCCCACCTCATTATTGGCGTACATGACGCTGGCCACGGCGGTGTCCGGGCGGAGCACGGCGGCGAGCGCCTGCGGCGTCACACGGCCGGTCCCGTCCACCGGAACCACATCCACGGCGAACCCGTGATACCGCTCCAGATAACGCGCGGATTCCTCCACCGCGGGGTGTTCGACGGCGCTGATCAGCACGCGGTTGAGCGCCGGGTCCGTGGCCTGCCGGGCCAGGGCTATACCCTTGACCGCGAGGTTGTCAGCCTCCGTGCCGCCTGAGGTGAAGGTGATCTCGCCCGGGCGGCAGCCGAGGACCTTGGCCACGGACGCGCGGGCGCCTGTGAGCGCGGACGCCGCAGCCTCGCCCAGGGTGTGGTGGCTGGAGGGGTTGCCGAACTCGCCGCTCAGGTAGGGCCACATGGCCTCGAGGACTTCGCGGCGGACGGGCGTGGTGGCGGCGGCGTCGAGGAAGATCATGGCCGCGTCAGCTGGTCCTCAGCTCGACGTCCAGGCCCAGGTCCAGTGCGGCGACGCTGTGGGTGAGTCCGCCGATCGCGATGACGTCCACTCCCGCGGCGGCAATGTCCGCGACGGTGGCAAGGTTGACGTTGCCGCTGGCTTCGACCCGGGCGCGCCCTGCCACCTGCCGGACACCTGCCCGCAGGTCCTCAAGGGAAAAGTTGTCCAGCATGATGGTGTCAACGCCGGCCGCGAGGACGGGTTCGATCTGCTCTGCATTGTCCACTTCCACCTCGAAGTGGGTGGTGTGACCCAGCTCGGCCTTGGCCGCGGCCAGAAGCTCGGTCAGTTTCGCCGGATCGCCCCCGGTCATTACGGCAAGGTGGTTGTCCTTGGCAAGCACGGCGTCGGACAGGCTGTAGCGGTGGTTGGCTCCCCCGCCGCAGCGCACGGCGTAGCGCTCCAGCACACGCAGGCCGGGCGTGGTCTTGCGGGTGTCCGTGATGCGCGCCTTGGTGCCTTCGACGAGCCGGACGAACTCCGCGGTCTTGGTGGCGATGGCACTCATCCTCTGCACGAGGTTCAGCCCAACTCGTTCGGCGAGCAGCACCGAGCGCGCGTTGCCGGTAACACGCGCGAGGTGCGTGCCGGCGTCGAACGCTGCACCCTCAGCGAGCAGCAGCTCCACGTCGGTGTCCGGGTCCACGATCTTCATGGCGTCGCGGAACACCGTTCCACCGCTGAATACGCCGGGCACCCGGGCGTTCAGCACCGCAGTGGCGCGGGCTTCGGCGGGGATCAGCAGCTGCGAGGTGATGTCACCGTTGGGCGCGTCCTCGGCAAAGGCCCGCTCCAGGATGTCCCGGACGGGTGCTGCGGGGAGGGTCAGGCTAGTCATTAACGAGGCTCGCTTTCCGGCTCATGGTGTAACGCTTATCAAAATGTTCGACGGCGGCATCCGCGGGCACGCTGTCGCTGCGGTAATGCGCCCCCAGGGATTCCCGCCGCTCCCGCGCGGCGTGCACCAACAGCTGCGCGGCCAACAAAATATTGGCATCCTCATGCTCCCGAGGATCGAAAGAGTCAGGCACGTTGACCGGATTGTCAGTAGCAGCCCAAGCCCCAAGCAAGCCAGAAGCCTCCCTAAGCAACCCGCCATTGCGCAAAACCCCAGCGTTAGCAGTCATAAGCCGCCGAAGTGCCACCCGGGAAAACGGCCCGGGATCCGAAAACGACGTCTCAACAGGCCCCGGCGCAGCGTCCAGGTCAAACTGCCAGCCATTCAACTGGCGCTGCCGGTCGTCGTCTGACGGCACTGCTGATGTATCCCCCGACATAAGCGAGGCAATGTCGTCCGAGGGTGTTCCGGAAGCGGGCGTCAAGGGGAGGCCGCCCGCGGCCGAGACAGCGAGCGGAGGAATAGCCTCGGGCGACATCCCACCCGGCGCGTCCTCAAAGAAAGCAGAGACCGCCCGGCGTCCGAAGACAAGCCCTTCGAGCAAAGAGTTGCTGGCAAGCCGATTAGCGCCCTGGACGCCGGTGCAAGCAACTTCTCCAGCGGCCAGCAACCCAGGCACCGAGGTCCGCCCGTAGAGATCGGTACGAACCCCGCCCATCCAGTAGTGCGCTGCAGGTGCCACGGGGACGAGTTCGCTGGTCCAGTCGATGCCGGCCTCGCGGGTGCGTTGGCTGATGGTCGGGAACCGCTTAGCCAGGAAACCCTCGCCCCGCCGGGCCTCGACCACCATGGCGTCAAGGAACACGTGCCCGTTGGGATCCCCGAGGGTGGCGAGGTGCAGGGCGATGCTGCGGGAGACGACGTCGCGTGGGGCTAGTTCTGCGTCGGGGTGATAGGCGGGCATAAAGCGTTCGCCGCGGGCGTCCAGCAGGATGGCGCCCTCACCGCGTACAGCTTCGGAAATCAGGAGCGGTTCAGCGCCGTTGCCGGCTGCCTCGAGGGCATCGGCCGGGAGCACCATGCAGGTGGGGTGGAACTGGAAGAACTCCAGGTCCGCCACTGCGGCTCCGGCCCGCCAGGCGAGCGCCAGCCCGTCGGCAGTTGCCACGGCAGGGTTGGTGGTCTGGGCGAACAGCTGGCCCGCTCCCCCTGTGGCGAGGAGCACAGCATCGCCGTGGATGCCGAGTTCCCGACCGTCGTGGAGGAAATTCACGCCGGCCACACGGCCTTCGCTCTGCGACAGGGACGTGACCTGAGCGTGCCCGATGACCTGGATCCGGCCTGCGGCCTGCGCATCCAGGACGGTCTTGATGAGCGCCCGGGCTACGCCGGCACCGGTTGCGTCGCCGCCGGCGTGCAGGATCCGCGGCGCGGAATGGGCGGCTTCGAGACCCAGCGAGGGGTCGCCGTCGTTGTCCATGTCGAAACGAACGCCGAAGCGTTCCAAGCCGGCGATATCCAGGCGGGCCTCCGTGCAGAGTACGCGGACGGCTTCCTCGTCGCAGTGCCCGGCCCCGGCCTTGAGGGTGTCAACGATGTGCGCGGCGACAGTGTCCCCGGGTGCGGGCTCGTCGAGGACGGCGGAGATGCCACCTTGGGCGTAGTAGGTGTTGCTGTCCGCGAGTGCGCCCTTGGTCAGCAGCAACACTTCGGCGCCGGCATCGGCGGCAAGCAACGCGGAGTACAGTCCCGCAATGCCGCTCCCGACGACGATCAGCCGCCGGGGTGCCGGACCACCGGCTGTGCTCTCTGCGCTCATGTAGGGCTCGTTTCGAATTCCGGTGTTACAGGAGGCGGACTACAGCGGACGCGCGGCGAGCATGCGCTCAAGCGCGGTCTTGGCGTTGTCCTGGACGGAAGCGTCCACGCTGATGCGGTTGACGATGCGGCCTTCGACGAGTTCCTCCAGGACCCAGGCGAGGTAGCCAGGGTGGATGCGGTACATCGTGGAGCAGGGGCAGATCACCGGGTCCAGACAGAAGATGGTGTGCTGCGGGTACTCAGCGGCGAGGCGGTTGACCATGTTGATCTCGGTGCCGATCGCAAACGTGGTGGGTTCGGTGGCCGCGGCGATCGCCTTCTTGATGAAGTCGGTGGAGCCGGCGGAGTCAGCGGCGTCCACCACCTCCATGGGGCACTCGGGGTGCACGATCACGTTGACGCCGGGGAACTCGGCACGGGCCTTTTCGATCTGGCCCACATTGAAGCGCTTGTGGACCGAGCAGAAGCCGTGCCACAGGATGACGCGGGAATCGAGGATGGACTGTTCATTGTTGCCGCCCAGTTCCTTGCGCGGGTTCCACATGGGCATCTGCTCCAGTGGCACACCCATGGCTTTGGCGGTGTTGCGACCCAGGTGCTGGTCGGGGAAGAAGAGGACCCGCTGGCCGCGTTCGAAGGCCCATTCCAGGACCACCTTGGCGTTGGAGGAGGTGCAGACGATGCCGCCGTTGCGGCCGCAGAAGGCCTTCAATGCGGCGGAGGAGTTCATGTAGGTGACCGGAATGACCGGAACCCGCCCCTCGGCGTCGGCCTCGGTACCGAAAATCTCTTCGAGCTGTTCCCAGCACTCCTCCACGGAGTCGGTGTCCGCCATGTCCGCCATGGAGCAACCGGCGGCGAGGTTGGGCAGGATGACGGCCTGTTCCGGGGTGGAAAGGATGTCCGCGGTCTCGGCCATGAAGTGCACGCCGCAGAAGATGATGGCCTCGGCGTCCGGCCGGGTGAGGGCAGCGTTGGCCAGCTGGAACGAATCGCCCACAAAGTCGGCGTACTGGATGACTTCGTCACGCTGGTAGAAGTGGCCCAGGACCACTGCCCGGTCGCCCAGCTTTTCCTTGGCCGCGCGGATGCGCACGTCGAGTTCGGCGTCGCTGGCGAGCTTGTATTCCTCCGGGAGCTGGCCCTGCCGCGGCGTCGCGGCCGGGGCCACGTCCGCACTTGAGGCGCCGGGTCCGTAGGCAGGGGCACCTGCGAGAGCCTCGGCAAGGTCGTATTCCCACGGGCCCTTGGCGAGCGCCGGGCTGCAGGTGGCACTTGATTTGCCTGCAGCCGCGCTCCGGGCCGCGCTTTCGGCTTGTTCGCGCGTGATCAGCTGGATGGCTGTGTTGACGCTGCTCATGGTGTGCTCCTGTTATCGGGGTCAAGGCCGGGACGGCCGGTGAAGCGGTAAAGACGTGGCGGACGGTGTTTGCCGCCCTGGAGGTATTCGCCGGTTTCTTCAATCTCCGGCGTGGATTTGAGCTGGCGGCGGAAGTTGGCCGGGTCCAGCCGGGTGTCCAGGACGGCTTCATAGACTTCCCGGACCTGGGCGAGCGTGAAGTACTCCCCCAGGAAGTGGTAGGCCACCGAGCCGTACGCCAGCTTGTTCCGCAGGCGCCGGAGCGTGTACTCAACAATGGCGTTGTGGTCGAAGGCCAGGTCCCCCACCTTGTCTGCCCGGAACCACTTCACGTTCTCCGATTCGTCGGCCAGGGCGGCCTCGGTGGGCTGGACCAGCGCCCAGTAGACGATCGACACCACGCGCTGGGTGGGTGAGCGGTGCAGCCCGCCGAACGCATAGAGCTGTTCCAGGTAACTCGGCGTCAGTCCGGTGGTTTCCCGGAGGTTCCGGGACGCAGCATCCTGCAGGGATTCAACATGCGTCAGCGGGCCGCCGGGAAGGGCCCATCGATCCTTGTACGGCTCACGTATCCTGCGGACCAGGGGAAGCCAGAGGGTAGGCCGGCCCGAAGATTCGCTGGGCCGCAGGGCGAAGATGACGGTGGAGATAGCGAGCGAGGGTGCAGCCGTGGCCCGTTCGGAGACGTTCGCTGAGCTGTTGTACATGTTCACTCACCGGCTCTCTTGCTTCTGCGCTTCATTGCCATCGCTTAGTTATAGTCAATTTGACTAGAACTGATTCTACGGCCACTTTCCTTTGATTCAAAATGTTTCGCCACCCGCGCGACTGTGCGAAGACTCCGTGGGCTGGTCCCCGGAGACCTTACTCCCGCTGCATAGCGGCTGCGGCTTCGAGCAGGTTCAGCGCCCTGCCCTGGAAATGGGGGTTGAGGACAATCACGGACGACGCCCGAAGCACGGTCTTGGTGGCGATCATGGCATCCAGAACACGCTGCAGGTCCGGATTGGACCGCGCGGCGATCCTCGCCATGAGATCCGAACTACCGGAAACGGTGTGAACCTCGATCAGTTCCGGGATCGCAGCCAGCGCCAGGGCCACGGCGTCGTGGCCGAGGTCCTGGTTGATGCTGAGCGAGCAGAACGCCACCACCGGGAAACCGAACTTGGGGGGCAGGCCGGGGCACCCACGAACTGATCACGCCGGCCTCCGTCATCCTGTCCAGCCTCGATTGGATCGTGGCGCGGGCGACGCCCAGGACCCTCGAGGCCTCCAGCACCGAGCCCCGCGGAGTGCCAGTAAAGAAACGGACAATTCTGGCATCCAGGGCATCGACTTTCATACAATCTCCTTCGCGCACCGCCATAGGGTAAGCAAGTTGCTAGCCAATAGTCGTCCGAGTGATTCAAAGTGCCACTAGCGTTGCACAACCGTGTGCCCGCGGACCAGCGACTTAGGCGGTAAATTCAAGTGGTCCCTGCGGGGGCACCAACCCCAACCCCAAGAAGGTTCACAGGCATGACATCGAAGTCCACGGCAGTGCGGCCGGCATCCCACCTCGGCCACACCATGAAACCCCGGCAGCTCACCATGATGGGACTGGGCAGCGCCATCGGCGCCGGCCTGTTCCTGGGTTCAGGGGCCGGCCTCCAAGCCGCGGGGCCCGCCGTGCTGATCTCGTACCTGGTCGCCGGGACGCTCATCATCCTGGTGATGTGGGCGCTGGGCGAGATGGCCGCTGCGAATCCCACCAGCGGCGCCTTCTCCGTGTACGCCGAGCGCGCCCTTGGAAAAACCGCCGGCGCCACGGTGGGCTGGCTCTGGTGGCTCCAGCTGGTGGTGGTCATCGCCGCGGAAGCTCTCGGTGCCGCAGGCCTGCTGTTTTCCATCTGGCCGGTTATGCCCGTCTGGGCCCTGGCCCTGATCTTTATGGTCGTGTTTACGGCCATCAACCTGACGGGGGTCAAAAACTTCGGCGAGTTTGAATTCTGGTTCGCCATCCTGAAGGTTGCCGCCATTGTGGCGTTCCTGGCTGTGGGGGCCGCCCTGCTTCTGGGTCTCCTGCCCGAGGTAGCTTCGCCCGGACTCGCAAACATCACCACTGACTTTGCTCCCGCCGGGCTTGGCGGAATCGCCACGGCTTTGTTCGTGGTGATCTTTGCCTTCGGCGGAACCGAGATCGTGGCCGTGGCCGCCGCGGAAACGCAGGATCCGGAGCACAGTGTGGGCAAGGCGATCCGCACGGTACTGTGGCGCATCCTGGTCTTCTACATCGGGTCGGTCTTTGTCATCGCGGCCGTCCTGCCGGTCACCTCCGAAGGACTCGCCTCGCCTTTTGCCGGCGTGCTCGACGCGGCCCGGATCCCAGGCGCCGGCACGGCGATCACCCTGGTTGCCGTCGTCGCACTTCTCTCCGCACTGAACGCCAACCTCTACGGCGCGTCCCGCATGGTGTACTCGCTCGCCGAACGCGGCGAGGCTCCCCGGTTCCTGGCCAGGCTCAGCGGCGCCAGCGTGCCCATGGTGGCGGTAGGCGTCTCCGTCATGTTCGGCTTCTTCGCCACCGTTCTGGAGCTGCTGTTCCCGGACCGGATCCTGCCGGCCCTGTTCCAGCTGGTCGGATCAACATGCCTGGTGGTCTGGGGGACGGCCCTCGTTTCGCAGCTGATCCTCCGGCGCCGCGCGGACCGGGCCGGTGCCGTACTTGCCCTGCGGATGAGGGGGTTTCCGGGTCTGACAATTCTCGGTCTGGCGCTCCTGGGCCTGATCTTCGCCGTCGGCTTCAGCGCGGAAAGTAGCCGCGGACAGCTACTGAGCACGTTCGTTCTGGTTGCCTGCCTCGCGGCAGCCTGCTGGATCGGCGCCCGGCTCACCACCCGCGATCGTCAGCCCAAGTAAGGAGCAGTAGATGTCGTTATGGAGCCGTCATAACGATATCTACTGCTACCCAGTTGGGTGAGGGGCAGAAAGACCGACGGCGGCTCGCACTGTACAAACTGCGAAGCTGTCGGCCTGAACATGGGACAGTTTTTTGCAGTTTGGGCAGCCCTTGCTGTGCTGATTGCCCCTCGCATCCACCGGTGACTAGGGTCACAGGCATGGACACACTTCCGCCGCCGGCGTCCGGCAACGCAACGTCGCCGCTGACCTCTGGCCAGCTCCGCGATAGCGGGATCCAGTGAGTATTGGAGTACCGCCGTGGCTGAAATTTCATTCCCGCTCCCGGACCTCGGCGAGGGCCTGATCGAGGCGACTGTGCTTGAGTGGCTGGTTTCACCCGGCGATCAGGTGGAGCGGAACCAGCCGCTGGTGGAGGTGGAAACCAGCAAATCCGCTGTTGAACTGCCCAGTCCGCAGGCAGGTAAAGTGGTGCGTATCTTCGGTGGGGCAGGCGACAGGATCAACGTCGGCGAAACCCTGATCGTGTTCGAGGTGCCGGACAACACTGCCGGAATCGTGGGTACGGTCCCGAAGGATGAGGCACCGACGCGCCGGGTCCGCCTGAGCGCCGTACTTGAGGAGGACTGACACCATGAGCGGCAGGCACACCGGCGAGATGCATTCCCACACCGTTGAGGGCACCGACCCCCAGCTGTACGTGGAGGTGCACGATCCCCAGCACGACGCCGGACTGCGCCCTGTGCTGCTGCTGCACGGCTTCTCCTCTTCCAGCAAGCTCAACTGGCATGACACCGGCTGGGTGGCCGCCCTGCTGGAGGCCGGCCGCCGCGTCATCACCGTGGACCTGCCCGGACACGGCCGCAGCGGCGCCCCCGAGGACATGGACTCCTACTCCCCCAGCCGGATCCGCGCGGACCTGCTGCAGATAGCGTTCGACGCCGGCGTGCGGCCGTTGCACAACGGTGACCCCTCCAGCGGGGTGGACCTTGTGGGGTATTCGCTGGGCGCCCGGCTGGCCTGGGAATTCGGCGCCACGCAGCCCGAGATCGTCCACCGCCTCGTCCTGGGCGGACCGAACATCGCCGATCCGCTGGCAGCTTTTGACCTCATCGCCGCCCAGAACTACCTCGCCGACGGAACCCCCATCGCGGACGAGTCCACGGCCGGCCTGCTCAAGATGGCCATGCTCCTGCCGAGCAACAACATCTTCGCGCTGCTGTCCCTGGTGGATGCCATCAAAGCCGAACCCTTCGATCCTGCCGAAGCCGTTCCCCACATGCCCATGCTCCTTGTGGCCGGCGACCAGGATGAACGTGCGGCCACCATGCCGCAGCTTGCGGAACTCGGAATCCGGGCTGGCTCCATGGCTGAACAGCTGACGTTACCCGGGCGGAGCCACACCAACGCCATCACCAGCCGGGCTTTCAAACAAGGCGCCATCGCTTTCCTGGGTGTCTGATCCCGGCCGGCTGATCCCTGACGGGGGTTTCATAGCTCCCGCATAGGTTCCGCTGTTTGGATCGTCAGATGCACGGTCCTTCCCAGCCACGCCCGCCGCACGTCGGCCGCCCTACGCCGCGGTTCCGTCCTGGTGGCTGCCGCCGGTTTCTCGCCGTGGTCTTGATCGCCGCCGTCTACATGCTGGCGCCTGCCCGTCCCGGGAAGGGAGCGGCATCGCGCACATCGACAGGCATCGACATCGACACCTTTGCAAACACCGCCCGGATTGACGCGGGCCTGGACCTGCACCAGCGTTCGGCGTCCCTCGACGATCCCCTCGGCGCCTTCACCTCGGGATTCCAGATCCAGACGATGGGCCAGGACAGCAATAACGATTCGTGGAGCCTGCTGATGGATGCCGTGGGCCTTTCCGGACTCTCGGAGTACGCCGCCTCCATCGACGTCACCTATGACCTCGAGGTGAACACGCTCTCGACCGCCGACATGGCCCATGTCCTGGCGGAATTGTTCGAGGGCCGGCTCCTGGACCAGGAGCCGACGGAGCAGCTGCTGTCCTAAATGCAGGACAGCAGCTACGAAAACCTCATTCCGGCCGCAGTTTCCGGACGGCGTCACCGTCTTCCACAAATACGGGCTGCTCGATGACGAACTCCACGACACCGCCGTCGTCTCCATGTCCTCCGGCAGCTACGTGCTGGTGGTTTTCACGAAGGGTACCGACCTGAGCGACATCCCTGAACGGACGGTGGTGATCCAGGACATCACCAAGGCCGTTACCGTCGCCCTCGAGTAACTCAGCAGTGCGTGGCCGGCAGTATCCCCGCTTCCCGGCGCGGCGGCAGAAGGTAGGCTGGAAGCGGGGCGGAGACAGCCGGAGAGGGAACAATGAGCACGCGTTTTGAAGACCGCACCGATGCCGGTGAGCGGCTGGCGGCGGTGCTCACCCAGTTCCGGGAACGCCCCGACACCATCGTCCTGGGGCTGGCCCGCGGCGGAATCCCCGTGGCCGCCGCAGCTGCCAAGGCCCTGTACCTGCCACTCGGCGCCGTTCTTGTCCGGAAACTCGGCATCCCCGGCCACGACGAAACAGCGTTCGGCGCGCTGGCCTGGTCCGGAGGCCGGATAGTGCGCCTGCTCAATCGTCCCCTGATCACCCGAATTCTGGACCACGGCGTCCGCCAGGAATGGCTGGACGAAGTGGAGGCACGCGAAAGGGCCGAGCTGCTCCGCCGGGCCGGGACCTACCCGGGGATCAGCAACCACCTCACCGGCAAGACAGTCCTCCTGCTCGACGACGGCCTGGCCACCGGAGCCACCATGCGCGCCGCCGTCGAGGCCGCCCGTTCCAGTGGTGCGGCACGGGTCGTCGCCGCAGCACCGGTGGGTTCCGTGGAAGCCTACGCCGCCGTGTCGCGGGTGGGCGATGCCGTGCTGTGCCTACATCTGCCGGGCAAGTTCCGCGCCGTGGGCAGCTTCTACCGGCACTTCGAACAATTGACCGATGAGGACGCCATCAGCCTGCTGAACCAGTAGGCGCCCCACGGCAACACCGGGCCCTCACGGCAAACGGCGGGCACAAGCCAGATGGCCGGAACCCGCCGTTCTGCGATGCGGACAACCTTAGTGGTGGCTGCTGACGCCGAGCGGGTTGCCCTTCGTCTCCTTGGCAAGCAAAACTCCGACAGCCGAAATCACGCACAGGATCATGATGTAGATGCCGATGGATCCGGTCCATTTAGTGCTCTGCAGCAGCGTCTCCGCAATGGTCGCAGCGAAAGCACCACCCAGGATCGCACCGAAGGCGTACCCGATGGAGATGCCCGAGTAGCGGACATTGGCCGGGAACATCTCGGCGTACATGGCCGACATGGGGCCGTAGGAGAGACCAAGGCCGATGGTCAGGACAAACAGCGCCACACCGTATAGCCAAATGTTCCTGGTATCGATCAGGGCAAACATCGGGATCATCCAAACGAAGATGATCGCATAACCGATCAGGAACGTCTTGACCCGGCCGATCCGGTCCGAGAGCCAACCGCCTGCGAGCGTGAAGATCAGCCAGCCGAAGGAGGCAAGGGTGGTGGCGAGCAGGATTTCCGGGACCGGCATCTTCAACGTCCTGGTGGCGTAGGAGATGAAGAAGGCAATCAACAGGTAGCCAGCGGCGTTGTTGGCGATGAAGATCATGGTCGAGTAGAGCACGGGCCTCTTATGGCTACGAATGAGCTCGCTGAGGGGCGCCCTGCTTTCGGCCTTTCGGGCCGCCATCTCCTGGAAGACGGGGCTCTCGGCCACAGCCCGCCGGATCAGGTATCCCACCACAATAAGCACGATGGACAGCAGGAACGGAACCCGCCAGCCCCACGACGCGAAGTCTTCCTTGGACATGTTCGAGTTGAGTATGAAGAGCAGGCCGGTGGCCAGGATCATGCCGACCGGGACACCGATCTGCGGGTACGCGCCGAACACACCGCGACGGCTCTTGGGGGCGTGCTCCACTGCCATCAGGGCAGCGCCGCCCCATTCGCCGCCGGCAGAGAAGCCCTGGGCAATGCGGAGGATGATCAGCAGGATGGGGGCCCAGACGCCGATCTGCGCATAGGTCGGCAGCATGCCGATCAGTGAAGTGGCCGCGCCCATCATCAGGAGGGTGAAGACCAGCATGGCCTTGCGGCCGAGCCGGTCACCAAGGTGGCCGGCAACCACTGCACCCAGCGGGCGGAACAGGAAGCTGATGCCGATGAGCGCGAAGGCCAGGATCTGGGCCAGGCCCGGGTTGGATTCGTTTAGCGGAGCCAGGAACAGCGGGGACAGCAGCGTGCCCGTCAGCTGCGCGAAGATGAAGAAGTCGTACCACTCGATGGTGGTGCCGACCAGCGTTGCCGCGAGGACCTTGCGTTCCTCGTGCTTGCTGCTCGGGCCCGCCTCGGAATCGACGCGTGAAGTTTCGGTCATTGGAACTCCGTGGCTTGGGGCAGCCTGGTTAGGGATTACGGCTGCCGAGGGTGGATTCAGCCCATCCGATTTACTGATCGAACGGTCAGTAAGTATGAGGCTACGCGAAGATGTGACGAAACGCACTACTTTTCTTGATTCTTCGCGCGGATCAGTTCCATAGTTGAACTGACTTTTCGAAATCAGCACACAGTCCGAGTGCGGGAAGCACCATCACGGCACACGGGCAGCGCCCGTGCAGCCGCCTAGGATGGAATCCATGACCCCCACCGCAGTCCCCGCCGGAGCAGCTCAGGCTTCGCCGTCCCAGACCCTTTCGCGCGGAATACGGGCACTGGAAATCCTGGCCGCGGCGCAGGCGCCATTGACCATTGCGGAACTTGCAGACGCCATGGGGGTTCACCGTTCTGTGGCCTACCGGATCCTGAGGACCCTGGAAGACCACTCCTTACTGGTGCGCGATGACGCGGGAAAAGTCCAGCCAGGGCCCGGGCTCGCTGTCCTGGCGAGGGGCGTTGCCCGCAACCTGCAGACGGCGGCCCTGCCGGAGCTGACGCAACTCGCCAATGCCCTGAACATGAGTGCCTTTGTGGCCGTCTGGGACCGCGATGACTGTGTCACCCTGGTCACCGTGGACCCGCGGCATACCGGCGCCGCCATTGTCCAGCATCCCGGCTCCCGGCATCCCATCAGCGCCGGTGCCCCCGGAATTGCGATCCAGTCAGCCTACCCGGAAGCAGATTGGCATGCGGCTGCCCCGGGAATCCCCTACCGGCCCGAGGCCGGAACCGCACGGCACCGGGGCTATGCCGCCAGCCATGATGAAGTCATCGCCGGCGTCTCCTCGATGGCAGTTCCGGTCAGGGTCCCTGGCGGCCGGCCGGCCGCGCTGGCCGTCGTCTACATCCGGGCAGCCCAGAATCCGTACGAAATCGCCGCGGCGCTGATGGCGGGCGCCGGGCGGATTGAGGCCCAGCTGGGCTGACCACTGCACACGCGGCCGTGGCCCGGCGTCGGTTAGTGGCGTTTGCGGAGAATGGCCGCGGCCGCGGCACCAAGCACCAGCAAGCCGCCTGCGGCTACAACAGGCACAACGAATGCGGCGTGGTAGCCGTGGGCCTGCGCGAGCTGGCCACCAACAGCGGCCCCCAACGCGGTGCCCGCCACGATCCCGCTGGCCAGAGCCGTCATCACGGTCCCCAGCCGTTCTACCGGCGCCACCAGGCCTCCGATCGCGAAGACCGTGACCATCACGGGACCCACCGGCAATCCCAGGACCAGAAGCACCGCGATCATGCCGCCCAACGACCCCGGCACCAGAAGCAGCAACGCGAGCACATTCATCAGAGCCGCGCTGACCAGCCACCGGGTGGCCGGGGTGAAGCGCTGGGGCCAGTACGCCACGGACAGGGCTGCGGCGGCCGAACTCAATCCCATGACCGCATACAGCAGTCCGGCGATTTCGGAGGTGGCGAAACTAGCGGAGAAGGAGCTCAAGGCCGTCTGGGCGGACCCGAAGAAGGTGCCCATGGCCACCATCGCCAGGACGGGCAGTGCGACAACGGCGGGAATCCTGGCTGCCTTGCGCGAGGCTGCGGAGCCCCGGTTCAGGGGAACCGCCTTGTGGGTGGGGTGCACGGCAAAGGCCGGCACCAGCGTGATGGTCATGGCTGCAGCCAGGGCCAACGGCAGCCAAGGGGCCACCAGGCTGGCCAGGATTCCCACAAGAGCTGGCCCCAGCACGAACGTCAGCTCATCGGCTGTGCCCTCGTAGGACAGGGCCGTGTCCAGATCCCTGCCGGCCTTCCCTCCCTTGCCCCGCGAGGTGAGTGCCATCCAGCGCACTCTGGCCAGCGGCCCTACCTGCGGGCAGCTGGCACCAGCAAGGAACGCGGCGGCGATCACGGCCACGGGAAAGGATCCGGCTTCGGGCGCAGCCCAGGCCGTGCCGATCAGCGCCAGGACCGCCAAGGTGTTGAGCACCGCCGCAAC
Source organism: Arthrobacter sp. AQ5-06 (assembly GCF_003287955.1). Taxonomy (GTDB): domain Bacteria; phylum Actinomycetota; class Actinomycetes; order Actinomycetales; family Micrococcaceae; genus Arthrobacter. Next base: position 109,119 of record NZ_QMKP01000007.1, on the reverse strand, counting down.
CAGGAGGACGGGACGCTGGCCCCTGCGGTCTGCGAGGGCACCAAAGACCGGGGCGCCGAGGGCCGAGCCGATCCCCACAGCACCGGCGGCAGTGCCACCCAGCGCGTAGGAGCCGGTCACGGATGTGACGAGAGTCAGGGCGCCGACGGTAAGCATGGCCAAGGGCAGCCGGGCGAACAGGCCCAGGGGGATAAAGCTGCGGCCGGCGAGGTGCGGGAGCCTGGCGAACCGCCCCGTCGGCGGAGAGTTCAGGACCTGGGGCGACGGCGGGACTTGGCCCGATTCAGGGACTTGGCCCGATGTTGGGACGGCAGTGGCACCGGCGCTGGCGGGAATCGCCGCAGCGGAGGCCGCCGCAGTGTCAGGAGGGAGAGCCGCTTCCAGGGAAGAAGGTAGGGAGGACGTTGTTGAAGAGTTCAAGGTTCCGGGCTCGTTCAGTAATGCGCATCGTCCCTCCTCCCGATGCGCGCGACCCGGTAACTGTTCAATTATATAGGCCGGTTGGGCCAGCCCGGCCAGCCATGGCCGCCGTCACACCTGCGCCCCGGCGGCGTCGGAAATGCGGAGGGTGGAGCCGTTCCGGCCCTTGAGGACCTGGAGCTGGGTTCCGATGCGCTGTTTCATCTCCCCCACATGGCTGACGAGACCCACAACGCGCCCGCCGTCGCGAAGGCCTTCGAGGGCATCCATGACTTGTTCCAGGGATTGTTCGTCCAGGCTGCCGAAACCCTCGTCTACAAAGAGCGTCTCGATCTGGATGCCGCCGGATTCCTGCTGCACAACGTCTGCCAGCCCCAGGGCGAGGGACAGGGACGCCATAAAGGATTCGCCGCCGGAAAGTGTGGAGGTATCCCGGCGGTGTCCGGTCCACTGGTCCACCACCTCCAGGCCCAACCCGGATTTCGCGCCGCGCGCGGCCTTGGCGTCTGAATGCTGGAGAAGGTAGCGGCCATCGCTCATGGCGACCAGGCGTTCGGAAGCAGCCAATGCCACCTGTTCAAGCCGTGCCGCGAGGACGTAGCTGTTCAGGCTCATGCGGTACGTGTTGTCTGCACGGCCTGCGGCGGTATCAGCCAGGGCGGTCAGCAGCTGGGCGCGTTCCCTGGGAACCCGCCCGGAACCGGCCAGCTGTTCGTAGTCATTGCGGACAGCGGCCAGCGATTCCACACAGCGCAAGGCCATACCGGCGGCGAGATCGGCGCCGCGTGCCTCCTGCCCGGCCTGCTCCGCGGCGGCTTGCAGCTCGGCGAGGAGGGCTCCGTCCACCAGGGGATGGGCTGATTCTTCCGTCAGTGCCAGCAACAGATCCTCGGATGCGAACAGCTCCGCAATCCGCGCCTGTTCGTCCTGGCCGGCCCGGACCTCAGCCAGCAGGGCATCGGCATCGGTGGCCGACAGCAGCTGCGCCCGGGCTTCCACGTCCGAGCTGAAGCCAGCCTCCGGCAATGCCCGTTCAAGCTGGATTCGTGCTTCCTCGGCCCTGGCCTTGGCTCTTCTGAGCAAGGCCTGGGCCTCCACGGCCTTTTCCAGTGTGGCGGCGGCGCCCTGCAGCGACCGCAGCCGGTGCGTGAGGCTGCGGTGACCGCCACGCAGCGCGGACAGGGCGCTGTCAAGGGACGCCAGCTGGTCCACCAGTCCCGAGAATTCAGCGCTGACGTGCGCGAGTTCGGATGCTGCGCTTTGCCTGGCGGAATCCGCTGCGGTAATTCTGGCTTCCGCGGCTTCAAGCTGTTGCCGGAGGTCTGCGAGGTTTTTCACCGCCAGCTGCGACTCTCCGGCGGCGGTGCGGGCCGACTCGAAGGCCGCAAGCGCATCCTCTTCGGGCATGTCCCCGCCCTGGCCTTCAAGGACAGCCACCAACTGGTTTGCGTCACCCAACTCACGGGCCCGCGCTGCCAGCTTTGTCTCCGCGGCCTCATGGTCCTGCTGGGCGGCTTCCTCGGCCTGGCTGAGGCCCAGCGCTGACGCCACAGCCTCCGCGGGAGCCGGGTGGTCCGCACTGCCACAAACGGGGCAGGCCTCCCCCTCAGCCAGCTGGGCGGCGAGTTCTGCGGCGGCGTTGGCGAGTCTTTCCTCGCGCAGGTCCAGCCATCGGTGTTTCTTCTCGAGCTGGATCTCCCGGGACGCCGAGTGGCGCTCCATGGCCAGTCCCTGCGCCGCACGTGCAGCCGCGTAGCGCCGGACGACGTCAAGAAGTTCCTCAGCCGCAGCGGCTTCCTTGGCATGGAGGACGGCGGCTGAGGCCAGTTCCGCCATGGGCTCGAGGCCTGCCGTCAGGGTTTCCTGCTCCACGCGGAGGGCCCGCAGCGAAACGCCCAGGTCAATGTCCTTTTGTGTGAGTTCCTGCCGCTTCGTAGTGAGCGCGGCGCGCCTGGCAATAAGCGAATGGAGGCGTTCCTCGTCCGGCAATCTGGCTTCCACAACGGCCAGCAGGGACCGGAGGCGGCCGAGCTCACCAGCGATGTCAAGAGCCCCTGCGGCGGAGAGCCCGGCATCGGCGTGGTCCGCATCCAAGGCCCCAAGGTCCAGCTGGTCCAGTTCGGGGTCTTCGTCCGCCGCCATCCGCAGCAGTGTGATGGCGGACTCCATGGCTCCCGCCGCGTGCCGGACCTGGGTCTGGCTGGACTGGGCAGCCTGCAGCTGACCTGTGAGCACCTCGGCGCGGCGGTGTTGTTCGAGCCGGGCGGCATGCAGCTCCAGGGATGGCAGGGCTGCCTCAGCAGCTGCCTTGCGGGCCTCGGCGGCTGCCAGCTTGCGGTGCCGTTCCCGCCGCGCGGACTCGCTCTCCAGCCGGCCTGACGTGTGCCTGCTGACGGCCGCCGCGGCCTCAGCCGCGGCAGCCAGTTCCCCTGCGCGGTGGGCCACTGTTTCCTGCAGCCATTCGATCCGGGCAGCGGATTCCTCCTGGGCAGGAGCCGCAGAATCATCAATGGCCAGCGCGGCGGCCTCGGCTTCGGCGCGACCCGCCAGCAGCTCAAGCTCCCCGTTCAGCCGGGCAACATCGCTCCGCGCGGCCTGGGCCTGCGCCGACAGTTCCTGTTCCAGTGCCTCGAACCGCTGGGTGCCGAAGAGCTTTTGCAACAGTTCCAGGCGATCGGCTGCCTTGGACCGCAGGAAGGCGGCAAAATCGCCCTGCGGCAGCATCACCACGCGTGTGAACTGCTCCCGGTCCATTCCCAGCAGGGCGGTGATTTCAGCGCCGGCTTCATCGTTGCGTCCGGATCTGTCTGTCCAGGTCCCGCTGATGCGCTCCCGGAGGAGCGTCTTGGCCTGCTGTGTGGTGAAGCCGTGCTTCCCCCGGGCGCTGGGTTTATCCCAGGCCGGCGACCTGGTTACTTCGAAGTGGCGGCCTTGGGCGGAAAACTCGCAGGTGACCGCCGGTTCGAGCGACGGCTCGGCATGATCGCTGCGCAGGCGCTTACCCTCCTGGCGCGCCCCAGGCACGGATCCGTACAGCGCAAAGCAGACGGCGTCCAGCACGCTGGTCTTCCCTGCTCCGGTGGGGCCGTTGAGGAGGAAGAGTCCGTGGGCGCTCAACCTGTCGAAGTCGATTTCCTCGGTACCCGCAAAGGGCCCGAAGGCGGAGATGACAAGGCGATGGATCCTCACAGCGATGCCTCCCTGAGGCGTACGTTATCCAGCCCCGCGCCGATGGCCGACCGCTCGGCGTCGTCCGCGTCCCGCCCCCGCACATGATCGAGGAATCCGCAGCAGAGCGAGAGATCATCCTGGGCTTCGGCGAGCCGGCTGCTGTAGCTTTTGGGCGCCTTGACGGCGCCGCCCTGCGGATCAAACCCGAGGACCAGCGTGTCCGGAAAACGGGCCCGCAGCCGCTCCATCGCCTGCGCGGGCCTCTGCTCATCCGTGAGGGTGATCTGGCAGTACGCTCCTTCGGCCCAGGAATGCTCCGCGGACTCCAGGAGCTCTGAGATTTCTCCCCGGAGCACGGCCAGCTTCCGCGGGGCTTCCCACGACAGTTCCGATACGCCGGTCACGCCTTCCGGGCCGACGTCGATCAGCCAGCTCCCCTTGGTGTGCTTGGCTTCGGAGAACGAGTAGGCCAGGGGCGATCCCGAGTACCTGACCTGCGGCGACAGGGTCTGCCGGCCGTGCAGGTGCCCCAGCGCGGTGTAGCTGAATCCGTCGAACAGGTCCAGGGGCACGGCTCCGACCCCGCCGATGCTGAGGTCCCGCTCACTGTCGGAGCTGATCCCGCCGCTGGCGAACGTGTGGGCGAGGACCACCGAATGGACGGTTCCCGCTGCACTGCGCCGCGCGAGGTCCGCCCGGATGCGGTCAGTGGCGGCGCGGGTGACTTCGAAGTGGCTGGCGGTTTCTGCACCAAGTTGTTCGGCGACGAGGCGCGGTTCCAGCCAGGGGATTCCATAGATGGCCAGGACGGCGCCGGGCGACACCCCGTCACCTGTGCCCAGCGGCAGGACGACTGGCTGGTCCAGGTCCGCCAGCCTGGTCCGCAAGTGGACGCCGCCACGTTCCAGCAGCCGCGAGGCGAATCCCAGCCGGATGGCGGAGTCGTGGTTGCCGGATGTCAGCACCACCGTGGCGCCGGCTGCCGTGAGCCGCACCAAGGCATCGTCCAACAGCCCCACGACGTCGACGCCGGGCAGGGCGCGGTCGTAGACGTCGCCGGCGATCAGGACAACGTCGACGGCGTTTCCGGTGACGGCGCTGACTAGCTGATCAACAAATGACCGCTGGGCGTCCAGCATCCCGACGCCGTGGAAGGACCTGCCCAAGTGCCAGTCCGATGTGTGCAATAACCGCATATTCTTACGCTAGCGGCTGCCACCGACAGTTTAGGAAACCGCCGCAACAGGCCGTTACCCAGTCAGGCCAGCTAGCCGCGCTTTCCGTCGAAGAATTCCTGGGCCTCGTCGCGGCTGTCCGGCTCGTCAGCGGCGGCAAGAGCCGGCGCGTGCTTGGCCGGGGCAGCTGCCTTGGCAGGCACCGCAGCGGTCTCGTCGGCGACGTCGGCATCCTCGTCGTCGAAATCCTCAACGTCGTCGGCGGCACTGCCGTCAATCACTGAGCCGTCAGCGGCTGATCCAGCGGCAGCAACCGGCTCGGCGAACCCACGGAAGACCAGCCCGGCGATGGCCGCGCCTGCCAAAGGAGCAACCCAGAAAAGCCACAGCTGCTCAAGGGACCAGCTGGAGCTGAAGAGGGCCGAGGCAGTGGCGCGGGCGGGGTTGAACGGCGCGTTGCCCACGGACAGGCCCAGCTGCAGCAGAACGGCGAAGGCGAGGCCTACGGCTACGGCGGCCGCCGTCTTGTTGATGTTGTTGCGTGCGGTGGTGCCCAGGAAGACTGCGACCAGGATGGCTGCCCCGAGTACTTCCAGCAGGAGCACACCGGCGAGGGGCGCCTGGATGACGGAATGTTCGCCGAATCCGGCGGTCACGGTGTCGAACGCCGTGCGGCTGTCCTGGATGCCCGGCAGTGTGCGCAGGATGCCGAAGAGGGCGAGGGCGCCCAGAAGCCCGCCCACCAGCTGCGCGCCGATGTACGCGGCGGCGTCACCGAGCCGGATCCGGCCCGCGACGGCGTGGCCAACAGTCACCGCCGGGTTGAAGTGTCCGCCGGAAACGTAGCCGAAGGCCAGCATCGCCGCGGTCACTGCCAGGCCTGCTGCGAGCGCGGCGGGCAGCGGGCTGGACTGCGGGATGGAGAACAGCGGCACGCCCAGGCCTGCCACCACGATGAAGAGGCTGCCAAAGGCTTCCGCAGACAGCCTGGACACCAGCCCGTGCCGGATTTCGGCACCGCTGCCGGCGGTCAGCCCGGAGGCGGGATCACGGTGGACGGGCACAGGCGTGGTCATGGTGGGGCAATCCTTATCGTTGGGGTGTGGTGCCTTTGCATTCTGCCAAGGGATTCTGGGCGTTGGCTGAGTCCGAGCTTAGTGGACGGACGGCGTGGCGCCCCTGCGCGTTCCACCGCCGTCCCGCGGTAAATTTACTGTCATGAGCATTGAACCGGACGCCGTTTCCGCGCCCCCGCTGAAGTCCCGCATCCACGGCTGCCTCCTGGGCGGGGCATTGGGCGACTCGCTGGGCTACGCGGTGGAGTTCGACTCGATCGAGGCCATCCGCCAGCGCTTCGGCCCCGAGGGCCTGACGGACTTGGCAGCGCTCGACGGCGGCAGTCACTTTTCAGACGACACGCAGCTGACGCTGTACACCGTGGACGGGCTGGTGGAGGTGCTCGAATGGGCCAATGACGGCGTGGGTGCCGATGCGAACGCCTGCCTGTGGCTGGCGTATCTGCGCTGGCTGGATACCCAGGGCGAGTCCGTACCGCCGCAGGCCCCGTCACAGCCGCCGCGGTGGATCGACGGCAACGAGGTGCTGAGGCACCGCCGCGCCCCGGGTAACGCGTGCATCAGCGGGCTGGCCACCGGCGAAATGGGAACGGTTTACCGGCCGGTTAACCCGGACTCGAAGGGCCGCGGAACGGTGATGAGGTCGGCACCGTTCGGCCTGATTCCCTACATAGCGCCCGACGCCGTCTATAAGTTGAGTGCCGACGCCGCCGCCCTGACGCACGGCCATCCGTCCGCACGGCAGAGTGCCGGCAGCTTCAGCCTGCTGATCCACCGCCTGGTGGCCGGTGACACCCTGGCGGAGGCGGCAGTGGCGGTCCTGGACGCGGTCCGTGGCCTGAAGGATGTGGCCGCAGAACTTCCTGAGCGGCTTGAAGCGGCCATCCGCTGTGCGGGAACAGGCGTCCTGTCTCCGGAGGAACTGGTTCGGCAGCTCGGCGAGGGCTGGGTCGCGGAGGAGGCGTTCGCCGTCGGGCTCTACGCTGTCCTGGCCACAGCGCCGGACCCGGACTCCACCCTGTCGCCGGAGGACCATTTCCGGGCGGCGATTGCGCTGGCCGTCAACCACAGCGGCGGCAGTGATTCCACGGGATCGATCGCGGGAAACATCCTGGGCGCCTTCTACGGCGAAGAGTGCCTGCCCCCGGAATGGCTCGACGCCCTCGAAGGGCCGGACGTCATCCGCGGCGTGGCAGATCTGCTGGTGGGCGTTACGACCGCCTGAGCGCGACGTTGTTGCAGGCCTGGCAGATGTCCTCCGGGATCAGGCCCCGGCGCTGCAGCACTCCAAAGATGACGCAGCCCAGGCAGAATCCGGCGAAAGCCTCCAGTGAGGCAGCCGCAATGAGTACCGCGAGCGTAATCCAGGCTGCGGGGGCAGCACCGGCAAGGAACAGGATCAGCGCCGTAGTGGACACCCCCGTTCCCATGCCCTGGGCAAAACGCTTGGGCGGTCCGGGAACCAGGCGAACGCGGCCCAGGCGGGGCGCCAGGACTTTGACGGAGAGCAATGCGAGGGGCGAAATCCGTGGCCCGAAGAGCACCCGCAGCCAGAAGCCCGCGGCGATCAGCACCAGTCCCCAGACGGACCCGCTCAGCAGTGTGGCGCCCGCCAGCAGCACTACCAGACCGGCGGTGATCCGAGCCGCGTACTCATTGACGGGGTTGGGAAAGGCGAACACGGCGGACCAGTTGATTCCGGTTGTTTGGCCGTCCGTCAGTTTGCTCATCCTGCAAGGCTAGGAGCCGGGCCTGCCGCAAGGAAGATTTGTTGCGCCGGATGAACGCTGTACCAGGTCAGCGCAGCCGGACAAACAGTGCGCCTTAACCGCCCACCATCTGCAGGAACTCGCCTTCGGAGAGTACTTCAATGGGCTGGCCGCGGTCGTGGAGCTCCAGGACGCGCCGGGCCTTGCCGGTCAGCCTGCCGGACCGCAGGTCCGATGCCACAAAGCCGTCACCCACCACCAGCACCGTGGTGCGGGCCGTCACCCGGCTTTCCGGCCGGGCACCCAGCTCGGCCGAACGCACCTTCGCTTCCGGCCGGGCCATAGAGAGCTCGCCGGTGAAGACAAGGGTCTGGCCGTACAGCGGGTGGGAGGGTTCGGCGTCGGCATTAGGGACGGGGTTGGCGCCCTCCTCCGGCCACCCGGACAGGAACGGGCGGACCAGCGCGGCGCTGTTTCCTCCGGCAGCGGCGCCGGCAAGTGCGGTAAGGCTTGCTTTGGACAGGACATCGCGCGCCGGGTCAAACGCGTCCTGATGCGGCAGGACCAGTCCCAGCGACAGGTAAAGCTCGGCAATGCTGTTGGCGTTGTTCCGCGCAGCGATGTCGATCAGGATGCCAGCGCAGGCACGGGCATCTTCTGCGGCATCGTGATGGTTGACCAGCGGCACGCCGGCTTCCTCCGCGGCGAACGGCAAGGAATTGGAGACCAGGGAGTAGCAGCGCCGGGACAGCATCACCGTGCAGACGTAGTCATAGGCTGGGCCGGGCAGTCCAGAGACCTCAAGCCCTGACCGGATCACACCCAGGTCAAAGGCCGCGTTATGCGCCGCCAGGATGTCGTCCCCGATAAAGGCACCAATCTCCGGGAACAGCTCACCGAAGCGGGGAAGGCCGGCCACGTCCGTGGCCCTGATGCCGTGGACCCTGACATTGTGGTACTCGAAGTGGTCGTGGTTGACCGGCGGCTGCATCAGCCAGGACGCCTCATCCACCACGCGCCCGCCCCGCACTTTCGTCAGGCCGACCGCGCACGGTGAACCCCGGAAGCCATTGGCCGTCTCGAAGTCGATCGCCGTAAAGTCCAAACCCACGGCCCATACTTTACCGCCGGACAGGGCCGTTCCCGCGTCACCAGGGCGGCCCTGTCGCGCAAATCACGCGTCCGACGCCGGATGGCGGGGTTGAGGAATCGCTCGCCGCAGCGTCAGGTAGGAGCCGCCGGCAAGCACCAGGCACAGGACGGCAGCCCAGGCACCCATGGTCAGCGGTGTCTGCTGGACGAACCAGCCGCCGACGCTCCCCCACCACTGGTTCAGCGTCGCCAGCGACACAATGCCGAGCAACAGCACCGCCGAGCCGATCAGGGAGACGAGCATTCCGGTGGTACCCCAGCGCTTGTAGATCGTGGCGAACCAGAAGCCGATGATGAACATAAACATCATGATCGTGAAATAGAACACCGCATTGCCGTACCAGGGCCCATCAGGCCATAGATCCGCCCTGCAGAAAGGCTGATGCTCATGCTGTCGAGTGCCAGGACATCCCGGTAGCGTTTTGTGTGATTCCTTGCTTCGACCACTGTTTCGTTCACAATGCCGCGCTCCTTTCCTGGTTGCCGTCCACTGCCGTCCGCGGCCTCTGCGCCGCGGATGATCATGCGGCTGAGCCCGTCCGCCGGAATGCCCAGCTTGCGGGCTTCCGCTGCCAGCGGCCGCACGTACTGCTCAAGGAATTCCTGGGTCCGCCTCGCCACCAGAGCTGCCCGGGCACCTGTGCAGACAAACATTCCGATCCCCCGCCTTTTATAGAGGATTCCCTCTTCCACCGGCAGGTTCACGCCCTTGCCGCCGCGGCGGGTTGTTGATCCGAGGGAACGCCGCGAACTCGTTGGTGGACGGGACCTGGGCTTCCTCCGGGAGGTGGTTAGGTACTGATGTAACTAACCAGACAACCAGGACGCCCTGGTGCGTAAAGTACCCTGAGGAGGTGAACTATCTTGCGATCAGCGACCTTGCCGTGCCCATGCTGGGTGGTGCAGGACCGGTCCAGCCACAGCTGGCCTCCTTCCTGCCCGACTGGCTGAACCCTCAGATTTTCCTGGCCGATCCCACACTCGCGCCCTGGGTAGTGCTGCTGGTCTGCGGAATTGTCTTCGCCGAGACGGGACTGCTGGTGGGATTCTTCCTTCCCGGCGATTCGATGCTGTTCACGGCCGGGTTGCTGGTAGCAACGGACACCATCCAGTTCAATGTCTGGCTCCTGGCGCTCCTGATCACTATTTCCGCCATCATCGGCAACCAGACCGGCTACCTGATCGGTTCCAAGGCCGGCCCCGCCATCTTCAACAAGCCAAACTCCCGCCTCTTCAAGCGCGAAAACGTTGAGAACGCCCACGCCTTCTTCGAAAAGCACGGCGGCAAGGCACTGATCCTCGCCCGCTTCGTGCCGATCATCCGGACTTTCGTGCCCGTGATCGTTGGCGTGGCCCAGATGGACAAAAAGAAGTTCTTCCTGTTCAACGTGATCGGCGCGGTCCTGTGGGGCAGTGGCGTCACGCTGTTGGGCTACCTGCTGGGCGACAGGGTCCCGTGGGTCCGGGAGAACCTGGACATCATCTTCATCGTCATCGTGCTGATCTCCGTGATTCCGATCGGCATCGAAGTAATCCGCGGCCTTTCGGCCAAGCGCCAGGCCGCCACGTTAGGCACCGACGCCGTCGACGAATTCATTGAGGAACACGCTCCCCACGAAGAGCGCAAGACCAACCTGGACTAGTTCCTTGAAGCGCCGCTGGCCGGCGCTGGATTCAAAGACAAAGCTAAGGGAGCCCCACCAGGGTGGGGCTCCCTTAGCTGTTCAAGGGCGTCTCCGGTGTGGGGCCCTACTGCCGCGCCAGTGCGTCGACGATGGCCGGCAGGAGGGCCCGGAAGGCCTGCCCACGGTGGCTGATGGCGTTCTTTTCCGCCGCTGACAATTCAGCGCAGCTGCGGTCCTCGCCGGCCGGCTGCAGCACGGGGTCGTAGCCGAAGCCACCGTCACCGCGGGGTTCGCGCAGGAGGGTCCCCTCAAGCTGTCCGTACTCCACCACTTCGCGACTCCCGGCACCTGGTCCCGGGACCGCCAAGGCCGCAGCGCAGACAAATGCGGCCCCCCGGTGCCCGTCCGGGACATCCGCGAGCTGGTCCAGCAAAAGCCTCAGGTTGGCAGCGTCGTCACCGTGCCGGCCAGACCATCGCGCGGAAAAGATTCCCGGCGCCCCTCCCAGCACGTCCACGGCCAGCCCCGAATCGTCGGCGATCGCCACCAGGCCGGTGGCCTCGGCAACAGCCCGCGCCTTCAACAGCGCGTTTTCGGCGAACGTAACACCGGTTTCGACGACGTCGGGCGCACCTGCCGCCGCGGCGTCCACTACCTGCGTGTCGACGTCGAGTCCGGGGACCTGTCCGCGCAGCAGCTCGCGGAGCTCCTTGAGTTTGCCCTTGTTGTGCGTGGCCAGGACCAGGCGCGGTACGGGCGCGCCGCCAGGTTCAGCGTTGACGGCGTTCGGGTTCACGGCGCTGGTGTTCACATCGTTCGGGTTCACAGTGCGTCTGCGAGGGTTTCGCGCTGGATCGCCGCCAGAGCGGTGGTGCCCAGGAGGGCCAGGTCCAGCAGCTGATTGAGTTCGTCACGGTCGAAGGGTGCGCCCTCTGCGGTGCCCTGGACTTCCACGAACTTCCCGGAGCCGGTGACCACCACGTTCATGTCGGTTTCGGCGCGGACGTCTTCAACGTAGGGCAGGTCCAGCATGGGCACGCCGTCGATGATGCCCACCGATACGGCTGCGATCGTGTCGATCAGGGGCTGGGCGTTTTTGGCGATCAGCTTGTTGTCGCGGGCAAAACGGATGGCGTCCGCCAACGCCACGTAGGCTCCGGTGATGGCAGCGGTGCGGGTTCCGCCGTCGGCCTGGAGGACGTCGCAGTCCAGGACGATCGTGTTTTCGCCCAGGGCCTTCGTGTCAATGATGGAACGCAGCGAGCGTCCGATCAGCCGGGAGATCTCGTGGGTCCGCCCGCCGATTTTGCCCTTGACCGACTCGCGGTCGGAGCGGGTGTTGGTGGCCCGGGGAAGCATGGCATATTCCGCCGTGACCCATCCGCGGCCTTCGCCCTTGAGCCAGCGCGGCACCCCTGCCGTCAGGGACGCCGTGCACAGGACCCTGGTGTTGCCGAACTCGATGAGGGCCGAGCCCTCGGCCTGCTTAGACCATCCGCGGGTGATGCTGATGGGGCGGAGCTGGTCGGGGGCGCGGCCATCGGCGCGAAGTACGGGCACTGCGGTTGCTTCAGAAGTCATGCCTTTAGCTTATCGACTCGCCGTGGAGCGTCCTGCCAACAACGCTTGGTACTAGTGCGTTGCAGGCTCGTGCGATAGCAGCTCTCCGACGTTGCACTCGAGGACCTGGCACAATGCGGTCAGCGTGGAGAACCTGATCGCTTTCGCCCGGTCGTTTTTCACTACAGACAGGTTCACCAGGCTCACACCCACGTGCCGGCTCAGTTCCGTCAGGCTCATGCCGCGTGCAGCAAGTAATTCGTCCAACCGGCAGTGGATAGCGGAATAATCCTCGGCCGGCATTAGACGAGTCCCTCCGTGTCCTTCTGTAACCGGCGGCCAAACTGGAAGACCCCGGCGATGAGTACCAGGACGATGCCCGCCAGCAATGGCGCGAAATTGAAGTCGGCCGCGAGGATAACGCCGTCCGTTTGCCCGTTGGCGGCGATCAGGCGGGCAACCGCGGCGCTGGCGATCGCGTCGAGAACCTGTCCGGCGCTGCCGGCGGGGCGAGTACCTTCGCCCAAAGGAAGGGCAGGAATGGTGGCTTCCATGGCGGTGAACCGTGCTGTGGCGTCCAGTTCAAGCCCGGCAGGTCTTGCGATGGTTGACCTGGCCGGCCAGGAGCCGGCGGGAAACGGCTCTAGACGGTGTAGTGCACACCGGCCACGGCAACGGCCACGTCGCCGCCGAACACGGGGCGCGCTTCGGCCATAACGGTGGTGGGCGATGTCCAGACGGGGATGTGCGTGAGCAGCAACCGGCGCGCGCCCGCGCTCTCTGCCGCCTCGCCGGCGCGCTTTCCGGTCAGGTGGACATCCTTGATGTCGTCGTCGCGGCCTTCCTCAAACGCGGCCTCGCAAAGGAACAGGTCAGCGTCCTTCGCCGCTTCCTCCAGTCCTGCGCAGGAATCGGTGTCCCCGGAATACGTCAGGACCCGGCTCACCGCGTTGCCCTGCTTGTCGGGTTCAGTCACCTCCACCCGCAGGGCGTAGGCCTCCTCCACCGGGTGGTTCACCGCGAACGGCGTCACCGTGAACGGCCCCACGGTGACGGATTCCCGTTCGGTCCAGTTGGTGAAGTCGAATTCCTCGTGCATCCCCGGATCCAGCTCCAGGCCGTAGGCGGTGGCCATCCGGTCCGCCGTCGCTGCGGGGCCCCACACCGGAATCCTGCCGCGTCCCCAGCCGCCGGGCTTCCAGCGGACCGCCACGTGCAGGCCGCACAGGTCCATGCAGTGGTCCGGGTGCAGGTGGGTCAGGAAGATCGCGTCGATGTCCTCAAGGTCCGTGTAGCGCTGGATGGCGCCCAAGGCTCCGCTGCCAAGGTCCATCACGATCTTCCACGTCCGCTCGCCGTCGTTGGCGGTCAGTAGGTAGCAGGACGCCGGGGAGCCTGGGCCGGGGAAGGAGCCGGTGCAGCCGACGATGGTTAGCTTCACAGGGCAGGACCTCCGGCCCGGTGGGCGCCCACAAAGTTCGAAATCCTGGGTCCCGACGACGTCTGCCGGGCGCTGGCGGTCTGCGCGGCGGCGATCATCTCGGGGGTGATCCGCGCCAGGCTGCCGGTGGGGTACTGGGCCGCCACGTGGTCCACGTGCCGGACAGACAGGACCTCCGGGCCCAGGAAACGGCGGGCCAGCGTTTCGAACTGGCCGGCGTCACCGGTGGCGATGAAGTGGTGTTCCGGCGGTGTTGCGGCGGTGCGCTGAAGATCGTGGGTGACGAGAGCACGGTAAACGTCCTTCGCCGTTTCCTCGGCGCTGGACACCAGCGTCACGGCATCGCCCATCACGAAGGAAATGACGCCGGTCAGCAGCGGATAGTGCGTGCAGCCCAGCACCACGGTGTCCACACCGGCTGACTTCAGCGGCGCCAGGTATTCTTCGGCAATGGCCAGCAGGGCGGGTCCGGTGGTGATCCCGGACTCCACGTAGCTCACGAACTCCGGGCAGGCCACGGACGTGATCGCCAGGTCAGGCGCGGCGGCAAACGTGTCTTCGTAAGCCCGTGAACCAACGGTGGCAGAGGTACCGATGACGCCGATACGCCCGCTCCTGGTAGCAGCGACAGCCCGCCGGACGGCCGGCTGGATCACCTCGATGACGGGAATGCCGTATTTCGCGGTGTACCGCTCGCGGGCGTCCCTCAGGACAGCGGCCGACGCCGAGTTGCAGGCAATGGTCAGAAGCTTGACGCCGGAGTCCACCAGTTCGTCCATCACACCCAGGGCGTTGGCGCGGACTTCGGCAATGGGCAGCGGCCCATAGGGCCCGTTGGCGGTATCCCCCACATAGAGGATGGACTCGTTGGGGAGCTGGTCGATGATGGACCGCGCCACAGTCAGTCCGCCGACACCGGAATCAAAGACGCCGATGGGGCGGGACCCCATCTGGCCGGTGGTACTGCTGGCTGCGGAGTCCGGTGCGGCTGCGTCTGACGGATCCATGCTCGAGGCTGTAGTCATGATTATTCGAGGATAGGTCTTCCCCGGGGCCGCAGCCATCACATTGTGGCGCCGGACTCATGTCAAATTTGTCACATTGGCGGACGTATCCCGGAACAGGACAGTGGTTTAGGCCCGGGAATCCAGGGACTGGAGCATCGCCTGGACCAGGGATTCCTGCAGCCACGTCGCGAAGTTGTACACCAGGGCGAGGTAGCTTTCCACGTCCTCGGCCTGGGACCAGTCCTGCATCAGGTGCACGTGTTCGGCGTCCTCTTCATCCCGGATATCCAGGCGCTCCGCAAGCACCAGGCGCACATCGTTCAGTGCCATGGACCAGAGCCTGGCCCCTTCGGCGGTGAGGACCACTTCGTCCTTGTCCAGGTCCAGCGCGGCGGCGCGCAGTGCGCCGATCTTGGTTTCGCGCAGCGAGCGCTCGGTGAGCTGACGGAACTCCAGGGACGCGCCGTCGTCGTTCTTCATCACGTTGGGCAGCAACCGCTTAACCGCACGGTCCGTCGGTTCCCGGACGTCCATATCCAGTCCGATCAGGGCGGCCAGCGGATCCTGGCTGGCGTCTTCGGCCGGCTGGAGCATGGAGATGACGTCATCGATCAGGCTGCGGAGCAGCTCCCGTTCGGCGGGTTCCAGGAACCCGGTGATGCCTTTAAGCCCGTATTTGAATGCCTTAGCCACGTTTCCCCTTGCCCTGCCCGGACCCGCCGGACTTTCCTGAGTTGCCGCCCGGACCGCCAGTGGCCTTCTCCACGGTGGCCCAGAGGCCAAAGCCGTGCATGGCCACGGCATGCCGCTCAACCTGTTCCTTGCTGCCATGGGCAACAATGGACCGGCCCTTTTTGTGGACTTCCATCATGAGCTTGTTGGCTTTGGACTCGGCGTAGCCGAAGTAGCTTTGGAATACATAGCTGACGTAGCTCATCAGGTTGACGGGATCGTTCCAGATCACCAGGTTCCAGGGGATGTCCGGGGCGGTCAGGGAGTCGGTGGACGCCTCTGTCCCGGTCCGGGTGCCCTCCTGTGTATCGGGGCCGAGCGCAACGCTTAAGGTCATCTGTCCATTCTATGGGGATGCACACTAGAGTGAATTTTGTGAGTACCTCCGCCGGCTGGGACCATCCCCGCACGTCCTTTTACACAGACCACTACGAGCTGACCATGCTGCAGGCGTCGCTGCATTCGGGCGCCGCGAACCGCCGGTCGGTCTTCGAGGCCTTTGCCCGCCGCCTGCCCGATGGCCGGCGGTACGGGATTGTGGCGGGAACGGGCCGTCTGCTGGAAGGCATCGCCGACTTCCGGTTCGGCGAAGCGGAGCTGGACTTCCTGGGCCGGACCGGCGTGGTCAACCAGGACACTTTGGACTACCTGGCGAACTACCGGTTTTCCGGTGACATCTGGGGCTACCCGGAGGGCGAGGCGTACTTCCCCAACTCCCCCATCCTGATTGTCGAATCAACGTTTGCCGAAGCCTGCATGCTGGAGACCTACCTGCTCTCGGTCCTGAACCATGACAGCGCCATCGCCTCCGCCGCATCCCGCATGATCACCGCGGCCGGCAACCGGCCCTGCATCGAAATGGGATCCCGGCGCACGCACGAGGAATCGGCAGCAGCGGCCGCCCGCGCCGCCGTCATCGCCGGGTTCGACAGCACCTCCAACCTCGAGGCCGGCATCCGCTACGGCATCAAGACCGTGGGCACCGCCGCGCACTCCTTCACGCTCCTCCACGACACCGAGCGGGACGCCTTTGAGGCACAGATCGCCTCCCTCGGCCCCGGCACCTCGCTGCTGGTGGACACGTACGACGTCGAAGCAGCGGTGCGTGCCGCCGTCGAGTTGGCGGGGCCCAAGCTGGGGGGCGTCCGCCTGGACTCCGGGGACCTCGTGGCCCAGGCCCAGTGGGTCCGGCAGCTGTTGGACGAGCTCGGCAATGTGAACACCAAGATCGTGGTTACCTCGGACCTGGACGAATTCGCCATCGCCGCGCTGCAGTCCGCCCCGGTGGATTCCTACGGGGTGGGCACGTCGCTGGTCACCGGCTCCGGTGCACCCACAGCGAGCATGGTCTACAAGCTCGTCAGCCGCACCGACGACGCTGGCAATTTCGTCTCCGTGGCGAAGGCCGCCAAGAACAAAACCAGCATGGGCGGACGGAAATATGCGCTGCGCAAGCTCAACGAGCGAGGGGTGGCTACCCAGGAAATTGTGGGCATCGGACACCGCCCCGAAGACGACGGCAACGACCGGCCGCTGCTTCAGCAGTTTATGAAGAACGGCGAGCTGCTGCCGGGCTGGACCGGACACGAGGGTGTGGTTCGCGCCCGCCAGCGGCACGCGGACACCATGGCCGAACTGCCCGGCGTCGTCAACCGCCTGCAGCGCGGCGAGCCTGCCATCCCCACCATCTACGAGGAGAACTGATGTCCCGCGCCCTGATCATCGTTGACGTCCAGAACGACTTCTGCGAGGGAGGCTCCCTGGCTGTGGCCGGCGGTGCCGATGTTGCCGGAGCCATCAGCGAGTACGTGGACGCCCATCACAACGAGTTCGACCACATTGTTGCCACCCAGGACTGGCATATCGATCCCGGTGCGCATTTTTCCGACACGCCCGATCTCAAGGACAGCTGGCCGCGGCACTGCGTCGCCGGCACGCGCGGCGCCGAACTCCATCCGGATCTGGACACCGAATACATCCAGGCCTACTTCCAGAAGGGCCAGTTCGCCGCGGCGTATTCCGGCTTTGAGGGCCTGCTGGCCCCTGAGGATGCCGTCCCTACCGGGGAACGCCAGCCTGGTGCCATGCCCGCTGACGCGGACGCCTACGCACCGGCGGACAACGCCATCGGACTGGACGACTGGCTGCAAAGCCACGACGTTGAGGACGTTGTGGTGGTGGGGATCGCCACCGACTACTGCGTCATGGCCACCTCGCTGGACGCGGTCCAGGCCGGCTACTCCGTCACGGTCATCCGCTCACTCACCGCGGGCATAGCCGAGGACCTTGAGGATGCCGTCGCCGAAATGGAGCTCGGCGGCGTCGAAGTCGCCTGACGCCTGACACAGGACCAATGACGACCGTGGTCCGGGATGCACAGCACCCGGGCCGCAGCTGTCTCCTGGGAGCTACTTCCGGCCGATGAACCAGTCCTGGAGCTTGCGCAGCCTGGACTGAAGCTGTTCCTCGTTTGCTTGGGCCACGGGCGGGCCGCCGCAGACCGTCCGCAGCTTCGTGTGCACCACACCATGAGGGGTTCCGGTCCGCGCCGACCAGGCCGCCACGTTTTTGGCAAGCTCGTTGCGCAGGTCCATCAGCATCCGGTGGTCCGGTATGGCCGGCGCCGCGGCGGCCGGCTCGGCTGCCGGTGCGCGCCGGTTCTTGCGGTTGAGCTGTTCGTGCTGGCGCTGCCGCAGCAGGGTACCGACTTGCTCGGCGTCCAGCAGCCCGGGGATGCCCAGGAAGTCCAGTTCGTCCTCCGAACCCACCTCTCCCCCGGTGCCGAACTCGCCGCCGTCGAACAATACCCGGTCGAAGGACGCCTGCGAGTCCAGGGCCTCGAACTTGCCCTTGGTGAGGCTGTCGGACGCCTTGTCCTCCCGGTTGGCCTCTTCCATCAGCGAGTCCTCGGGATTGAACAGGCCGTCGCTGTCCTCTTTCTCGGGGCGGTCCAGCGCGTGGTCGCGTTCGGCCTCCATCGAGTTGGCCAGGGCCATCAGCTGCGGCACGGACGGCAGGAAGACCGAGGCCGTTTCGCCGCGCTTCCGGGCACGCACAAAGCGGCCCACCGCCTGGGCGAAGAACAGAGGCGTGGAAGTGGACGTCGCGTAGACGCCGACGGATAGCCGTGGCACGTCCACGCCTTCTGACACCATCCGGACGGCAACCATCCACCGCTTCTCGCTCGCGGTGAATTCCTCGATCTTGCTGGAGGCCTTGGCGTCGTCGGAAAGGATCACGGTGGGCGATTCGCCGGTGATCCTTTTCAGCTGCCCGGCATAGGCTCTGGCATCCTCGTGGTCCGTGGCGATGACCAGCCCGCCGGCGTCCGGAACCGTGCGGCGCACTTCGCTGAGGCGTTTGTCCGCCCCTGCCAGGACAGCGGGAATCCATTCCCCGGCCGGGTTCAGCGCCGTCCGCCACGCCTGCGACGTGATGTCCTTCGTGACCGCGGCCTCGCCGAGTGAGGCCGCCATTTCCTCGCCGGCGCTGGTGCGCCACCGCATCTGGCCCGAGTAGGCCATGAACATGACCGGGCGCACCACGTGGTCCCGCAGGGCGTTGCCGTAGCCGTACGTGTAGTCAGCTTTCGAGCGCCGGATGCCGTCCTTGTCCTGCGCGTATTCAACAAACGGGATGGGCGAGGTATCGGAGCGGAACGGCGTGCCGGTCAGGGAGAGTCGCCGTGCCGCAGGGTCAAACGCTTCGCGGAGACCGTCGCCCCAGGACAGGGCTTCGCCGCCGTGGTGGATCTCGTCGAGGATCACCAGAGTGCGGGCGGCCTCGGTTTTGGCGCGGTGCAGCATGGGTTTGCTGGCCACCTGGGCGTAGGTGACCGCCACGCCAACGAAACCGCGGCCGTGCTGGCCGTCGGAATTCTTGAAGTTGGGGTCGATGGCGATGCCCACCTTGGCAGCCGCGTCGGCCCACTGCCGTTTCAGGTGGTCCGTGGGCGCCACGATGGTGACCCGGTTGACCGCCCCGGATTCGATGAGCATGGAGGCCACGCGCAACGCGAAGGTGGTCTTGCCGGCGCCGGGAGTTGCTACTGCCAGGAAATCGCGGGGATCGGTCCTGAAGTAGAGGTCAAGGGCTTGCTGCTGCCAGGCACGGAGTTTTTGGGCGGTTCCCCAGGCTGCGCGTTCCGGATAAGCCGGTGGCAGGGTGGGGCCGCCAAAGAGCGTCTCCGTCACTACTTGTTGTTGCCCGAGTCCCCTCCGGGACCCTTGCCTCCGTCGTTGCCCGGGCGGAGGCCGTCATAAACCTCTTTGCACATGGGGCACACCGGGAACTTCTGCGGATCCCGGCCCGGCGTCCACACTTTGCCGCAGAGGGCAATGACAGGATCACCCGTCAGCGCGGATTCCATGATTTTCTCCTTGCGCACGTAGTGCGAGAAGCGTTCCCGGTCGCCGGGCTCCACTTCCTGGCGCAGCTCTTCGCGCTCGATGGTTGCCGTGGACGTTCCAGCCCCGGAAAGCTCGCGCATCGGGTCGTTTTCGAGAGGGTCCGTCATGCTAGTCATGGCATCCATCTTAGCGTCCCGGGACGGAGGACGTTCGACGGCGGGAGGACCGTTTTGCACTCACCGCACCCGCAGCCGTCGGCCGTTCCGCGCAAGGCCGGTACCCGCCGCCCGTGGTGCGTGGCCGGAATTACAGCCCCTGCCAGGCAGGTTTGTGATCGTACGTGTGCCGGTAGAAATCGGCGAGCCTCAGCGACGATGCCGCGGCCTCATCCACAAGGATCGTGGCGTGCGGGTGGAACTGGAGGACCGAGGCCGGGCAGATGGCGGCGACGGGCCCTTCCACGAAGTCGCGGACGGCCGGTGCCTTCTGTGCCCCGGTAGCAATGAGGACAACGTGCCGGGCCTCAAGAATGGTGCCCAGCCCCTGGGTCACCACGTGGTGCGGCACCTCTGCCAGGCTGGTGAAGAACCGGGCGTTGTCACGGCGGGTCTGCTCAATCAGCGTTTTGATGCGGGTCCTGGACGCCAGCGAGGAACCGGGCTCGTTGAAACCGACGTGGCCATCCGTACCTACGCCCAGGAGCTGCAGGTCCACACCGCCCGCTGCCCGCATGGCATCTTCGTAGGCGCGGCAGGCCGCGGACAGGTCAGCGGCCGCACCGTCAGGCGTATGGACGTTGCCTTCAGCGATGTTGACCCGGCTGGTGAATTCCCGCCGGATGACTTCCCGGTAGGACTCAGGATGCTCTTGGTCCAGCCCCACATACTCATCCAAGGCAAAGGCATGGGCATTGCTGAAGTCCAGCCCGTCCCGCTGGTGCCGTGCCGCCAGCTCGTCGTAGACAGGCAGCGGCGATGACCCGGTGGCGAGGCCCAGCACAGCGGCGGGCTTGCGCCGGAGCAGGGCCTCGATGGCATCGGCGGCGAGCCGTCCGATCTGTTTGCTGCCCTGGAGGATGACAACTTCCATGTCCGGCCGCCTTTCTGGTGCTTTACGGAATCAGCGGTTGACGGTCAGTTGGGCCAGCATTTCCGGGCCACGGGCCTCCAGCCAGCCGCCACCGATCCTGATGCCCAACACAAAAAGTACCAGTCCCAGGATCGGGCCCACTGCAAGGTTCAGCCACCCGAAGACGGGATTTCCCGTCAGGCTTTGGGCAATGATCAACCCGGCTTCCGGAAGCACCAGGATGGACAGGACACCCATGCCGCCGAACTGCACGGCCATGGTCTGGCCGACGTTGCCGGGTGGCTTCTTGAAAGGGCTGTCTCCGGGCAGGGGCACTGCGACGTTGTACCGCGCCGATACTACCGACGAGAGGCCAAGACCGGTCAGGAGAATTCCCACCGACAGTCCCAGCACTCCGGGCAGCCATTCCCAGCTGCCGGTGAACATAAACGGCACCACTGAAAAGGCCATCACCACCGGGACGGCGAGAATCAGGCACGCCAGGGCCCGGCCCAGCCGGTCCGGGACACCCCGCACGCCGGTGGCAAGGTGGAGAGCGAACGCGGTGCTGTCGTAGGAGATGTCTGCGGAGATCGACCAGGCCATGAGGAAAGCGGTCAATGGGCCCAGCATCGCGAGGATTCCGAAGCTGTCCCCCTGGCTCGCCTGGAAGAACATCACCACCGCCAGCAGCGGAATCACAATGAGCGATCCGGCGTAACGGGGGTCCCGCAGCCAGTAGGTCAGGGCACGCGCTGTGACGGCACCGGTCGGCGTTGCGGGCAGGAGCGCGAACAGCCCCAGCTTTCCGCCCTTGCGGCTCCCGCTCCCCGTATACGGAGGGTTAACCAGGGCACGTTCCAGGAGGACTTTCCAGCACCACGCAAGTCCCGCGAGGGTGAGCAGCGAAATGAGCAGCTTCACGGCGGCCTCGCCGGGCCGTCCGGCGTCGACGGCTCCGCCCAGGGACCAGGCAGCACCGAGCGGCGTCCAGGCGAGAGTCCGGGCGAAGTCAGGCAGGAACCCGGCGGACGCTGAGATCCCCTGCGACACTCCTGCCACGATGGGGCCCATGAGGATCAACGGAATCATAAAGACAACGCCGCTGACGTCCTTGAAGCGCCGCGACGCCGCCAGGCTGGCCGTGGCGGTGGTGACCACTTTGGACAGCACAATGCACGTCAGGACACCGAGGGATGCTCCCAACAACGCGGCCACGGCAGGAACGAAGCTGCGCGCCCACGTGCCCACAGTTGCCAGCGCTACGAGCGACGTGGCCACCCCCGGAATTCCGATCAGGCCACCCAAGGCCAGGCCGGTCAGAAGCTGCCGCATGGGGACCGCAAACGTGGTGAAGCGGGCGGGATCGAGGGTCATGTCGGTGGCCGAAACCGCCACCGGGATGATCCCCCAGCCCAGGATGGCCGCTGAACCGCCAAGCACTACGGCCGTGTACGCCAGCTCGTTGTTTTCCTGTCGCAGCATCACCAGGGCCACGACCAGCGCACCCACGATTCCGAGCGCATAGAGACCGCCGAACGCCAGACCCACGAGCTGCCAGGGGCTGCGGCGAAGGCCGTTCCTCAGCAGAGTCAGCTTGAGCCTTAGGAGGTGCGCAACCATTCCAGGCCTTCCGTGTGGCTGCGTCCGCCGACTAGCTGGACGAACCTTTCTTCCAGCAATGCCCCGGCGCGGACTTCGTCCACGGTCCCGGCAGCGAGGAGCCTTCCGGCCGCCACCACGGCGACGTGGTCGCACATACGCTGGACCAGGTCCATGACGTGGCTCGAGACGATCACCGTCCCGCCGGAGGCTACGTAACTGTCCAGGATGGACCGGATGTTGGCCGCCGAGACCGGATCCACGGACTCGAAGGGTTCATCGAGCACCAGCAGCCGCGGGGCGTGGATCAGGGCCGACGCCAGGGCGATCTTTTTTGTCATGCCGGCCGAATAGTCCACCACGAGCGTCCCGGCGTCCTGGTTGAGGTCCAGGGCCGACAACAGCTCCCCCACGCGGGAGGCCACCACGTCTTTGTCCATGCCGCGCAACAGCCCCGCGTAGGTGACCAGCTGTTCGCCGGTGAGCCGGTCAAAGAGGCGGACACCGTCAGGGAGGATGCCCATCAGCTTCTTGGCCTCCAGCGGCCGGGCCCAGACGTCAACTCCGTGGACAACGGCTGTGCCGAAGTCGGGCCGCAGCAGGCCGGTGGCCATGGACAATGTCGTGGTCTTGCCAGCGCCGTTGGGGCCCACGATGCCAAAGAATGAACCCGCCGGGACGTCGAGGCTGATGCCGTCCACGGCGATTTTTCCGCCGAAACGCTTGGCAAGCCCGCGGATGGACAGGGCAGGAACGGGCCGGGTGTGCGCCACCGGATCAGAGTGGGGATCAGGATGCGGAGCAGTCATGATGCCAGCCTAGACCCAGGGTCCTGCCGACGGGATCCTCCCGCAGGAGTAGGGCCGAAGGCGTAGGGAAGCCTAGAACGAATGCCGCGGCACGGCACGTTCGTACTGCGGTGCCCATGGGAGGTCGTGCCCCAGTTCGAACGCCGCCCGGAGCCACCAGTGCGGATCCCGGAGCGCGGCCCGGGCAATAAACACACCGTCGGCCTGCCCGGTGGCCACGGCATGCTCGGACTGGCCTGCGGAAGTCAGCAGGCCCACGGTGCCCGTGGGGACCCCGGCTTCCCGGCGGACGCGTGCGGAGAACTCCGTTTGATAGCCCGGACCCGGCTTGATGTCCTGGTGGGCCACGGCCCCTCCGCTGGAGACGTCGATGAGGTCCACCCCGCGCTCCACCGTCTGGGCGGCCAGCCGGACCGAAGCCTGGACATCAACGCCGCCCGGCGCCCAGTCGGTGGCCGAAATCCGCAGCAATAGGGGCATGGATTCGGGGATGACACTGCGGACCGCATCAACGACGGCGAGCACCAGCCGGTTCCGGCCGGCCTCGTCCCCGCCCCAGGAATCGGTCCGGGTATTGATCAGCGGGCTTTGGAACTGGTGCAGGAGGTAGCCGTGCGCGCCATGGATCTCCACGGTGTCGAAGCCGGCGTCCACGGCACGCACTGCTGCCGCCGCGAAATCGGCAATGACCTCCTGGATCTGCGCCTCAGTCATTGCGGCGGGTTCGGCATAGCCGTCGAAAGCAAGCCCTGATGGTCCCACCGTGGGCCAGCCGCCGTCGGATTCCGGGACGCTCCCCCGCTGCCCGGCGAACGGCCAGTAGGTGGACGCTTTCCGGCCGGCATGGGCAAGCTGGGCGCCGATCTTCGCTTCCGCGGCACCATGCCGGTGCACAAAGGACGTGATCCGTTGCCAGGCCTCGGCCTGTTCGTCGTTGTACAGCCCGGCGTCACGGGGGCTGATCCTGCCGGCCGCATTCACGGCGGCCGCCTCGGTGAGGATCAACGCGGCGCCGCCCGCGGCGAAGGAGCCCAGATGCATCAGGTGCCAATCGTTCGGAACCCCCGGGGCGCCGTCGGGACCGCAGCTGTATTGGCACATGGGTGATACCCAGCCGCGGTGCGTGAGCTCCAGGGAACGGAGCTTGAGCGGCTGGAACAGGGCCGGCACTAGAACAGGACCCTGGCGAGTCCTTGGCGTGCCTTGGCAACGCGGGGGTCGGACGTGCCCACCACGTCAAAGAGCTCCAGGAGCCGCACGCGGGCGGTCTCCCGTTCCGGGCCGAAGTTCCGGCCGATGAAGCCGACCACGCGGTTCAGCGCGTCCTCCACGTGGCCGCCGGACACGTCCAGGTCCGCCACGCCCAGCTGGGCGGCCAGATTGTCGGGTTCCTGGGCGGCGAGGGTACGCAACGCTTCAGAGTCCTCGGCGGAGAGCGGCTGAAGCCGGGCCATCAGCTCCACCTGGGCCAGGCCGGCTTTGGCCTCAGCGTCGGCCGGCATTTCCAGCAAGGCCTGGCGATAGGCCACGGCGGCTGCCTCATAGTCGCCTGCTTCGATGGCGTCGAAGGCGGCCTGGTGCAGCGGCGGAAGGGGTTCCGGTTCCGTTTCCGGGGGTGTACCGCCCCCGCCGAGGCTGCCCGTGACACCGTTGGCCGCCGCCACTTTCAGCAGTTCATCCAGGAGAGGCCGGATCTGGGCTTCTTCGGCGCCGCCCTGGAAGAGCGGTACGGGCTGGCCCTTGAGGACGGCGACAGCGGTGGGAACGGCCTGGACCTGGAAGGCCTGTGCCAGCTGCGGGAAGGCTTCGATGTCAGCCGCCCCCATTACCAGGCGGCCTCCGTAGCTGTCGATGACCCGCTCCAGCGCGTCAAGCATCGCCGCGGATTCCGGCGAGTACGCCGCCCACAGCGCGAAGACCACCGGCACCTGGGCGGAAAGCTCCACGAGTTCCTGGAAATTGCCTTCGGTGACAGTGACCCGCAGCGGCGCCGCGCCGTCGTCGGGCGTTACCGCACCTGCCTCTGCGCTGACACCCACATCCACGGGAACCGGCGGATTGCCGGGAGCCGCAGGGGGCGCCTGGCGCTGTTTCAGGGATGAAAGGTCGACGGCGCCACGCAGGTTAAGCAGGCTGGCAGCGGCTGGAGGGACTGGGCGGGAAGCTGGCGAACTCATGCTTTCCACTCTAGCCACTCCGGCCGCTGCCGGGGGTACTGCATCAGGGGACTGGACCCTGCGGACCTATTTGAAGCTTGCGCCTACCAGCCCGCGCGTTGCGGCCACCAGCTTGATGGGATCCGTCGAACCTGCCGGCGGGATGTATACCGCCATTGATTCAGCAAAATTCAGCACCATGCCGGTGGTGGTTTCCTTGCCGCCCGCGAGCGCCGCGGCGTCGTCGCCGATGGCGAGTTTGTCACCGGAGGCTTTCGGCGTGCCATCAAAGCCGAAGTTGATCCGGCCCAGCACCAGCGCCCCGCCGTCGGCCGTCCGGAACACAACAGTGCTTTCCGGCACCACCTTGTGGGTGAAGGAGAAGTTGCCGTTTGCACCCGAGGCGACCACTTCTGCCTGGTAGGAGAGAGTGTCAGCGATATACGGCGAGGACGCGCCCTCCACCAGCTTGTCCTTGAAGCTCGACTCTGGATTGGTCAGGCGGTCGGCCAGCCCGGCCAAAGCCTCCTCGCCGCTGTACAGCAGGCCCGATTTGTCGTTGGCGGCCAGCGTGTCGGTGCCGTCCCGGCCGATGGCGGGGAAGGTGGTTCCCGGCTGCAGCGGGGTGGTCTCGGTCAGCTTGTAGTTCTCCCGGGGCGAGGGCTGGACCAGGGTGAGCAGCTGCGGGACGACGTTGCCGTCACCCTGCGTGACGGCGAGGACCGAGCGGGGCCAGCTGCGGTCGATGGTGACCACCGTGGTGAGGAGCTTGGTGGAACGGACAGGCATCCGGGCTTCATAGGTGCCCACCTGGGAACGGATCTTGTAGTTCTGGGTACGGACCTCAAGCTCGGTCCCGGCTACGCGCTCCCCGAGCTGGGCTGCGTCCTTGGCGGCGTCGCCGGCGTCGGCGGCGCTGGAGACCTGCTCCAGGATCCTGCGGAACTGGGCGTCCAGGAGGACTGGTGCGGCTGCCTGGGCGGCCTGGGGCGATGTGGATCCGGTGGAGGGAGCCGGGGCGGGGGTGGTGGCCGCGTTGGCAGCGGCACCCGTGCCAGCCACTACAAGGGCGGTCACAGCGGCGGTGACCATGCCGCTGGAAACCATGCCGAGCCGTGAGGAGGACCTTGCCTCGGCCTTGGCCCGGGCGCGCCGGGCGAACAGGCTTCCCTTGCCGTTGCCTTCGCCGTCCCGCTTGGGTGCGGACAGGACCACCAGGGCGATGCCGGCGAGGACCAGCAGGCCACCGATCACCATCAGCGGGATGGCCCACGGGGTGGAGGTGTCATTCGGGAAGGTCATAGAAATCGACGACGGTGCGGGCTTTGTGCCATCGGAGGCCAGCAGCAGCGACCATTCGCCGTCCGCAGGGGGAGTCCATGAGTACTCCAGCTCGCCGCTCGCGTTTTCGGTGGACACCCAGAGGTCGGATCCGGCCGGATTCGGCGCCGTGGCGTCGCCGTCGGCGTGCTCAACCTGCAGGGTTTTGTTGTCCTCGGAAACCCCAGTGATGGTGTTGTGGGCCGTCTTGCCCACCCAGGCATCCACGTCGTCAGGCCGGCCGGCCGCGAGCAGGAAGTTGCCGTCGCCTTCGATCTTGATCTTCACCGTTCCGCCCTGCGCGGTACGCAGGTTCTGGTCAACGACGGTCAGTGGCGCCTCCGCGGCATCTGCCGGGGCGGAAGCTGTATAGGTCTCGGAGGGAGCCCAAATTGTCTTCTGGCCGATACCGGCCAGAAGTGTCAGGAGGCCGAGCAGCACGAGTGCAACTGCAGTCTTGAAGCGCAAAGGAAACACCTATCATTCGCGGGGGTTTACTTTCAATAGTAACCGTTTTGTTACCAGAACCCCCGTTTGCGCGCCGGTTGAGTCCGGAAACAGCGGCGCCAGGACGGCCCGGCGGGCGCCCTCGCTCCCGTTGGCAAGGCTGCTGATAGTGTTTGCGATGATCATCACATCGGCCCGCAAATGCGGCGCCACGCACGGAACAGGTCCCAGAATCCAGTGACTGACAAGACGGAAGAGTCCTCCGCGGGACACGACAATCAACCGGCCGCTGGCGCTTTGGAATCCTCGCCGGATAGGCCTGCGACGGCGAAGCCGCGGGGCTCCGCAGCTTCCGCTCTTGGCCAGCTCGTGCGGCGCCTGCGCCAGCCGCTGCCGGGCGCCCAGCCCAGGCTCCGGTTTGAGATCCCGCCGGAATACAACCACACTGAGGAACCTGCCGCCACGGAAGTCGGCGGGACGGGCGCGCAGTTTGGCAATCCGGGTCCCCGGATGTCGATGCAACACCCCCTCTATATGGGCTTCATGGGCACTGTAGGGGTGGGGCTTGCCCTGCTGGTCTACTGGATCGGCTCCAACACCACGCAGCTGCTGCTGTGGATTGTGGCTGCCCTGTTCATTGCCCTCGGCCTGGAACCCGTGGTCGGCTGGCTGGAGAACCGGAAGATCCCCCGTCCGGCCGGCATTCTTCTGGCCGTACTGGTCTTGGTGATGGCTGTGGGAGGGTTCTTCGCTACCCTTATCCCCACCATCGTGGGACAGGTCACGCAAATTGTACTGCAGGCACCCACCTGGGTTCGGGACTTCATCGACTCTGAATTCTTCCGCAACGTGGATGACCAGTTTGGTGTGCGCGACCGCATCAACGAGGAACTCGACAAGTTCGTCAACAACCCAGAGGCGATGGGCGGGATCTTCGGCGGGGTGGTGGGCTTCGGTTCCACCCTGGCCAACGGGCTCTTCGGCACGTTGATCGTCCTGGTCCTGAGCCTCTATTTCCTGGCAGCCCTTCCGGCCATGAAGAAGTGGGGCTACCGGCTGGCGCCGCGGTCTCGCCGGGCCCGGGTGGAAGCCCTCTCCGACGAGATCACCCGTTCCGTGGGCAACTACGTGATCGGGCAGGCCTGCGTGGCCTTGTTGAATGCCACCTTCGCATTCATCGTGATGACCATTGTGGGCGTCCCCTTCGCTCTCCTGCTGACCTTCGTGGTGGCCCTGCTGGCGTTTATCCCGTTGGTTGGTGGCATGATCGCAGGCATTGTGGTGCTCCTGATCTCGCTGACAGAGGGCTGGCAAACGGCCGCCATCTACGGGATCTGCTACTTCGCCTACCTCCAGTTCGAGGCCTACTTCATCTCCCCGCGCATTATGCAGAAAGCCGTGGCCGTGCCGGGGGCCGTGGCCGTCATCTCCGTGATTGCCGGCGGCAGCCTGCTGGGAGTCCTGGGCGCGCTGATCGCCATCCCGACGGCGGCCGCCATCCTGCTGTTGGTCAAGGAAATCTACATCGTCCGCCAGGACAAGCACTAGCACGCAGGCACTAGGCGGCCGAGGTAGCCACCGGACCGTTCCAGACCTGCGGCAGGCCTTCCGGTCCGGAGCCTGCTTCCGTCACCTCATCGACGATTTCATTGAGCACGCGGGAAGCGTACTTCTCCCCCACCCAAAGGTGCTTGGCGCCGTCCACCCCCACCACCCGCGCCTGCGGCACCAGGCTGAAGCGTTCAGCGGCAGCCGCGGGCTGCAAGTAGTCGTCATGCTCCGGCACGAGCACGGTAAGCGGCTTGGCGGAGTCCGCCCAAAGGCGCAGGTGGGCGTCTGTGGCGCGGTGCAGCGGAGGCGACAGCAGCACGGCACCTTCGATTTGGCTCGCCACCGGCTCAACGGCACCGTACATCAGCGCCAGCTCGGTGCCGAAGGACCAGCCCACCAGCCAGCGGTTGGGCAGTTGGCGTTCGACGGCGAAACGCACCGCCGCCTCAACGTCCTGCCGCTCGCCGATCCCCTCTTCGAAGGAACCTGCGCTGGTTCCCCGCGGCGAACCTGTCCCGCGGGTGTTGAAGCGAAGCACAGCCACGCCGGCCAGGGCAGGAAGCCGGTACGAAGCCTTGCGATAGACATGCGAGTCCATGAACCCGCCGTGCGTCGGAAGCGGATGCAGCGTGATCAGCGTCGCGGTGATCTGGCCGGACTCGGGCAGCGCCAGTTCCCCCACCAGAGTGTGGCCATCCTCGGTGCGGAGCTCGATGTTCTCGCGCCCGGCCGGCAGCACTGTTGATGCGCGGATGGGTGCGGGCCGCGTTGGCTGGCTGAATTCGTACGACGCCGGATCAAAAGTCATGCCTGCCAGCTTAGCGACTCCCGGCGCCCGGCAGGTGCTGTGCTGCGGCTCGTTAGCGCGGCTACTCCGGCGCCGAACGTCAGCGGTATCGGTAGGTCCGGGACAGCCAGCAGTTCGTGTGCCAGTGGCGGCGTTCAGCCAGGCCTGCGGCCGCACCGAACATATGATCGTCCTTCCACACCACCAGGTGGGCGATTCCGGGGACAACCGCGGTGGAGCAGCCGGGGCAAATATAGGTCTTTTCCGCGTTCCTGGCGGTCATGGTCCTGACCATCCACTCGCCGTCGGGCGCGCTTTCCCGCCGGGCGATTCCAGCACGCGCCCGTTCCAAATCCAACTCTGGAACGTCGCCGTTACCCTTTTTACCGGCCGGCTTTCCGGCAGCTACGCCCGGCCTTCCGGAGGCAGGGTGGCGGGGACGGTTGGAACGCGGCATGCCTCCATTCTGCCCCAGCCCCGGTAGTGTGTACGGCGTGCGACTTGTCATAGCCCGATGTTCAGTTGATTATGTTGGCCGGCTCAAAGCCCATCTCCCCCTTGCCACCAGGCTCCTGCTGGTCAAGGCCGACGGCTCGGTGCTGGTCCATTCCGACGGCGGCTCCTATAAGCCGCTGAACTGGATGAGCCCGCCCGCATCCCTGCGGGTGTCCTCGCCGGAGGACGTTGACCTGGAGGTTGGCGTCACGGAACAGTGGACAGTCCAGTCCGCCAAGACTGATGACCGCCTGATCATCAACATCCACGAGCAGCTGCACGAGTCCGCCCACGATCTGGGGGTGGACCCCGGACTGATCAAGGACGGTGTCGAAGCTGACCTCCAGCGCCTGCTCGCCGATCAGATTGAGACCCTGGGCTCAGGCTTTTCGCTCATTCGCCGCGAATACTTCACCGCTATCGGCCCGGTGGACATCCTGGCCCGCGACGCCAGCGGGGCCACGGTGGCTATCGAGCTGAAGCGGCGGGGCGACATTGACGGCGTGGAGCAGCTCACCCGCTACCTGGAACTCCTGAACCGCGATCCGCTGCTGGCGCCGGTCCGTGGCATCTTCGCTGCCCAGCAGATCAAGCCGCAGGCCAAGGTGCTGGCAAACGACCGCGGCATCGACTGCATCACGCTGGACTACGATGCCATGCGCGGTGTGGACGACAGTGACTCCCGGCTTTTCTGACGCCGGGTATCCGCACCTGTGACGGCTTTCGGCCCCTGACAAGGGGATTCACCCGTTTTTTACGCAAAATTTGCGTTATTGGCCGTTCAGACCGTTGACCTGACGGAATCGGCGTGAAATTCTTAGGTCAGTCTTTGTGTAGGTGTTTTCATGCTCGCAAGACTTGTTGCGAGCGCGAAGCTCCTGCAGCGCATGTTCCCAGGAACGGCATTGAAGGATTCTTCTCGCGGAGTGACCGAGTCCGGCACGAGGTGTGCCGGACTTAGACAAGTTCCATAATGAGGAGAAATAAATGGCACAGGGAACCGTCAAGTGGTTCAACGCTGAAAAGGGCTTCGGCTTCATCACCCCGGATGACTCCGATGGCGATGTCTTCGTTCACTACTCGGAGATCCAGACCGGTGGCTTCAAGACCCTCGACGAGAACCAGCGTGTTCAGTTCGAAATCGGTCAGGGTGCCAAGGGTCCCCAGGCTACCGGCGTAACGCTGGTCTAGTCCCCCGCCCGGACCGCCATATACGCGGCTTCCAGCGAAGAACAGGTCCCCGGCATCCGTGCCGGGGACCTTTTCTTTGTCCACCGTGACTTTCCAGTCACGAATGTTTAGGGCCGCGTCCTATTGTGTCAACTTCCTTGGCCCACCAGGCCCCGGACCAGCCGTGCCCCCTGCTGCAGCGAAAGGCCGGGCAAATAGGCCCGGGTCAGCGCCCGTCCGATCGCAGGCAACTGCAAAGGATCCTGGTAATACAGGTAAAGCGCCCGGTACTCGGGTTTGAAGCGTGATTTGAAAGCCGCCAGGGAACGGAATCCGTAGACCGGCTCGAGGGCGTGGCCCACCACATCGAGGATACGGACCAGGTTCTCGGCCTGCACTGGTCCCCCCGGTGTTTCGTCGTCGGGCAGGCTGGCGAGCGGGGACCCGGAGAGCGAGATGACCTCCACGGATTCGCGCAACTCCAGGACCGCCGAAGCAATCAGGAACTCCATCACCCCGGGAAATCCGTCGGCGCCCCGGCGCATAACGTCCAGCGTGCGGCTGACCAGCGTCCCGCCGTCGTAAACCGGCAACCAGCTGGTGACCCCGTGCACTTGGCCGTCGCCGTCCACGGCCAGGCAGCACAGCACTTCGTCGTCCATCAGCTCATCCATGCCCCCGAGCGTGAATCCCATTTCCGGAACTGTTTTTCCTGCCGCCCATTCCTCCGACACTTCGCTGAGACGGGCACGAAGGGCGGACGGAAGCCCGTGGTAGGTACCCCAGACGGCTTTGACGCCCATCTTAGCGGCGCGGTTCCGCGCAGTCCGCACGTTCTGCCATTCTTTGCCCGTGAATTCGAGTTGCCGGACGGACAGCCTGGTCTCCTGCGCCACGGAAACGCGCTGGAAACCCCGGTCCTGCAGGAGGGGCCACAGCGTGTCATCGCATGAGTAGAAGGCTGGGATGAGCGCGCGGCTGCCGCAGTAGGAAAGGAACCCTTCGGCGGTGCGCTGACGGGAGTCGGCCGCGCCGAAGGGGCCCGCTAGCGTCAGGGCAACACTGCCGTGCAACTGGTAGGCGACGGCGCCGCGTCCATCCGGGCTGAACCAGTACCGGTTGGGCTCCCAGAGGGCCATCCACGACAGTGAATCGCCGCCCTCGTGCAACAGCTTCCGCGCTGCGGCCCTGTCGTCGTGGCCCGAATCGCTGCCATGGTGCCGGCCCAGGAGCACGGACCAGACGCCGGCCAACGCAACAAGCCAGAAGACCGGTCCGGAGTAGCCAAAAATCAGGGACTCGAGGCTGTTCCGTTCAGCAAAAACCCGGTGGTAGAGATTCGGAAGTGGAACCGGCAGATACTGCCTGGACAATTCGGCCAGCAAGCCCAGCAGGCCGCCTTCGCGCGTCATTCCCCCTGCGGCAAACCAGGCCAGGGTGTAGCTCCCGGCCAGCAACAGCCAGACGGCACTTACCACTGCCAAGAGCCGACGGCGGGCGGCAGGGATGGTCTCGACGCGGAACTGGCGGCGGTTAACCCAGAGCAGCACCGCCAGCAGCAGTGGGACGATCACCAAAGGCAGGATGTGGGCAAAACCCGAACCCATGGCGGCAGTATGCGGACTGGAGGGATAGTGCGGGATCAGCGCGAACAGGGCCAGATAGACGGTGGCCATCGCCGTGACCGCCACCTGGAGGGCCAACGTGATACGCAGTGCCATTCGGCGGCCCCGGCGCATTCCGTCAGCACAGATGAGGAGCAGAATTACCGGGACTACTGCCAGGGCCAGGCCAAAGGGTCCGGCGAAGCCCGTTCGCCCCACCTCCAGGCAGGATGCCTCCACTGTTGGTCCGCAGTTTGCTTCAAGCTGGCCCAATGTGGGCATGGGGTTCAGCAGCACGTCCCGGAGCAGCGCCAGCGGGCCGGTGGGCGTCCGGGCAACGGCGGTAAGGATGGGGCCTACGGCGAACACGGCCACCGTCAGGGCAAGGAGGTTCCTGGTTTCCCTGCCGCTCGAGCGGGGCGGGTGAAGCTGGCCGTGGTCGCCCTGGTTCCACCAGCTGGCTGCGAGACCCACCGCTGCACCTGCCAGGCCGATGACGGTCTCGGCATGCCCCACGTACAGAACCAGCAGAAGCGATACCGAGAGCAGCGCCGTCCGCAACCGGCGGCGCCACAGAACAGGAATCCTGCCGCTCGCGGCGAGGGAAGCGGCCAGGATAGCGGCGTAGGGTCCGATCAGGCTGTTGTCCGCCAGCAGCCCCAGCCAGCCGTCTCCCGCGTACCGCGCCAGCTGGGTCAGCAGCAGGAAGACGGTGACAGCTGCAAACTGGCCACCGAGGAAAAACGCTGCCGTCTGTAGAGTCCCAAGGTTCCTCTCGGCCAGGCCCAGCAGCAGCAGGATCATCAGGGACGCCACCAGATAGGCCAGCGGGTTGGTGGCAAAGAACAGCGACGTCACCAGGGCCCACCAGTTGCCGGCCTTCAAGCCAGGGGCGCTGACGCCTGCGAGGGGAAGGAGATTCTCCGGCGGCCCGCTGAGGAAGCTGCCAGTTACCGCTCCGACCAACAAAAAAATCCCGAGGATACTGAGCGTGAGTGGCACTGACCGAAGGAAGCTCCACATTCTTCGGCCGGCGGGAAGCACGACGGTTGACCAGAGCAGGGCCGGCGCACGGGTTTCGCCAGCTTCCCTCATTTGGCCCACCCCCAGTGTGCGGTCAGCAGCTCAAGCCCATTGTCCATGCCGGGAGTCAGCACGTCCCACGAATGGCCGGTGTGCGCCACCACGTCCGAGCCCACCGTGAAACCTGCCCCGCGGGCCGCCGCCTCAAGGGTCCGCAGATTTGCAACAAACTCAGGATCGGTGGCCCCTGCCGCCAAATACGCCACGCTGCGAGGATATTTGAGCTCCTTCAACAGCGTCAGCGGCACCTGGGCATCAAAGGCGGCGGTGTCGCCGTGGAAAGCTGCGTCAACCGTTTTCTGGCGTTCCTTGGCCAGCGCAGGCTCACTCTCGCTGGAAAAGGCGAGAACGCCCGTGTACAGCTCCGGGTGGCGGGTGGCCATCTGTAGCGCACATGTGGCACCAAAACTGAAACCGCCTATGGCCCATTGCCGGTGGTCGGGGTCCACGGCCAACGTTCCTGAGATCCATGCCGGCACGTCCACCGAGAGGTAAGTGTCTGCCTTGGCTATGGCGCTGTCCATGCAGAGATTATTCGACGACTGGCTGCCGTTGGGATCAACCACCACAACAACAGGCGCCACTCCCCCGTGCAGGGAAGCGAAAGTGTCCATGCGTGCCGGGAGCGACCCGCCGGTCAACCAATCGGCAGGGCCGCCGGGCTGGCCCGGCACCAGAACCAGCACCGGAAGGTTGGGACGGTTCGACGCAAAGTAGGCCGGCGGCAGGTAGATGTACGAGTCGCGTGTCTGGAGGCCCGACGACGTTCCTGGAATGGATGCGGTGCGAACAAGGCCATCGACAGGGAGATCATTGGCGGGTTTCCATCCGTCCAGAGGCGTGGCCGGAATGTCCGGCTGGCGCATCAGCTCCTGTTCCAGGGCCGGGATACGGGTCAGCGCCGCACCCGTCAGGTCCGCGACTGTCCGGTTGAGGCCGAAATACGCGTTGATCTGCACCGCGGCCAGCAGCACCACGGCCAGGAGGGCGAGCACATCCAGCCCACGGCGGCGCCACGACGCCGTCGGGAGCCTGAGCACCACCAGCAGGAGGGAGGCCACGGCCGGAACCATCCACGCCAGAACGTCAAACGGAAGTTCTCCGGGGAAGGTAGAGGCCCAATAAATGAGGACCCAATGCACTAGCAGCACCACGGCGGCGGCTGCGGCCACTGCGGCGGCGACACTGAGGAACCAGCGGCGGCGGCCAAGGGCGCGCGGACGCCAGATCAGGGACAGTGCGGCGGCGGCACCAAGGACCCAGGCGGCCCAGTACACCGGTCCGTCGGTCAACCGGATATCAGCAATCCAGTCCACGTGGCTAGCGCCAGGTACCCACGCCGATAACCGGCCCGGCTTCCAGCCAGGAGGACAGCCCCGTGTACGCATCGAATTTCATGGCCAGCCGCAGATCCTGACCTTCGTACCGCAGCTCGACAATCACGACGTCGGGCTGGACCTTCACGGCTTCGGCGTCGGTGGGTTTGCGGCGACCCAGCAGTTCCAGGGAACTGCGTGTGAACTTATGTTTGGGACGCACGCTCAGGGAAAGCAGGCGGAACCATTCAAGGTCGTTGTCCTGATAACGACAGACCCCCATCTGCCAGCTGTTTCCAGCCATGCAAATGGAGGCGTCCACCGTGCCGAGGGCGCGCCGCAGATTGAAGCGGCGCACCCCCGAAAGGCACAGTGCAAATATCAGCAATCCAAAAGTGATTGCCAAAGCGATGAACGGAAAAGTCGGAGCGTCCATCAGTGTGGTGCTAGCGGATCCCAGCAGTAGCCGCGTCGCCCAGTTGGGCGTTGTCAGCAACAATCACCACGCGGTTGTTGTCGACGGAGAAGAATCCGCCGTCAACAGCCACGGCAATGCGGTTCCCGGAAACCGGCTCAATAGCCAGTTCACCTTCGGCCAGGATCGCCAGCAGGGGCGAGTGGCCGGGCAGGATTCCGATTTCACCATCGCTGGTGCGGGCCTTGACCATCTTGGCCGCTCCGGACCACACGAAGTGGTCCGCTGCGACAATCTCAACCTCAAGCTCAGCCATATTACTTGGTCTGTTCCTGGATCTTGGCCCACTGGCGCTCAACATCATCCAAGCCACCGATGTTGAAGAACGCCTGCTCAGCGACGTGGTCAAGGTCGCCGTCACAGATGGCCGTGAAACCTTCAACCGTGTCCTTGATGGAAACGGTGGAGCCTTCAACGCCGGTGAACTGCTTGGCGGTGTAGGTGTTCTGCGAGAGGAACTGCTGGATGCGGCGTGCACGCGACACGACGATCTTGTCCTCTTCGGAGAGCTCGTCAACACCAAGGATGGCGATGATGTCCTGGAGTTCCTTGTTCTTCTGCAGGATCTGCTTTACTCGGACGGCCGTGTTGTAGTGGTCGTTGCCAATGTACTGCGGGTCCAGGATGCGGGACGTCGACGTCAGCGGGTCAACGGCCGGGTACAGACCACGGGAAGCAATTTCACGGGAAAGTTCCGTGGTTGCATCCAAGTGTGCGAAGGTCGTGGCCGGGGCCGGGTCGGTGTAGTCATCTGCGGGAACGTAGATGGCCTGCATCGAGGTGATCGAGTGGCCCTTGGTGGACGTGATGCGCTCCTGGAGGAGACCCATCTCGTCAGCCAGGTTGGGCTGGTAGCCCACGGCCGACGGCATGCGGCCGAGGAGGGTGGAAACCTCGGAGCCTGCCTGGGTGAAGCGGAAGATGTTGTCGATGAAGAGCAGCACGTCCTGGTTCTGCACATCGCGGAAGTACTCCGCCATGGTCAGGGCAGACAGCGCAACACGCAGACGCGTTCCCGGCGGCTCATCCATCTGGCCGAATACAAGGGCGGTGTCCTTGAGGACGCCTGCCTCTTCCATTTCAACCCAGAGGTCGTTACCTTCACGGGTACGCTCGCCAACACCGGCGAATACCGAGGTACCACCGAAGTTACGGGCCACACGGGTGATCATTTCCTGGATCAGAACCGTTTTGCCCACGCCGGCGCCGCCGAACAGGCCGATCTTTCCACCCTTGATGTACGGGGTGAGAAGGTCGATGACCTTGATGCCGGTTTCCAGCATCTCGGTGGAGCCTTCAAGCGTTGCGAAGGCCGGGGCCTTGCGGTGGATCGGCCAGTAGTCGGCAGCCTGGATCTCGGACTCGTCAACGTCCAGCGGCTTGCCGAGGACGTTGAAGATGTGGCCCTTGACGCCGTCGCCCACAGGCACGGTGATCGGGGAACCGGTGTCCACTACATTGGTGCCGCGGACGAGTCCGTCGGTAGCCTGCAGTGAGATGGCGCGGATGAGGTTGTCACCCAGGTGCAGGGCAACCTCGAACGTGATGGTCTTGGTCTCACCGTTGAGGGTAATCTCCGTGGTGAGGGCGTTGTAAATCGAGGGGATTGCGTCAGCCGGGAATTCGACGTCGACAACCGGGCCAATAACACGTGCAATACGGCCGGTGGCACCGGACGTTGCGGCTACGTGTTCGGTAGCAGTGGCAGTCATCTCTCTCACTTCACTCAGTAGATGGCGTGGGGATTTAAGTTTGTTCTTTAGTGCAGGTACAGCTGGACCGGACCGTGCAGGCTAGGACGCGCTCAAGGCGTCGGCACCGGCAACGATTTCGGAAAGCTCCTGCGTAATTTCAGCCTGACGGGCAGTGTTGCGCAGACGCGTGTACTTCTTGATGAGGTCCGTGGCGTTGTCGCCGGCAGACTTCATCGCCCGCTGGCGGGCTGCAAGCTCGGAAGCTGCTGCCTGCAACATGGCGGCAAAAATGCGTGATTCGATGTAGCGCGGCAGCAGGGCATCAAGAACCTGCTCCGCTTCCGGCTCGAATTCGTAGAGCGGCAGGAGGTCCGATTCGGACGCCGCCTGCTCTTCAACAACCTCGAGCGGAAGCAAACGGATAACCGTCGGCTCCTGCACCACCATGGACTTGAAGCGGGTGTAAACGACATGGATCTCGTCCACGCCGTCCTCTTCGTAGTCTGCAGCGAAGGCTTCGAGCAGTGCCGCGCCAACCTCACGTGCAGTTCCAAACTCGGGCGCATCGGTGTTGCCGGTCCACACACGCTCGTAAGGAAGGTTGCGGAAGTCAAAGTACGCCTGCGCCTTGCGGCCCATCACATACGTCTTGACTTCTTTGCCTTCCCCGCGGAGCAGCTCGTTGAGGCCAACCGCCTGCTTAAGCACGCTCGCCGAGTAGGATCCGGCAAGGCCGCGGTCAGCACTGATGACCAGGACGGCGGCCCGGCGGATCTGCGCCGGTTCGGTGACCAACGGGTGGTCGATTTCGCTCTGGCTTGCGACAGCAGAAACGGCACGCGTAATGGCGTTTGCGTAAGGCAGTGAAGCCGCTACGCGTGCGCGGGCCTTGCCAATGCGCGAGGTAGCGATCAGTTCCATCGCCTTGAAGATCTTGCGCATCGACGTGGTCGAGCTGATCTTCTGGCGGTAGACCCGAATCTGGGCTCCCATACTTTTCCTTTCCTAAGATCCCGATGGCCGGGACTGCCGGAACCTCAAAGGTCCCGGCAGTCCCTGCCAGCGAAACTAGCGCTTCTGCTTGACGATCTTTTCCTGGTCTACATCGGTTTCCGAGATAGCTTCGTGCTCCTCGTGGCCGGCGCCTACCAGGCGGTTGTCACCTTCACCGAAGAAGCCCTTTTTGAAGGCCACAATTGCGGTCTTCAGTGCTTCAGCAGTGTCATCGTCCATAACGTTGGTCTGCGCCAGCGTGGTCAGGATGGAGGACTTGTGCTTGAGGTGCTCCAGGAATTCGGTCTCAAAGCGGTTGATGTCCTCAACAGGAACCTCATCGAGGTGGCCGTTGGTACCGGCCCAGATGGACACAACCTGGTTCTCGATCGGGAACGGTGAGTACTGGCCCTGCTTGAGCAGTTCCATCAGACGCGCACCACGGGTCAGCTGCTGGCGCGATGCGGCATCGAGGTCCGATGCGAACATGGCGAATGCCTGCATGTCGCGGTACTGGGCCAATTCCAGCTTCAAAGTACCGGAAACCTTCTTCATGGACTTGACCTGCGCAGCACCACCAACGCGGGACACAGAGACACCCACGTCGACGGCCGGACGCTGGTTGGCGTTGAAGAGGTCCGACTGCAGGAAGATCTGGCCATCGGTAATGGAGATCACGTTGGTCGGGATGTAGGCAGAGACGTCGTTTGCCTTGGTTTCGATGAGCGGCAGGCCGGTCATCGAGCCGGCACCGAGCTCGTCGGAGAGCTTGGCACAACGCTCCAGCAGACGGGAGTGCAAGTAGAAGACGTCGCCCGGGTAGGCTTCGCGTCCCGGCGGGCGGCGCAGCAGCAGTGAAACTGCACGGTAGGCCTCGGCCTGCTTGGAGAGGTCATCAAACACGATGAGGACGTGCTTGCCGCCGTACATCCAGTGCTGGCCAATGGCCGAACCGGCGTACGGTGCCAGGTACTTGAAGCCTGCGGGGTCAGACGCGGGGGAAGCCACAATGGTGGTGTATTCCAGTGCGCCGTTGTCCTCAAGGGTCTGACGGACAGCCG
Source organism: Arthrobacter sp. AQ5-06 (assembly GCF_003287955.1). Taxonomy (GTDB): domain Bacteria; phylum Actinomycetota; class Actinomycetes; order Actinomycetales; family Micrococcaceae; genus Arthrobacter. Next base: position 70,071 of record NZ_QMKP01000007.1, on the reverse strand, counting down.
CAATGGTGGACGCCTTCTGACCGATTGCCACGTAGATGCAACGCACCTGCTTGGTCACATCGCCGGAAGCCCAGTTGGCCTTCTGGTTGATGATGGTGTCGATAGCGATAGCCGACTTGCCGGTCTGGCGGTCACCGATGATCAGCTGACGCTGGCCGCGGCCGATCGGGATCATGGCGTCGATAGCCTTCAGACCGGTCTGCATCGGCTCGTGGACCGACTTACGCTGGGTCACGCCGGGCGCCTGGAGTTCCAGCGCACGGGTGGTTTCGGCCTTGATCTCGCCAAGGTCGTCGATGGGCTGGCCCAAGGGGTCAACCACGCGGCCGAGGAAGGCGTCGCCTACCGGTACGGACAAAACCTGACCCGTGCGGTGGACTTCCTGGCCCTCTTCGATTCCGGTGAAGTCACCGAGTACGATGACACCGATCTCGCGGACGTCAAGGTTCTGGGCAAGGCCCAGGGTGCCGTCTTCAAAGCGAAGCAGCTCGTTCGCCATGACCGAGGGAAGGCCCTCAACACGGGCGATGCCGTCACCTGCGGTTGTTACACGGCCAACCTCTACGCGCTCCGCGTTTCCGGGTTCGTAGGACGCCGCGAACTCGTTCAACGCATTACGGACGTCGTCGGCGTTGATGGTCAATTCGGCCATCTGCAGTCCCTGCTCTCCTGTTTTCGTGATCATCGTTGCTCACGATGACCGGGGTTTCGTTTCGTTAAGTTGTGCTTGTCCGGCTAACCGGCCAGTTGGCGGTGAAGCTGTCCCAGCCGGGTGATAACCGAAGCGTCAAGCACTTCGTCACCCACCTGGACACGGATTCCGCCGATCAGTTCAGGATCAACGGTGATGTTGATCTTGAGCTCGCGACCGTACAGGGAATTAAGCCCTGCCTGGAGGCGGGCAAACTGCGTCTCCGTCAACGGACGGGTGACGCTGACCGTTGCAATCCAGCGCTGCTGCCGCTTCGCCGCTAGCTCGGCGAACCGGGCTACCAGCCTTGTCGGCTTGATGCCGCGGGGCTGGGAAACTGCCTGCGCAATGAGGACTTTTGCTTCCTCGCCTGCGTCGGGATGCAGCTTCTGAGCCAACCCGATCTTCGCTGCAGCACTGGCCTGCGGCTCCGACAGAGCACGTTGTACCTCATGGTTGGAGGCAACGGCCTGGTTGAAGGAGAACAGATCGTTCTCCAGCTCTTCCAGCCCAGAGATTCCGGAGGCAGAAACGGCCGACTTGTTTTCAGCAACGGCAATGACCACCGTTGAGGCAAGCGTCTCGAGTGCATCGCCGATATCTCGGGCCGATGCCCAGCGTGAACTGGCCAGTCCGCCCGCGATGTCCGCAGCCTCAGCGGAGACTTTTCCGCCAACAAGCTGCTTGACCAGCGCCGACTTTTCGTCACCGGTGCGGGACGGGTCAGTCAGGGCGCGGCGCAAGCCAGCCGAGCTGTCCACCGTTCCCAGGATTCCGAAGAGTTCCTTAGCCAACTGCAGCGAGGCCAACGGAAGTTTTGCTTCCAGTTGGGTCAGCGCCGTGGTCAGCGATTCGCTCGATACACCTGACATTACTTAGCTGCACCTGCGTTCTGGTTCTCCAGATCTGCCAGGAAGCGGTCAACCACACGGGCGGAACGCTCGTCATCGTTGAGTGCTTCGCCAACGATGCGGCCTGCCAGCGTGGTGGCCAGCGTGCCAACCTCGGAACGCAGGGATACAACTGCGGCCTGGCGCTCCGATTCAATCTGCACGTGAGCCTGGGCCGTGATGCGGGCAGACTCAGAGGCAGCCTTTTCCTTCAGATCTGCAAGGATCTGCGCGCCTTCAGCACGGGCTTCCTCGCGGATGCGGTTAGCTTCCGCGCGGGCGTCCGTGAGCTGCTGCTTGTACTCTTCGAGAGCGGCTGATGCTTCTGCCTGGGCCTTTTCAGCCTTGGCAATACCGCCTTCGATTGCCTCTGCGCGCTCTGCAAACGTCTTCTCGAACATCGGGACAATGAACTTGACCACGATGAACATGAGGACAGCAAAGCCGACGAGGACAACGCCCATTTCCCAGACGTTGGGTACCAGTGGGTTAGTCTCGCCCTCTGTGGCGGCTGAGATGATCACCTGGTTCATAATTCACCCGTCCTTTTCTACTCGGTTCTGGATGTTCGCTTGGTTCTGAAGTCGGACTAGAGAACGAAAGCGAAGACCAGGCCGAGGATGGCGAGGGCTTCAGTCAGCGCGAGGCCGAGGAATGCGATCGGCTGCAGGACGCGCTGGGCTTCCGGCTGACGTGCTACGCCGTTGATGTAAGCGGCGAACACGAGACCAACACCGATACCACCGCCGATTGCGGACAGACCGTAACCTACGAGGTTGAGATTGCCTTCCATTTTATTCCTTTCAAGATGCCATCTATGTGGCAGGTTGTTTGGTTTGCTTCATCCCCGTGAGGGGAAGTTTGTGGGTGCCTAGTGGCTGTCCGCGTGCAGCGCGCCTTCGATGTAGATGGCGGTCAGCAACGTGAAGACATAGGCCTGCAAGGCCATGATCAGTGCTTCCAGCATGTACATGGCGACGGCACCGGCGATGACCAGAAGGGAGGTTCCCTTGAGCAGGATGTTCTCCTGCATTATCAGGAACTCAATGCCGGAACCGGCGATCATGACGATCAGGTGACCGGCCAGCATGGTGGCAAAGAGACGCAGGCTGTGCGTGACGGGCCGGACCAGGAAGTTCGAGATGATCTCGATAGGGATGATGAGCGGGAGAATATAGACCGGAACGCCGGAAGGTACGGTGGCCAGCTTGAAGTACTTCAGGCCGTTCTTCTTGATGCCGATGGCAATCCAGGTGACGTAAACAATGCCCGCGAGGACATAGGCGCCGCCGACGTGGGAGAAGCTCGGGAGCTGGATCACGGGAATGGCGCCGTAAATGTTGTTTACGAGGATAAAGAAGAAGAGGCTGAACAACAGCGGCACATACTTCATAAAGTCTTTGCCACCGATAATGTCCTTGGCGATGCTGTTACGCACAAAGCCATAGGCCATTTCACCAGCGAACTGGAGCTTGCCGGGAACAAGCTGCTGCTTCCGCGCAGCTAGCAGAAAGAATGTGGCGATAATGACGACTGACAGGATTACGAGCAGCATCTGCTTGGAGAATCCGTCAGCCACCCCCCACGGCAGGATTGCCGGCAGGTGCATTTCTTCAATTCCAGGAGGATTGAACTCTCCTGAATCTTGGGCCGGGAGCGCAAGCGCGATCAACGCGTTTCCTCTCTGCAGTGTCCGTCATTGGGCGTTGGTCGAGGACCCGCGGATTTATGCTCCGCAGCTCCCCCTGTGAAATTATTTGGCATTTGTGTTTCCGTCCGCGGACGGGCCGCTGTCTGCGCTGCTCTTACCGGCCGTGGTTCTGGAACTGGTAAGGCCATGCATGTGGGAAAGATAGAAACCTCCGAGAGCTCCAAGCAGAGCGCCTGCGAGCACGATCCAGCGGGTTCCCCACAGATAATCCAGACCCCACCCTATCAAACTCCAGACGGTGATTCCGCCAATAATGTAGCTAAAGACGGCCATTCCGGCGTTGTATCCGCCGTCGTTGTTTTCGGCCGACACCCCCGGCGTGGGAGCAGCGTTCTTGGGCACGGAGGAACCGTTTTCCGCTGTTCGTTTCCGATCAGACATCGTTCGGCTCCTTGGGCTCGGGGTCGTTGTAAATCTGGAGGCGGGCCGTGCTGAAGCCGTAGATTTCGGCGGCCTGCCAGAAAACAACAGTGGCAACGGCACCAATCAGGAACCATTGTCCGTGAAGCCAGGCAGGTGCTCCGATCACAAACAGGACAACTGCAAAGCCCACTACCTTGACAAAATAGGTGGCCACGAACATTCCGATGGCACCGGAGGGGTTGTTGCGCCCCATGAAGTGGCCCACGAGAAGACTGATCGAGAAGAAGAGCATCACCAGGAGGCCGCCCAAAGTACTGGACAGGACGCCGCTGGGGCCGTTCAGGATCACAGCCGGGATGCCGGCCAGGATCAGTGCGCCTGCACCGGCAGCTGAACTGAGTGCGAGGAGGCGAAGCCACAGGGACCGCGTGGGACCGGAAACACCAACGGGTCCGCTGCCGGACGCACGTCCGGATTCGGCGTTGGAGGTCATAAGATCCCAATCGTCGGCGCCCTGGGGCTGGTGGAGGGCAGCTTGGGCTGCCCCTAAATTCTACACGAGATAGAAATAAATCCGAACGCTGTTACGCCGGCGACTGGTCACTGTGGCGGCGCAGGTATGGCCAGGCCGTAATCAGGCCCATGACCAGCGTGGCGAAGATGTCCGCGGCCAATACAACTTGCCAGGGGAAGACGGCAAAAGCCAATCCCCCGAAGGACAGGATGGCGGTCCAGAGGTACATCAGGATCACGGCCGTCCGGTGCGAGTAGCCGATTTCCAGCAGCTTGTGGTGGAGGTGGCCGCGGTCTGCGGACCATGGCGAACGTCCCCGCGCGGTCCGGCGGACGACGGCGAGGCTCAGGTCAAGCAATGGCAGGAACAGAACGGCGAAGGGCAGCAGAATCGGTATGACGGTGGAGATACCGTTGGCGCGGTCGTACAGCCCTGAGGTGATCTGGCCCGTGGAGATGATGCCGGCGGCCGCCATCAGCAGGCCGATCAGCATGGCACCGGAATCGCCCATAAAGATCTTGGACGGGAACCAGTTGTGCGGCAGGAAACCGATGCAACTGCCAACGACGACGGCGGTGAGGAGGGTGGCCAGGTCCGAGTAGTCCAACAGGACGGCGTTCCGGTGCACCCAGTACGCCGTGAAGAAGAAGGCAGTTCCACCGATGATGGCCACGCCGGCGGCCAACCCGTCGAGGCCGTCAATGAAGTTGAAGGCGTTCATGGTGGTAACGATGAGCCCGGCCGTCAGCACCACCCGGAGCAGTTCGTTCTCCAGGTAGATCGGCTCCGGAACCCACGGGACAATGGTCATCCGGACTCCCCAGATGGCCACCACCATGGCTGCGGCGCTCTGGCCGATGAGTTTCACCCACCAACGGATGTCCAGGAGGTCGTCCGCGATCCCCACGAGCACGATCAGCGCCGCGCCCGCCAATACGCCCCATGGCGAGAAGTTGTTCCGGTAGATGTCCTTGACGAAGAAGGACTGGCTGGCCACGATGAGGGCCACCAGCACGCCAAGAAAGATGGCCACACCGCCCAGCCGGGATATCGGCGTCGAATGCATGTCTCGGCTGCGGATGGGGGCGTGGAGTTCAAGCCGGTTGCCGATGACCCGGGCAACCCACGTGGCCCCGTAGGACACAATGGCAGCCGTCAGCCCCATAAGGAGGTACATAATCATGTGACTGGTCCCCCTGCACGCCGCACATCGCGGAGCGGATAGATTCCGCTGAGGACCTGCTCGTTGCTGCGGGGCGCCTTCATTCCATGCAGCAGCCCGCGCAGGAGTCCCTTGATGAGCAGGAGCTTGTTCGGTGAGCCGGCTATTGTCCGGGTCCAGTTGCGGGCGGAGGCGCCTGAGTACAGCACCTTCTCCCGTGGAGTGAGCGCCGCTGAACGTGTGTAGACCCAAAGTTTGTTCCGCACTTCGTAGTAGAAGCGCGCACCAGGATCAGCTCTGGCGTCCTCAATGGACTTCGTGTGGTGGTTCGCCACGGACTTTTTAACGCAGATGGCATTGCTGGCCCGGGAGATCCGAGCTGTGTACTCCAGATCGTCATTCCAGATGAAGTAGTCGGCGATAGGAAGTCCATGGTGTCGTATCTGCCCGGCTTCGATCAGGATCGAGACGAAAGACGCGGTCCTGATCTGCACTCCCCCGGCACGGCACGCGATCCCGCGGTCGTCCTCGCTGGCACCCAGCCGTGGACGCATCCGGTTCATCGGGTGGTCCCGCCCGTCGGTCCAGACCACACGGCTGGCAATAAAACTGGGCTCCCGACCGGCTTCAGCAGCGTAGGCCTGTGAAGCTGAAAGGGCTTCTTCAAGCGTCCGGGGCTGCGGTTCCGTGTCGTCGTCCATGATCCAGACATAGTCTGCTGCATGGTCCAGGACCGCGCGCTCCATGCCTACCACAAACCCGCCGGCCCCACCCAGGTTCTGCGGGAGCCTGATGGTGTCCGTGGGAACCGGTCCGGCATACGCGACCAGGAAACCCTGGGTGCCGTCCGTGGACGCATTGTCGACGATGACGATAGTGGAAGGCAGAACTGTTCCGGAGGTGATGCCTCGGAGCGTGGTCTCGAGGAGGTCCCGCCGGTTGTACGTGACAACCACGGCGACGACGTTCTTGGTCATTTGCTGGCCCCTGTATCCTTGGATTGAAATTTCCGGCTGGCCAGGACAGCGGCCAGCTTCCAGGGCTCAATGAACACGCGTCCGAATACCCTCCGGGGTGAGTGAATGAGACGCCATAGCGATTCAAAGCCCAGCCGGCCCAGCCACCGTGGGGCGAGCCGCTGGTGGCCGGAAACCTGGTCCAGCGCTCCGCCCACGGCACCATACACCGCGTCCGGGAGATCGCCGCGGCGCTGCCATAGGAAGGTTTCCTGCAACGGCATCCCCAACCCCACGAGGACGAGGTTCGGCTGGAAAGCCCGAAGTTCCTCGACGACGGCGCGTTCGCGGCCCGGGCTCCAGTTCTCCCCGGCGAGGCCCAGAACCTCTGTTTGGGGCAATTGCATCCCCAGCCGGCGGCAGGCCTCCGCATTGCTGAGGCTATTGGTCCCCACCACTGCCAGCCGGTCAAGGCCGGTCACGGACGCCAGATGTTTGATCCAGTCCGTGGAACCGACGCGGAAGCTGGAATCGGCCGCCGCGGCTGTTCCTTGCCGCTTCCAGATCGCGTATATCGGTGCGCCGTCCATCAGCACAACGTCTGCGGAGTCGTACAGCGCCTTGAAGCCGGGAAGCGTGTGATAGAGGTAGCAGCTGTGAAGGTTATGACCGACAACAGTGCGTCGGCCCCCCGCGGCAATCAGATCGCCGAGGACTTCTGCCATCCGGTGTTCGGGCAGCGCAGTGACCTCGACGTCCAGGAGTCTTAGGCGGTCGCGGCCAACGATCATGCCTCCGGATCCTTCTCGGCGGGCGCTGAAGACTCCCGTGTGGCAGGTGCGTCTTCCCCGGCTTCTTCGGTTTCCTTGGCCACTTCGGCCGCTGTGGCTCCTGCAGCCTCTGCGGCCTCCTCGGTCACGGCGGCTTCCCCGGGCTCAGCCATCGGAATTTCGCCCAGGCCCAAGACGCCCGGAACGTGCTCCCGGAGTTGCTCCAGGGACACGGCGCCGTTGCGCACCACGCGCAGGAGCGGACCGGTGGCGTCCACAATCGTGGAGGGCACGGCGTCGGTTCCTTCCAGCGGCCGGAAACCGCCTTCGAGGTAGACCTCCACAGACTCCGCGAGCTGGGCGCGTGCCTCCGTGGCGGTCTGCGCCGGCGGCTGGCCGGTCCGGTTGGCCGAGGACACAGCCAGCGGACCGGTCAGCGTCAGGAGTTCCTGGGCCACTTCGTCGGCAGGCATGCGTAGGGCCACTGTTCCATGGGTCTCACCCAGGTCCCAGTCCAATGACGGCTGGGCGTGCAGGATCAGGGTCAGTCCCCCGGGCCAAAACGCCTCTGCGAGCTTACGGGCATCAGCGGAAACATCCGTGGCCAGGCCGTCCAGCGCATTGATTCGGGGAATCAGTACGGGCGGCGGCATGGTGCGGCTGCGCCCTTTGGAGGCCAACAGCATGGTGACGGCCTGCGGCGAGAAGGCATCGGCGGCTATCCCGTAGACCGTGTCCGTGGGGAAAACCACGCACTTCTTTTCGCCGATGGCACGCTGGGCATGCTCCAGGCCAAGGGCGCGCTGATCCTCTGACGTGCAGTTGTAGGTTGTGGTCACTGGCCTATTCTTTCATCACTCGAGGTGCGGACCGGCTAGGACGGCGCTGGTGGCGCGTTCCTTGCCGTTGAGGTCCAGGTGCGTGGTGATCTCCGACCAGGCACCCGTCCGCTGCATCATGCCAGCGATCCAGCCGGCCTGGACTTCCGCGTGTTCCATCACGAAGTAGCCGCCGGGAACCAGCAGCCGGGCAGCCGAGGCGGCCGCCGCCGTCGGAAGTTCCATGCCGTCCGCACCCCCGCCGTACAGGGCTTCGGGGGGATCGTGCAGGGCAACTTCGGGTTCATTCGGGATGGCTTCGGCGGGAATATACGGCGGGTTGGAGATCACGACGTCGAAGGTTCCGTTGAGTTCGGGCAGCGCGTTGCGTAGGTCGCCCAGCACCAGTTTGACGCCCAGGGGCGCCAGGTTCTTGGCTGCCCAGGCATGGGCGAACGGACTGTACTCCACGGCGTGGACTTCGGCGCCGGGCACCTCGTGGGCAATGGAGCCGGCGATCGCGCCCGACCCCGTTCCCAGATCCACAATCCGCGGGTGCGCCATGCCCTTGACATGGTCGATGACCAGTTGCACAACGGACTCTGTTTCCGGCCGGGGGATAAAAACCCCCGGCCCGACCGCAAGCTCCAGATACCTGAAATGCGCCACGCCGGTGATGTGCTGCAGCGGGATCCGTTGGGCCCGTTCAGCAACAAGTTCGGCATAGCCAACAGGTGCTGGAGTGTCCCCCAGCATCATCGCGCGGAGCCTGCCGAGCCCTACACCGAGCAGGTGGTCCGCCAAAAGTTCCGCGTCGACGCGGGGGCTGGGGACCCCGGCGTCCCGGAGGACCGCCGTGGCCTCGCTGACGGCAGCCGCGAGGGACTGCTCCGACCCGAGTGTCATGGGCGCCGGGGCTAGTCGCCGATGGCGTCCAGGCGTGCCTGTTCGTCCATCTCGATGGCGGACTGGATGACCGGTTCCAGGTCACCGTTCATGACCTGGTCCAGGTTGTATGCCTTGTAGCCGGTGCGGTGGTCCGCGATCCGGTTTTCCGGGTAGTTGTACGTGCGGATGCGCTCCGAACGGTCCATGGTGCGGATCTGGGACTTACGCTGGGCCGAGTTCTCGGCGTCGATAATCTCCTGCTGGTGCGCCAGGATGCGGGCGCGGAGCACGCGCATGCCTGCTTCGCGGTTCTGCAGCTGGGATTTCTCGTTCTGCATGGCCACCACGATGCCGGTGGGAAGGTGCGTGATGCGGACAGCGGAGTCCGTGGTGTTCACGGACTGGCCACCGGGACCCGAGGAGCGGTAGACGTCGATCTTGAGGTCGTTCTGGTTGATGTCCAGCTCTTCGGGCTCGTCAACTTCGGGAAGGACCAGGACTCCGGCGGCAGAGGTGTGGATGCGGCCCTGGGATTCGGTGACGGGCACACGCTGCACGCGGTGGACGCCGCCTTCGAACTTGAGCCGCGCATAGACGCCCTCGGCAGGATCGTTCGAATTGCCTTTGACGGCCATCTGGACGTCCTTGTAGCCACCGAGATCGGATTCGTTGGCTGAGATGAGTTCAGTCTTCCAGCCGCGGGATTCCGCGTACCGGGTGTACATCCGCAGGAGGTCGCCGGCGAATAGTGCGGCTTCGTCGCCACCTTCACCGCCCTTGACCTCGAGGATCACGTTGCGGGCGTCGTCAGGGTCCCGCGGAATGAGGAGCCTGCGCAGCTTGGCCGAAGCAATCTCCAGGGCCGCCTCCAACTCAGGCACCTCGGCAGCGAACTCAGGGTCCTCCGCAGCCATCTCCTTCGCGGCGGCGAGATCGTCCTCCAGGGCATGCCACTTGTTGTATGCCTCCACGATGCCATTGAGCTGCGCAGAACGCCGCCCCAGCTTCCGGGCCTCCCGCTGGTCAGCATAAACAGCCGGATCCCCCAACTGCGCCTGGATAGCATCATGCTCATCAAGCAGGCCCTGCACGGACTCAAACATTTCTAAACCTCTTTCGACTCTTCCAAGTCTAGTTTCACGGGACTTAACGACGAACCGCCCAAAATATGCCGGCCATCAGGCCGGCATATTTTGAGCGGTGAGCGCAGCTACTTGTCGTTATCCGACTTTGCACCAAGCGTTGTCTTCTGGACCTGCATGAGGAACTCGACGTTGCTCTGGGTCTCCCGGATCTTGTTGGTCAGCAGCTCAAGGCTCTGCTGCGTTTCGAGTCCGGAGAGGACGCGGCGCAGCTTCCACATGATCTTGACTTCCTCGGGGGAAAGCAGGTTCTCTTCGCGGCGTGTACCTGACGCGTTGACGTCCACGGCCGGGAAGATGCGCTTGTCTGCCAGCTGGCGGGACAGGCGGAGCTCCATGTTGCCGGTGCCCTTGAACTCTTCGAAGATGACCTCGTCCATCTTGGAACCGGTCTCCACGAGCGCGGTTGCCAGGATGGTCAGCGAGCCACCGTTTTCGATGTTGCGGGCTGCACCAAAGAAGCGCTTCGGCGGGTACAGCGCAGCAGAGTCGACGCCACCGGACAGGATACGGCCGGAGGCCGGTGCTGCCAGGTTGTAGGCGCGGCCCAGACGGGTCATGGAGTCCAGGAGGACCACCACGTCCATGCCCATTTCCACGAGGCGCTTGGCGCGTTCGATGGAGAGCTCGGCCACGGTGGTGTGGTCATCGGCGGGACGGTCGAAGGTGGAGGCAATAACCTCACCCTTGACGGTGCGCTGCATGTCCGTCACTTCTTCGGGGCGTTCGTCAACGAGCACCATCATGAGGTGGACCTCAGGATTGTTGGTGGTGATGGCGTTGGCGATGGACTGCAGGATGAGCGTCTTGCCGGCCTTCGGCGGGGAGACGATCAGGCCACGCTGGCCCTTACCGATCGGGGCAACCAGGTCGATGACGCGGGGGCCGATCTTCTTGGGATCCGTCTCGAGGCGCAGGCGCTCGGACGGGTACAGCGGAACCAGCTTGGCGAATTCGACGCGGTCCTTGAGCTCTTCCGGCGTCTTTCCGTTGACGGAGGTGACGCGGACCAGGGCGTTGAACTTCTGGCGTGCAGTCTGCTGGCTGCGGTCTTCGCCTTCACGCGGTGCACGAATGGCACCGACGCAGGCGTCGCCCTTACGCAGGTTGTACTTCTTGACCTGGGCCAGGGAGACGTAAACGTCGTTCGGGCCCGGCAGGTAGCCGGAGGTGCGGATGAACGCGTAGTTCTCCAGCACGTCCAGGATGCCGGCAACGGGCAGCAGGACGTCATCCTCCGTGACCTCGACGTCGTCGACGTCCGGTCCCTGGGCGCGTCCCCGACGGCGGTCGTTGCGGTCGCGGAAACGGTCGTTGCGGGAGTTGTCCCGGCTCTCCTGGCCGCCGGAGCGGTCAGTGCGGTCATTGCGGTCGTTCCGGTCCCGACGGTTGCGGCGGTTCCGGCGGCTTCCGCCGTCAGAATCGTCGTTGTCGCGGCTGTCATCGCGGCGGGCACCATCACGCTGGCCGGCGTCGCGGCTACCTGCGTTGTCGCGGCCACCATCGGTGGTCTCGCGGGCGGTGGTGTCACGGGCCGTCGTTTCACGGGCCGTCGTGTCGCGGGCCGTCGTGTCGCGGGCGGTGGTGTCACGGGCGCCACGGGTGCGGCCGCCCTCGCGGCGGTCAGCACGCTGGCCGTCGCCTGATTCGGCACCTTGGGTTTCGGTGCGCTGGGTTTCGGTGCGGTCAGCCTGACGCTGTTCAGCGGCGGGCTGCTCGGCCGGAGCCTCAGTGGCTTCTGCCTGCGTTGACGTGGCGGCCGCATCGCCGCGGCGGCGGTTGCGGGTGCGCGGCTGGCGGCGTTCGCCGTCAGCTCCTGCACCGGCCTCAACGGGCGCTGACGCCGGAGCCTCAACGGGTGCAGCGGCCGGAGCTTCGGCGGCTGTTGCCGCGGCGGGTGCCGCGACCACTCCGTCGCTGACGGCGCGGCGGCTGCGTCCACGGCCACGGGCACGGGTCTCAGCGGCCGGGGCCTCCGAGGTTTCGCTTGCGGCAGCCACCGGTGCGGCAGCGGCCGGGGCTACGTGGTTTTCGGTCGCCTTTTCGGCAGCTTTGGCCGGGGCCTTGCTGGCTGACGTGCCTGCGCGATGGGCGGATATGGCGGTCACCAGATCCCCCTTACGCATGCGGGATCCACCGGAAATCCCCAGCTGGCTGGCAAGTGCCTGCAGCTGGGCGAGCTTGAGGCCGGCAAGGCCACTGCTCTTGGCGGGTGCGGCCGTTGACGATCCGGCAGCAGAAGTTGATAGTTCCACAGCTGAAGACAGCTCAGTGGTTTCGGTCACGAAGGATCCTTCCCCCTCGACGGCGTCCAGACTGGGAGCTGGACGCGATGATTTTGATCTGGGCTGCAGTTCAGATCTGCAGCCGACATTTTCGGTCTTGCCGGTTGGATTTCGGCCAGCAGGGCCGGATACTGATTCACCTCACGCACCGATTAATGGCGGGGCGCCGGGCTGACGGTTCAGGGGCAGACAATTTAGCTGCAGATTCCTGCGACAGACCAAGCAGGTGGCACCGGAAAATATTGCGCAGTAGGAGATCACTAACAACTGAATGCAGCTGCCGATCAGATAGGCGGAATTACCGCCGGTGCAAGTCCACCTTAGCACCTTCGACGTCCACTGCCAGCTTCAGCACGCGCCAGCCGATGCCCGGCGTGTTCGCCTCTGTAAAGGACTCAATAAACCCAAGCACGTCGGCGGCTTCGGCTTCGCCGTCGGCGAGAACCAGGACCGTAGGTCCGGCACCCGAAACCACTGCCGCGTGGCCCGCGTTGCGCAGCGCCCTGATGAGGGCTGCGCTGGGGCGCATCGCCTCGGCGCGGTAGCTCTGGTGAAGGTAATCCTCCGTGCCGGCGTGCAGAAACTCGGGCTTCTGGGTCAGTGCATGGATCAGCAGCGCAGCCCGTCCGGAGTTCATGGCCGCGGCATGATGGCCCACAGACGCCGGTAGAAGGGCGCGCGCGGCCTCGGTGGACAATTCAAAATCGGGAACAGCCACGATGGGAATCACGGAACCGGCCACGGTAGCGCACGTGCTGCTGTACTGGTCACTGTCCTGCCATGACAGCGCCAGTCCGCCGAAAATCGCGGGCGCGACGTTGTCCGGGTGGCCTTCCATCTCGCTGGTCAACTGCAGGATCCAGTCCCGCCCGCGACGCGCTGCTTCGGGCACCATGGCGTTGGCAGCCGAGACGGCCGCCACCACGGCCGATGCGGATGATCCCAAGCCGCGGCCATGGGGGTTGACGTTCGTCGCCGTAATCCTGAGCCCGCCGTGCCGGTAGCCCAGCCGGGAAAAGGCAGCCTCCATCGCCCTGACCACCAGATGACTGGCGTCCCTCGGCAGCGTGTCCGCCCCCTCGCCGCTGAGCTCGAAGACGAGCTCAGCGGATTCGAGGCTTTCCACAGTCAGGGTGTCGTGCAGAGCCAGGGCGAGGCCCAGGCTGTCGTAACCCGGTCCAAGGTTGGCACTGGTGGCCGGCACCCTGACGGTGACGCGCTGTCCTGCTTCGATGACGGGCACGTCAACGGCGGTGGGCGAGGTTGTTTCCAAAGCTACTTTTCTTCCAGTCCCAGTTCAGCTGCGACGGTCACGACGTCGTTGGAGACCTTGACGGGCTGCACTTCGCTGCCGTCCTCGGTCCGGAGGGCCCACTGGGGGTCCTTGAGGCCGTGGCCGGTAACAGTGATGACGATGGTCTTGCCGGTGGGAACTTCACCGGCCGCGTGCTTCTTGAGCAGGCCGGCTACACCGGCGGCGGAGCCGGGCTCCACAAAAACGCCTTCGCGGGCGGACAGCCAGCGGTGGGCATCCAGGATCTGCTCGTCAGTCACGGCGTCGATGAATCCGCCGGACTCGTCACGGGCCGCGATGGCACCGTCCCAGGATGCCGGGTTGCCGATCCGGATGGCAGTGGCAATGGTGTCCGGCTCCGTGATGGGGTGCCCCGCCACGAACGGTGCCGCGCCGGCTGCCTGGAAGCCCCACATCTGGGGGGTCTTGGTGGACACGGCAGGCAACGTTCCGGCTGTTTCGGATTCGAACGGCGCCGAGTACTCCTTGTAGCCCTTCCAGTACGCGGTGATGTTGCCGGCGTTGCCTACGGGCAGGACGTGGATGTCCGGAGCATCGCCCAGCGAATCGACAATCTCAAACGCGCCCGTCTTCTGACCCTGGATGCGGGCGGGGTTGACGGAGTTGACCAGGAACACTGGGTAGGACTCCCCCAGCTTCCGTGCAATATCCAGGCAGTTATCGAAGTTGCCGTCCACCTGGAGCAGCGTGGCGCCGTGCGCGATGGCCTGGCTCAGCTTGCCCATGGAGATTTTGCCTTCGGGGACCAGCACGGCACATTTCAGTCCCGCTGCCGTGGCGTAGGCCGCGGCGGAAGCTGAGGTGTTGCCGGTGGACGCGCACACCACGGCCTTGGCACCGGACGCAACGGCGGCAGTCATGGCCATGGTCATGCCGCGGTCCTTGAACGAGCCGGTGGGATTCATCCCTTCGACCTTCAGGTACACGGTGGAACCGGTGAGCTCGGAGAGCTTCTGCGCGTGGACCAGCGGAGTGCCGCCCTCGCCCAGCGTGATGACCCTGGTGGATTCCGTTACGGGCAGACGGTCAGCGTATTCGCGGATAACGCCGCGCCATTGGTGAGCCACTTAGACTCCTTCTACCCGCAGAACGGATGTCACTGAATTGATGACGTCCAGGCCCTTGACGGCCTCGACGGTGGCTGCGAGGGCAGCCTCTGATGCGCGGTGGGTAACGATCCGCAGTTCGGCGGACTCCACGTTGGACTCTGCGTCCCGGTGGATGGTCTGCCGCATGATTTCGATGGACACGCCATGCTCCGCAAAGAGCTGGGCGATCCTGGCCAGCACGCCGGGCTGGTCGGCGACGTCCAGTCCGATGTAGTAGCTGGTGATGGCCGCGTCGATCGGTAGCGCCGGAACGTGGCCGGTGGTGGTCTCCGTGCGTCCGGGCCCGCCCAGCACAATGCGGCGGGCCGCCGAAACGAGGTCACCCAGGACGGCAGACGCAGTCGGAGTTCCGCCGGCACCCTGGCCGTAGAACATCAGCTCGCCGGCGTTTTCCGCCTCAATGAAAACCGCGTTGAACGCGCCACGAACGGCGGCCAGCGGGTGCTCGCGCGGCAGCAGCGTGGGGTGCACGCGCACGGAAACGCCTCCGCCGCCGTCGGCATCGGTGAGCTTCTCGGCGATGGCCAGCAGCTTGATGACAAAGCCGGCGTCTTTGGCCGCGGCAATGTCCGCCGCGCTGACGGACGTGATGCCCTCACAGTGGACGTTCTCCAGTGCAAAGCGGGTGTGGAAGGACAGCGAGGCCAGGATGGCGGCCTTGGCTGCAGCATCGTGGCCTTCGACGTCCGCGGTGGGGTCAGCTTCCGCGTAACCGAGGCGCTGGGCCTCGGCGAGGGCGTCCGCGAACTGGGCGCCGGTGGAGTCCATCTGGTCCAGGATGAAGTTGGTTGTGCCGTTGACGATACCCAGCACGCGGGTGATGCGGTCGCCGGCCAGGCTGTCCCGGATTGGGCGCAGGATGGGGATGGCACCGGCTACGGCGGCTTCGTAGGACAGCTGCACGCCGGCCTTGTCGGCCTCTTCGTAGAGGGTGGGGCCGTCCTGGGCGAGCAGGGCCTTGTTGCCGGTGACAACACAGGCGCCGTTGCGCAGCGCGGAGAGGATCAGGGTGCGGGCAGGCTCGATCCCGC
This sequence comes from Arthrobacter sp. AQ5-06, assembly GCF_003287955.1. Taxonomy (GTDB): domain Bacteria; phylum Actinomycetota; class Actinomycetes; order Actinomycetales; family Micrococcaceae; genus Arthrobacter. Next base: position 54,426 of record NZ_QMKP01000007.1, on the reverse strand, counting down.
CCATGAGCTCGATCACCAGGTCGGCGTCCTTGACCAGGGTATCGGCGTCGGTAGTGAAGAGGTCCTGCGGCAGGTCCACATCCCGCTTGGCATTGACGTTGCGCACCGCGATGCCGCTGAGCTGCAGGCGCGCCCCGGTACGGGCGGCAAGGGCGTCGGCGTCCTCAATGAGAATCCGCGCAACCTGGGCCCCAACGTTGCCACAGCCCAGCAGGGCTACTTTCAGGGTTCGCAATTCAGTCATTCGGCACTCCCATGTCGCGGTTAAGCAGATCTTCTTCGGTTTCCCCGCGGACAATCAGCCGGGCAGATCCGCCGCGCACCGCGACAACGCCCGGTCGGGCCAGATAGTTGTAGTTGCTTGACAGGGCCCAGCAGTAGGCGCCGGTCCCCGGTACAGCAAGCAGATCACCGGCTGCCACGTCCTCGGGCAGATATACATCTCTAACAACTATGTCGCCGCTCTCGCAATGTTTGCCCACCACTCGGGACAGCTGCGGCGACGCGGCGGACGTACGGGAGGCCAGAATCGCCGAATAATCCGCGTCGTAGAGCACCGGGCGGGCGTTATCGCTCATGCCGCCGTCCACTGACACATAGCGGCGGGGATGCGTAACGTTCTCCTGGCCCGCTTCGCCGGCCGGAGCGTCCACCCGCACGGTTTTCAGGGTGCCCACCTCGTACAACGTGAAGGTGGTGCTGCCCACAATCGCGCGTCCGGGTTCGATGGAAATCCGGGGTGCGGTGATCCCCAGTTCAGCACACGTGGAACGCACGACGGCGGCCATCGCCTGCGCGATGTCAGCTGCGGGGCGGGGAGTGTCCACCGGGGTGTAGGCAATGCCGTAGCCGCCGCCAAGATCCAGCTCGGGCATGACGATGGAGTACTTTTCCTGCATGGCAGCGTGGAAGCGCAGGAGCTTCTGCGCAGCGAGTTCAAAGCCGTCCGGCTCGAAGATCTGCGAGCCGATGTGGCAGTGCAGGCCGAGCAGTTCGATGCTGGCGTAGCCCGTGGCCGCAGCCACAGCTTCCTCCGCTGCTGACAGTCCGGCTTGCTCAGTGGAATCCCCGGCCATGGAGAGGCCGAACTTCTGGTCCTCGTGGGCGGTGGCGATGAACTCGTGGGTGTGAGCGTGCACGCCCGGTGTCAGGCGCAGCATGACCTTGGCTATTTCGTCGCGGCCCGAGGCGATCTTGGCGACGCGGTCCAGCTCATCGAGGCTGTCCACCACGATGCGTCCCAGCTTCATATCCAGCCCACGGTTGATCTCGGTGTCGGATTTGTTGTTGCCGTGCAGACCCAGGTTTTCGCCCTTGATGCCGGCACGGGCGGCTACAGCGAGCTCGCCGCCGGAACAGGTGTCCAGTCGGAGCCCTTCGTCTGCCACCCAGGCGGCTACTGCGGTGCACAGGAAGGACTTGCCCGCGTAGTAGACGTCCACTCCCCCGCAGATGTCGGCGAACGCGGCATCAAAGGCGTCCTTGAAGGAGCGGGCGCGGGCCCGGAAGTCTGTCTCACTCATCACAAAGAGCGGCGTACCGAACTGTGCCTTGAGCTCGCTGACGGCGATGCCATCGATGGCGAGCTCACCGGCCTCGTTCTTCCGGACGTCCTGCGCCCACAAGGGCTCGTGGAGCGCGTTCAGGTCCGCGGGAACGGCGAGCCATTCGGGGGCCAGCGGGGATGCGGTGTTGGTGTCCTGCGCCGAAATTTCCTGTGCCGACATGGGTTTCACATCCGTTCCGGCGCGGATACGCCCAGCAGGTCCAGACCGTTGGCCAGCACCTGGCTGGTGGCGTCGTTCAGCCACAGGCGGGTGCGGTTGACGTCGGTGACGGCTTCGTCTCCCTGCGGGGCAACACGGCAGGCGTCGTACCAGCGGTGGTAGGCGCCGGCAATTACCTCGAGGTGGCGGGCAACACGGTGAGGTTCACGCAGTTCGGCGGCCTTGGCCACAATGGAGGGGTAGCTGCCCAGGTAGGAGAGCAGTTCGTTTTCCGTAGCGTGGTCCAGCAGGGAGGCGTCGAACGCGCTCCGGTCCACGCCTGCAGCCACGGCGTTGCGGGCAGTGCCGCGGGACCGGGCGTGGGCGTACTGGACGTAGAATACCGGGTTCTCGTTGCTGTGTTTCTTCAGCAGGTCAGGATCCAGGGTGAGCGGGGAATCCGCCGGGAAGCGGGCCAGGGAATAACGAACCGCGTCCTTGCCGAGCCAGGAAATGAGGTCCTTGAGCTCAATGATGTTGCCCGCGCGCTTGGACAGCTTGGCGCCGTTAACGGACACCAGCTGGCCGATCAGCACCTCGATGTTCGCCTCGGGATCATCGCCGGCACAGGCGGCGATGGCCTTGAGGCGGTTGATGTAACCGTGGTGGTCAGCACCCAGGAGGTAGATCTTTTCGGTAAAGCCGCGATCCTTCTTCGAGAGGTAATAGGCGGCGTCCGCGGCAAAGTAGGTGGGTTCGCCGTTCGCGCGGATCATCACGCGGTCCTTGTCGTCCCCGAAGTCGGTGGTGCGCAACCAGACCGCACCGCCGTCGTCGAATACGTGGCCCTGCTCGCGAAGGCGGGCAACGGCATTCTCGATGGCGCCGGCGTCGTGCAGTTCCTGCTCCGAGAAGTAGACGTCAAAAGCAACGCCAAAGTCGGCGAGGGTGTCCTTAATGTCCTTCATCTGCGCCTTGTAGGCGGCGGCGCGGATGACGGGAAGGGCGGCGACCTCGGTGAGTTCGCGGATATCGGGGTGCTGGGTCAGGACGTCGTGGCCGAGGTCGGCAATGTACTGGCCGGGGTAGCCGCCGTCCGGCACGGGCTGTCCGTGCAGCCGTGAGTAGACCGAGTTCGCGAACACGTTCATCTGCGAACCGGCGTCGTTGATGTAGTACTCGGCGGTGACCTCCGCGCCCGAAGCACGCAGCACGCGGGCGATGGCATCGCCCAAGGCAGCCCAGCGGGTGTGGCCGATGTGCAGCGGACCGGTGGGGTTCGCCGACACAAATTCCATATTCACCACGTGGCCAGCGAGCGTGGTGGTGGTCCCGTATTCCCGTCCGGCTTCCACGATGGCCTTCGCCAGGGCACCCGCTGCGGCGGCGTCCACGGTGATGTTCAGGAAGCCGGGGCCGGCGATGTCCACGGCAGACACGCCGTCGATGGACTTCAGGCGGGCGCTCAGGATGGTGGCGAATTCGCGTGGGTTGGTGCCGGCCTGCTTGGACAGCTGGAGGGCGATGTTGGTGGCCCAGTCTCCGTGCTCCCGGTTCTTCGGTCGCTCCACGCGCACCTCATCAGGGACAGCTGATGCGGAAAGCTCGATTTCGCCAGCGGCGACGGCGTCTTTCAAACAGGCGGATATGGCGAGGGAGAGTTCTTCGGGAGTCACCCCTCTAGCCTACCGGGGGCCGCCACGTGGACGAATTTCGGCATGGTGCGTGACTGTTTCCGCACAACTTTTCCCCGCAGCGGACGCACTGTTGATTCACAGGGTGAACCAATACGCTGAATCCGGCGTTGAGTACACCGTAAGGACCCAGCCTACGAAACGAGCCCCAATATGAGACCGTCAGTCCGCAAGAGTGTTTTCGTCGGGATCGCCGGCCTGTCCCTCGCCGGAACGGTGACCGGCTGCGCGCCGTCGGACACACCCGCCCCGACTTCCGACAGTACCTCCGGCGCCTCCACGGCCCCTGCCGGCACGGCGTCAACGCCGGCCAGCAGCGGTTCCGTCTATCAGGACGGCACCTACAGCGCCGACGGCACCTATGTTTCCCCCAATGGCACCGAAACCGTGGGGGTTGAGCTGACGCTCGCCGCGGGCGCGGTCGCGGCCGTGAACATCACCCAGCACCCCTCGAGCCCCAACACGCGGAAATTCCAGGGCGAATTCGCCGGCGGGATCGCGGCGCAGGTTGTGGGTAAAAGCATCGACGAACTCAAGGTCTCCAAGGTGGCCGGGTCCTCGCTCACCAGCGGCGGCTTCAACCAGGCCCTGGACAAGATCAAGGCCGAGGCCCAGTAGGCCGTGCCGGACTCGGAGAACTTCCGCTTCGACGGGATCGGTACCCGTTGGGAAATCTCCACGCCCCGTCCGCTCGATGCCAGTGTCCGCGCCCGGCTGCTCGCCGTGGTGGAGCGGTACGACGGCGACTGGTCCCGGTTCCGGTCCGATTCGGCAGTCAGTGCCATGGCCCGCAACCCAGGGTTGTATGAGCTGCCGGCGGAAGCGGCGGACCTTGGCCGGCTGTACCGCTCCCTGTACGACATCACCGGCGGTGCAATGACCCCTCTGATCGGCGGCAGCCTGGAGCGTCTGGGGTACGACGCCTCCTACACCCTCCGGCCTGCAGGGTCCGCCCTTCCCGCACCCCGCTGGGAGGACGTACTGACGTGGGACGGCAGTGTGCTGACCACCTCCGCTCCCCTGGTCCTGGACATAGGTGCCGCCGGGAAAGGGCAGCTGGTGGACCTTCTCGCTATTGAGTTGCGTTCCTGTGGCGTGGAATCCTTCGTGATTGATGCCGGCGGCGACCTGCTTCACCACGGTCCTGATCCGGTGTCCGTGGCGTTGGAGCACCCGTACGATCCGGCGAGGGCCATCGGGACCGTGCCGCTGGCAGGCGGCGCCTTGTGCGCGTCAGCTTCCAACCGCCGGGCTTGGGGCGACGGCCTGCACCATGTACTCGATGGCACCACCGGGCTGCCCGTGAGCACGGCGGTAGCCACGTGGACCATGGCGGAAAGCACTATGGTTGCTGATGCTCTGGCCACGGCCCTGTTCTTTGTCCCCGGCAGCGAGCTGGAACGGAGCTTCGACTTTTCCTGGCTGACTGTTTTTTCTGATGGAAGTGCTGCCTATTCAGCCGGATTTGAAGGGACACTGTTCTCATGAGCCCCGTTGACGCACCCAAGGCAACCGTCGTTTTCGCCGCCGGCCGGTTGGACACCCTGTTGGGCAAGTACACGATGTACCGGCTGATCCTCCTGGTGCTGGCAGCCCTTGCCGCGTACAGCCTCCTACTGAATGCCCTTGGCTGGCTGACGTTCGGCATCCCGCAGATGCTGGTGCACCTAGTGTTGTGCCTTGGCTTGACCTACGTGTCCAACCGCGGGCTGGCTGCCCTTTTCCACGTCCGCCCGCATTCCGAGTCGTCGCTGATCACCGGCCTGCTGCTGTATTTCCTGTTCTGGCCCTCCTTTATGCCCATGGATGCGGCGGGCGTGGCCCTGGCCTGTGTGCTGGCCTCCGCCTCGAAATACGCGTTGGCCTGGCGTGGCCGCCACATCTTCAACCCCGCCGCCGCCGGAGCGTTTGTGACCGGGCTGACCGGGCTGAACATCGCGACGTGGTGGGCCGCGACCCCTGCCATGCTGTGGCTGCTGGTCCCGGGTGTCCTCCTGGTGCTCTACCGGACGCGGAAGTTGCTCATGGCGGCACTGTTCCTTGTGGTTGCCACGTCGATTGTGAGCGCTGAGCTCCTGCAGGCAGGGCTTACCCTGGGCAGCGCACTCGGGCAGGCGCTGGCCCAACGGCCACTGCTTTTCTTCGTCGGCTTTATGCTGACGGAGCCACTCACCCTCGCGCCGCGCCGCTGGCAGCAGCTCGCGCTCGCCGCCGTCGTTGGTGCGGTCTTCGCCGTGCCTTACAACTTCGGCTTCATCGCCAACTCGCCGGAGCTTGCCCTGCTGGTTGGCAACCTGCTGGCGTTTCTCGTGGGCCAGCGGGGCGGGCTCAGGCTCCGGTTCACTGGCGCCCGTCCTCTGACGCCGAGCACCACGGAGTTCGCCTTTGAACCGTCGCGGCCGGTCCGCTTTGTGCCGGGGCAGTACATGGAACTGGATCTTCCGCACGCCAAGTCTGACGGTAAGGGCCGACGCCGGGTGTTCAGTTTGACCAGCGCCCCCGGTTCGGAGACGGTGAAGTTTGGCGTCCGGACGGCGGAGCCCCTGTCCGCGGCGAAGAAAGTCCTGCTGGACCTGAAGCCTGGTGACGAAGTGGCGGCCACGTCCGTGGGCGGAGATTTTGTCCTGCCCCGCGATCCCCGGGTCCCTGTCCTCCTCATCGCCGCGGGCATCGGCATCACGCCTTATCTTGCCCATCTGGCTTCCGGCGCCGCGAAGGACCGGGACGTGGTTCTGCTGCTGCTGGCGCGCAATCCTGCGGAAATTGCCTATACGGCCGAGCTGCAGGCGTCCGGGGCGCGCATCCTGGCACGCCTCGCGGACGGTTCGGTCCCGCCGTCGTTCATCACCGATGCCGGGAACGGAGGGTACCTGGACGGGCCCGCATTGCTCGATCTCGTCCCCGACATTGTCGACCGCGCTGTCTACGTCTCCGGGTCGCCGGCGAGCGTCGCGTCGCTGCGGAGTGCAGCCCGGAAGGCTGGCGCGCGACGGGTGCACGTCGACTCTTTCTCCGGGTACTGAAGCCAGCCGTTTTTCCTTGCAGGCACCTTCCTGCTAAGCTCTAGGACGTCCCGCTGGCAACGGCAGGATCCCTGGATTGCCCTCGTAGCTCAGGGGATAGAGCGTCTGCCTCCGGAGCAGAAGGTCGTTGGTTCGATTCCAATCGAGGGCACAAATGAAACCCCCGCCGCTTGCAAAAGCGGCGGGGGTTTCTGCATTCGTGCCCCGGGTGCGCGCGAACGGACAATTGAGGCCCTACTGAGCTTGCACGGGCGGCCACGGACCGCATGTGTACAGCGGCGCGTTTGTCGACCGCTGGCTTCTCAAACTCCTCGGCTGACGCTGCGCCTCAATACATGCCCCCACCTAAGGCGGCGTGCTGCTCGATGGCCCTGTTGTTTCCAGCGCTGGCCAGTGGGGTGGTTCCCAGTCGGGGTGTTCGCTTTGGTAGTGGCGCCCGGACGTTGATATCCAGCCGGGTGGTTCGTTCTTGGTGGCTGCTTTGGGTGTCCAGCCGCTGGCGTGTTTCAGCCTGTGGTGCTTGGGGCATGGCTGGCCGAGGTTTGAGATGCCGGTGCTGCCGCCGCGTGCCCAGGCGAGGAGGTGGTCAGCTTCGTTGTCCAGGGAGTGGTTGCTGCAGCCCGGGAATGGACATTTCCCGTCCCGTAGCCGTAGCCATTGGCGTTGGGCTTTCGTGACGCGGTAGCTGGTCCGCCCGATCTCCAGCGGTGCGCCGTCGCGGGGATCGATCAGGACGCGGTGGAAGGATTCCGCGCCGTCGGCGATCAGGTGGCGGGCCATGGACGGCGGGATCGGGCCGTATCCGTCCAACATGGCGGGCTCCTCAGTGAGGCCCAGCAGCGACATCACCGGAACCGTGACCAAGACCTGCGCCCGCGGCGACGGAACACCGCCACCCACAACGACGGATTGCCCGCCAGGGCTGGCATCGGTTCCGCCTGTGCCGATTGTTCCGCCGCTGATACAGCCCGAGTTTCCGCCGAGGAGCCAGGTGGCGGTGATGTCGGCGCGGATCTGGCTGAGGGTCCGGTCCTCATGAGGCCCTTGGAGGGCTCTGGCCGCGGCGGTGGTGCGGTCCCAGATCCCGGCGGCCTGATCGGTCGGAAGGTACGCGGAGAGCCAGGCCATGCCGTCGCGATCCGGGGAGTACTCCACCCGGCGGTCGGCAATGCTGCGGGTGTGGCGTTTTTCGATGCTGACCGGGTGATGCCGTTCCCGCCAGGTCCGGGCCTTGTGCCGGAACCTCCCGGGGATGAGCTCTCCCGCCGGGCAACCCCTCGCAGGGTTTGGTGCGTCGGGGTCCAGGAAATGCTGTTCGAGGGCTTGGGCACCGGCAGGGTCCAGGTTCACGGTTTCGTCGACCATGATCCGGGCGTGCTGCCACGAAATCGTCCCGGCCTGCAACGCCGAGAACGTCAACGGCAGGGCGGTGGACAGCGCGTACGCCTCGGCGAGCAGGGCACCCGCGGAGCGTTCGCTGACCGTCAGGACGCAGGCGACCTCAGCAATCACGGCCATTTCCTGTCCGCTGTGGTCCTGCGGCGACTCGGCAGGGCCTGCCAGGGCCTGGGCGGTGTCGGCGTACACGGCAGCCGCATAGACCTTCAGCGCCGCCAACTTCGCTTCCCCGCGGGCGACTTCAGCCAGAGTTTCCAGGGCAATATCAGCTCTACGGCGAAGTGGATCAGGACCACAGGATCCCGAGGAATCGGCAGCACCACCGATCACCACAGCCAGCTCAGCGAAGGACCCCGCAAGGGCCTCCGCCGTCTCAACAGCCGCTCTGCTATCCATACCCACATCATCCCCGGAGGGTCCGACAATAACGGCGAGGCTTAATGGCTATGTGCATAAACTCTGCGAAGCAACGATCGGTGCCACCAATCGCGCTGCGGGAGTTTAGGGCCTCAATTGTCCCTTCGCGCGGGGTCGTCGGCATGGTTGGCCTCAGTGTCCCTTGGCGCGGGGTCGTCGGCGTGGAGGGGCCGCAAGTGTCCGTTCGCGCCCGGAGGCGAAGGATGGTCCACTTCGGGGCCCAGCTGTCCCGTCGCGCCATGAAATAGGGCCGCAAGTGTCCATTCGTGCTGGATTGAGTGCGCCTTCAACAGATTGTCGGTGGCCCCTCGTAGGCTGATTCAACGAACTCGAGGGGGTAGGCCATGCACGTTCCAGCCACATTCTGTTCAATCATTCCGCCTTACATGCTGCGGCGGCTGGCCCGCCTGGACGAGCCGCAGTTTTCAGCCGCCGCGCGGGCGGCCAAGGAAGCGCTGAGCCACGTCCGGTCAGTCCAGTCGGCCCGTACCCTGCCGGCTCCGGCCGCTCCCCCGGCGCTGCGGGACGTCCGCCCGGGCCCGCCCAAAAGGAGCATTTACGATGCCGGCGGTTCCGAGAACCTTCCCGGAAAGCTCGTACGCAAGGAAGGCGAACCGGCTTCCGGCGATCAGTCCGCTGATGAGGCGTACGACGGCCTTGGGCACACGCATCGCCTGTTTGCCGACATCTTCGGCCGTAACTCCATCGACGGCGAAGGCCTGCCGCTCGATGCCACTGTGCATTTTGGCAAGCTCTACGACAATGCTTTCTGGGACGGCCGGCAGATGGTGTTCGGCGACGGCGACGGCGAAGTTTTCGAACGTTTCACGCGGTCGCTGAGCGTCATCGGGCACGAACTCACACACGGCGTCACGCAGTACTCGGCGGGGCTGGCTTACCGCAACCAGGCAGGTGCCATCAACGAATCCATGTCCGACGTTTTCGGCGCGCTCGTGGAACAGTACCTGAACAGGCAGTCCGTGACCGACGCCAGCTGGCTGATCGGCGAAGGACTTTTCACGGCTCAGGTTGAGGGATCGGCTCTCCGCTCCCTGAAAGCCCCGGGAACAGCGTACGACGACGACGTGCTGGGTAAGGATCCCCAGCCAGATTCGATGGACTCGTACGTGCGGACCAGCGCCGACAACGGCGGCGTCCACATCAACTCCGGCATCCCCAACCGGGCCTTCTACCTCACGGCGGAGTCCCTCGGCGGCAACGCCTGGGAGGCACCGGGACGGATCTGGTACGACGCACTGACCGGCGGCTCGCTGCCTGCCACCGCCACCTTCCGCCTATTCGCGAGGGCGACGGCGGCATCCGCCGTCGACCTGTTCGGCACCGATTCTCCGGAGCATGCCGCCGTGCGGCAGGCGTGGGAAACTGTGAAGGTCAAGCTTTAGTTGAACGCCTGCCCGCCGCGAGCCCGGCGGCCAGGCTGCAGGAAAGCCCAGGACCCAGGCCATGAAGATCAGTGTCGAGCGCAGCGGCGGCATCGCAGCCCTGACCCGCGTATGGACAGTGCACGCCCAGACCGAGAGCGCAAAAAGCCAGTGGCAACCCATTGTGGAAGCATGCCCTTGGGACGCGGTGCCCAAGACCGTCAGGGCCGCAGCCGCGGAGGTGCAAGGCAACCAGCCCGACCGATTCATCTATTCGATCCGGGCCGGCCAGCGCCGTGCGGCACTGCCTGAGCAAGCTGTCACAGGACCATGGCGCGTGCTGGTGGACAGCACCCGGGCGGCCTCCGAGGACAGCCCCGGACGGCAAGCCACTCCTGGACCGCAAGGGCCTGCCCCGGCTTAGTCGCCCGGCTAAGGCCCAGCCGCATGGACGGCTACCCCGCCGTTATCAGTTGCCCGCGGAACGCCCGGCGGTAGGACTGCGGGCTGGTGTCCAGCACCTTGGCAAAGTGATGCCGGAGCAGGACGGGGTGGCCAAAGCCCGATTCCCGGGCAACTTCGTCGATGTTCAGGTCAGTGGATTCCAACAGCTCCTGCGCCCGGAGGACCCGCTGCGAGTTCAGCCAGGCAGCAGGTGTCGCCCCGGTTTCGGAGCGGAAGCGGCGGGCAAAGGTCCTGGCTGACATGTGCACGCGGGACGCCAATTCAACAACGGTGTGCTCCTGCTCCAGGTTCTGCACCATCCAGCGCAGCAGCTCTTCCATCGGCGCCGATCCACAAGCAGGCACGGGCCGGTCAATGAACTGCGCCTGGCCACCGTCACGATGCGGCGGCACCACCATGTCCCGGGCAATTGCGGCGGCTACATTGGCGCCGAACTCAACGCGCACCAGATGGAGGCAGGCATCAATCCCTGCCGCGGTTCCGGCGCTGGTGATCAGGTTGCCGTCCTGCACGTAGAGCACGTTTTCGTCGACCTGCACGTCCGGGTACCGGCTTGCGAGCTCATGGGAATAGTGCCAATGGGTGGTGCAGCGCCGCCCGTTCAGAAGACCGGCGCGGGCCAGGGCGAAGGCTCCGGAACAGATGGACATCACCCAGGCGCCCCGGGCGTGCGCGGCGCGCAATGCCTCCATAACGGATTCCGGAACGTCCTCATCGCGTCCGAAGGGCGTCATGATCACGAGGTCAGCGTCCGCCGTGGCATCGAGCCCCAAGGGGACATTCATGGAAAGGCCTGATTTCAAGCGGACGTTTCCGGGCTCGGGCGTGCAGGCCCGGAAGTCAAACGCGGGGACGTTACTGCCGCGACCCGACCTGTCGATGCCGAACACCTCGAATGCGGTGGCGAACTCGAAGATCGAGAAGTTGGGGACCATGATGACTGCAACTGATTTCAGCATGCTTCCATTGTGGCAGAAATTCGCGCTTTTTGGGCATTTCTGCCACTGTTTCTTGAACATGCACCGGAGCAGCATTGAGTCATGGAAATCTTCGGAATCGCCCTAGTGGTCCTGCTCCTCGTGGTTCTCGCCGCCACCGCCTCAGCGCTCCTGCGTGATGGCCGCGGCCACACCCCGCCCGTCACCTCCGACCAGCCCTGGTCCGCCCGGGACCTGCCCAGCGTCAACTACACCCTGCGCATTTTCTAACCCGCAGGCATGCCTCGAGCCGCCATTATTAACCCAGCAGTATTAACACGAAAGGACCCGGCTCATAAGAGCCGGGTCCTTTCGTGTGCTGGCGGGTCAGGCGCGGACTGCATCCAGAACGAAGTCATAGGTGACCTCGTTGCCTGCCCCATTGCCGCGTTCGGTGGGGCTCAGAACCAGTTCCGGCTTAACGGCCGAAGCGAATGCGGGTGTCCGGCGCGGTGCCGCGGCTACGCATCGCGGCTCTGTCCCGCTGGCTGAACTCACGGAGCAAGAGAAGGCGGTGGCAGACCTGGTGGCCGCTGGGCTCAGCACTAGGGAAGCCGCCGCGGAGCTGCATGTCTCGGTCAAAACGGTGCAGTATCACCTGGCCCGGATCTACGCGAAGTTCCACGTCACCTCCCGCTCCAGCCTGGCGGCCGCCTATCCGGGAGGCCGGGAGCAGGTCGGGGTGGACGGCGGGGTGGACGGCGGCAAGAGCGGGAAACAGACGCCGCCCCAGTAGACTGGCTGCAGCCATGACATTTCATATCTCCTACCCTGCTGAGCTGCCCGTTTCCGAGCGCCGCGAGGACCTGATGGCTGCCATTGCCGCCAATCAGGTGACCATCATTGCCGGCGAGACCGGCTCCGGCAAGACCACCCAGATCCCCAAAATGTGCCTTGAGCTGGGCCTTGGCGACAACGGCCTGATCGGGCACACCCAGCCGCGGCGGCTCGCAGCCCGCACGGTCGCTGAGCGCATCGCCGAGGAACTCGGTGTGGAGATCGGCCAGGAAGTCGGTTTCCAGGTGCGGTTCACCGGCGAAGTCAGCCGCGCCACCAAGGTCAAGCTCATGACTGACGGCATCCTGCTAGCAGAGATCCAGCGGGACAAGCTGCTGCGAAAATACAACGCCATCATCATTGACGAAGCGCACGAGCGCAGCCTCAACATCGACTTCATTTTGGGCTACCTCAAGCGCATCCTGCCGCAGCGGCCGGATCTGAAAATCATCATCACCTCGGCCACGATCGATCCGGAGCGTTTCGCCAAGCACTTCGGGTCCGACGACGAGCCCTCCCCCATCATCGAGGTGTCCGGGCGCACATTCCCTGTGGAGATCCGGTACCGGCCGCTTTCCCAGCCAGCCGGCGGTGCGGCCGACGACGAGGCCTCCGATGACGAACTCGAGGAGGACCGAGATCCCCTGGACGCCGTATGCGATGCCGTGGACGAGCTCGCCAGCGAGGCTCCCGGCGACATCCTGGTCTTTTTCTCCGGCGAGCGCGAGATCCGCGATGCGGCTGACGCACTGAACGCCAGGATCCAGTCCAACCGGCGCCTGGCCGGCACCGAGGTGCTCCCGCTGTTCGCCCGCCTGAGCCTGCAGGAACAGCACAAGGTGTTCCACCCCGGCCGAAACCGCCGGATTGTGCTGGCCACCAACGTGGCCGAGACGTCCCTGACCGTCCCGGGCATCAAGTACGTCATCGACACCGGCACGGCCCGCATCTCGCGCTACTCGCACCGCACCAAGGTCCAGCGGCTGCCCATCGAGCGTGTGTCGCAGGCTTCGGCGAACCAGCGCTCCGGCCGGTGCGGCCGTGTGTCGGACGGCATCGCCATCCGGCTCTATTCGGAAGAGGACTTCGAGTCCCGGCCGCTGTTCACGGATCCGGAAATCCTGCGCACCAACCTGGCGGCAGTCATCCTCCAGATGACCGCCATGGGCGTTGCCCGTGGGCCCAAGGACGTGGAGAACTTCCCGTTTGTCGAGCCGCCGGACTCGAGGGCAATCAACGACGGCGTTACTCTCCTGCGCGAGCTCGGCGCCCTGAATGCCGTCCGGCCAGGTGACGCCAAGAGCGGCGGGCTGACCGCCGTCGGACACCAGCTTGCCCAACTGCCGGTGGATCCCCGCCTCGGCCGGATGATTGTGGAGGCCGGCAAGCGCGGCTGCGTCCGCGAGGTAATGATCCTGGCCGCGGCACTGACCATCCAGGACCCGCGCGAGCGTCCAACGGACAAGCAGCAGCTCGCCGCCGAGAAGCATGCCCGCTTCCGCGATGAAAACTCGGACTTCACCTCTTTCCTGAACCTGTGGAACTACCTGCAGGAGAAACAGCAGGAACTCTCGTCCACCCAGTTCCGCCGCCTGTGCCGGACCGAGTTCATCAACTACCTTCGGGTCAGGGAATGGCAGGATCTCTTCGCCCAGCTCCGCCAGATGGCCCGCCCGCTCGGGATCAGCCTGGACAACAAGCGCCTGGCCGATCCCGTGGGCAACCACGAAGGCATCCACATGAGCCTGCTGTCCGGCCTGCTGAGCCACATCGGCATCCTGGACGAGCGCAAGCGCGAATACGCGGGCGCCCGCGGCAGCCGCTTCGCAATCTTCCCCGGCTCGTCGCTCTTCAAGAAGTCCCCCACGTTTGTGATGGCGGCCGAACTCGTGGAGACGAGCCGCCTCTGGGCCAGGGTCGCAGCCAAGTTCGATCCCGTCTGGGCAGAACAGGTGGCGCCGGACCTCGTCAAGCGCAGCTACAGCGAGCCGCACTGGTCCACAAAAATGGGCGCGGTCATGGCGTACGAGAAGGTCACCCTGTACGGCGTGCCCATCATCCCCCAGCGCCGGGTCAACTACAGCCGAGTGGATCCTGTGCTGGCCCGCGAGCTGTTCATCCGGCACGCCCTGGTGGAAGGCGACTGGAAAACGCACCACAAGTTCTTCCACCGCAACCGCGCCCTGCTCCTTGAGGTCGAAGAGCTCGAGGCCAGGATGCGCCGCCGCGACCTGCTGGTGGACGACGAAACGCTTTTTGAGTTCTACGACGCCAGGATCGGCCCCGACGTTGTGTCCGAACGGCACTTCGACAAGTGGTGGAAGGAGGCCCGGCAGCAGAATCCGGACCTCCTGGACTACGACAAGTCACTGCTGCTCAACAACGACGCCGATGACCTGGACGAAGCCGCTTATCCGAAAACCCTGTTGCACAAGGGCTTCGAGCTGCCGCTCAGCTACGAGTTCCACCCGGTGGCGCCCGGTTCACCCCCCAACCCGTCCGACGGCGTCACGGCCGAAGTCCCGGTGCTCTTCCTCAACCAGCTCGATGATGCAGCCTTCCGCTGGCTGATCCCTGGCCAGCGCGCGGAGCTTGTGGCTGCCCTGATCAAGTCACTCCCCAAGCAGGTCCGCAAGAACTTTGTCCCCGCTCCGGATGTGGCCCGGCAAGCCGTCGCTGCCCTGGAATCGGACTTTGATCCGGCCCACGATGAGCTGGAAGCTTCACTGGAACTGGCCCTGCGCCGGATCCGCGGCCACGTCATCCCGCCCGGTTCCTGGAACTGGGACGCGGTGCCGTCCCATCTGCGGGTGAGCTTCAAGGTTATCGATACCCAGGGCAGGGTGCTGGATGAGGGCAAGGACCTCGCAGCCCTGCAGGAGCGGCTGGCCCCGGCAACACGCCGCGCTATTGCTGAATCCCTGGGGGCGACACCCGGAACCACGGCTCCGCAGTCCCTTGGGCATTCGAAGTCACCCGGAAAGTCCGGCGGAACAGTACCCGCGTCATCGGCAGGCGCAAATTCGGCTGGCAGCGGCACAGGCTTCAAGGAACAGACCGGCCTGACCGAGTGGGCCTTCGGCACGGTGCAGCGGCAGGTCAGCAACACCGTCAAGGGCCACACTGTCACCGGCTATCCAGCCTTGGTGGATGAAGGAACGTCCGTGGCGCTGCGCGTCTTCCAGACCTCGTCGGAGCAGCTTGAGGCCATGCGCGGCGGCGTGATCCGGCTCCTCGCCCTCAGGGTACCGGCACCGGACCGCTACGTCCTGGAACATCTGAACAACACCGAAAAGCTGACGTTCAGCCAGAATCCGCACGGTTCAGTGTCAGCGCTCATTGCCGATTGCGCCCTGGCTGCCGTGGACAAACTGACCCCGGCGGAACTCCCGTGGGACCGGGGGTCCTTCGACGCCCTCTACGAGCAGGTCCGTGCGGAACTCATCGATACCGTCTTCAGTGTGACGGCCGTGGTGGAGCGCGTCCTGGCCAGCACCCGGCGCATTGAGACACAGCTGAACGGCACCACCAGCCTGGCGTTGATCAGCGCCCTGAAGGATGTCAGGAGCCAGCTTGAGCAGCTCGTGTTCCCGGGATTTGTGGCCCGCACGGGCTACAAGCAGCTGAGCCAGCTCCCCCGCTACCTTGCCGCCATCGAGAAACGCCTCGAAAAGCTCCCCGGCAACGTCCAGCGGGACGGCCTGAGCATGGCCGCGGTCCAGCGGCTGGAAGACGATTACGACGACGCCGTGTCGGCCCTGCTGCCCGGGCGCCGGGTGGGTGCCGAACTGACCCAGGTCCGCTGGATGATCGAAGAGCTGCGGGTGAGCCTCTTCGCCGTCGAACTCGGAACGGCTTACTCCGTCTCCGAAAAGCGGATCAGGGCTGTCCTTAACAAGGCGCTCGCGCCGGCCTAGACCGGCGCGAGCAGCAGGCTCAGTTTGCGGGAACGAAGTCCGCGTAGCCAGCGGCCCGGAGCCCGGCCCGCAGCTTTTCGGCGTTCGCGTCCAGCACTGCGGGGTCCGGGTTCTGGTCGGCCGAGGCGAAATCGAAATCAGCCATGGTCCTGGACGGCCATACGTGGACGTGCAGGTGGTTGATCTCGTACCCGGCCACAATCAGCCCCGCCCGCTCGGCGGGGAAGACGTCCAGCTGCACGGCACCGATCCGCCGGGCCACTTCCATCACCTTCGCGAGGGTTTCCGGGGACGCATCGGTCCAGCGGTCCACCTCCTCGGTGGGGACCACCAGCGTGTGCCCGTCTGCCAGGGGAGCCGTGGTCAGGAAGGCCGCAACGCCAGCCTCCCGCCAGACAAATCGTCCGGGGATCTCGCCATTGATGATCTTGGTGAACAGGGTGCTCATACGTCTGCCTTCTCGGCCGGAGCCTGCAGGGTGCTGGTGTCCAGCACAAACCGGTATTTAACGTCGCCGGCCACCATGCGGTCGTAGGCCTCATTCAGCTGGTCGGCGCGCACCAGTTCGATATCCGCCACCACTCCATGCTCGGCGCAGAAGTCGAGCATCTCCTGCGTTTCGGCGATCCCACCGATCAGCGAGCCTGCGTACGCGATCCGCCGCCTGATCAGGGCTCCGGGGTTGACCGGCGGCATGGCGTCCGACGGCATGCCCAGCTGGAACAGCGCACCGTCCACGCGCAGGGTACGGAAGAACGGATTCAGGTCGTGCGGAGCGGCCACAGTGTCGATAATGAGGTCGATGGTGCGGTCCGCCGCGGCCATGGCGTCCTTGTCCCGGGACAGGATCACTTCGTCGGCCCCGAGTTCCAGCGCGGCCGGCACCTTGCCTTCGGAAGTGGTGAAGACTTTCACCACCGCCCCCATGGCCTTGGCGAGCTTCACGGCCATGTGTCCGAGCCCGCCGAGCCCCACCACGCCCACCACGTCGCCTTCCTCCACGTCAAAGTGCCGCAAGGGAGAGAACGTGGTGACACCCGCGCAGAGCAAGGGGGCGACGGCGGCCGGGTCCAGGTTGCCGGGCACACGGACCACGTAGCGCCGGTCCACCACCACGGCCGACGAGTAGCCGCCCTGGGTGATGGCATCGCCGTTACGCGAATCCTTGGCGCCGTAGGTCCCGGTCATCCCGTTTTCACAGTACTGTTCCAGGCCGTCGAGGCAGCTTTCGCATTCGCGGCAGGAATCAACCATGCACCCGACGCCCACGCGGTCCCCCGGGGTGAAGTCAGTCACGGCCGAGCCGACGCGGCTGACAGTTCCGACGATTTCGTGGCCGGGGACCAGTGGATATTTCTGGTTACCCCATTCGCCACGCGAGGCGTGCACGTCCGAGTGGCACAGGCCGCAGAATTCGATGGCAATCTCGACGTCGTCCGCTTTCGGGGCACGCCGGGCAAGCGTCAGGGGTGCCAGGCCGCCGTCTGGGGAAACCGCGCCATAGGCGGCGGCCAGCAGGCCGGTGCCCGGATCGGTGTCCAGGTCCGCAGCAGGATCGGTAACAGCATCATTCGGCAATGCGGGGCGGGCAAGGGGCGGCGGTACAGGGCGTCCTGGGGTCATCCTTCGACGCTACCCCCGCGGGCCGCCGCATCGCCACTCGGCCTGCTGCCCGTCGCTACCGGCAGCGCGGGATTGTTCGACCATTCCGAGAAGGATCCCGGATAGAGGGCGGCCCGGAATCCAGCGATTTCGAGGGCGGCCACCTCATGGGCGGCGGTCACGCCCGAGCCGCAGTACACGGCCACCGGGACGTCGTCGCGGACGCCGAGGTCCTCGAACCGGCGCCGCAGCTCGTCCGCGGGCAGGAAATAGCCGGCCCCGTCCACGTTCTCCGTTGTTGGTGCGCTCCGGGCGCCCGGAATGTGGCCGGCGCGGGGGTCAACGGGTTCAAATTCTCCCCGGTACCTTTCGCCGGCCCGGGCATCCAGGAGGACGCCCGTTGCCGGCCAGTCTGCCGCTCCGGCCGCGTCGATGCTGGGCATCCTGCCTCCAGCAGGGGAAACGTCAAAGGAAACACGCCCGGCGGCGGCCTCCGCCGGTCCGGTGTCCAACGGCAGTCCGGCGTCCCGCCAGGCGGCCAGGCCGCCGTCGAGCAGGTACACGTCCTGGAACCCGGCGTTGCGGAGCATCCACCAGAGCCGGGCGGCAGCCATGTTGCCGCTGTTGTCATAGGCCACCACAACGTCCCCGTTGTTGATCCCCCAGCGCCTGGCAGTCTCCTGGAATTCCGCGTCGGTGGGCAGCGGGTGCCTGCCGCGGGCCGGGGTGGCCGGCGTCGCCAACTCGGTGGCAAGGTCCACAAAAACTGCCAGCGGGAGGTGGCCCCCAAGGTAGTGTTCCCGGCCGTGCGGGTCCCCCAACGCCCAGCGGACGTCCAGCACCACGGTTCGCTGGCCGGCGTCGACACGCGCCGCCAAAGCCTGGACAGCCATCAGTGGACCCATCGTTCTCCTTAGCAATTGTGCTGGTGAGGTGTGCAGTCGCTGATCCAACTCTAGCTGCGGCAGAGCGCCTGGCAGTCAGGGCCAGGCGCTCTGTCGCAGCTAGAGTTGGTCCGGTGAAGAACACGAGCACGGACCGGGCCTGGGCTGACGAGGCCATCAGAAAAGTCAACGCAGAAAACAACCGGTCCGCCGATACCCATCTCTACTCGGTACCGCTCCCGCAGCACTGGGGCGTCCAGCTTTACCTCAAGGACGAATCCACGCACCGTTCGGGGAGCCTCAAGCACCGGCTGGCCCGCTCGCTGTTCCTCTTTGGCCTGGTCAACGGCTGGATCCGCGAAGGTACCACCATCGTGGAGGCTTCCAGCGGCAGCACCGCGGTATCGGAGGCATATTTCGCGCAGCTCCTGGGGCTGCCGTTCGTAGCGGTCATGACCCGCACGACAAGCCCGGAGAAGATCGCGCTGATCGAACAGTTCGGCGGCTCGTGCCTGTTGGTTGACCATGCCTCAGAGGTTTATGCCGCGGCGACGGAAGTCGCGGCCACGTCCAACGGCCACTACATGGACCAGTTCACCTACGCGGAGCGTGCCACGGACTGGCGCGGCAACAACAACATCGCGGAGTCCATCTTCGGGCAGTTGGCGCTGGAGGAACACCCCGTTCCCCGCTGGATCGTGGTGGGCGCGGGGACCGGCGGCACCAGCGCGACCATCGGCCGCTACCTGCGCTACCGCGGCCACGACACGCGCCTTGCGGTGGTAGACCCGGAGAATTCCGCGTTTTACCCCGGCTGGGTGAACGGTCCGGGTGGGACCAGCACCGGCCTGCCGTCACGGATCGAAGGCATCGGCCGCCCGCGGATGGAACCGAGCTTTGTGCCCGCCGTCATCGACCACATGATCCAGGTTCCCGATGGCGCCTCCGTCGCAGCAATGCGGCACCTGCACACCCTCGCCGACCTTCACGCCGGACCGTCCACCGGCACCAACCTGTGGGGTGTCTGGCAACTCGTGGCGGAAATGGTCGCCGAGGGACAGCGCGGCAGCATTGTGTCCTTGATGTGCGACGGCGGCGACCGCTATGCGGGCAACTACTACAATCCAGAATGGCTGTCAGGCCAAGGCCTGGACCCCGAGCCGCATGAGGAAGGCATCCGCCGGTTTTTCGAGACCGGCGTCTGGAACGCGTAGCTGATCAGACCTCCACCGATTCCCGCGGGGCAAGGCGGCTGTACTCGGTGCCGTATTTCCGACCCAGCCTGGCAACATGGGATTCTGCGACCTTCAGGCCCCTTTCGTTGAGGAGCCCATCATGGATCTGGAACGCACGCGGAGCCCGGACGGCGATGACAAAATCCACCACCTCGCTGACCTTGCTCCACGGCGCGTGGAGCGGAACCAGCAGCGTCTGCACGCTGAGGCCGTCCGGGATGATGAAGGAGTCCCCCGGGTGGTAAACGTTGCCGTCCACCAAATAGCCGATGTTGGCGACGATGGGAACCTGAGGATGGATGAGTGCATGCTGTCCGCCGAAGCTGCGGACGTCGAAGCCGGCTGCGTCAAAACTGGAACCGGGCTCGACCGTATGGATCCGGGCTGCCGCCTGCGGTGCCTCCTCCCGCAGGTGGGCGGCCACGCCGGCCGGCGCGAAGACCGCCAGGCCGTCCGAGCCGCGCAGCGCGTAGACCATGGCCGGCACATCCACATGGTCGCCGTGCTCGTGGGTGATGAGCACGGCCTGCGCCCCGTCCAGGGCTTCGGCCGTCTCGGAGAATGTTCCCGGATCCAGCACCAGCACCCGGCCGTCCTTCTCGAGCCGGACGCACGCGTGGGTGTATTTTGTCAGCTTCATGGCGCCAGCCTAGGGTCCGGCCCCACGCTTGTCCAAGGCTCGCCTGGCGGTGCGCTCCCGGCTGGTAATCTTGATGATTGCCACCGTCCCTCAGGGAAGCGAGTACCTTCATGCCGTTCGGCACCAAAGCTGACGCGACGCCGTCGAACGCTTCATCCGGCGCAGGCGCCGGCAGTGTGCCCGTCAAGGAGCAGCGCGTCACCAAGCAGCGCGTGGCCGTTAGCGCTGCCCTGGACGAGCTGTATGACTTCGTCAGCACGCAGGAGCTCTACCGCATCCTGCAGAACAAGGGCGTCTCGGTTTCCTTGGCAACGGCCTACCGGATCCTGCAGTCCCTCGCCGACGACGGCCTCGTGGATGTGCTGCGCAACGGCGAGGGAGAAGCCGTTTACCGGCGCTGCGCCGTTACCGGGCACCACCACCATCTGCTATGCCGCAACTGCGGGAAGGCCGTGGAAGTCGAGGCCCCGGCGGTGGAAACCTGGGCCGCCCGGATCGCCACCGAACACGGCTACACCGAAGTGGCGCACACCGTGGAGATCTTCGGCCTGTGCCCGGACTGCACAGCCCTCAGGGCCGCCGGCAAGCTTTGACGGCCTGCGCCGCCGCAACCTAATGCATGCCGCTTGACCGTGTCAGCGGGCGTGCACCAGCCGGCCGTTGATGCCCTTCTTGGCCCGGACACTGCCGACGATGCGGCATACCACGTAGATCAGGAATGACAGAGTGGTGACATAGGGGCTGATGGGGATCCGCCCGCCTAGGGCCAGCAGGATTCCGCCCACCGTGGCCGTGACGGCGAAAACAACGCTGAGCGCCACCACCGCCACGGGAGCGGACGTCACGCGGAGCGCCGCCGCTGCCGGGGTGATCAGCAATGCGAGCACCAGGAGCGCACCCACCACCTGGATGGACAGAGCTACGCTGACTCCCAGCAGGACCATAAAGATCAGCGCGAGCGTCCGTACGGGCACCCCGCGGGCTTCTGCCAGTTCTGGATCAACGCTGGCAAAGTTCAGCGGGCGCCAGATGGCTGCCAGGGCCGCGATGACCACCACGGCGGCACCGGCGAGGACCTGGAGCTGGACGGTGTCCACGGAGACGATCTGCCCCGTGAGCAGGCCGAATTTGTTGGCGGCACGGCCTTCGTAGAGCGAAAGGAACAGGATGCCGAGCCCCAGTCCGAACGGCATGATCACCCCGATGATGGAGTTTTTGTCCCGTGCCCGGACCCCCATCAGGCCCAGGAGCAGCGCCGCCGCCACCGAGCCGATCAGCGAGCCGAACACGATGTCCGCGCCGATCAGGAGCGCAAACGCCGCCCCTGCGAAAGAGAGTTCGGAGATGCCGTGGACGGCGAAGGCCAGGTCCCGTTTCATCACGAAAGTGCCCACCAGCCCGCCGAGCAGGCCCAACACGGCCCCGGCCCAGATCGAGTTCTGAACCAGCACCAGCAGCTCGCCGTAGTTCTCGAAGCTGAAGATCGCTCCGATGATGCTGTCCGCATCCATCAGGCCACCTCCCCCGCCGTGGCGTGGACATCGGCATGGTGGTGCGTGGTCGCGTCGGGTAGGCCGACGACGACGATGCGCCCGTTCGCGTGGATGACCTCCACGTGGCTGTCATAGAGCTCGGACAGGACCTCAGTGGTCATGACCTCTTCCGGGGTCCCCACCCGGAACCGGCCGCCGGCCAGATACAGCACCCGGTCAACGTAATCGATGATGGGGTTGATTTCGTGGGTGACAAAAACCACCGCGCTGTTCTGGTCGTGGCACTGCTTGTTGATCAGAGCGCTGACGGCCTGCTGGTGCTGCAGGTCCAGGGAAAGCAAGGGTTCGTCGCAGAGGAGGACCTTAGGGTCCGTGGCCAGCGCCTGGGCCACCCGGAGGCGCTGCTGCTCGCCGCCGGAGAGCTGGCCTACCGGGACTTTTGCGTAGTCACTGGCGCCCACCAGTTCCAGAAGCTCATCGATCCTGCGGTTTGCCCGGGACATGCCCAGTCGCAGCCCCCAGCGGTGGCCGTCCACGCCGAGCCCCACCAGGTCCCGGGCACGCATGGGGGTGTCCGGAGCAAAGGATTTCTGCTGCGGAATGTAGCCGATCAGATTGCTGCCCCGCTCCACGGGACGGTCGCCCAAAGTGGCCCGGCCGGACTGCAGTTCCTGAAGGCCCAGGAGAACCTTGAGGAAACTGGTCTTTCCGCTGCCGTTGGGTCCCAGGACCGCGAAGAACTCACCGGGCCTGATATCCAGGTCGAGAGCCTCCCAGAGCAGGCGTTTGCCGAACTGCAGGGACGCCCCGCGGAGGCTGACCACCGGTTTCAACTATTTTTCTCCAAAACTTTGCTGACGTTGTCAACATTGTCCGTCATCCACTGCAGGTACGTCTTGCCTTCGGGCAGGGTTTCGCTGAAGTCAATGACGGGAACGCCGGCTGATTCGGCCGCCTTTTTCAGTGCCTGCGTCTGGGGTCCCTCTGTCTGCGCGTTGTAGGCGAGGAATCTGATGTCCTTGGATCCGGCCAGGTCCGTAGCGGCCTTCAGCACGGCTGGCGGAACGTCCGAGCCTTCCTCGATCGCGGCCGTGTAGTCGGCCGGAGTCCTGTTCTCCAGCCCTGCCGCCTCGAGCAGGTACAGCGGGACAGGTTCTGTCACGGCCACGGCCGCGCCGGTTCCGTTGGCCTTCAGTGCGGCGAGCTTGCCGGCCAGTCCGTCCACCTCGGCTTTGAAAGTTGCGGCATTGGACGTGAACAGGGCGGCTGAGCCCGGTTCGAGTTCACCCAGCTTGGCCGCCAGTGAATCCGCGAGCTTGCCCATGGCATCCAGGCTGTACCAGGCGTGTTCGTTGAACTCACCGTACTCGTGATCATGATCGTGAGCTGACTCGCTCGCCGACGACGACGACGACGAATCAGCGTGGTCTTCCTCCGGAGCCAGGCCAGCCACTTCGACGGCGGTGACGATATTGCTGTGCGGGATGTTGCTGTCATCGGCCATCTTGTGGAGGAAGGCGTCGTAGCCGCCGCCGTTCTCGATCACCAGTTCTGCTTTGGAGACCAGCAGCCGGTCCTGTGCGGTGGCCTCGTACGAATGCGGGTCCTGGCTGGTCTTGGTGATGATGGAAGTGACGTTGACCTTGTCCCCGCCGATGATCGCGGCGATGTTTCCGTACACGTTGGTGGACGCCACAACGTCGACGACGCCGGCGGATGAATCCGTGCCGGACGATGCCGACGGCACGCCGCCTCCGGAGCCGCAAGCGGTGAGCAGCAGGCTCACGCCGGCCAGGGCTGCGAGGGACGTTCGGATGGCGGCGGGGTGGCGCACGGAAAACCTCAGTTCAGTACAGGGATGGCTTTTGCGTCTCCAAAAAAGCTTACCCCTAAATGTGAATGATTCCTATTTAGGATAACCCTGCCTGGTCTCCGTTCGGCTCGCCAAGCCTCCTGATGCCGGTGGCCTGGGTGGCGTCCCGGATTTCTCCCACGAGCTGCTCGATCACGTCTTCCAGGAAGAGGACGCCGTGAGTCTGCCCGTCCGCGCCGATCACGCGGGCCAGGTGTGAGCCCGTGCGCTGCATGACGGACATGGCCGTTTCAACTTCGTCGTCCAGCGCGAGGTTGGCAAGCGAGCGGATTCTGCTCTCGGCGATGGGGTGCTGGTAGTCCGACTCGGGAATGGACAGCACATCCTTCACGTGGAGGTATCCGGACAGCATGCCGTCATCGTCCAGCATCGGGAACCTTGAGAACCCGGTTCTGCTGACGGCTTTTTCAAACTCCACCGGTGTGGTGGCCGCCTTCAGCATGACCAGATCGTTCAGCGGAACCATGATGTTCGAAGCCGTGTATTCGGAGAATTCCAGGGCGCCGGTGATCAGGCCTGCGTCATCATCCACGAGCCCGTGACGTGTGGATTCCTGGACGATCGACTGGACTTCTTCGAGCGTGAAGGACGAGTTCACCTCGTCCCTGGGTTCAATCCGCAGGAGCTTGAGGATGTGGTTGGCGGACCAGTTCAGCGCGACGATGGCCGGGTTGACCAGCTTCGCAACAAACATCAGCGGCGGCGCCAGCAGCAAGGCAGCCTTGTCCGCCACCGATACCGAGATGTTCTTCGGCACCATCTCGCCGAAAGTCACGTGGAGGAAGGTCACCACCATCAGGGCAATGGCGAACGCTGCGACGTCGGCAACCTCCACCGGCAGCCCAACAGCTTCCAGGGGGGCCGCCATCAGGTGGTGGATGGCCGGTTCGGCCACCTGCAGGATCAGCAGCGAGCACACGGTGATGCCCAACTGTGCGCAGGCCAGCATCAATGAGACGTTCTCCATGGCGCGCAACGTGGTCTGCGCCCGTTTTGAACCGGCCTCCGCGAGTGGTTCGATCTGGCTGCGCCTGGCAGACATCACGGCGAACTCGGCGCCGACAAAAAACGCATTTCCCAGCAGGAGGACAACCAGCCAGGCAATTCCGGCCCAGTCACTCATCGTTCGCTCCCGCCTTCCGGAGCGGGCACCTCTTCAGGCGGCGCCGGATGGAAGGAGATCCGCTCGATCCTTCGGCCGTCCATCCTGGTCACGCTCAGGGTGCCGCCGCCTACCTCGACGGTGTCCCCCACTGCCGCGATCCGGCCCAGTTCACTCATGACGTACCCGCCCACGGTTTCGTAGGCGGCTTCGTCCGGAACAGTCAGCCCCGGGATCTGTTCGGAAAGCTCGTCGGGGCGCAGCAGCCCCGGGAAGTACCAGTCCCCGGAGGCGCTCTGGAGCAGTCCCGGGCGTACCTTGTCGTGCTCGTCGGCCACTTCACCGACGATTTCCTCCACCAGGTCCTCAAGGGTGGCGATGCCCGCGGTTCCGCCGTATTCATCCAGGACAATCGCGAGTTGGAGGTTTCCCTCGCGCAGCTCGGCGAGGAGGGCATCCAGGTGGATGGTCTCCGGCACGCGGAGGACATCGGTCATGATGGCTCCGGCCTCCAGGTTGGCCCGCCGGTCCCACGGCACGGCAACGGCCTTCTTGACGTGGACCAGGCCCTTGATGTCGTCGGAGGACTCCCCAATGACGGGGAAGCGGGAGTACCCGGTGCGCCGGGCGGCGTCCAGGATGTCCGAGACCGGCTGGTCGGCGTCGATGGTTTCCATCCGGATCCGGGGCGTCATAACATCGGCGGCCGTCCGGGCCGAGAAGTTCAGCGTGCGCGCCACAAAGTTAGCCGTCCCGGCGTCTAGCGTACCCATGGCGGCGGAGCGCCGCACCAGGGAGGCGAGCTCGGCCGGCGTCCGGGCACCGGAAATCTCTTCCTTGGCCTCCAGGCCAAAGACGTTCAGTACCTTGTTGGAAAAGCCGTTGAGCACCACGATGGCGGGCTTGAAGATGGCCGTAAAGACCAACTGCGGCCGCGCCAATGCCTTCCCCACCTGGAAGGACAGCGCAATGGCCATGTTCTTGGGCACCAGTTCGCCAAGCAGCATGGACAGCAGCGTGGCCAGCACCATGGCTATGACCAGGGAAACGGATGCCGCCGCCACTTCGGGAATTCCGACGGCGGCCAACGGGCCCTCAAGGAGGCGCCCGACCGACGGTTCCATCACGTAACCGGTCAGAAGGGTGGTGAGGGTGATGCCGAGCTGACAGCTGGAAAGCTGGGTTGAGAGGGATTTCAGGCACTTGAGCAGCGGGACGGCACCCGTGTCACCGTTATCGATGGCACGTTGGACCGTGGCCTGGTCAAGGGCAATCAGGGAAAATTCGACGGCGACGAAAAAGCCGGTGCCGGCGATCAGCAGGAGGCCTGCCGCGAGGAGCAACCACTCCATTCAGCATCCCGCCCGAAAATCGGGGGAAGCTGCGTGAACCGGGGGGAAACTGCCCGGCGGAGGATGATCGGCCGAAGCCGACGCTGTTTCCTTAGGGGCTCCGCCGGGATGAACTGACGGAGAGTGATGGGCGCGTGTTCGGGGTTTGCCGGCTCTGCGGGTGGACTGCGCGGTGCTGTACTTCATGCTCCGCTGACAGCCCCCAGGCCGGCACCTAGATTTACTGTCCATAAGAATTTCAGTCTACAGGAGCAGATTGCGCCTTCCGGATGGCCGCCCGGAGGTCCCGACACACCCGCGCCGGGACGGCTTCCGGACGCCACAATCCGTGAACTCCGCGTCATGGCCATGATTTGGGTCACCGTTATTGGCAGTTAACGCAGAATGCTCATTAGACTGGCAACGGTCCGGGTTCAGGACGCAGAGACTGGTTCGAATGTTGTGCTGCGGCACCGTGGCGGCCAGAGGGAAACAAACTCATGGAAGAGGCGTATTTCAAGTGCCAGAGCAGCCTAGCCACCGTCTACCAGAGGAATTTGGCGGAAATGAGTGGCTCGTTGACGAACTGTACGAGCAGTATCAGAAAGACAAGAACACGGTGGATACCAAGTGGTGGCCCCTTTTCGAGTCCTTCGATTCAGGCAGCGGTTCTTCTTCCAACGGAAGCACGGCGGTAGCCGTGGCCCACCCAGCAACCCGCGAAATGCCGGCTGTACCGCCGGCACCTCCGGCTTCTGCAACTGCTGCACCGGCAACGTCGCCGGCCGCACAGCCCGCAGCGCCGGCCGCCGCCCCCGCGGCGGCAAAAAAAGCTCCCGCTACGGTTGCCCGCGATGGCGCGAAGAAGATCGAGCCCGGAAGCGCCGCCCAGCCGATTCCCGCCCAGCTTCCCAAGAACGTCAAGGCACCCACTGCTCCGGAAGAGGACGTGGTCTCCGTTCTTCGAGGCCCGGCCAAGGCCATCGCCACCAACATGGTCACCAGCCTTGAGGTCCCCACGGCCACCAGCGTCCGGGCTATTCCGGCCAAGCTGCTGATCGATAACCGCGTGGTCATCAATTCCAACCTGGCCCGCGCACGCGGCGGCAAGGTTTCCTTCACGCACCTCATCGGCTACGCCGTGATCCGCGCACTCGCCCAGTTCCCGTCGATGAACGTCTACTACGACGAAATCGACGGGAAGCCCAGTGCAGTCCAGCCGGCACACGTCAACTTCGGCATCGCGATTGACATGCCCAAGCCGGACGGCACGCGCCTGCTCATGGTGCCCAACATCAAGAAGGCGGAGACCCTCAACTTCTCCGAGTTCTGGCACACCTATGAGGACCTGATCAAGCGTGCCCGCAGCGGCAAGCTGACCGCTGATGACCACTCCGGTACAACGGTCTCCCTGACCAACCCCGGCGGCATCGGCACCGTTCACTCCGTGCCGCGTCTGTCCAAGGGGCAGGCTGCCATCATCGGCGTCGGCGCGCTGGACTACCCGGCCGAGTTCCAGGGCGCCAGCGAAAAGATCATCGCGCAGAACGCCATCAGCAAGGTCCTCACGCTGACGTCCACCTATGACCACCGCGTCATCCAGGGAGCCGGCAGCGGCGAGTTCCTGAAGCTTGTGCACCAGCTGCTGCTCGGTGCCCAGAATTTCTACGACGAAATCTTCGAGTCCCTGCGCATCCCATACGAGCCCGTGCGCTGGAGCCCGGACCTCCAGGTGGACCCTGCCGACCAGATCAACAAGGTTGCCCGGATCCAGCAGCTGATCCACTCCTACCGTGTGCGCGGCCACCTGATGGCAGACACCGATCCCCTGGAGTACGTCCAGCGCAAGCACCCGGACCTTGACGTCCTCACCTATGGGCTGACCCTGTGGGACCTGGACCGCGAGTGGCCCACCGGCGGTTTCGGCGGCGCGCCCATGCTCAAGTTCCGCGACATCCTCGGTGTCCTGCGTGATGCCTACTGCCGCACAACGGGCATCGAGTACATGCACATCCAGGAGCCGGAGGAACGCAAGTGGTTCCAGGATCAGCTGGAGCACCCGTACTCGAAGCCGAGCCGCGAAGAGCAGCTGCGCATCGTGTCCCGGCTCAACGCGGCTGAAGCGTTTGAGACCTTCCTGCAGACCAAGTTTGTCGGCCAGAAGCGCTTCTCCCTGGAGGGCGGCGAATCCCTGATACCGCTGTTGGACGCCATCATTTCCGATGCTGCTGACGACGGACTGGACGAGGTTGCGATCGGCATGGCCCACCGCGGCCGCCTGAACGTCCTCACCAACATCGCCGGCAAGACCTACGCCCAGGTGTTCCGCGAATTCGAAGGCACCCAGGATCCCCGCTCCGTGCAGGGCTCCGGCGACGTGAAGTACCACCTCGGTACCGAAGGCACGTTCACCTCGGAAAACGGCAACGAGACCAAGGTCTACCTCGCCGCCAACCCGTCCCACCTCGAGGCTGTCGACTCGGTGCTCGAGGGCATCGTCCGCGCCAAGCAGGACCGCCTGGACCAGGGCGAGGCCTTCCCGGTCCTGCCCCTCATGGTCCACGGCGATGCTGCGTTCGCAGGCCAGGGCGTGGTTGCCGAGACGCTGAACCTCTCCCAGCTCCGCGGCTACCGGACCGGCGGCACCATCCACGTGGTGGTCAACAACCAGGTGGGCTTCACCACGGCGCCGTCGTCCTCGCGCTCCTCCACGTACTCCACGGACGTCGCCAAGATGATCCAGGCGCCGGTGTTCCACGTGAACGGTGACGATCCCGAGGCAGTGGTGCGCATCGCCCAGCTCGCCTACGAGTTCCGCCAGCGGTTCCACAAGGACGTTGTGATCGACATGGTGTGCTACCGCCGCCGTGGCCACAACGAGGGTGACGACCCCTCGATGACCCAGCCCATGATGTACAACCTGATCGAAGCCAAGCGCTCCGTCCGCAAGCTGTACACCGAGGCGCTCATCGGCCGTGGCGACATCACCGAGGAAGAAGCCGAGCAGCTGCTCCGCGACTACCAGGAACGGCTGGAACGGGTCTTCGCCGAAACGCACGCGGCCCAGACCTCGCCCATCCCGATCATCACCGCGGACTCCGCCGCCGTCTCCGACATTGAGCGTCCCATCGCCCAACAGGCTGACTTCGGCACCAACGCCCCGGCGTCGACTGCCATTTCGCCGGAGACCCTGGCGCACATCGGCAAGGCCCACGTCCAGATCCCCGAGGGCTTCACCGTTCACGCCAAGCTCAAGCAGCTCCTCGAAAAGCGCGAGCAGATGTCCCGCGAAGGCGGCATCGACTGGGGCTTTGGCGAGATCGCGGCCTTCGGTTCGCTGATCATGGAAGGCGTTCCCGTCCGACTTGCCGGCCAGGACTCGCGCCGCGGCACGTTTGTGCAGCGCCACGCAGTGTTCCACGACCGCGCCAACGGCAGCGAGTGGCTGCCCCTGGGCCACCTCTCGGACAACCAGGCCAAGCTGTGGATCTACGACTCCCTGCTGTCCGAATACGCGGCCATGGGCTTCGAATACGGCTACTCGGTGGAACGCCCGGATGCCCTGGTGCTGTGGGAAGCGCAGTTCGGTGACTTCGTCAACGGCGCGCAGACCATCATCGACGAGTTCATCTCCTCGGCAGAACAGAAGTGGGGCCAGCGCTCCTCCCTGGTCCTGATGCTGCCGCACGGCTACGAAGGCCAGGGCCCGGACCACTCGTCGGCACGCATCGAACGCTTCCTGCAGATGTGCGCCGAAGAGAACATGATCGTCGCCAACCCCACCACCGCGGCATCACACTTCCACCTGCTGCGCCGCCAGGCCTACAGCAGGCCGCGCAAGCCGCTGATCATCTTCACGCCGAAGCAGCTGCTGCGCCTCAAGGCAGCCGCGTCGTCCGTCGAGGACTTCACCACGGGGGCCTTCCGCCCTGTCATCGCTGACCACGAGCAGCTGGCGGCAGATGCCGTCGAACGCGTACTGCTGGTCTCCGGCCGCCTGTACTACGATCTCCTGTCCACCCGGCAGAAGACTGACGACAAGACCACCGCGATTGTCCGCGTGGAGCAGCTCTACCCGCTGCCGCACGAAGAGATCGCGGCGGAACTGGCCAAGTACCCGAACGCCGAGGTTGTCTGGGCACAGGACGAGCCTGCCAACCAGGGACCGTGGCCGTTTATGGGCCTGAACCTCCCGGAGGCGCTGGACCGGCGCGTCCGCCTGGTGTCGCGTCCCGCATCGGCCTCCACTGCGGCCGGCTCCATGAAGCGGCACGCTGCCGAGCAGGATACGCTCCTGAAGCAGGCATTTGCACGGAAGTAGTACCAGTGGCTGCCCGGCCGGACGTCGAAATACCAGACTCCGGCCGGGCAGTTCTGTTTAATGGAGATGAATCATAGCCACGCCGATTGGCCTCATTCGGCACGGACGTAAAGAGGGACTTGTGGAAGACAGGAAGCTGCGGATCGCAGCTGTTGGAGATGAACTGCTGGCCGGGCTGGGCGATCCCAGGGCCCTCGGCTGGCTGGGACGCGTGTTGGCCCGCACTCCGCAGGACGGCATGGTCATGGAGGCCTATGCCCTCCCCTGTCCCCAGGAAGGAACGGAAGGGCTGGCTGCACGCTGGCAGGAAGAGGCCGGGCGGCGGTTCGGCGACCAACACGAGAACCGCCTGGTGATCGGCCTCTCGGGCCGGGACATCGAGTTCGGCCTTTCCACCGCCCGGAGCCGCCTGAACCTGGCCAACATCCTGGATACCGCCACGCAGAACCGGATCGAGGTGTTTGTGGTGGGCCCGCCGCCCACGCTGGACCCGGTACAGAACCGCCGGCTCGCCGATCTCAACACCGCTTTTGCTGACGTCACCACCAGGCGCAAGCACCTCTATGTGGACACATTCTCCCCGCTGCTGAACCACGAACAGTGGCGCCAGGACCTTGCGGCCAACACCGGCACGCCCGGGCAGGCGGGCTATGGCCTGATGGCCTGGCTGGTCCTCCACCGTGGCTGGTTCCAGTGGCTGGGCATGGACACCCCCGAGTAGGTTTCCCAACCTTCCAGTCGCGATATAGCTTGACCGGTCCCAGCGGTCCGTTATATCTTGGGGTTATCAGTCACGATATATCGCGGTTTTGGAGGATTCATGACAGAGGACAGCTGGACCGTCACAGGTCCGCAAACCATCGATGTTGAACACGTCAGGTCGCTGAAGCTGGGCATGGTCCGCGGCAGGTTCGACGTTGTGACCCACTCCGACACCGTTGCCCGGGTGGAGATCAACGAGGTCCACGGCGATCCCGTGTCCGTGACGCTAACGGACGGCAGGCTCGAGGTCCGCCATCAGCTGCACGGCCCCCAGGGCTGGTTCAAGAACCTGATGGGCACGGTCAACCACAACAGCAACAACTCAGCGGTTATCAGCATTGCCTTGCCGGCCGGCGTTGAGGTGGAGGCCGGCACGGTCAGCGGCGATGGCCTCGTCTCCGGAATCAGCGGGCACACCCGGCTCAATACCGTCTCGGGTTCTGTGATGGCAGACGGAACGTCCGGAGAACTTCACGTCAATACCGTCAGCGGAGAGGTCATCGCGCGAAACCACGACGGCGTCCTGACCGCCAAGAGCGTCTCCGGCGAGGTCACCGCATCCGGCCGGTTCAGCAACATCCGGGCTCACACGGTCAGCGGCGACATGAGTTTTGACCTGCTCGGCTTTACCCACGACTTCGGTGCCAATTCAGTCTCCGGCGACCTCACCATCAGGCTGCCCCACGACGTCGGGGTGGACATTGTGGCGAAGTCTGCCAGCGGCGTGGTGGTGATTGATGACCAGCAGTACTCCCAACCCGGCGGCAAGGTGGAAACCATTGCCGGACCGGACGGCAAGCTGATGCTGGTCCGGACCAACTCGGTGTCCGGCAAGACGTCCATCTTCCATGGCCAGCCGGCCCGCAATGACGACGCAAGAAGCCCGGAAGCTGGGCACTGATGCCCCCGGTGTTCGCCCATGGTGCGCTCCGGTTGTACCTGCTCGCGCTGCTGGAGTCGGGGCCCAAACACGGCTATGAGCTGATCAAAGCCCTCAGCGAACGTTTCGGCGGCACCTACTCCCCCAGCGCGGGTACCATCTATCCGCGGCTGGGGAAGCTGGAGGAAGAGGGGCTCGTCGTCACTGAATCAGAAGGCCGCCGCACCAACTATCGCATCACCGCGGCGGGGCTTGCCGAACTCAACAAGCGCCGGGAGGAACTCGCCGGCGTCGAGAACGACATTTCCGCTTCCGTCCGGCGCCTGGCGGACAACCTGCGGGCGGATATCCGCGCCAATATGCGCGGGTTGCGGGCAGACCTGGCGGCCACAGCGGAGGCGGCCCGTTCCACGGCGCGAGCCGCCGATTTCAGGAAAGCCGGCCGCCAGTCTTCAGAAGGCATCCGGGAGCTGAAGGAAGCGGAGATGCTGCTGCAGGCGTTCCGGGACGATCTGCGCGTGGAACTGCGGCTGCAGGCCACCCGGCAGCCGCTCAGCGCCGTCACGCTGGAAACCGTCAGGACCGTGCTGGACCAGGCGCGGATCTCCATCCGCAACTCACTGCCCGGCTGAGCCGCCGGACTGCGCCGCCGGTCGGTGTTGCCCCCGGTCACAGCCCGTTTCGGTTTCGCGGCGTGTCCCATGGTGTGGGAGACTTGAGGGCAGCTCTTTTGAGTACCAACATTTAAGGAGGCCAGCTATGAGCAAGCGTGCACGTAAACGTCGTGACCGTAAGCGTGGCGGCGCGAACCACGGGAAGCGCCCCAACGCCTAAGCTAAAGCTTGGAAAACGGTTTAAGCGAAGGACCCCGGAAGCCACACGGCTTCCGGGGTCCTTCGTCTTTGCGCCGCTTTTTGCGCCTGCAGTACTGCCGACCGGCATCCCCGCAGTCAGGCGTCCACGCGGTCACGTGTCCCTGCCGACGGGTACGGCCTGCGTCAGGCGTCTACCGGGCGGACGGAGTGGATCCGGTCCAGGATGGCGTTCTTCAGGTTTTCCGGAGCGGCCTCGGTGCACGAGCGCTTCACCATGGTGCGGATGACGCACTCGAGGTCGTACTGCTCGGTGCACTCAGGGCACTCATCAAGGTGATGCTTGATTTCCGTGATGTCCTCGCGGGTCAACGCCCCGTCGAGGTATTCGTAGATGCGTTGCATCCGGGCGTCATCGCAGTCGCCCAATCCCTGGCAGTCGCTCATTTCCTGTTCTCCTGTTTTGTGGTCGCGGCCGTGTCCTGTGATTCGACGGCGCCTTTGAATCCTCGTTCGGCGGCATAGTCCGCCAGCATATCCCGCAACATTTTCCGGCCACGGTGGAGCCGGGACATCACCGTCCCGATGGGCGTGTTCATGATGTCCGAGATTTCCTTGTACGCGAAGCCCTCGACGTCGGCGAAGTACACGGCCAGCCGAAACTCCTCGGGGATGGCCTGGAGCGCCCGCTTAACGTCCGAGTCCGGCAGGTGGTCCAGCGCCTCAGCCTCGGCCGAGCGCAGGCCGCGGGACGTGTGTGACTCCGCCCTGGCAAGCTGCCAGTCCTCGATGGTGTCCGAGTTCGACTGCAGCGGTTCGCGCTGCCGCTTGCGGTAGAGGTTGATGTACGTGTTGGTCAGGATGCGGTACAGCCAGGCCTTGAGGTTGGTACCGGGCTTGTACTGGTGGAACGCTGAGAACGCCTTGGTGTAGGCCTCCTGGACCAGATCTTCCGCGTCGGCGGGGTTCCTGGCCATCCGCATGGCGGCCGAGTAGAGCTGATCCACGTACTGCATGGCATCGCGCTCAAAACGGACCCGCCGTTCTTCCGCTGATTCGGTGGCCACATCCACGGGTTGCTCAGAGGGCACAGGGACGTCCGCTTCAGGCTGCGCGTCACTGCCTGCCGGCGCATCGCTGCTGGCATTGGCTTCGCTGCTTGTTTTGGCTTCGCGTTCGGAGGCCTCATACATGGCCTCGAGGGCCGGATCCAGGGTGCTCATTGCGTTCAAGTCTACTGCGACGGCTTTGGCACGCGGTGTTCCGTACTCCGGAGGATCGGCTTCCAGAGTCTGCAGTGCTACGGGTCCGGCGGGCTCCGTCCCGTCCTTCAGTAACCTCAAGGGCAACTCCACTCTGTGTCAGGCCATGATGTTCCAGGCAAATACGTGCCAGGCAATCCGTGGTGAGTCAATTCGTCCGGTGTTCGGCGGACCCGCAATCCATAACCGCTGGCGGCAGGCAAATATTCCTCAAAAGTGCAAGACTAGAACGGACTCCGCCGCATTCGGTGCGGTTCGTCCAGCCAGGAGGAAATCCATGTCCTTTGTCCGTACTCTCGCCCGCCCCATGCTGGCTTCCAGTTTCGTAGTCGCCGGACTGGACAAGCTGAAGAACGCCGATGACACCGCCACCCAACTCTCGCCGCTCCTGCAGAAGGCCGCCGCGTCTCTGCCGTTCCAGGCCGACGAAAAAATGCTGGCCCGGGTGATCGGCGGAACGCAGGTGGGTGCCGGCGTACTGTTCGGCCTGGGCAAGTTCAGCCGCCTCTCGGCAACACTTCTGACCGTCATCTCGCTACTGAACACGTTTGTGGAATGGCGCAGCGCGGACATCAGCACCAAGGAAGGCCGAGAGGCCCGCCGGAACCAGCTGCTCAAAAACATTTCCCTCAGCGGCGGCGCCCTGTTGGCCTCCGTGGACACCGCCGGCAAGCCTGGCCTGGCCTGGCGTGCCGAGCACCTCGCTGCGGACGCCCGGAAGACTGCCGCCGATGCCCGGAAGACCACCGGCCAAAAGCTCCACAAGGCGGACAAAGCCGTGCGCCGCGCCGTGGAACACGCAACGGGGGCGTAAGGACGGATGACCGGTTCCACCCCGCCAGCAGCCACCGACTCACGCAGTTCCACCGACACTGTTCCGCACTGGCCGGCACCCTTCGCCAGCAGGCCCATCAACGCCACCGTCACGGTGCCGGGCTCAAAGTCCCTGACCAACAGGTTCCTGGTCCTGGCCGCGCTGGCTGACGGGCCGTCCCGCCTCCGTGCTCCCCTGCATTCCCGGGACTCTGCATTGATGATCGATGCGCTCCGCCACCTGGGAGCCACCATCACGGAGGTGCCCGGCGACGGTGCGTTCGGCCCGGACCTTGAGGTCACGCCCCTGAGCCAGGGGGCGTCGTCGTCACGGACGCACATTGATTGCGGCCTCGCCGGAACAGTGATGCGCTTTGTTCCGCCGCTTGCGGCGTTGCGCAACGGCGTGAGCGTGTTCGACGGCGACCCCCACGCCCGGAAGCGCCCCATGGGCACCATCATCGAGGCCCTGAAGGCCCTCGGGGTGGCCCTGACCGCGGACGATGGCGGAACCCCCTCGTCGCTGCCGTTCACCGTTGAAGGCACCGGGGAAGTCCGGGGCGGCCACCTGGTGATCGACGCCAGCGCGTCATCCCAGTTCGTCTCGGCTCTCCTGCTGGTCGGCGCCAGGTTTACCGACGGACTCCACCTGGAGCACGTAGGCAAACCGGTCCCGAGCCTGGACCACATCAACATGACCGTTGCCGTACTCCGCGGCGTCGGTGTGTCCGTGGACGATTCCCTGCCGAACCACTGGGTGGTGGCACCGGGCCCCATCCGCGCCTTTGACCAGCGCATTGAGCAGGACCTCTCCAATGCCGGCCCGTTCCTGGCCGCCGCGCTGGCCTCCGGCGGCACTGTGCGGATCCCCGGGTGGCCCACAGGCACCACCCAGGTGGGAGACCTTTGGCGGAGCATCCTGGCGGACATGGGCGCGGACGTCAGCCTGGCTAACGGCGTCCTGACCGTCACCGGCGGGCCAGAGATCAAGGGTGCCGATTTTGACGAAACCAGCGAGCTCGCGCCCACCGTGGCGGCCCTCTGCGCCCTGGCCAGCGGACCCTCGCGGCTGACCGGCATCGCGCACCTTCGCGGCCACGAGACGGACCGGCTGGCCGCACTCGTCACCGAAATCAACCGCCTCGGCGGCGACGCCGAAGAAACCAGCGATGGCCTGGTGATCCGCCCGGCACGGCTGCACGCCGGCGTCGTCCACAGTTACGCGGACCACCGGATGGCTACCGCCGGCGCCATCCTCGGCCTTGCAGTTCCGGGTATCGAGATCCAGGACATCGCCACCACGGCTAAGACCATGCCGGAGTTCCCGCAGATGTGGGCGGACATGCTGGCCCAGGGGACGGCTGCCAACGACGCCACGGAAGGTCCCACTGGTGGCACGCAGCACTGATTCCTGGGACGAGTCCGACGTCCGGATCCGGCCCAGCAAAAAGGGCTCGCGGCCTCGCACGAAGGACCGCCCCAGCCACGACGACGCCGTCACGGGCCGAATCATCACCGTGGACCGCGGCCGGTACACCGCCGTCGTCGGTGAGGACTCGGGCGACGAGCGGATCATCATCGCAGCGAGGGCCCGCGAACTGCGCCGCTCCCCCGTGGTGGCCGGCGACTTCGTCTCCCTTGTAGGCGATGTGTCCGGGGAGCCCGACACCCTGGCACGTCTGGTCCGGATCCAGGACCGAAGGACCCTACTGCGCCGCAGCGCCGATGACACGGATCCGATCGAGCGTGCGGTGGTGGCCAACGCCGATCAGCTGGTGGTGGTGGTGGCCGCCGCAAACCCGGAACCACGCACTGGCTTCATCGACCGCGCCCTGGTGGCCGCTTACGACGCCGGCATTGAGCCGCTCCTGCTCGTCACCAAGGCGGATGTCAAGGATCCCGCGGAACTGTTGTCCAACTATGAGCACTTGGACTTCCCGGTGATCATCAGCCGCACGTCGGACTCCGAGGCCTCAGGTATCGATGCCCGCTCCGATGACGGCCTCTCGGCCCGCCTGGACAGTGCCGCAGTTTCGCAGCTCCGCGCGTACCTCGAGGGCAAGGTCTCGGTGATGCTGGGTCATTCCGGCGTGGGCAAGTCCACCATGGTCAATGCCCTCACCGGGGCCGAACGGGCTACCGGTGGCGTGAACGCGGTGACCGGCCGCGGCCGCCACACGTCGTCGTCGGCCCTTGCCCTGAAGCTGACCGGCGCTCCGGCCGGAAGCTGGATCATCGACACCCCTGGCATCCGCTCGTTCGGCCTGGCCCACGTGGACCCGGACCGGATCCTCCGGTCCTTCCCGGACCTGGAGCCGGGCACGGACGCCTGCGAGCGTGGCTGCAAGCACAACGCCGCCGCCGTCAACTGCGGAGTGGATGCCTGGGTGTCCGCCGGCCAGGCGGGCCCCACCGGCCAGGCCCGGCTCGCGTCTCTGCGGCGGCTGCTGGGCACGGATCCCCGCCTGGTTGGCCAGGAAACCAAGGAACTGGGCAGCATCGGCTAGCGGCGGAACGCCGACGTCCCCAACCCCACGGCCCTGAGACGGTAGTTTGGAACCATGATCCAACCCGCTTCGAGCTACAACGATGACCTGCGCCTTGCCCATGTGCTGGCCGATTCCGTGGATGACCAGACCATGAGCCGCTTCAAGGCACTGGACCTCCACATCGAGACCAAGCCGGACCTGACGCCGGTCACGGACGCGGACAAGGCCGCGGAAGAAGCCATCCGCGGACAGCTCTCCCGCTCGCGTCCCCGGGACGCCGTGCTGGGCGAGGAATTCGGCAGCTCCGGCCACGGCTCCCGCCGCTGGATCATTGATCCCATCGACGGCACCAAAAACTTTGTCCGCGGCGTCCCGGTCTGGGCCACCCTGATCGCCCTCGTGGACGAAGGCGAACCCGTGGTGGGAGTGGTCAGTGCGCCCGCACTGGGCAAGCGCTGGTGGGCCGCCAAGGATTCCGGCGCGTACATGGGCAAGTCCCTCGCCGCCGCAACGCGGCTCCGGGTCTCGGACGTCTCCAAACTCTCGGACGCCTCCCTGTCCTATTCCAGCCTGGGCGGCTGGAAGGAACGCGGCAACCTGGATGAGTTCCTGGGCCTGACCGAGGACGTGTGGCGCACGCGCGCCTACGGTGATTTCTGGTCCTACTGCATGGTGGCCGAAGGTTCCGTGGACATCGCCTGCGAGCCGGAACTGAACCTGTACGACATGGCCGCCCTGGTGCCCATCGTGGTGGAAGCCGGCGGCCGCTTCACTTCTCTGGAGGGCGAGGACGGGCCGTTCGGCGGCAACGCCCTGGCCACGAATTCCATCCTGCACTCTGAGGTCCTGAAGCGGCTGAACCCGGATCTGGACGATCTCCTTTAGGCACTTCTATCGAATTATCGACGGCGGGCGCCTCCTCAAGGGGCGCCCGCCGTCGTATCTTCGAGTTTTTGGTCATTACTCAAATGCGCGTAACAAAGACCTTAACATTCGGCCGGGCTTCTTCCTGCCGCGGCCCATGTTCTACGCTCTTAACAGGTCACGAGTGCCAGCGCTAAACCCCGGTTTGCTGGCCGGCAACCCTCCATTCGCGGTGGGGTGCCCCGGGTGACGACCAGGCCGGTCCGGAACGGACACGGCAAGCGCGGATTCCCGGTATCGGGAGTCCTTTTAGAGTGAGGTCTCCGTGACAACTGCCACCGTCTCCCCCAAAACCGCCGCCGACGCCGCTGCGTTGTTCAACGATGCCGCCGCCCTAGCCGGGCGCCCTCTATCCGCCGTCACCGGCGCGGAAATCCAGGCTCCGCTGATCCAGGGCGGCCATGTCCGCTACGCAAACCTGGACTACGGCGCATCCGCCCCCGCCCTCTCCGTGGTGTCCGCCTACCTCAACGAGATCCTGCCGTTCTACGCCAGCGTCCACCGCGGCGCCGGCTTTGCGTCGCAGATCAGCACCTCCGTCTACGAAAACGCCCGGAACATCGTGCGCGACTTTGTGGGCGGACGCCCGGACGACTCCGTCATCTTCACCCGGAACACCACGGACTCGCTGAACCTGCTGGCGGGTTGCCTGCCGGCGACGGACGGGCAGCCGAATGGCGATGTCCTTTACCTGGACATCGAGCACCACGCCAACCTCCTGCCCTGGCAGGGCGTACCGCACCGGAGCGTCGTGGCTGCCGACACGATTTCGGGGACCATCGAGGTTCTCCGCGCCGAACTTGAGCAGGGCAACGTCAGCCTCCTCGCGGTCACGGGTGCCTCCAACGTCACCGGCGAGATCCTCCCGGTCAAGGCCCTGGCGGCCCTCGCCCACGAGTACGGCGCGCGGATCGTGGTGGACGCCGCGCAGCTCGCGCCGCACCGGCGCATCAATATCAGCACCGACGACGTCGACTACCTCGCCTTCTCCGGCCACAAGCTTTACGCGCCGTTCGGCTCCGGGGTCCTGGTGGGCCGCACAGACTGGCTCGACGCCGGCACTCCCCACCTGGCCGGCGGCGGCGCCGTCCGCGAGGCGAAGCTCGACGGCGTCAGCTGGGCCACCGGTCCGGCCCGGCACGAGGGCGGCTCCCCCAACGTCCTGGGCGCGGCCACCCTGGCCCGCGCCACCCAGGTCATCGCGTCCTTGGACCACGACCGCTGGCACGCCCATGAGGCGGCCATCAGGTCATTCCTGGTGGACGGGCTCGGGAGGATCGACGGCGTCACTGTGCACCAGATCTTCTCGGACACGGACGCTGAAACCGGCACCATCGGCGTGGTGAACTTCTCCGTTGCAGGGTACGACGCCGGACTCGTGGCCGCCTACCTGTCGGCCGAGCACGGCGTTGGCCTCCGGGACGGCCGCTTCTGCGCGCACCCGCTGCTCAAGCGCCTCGGCCTTCCCTCCGGTTCGCTGCGGGCCAGCTTCGGCGTGGGTTCCCGGCTGGAGGATGCCCAGCGGCTCCTTGCCGGCCTTGAGCAACTCCGCCGGACCGGCCTGGGCTGGGACTACGTGGTGGACGCGGGCCGCTGGGTTCCGGCCAACGACACCCGCACATACCCGCATTGGGCGCCCAACACGCCGGGCACTGCCGGCGCAGCTCCGTGCCTTGACGACTGACTGACGCTTTCCTGGCCTGGCGGCTGCGGCCCATGCGGTAAATTCGAAGGATACCCATGGGCACTGTTAGAGGAGGCCGCACGTGGCACGGGGTGGCCCCAGGCTTGAGGACGGACGCCGTCTGGAACTCGGACAGAGTTTCCAGGACGGCGGCGAACATTACCAGCGTGTACGCCCTGGCTACCCTGACGATTCAGCGGACTGGCTGATCCCGGCAGGGGCCACGGTCGCCGTAGACGTCGGCGCCGGGACAGGCAAGTTCACCACCCTGCTGCTTGAACACGGCTTGGCGGTTTCCGCCGTGGACCCGTCGCCGGACATGCTTGAACAGCTGCGGGCCCACTACCCGGCGGTGGCCGCGACCCAGGGGACCGCAGAGGCCACCGGCCTCGCTGACTGCACGTTCGACGTCGTCAGCGTTGCGCAGGCCTGGCACTGGTGCGATCCGCTGCCGGCAAGCACCGAGCTGGCGCGGATCCTGCGGCCCGGCGGGACCCTGGGGCTGATCTGGAACCAGCTGGACACCTCTGTTCCGTGGGTCCACCGACTGTCACGCATCATGCACGCCGGCGACGTCTACAAGCCCGGCTTCCGCCCGGTGGTAGGGCCGGAGTTTGAAGGCATAGAGGGCCACGTGACTCGGTGGGAGGACAGCCTCAGCACGGCGGACATCATGGAACTGACGAAGTCCCGCAGCTACTACCTGCGTGCCGGCGAAGCCACCCGGAACAAGGTCCTGGCCAACCTTGACTGGTACCTGCACGAACATCTGGGGCACGCCGCGGAAGAGGACATCAGCCTGCCGTACCTGACGCTGACGTGGCGGGCCAGAAAGGCGTGTCGGGCCCGGACCACCGGGTAGGCTTGGAGACGTGAAGACCAGCGCGCCCTCCTCCTCGATCGAGGACTACGTCAAGGTCATCTACGGCTTCACGGAGTGGCAGGACAAACCCATCACGTCCTCCCAGCTCGCACAGCGCCTGGGGGTGGCCAACTCCTCGGTCTCGGAGATGGTCCGCAAGCTCAAGGACCAGGGCCTGGTGGACCACAAACCGTACAGCGCCATCACCCTCACGGACTCCGGGGTTCGGCTGGCATTGTCCATGGTGCGCCGGCACCGCCTCATTGAGACCTACCTCGTGCAGGAGCTCGGTTACAGCTGGGACGAAGTCCATGACGAAGCCGAACTGCTGGAGCATGCGGTGTCGGACACCTTTATTGAGCGCATGGCGGCAAAACTCGGCAACCCGCAACGTGACCCGCACGGTGACCCGATCCCCGCCGCGGACGGCACGGTGCTGCTGCCAGAGGCCCATCTCCTCGGCGAACTCGATCCCGGGCACACCGGCCGGATCACCCGCATCAGCGACGAGAATCCGGATCTGCTGCGGTATCTTTCCGCCGAGGAAATCGACCTCGACGCCGAAGTGGAGGTAGTTGGCCGCAAGCCGTTCGGCGGCGCGCTGGTGGTGCGGATCAGCAACGCCGGCAGAAAGCGGGACTACGACCTCGCGGATGAAGTCACCGCTGCGCTCTGGGTCCACAGCGACCACCCCCACACCGGCTGCACGCTCAGCGACAGCTGAATGACGAACGCCCGCATTCCGTACTGGCGGGCCTGGCTGGCCGTTGCCGCCGGCGGCCTGGCCGGAACGGAACTCCGATACGGCCTGGGACTCGCGTTTCCGGAAACCGCGGGGGCAATGCCCTGGACCACCCTCGGGATCAACGTGGCTGGCAGCTTTGTGCTGGCCGCCCTGACCACGGTCTGGATGGCCCGGCCGCAGACGGCATTCTGGCTCCGCGCCGGCCTCGGGCCAGGACTTCTGGGCTCCTTCACCACGTTCTCAGCCGTAGTTTTCTCGATTGACCAGCTGGCCGGGACCGGCGAACACCCCGTGTGGATTGCATATCTGGGGCTGTCTCTGATGCTGGGCCTGGGCGCTGCGGCCGGTGGCTGGCGGGCCGGGCGGCTGCTCGCCGACCGGCTGGGGGCAGCGTCATGATGGGCGCGGTCCTGGTCGGAGTGTTCGGTATGGCGGGCGCCCTGCTGCGCTTCGCCATCGACAGCTGGTTCGCTCACCGTGAGGGGCTCCGTGCCACCGTCAGCCCCAGCGGTACGCCGCGGCACTGGCCGTGGGCCACGCTGACAGTCAACGTCATGGGGTGCTTGATCATCGGGCTGTCCATCGGCATCACCGGACGGCTCGGCCTTGCTCCCGCGTGGCAGACGGCCGTCGCCACCGGCCTTGCCGGCGGCCTCACCACGTTCAGCTCCTGGACCACCGCCACGGTGCGGCTCCTGAGTGAGTCGCGTTTCGGGGCGGCAGCCCTGAACATCGGCGCCAACCTGGTCGCCGGATATGCCGCGGCAGCCGTGGGCATCGCCCTGGCGTCGTAGGACGCTCTTCGGGTTTGGCCCGGTCCCGTATCGTTGACTCTGATGATTAGCAGACGCGACGCGGCAATTGCCCTTGATGTACCGATGGAAATGGCCCAGCGCCATGGCATCCCGAAACGACTAACCGAGGCGGAGCTGGGCGAAATCCTGGACAACCCGCCGGTATGGCTCATCCAGTCGCGGGCCAACCGGACCGGCAAGCGTCCGGTCTGGGTGCACCTTGAATGCGCCGTCTGCGGCTACGAGGAAGCGGCCCGACCCAAGAAATGGTGGCCGGAATTCACGTATGTGGCGTGCGAGCACCATGCCGCGGATGAGGTGCCGCCGCTGCGGCCGGGCCTCATCAGGAGCGAGTTCGACGGCGTCGGGACCCGTTTTGTGGGCATCGCCGACGTTGCAGTTCCGGACTGATTCGGGGCATTACATTCGGGGCTGAACAGGCGTATTTTACGAAGTGGGACGCAGCCCGTCCCCCGTTGTAAGGAGCACGCCATGCCGGACAAGTCACCACACCATCAGCTGCACAAAAAGCCGGTCAAAACCATCAAGGAAAAACGCGCCGAGAAGAAGGCCAAGAGCCCGATTGAAGGCCCGCAGGACCCGGTAGCGCACCTGAAGAAGCGCCGGTAGCGGGTTACCCGTTCCCAGCCATCTCTTCGGGCACTGCCATAATGTCCACTTCCTGGCCGTCCCTCACCACTCGAATCGGCAGCGGCTGGCCGATCGCATCGGCGAACAGCAGCTTCTGCAGGCTCTCGGCGTTGCTGACGGGGCGGCTTCCGGCTGTCAGAATCACGTCACCCGCCCGCAGGCCTCCGCGATCTGCGGGCGAACCGGCCAGCACCTCCACCACGCGCAGCCCGTCCCGTTGTCCCGTCCTGATCACCGCGCTGGCATTTAGCCGGAAGGGTGTGCTGACAACGCCGAGATAAGCCCGCCTGACGCGGCCGTCCTTCAGCAGTGCTGAGATGATGCGCCGAGTGGTGGCGTTGATGGGCACGGCCAGGCCCAGCCCGGCGCCGGCCACTGCGGTGTTGATTCCCACGATTCGGCCGTGGGTATCAGCCAGGGCTCCGCCGGAACTGCCCGCATTGAGTGCCGCGTCGGTCTGGATGACGTCCTCGATCACGCGACGGTTGCCGCTGGACCACACCGGAATGGCGCGGCCCAGGCCGCTGACCACACCTGCCGTGACTGATCCGGCCAGGCCCAGCGGATTTCCCACCGCAATGACCAGCTGGCCCACCCGGAGCGTCTCGGCATCGCCGAACTGCGCCGGGGCCACCTTCGGTGCCCTGCCGTGGACCACCGCGAGGTCGGACAAAGGATCCGCCCCCACCAGTTCAAGATCGGTCCTGCTGCCGTCCGCAAAGGCGGCATGGCCTTGGTGTGTGCCGGCTACGACGTGTGAATTGGTGAGGAGGTAGCCGTCTTCCGTGAAGAGCACCGCCGAGCCGGCACCCATCCGGAAACGGCCGTTGCGGCGGTTGCCGGTCATTTCAATGGCCGCAACATGCGGGGTGACCGTCTCAGCCACGCGCATGACGGTCTCCGAATACGAGTCCAGCGGACCGTCGTCGGCCGCTGCAGAGTTGGGTTCCCGCGCCGGATCCATGGCGCACCTCCTGGCTGGCGTTGCTGCCTCCGGTTTCCAGACCTTGTGCTGCGCCGGAGCTTATTGGCGATAACCACGCGGTGGCGCCCGGTAGTCCCGGAACGGCTACGCCGTGGGTGAACAGGGCTTAACACGGCGCTTAAATGCCAGAAGACCCGGACGCGGGGTCCGGGTCTTCTGGCAATGTCTTGCGACATTCAAAATGTGGAGATGGGGGGAATTGAACCCCCGTCCGATGTTGTGTTAACAGGGCTTCTCCGGGCGCAGTTTGCGTCGGATTTTCTCGGCCCCAGCCCTCCTGCAAACAGGTGGCTGATCCGGGCCCAGTCATCTAAGAGTCCCGTTTGCCCCGATGACGGAGGCAAGCAGCAGTGGCTATCTAAATGACGCCAGGATCCGGGGCAATAGCAACCTCGGGCTGACGGACTGTCTTACTGCTTAGGCAGCGAGAGCGAAGTCAGTGCGGTTTGATTTGGCACTTATTGGTTTGCAGACAGCGTTTACGAGATAATTCTGCATCCTCGGCCCGCTTCACCTGTCGCGACTAACATCGTCGAAAC
The DNA here is from genome assembly GCF_003287955.1 of Arthrobacter sp. AQ5-06. GTDB lineage: Bacteria > Actinomycetota > Actinomycetes > Actinomycetales > Micrococcaceae > Arthrobacter. The sequence continues at coordinate 9,987 of NZ_QMKP01000007.1, read as the reverse complement.
CGATCATCCCCGTATTTTGTTTTCAAACCGGCCTGGCTGTGCACGCACAAATCCCTGCCGGACTATCTATCATAACGCATGCCCGGCAGAAATCATTCCTACCGGCGGTTGCGTTCCCGGACCTCGCGCAGTGCTTCGCGGTTGTCCTGCTGCTCACGCAGGGTCTGGCGCTTGTCGTACTCCCGCTTACCGCGTGCGACGCCGATCTCCACCTTGGCCCGGCCATCGAGGAAGTACAGCTGCAGCGGAACCACCGTGAAGCCGGACTCGCGGATCTTCACGGAGATCTTATTGAGCTCCTCACGGTGCAGCAACAGCTTCCGACGGCGGCGTGCGGAGTGGTTGGTCCAGCTCCCCTGGTTGTACTCGGGGATGTGGATGCCCTCCATCCACAGCTCGTCGTTGTAGAACGTGCAGAAGCCGTCCACCATGGAGGCGTGGCCTTCGCGCAGGGACTTGACCTCGGTCCCCATCAGGGCGATGCCGGCCTCGTAGGTATCCAGCACAAGGTAGTCATGCCGGGCCTTGCGGTTGGTGGCCACTACTTTACGGCCACTTTCTTTGGGCACGGTGGAACTCCTCAGTTCTTGGATCCTGGTTGGCTCCGGCCGTTCCGGCGCGGAGTTATACCAGTGTACGGCAGGCGCGGCCGGGCGTTACAGCAGCCGCATCGGGTCTACTGCGGCCCCGTTGAGCCAGGTTTCAAAGTGTGCGTGGCAGCCAGTTGAGTTGCCGGTGCTGCCCGAGTAGGCGATGAGCTGCCCGGCCGAAACCTGCTGGCCGTTGGAGACCACGATGCTGCTGTTGTGGTAGACGATGGTGGTCAGCGAGTTGCCCTGCACCACTCCGTGGGACAGCTTCACCCGCCAGCCGCCGCCGTCGGCGGAGTTCCAGCCTGAGGAGAACACCTCGCCGGCCGCCGCCGCGTAGACGGGGGTGCCGCAGGCGGCGCCAAAGTCGATGCCCGTGTGGAGGTACCCGCCGGTGCCATAGAAGTCGATGGTTCCCGGCGGCGTGGCACGCCAGCCGAAGCCTGACGTGATGGGGATGTTGCCGTCGAACGGGTGCCGCAGGCCAAAGGCCGACGGCGATCCCGTCACCGGGGCGTACGGCGCTTGTGCAGGCGGAGCCTGGCCTTGCGCGGCTGCCTGGGCGGCCGCGGCTGCGGCGGCAGCCTCCGCCAGCCGGCGTTGTTCGGCTTCCCATGCCTCACGCAATCTGCGGTCACGCTCTGCGATTTCGTTGGCAACGGAGTTCTGGTTTGCTGCAACCGCCGCCATCTGGCTCTGGATGCCCGGCTTCGCCGCCTGGAGTTCAGCGTCAAGTCTTGTTGTGTCGGCGATCAGCTGGTCAACCTGGGCCTTCTTGGCAGCGGCATCGTCGCGCGCAGCCTTTTCCCGCTCCAACGCGGCGTCTGCCTTGGCTTTGAGGTCCCTGATCTCGGCCTCAACGGCTTCGAGCCGGGCCTGCGAGTTCACGTTGGTGGCACTTTGCTGGGACAGCTTGTCCATGGCGGCGTTCTGGCTGCGCATGGCCTGGTCCGCGAGGTCCATGGTGTCGGTCAGGCTGCCGCCGTTGTTGGCCCCAAAGAACAGGGTCAGGTTCGACGGGACGCCGCCGGACTTGTAGGCCTGGGTGGCGATCTGGCCGATCAGCTTCTTGGTGTCCGCGATTTTCTGCTTGTCAGCCTCAAGCTGCTGCGTGATTTTGGCCTTGTTCTGCTGCGCAAGGTCAACGCGCGCCGTCAGCGCCTCGACTTCCTTGACCGCACTGGCCACGCGCCCCTGGGCCTCCAGGAGGGCCTGCTGGGCGCCGGGCAGCTGGCCCTGGTAGATCACCAGGTCGCCGGCGGCCTTCGCGATGCGTGAATCCACGAATTCCAAGGACTGCTGGACCCGGGCCGCCTCAGCTTCAAGGGCGGCACGCTTGTCATCGAGCTCATCTGCGTGCGCCACTGGGGCTGACGCGCCCATGCTGGCGGCGAGGAGCAATGCCAGGACGCCGCTGATCAGGCCGGCGGGGCGGCCCTTAGGTCGCGTGCGTTCCGCACGGTGCCGGGGCGCAGTTCGGTGCAATTCGTTCATGAGGATTCCTTGTTCGGTTTGCACAGCCTAAACCTTCAAATATCTGCGTAAGGTCAACAGAGACGAAATTCCTGCCAAAGATCCGCCAAGGATCAGCAAGGCTGGCGCCAGAATCAGCGTCTGCCCTGGTGAGATAAAAGCCGTGTCCGGATACTGCTTGGACAGGTACTCGCCCAGGAAGAAGTGCGCCACCGCCCACAATGTGCCGGATGCCAGGGCTGCGCCGATCACAGCCGCTATCACGCCTTCCAGGATGAACGGGAGCTGGATGACCATCTTGGACGCGCCCACCAGGCGCATGATCCCGGTCTCGCGGCGGCGGCTGAAGGCCGAGAGCCGGATGGTGGTGGCGATCAGGAGGATGGCGCAGACAATCATCACACCGGCGATACTGACGGCCACGAGAGAGGCGGCGTTCATGGCGGAGAAAAGCCGCTCGAGCAGCTGGCGCTGGTCAATGACCGTTTCGACGCCCGGCTGCGAGGAGAACGTCTCGCTGATGATCTGGTACTTTTCCGGATCCTTCATGTTGATCCGGAAGGAAGAAGGGAGCTGGTCCGGCGTGACGGAATCGACGATCGGAGAATTGGAGAACTGGTCCTTGAAGTGCTTGTAGGCCTCTTCCTTGGACTCGTACTGGAAGTCGTTGACGTACTGGGCCACGGCAGGTGATTCGAGCAGGGTCTGCAGGTTCTCCTGCTGCTCCGGGGTGACCGGACCTGTGGCGCAACCGGCCGCCGTCGAACCGTCACTGCAGAGGAAGATGGCAACCTGGACTTTGTCGTACCAGTAACCCTTCATCTGATTGATCTGGAGCTGCAACATGCCTGCAGCACCCACAAATGTCAGTGAGACAAAGGTGACCAGGATGACCGAGACCACCATGGAAACGTTGCGACGCAATCCGCTGCCGATTTCACTGAGGACAAAGGCGAGCCTCATCGCTGCTCCTCTCCTGCGCCGGGACTGCGTTCCCCGGGTGCGGGGGGCTGAGCTTCGTCCCGGCCGCTGGCGTCCCTGAGCCTGCGGGACTGGCCCACGACGGGGATCATGGAGGTATACAAAGCCCTGGCCTCGTCGCGGATCACGATGCCGTTCTTGAGCTCTACAACGCGTTTGCGCATCTCGTTGACGATGTCGTCGTCGTGCGTGGCCATGACCACGGTGGTGCCGTTCTGGTTGATCTTGTCCAGCACGCCCATGATACCCATCGAGGTGGTGGGGTCCAGGTTGCCGGTGGGTTCGTCGGCAAGAAGGATGCCGGGGCGGTTGACTACGGCGCGGGCAATGGCCACACGCTGCTGCTCGCCGCCGGAAAGCTCATGGGGAAGGCGATTTTCCTTGCCTTCCAGGCCCACGGTCTTGAGGACTTCGGGGACGGTGTCGCGGATGACGCTGCGGCTCTTGCCGATGACCTGCATCGCGAAGGCAACGTTGGCGAACACGCTCTTCTGCGGAAGGAGCCGGAAGTCCTGGAAGACCACGCCGATTCCACGGCGGAGCCTGGGCACGCGCCAGCTGGAGATCTTGGCGACGTTTTGCCCGGCCACGTACACGGCGCCAGAGGAGGCCCGGTCTTCCTTCAGCACGAGCCGCAGGAAGGTAGACTTCCCGGATCCGGAAGCGCCGACGAGGAACGCGAATTCACCACGGTCAATCTCAAGGCTGACATCGTCCAGCGCAGGCCGGGCCGTCTGGTCGTAGACCTTGGTGACATTTTCGAATCGGATCATGGCCCTAATTACCCTGCAGGGCACGGCTGATACAGCCCAGATCTGCAGCCGGCGCACGGGCATTCGTTTGGGGGAAGTAGAGCTCCGGTTCCTCGACTATACGCAGTCTTTTGGCCGGTTTTAGGGGGCTTCGGGGGTGTGTCGCGCGATCAGGCCGACCTGGTAGGCACCGCTGGTGCTACTTCGCGGCGTTGCGGTTGTCGGTGCGCCAGCGGATCCCGGCGTCGATGAAGTCGTCAATTTCGCCGTCGAACACCGCGGAGGTGTTCCCCACCTCGTGTTCGGTACGGAGGTCTTTGACCATCTGGTACGGGTTCAGGACGTAGGAGCGCATCTGGTCGCCCCAGGATGCCTTGACATCGCCGGCGAACGCTTTCTTCTCGGCGTCCTCCTGTTCCTTCTTCAGGAGAAGGAGCCGCGACTGCAGAACGCGCAGGGCTGCTGCCCGGTTCTGAAGCTGCGACTTTTCGTTCTGCATGGACACCACGGTGCCGGTGGGGATGTGGGTCAGGCGTACGGCAGAGTCTGTGGTGTTAACGGATTGCCCACCCGGGCCGGAGGACCGGAAGACGTCCACGCGGATCTCGTTGTCCGGGATGTCGATGGAGTCCGTGGATTCGATGAGCGGAATGACTTCCACTGCCGCGAAGGACGTCTGGCGGCGGCCCTGGTTGTCGAACGGGCTGATCCGCACCAGGCGGTGGGTTCCGGCTTCGACGCTGAGCGTGCCGAACGCATACGGTGCTTTGACTTCGAACGTTGCAGACTTCAGTCCCGCCTCTTCGGCGTAGGACGTGTCCATCACGGTGGTGGGGTATCCGTGGCGTTCGGCCCAGCGCAGGTACATACGCATCAGCATTTCGGCGAAGTCTGCGGCGTCAACGCCGCCTGCTCCTGCCCTGATGGACACGACGGCTTCACGTTCGTCGTATTCCCCGGAAAGCAGGGTCACTACTTCGAGGTCCTTCAGGGATTTACGGATGGACTCCAGTTCGGCGGCGGCTTCGCCCATGGAATCGGCGTCGTCTTCGTCCTGGCCAAGCTCCACCAGCACTTCGAGATCATCGATCCGCGACACAAGCCGATTCAGCCGCTCCAGCTCAGACTGGCGGTGCGACAGGCGTGACGTGATCTTCTGGGCCGCGGCGGGATCATCCCACAGGTCCGGCTCGCCGGCGCGTTCGCTCAGTTCGGCGATGTCTTCCTTCAGAGCCTCGACATCGCTGACTTGCTCGATGGAGGTGTAGGTGGCGCGAAGTGCGCGGATTTCTGCGGAAAAATCAATGTTGGCCATGGTTGTTTAAGCCTACGCTATCCGGCCGGAGTGCCTGACTTCCCTGCTTCCGCTCATCGGGTGAGGCGGGAACGGGCCGTGGAGGCAGCCTCGATTCTGATGCCATCAGGCACCAGGAAGTTCACCACCGGCGGGTGGACAGCAGCGCTGAGAACCACGACGGCGGTGGACCCGTCAGGGCTGCCGGTCGCCGCTGAAACGGCTAACCCGTCGAACCGGGCCGACGACGGGCTTTTGGCGATAAAGTCGGCCGCCACGCTGCGGACGCGACCGGAACCCAACACAGCTGAGGGGCTCCCTCCCTCTCCCCCAACCTCGCCCAAGGTGTAGCTGTCGGCGGCGGCCAGCGAGGCGCCGTCGGCCAGGGACAGCAGCCGCTTGTGTTCGAGGTAGACGCTCGAGATGCCGATAACCACTGAGACCACCAGCAGGGCCAGCAGGACGTAGCCGATAATCATGACGATCATCTGGCCGTCCTCACCTGAATCGTTGGGCTTGGTTTGGGGGATCGCTTTGTGCGTCATCTTTCGGGTCACCGGAACCTGCCCACCAGTTGGGTGGACGAAGCTTCAACTTCGCTTGCCTTGAGCCTGAGGTCCTCGTTGAACGGCACGAAAGGTAGCGGCACGGTGAGGTTCACGGTGACGGTGACGGCCGTGCCCGCAGCCTGGCAGTCGGCAGGGTCGCAGCGCGTGGATACGCGTGCCTGCCCGGCATCGTGACCGAAGTCCGCGAGGGCGATGAGGGCTGCCTGTTCGGCGGCGGCCTGGGCGGATCCGGCGTCCGGCTGGGCGACGAACACCTTCGCCGCCTGATCAGCGGCGCCGACCACGGCAAAGGACCCGCCCTGGATCTGGCCCACGGTGATGATGAAGTAGACCAATGGGACCATCAGGAGCAGCGCGAGGAAGGTGAATTCGACCACTGCACTCCCCTCTTCCCTGTGCTCGTTGCGGAGCGCCTCGCTGAATCGCTTGCGTAGGCGGGAACGACAGTTGTTAGGGCTGGATGGCCGCATGGCCTTTCACCTCCAACAGGTCCCGGGGGCCGATCAACCCGATGACCGGCATGGGAGCCTTGATTGTTACTTCCAGGGTCCGCAGGCCCTGGAACGTCACTTCCTCGGTACTGATGTCGTGCGCGAATTCTGCGTTCAGGGCGGTACCTATCAGGGTGGCCGCCCGTTCCTCGGCATCTGACGGTCCCCGGTCTGCCAGTGTTCCATAGCGTGCCCCGGAGGCGGCGGCGTCGATCAGTGTGTTTCGGACGTGCAGAACCAGGGTCAGCTGGATGATCGCCAGGAAAAACATAGTGAGCAGCCCGCCCACCATGACGAAGTCCACTACGGCGGAGCCACGTTCATCGCGGCGCCAGCCCGGCTCAACGCCGGTCCGGGACCGACGCGGTTCCCGGCTGGACGTGCACTGGCTGGCGCCCTGCATGTTTTAGTTGCCGACCTTGTCCATGGCCTGGTTGAACATCGTTTCGAGGGCCGGACCGGCGAGAGCCAGCAAGGCCGCAACCAGGACTGCGGACATTAAAGTGATCATCACCCAACCAGGCACGTCGCCACGCTCTGGATGGTCGTGGACAGACGCGTCGGAGCCATTCCGGGCGTATCTGCGACCCGACGCGGTACCACTCGCCCATGCCAACATGCCGGCAAGCAACGCAAGGAGCAGAGCCGCGCGTGAGATTCCCATGTTTTTCATTTCGGTCCCATTCATTGTGTGAGTGATGTCGCGGTTAAGCGATGTGACGGCTTGGTGATGGTCATGGCTACAGTCCAAGGCTTATGGCCGCGATGCCGGGGAACACCGCGAACACCACTGTTAAGGGAAGGACACCAAAGACCAAAGGAACCATCATGGCGATTTCCTTCTTGCCAGCCGATTCCATGAGGTCCCGCTTTGCGGTGTCCCGGACGTCCTGGGCCTGAGCCCGGAGCACATCTGCCAAGGGTGTGCCGCGTTCGACCGCCACGATGATGCCGTCGACAAACCTGACCAGCGGGCCAAGGTCTGTCCTGGCGGAGAACTCCTGCAGTGCTTCAACCAACGGTTTCCCTGCCCTGGTCTCAGCAAGGATCTTGGAAAACTCCTTGGCCAGTTCCCCACTGGCACTGCGGCAGACCCGGTCCAGTGCACCGGTCGCACTTTCACCGGCACCTACAGCCAGCGCCATGAGCTCGGCGAGACTGGGAAACTCCGCCATCATCCGGGATTCCCGCTTGCTGATCTGGACGCCCAACCAGAAGTCACGGAACAGAAAGCCGCCGAGCGCGCTTCCGAGGACGGCCACAACCGCGAGGAAGGGACTGAACCGGCCGGCTACGGCGCCCAGCACCACGGCCGCCAGTGCGGCAGCGAAGCCGGCAGTGGCCCAGAGGAGCTGCTCGGCCCGGAAATCAACGGGTGATTTGTTGATTCCCGCTTGGGCCAGCCTGCGGGTCAGCGCCTTTGATCCGAGGTTCAGTTTTCCCAGGGCGGCGAGTCCGTCGTGGAGCAGAGGACGCACGATCCGTTCCAACGGACCGAAGGGCGTGGCGTTCTGCCCGCTGGCCCGCAGCAGCCGCGATTCAAGGTTCTGCGATTTCAGCTGCGGCTCGATGCGCTCGACGAACGTGAGCGGCCGCATGAAGGGCAACCGGACCAACAATAGCCACAGGCCCGTTCCGAGGACGAGACCGCAGATAATGGCGGCCGCCGAGATGCCGTTCATCGCAGCACCCGTTCGTCCTGCGGAAGGGCGCCGATGCGCAGCATGATGGAATAGCAGACCAGCGACACAACGAGGCCGCCCAGGAGGACGCCGGCTCCAATGGGTGTGTTGTATGCGTTGACGGCCTCAGGCCTGGTGGCCAGGAGGAGCATGACGATCCAGGGAGCGGCAACTGCGAGCCTGGCGGCGTTGACCGTCCAGGACTGCCGGGCCTCGAGTTCACTGCGCGTCCGGGCATTCTCCCGGAGAAACTCCGCCAGGGTTCCGAGCAGTTTCCCCAGGTCCGAACCGCCCACCTCTCGGGTCAGCCTGAGGGCCTCGACAATCCGGTCCGCCACCGGATCAGCCAGCCGGTCCTTGAGCCTGTTAAGGGAGGCATCGAACTGGCCGCCTGCACGGTAATCAGCCCCGAAGTCCCGGAAGACATGCCGGAGTTCCTCCGGACCCTTCTCCCCCAGCTGGATCAGTGCCTCCGGCAGCGAGAGCCCGGCGCGGATGGCGGACCGGAGATGGTCCACCACATCCGGCCAGAGCTGGCGTAGGACGGCGGTTCTCCTGTTTGCCCGCCACCGGACAATGCTGACGGGCAGCCAGGCGCCGAACAGTCCGAAGCAGACGGAAATCGGCCATGACCGGCTGACCACAAAGAAAATGAGAGCCACAAAAATGCCTAATCCCAGGCAGGAGGCGACAAGGCCTGTCCCGGTGACTTTTTCGATTCCGGCGGAGGCCAGCAGGTCCTCGAGGCGGCTGACCCGGGGGCGGCGCTTCAGCGCTGCCGGCTTATCCCAGAACGACCACCAGATGAGGAAGAGCCCGGTTCCGGCAAGTACCCCGAACAGAGGCGCCATCAGCGCGGCTCCAGCAGCGCCGCGACGTCGTACCCTGCCCGGGAAAACTTCTCCGCCGCGGGCATGGAGTTGGCTCGCGACTGCAGCTGGCCATCCTCCATGGCGAAAACCATGGAGGACTCAATGATGCCGTTTTCCACACGCCGGCCGAGGGAGAGGATCTCGGTTACTTGGCGGCGGCCGCTGGCGTGCCGGCTGCAGTGGACCACGAGGTCGATGCACGATGCCACGGTGGGAACGACGAAGGCAGACGAGATGTTTTCGCCGGCGAGTAGCGGCAGCGTGCAGATCTTGGTGACGGCGTCGTGGGCTGAGTTTGCATGGACGGTGCACATCCCCGGAAGGCCGGATAGTGTTCAAGCACATCACAAATTAAGCCAACCTTTCAGCCACCAGATCAGGGCTTGCTCACGATCAGGCGTTCCCGCCTGCCGTATCCTTTTCCTCAGACTGCCGAGCTAGTGCCTCCTGAACTGCGTGCCATTCATTTCTTGGCAAGGGTGTGGTCAGCAGGTGCATCTTGGTCCAGATGACTGCATACTTCCTGTCGAACTCGTCCCGCCACTCGCTGTGGTCCTTCAGTATTTGGCTCTCCCAATTGTCGAGCTTTTGACCGACGTCCCACGGCAACAGGAGGAGTCTGCACATCTTGTCAGCGAGCGCCGCTATTTCGGTGCAGTACTTGAGAAGGTCATTGTGCAAGCCGAAAACAAGGCGCACACGGTAGGCGGCCGATGCCATTTCTTGGCTCGCCGCATTTACCCGAGTATCCCAGGCAGCTCTATTTTCGCCCCGGCTCTCACTGAACCCCCATAGGTCGCGAACTGCCATGACTTCTTCGAATGCATCCTGCAGGCGGACCATAGCTTCGAGGCGCTTGTCTCGCAGCCACCCCATGTAAGCCGCTTCGGAAGTCTGTTCCAGCGCTGCCTGCTGAAAGGCCAGTTGTTGCTCTTGAAGCTTGGCCTGATGTGCCGTCGCTTTTCTGCCCTGCCACAGCTGTAATGCCACGTTGCCGAGCAGCGCCAGCATCGAAGCTGCTGCTGCAATCCATGCCGCCGAAACGGGACCTTCCATATTGCTCCCCCATCAGGACCCACGGTGCCCAATCGACCATTTATGTCGACCCTCCTCGTAGTGTTAGCACGTGGAAGTGAATAACCGCGAATGGTCATTGGGGACTGCCCACGGTTTGGTTGACTCGGGGGGTTGATGGTTTCTCAGGCGGCTAGCGCCATATTGTTGATTGTCTCAAACTCGATCGGGGTTAGTTTACCCAGAGCCCTTTGCCGTCGCCTGCGATG
>NZ_QMKP01000070.1 GCF_003287955.1 Arthrobacter sp. AQ5-06 | reverse complement strand
TTGCCCGACGCCGCATCAACGTCATCTGGGCCATACTCCGCGACCACACCGAATACCGGGAGCCGGCCGCCGCCATTTGCGTCCAGGCTGCTTGACAACAGCATTGAGATTCCCAGTGCCCCGGCACTGGGAATCTCAGTGCCCCGGCACGGCCCGGTCCTGAACCTCGGGAGGCATCCCGGAAATGTTGATCATTCCCGGGATCCGGTTCTTGCGCTGGCCGGCCTTGCGGCAGGGCTGCCTCATAGCCCGCCCGGTGCGCA
>NZ_QMKP01000069.1 GCF_003287955.1 Arthrobacter sp. AQ5-06 | reverse complement strand
AGGGTGAAGGATTTGTGGGTGGCCATTTCCGCGCCCTGGTCCCAGGTCAGGGATCCTCGCAGGTGCGCGGGCAGGGTGGCCATGGTCTTGACGAGGCCGTCGCGGACGGTTTCGGCGGTGTGGTCATGTGGCAGGTGGACGAGCATCACGTAGCGGGTGGTCCGTTCGACCAGGGTCGCGATCGCTGACTGGTTATAGGCGCCGGTAATGAGGTCCCCTTCCTTACGATTTTGTTGTGGGTGACTTCGGAGCTGTCGTAGTGTTTCGATCACCCTCGGGTGGTGGGTATGGCCCAGATCTCCCTGCCGCTTGGACGGCTCACTGGGAATGGCCG
>NZ_QMKP01000068.1 GCF_003287955.1 Arthrobacter sp. AQ5-06 | reverse complement strand
CATCGCAGGCGACGGCAAAGGGCTCTGGGTAAACTAACCCCGATCGAGTTTGAGACAATCAACAATATGGCGCTAGCCGCCTGAGAAACCATCAACCCCCCGAGTCAACCAAACCGTGGGCAGTCCCGGGCGTACTCAAGCTGAGCTTGCATATAGTAGGGAGGATCCACCATAAGTTGCTTCATTCCGGGGGTGTTAACGCCAACCGAAAATAGGGCCAGGACGCCAACTGAAAATAGGGCCACCGACCATTATGGAAGGTGATCAATTTGGATGATTGGGCGGAGATACGCCACCTGTTTTCGACGGGCAAGCACTCGAAGCGTGAGATCGGCAGGATCGTGGGGGT
>NZ_QMKP01000006.1 GCF_003287955.1 Arthrobacter sp. AQ5-06 | reverse complement strand
CATCGCAGGCGACGGCAAAGGGCTCTGGGTAAACTAACCCCGATCGAGTTTGAGACAATCAACAATATGGCGCTAGCCGCCTGAGAAACCATCAACCCCCCGAGTCAACCAAACCGTGGGCAGTCCCAACAGTGGGGGGACGCTGGTCTGCCGCCTCGAGGTCGCCCGTTGGGGGCTGTTCACGCCAACCGAAAATGGGGCCAGGAACGCCAACTGAAAATAGGACGACCGACCATTATGGAAGATGATCAATTTGGATGATTCGGCGGAGATAGCCAGGGGCGCGCGGCACAGCATGGTGCGTGGGAGGTCCGGCGCCGCCGTGTCACCCAGCGTACGCCGCACGCCGCGGCTGGGATACCGCTGTGGTCCTCAGGAGCGCCCAGGTGTCGTTCCGCAAGGGTCCTTCTGGCGGCGCCGGATGCTCAGACACCCCGGACAGTGAAAGCCGCGACCCGAACGACTAAGTGGAGAGGCTATACGTCGATGGCAGCTTAGTCAGTTCAGGCCGGACGATAGACGACATCCTGGTAACTCGAGACGAGCCCCTGCTCGAACAGCTCCCGCCCATTCATTCAGTTGTCAGGGTGGAAGCCAAAGGTAAGGGGCGCCTCCCGTTCGCAAGAGACGCCCCGGCTTGTGGGTAGCAGTCAGTCTTTCTTAAACGCATCCTTGATATTTTCGCCTGCCTGCTTCAGGTCCGCTTTGGATTGATCCACCTCACCTTCGGCTTCAAGCCGCTCATTGCCGGTAGCCTTGCCTGCGGCCTCTTTCGCTTTGCCAGCGGCTTTCTCGGCCATGTTGCCCATCTTGTCGTCGAGTCCCATTCGGGGCCTCCTTTTTACTGCAGCCCGACCCGTTGGAGCTGCTCATGGGATCAGTGTAGAGCCGCTCAGTGCGTCCGAAAAGGGGCGCAGGAAGAGCCGAAACGGGCAGGACGTGTCGTCAGTTCTGCACCATTAGTGAGCAGCCATAACCGAAGCATCCGACAGCACAGGGCGTGCCCGGTCCTGTCCGACCACGATGTGGTACTAAACGTCCCGGTAGACGAGGGGCAGAAGCCTACTTCAGCGGCGCACTGCTACCCGATGAGACGTTCGTCCACGCCGTACCTTCCGTCTCCTCGGGCTTATGCTCCCGTGCTTCCGTTTTAGAGCGACAGCATTCTTACGGGGCACTCTGAGCCCGGCGCGACGTTCAGAGCGAGCGAGCAGGGCCAGCATGCTCAGAGTAATTGCGATCCAGAGCATTGCCGCAGCAAGGACGATATAAATCAAGGTCAGCGTGTGCATGTGAGTCTTCCAAGGGAAGGGCTTCGGCGAGGGGCGAAATTGTTCCGGTCCGGTAGTAGTTGTCGCTCAGTCTGGAGACCTGTCTGCATCTTCTCAGATTCTGTGTCCATCCGGAAGTACTGCAAAGTCATGGGCCATTCTGGGGCCCTTAATCGACACCGGGCTAACCACTGAGATGGCCGTCCGCGCTGTACTAAGCGGCCGACTCCGACACGCGGAAAGCTTTCACCGGGGGCCTGCCCGAACTGCAGGCGCCCCTCGGGTTGTCACTGGAAACGCCAGATGATTGGACGATTTGCTGGAGCGACCATCGCTGACATGCTTGTGGGGTGACATCGATCTCGACGCAGCCACCCCGTATCGCGCTCACTTGGAAGCTAGTGCCAGCGGTCCTACTCTCAGTGTCCGGAGTGCTGCTATTCGGCATCGAGAATGACCTCATGGGCTACAGCGTGCTCGCGTTGAGCCTAGTCACGGCAGCGCTGATCGACCGCGAATTCGTGCGGCACCTCGCGGTAATCGCGGCGGGGATGGTGATCATCAGCCTGGTTCCGCTTAACGCTGATTTGAGCATCCCGCACATGACCCTGATGGGTGGTGCCCTCGCGCTGGCCGTACTGGTGCCGTGGCTGGTGTCCCGGTTCGTCTACCGCGAGAAGATCATCAGATTTCCGGTGAACACGGGCCGCAAATGGCCGTTGTCAGCGAAGCTGTACCTGATCGCTGTTGTGGCACTCGGTTACCTGATTCTGCCGGTGTACCTGATACGCACGGAGGTTTATCAGAACTGGCCGGACGCCTCCGACCCCACCACCTTCTGGCGCCTTTTTCTAGGCGTGAACGCTGTTGGAATTTGGGACGAGCTGTTCTTCATCTGCACCACCTTCACTCTGCTCCGGCGGCACTTCCCGGACTGGCTCGCCAACATTCTGCAGGCCGTCGTCTTCTCGTCTTTCCTGTGGGAGATCGGCTACATGGCCTGGGGTCCGCTTCTGACGTTCCCATTCGCCCTGCTGCAGGGATATACCTTCAAACTGACAAAGTCGCTCACCTATGTCGTGACGGTGCACCTAGCCTTCGACTTCGTGCTGTTCCTAGCGCTGGTGCACGCGCACAACCGCGACTGGCTGCCGATCTTCATGTACTGAGCCCTGCCCGCGTGCGTCGGTGCCAGTTGTGAAAGCGGCACTTTCACCAGTTATCAGACAGTGGTCCCGTCCATCTGCGAGAAGGCCTAGGTATTCTCGCCGTCCTCGAAATGCGTGAGCCGGACCCGACTATCAGACTGTCGGGTTCCTCGACGAGGTCGGTGTCCTTGTCCTCGTAGTCGAAAATATGGAGTTACGTGGCGCATTGCTTCCTCCTTGGCCCCGGTGTAGGAGTACCACTTGTCCGGCGAGGATTTCCAGTCCTGCGATGCCCGGGCAGCAGCGCGGAGTCGTTCGAGCGCCTGACCCTATTGGGGCGCCGTTGACGGACGCTTCCTGAGGAAAAGGCCGATGAATGCGGCCGTTGCGAGGCAGAGGGCGGCGTTGATCCCTATGGCCGGCAGTACCGCATGCAGTACCTGTTCGGGGGCACCGCCGTTGCCGTGCCGGAGCAGGGATGCGGCGATGATGGTGCTCATGATCGGGATGCCCATGGTGATGCCGATTTGCTGGCTCATGGTTGTCAGTCCGGTGGCAAGGCCCTGTTCGGTGTCGGGGAGACCGGTGGTGGCGGTGACCATGAATCCGACGATGGCTGCGAGGTTGGCGACGCCGCCTATGAATGTGGCGATCAGGACGATGATCAGTGAGTTCTGGCTGGTGTTGATAAAGAGCAGGGAGCCGGTGGCGGCTGCCTGGACGGTAAGGCCGGTAATGATGGTGTTCCTGTTCCCGAGTTTGCCGATGAGTTTCGGGGCGATGATCCCGCCGACGACGGTGCCGATGCCGAGCACAGCAAAGGTCAGTCCCGCCTCGAAGGGTGTGTAGCCGAGGACTTGCTGGAGGTAAAGGGTCAGGACGAACACGAGCGACGTTTCCGTGGCGAACGCCAGGATTCCGGCGATGTTGCCCCATGCGATGTTGTTCCGCCGCAGGATTTTTACAGGAACAAGGGCGTGTACCCTGCCTTTTTCGATGAAGAAGAACACGATGAACAGGACCACTCCGGCTGCCTGTGGTCCCCAGGCCAGCGGATCGGCCCAGCCTTTTCCTCCGGCGGTGGTTAGGCCGAAGACGAGCAGCAGCAGAGCAAGGGTGACGGTGAAGGCCCCGGGGAGATCGAGCCTGGTTCGGTTTCCGCGGGCAGATTCGGTGAGGAGTTTAGGGGCGAGGATAAGGACAAATATGGCGATGGGGACGTTGAGGAAGAACGCCCACCGCCAGGACAGCAGGTCGGTCAGGAGTCCGCCGAGGATCGCGCCAGTGGTGAAACCGGCGGCCATGAGGGAGCCGTTCAGGCCCAGGGCCTTGTCCCGCAGGGGTCCTTCCGGGAAGGAGGTGGTGAGCAGTGACAGCGCGGCCGGGGTGACGGCCGCGGTGGCGAGACCCTGGGCGACGCGGGCCGTGAGCAGCAGTCCGGGGTTGGTGGCGAGGCCGCCCACGAGGGAGCCGATTCCGAGCAGCGCCATGCCGGCGATGAAGACGCGTTTGCGTCCAAACAGGTCAGCCACCCGGCCGCAGAGCAGGGTGAACCCGGCCGCGCACAGGGCAAAGGACGTGGCTATCCATTGCAGGTGTTCCAGGGAGAACCCAAGGTCGGTACCAATCCGGGGCATGGCGACGTTCAGGATGGAGAAGTCCACGGCCAGGGTGAAGCTGGCGGTCAGCAGCAGGACCATGATCAGCCGCTGCCGCCCGGTCATCCGGGCGGGACCCTGTTCAGGTGACGGCGCTGGTGGTGCTGCGAACGGGGGGAGCCGTGTGGTGTCGTGAGCTGTCATCGCGGACGTTTCCAATCACTAAGTACGTGGGCGGGTTTTCCTCTCCACCTTGACGACGTCAGGCCGGAACAGCCACGCCGTGTTGTGGGTAGCACTGGCAGTGATACCCACCTTCGCGAATGATCGTGAATACTCACAGGTATGAACCAACCAACAGCCATGGGCGACTTCCTCCGCAAACGACGGGCCGCCCTGACACCGGCAGACGTCGGGCTGATGGATTATGGCACCCGGCGTGTGCAAGGGCTGCGGCGTGAAGAGGTGGCCATGCTGGCCGGAATGAGCGTGACCTACTACGCCAGGCTGGAACAGGGCCAGCACGTGAACGCCTCGGACACGGTCATCGATGCCCTCGCCCGTGCCCTGGCGCTGACCGAGGTGGAACGGAAACACCTTTCGGACCTCTCCGGAATCAAACGGCGCAACCCCAAATCGTCCCGGAACCGGCCTGACCATGTGCGGCCCGGAACCAAGCGTTTGGTTGATTCCATGGGCAGTGTTCCGTCGGTGGTGTTGGGCAAATGCACCGAAGTCCTGGCCTGGAATCAGGCCGGGCACCGTCTCGTGGCCTCGCACCTGGACTTCGGCGCCCCGGACACTCCGTCCCAGCGGCCGAACATGACCCGGATGCTCTTCCTGGATGACGCCACACGCAGCCTCTACCCGCACTGGCGCTCCGAGGCCGGCCGCGCCGTCGCGTCCCTGCGGTTGCTCTCCGGACGGTTCGCGGACGACACGGACCTGGCCGCCATCGTCGGGGAACTGACCCTCAAAAGCCCTGAGTTTGCGACCATGTGGGCAGAACACCCGGTCGAGAACTGCATGTCAGGGCGCAAGACCCTGGACCACCCGCAGCTCGGGTCCCTGGAAGTCTGGTTTGAGGTCCTGACCATGCCGGACGATTCCGGCCACCGGATCCTCACCTACGCCGCAGAACCAGGCAGTGAAGCCGCCGCCGCACTCGCGCGGCTGCAGCGCCCGCCCCTGGCACTGGCCCCCGACGTGGCCGGCATTGGCGAAGCGGTCTGAGGCGGACGTGGACCGCTCACCATTTCAGAGGTCCGGACACGGGCGCCCTGGTGGCGGACGACCCTGTCCACCTGTGACCAGCGCAGTTCCTACACCGCTCGCCGCAGCGGCCTTTCGCCCAATCGCACCGTGATTTCCTGCCCCCAGGATGCGGTCAGACGGTCAGATTCCATGCCGTCACCGAATACCACCAACTGGTCGGATGCCACGGTGATCCGGAGCGTTTCACCCGACTCCAGCACACCCTCGGTCAAGGCGACTCCGGTGATGGGGGAGGGCCACGCCTCACGGACGAACCACGCGAGCTGGGGTTTCCGCTGGTGCCGGCAGGGCGCGTCCGCCGCGTTCGAGGGCGATGGACCCGGAGCAGATTTTCTGCCTCGTTGGGCGTGTGCCGGACCAGGACACCGGGACTCGCTCCCGGCTCCGGATCGATCCCGATAACAGGCTGGGCGTTGAGGTACTTGGCCGCGTTGGCCACCAGCCCGTCCTGGCCCACCACGGCAACGATGTCCTCCGGCGTCAGCAGGAAGCCGCCCGACAGCAGGCCAGCCAACGCATGCAGTGCTCAATCCACCGCTCATGCGCCCGCGTGACTGACGCCCTTTAGTGACGGGGGAGCGTGGAATCCCGCCGTGGCCGGGGCTTCACCAGCCGGCCGACGGTACCGACCGCGGCGTTGCGGATTCCTGAGCCGGCATCCATCATGGCGAATCGGCCCATGAGTCGTGAGGCAAGCACCAGCCGCTGCGTCCGCGCCCTGCGCTCCTTGTCGAACACGGCAAGACCCGCCTCGATAGAGGAGGCCTGCGCCACGGACCGCCCCAGCGTGGCTCCGTCAACGATGGCCTCGCAGGCGCCACGCCCAAGGAAGGGCGCCATTGCGTGGGCGGCGTCTCCTACCAACACTGTCTTCCCGGTGATGTACGACGGCAACTTCGGCGCCTCGAAGAGTCCATGATGCAAAATGGCCCCTTCTTCGATCATGTCGATCAGCTCCCGAACGCCGCGGTGCCAGGACCCGAAATGGTTCACGATGTGGGGAAGGTGGGGTCCATTAAACGTCTGATCGGCGCGGATGCATGCATACCAGTTGGTCGCATGAGGACCTGCCGGTGTGATGCCGAACAATGCCTCGGGGGCCCAGGTCTCGCCGTATTCGGCTACGGCGCCTTCGACGGTGCCTCGCCATGCGACGGCTCCAAGCGGACGGGCGCGGAACCGGTCACCGAACATCCGCTGCCGGGTGCGGCTGAACGTGCCGTCTGCACCGACCACCAGCTCTGCGTCGTCTAGCTGTCCGGGGTCGACGACCTGCGTGGCGAAGCTGACGTCGATGTCCCGGGCAAGCGCGGCGAGCAAAGCGGGCCGGGAGACCAGGTTCAGGTCGGCGCCGCCAGGGGCTGTCACCAACTGCCGGCCGGCCGGCGTCCAGAGTCGGGTTCCTGCGCCGGTAGCAATATGCGCCCAGCCATCAGTGCGGCGTAAGGCGTCAACGCCAATGTCGTCGAGAGCCTTCATCGCGGCCGGCCACATACCCAGCATGGTGCCCGACGTCGGCAGGGCCGCAGCCTGCTCCAGTACCGTCACTGACCAGCCGTGACGTTTCAGGGACCGTGCTGTGCTCAGGCCGCCGATTCCCGCGCCGATGATGACCGCTGAATGTCCCACGCCTCAAGGGTACAGACTCCGCCCGGCCGGTCAGTCCTCGCGATCGGGTGGACGGGTAAAGAGCCCTGCTCTTTTCAGAGTGGGGCGTTTTGGCCCAGGCAGCGGTCCCCGGGGTCGATGGCGCCCATGATGCGCTTGCCGATGCTCCCCAGCTGACGCGACTGCGCCTTGGTGAGGGGATCGAACACGAGGCTGCGGACGGCCGCCACATGTCCCGGAGCGGTTTGCGTGATCTTCTCCCAGCCCTCGTCGGTGAGCGTGGCCAGCGTGATGCGTCCATCGGACGGATCCGTGGAGCGATGCACCCAGCCCCGTTTTTCAAGCCGGCTGACAACCTGGGACAGGCGGGGGAGGCCGGACTCGGCGAATCCCGCGAGGTCGCTCATCCGGCGCGTGCGGGCCGGAGCCTCGGATAGTCCGGCCAGGACCATGTACTCGAAGTGGCTCAGGCCGGCGTCCTGCCGCAGCTGGGCGTCCAGGGCGGTGGGCAGCTTCATCATCACAGCGACCAGCGTCAGCCAGACGTCGCGTTCCTCGCTGCTCAGCCAACGCGGTTCTTCGGCACGTTCCATAGCGCGAGTCTAGGCGTTTTACTTCAAGAATGAAGTTTTATGTCGCTTAAATCACTTGCAACGTGAAGTGATGGACGGTAGCGTTTACTTAAACATTCAAGTATTTTCCCGAAAACTCTCCTGAGGAGCCCAGATGAGCGTGATGTCCGAGACTGTCTCGCGGCCATTCGAACAACCGGCCGCCGTCCGCAGCCAGGTCACCGTCCCGCTGCGCTTCCCGGACGGCTTCGCGGCCACCGCCGAGATCATGACGTTCCATGGACTGGCCGACGGCAAAGAGCACCTATTGCTCGCCCTCGGCCAATGGGAGCAAACGCTCCTGAACCAGGGTCCGGACGGCGAGGCACCGTTGGTCCGGCTCCACAGCGAGTGCCTCACCGGTGACGTGTTCGGCAGCGAGCGCTGCGACTGCGGGCCCCAGCTGCGCGAGGCAGTCGAGGAGATTGCCGCCGTCGGGGGCTTCCTGCTGTACCTCCGGCAGGAGGGGCGCGGCATCGGCCTGTATTCCAAGCTCGACGCGTATGCCCTGCAGGACACTGGCCTGGATACCTACGAAGCCAACGTGGCCCTGGGCCGCGGCGAGGACGAACGGGACTACAGTGCCGCCGCCCAGATGCTCGGCGCGCTTGGCGCGGGCCGGATCCGCCTCCTCACGAACAACCCGGACAAAGTAGGGCAGCTGACGGCCCTTGGCGTTGATGTGTCGGAGCAGGTCCCCACCGGCGTGCACCTCTCGGCGGCCAACCACCGCTACCTGGCCGCGAAGCGCAGCCATACAGCGCACACCATCGAGCTGCCGGCGGAGATCCTGCCGGCCGAGATCATTCCTTCCCATGACGAGCTGCTGGCCAGGGTGGATGCCCTCGTTCCCCGGCTGCGTGAGCGCGCAGCGGAAACCGAGGAGATCCGCCGCGTCCCGGAAGCCACCATGGCTGCGCTGAAGGCAGCAGGGGTGTTCCAGATGCTTGCCCCGAAGGCCGTGGGCGGCTTCGGCATGGGGCTGGAAACCTACGTGGAGGTAGTTCGCCGCCTCGCCCAGGGATGTGTCTCCACAGCCTGGAGCGTCGGGCACCTGGTGGAACATGTCTGGATGCTGGCCCGCTGGCCGCAGGAAGCGCAGGACGAAGTGTTCGCCAACGGGCCGGCCCCCTTGGCCGCCGCCACCGGCGCGCCTCCAGGTACAGCAGAGAGGGTTCCCGGCGGTTTCACCATCTCGGGCCGTTGGAGCTTCGCCTCCGGCATCATGCACTCCGAATGGGCACTCCTGGCCGTGCAGCACGCCGACGTCCGCCTGCAGTGCCTGGTCCCGGTGTCCGATCTTGAACTGCTGGACGTGTGGCACACGGCCGGCCTGCGGGGGACCGGGAGCAACGATCTCCGGTCGGAGAATCTCTTTGTCCCGGCGCACCGTGCCCTGGAGTGGAACCTCCTGGCCGCCGCGGACAACCCCGGCAGCCACATCCACCCGGATCCGAGCATCCACATCCCCATGGCCACGTTCCTGAACATGGTTGCCCCGGCCGCCGCGTTGGGGGCCGCTGAGCACGCCCTTGAGCAGTTCCAGGACCTGATGATGGTGCGCAAGGTCAAGCAGACAACGCAGGCGCGGCAGGCGGATTCGCCGCTCGCTCAGGCCAGGTTCTCCCAGGCCTACGGGCAGGTGGCCACTGCGCGGCTGCACTGGCAGGAAGCGGTCCGGGTGGTGGCCGCTTCCTACGGCCGCCGGCCTGTCGCTTTCACTGATGAGGAGCGGGCTCGGTACCGGCTTTCGCTTGGTCTCAGCGGCGCGGCGTCAGCCGAGGCTGTCCGCCTCATCCTGACGGGCTCCGGAGGGAGTGTGCACCGGCTGACGCACCCCCTTCAGCGGATCCAGCGCGATGTCAACGTGCTGCTCAACCACGCCTCGCTGACCATGGATCCGATCCTGGAACAGGCTGGCCGCGGACTTCTGGACCTCGGGTTTTCCATCCCGGCCGAACAGTTCTAACCCAGGGCACGGGGCCCCTTGCCGGAGGGCCGGCTTCGGAGAAGGATATGAGCCTCACTCGAGGAGGCCAACCTTGGTCCAGCTTGGAAAGTTTGAACGCTACCTGATCGAGGAATTCTTCGACGACTACCGCGCCGGCGCAATGACGCACCGCACCTTTACCCGCCGGGTCTCATTCATCACGGGAAGCATGGCGGCGGCATCTGCTGCCATGCTGCTCGTGGGCTGCACACCCGATGAAGTCCCACGCAGCACCGACCCCATGCCCACGCCCGCCCCGTCATCGTCGTCGGCGGGTGCCGGCCCCGCTTCTGCCGGTGCTGTTCCGGGGGCTAAGAGTCCGTTCTCCGTCCCGGAGGGCGCCGCGGGGCTTACGACGGCGACCGTCCGCTTCCCTGCCGGCGGAACCGATATCAGTGGTTACCTCGCCCGGCCCGAATCCGGTGCAGCCGGCCCGGCGGTGCTGGTCTGCCACGAGAACCGCGGCCTGACCCCGCACATTCAGGACGTTGCCCGCCGCTTTGCCAAGGCCGGTTACGCGGCGTTGGCCCTTGACCTGCTGAGCAGGGAAGGCGGCACCGCCAGCCTTGACTCCGACGCCGTCTCGGGTGCATTGACCAGCGCCGGCCCCCAACGCCATGTTGCTGACTTCGCCGCCGCCTTTGACTATCTTCGGGCCCAGGACTTCGTGGACTCCGGACGCATCGCCATGAACGGGTACTGTTTCGGCGGCGGTATTACCTGGCAGGCGGCGACCGAGCTGGCCGGGCTGAAGGCCACCGCCGCGTTCTACGGGCCGGCGCCGGACCTGGACAAGGTGCCGGCCATCAAGGCGGCGGCGTTCGGCGTGTATGCAGAACGCGACCAGCGGATCACCGGCGCCATGCCGGGCCTCCGGGATGCCCTGGACGCCACGACGGTGACGCATCAGCTCACCGTTTACCCCGGCGTCGATCATGCGTTCCACAACGACACCGGCGAGCGCTATAACGAAGCCCAGGCCACGGCTGCCTGGAACGACACCCTCATCTGGTTCGGACAGCACGTCTGAGACAGCACCTCTGATCTGCCGCGGTACGGGCGGTTGCCACGGGTAGTCTTGAAGGATGAGCACCGCAATCCCATTAACGCTCTCCTTCGACGGGCGTTTCGCCCGGGAACTCGAGGAGTTGGCGGTTCCCTGGCAGGCGGAGGAAGCACCAGACCCGCAGCTGCTTATCCTGAACGAGCCGTTGGCCAGCGAGCTGGGCCTGGACCCGTCCTCGCTGCGGACGCCCGAGGGGACGTTGCTGCTGATCGGCAACCGGGTCCCCGAAGGTGCCACACCGGTGGCCCAGGCCTATGCCGGCCACCAGTTCGGCGGCTACTCGCCCCTGCTCGGCGACGGTCGGGCCCTCCTGCTGGGTGAGGTCACAGACATCCACGGGCAGCTTCGGGACATCCACCTCAAGGGTTCCGGCCGGACACCCTTCGCCCGCGCGGGTGACGGTCTCGCCGTCGTCGGTCCCATGCTGCGCGAGTACCTCGTCAGTGAAGCCATGCACGCCATGGGCATCCCCACCACGAGGTCCCTCGCCGTGGTGGCCACGGGCCGGCCCGTCCGCCGCGAAACCATGCTGCCCGGGGCTGTGCTCACCCGGGTGGCGAGCAGCCACCTGCGCGTCGGCAGCTTCCAGTTCGCCCGCGTCAACGGCGACACGGACCTTCTCCGACGCCTGGCCGATCATGCCATCCGCCGCCATTACCCGGACGCGGCGCTCGCCGACAAGCCCTATCTCGCGTTCTTCGATGCAGTCATCGCCGCCCAGGCATCCCTGGTGGCGCAATGGATGCTCGTGGGCTTCGTCCACGGCGTGATGAATACAGACAACATGACCATCTCCGGCGAGACCATCGACTACGGACCGTGTGCCTTTATGGACGTCTTTGACCCCGGTTCGGTCTACAGCTCCATTGACGAGGGCGGACGCTACGCCTACGCCAACCAGCCGCCCATTGCCGAATGGAACCTCACCAGGCTTGCCGAGGCACTCCTGCCACTGCTCCATGACGACCAGGATCAGGCCGTGGCGCTCGCGGTGGAATCCCTCGGCGCCTTCCGTGCGCAGTACAGCGGGGCCTGGTCAGCCGGCATGAAATCCAAGCTTGGGCTGCGCGCGGACACGCACGACGACGTAGCGTCGCCGCTGGTGGACGGCCTGCTGGGCCTGCTCCAGGAGGGGAAGGTGGATTACGCCTCCTTCTTCCGGAGCCTAGGCTCGGCGGCCCGCGGCACCCCGGAAAATGCCCGGGCCATGTTCGCGGACCCGGAAGCCTTTGACGCCTGGGCGGCACGGTGGAAGGCGCTGGCGCCGAACGCGGACCTGATGGACCGCGT
This sequence comes from Arthrobacter sp. AQ5-06, assembly GCF_003287955.1. Classification (GTDB taxonomy): domain Bacteria; phylum Actinomycetota; class Actinomycetes; order Actinomycetales; family Micrococcaceae; genus Arthrobacter. The sequence continues at coordinate 208,159 of NZ_QMKP01000006.1, read as the reverse complement.
CAACCCCGTCTACATCCCCAGGAACCACCTGGTTGAAGAGGCCCTTGAGGCTGCTATCGCAGGCGACCTGGACCCTTTCAACCGCTTGCTGGCCGTCCTGGCTGATCCGTACACGCAGCGCCACGGGCTGGAACGCTACGCCGGCCCCGCCCCTGAAGACTTCGGGAACTACCGGACCTTCTGCGGGACCTGAGCGAACACCAGGGATGGAGTGGACTTCGGCTATGAGGTCTTGGGCCGCGCCCGTACGTGCATCCGCTCTCCCTGCTGTCCAAACAGGCTGATGAACTCGACGGGTTTGCCATCGGTGCTGGCGAACCAGTGCGGGGTGTGAGTGTCGAATTCCGCGGCCTCGCCAGGGCGGAGTTCGAAATCCTTGTCACCCAGCACCAAACGCAGCCGTCCGTTGAGGATGTAAAGCCATTCGTAGCCCTCGTGAACGCGGGGATCGGGCTCGGCGCCGCGGGCACCGCCGTCGAGCACCATCTTGAACGCCTGCAATCCGCCCGAGCGGCGTGTCAGGGGAACAGCCGTCATCCCGGCATGGGTGATGGGCCGCAGGTGGATTCTGGGATCCCCGGTGGGCGGGGCGCCCACCAGATCATCGAGGGGAACCCCGTACAACTTTGCGAGGGGCAGCAGGATTTCGAGGTTTGGCCTGCGCTGGCCGGACTCCAGACGTGACAGCGTGCTCACCGACACGCCGGAGGCAGAGGACACTTCTCCGAGGGTGAGGTTCCGTTCCGTACGGAGCGCCCGAAGCCGGGGGCCCACCGCGCCGAGAACGTCATCAAGTTCATTTGCCATGCCGTTAGTTTGCCATAACAGCAACAATGTTTGCCAATACTTTTTCATGCGGCGGATGCTGGTTTAACCGCCTCCGGACGTTGGCGGTGAACTTTCAGGACGCAACGAAGGACAATAAACATGGACTCCACACGGTATGACGTTGTGATCATTGGCGGCGGCGCCGCGGGACTCAGCGCGGCCACAACACTGGCCCGGGCGCTGCGCTCGGTGCTGGTCATCGATTCCGGAACTCCCCGCAACGCACCCGCGGCGGGTGTCCACGGTTATCTTTCCAGGGACGGAATGAACCCCCGGGAGCTCCTGACCATCGGACGCAGCGAAGTGCTCTCCTACGGAGGAACGGTCCTTGACGGCGAAGCGGTCTCTGCCCGGCGAACCCCCTACGGATTCGAAGTTGTTCTCGGAGATACCCGCCGGTTCTCCGCCAGACGCCTCCTCGTCACCACCGGCCTGACAGACGAGCTACCTCCCATCGACGGGCTGCGGGAGCAATGGGGAAAGGGCGTGGTGCACTGCCCCTACTGCCATGGCTGGGAAATCCGTGGGCAACGGATTGGCGTGCTGGGCACGGGCCCGCTATCCGTCCACCAGGCACTGTTGTTTAGGCAGTGGTCCCGGGACATCACCCTTTTTCTCAACGACACCGTGGAACCCACCATCGAGGAGTGGGACAAGCTCGCCGCCCGGTCCGTAACGGTCGTAGACGGCGCGGTGGCCTCTGTGGACGCTGTCGATGGCGTCCTTACGGGGCTCACGCTCCGCCAAGGTCCCTCGTTCGACCTACAGGCCCTGGCAGTCGGAACACGGATGGAGGCCAGATCCGCGCTTCTGGAATCACTCGGGGTAAGTTCCCAGGTGCACCCGTCGGGGGCCGGACGGTTTATCGAGACCGACGCTATGGGTGCGACGGCCGTCCGCGGCGTGTATGCGGCGGGCAACGTCTCCAACATCATGGCTCAGGTGATCACCGCGGCGGCCGAAGGTGTCATGACCGGCGCAAGGATCAACGCCGACCTCATCGAAGAGGAAAGCCGACGGGCCGTCGAAGGGCACTTCGGCCCCTTCGCGGCCGCCTCGGAGGCAGCCGTTTCCAAGATCGTTCTGGGTCACCGACGCCATGGCCTTGATGATTTGCAGAAAACCGCCGACATGGGCACTACGACTACAGCACAAAGGGAATCAGCATGAACCACCAGCACCACCAGCGACCTGGCAGTCATGACCAGCACTGCTTCCTCGACCTCGACGCCGAAGTGTTCGGCGACCCCCTCGCAGCCGTCCTGGACTTGCGAGCGGTACCCCGACGCCGCGGTCACGTGCATCGACAACGACCCGCAGATGCTCGAGCTGCTTCGCAAGCAGGGCTTCGCCGTGATCGAGGCCGACCTCGACGACGGCTTCCCTGAGCTTGCCGGCTCCTTGATCACGGAGGATGCAGCGGCCGAGACGCCGGTTGACCTGGTGTGGGCTTCGTCCTCGCTACACCACGTCGCTCACCCCGCCCGGCTCTTGTCGGGGGTCCGGCTCTTGTCGGGGGTCCGGCGGGCGCTGGCGCCGGGTGGGGTCTTGGTCGTCGTCGAGCTCGTCGCTCTGCCCCGCTTCCTCAGCCATCCGAGCGGAGCGCTGCTGGAGCAGCGCTGCCACGCCGCTGCAGCAGCCGAGGGGTGGAACCACCACCCGAACTGGACGCCGGTCATCGAGGCCGCCGGGTTCGGCGTCACCCAGTCCGAAGTGACGGCCATCGCACCCGTGACCCCGGCCGCACGGGAGTACGCCCAGCAGTGGTTCGCGCGGTTTTCGCACCTGCGGCCCTGAGCGCGGACGACCGCGACGCCGTGAAAGACCTACGGGGGCGGATATCCGACGGCATCGAGCTGGAACCCCGCGCCACCCGGACAGTCTGGGTGGCCACCCCCAACGCGTCACAGGAGCTGTACTGAGACGACAACGATGTTGCCGGTCAGGCCCCGTAATCCGTGTATGCCCGGTAAGCTCACCAACTATGTCCTGGATTGTTCAAAAAATGCGGCTGCCGGCCTTCGCGGGCATGCTGGCGGTCGTCCTCGTGGGGTCGGCTGCGCTGCTTCCCTCACATGCTGCCGACGACGCGCCGCCGGGCGGCTATCCCTCGTGGCAGGACGTGCAGAACGCCAAGCAAAGCGAGGCCGGAAAAGCGGTAGAGGTCACCAGGATCAACGGGCTGCTGGGCGGGCTCCAGACCGAAGCGGAGGCGCTGGGCAATGCGGCCGTAACGTCCGCAGCGGAGTACGCGGTAAGCGATGCGGCGCTTCAGGTCGCCACCTCCACCGTGGACGCCCTGACCGCCCAGACCGCACGTGCCGCGGCCGAACTGGGACAGTACAAAAAGGAAATCGGTGCCCTGGCGGCCCAGTCGTACAAGACCGGTGGCACCAACATGGGTTTCTTCGTTGCCCTCGACGCAGTACAGACCAACAGCATTCAAGGCCTGAATATCGTCCAGATCGTCAGCGACAAGACCGCTTCCCTGGTGAACAAATCCGCAGCAGCCGAACGCACTTCCCGCGCCCTCGCCGACCAGGAACAGGCAGCCAAAGCGGAAAGGGAGCGCCTCGCCGTCGAGGCCAAAGCCAAGCTCGACGCCGCCCAGTCCGCCCAGCAGGCCATGTCCCGGCAGATTGCGGAGCAGCAGGAGCACGGCCAGGAACTGACCGCGCAGTTGGCCTCCCTCAAGGGCACCACCGCTGCGGTGGAGGGGGAGTTCCGGCAGGGCCAGGCGGCCTTGGCCGCGTACGAGACAGCGCAGGCCGCCAAACGCGCCGCTGCCCAGGAACAGGCCCGCCAACAGGCGGAAGCGGCAGCCAAGGCAGCCGCCCTCGCCGCCGCCCAGAAACCGGCTCCGGCCCCACCTGCTGTACCGGGAGTGCCAGCCCCCGCTCCTGTCCCGAGCCCGACGCCGGCCCCGCCGCCCGTCGTCGTCGTGCCGTCCGTGCCCGGCGGCGCCGTGAACGACCCCGCCGGCGCAAAAAACTACGCGGCCGGGCAGCTGGCTGCCTACGGCTGGGGCCAGGACCAGTTCCAGTGCCTGGCGTCACTGTGGACCAAGGAGTCCAACTGGCTGACCACCGCCACCAACCCCTACTCGGGCGCATACGGCATCGCCCAGGCGCTGCCGGCCAGTAAGTACGCGACGGCCGGCAGCGACTGGCTCACCAGTTACCGGACCCAGATCAATTGGGGACTGTCCTATATCGCGGACCGCTACGGGTCACCATGCGGCGCGTGGAACCATTCCGTGGCCAACAACTGGTATTGACCTGTTCCGGGACGGCAGTCGGGTCACGTTTCCGGGGCTTTGGCGAATTCCGCGGCGCTGAGGAACTCAATGCCGACGAAGGGCTGAGCTCCCTCCACCCACGCGTCATGCCCTGGCGGAATTGTGTACGAGTCGCCGGCGGTGATGCTGATCCGGTTGCCGTCCGTGGTTTCGACGCTGAGGGCGCCGGAAACGCAGAATCCCACGTGGTTGTTCTGGCACGACTCGGTCTGGACCACAGGCTTGATGCAGTCCGACCAGCGCCAGCCGGGACTGAACGTCATCCGGCCGATCGTGTAGTCACCCACCTTGACGATGTCCACTTCAGTCTTGTCCGGGCGGCGCTTCTCATCCGGTGTGTTGTGGGATTTGGCTTCCAGCTGGGTGACGATGTTTGTAGGCATAACACGCAGACTTTCTCTGTGGAGTTTGTGTCCATCAGCTGTCTGTCCCTGGCTGCAGACGGCATCTGAGGCGCTTACGATTGTCAGCATCCTCCGACCGGCCGCGCTTGTCGATACCCAAACCATTAGGCTTTTCCCATGCCAGATTTTGAACGGTTCAGGATCCTGTTGGAGGAGGAGCGGGCGCGGAAACTCGCACTTCTTCGCGCCCTCCGAGCGGACATTTCCTCCGCCAATGCCGCACGCCAGGATTCCAACGTGGATGATGAACACGACCCCGAGGGCTCCACTATTGCGTTCGAGCTGTCGCAGGCATCGGCGCTCCTGCAGCAGAGCAGCTCGGGCCTTGAGCAGGTGGACGCGGCCCTGGCGCGGATTGCGGCGGGCACGTACGGTGCGTGCGCCGTGTGCGGGGAACCCATCGCTGACGGCCGGCTCGAAGCCCGCCCGTCCACGCCGTTCTGCATACTTCACGCCGCGGCCGGCCGGCACGGACGGTAGCGGCGCCGTGAACTCAAGTGCCGTGACCCAAGTCGCAGCGAACGGGAGGCTGCAGTGAACGAGCGCGTGCAGGAGGCTGTCGGCTTCATCGACGCCACCCTGCAGAACGAGGGTACCTGGTACCGGGCGAAAGACGTTGAGTCCCGGGTGGGCGGGGCACTTGGGTCCTATGGATCATCGGTGGGAGCCGTACGTGGCACCGTCCGCGATGCCGGCAGGAAGTTCAAGGACCTTGGCCATGATGAGGTGACCTCTTTGGCGACGCTACTCTGGGGCCGGCCCGGTCCGGGCAGGCGGCCGATCTATGAGCGACGGCTGGCCGCCATTGTGCTCCTGCAGTCACGGGCGGCGCTCCTCCGCCACTCCGACCTGACGCGGCTGGAGGGCTTCATCCGGTCCGCGGACACGGACGAGCTGGTGGACCCCCTGATTGCCGACGTCGTGGTTCCGTTGCTGCAGGGTCTGGGCGAAAGCGACCGCCCGCGCGCCGACGTCGTCATCTCCCGCTGGCACCAGGACCCCGACGACGCGCTCCGCCATGCTGCCCGGCTCATCGCGTCTCAGGGAACTGACCTGCAGCGCATTTCCGGGAACCGCGGCCGGGGACGCGGCTGACCCCTGTTCCCTTGTGCCCGTCAGTCGTACTCTGGGCTTTGGAGGTGATTGCCATGGAGGCAATGCAGGGCGACAGGATCATCGTCCGGGGGAGGACCGTCGGATCTACGGACCGGCACGGGGTGATCGTTGAAGTCCGCGGTCAGGAAGGTCATCCGCCCTACTTGGTCCGGTTCGACGACGGACACGAAACCGTCATGTACCCCGGCGGTGATTTCGCCGTCGAACGCAGTCACGGGGGACAAGCGGGCTGACGCGCCGCGGGGTGCGCGTCAGGGCCATCGGGCACCTGTCAGACTGAGGGAATGGATCACTCCTTGGCTGCCACGTCCCCTGATGCGAACCTCATGTCTCCGCCGGTCCGGTCCGGTCCGCGGGACCCCGGTGACGTCTGGGTGGAGGGCGGCCGCGGCAAGTTCTGGGGCAGGTTCGGTGCCGCCGGCGTCCTGGCCTATGATCCCGGCAAGGGTGTTCTCCTGCAGCACCGCGCCCTGTGGAGCCACAACGGTGGTACCTGGGGACTGCCCGGCGGAGCATTGCACGAGGGCGAGGACGCCGTCACCGGGGCACTCCGCGAGGCGCACGAGGAAGCTGCGGTGCCGGCCGCGGACGTGAGCGTCCTCTTCACGTCTGTGCTGGACATTGGCTACTGGTCCTACACCACCGTTATTGTGCTGGTGACCGCGCCTTTTGAGCCCGTGATCAGCGATCCGGAAAGTCTCGAACTCCAGTGGGTTCCGTTGGATGCGGTGGACCTGAAGGAGCTCCATCCCGGTTTCGCAGCATCGTGGCCGGACCTGCGGACGCGCATGCTTGAGCTTTCTGCCGAGCGGAGCCAGTAGAGCCCTCCGGGTAAGCGCGGTCAGTAGTTCTTGCCATACTCGGCGGTGACCATGATGGGCAGGTGGCTGGCCTTTCCCCGCGGTAGGGTTTCGACGCCCATGGTCAGCAGCTCCGCGTGGATTTGCTTCCGGCGCAACGGTTAGAGTTAATGAGCATTCACCCAGAATCGTCGGAAGGGCCAACATTGACCAAGGAACTGCCGGAGCTCGCCGAGGGCGATTTCTACTACCAGACGCTGGGCGGCGGCCGATTCCGCTCCACCATCCACGCCCAGGGGGCGTGGAACGAGCACGAACAGCATATGGCGCCGGCCTCCGGCCTGATGGCGGACAGCCTGGAGCGCCACGAACCCCGCGACGACATGCGCATGGCCCGGCTGAGCTACGAGATCCTGGGCCTGATCCCCGGTGGCGGCTTCCACATCGAAACCACCACCCTCCGTCCGGGCCGGACCATCGAGCTCCTGCAGGCAGAACTGGTCGCCAGCGGCCGGGTTGCCATCCGCGCCACCGCGTGGCGGATGATCACCAGCGACACGGGCGCCGTTGCCGCCGTCGAGGACACTGCCATACCGGCGCCGGATGAATGCAAACCGCTCGACGGCCCTGCCATCTGGCCAGGCGGATACATCCGGTCCCTGGAGATGCGCGTGGCCGAGGGCCACCGGCCCGGCGCGGGCATCGTCTGGCTCCGCACCCAGCACCCCCTGACGGATAAAGCCGACAGCGGCGACCTGGCCCGGCTGATGGGGCTCGTTGACACAGCCAACGGGATCGCGGCCAGGGTCCCCCCGGGCAAAGACAGCTATGCCTTCCCCAACCTGGACCTGCAGATCCACATGTACCGCAGGCCCGAGGGCGAATGGCTGGGCCTGGACAACGCCGTCTCGTTCGGAACCGACGGGATTGGCCTCACGTCCACCGTCCTGCACGATCTCCAGGGCCCCTTCGGCCGTGCTGAGCAGATCCTGACGCTGCGCAGGAGCTAACCTCAGAACAGCGACCCTCTCCGCCCGCACAGCCGGATGCTATTCCTGCCGCGGGGCCGCCTCCACCGGGAGCCCTGCAGCAGCCCACTCCGGGTAGCCGCCTTCCAGGCGTGTGGCCGGGATCCCTTCCAGGCGGAGCATTTGTACGGCTTCGTTTGCGAACACACAGTAAGGGCCCCGGCAATAGGCAACAACCTGGCGGTCATCGGGGAGATTTCTCAGTCTCGCCCCCAGGTCCTTGAGCGGAACGGACACCGCTCCTGCGATATGCCCGGACTGGAACTCCGGTTCCGGCCGCACATCGAGGACCACAACATCGCCGGCGGACATCCGCTCGCGGAGTTCAGCCTGCGTCAGGGTGTCCAGGGCGGAACGGTCGCCAAGATAGGCCGTGGCAAGTTTATCGAGTTCCGCCACATGCTCCGCAGCCACATTGCGGATGGCTGCCCAAAGTTCGGCCACCGATGATCCGCTAAGCCGGTAGTAGATCCGGGTTCCCTGGCGCCTGCTGCGGACCAGCCCTGACCGCTGAAGGTGCTGGAGGTGCTGTGAGGTGTTGGCTACACTCTGCCCGATCTCTTGAGCGAGTTCGTCCACCGGGCGTTCGCCCTGGGCAAGGACGTCCACCAGTTCGGCGCGCCGGCCGCTGCCAAGCACCTTGGCCACCGAGGAAAATGCGTCAAAGAGTGCGTCCTTGGCTTTCCTGCTGCTCACCGGAGTCTCCCCTCATCGCACCTATTCAAGTAAGTACTTGACAATTTATCCCGTCCAGGTGTGCAATTCAAGTAGTCAAGTGATTGCTTGATTATACCTGTGAGGACCCGCTCCGGATCCGCGCAAAAATCGGAAAGAGGCGAATTGGGATGGGAGATGTAGCCGCCATCCGAAATGGAATTGACGTAGACCGGCTGGTGGGGACGATAGGGGCAATTCAATCGGATCCTGCTATGGCGAGTTTCACCTTCAAGGCAACCACAACCTGGCTTGATGGGACGCACAACACCGGCAACATTCTCGGGTTTACACATGCAGGCGAGCCCGACACCGGCCGGACCGGCAGCTTCGTCCTCGAAGGCGATGAGCCGCCCGTGCTGCTCGGCAACAACGCCGGGCCCAACGCCGTCGAACTCCTGCTGCAGGCGCTGGGCTTCTGCTACTCCGTGGGCTACGCGGCAAACGCGGCTGCCCAGGGCATTGAAATCCGCTCGCTGGAATTCCAGGTGGAGGGCGACCTGGACGCCCGTCCGTTCTTGGGCCTGGACGGTCCCCGGCCGGGATTCACCGCGATACGCGCAACAGCCCGGGTCTCCAGCCCGAATGCGACCCCGGAGCAGCTGCAGGCGTTGTGCCGTTACGTCCAGGACACTTCGCCCGTCCGCGACTGCCTGGCCAATCCGGTCCCGGTGCACACCACGCTCGAAATCGCCTGACGGAAGGCCGGGCCATGGATACGGAAACGGTTGAAGTAGACCGCCGCGAACTCGAGGAAAAGGTCAAGCAGGTCTACCGCGCGGTGGCCCTGAACCCCACCGGCAGCTACCACTTCAAAATGGGACGGGGGCTTGCCGAGCAGCTGGGCTACCCGCCCCAGCTCCTGGACACCATTCCTGCTGGCGCCCTCGAATCGTTTGCCGGCGTTGGATACTTCTTCGACCTGGCGGATCTAATCCCCGGCGAGAAGGTCCTCGACCTCGGTTCCGGCTCCGGGACCGACGTCTTTTCCGCCGCCGCCATGGTTGGCACCACGGGGCGCGTCGTTGGCCTTGATATGACTGAAGAGCAGCTGGACAAGGCTGAACGACTGCGGAACCCCGGCGGCTACCCGCATGTCACCTTTACCAAGGGCCGCATCGAAGGCCTCCCGTTTGCGGACGGCAGTTTTGACTGCGTCATCTCCAACGGCGTCATAAACCTGTCCCCGGACAAGCCGTCGGTATTTCGGGAAGCGGCCCGTGTGCTGCGGCCTGGCGGGCGTCTGGCAATTGCCGACATTGTCACTGCCGTACCGCTCACCGCGAAAATTGTCTGCAACACCGATCTCTGGGCCGCCTGCATTGGAGGTGCTGCCCAAACGGACAGCTACCAGGAGACTATCGCTGGCGCCGGCTTCACCATCGAGACCAGCAGGGCAAACAGCTACGAATTTATCTCCGACAGGGCACAGGCAGCGACGGCTAAATATGGGGTTTCCAGCGTTTCATTCCTGGCGAGAAAGGGTGCATTGGACCCAGCGCCCAAATGACCCGATGCTTCGTGGGGGACCGTCGGGGCCCCGCGTCGCCGCGGAAGCATCGCGAGTTCGGTGCGGTACGGATCCCAGGCACGCTGGCCAGCACGCTGGATAAAGGCCAAAAGGGACAAGCCAATAGCCAGGGCAATTCCCTGCAGGACACCTATGAACGACGACGCTGCCACGATCACCACGGCGGCGAGCGTGGCGGTGTGCAGGAAGGTGGTTACCCGCGGTGTGGCCACCATAATCCCGGCGGCAAAGCGCCCACCACCGGCAGTTCAGCGGTCGGATTGAGGGCGGCGACCGCAGCGACGGATGCAGCGGCAATCAGGAAAAACGCCGATCAGGATGGACAGCCAGCCGGCCAAAGCCACCGCGTGGGCAGGGTCCTGTCCTGCCGCGGGGAGGCCAGCCGCCTCTGTATAGGCCATTCCCGCCGGAATCAGGGCCGCACTCAGCGCCGCCCCGGCCGCCAGATCCGACCTTAGCCAGAAGACTTTGTAGCCTCGCGCAACGCGAACGCCCGGTATCGCCTTGTGGATCCAGTCGTGCCGCACTCAGGCCTCCAAGTCACGTGCAATCAGGGGTGAGGCGGTCCCTGGCCCGGCGTCGAGTCCTGGCCGTATTCGGCGGTCACCAGGATGGGCAGGTGGTCGGAGGCGCCGCGGGGCAGCGTTTCCACGTTCTCGATGTTCAGTCCCAAGGACGTGGCGAAGTCGAAGTGGCCCTTGAAAACCTTGTATCGGGTGTACGTCCTGCGGTCGCTGAGAGAGAGTTCGTAACCGGAATTCTTCATGTGTTCGTTGAGGTTCTTCGTGAAGAACGGGTAGTTGAAGTCACCCACCATCAGGGTCATCAGGCCCGTCCCCATGCCCAGCAGTTCCTTGTGCGCAGCGTGGATCTGGTTGCGTCGCAGCGAGTTGGTGGCGGTCAGCGGAGCGGCATGGAATGAGGCAATGACGAGTTCGTGATCGGTCTCGTTGTCCCGCACGCGCGTGCCAATGAGGCGCTCATGCGCGGGTGCCAGGACCATGTCGTGCAAAGACTTCTTGAGCGCAAAGGTTTTGGTGCCGTGCGAAGTGAATCGGTCAGGCCGGTAGTAGATGGCCAGCCCCAGCCGGTTCCCTTTAGTCGAATCGGCCAGTTGCAGCTGACCCAGCGTGTCCGGCAGGTCAGTGGTGTCACATTCCTGCAGACACAGGGCATCGACGCCGAAGTCTTGGGCCAGGGCGACCAGTTCCCCGCTGGCCTTGTGCTTGCGGAGGTTGTAGCTAATGACTCGTATCAGTGGATTGCCTCTCCTGAGGGAGTGTTGGGGTGCAGCCAGTTCCTGAGTTTAGCCACCCGCGGGGGACGGTACGTAATAGTCCGTTCGTGTCAGGTCGCTTCTGTCAGGTGGAACGGAACACCAGCCACCCGGCGAGGGTGGACAGCCCCGTCAGGGCGGCACCCCACAGGATGTCCACGACAATAAGCTGCAGCGGCCACGTCTTGAGCGTGGCGGCATTCGTGAGGTCGTACGTCGCGTAGGCAAAGGCGCCCAAGGCGGCCCCATAGCCGACGGCGGTCAGCCAGCTGCCGCCGTCGAGCGCCGGCCGCAGCGCAAAGAAGACAATCCCCGCTATGTACATGACATAGAAAGCCACGGCGTAACCTAAGTGTGGCTTGTCTGCGAGCAGGTCACCGATGTGGCTGCGGTAGAACGGGTTCATGAGCTTGAGCCAGACGGCGTCGATGACCGCGAACGCAGCCGCGACGACAAGGAATTGCAATATGACCATAAGGGAGCTTAGCAACATGCAGGACGCCGAAGCGGGACTCCGGACGCTCACCGTGGTGCGGCAGGATCGTTCCCTCGGCGCCGCACGTGACCTGGAATTCGGCCTCGAACTGCTGACCCAGGCGAAGACCGGAAGGATCGGCCCCACGCTCCGGCTGTACCGGCCCGCACCCACTGTTGCCTTCGGCCAGCGGGATACCCGCTTGCCCGGCTTCGACGCGGCCGCCCAGGTCTGCCGCGAGCACGGATTTGAACCCCTGGTGCGGAAGGCCGGCGGCCGTGCCGCCGCCTACCACGAGGGCACGCTGGTGGTGGACCATGTGATGCCCCACGCGGATGCCATTGCCGGTTCCAAGGGCCGGTTCAGTTTCTTTGGTGAGCTGCTGGCGCAGTCCTTGCGGAACGTCGGTGTGCAGGCAGCAGTTGGCGAAATTCCGGGGGAGTACTGCCCGGGGGAGTTCAGCGTTCACGGTACCGACCCTGCCGACCCGGCGCGACGGATCAAACTCGTCGGCACAGCGCAGCGCGTGGTGAGCGGCGGGTGGCTGTTCAGTTCCGTGATCGTGGTGGAAAATTCCGCCCCCATCCGCAGCGTCCTGACGGACAGCTATGCAGCCTTGGGCCTGGATTGGGACCCGGCCACCGCCGGCGCGGCCAACGATCTCGTGCCTGGCCTCACCGTCCAGGATGTCCAGGACGCCATTATTGCCGCGTACGCGGGCCACGCCGCCCTCCGGCACGCCGACTTCAGCAGCTATGCAGGTTTGGATACTCGGCAGGCGTAACCCGCGCTGGCAGGGCGGGGCTGGGCTGGACGGGTGGATCGCCCGGGGCCCTTAGTGGCCCCGGGCGATCCACCCGTCCAGGTGCGGGGCTTCGGCTCCGATGGTGGTGCTGTCGCCGTGGCCGGTCCGCACCACCGTTTCGGCCGGAAGCGGCAGCAGCCACGTCCGGATCGATTCGATGATGGTGGGGAAGTCGCTATAGGACCGGCCCGTGGCGCCGGGGCCGCCCTGAAACAGGGTGTCGCCGCTGAAGAGCGAGCCCTCGCCGTCGGGCCCGTCAGCCAGGTGGAAGGACACCGAGCCCGGCGAGTGCCCGGGGGTGTGCAAGGCCGTCAGGCTGGCCCCCGCCACCTCAATGACGTCGCCGTGCTTGATGGCGACGTCGGGCTCAACGTCCGGGTAGACGCTGCGCCACAGCATCCAGTCGTCCTGGTGGAGGTGGATCGGGGCCTGGACGAGGTCCCAGAAGTCACCTACCGACCGGATGTGGTCGTCGTGGCCGTGGGTCAGCAGGATCGCCTTGAGTTTCCGGCCACCGACGGCGGCGGCAACGGCCTTGGCGTCGTGCGCGGGATCAATCACCACGCATTCCTCACCGTTGCCCACGATCCAGACGTTGTTGTCCACATCCCAGGTGCCGCCGTCGAGCGAGAATGTCCCGGACGTGACGAGACGCTCGATCCGGAGGCTCACAGTTCCACCACCGACCGCAGCACCGAACCGGAGTGCATCTTCTCGAACGCTTCCTCCACCTGGTCAATGGTGATCCGCTCGGTCACGAAGGCATCCAGGTCCAGCTTGCCCTGCTTGTAGAGGCTGATCAGCATGGGGAAGTCCCGGGACGGCAGGCAGTCACCGTACCAGGAGGACTTCAGCGATCCGCCGCGGCCGAAGATGTCCAGGAGGGGCAGCTCGAGGGTCATCTCCGGCGTAGGCACGCCCACCAGGACAACAGTGCCGGCGAGGTCGCGGGCGTAGAACGCCTGCTTGTAGGTTTCGGGACGGCCGACGGCGTCAATCACCACGTCTGCGCCGAAGCCGCCGGTGAGTTCCCGGATTTTCTCCACAGGGTCGGAATCCGAGGAGTCCACAGTGTGGGTGGCGCCGAGTTCCTTGGCACGGTCCAGCTTTTTCGCGTCGATGTCGACGGCGATGATGGTGGTTGCGCCGGCGAGCGCGGCGCCGGCGATGGCAGCCACGCCTACACCGCCGCAGCCGATGACGGCGACGGTGTCACCGCGCTTGACGCCGCCGGTGTTGATGGCGGCGCCCAGTCCGGCCATGACGCCGCAGCCGAGCAGGCCGATGGCGGCAGCATCGGCGTCGGGATCCACTTTGGTGCACTGGCCGGCGGCTACGAGTGTCTTTTCGACGAAGGCGCCGATGCCCAGGGCGGCGGACAGCTCGGTGCCGTCCTCGAGCGTCATCTTCTGGGTGGCGTTGTGGGTGTTGAAGCAGTACTGTGCCTGGCCGCGGTTGCAGGCGCGGCAGTTGCCGCAGACGGCCCGCCAGTTGAGCACCACGCGGTCGCCCGGGGCGACGTCCGTGACGTCGGGGCCTACGGCGCTGACCACTCCGGTGGCTTCGTGGCCCAGGAGGAACGGGAAGTCATCGCTGATGCCGCCCAGTTTGTAGTGCAGGTCGGTGTGGCAGACGCCGCTGGTGAGGATGTCCACCAGGGCCTCGCCCGGACCCGGATCCGGGACCAGGATGGTCTCCAGAGTGACCGGGGCCCCCTTGGAACGGGCTACGACACCTTTGACTTTATGGACCACGAAAGGCTCCCTCATTGCAGATAGACAGAACGGGACCAACACGGATGTTGGTCCCGTTCTGTCTACCACACGAGCTGCGGTGGTCAGGCTGCGAGGCGGCTCTTTACCTCGGCAGCGGAGGGGTTGGTGGCGGCGGTGCCGTCCGGAAAAAGCACGGTGGGGACGGTGCGGTTGCCGCCGTTGAGCTGTTCCACGAGGTCGGCTGTGCCCTCCACCTCTTCGATGTTGATTTCCGTGTAGCCGATGCCCTGCGCGTCCAGCTGCTTCTTGAGCCGGTTGCAGTAGCCGCACCAGGTGGTGGAAAACATGGTGATGGTGCCGTTCTCGGGGGTAAAGTCCACGGAGTTCTCCTGATAATCGTTGAGGGGGTTCGTCCCCGTCAACGGTAACCCGGGGCGGGCTATTCCCTGAGCTGGCCCGGCGGATGCGGTGCCGGATGACAGTACATAACGCTGATGGCATGCTGGAGCCATGTGTGGACGCTATGTGATGGCACGGGCCGTGGGCGATTTGCTGGCCGACTTTGATGCCCAGCTGGAGGACGAAGTGCACCTTCCCCCGTCATGGAACGTGGCGCCAACCGACGATGTGCCGATCGTCCTTGAACGGTTGATCGACGACGGCCCTGTGCGGCAGCTGCATGTGGCCCGCTGGGGCCTGGTGCCGTCCTGGGCGAAGGATCCGGGTATCGGCCCCAAGATGATCAACGCGCGGAGCGAGACTGTGCTGGAGAAGCCGGCCTTCCGCAAGGCCGTGAAGTCACGTCGCTGCGCTGTCCCGGCCGACGGGTACTACGAATGGAAGCAGGGCACCGGCAAAGCCAAGCAGCCCTACTATGTCCATCCGGGCAAAGGCAGCGGGCTGGTGTTCGCCGGCCTGTATGAGTGGTGGAAGGATCCATCCAAGGCCGAGGGCGATCCCGGTCGGTGGATGCTCTCCACGTCCATCCTGACGGCAGACACCCCGCCACCTGGTGCTGAGTCCACAATTTTCGGCAAGCTCACTGCCCTGCACGACCGCGTGCCACTGCCCATGGACCGGACCACGATGGCAGCGTGGCTTGACCCCCACGCCGATGACGCCGCGGGACTGGTGGACCTCGTAAGGTCAGGCGTGAAGGACGCCGCTTCCGGGTGGCACGTGGATTCCGTCGGCACCGAGGTGGGCAACGTACGCAACAACTCCCCGGAACTCATCTGGCCGGTGGAAGCGCTGTTCTGAGCCGGCGCTCCGGGCGACATGCCCCTAGACGGTGACTTTGCCATCGTCGTCCACTCTCCAAGTGGGGTTATAGGCAATCTCCCAGCGGAAGCCGTCCGGATCGGCGAAATAGCCGCTATACCCGCCCCAGGGCTGTGTGACGGGCACGGCGATGATGGTGGCCCCGGCCGATGCCGCCTCCGCCATGACCCGATCCACCGCTTCGGTGCTGGGCAGGTTGTGGCTGAGCGTGATGCAGGGGACCGGGCCGGGAGCACCTACCCCCGCCTCGGCGTGCATCTGCGCGGCATCCCACAAGGAAAGGATGAGGCCGTGGTTGACCTGGATGAACACCACATCACCGGGAAACTCCCGGTGGACAGGCCAGTCGAGGCCTTCCACATAGAACCGGCGGGAGGCGTCAACACTGCGAACGCCTAGTGAGATGAAGTCGACTCGGGGCTGCATGCTTCGATACTGTCAGAAGATGGCAACAATTCAAGGAAACGACAGGGACGCTTTGGCCGACAAGGAACAGCTCGCTGCCGTTCGGATTGCGGTCGACGAAGTTGACGAGCAGATTGTCACCCTCATTGCGCGGCGTGAACGCTTGATCCGGATCGCCGGAACCCTGAAGGGGGACGACGCTGAAGTCCGAGCCCCCGGCCGGGTGGAACGGGTGATTGAGCATGTCCGGTCCGCCGCGGAAAAGAAGGACATTGATCCGGACATCGTGGAATCAACCTACCGGGCCATGATCTCGGGGTTCATCGAACTCGAAATGAAGGTCCACAAGGAAAGCAGCTGACGCCGCCCCGGGTGCTGTCCGGACATGGTTCCGGCAGCAGCTGCCTCGGTGTTTGCTAGAGCGCTTCCTCGACGGCGACGCCCGACTGGAACTCCCGGCCGTCAGCCTCGCTAAAGGCCGACATAATGTGGCCCTTGCCCAGGCCGTGGACGGCCGCGACGGGGAAGTTGCCCGTGATGGTGTTGCCCGAGTGCGTCACGCCGGCAAGATCATAGTTTTCCTCGGCGCTCTGGTCATGGCTGAACGAGTAGAAGGCAATGGCCTCCCCGTTCATGAACTCAATGCCCAACCGTCTTTGTGATGAGTAATCAGGGCTCGCCGCCACCAGTCCCACTACGTACGCACCTGCCCCCGGTATGTTGCCCTCTATAGCGAAGGTTGCCACGAGCTTTTCGTCCTGGGCCTTGATGCTTACGTGCTTGAGGAGTGCGTCATGGTTGCTCATGCCACAATCCTGCCCTCCTGCTGCCCGCCCGTCCACCCCTGTCTAGGTTTTGTCGGGGCCCCGTCGTAGACTGAATTTATTCGAACATGTATTCGAATACCTTGCTTTTGCATCAGCATTTTGCATCAGCTCCGTTCAGTTCCGGGAGGCGCCCATGGGTATGTTCAGCGAGTCCGTGGACGTCGTCTGCACCGCTACCGGCCAGCCGCTGAAACTCCAATGGGCCGGGCGGCACTACACCGTGTGCGCCGAGCCTGTCCGGTGGTACGAACGCCGGCAGTGGTGGGCGGAGGAACGCCGTGCGCCCCTGGGCACCGGGCCGGGGCTGGTGGACCACGAAATCTGGCGCGTTCAAGTACAGGCGGACCAGCGGAGTGCCGGCTCTCGGGATGCAGGAGAGCCACTCACCCTGGACCTGAGCAGGCATATCGGCAGCGGCCGCTGGAGGCTCCTGCGGATCCACGACGCACTCCGGCCCCAAACAGCATGAGCTTCTCCCACCTTCACGTTTCCACGGCCTTCAGCGCACACTATGGAGTTGCCTGGCCCGATGAACTGGCCCAGGTTGCCGCCGCGGACGGCGCAACAGCGCTCGCCTGTACGGACCGGGACGGCCTCTACGGCACCATCAAACACCTCAAAGCCTGCATGGAAGCCGGCATCGACCCCGTCGTGGGTGTGGACCTTGCGGTCTTCGACGACGACGGCGACCACCGCACCCAGCTCGCCGGCAGGGTGGTGGTGCTCGCCCGTGGCCACAACAATGGGGCAGGCTACCGCGCCCTGTGCCGGCTGGTGTCCGATGCCCATGCCCGCACCTCCGGCAAAGCCGGAGGAGCGGTGCCGGTGGCGGTCACCCGCGCCGAACTCGCCTCCCGCACGCTTGACCCAAAAACCCTGAAGCCGGTCCTGACAGTCCTGATCGGCCCGGATTCCGACGTCGGACGGGCCATGGGCGGCCGGCGCTACCTCCGTCCGCGCACCCTTTTCAAACGCTGGCTGGACGCCATGCCCCCAGGGACCTTGGTGGCGGAAGTCGTTTCCCAGCTCACTGCCCCCGGAGCGCCCCTGAGCACCGCCCATGCAGTACGTATGCTCAAACTCGCGGAAGAACACCACGTGCCGGCCGTGCTCACCAACGCGGTCCGCTACTGCGCAGAGGACGGTGCCGCCACGGCGGACGTGCTCGACTCCGCCCGGACGCTGAAGTCCCTCCCCGAACTCGCGGCTGAACCTCTGCTCCAGCCCAATGGGCAAGCCTGGCTCAAATCATCAGCGCAGATGCTCCAGTTGGGCAAGGAAATCATCCGCGCCGCAGGGTATGGCACAGCGGACCTCAAACAGCTGATGGCACAGACCGAGGCGCTCGCCGACTTCTGCCGGATTGACCCGGTGACTGACATGGGATGGAAGCAGCCTGTAGTCCCCGAGGCATCGGTCATTGGCATCAGCCAAGACCCGCACGTTGAACTGGTGCAGCGCTGTGAAGCCGGGATCAGCAGACGGTTCCCCGGAATATCAGGATCAGCCCACCAGGACATGCGCTCGCGGCTGGAGCACGAGCTGGGGATCATCAGGAACCTCGGGTTTTCCTCCTATTTCCTCACGGTCGCGGAGGTCTCCCGGATGATCACAGACATGGGGGTCAGGGCAGCCACTCGCGGTTCCGGGGCTTCCAGCCTGGTCAACTACCTGATTGATGTCAGCCAGGTGGACCCCCTGCAACACGACCTGATCTTCGAGCGCTTTCTGTCCCGGGACCGGGCCACGTTGCCGGACATCGACATCGACGTCGAAAGCGCCGAACGGCACAACGTGTACCGGCGGATCTTTGACCGCTTCGGTTCCGAGCGTGTCACGCTGATGAGCATGCAGAACGGGTACCGCGCCCGCGGTGCCGTCCGCGACGCCGGGATGGCTCTGGGTATGGACGAGGACGACGTCGGTGAGATCGCCAAGCAGTTGTGGCGCTTTTCGGCCCGGAAATTCCGTGAGGCACTGGTTGAGAAACCTGAGCTGCGGGAGTTCGCCGGGCGGGTGGAACAACGGGACTTCGCCGAAAACCAGCAGCTTGACCTGCTGGTGGACCTCACCGAACGGCTGGACCGGCTGCCCCGCCATATTTCCATGCATCCCTGCGGGGTGATCCTGGGCGATGCCACGCTGCTTGACCGGACCCCTGTGCAGCCCAGCGGACTGGGGCTGCCCATGAGCCAGTTCGATAAACACGACATGGATCCCATGGGCATGCTCAAGCTTGATGTCCTGGGGGTCAGGATGCAGAGCGCCATGGCGTTTGCCGTCCGGGAAGTCATCCGGATCCATCCTTCCAAAGCGGAAGTGGTGGCGGCAGGGGCCCACCCTGCAGGTCCTGACGGGACCGGGCCGGACTACATCGCCGAGAACGGCCACATCGACCTCAACGCCGTGCCGCTGGATGATGAACCAACCTACGAACTGATCCGCAGCACCCACACCCTGGGCTGTTTCCAGATCGAATCACCCGGACAGCGTGAGCTGATCGGCAAGCTGGCGCCGCGTGAGTTCAATGACCTCATCATCGACATTTCGCTGTTCCGGCCGGGCCCGATGAAATCGGACATGGTGCGGCCTTTCCTGGAGCACAGGCACGGCTTCGCGCCGGAGGTCTACCCGCACCCTGACCTGAAACCCGTGCTGCAGGAAACGCATGGGGTCACTGTCTTCCATGAACAGATCCTGAAAACCTTCAACGTGATGACCGGCTGCGGCTTGGCGCGCGCAGACGAGTTCCGCCGG
Organism: Arthrobacter sp. AQ5-06; assembly: GCF_003287955.1. Lineage (GTDB taxonomy): Bacteria > Actinomycetota > Actinomycetes > Actinomycetales > Micrococcaceae > Arthrobacter. The sequence continues at coordinate 188,899 of NZ_QMKP01000006.1, read as the reverse complement.
GCGCTCGGCAATGAGGTCCACGAGCTGAAAGTGGAAGAGCTCTTCCGCAAGGAGGCCCGGATCAAGGGGTACACCCCGGAAGTGGTGGACAAGGTCTGGGGGACCCTGAAAGCCTTTGGCAGCTTCGGCTTCTGCAAGGCGCACGGTGCGGCATTTGCCGTTCCCACCTACCAGTCCGCCTGGCTCAAGACGCACCACCCTGAGGCTTTCCTCGCCGGGCTGTGGGAACACGACCCCGGTATGTACCCCAAGCGGCTGCTGGTGGCCGAAGCCCGCAGGCTGGGCATCCCCATCCTGCCGCTGGACATCAACCGCAGCCAGGCCGAGTACCGGGTGGAACGGGTCGCGGACGGGCCGGATGCCGGCAAGCTGGGGATCAGGCTGAGCCTTAACGGCATCTACGGCCTGTCCGGGACCGAGCTCAAACGGATTGTCGCCGGCCAGCCTTACGACTCCCTGGCTGACCTCCGGGCACGGTCCAGGCTGAGCAAGCCAAGCATCAAAAGGCTCGCCCAGCTGGGTGCCTTTGATTCCCTGCACCGGGAGTCGGGCGGCACCGCCAACCGTGCAGACCTCGTCCAGCACCTGCAAAAGCTCCAGGCCGCGGGCGGTACCCGGAAGGGCATCGACATCATGGAAGGGCAGCTGTCCCTTCCGCTGGGGGATGTGGAACTGCGGAACGTCAAACCCGGGCTTCCCGCGCCCACCCTGGTGGAAAACGTCCGGGCTGAACTGGACCTGATGGCCATAGATGTCAGCGGGCACCTGATGGACAGCCACCGGCCCATGCTGGACCGGCTGGGGGTCACCACTGCAGACAAACTGTTGAGCCTGCGCAACAATACCGAGGTGCTGGTGGCCGGAGTGCGCATCGCCACCCAGACACCGCCCATGCGTGGCGGCCGGCGGGTGGTGTTCATCAGCATCGACGACGGCACCGGCTGCGTCGACTCCGTGTTCTTCCATGAAGCCCAGGAGCAGGCGGGGCTGTTGCTGTTCGGCACCAGGCTGCTGCTGATCCGGGGCACCACGCGGCGGACAGGTCCCCGGGGAATCAGCCTGAGCGCAAGCATGGCCTGGGACCTGAGCCGGGTGGAATCTTTGCCGTTCGCGGCGGACCGCGAGGAGAGCACCGATGTGCCGCATCCCCTGGACGGGATCAGCCGAAGCCTTGCGATTACCGGAATGGGCGGCTGAGGGGCCGCGGGTCCCGTTGGTCGGCCTCCAGGGAAACCGATAGCATTGACGATGGCTGGCTGTGGTCCCCGTATGCCGCAAGCTATGAAGCCTAAAACTTTGAATAGGAGACACCCGTGTCAGATGCCCAGCAGATCACCCTCATCGTCGATGGCGAAGAGACCAAGGTGACTACCGGGACAACCGGTGCGGAACTCTTCTTTGAGCGCCGCGATGTTGTTGTTGCCCGCGTCAACGGCGAGCTGAAGGACCTGGACCAGGAGCTGCCCGAGGGCGCCGAGATCGAGGGCGTCACCATCGATTCCCCTGACGGCCTGGACGTCCTCCGCCACTCCACCGCCCACGTGATGGCCCAGGCAGTGCAGCAGCTGCGCCCGGACGCCAAGCTGGGCATCGGCCCGTACATCACCGACGGCTTCTACTTCGACTTCGACGTCGCCGAACCGTTCACCCCCGAGGACCTCAAGACCCTCGAGAAGATGATGCTCAAGATCGTCAACCAGAACCAGAAGTTCGTCCGCCGCGTGGTCAGCGAGGACGAGGCCCGCGAGGCCATGAAGAACGAGCCCTACAAGCTCGAGCTCCTGGGTAAGAAGAACAACGCCGCCGAAGCCGGCGAGGGCGTCAACGTCGAGGTCGGCGCGGGCGACATCACCATCTACGACAACGTCGAGCGCAAAGAGGGCACCACGGTCTGGTGCGACCTCTGCCGCGGCCCGCACCTGCCCAACACCAAGCTCATCTCCAACGCCTTCGCCCTGACCCGGTCCTCCTCCGCGTACTGGCTGGGCAACCAGAAGAACCAGCAGCTGCAGCGCATCTACGGCACCGCCTGGCCCACCAAGGACGCGCTCAAGGCCTACCAGGAGCGCATCGCGGAGGCTGAGCGGCGCGACCACCGCAAGCTCGGCGTCGAACTTGACCTGTTCTCCTTCCCCGACGAGCTGGGCTCCGGCCTGCCGGTGTTCCACCCCAAGGGTGGCATCATCCGCAAGGAGATGGAGGACTACTCCCGCCAGCGCCACGTCGACGCCGGCTACGAGTTCGTCTACACTCCCCACATCACCAAGGGCCACCTGTACGAAGTCTCGGGCCACCTGGACTGGTACAAGGAAGGCATGTTCCCGCCCATGCGCGTGGATGAGGAACTTAATGCAGACGGTACAGTCCGCAAGCCTGCCCAGGATTACTACCTCAAGCCGATGAACTGCCCCATGCACAACCTGATCTTCCGCTCGCGTGGACGGTCCTACCGCGAACTGCCGCTGCGTCTCTTCGAGTTCGGTTCGGTGTACCGGTACGAGAAGTCCGGCGTGGTCCACGGCCTGACCCGGGTCCGTGGCATGACACAGGACGACGCCCACATCTACTGCACCCGCGAGCAGATGAAGGACGAACTCACCAAGACTCTGAAGTTTGTGCTCGACCTGCTGAAGGACTACGGCCTGAACGACTTCTACCTGGAGCTGTCCACCAAGGACCCGGAGAAGTACGTCGGCGAGGACGCCGCCTGGGAAGAAGCCACCCGGACCCTGGCCGAGGTGGCTGAGGAATCCGGCCTGGAACTGGTCGCGGATCCGGGCGGAGCAGCCTTCTACGGCCCGAAGGTCTCCGTCCAGGCCAAGGACGCACTGGGCCGCACCTGGCAGATGTCCACCATCCAGCTGGACTTCAACCTCCCGGAACGCTTCGAGCTGGAATTCCAGGCGGCCGACGGCACCCGTCAGCGTCCCGTGATGATCCACCGCGCGCTCTTCGGTTCCATCGAGCGGTTCATGGGTGTGCTCACAGAGCACTACGCCGGCGCGTTCCCGGCGTGGCTTTCCCCTGTCCAGGTGGTGGGCATCCCGGTGGCCGAAACCTTCAACGAGTACATGTTCGACGTCGTTGACCAGCTCAAGGCGGCTGGCATCCGCGCCGAGGTGGATACGTCCTCGGACAGGTTCCCCAAGAAGATCCGCACCGCCAGCAAGGACAAGATCCCGTTTGTCCTGATCGCAGGCGGCGACGACGCCGAGGCCGGCGCGGTGTCCTTCCGCTTCCGTGACGGGAGCCAGGATAACGGCGTGCCGGTGGCCGAGGCCATCAAACGGATCACAGAAGCCGTCCGTAACCGGACCAGCTAGCGGAAACGGATAGGGACACCGTGCAGGAGAACACAGGCGCAGGATATCCAGGGGATGCCGGCGTGACAGATGACTTTGATCTCGCGGGCGTGCCGGATGCTTTCCAGCGCCTGTGGACTCCGCACCGGATGGCCTACATCAAGGGCGGCCAGCACCAGTTCAAGAACGAGAACGACTGCCCCTTCTGCGCGGGTCCGGGCCGGACTGACGAGGAAGCCCTGATCGTCTATCGGGGAAAGACCTGTTACGTGGTCCTCAACCTGTTTCCCTACAATCCGGGCCACCTCCTGGTCTGCCCGTACCGGCATGTCCCGGACTACACCGACCTCACGGTGGAAGAGACCGCGGAATTCGCGGAGATCACCCAGACAGCCATGCGGGTCCTGCGCAAGGTGGCGAACCCGGGCGGGTTCAACCTTGGCATGAACCAGGGCGTGGTGGGCGGGGCAGGAATCGCCGCGCACCTGCACCAGCACATCGTTCCGCGCTGGGGCGGGGACGGTAACTTCTTCCCCATCATTGCCCAGACCAAGGCCATCACGCAGACCCTGGATGAAGTCCGCCAGCAGGTTGCAGAGGCCTGGCCCGGGGAGACGGATGCTGAATAGGCATGCGCGCGGGTTTTTCACCGCGCTGTTCACTCCGCTTGCGCGTTGGCTCCTGAGAATCGGTGTTTCCCCTGATGCCGTGACGGTCATCGGAACCGCCGGCGTGGTGGTCGGTGCGCTGGTCTTCTACCCCCTCGGTCAGCTCTGGTGGGGGACCCTGTTCATTACCGCATTCATCTTCTCTGACGTGCTCGACGGCATTATGGCCCGGCTGCGGGACACCGGCGGCCGTTGGGGAAACTTTTTGGACTCCACGCTGGACCGGATCGCTGATGGCGCACTGTTCGCGGGCGTGGCTGTCTGGTTCTTCACCGGGGGCGCCGATTACGCCATCGCCGTCGCAGCCATGCTGTGCCTGGTTCTGGGCATGGTGGTCTCGTATGCGCGGTCCAAGGCCGAATCCCTTGGCTTCACAGCGAACGTGGGCATCGCCGAGCGCGCCGAGAGACTGGTTTCGGTGCTGGTGGTCACCGGATTTACGGGTCTGGGATTGCCCCCGGTGGTTCTTCTGGTGACGCTCGGACTCCTGGCCCTGGCCAGCCTCATCACGGTCATCCAGCGTTTAGCCACCGTCCATCGCCAGGCCTTCGCGGAGTCCGCGGCTTCGGACTAAGGCTGATTAAGCCCGCCGCCTGCCGTGGGACTAGTATTGTGACTGCCCGGTCAATGGATCCGGCAACCCGGTGCGTGTACTTTCGGCTTCATGCCGCCCTCACGCCCGGCGAAGATCATCTATCTACCCATAGGGGTTTTTGTGTCTACACCTGATGTAAGCAGCGAAGCCGGTTCGTCCGCGAACAGCGTCACGGGCAGCAACCGCGTCAAGCGCGGCATGGCTGAGATGCTCAAGGGCGGCGTCATCATGGACGTCGTCAATGTTGAACAGGCCCGCATCGCCGAAGACGCCGGTGCCGTTGCAGTTATGGCTCTGGAACGCGTTCCGGCCGATATCCGTGCCCAGGGTGGCGTGTCCCGCATGTCCGATCCGGACATGATCGACAAGATCATCGAAGCCGTCTCCGTCCCGGTCATGGCCAAGGCCCGGATCGGCCACTTCGTGGAGGCTCAGGTCCTGCAGTCGTTGGGGGTGGACTATATTGACGAGTCCGAGGTCCTGACCCCGGCCGACTACGTCCACCACATCGACAAGTGGAACTTCAAGGTTCCCTTCGTCTGTGGCGCCACGAACCTTGGTGAGGCGCTGCGCCGCATCAACGAGGGCGCGGCCATGATCCGTTCCAAGGGCGAGGCGGGCACCGGCGACGTCTCCAACGCCACCGGGCACATGCGCCAGATCCGAGCCGAGATCGCCAAGCTTGCCGCCCTGGCCGAGGACGAGCTCTACGTCGCGGCCAAGGAACTGCAGGCCCCGTACCAACTGGTCAGAGAAGTTGCCGCCGCCGGCAAGCTTCCGGTGGTGCTGTTCACCGCCGGCGGCATCGCCACCCCGGCCGACGCTGCGATGATGATGCAGCTCGGCGCTGACGGTGTGTTCGTTGGCTCCGGCATCTTCAAGTCCGGCAACCCGGCCCAGCGTGCCGCTGCCGTGGTCAAGGCCACCACGTTCTTCGATGACCCCGATGTCATCGCCAAGGCCTCCCGGGGCCTCGGCGAAGCCATGGTGGGCATCAACGTGGACGAGATCCCGCAGCCGCACCGCCTCTCCGAGCGCGGCTGGTAGCGCCTAGTTCCACATACGACGCCGGCCGCTCACCTCGCAAGGTGAGCGGCCGGCGTCGTGTCTTAACAGGGGCTACTCGAGGCCGCGGCGTTTCAGCAGTGGCTCCATCCGGGCGTCGCGGCCGCGGAGCGCGCGGAAGGATTCCAGCGGGTCCCTGCTGTTGCCGCGGGAGAGCAGCTCCTGGCGGAAGCGTTCGCCGTTGGCGCGCGTTATGCCGCCGTTCTCGGTGAACCAGTCCACGGTTTCGGCATCCAGCACCTCACTCCAGATGTACGAGTAGTAGCCGGCCGCGTAGCCGGCTCCCGCGAAGATGTGCTGGAAATAGCCGGTTCTGTAACGCGGCGGGATCAGGGCGTGAGCCACGCCCGCGGCCGCGAGGGACTTCGCCTCAAAGGCCAGGACGTCGTCGGGGATTCCGGTTTCGTCCAGCACATGCCAGGCCAGATCCAGCAGCGCAGCGCCGAGGTATTCCGTGGTCCCGAAGCCTTCGCCCCAGAGCCGTGAGTCGTTCAGCTTGTCCACAACCTGCTGCGGAAGCGGCTCGCCGGTCGCGTGGTGCCGGGCATAATTTGCAAGCACCTCCGGCCACAGGATCCACATCTCGTTGACCTGCGACGGGTATTCCACAAAGTCGCGGGGGACAGCAGTCCCGGCGAACCGCGGATACGTCACGTTCGACAACAAGCCGTGGAGTGCGTGTCCGAACTCGTGGAAAGTGGTGCGCAGCTCGTCCAGCGTCAGGAGCGTGGGCTCGCCCGCCGGCGGCTTGGAGATATTGAGGTTGTTGATCACCACCGGCCGGTTGCCGAGCAGGACTGATTGTTCCACCAGCGAGTTCATCCAGGCGCCGCCCCGCTTGGATTCGCGGGTGTAGTAGTCGCCCAGGAACAACCCCAGCCCGCTCCCGTCCTCGTCCCGGACTTCCCAGACGCGGACGTCCGGGTGGTAACCTGCGAGGTCCTTCCGTTCGTGGAAGGTGATGCCGTAGAGGGATGTGGCGGCGAAGAAGACGCCGTCCCGGAGAACGCGGTCCAGCTCGAAGTAGGGGCGGAGCGCCTGCTCGTCCACTGCGTACTTTTCCCGCCGAACCTTGGCTGAGTAGAACGCCCAGTCCCAGGCCTCCAGCGGATGCCCTGCCGCCTCGGCAAGGGCCGCAGCCTCGGCGTCGGCATTGCGTACCGCGGCGGGAGCCAGCCTGTTCAGCATGGACTGAACCGCCTCGAAGTCGCGGGCCGTCTGGCGGTCCACCACGAGTTCGGCGTAGTTGGCGAAACCCAGAAGGGCCGCCTTTTCAGCGCGCAGGCCGGCCGTCGACTTGGCCAGTTCCAGGACGTCCAGGCCGCTGCCGTCACTGCCCCGGCCGATGGAGGCCTCGAACAGTCGACGGCGGACATCCCGGTTTTCGAGGGCAGCCAGGGCGGGCTGGTTGCTGGGCTGGATCAGCGTCAGCAGGAATTTTCCGTCGTGGCCAACGGCGCGGGCCGCCTCAGCCGCGCTGGCGACATCGTCGGGCGGCAAGCCGGCCAGTTCGGCTGCAGTGTCCAGCAGCATTGCAGCCGATTTCATGGCTTCCTTGACCCGCTGGCCAAACTCCGTGCCCAGTTTGGACAGCCCCGCGTTGATTTCCTTCAGCCTTTCCTGGCCTGGCTTTTCGAGCTGGATCCCGGACTGGCGGAACTCCTTCACGTAGTCCTCTACGAGCCGGACTGACTCAGGGTCAAGCCCGGAGGTGTCAATCGCCGCGAACCTGTCGAACAGTGCGCGATTGAGGTAGATCTCGTCCTGATGGGCCGATATGCGGGGTGAGAGTTCAGTTTCCAGGTCACGGATTTCGTCTGTTGCGTCGGCTGAGACAAGGGTGAAGAAGGAGGCCGCCGCCCGCTGGAGCAGTTGGCCGGCTTTCTCCATGGCCAGGGCCGTATTCTCGAAGTTCGCCGGCACCGGGTTGTCCACGATCGCCTGGATTTCCACCAGATGCTCCGCCAGGCCAGCGCCGACGACATCGGCGTAATCGGATGGTCTGATCTGGGCAAAAGGCGGCAGCCCATACGGCAGGGCGCTGGCGCTGAGGAGGGGATTCGTCATCACGCTAACCTTTCATACTGCCGTGTGCTTCTCAACGCGCGGCTTTGCGGAAATTGCGCGACAGCCAGACCTACAATGGCGCCTATGGGGAAAAGATTGGGCGCTGCTTCGGTGCGCGCTGTTGCTGTTCGTTCCGCTGCTGCGGTGTCCGCCGGCATCCTGGCCGCGGCGGTGCTGGCAGGCTGCGGCCTGATCGCCGAACAGACCGTTCCTTCCTCGGGTGCGGCCGCGAGTACCGGTTCCGGGACAGGGCAGCCAAGCCCGACGGTGACCCCCACCCCGACGCCCACTCCCACCACCGGCGCGGGGCCGGCGTGTCCCACGCTGCGCTGCACGTCCGTCCTGGTGACGGGCGACATGCTGGTCCATACCCAGCTCTGGCAACAGGCCCGCGACGACGCCGCCGCGGCAGGCAAACCAGGGCTGGACTTCATTCCGCTCCTCGAAGGCCAACGCAAGTACATCCAAGCCAGCGACCTCGCCATCTGCCACCAGGAAACCCCTGTGGCCGGGCCCGACGGACCGTTCTCCGCCTACCCGTCGTTCAACGTCCCGCCGCAGATCATCACAGCGTCCAAGGCGGTGGGGTACCAGGCCTGCACCACCGCGAGCAACCACACGATCGACCGAAGCACGGACGGAGTCCTGCGCACCCTGGACGCCCTGGACGCAGCGGGGCTTAAGCACACCGGCTCCTACCGCACCGAAACCGAGTCCCAGGGAATCCTGATCCTGCAGACCGTGGCGGCCAAGATCGCCATCATCCAGGGGACCTATGGCCTCAACGGCCAATACCCTGAATACGACTGGCAGGTGGACATGCTGGATGCGCCCGCCATGATCGCCAAGGCCGTCAAGGCACGGGCCCTCGGCGCGGACATTGTGCTCGGTGCCATGCATGCTGGCGACGAGTATGCCAGCGAAGCCAACGCCCAGCAGCAGGAGGTGGCGCATGCCCTGGTGGACAGCGGCCAGTTCACCATGATCTACGGCCACCACACCCACTCGGTGCTGCCCATCGAAAACTACAAAGGCACCTGGATCGTCTACGGGCTGGGCAACGGGGTCACGGAACTGTCGCCTTGGTACGTAGTGAACAATGAGGGCCTGCTGGTGCGGGCCCAGTTCAGCCAGGACGCGGCCGGCAAGTGGACGGCGTCGGACCTCGCCTGGGCCCCATCGGTGATCGTCCGCGACCCGTACCGCTGGTGTTCGGTGGCAACCGACGCGCCGCAGGGCGTCTGTGCAACACCCGAGGCCGACGCCGCCACCCGGCTGAGGACAGCCACTGTGGTGGACTCGATGGGCGCGGCAGCTGCGGGCGCGCACGAACTGCTGATCACCAAGGAACCCTGAGGCGCTTCAACGGGGAAATCGTCCGCGCAGCGCTACTCAGCGCGGACGGCGCGTTGCGTGCTCCCGGGCCAGCACTGCGTAGCGGTCGTCCGGGGCGCCGGACGTGAAGGTGCCGTATTTACGCTCGGCGGCGGTCCTGATGAGGAAGTCGGCGATGGCCGGGTTCTTGGGCAGCAGCGAACCGTGCAAGTAGCTGGCCACCACATTCTTGTAGCGTGCGCCCTCGTGGCCGTCGCTGGTGTTGTTGCCAGTACCTTTCGCGGTGGTCCCCAACGGCCGGACGCCCGAACCAAGCGTGGTCTGCCCGCTGTGGTTCTCGTAGCCCAGCACCTCGCCGAACTCTTCCGTGGCCACCTTGACGTTGCCGATCAGGCGTTCGTCCGTGCCGTGGGTTTCCACGTCCAGGATGCCGATGCCCGGAATGACCGTACCCAAGCGGGTCTTGAAGAAGCGCCCGAACAGTTGGTAGAGCCCGCAGATCGCCAGCATGGGCGCGCCGTCCTCGGCCAGCGCTGTGAGGACGCCGGCCCGGGAGTGCAAATCATCCTGGATGACCAGCTGGCCGCTGTCCTGCCCGCCGCCGCCCACGATGACATCCACATCGGCCGGAAATTCGTCACCGACGTTGTACTCCAGCAGCTCCGGGGTGTAGCCGTGCCAGCTGATCCGCTGCTTGAGGACCAGTGCGTTGCCCCAGTCGCCGTAGATGTTCATGTCCCGCGGGTAAAGCTGGAGGACCCGGATGGTGCCCTTGCTGTCCGGCTGGACGCCGGCTGATTCAGCGGTCATGAGACCACCTCCACTGTGGTGATTTTGGACAGCTCGCGGCGGATGGCCAGCATGGCTGTGTACGTGCAGAAAATCCGCTTCGGCTTGCCTTTGGCGGCGCGGATGAACGCGGCGAGGGCGGGCGCGATCTCCGGCTGGACGCCGCCGATCGGGACGTCGTCATATTGCAGCCGCAGCGCCATGTCGTAGGCCCGGGACCCGGTCAGCTGGTCCACGCCGCCGCTGCGGAGCGAATCGAATTCCACGTCCCAGAGCCAGGACATGTCCCGGCCATCGGCATAGTTGTCGTTGATGGCGATCATGGTGGCGTAGCCGCCCGCGGGGAAGGACTTCAGTCCCAGCCGGAAACCGCTGGGGTTCTTGACAAGGACCAGGTCCAGCGGCTGGCCGTCCACTGTGAGGCTCTCGCCGCGGCCGAACGCCGGCTCCACCTGGGCCAGCGCGGTGAGCAGGGTGGCGTGGTCTGCGGTGGCTGCACCGCCGCCGCAAATGCTGCGGGCCAGGGTCAGCGCCGCAGCCGCGTTAAAGATGTTGTAGACGCCGCGGAGCTTCATCCCGGTGGTGACTGTGGCGCCGTCGTACTCAAAATCGGCGGTGTCCGGCCCCACTTTGCGGAGTACGACGTCGGCCGCCGGCTTGTGGGGGAGCGCCGCGGGGGCTGGGCTGCCGGGCGCTGCCCGCATGTCGTCGTCGTTGGGGAAGGTGCTGAGGAGGGAATCGTCCAGGCCGAAGTACTGGACGTCCTGGCCGGTGAGGGTTTCCGCGATGCGGGCAACCCGCGGATCCTCCCGGTTGAGGACCACTGTTCCGGTGGTTTTGTCTGCGACGTGCTGCAGCAGTTGGGCCGTTTTGTCGATCTCGCCGAACCGGTCCAGTTGGTCGCGCAGGACGTTGAGCAGGAGGCTGTACCGGGGCGGAACACGGTTCACAAAATGCACGGCGTGGGCTTCGTCGAGCTCCAGGACGGCGACGTCGGCCGTGAGCCTGCCGCGCCAGTCAACTTCACCCAGCAGGGCGGCCGCCACGCCGCGGGTGAAATTGCTGCCGGTGCGGTTGGTGAAGACCTTCAGGCCCTGGCTTTCCAGGAGTTCCACCACCATCTTGGTGGTGGTGGTTTTGCCGTTGGTTCCGCTCACCACGGCGACGCCGTGGGGGAGCGTGGCGAGCGTCCGCTGCATAAAGCCGGGATCGATTTTCTCGACCACCAGCCCGGGCAGCGCGGACCCTCCACCCCTGAGCCGGGACACCCGGCGGACCAGCTTGCCGAGCGGAACACTGATGTAAAGCATGCTCTGTAATATATCCCAGCAACGGCATAGAACCCTTCCCGGAAGCGCTTCCGGCGCCGCCCCGGGAGCCGCGCACATTATGCTGATTGGATGACAAACCCCCTTTCGGCTGCTTCTGCACGCGTGGGCTCGGGCCTGCGGATCGGCGTCCTGGCACTTCAGGGCGACTTCCGCGAACACCTCCGGGCCGTGGAAGCCGCGGGTGCCGGCGGCGTCGGAATCCGCCGCCCCTCCGAACTGGACGGCCTGGACGGCCTCGTCATTCCCGGCGGCGAATCCACGGCCATCGACAAGCTGGCCCGCGCCTTTGGGCTGTCCGGACCGTTGAAGGACAGGATCCGCGACGGACTGCCGGTCTACGGTTCCTGCGCCGGCATGATCCTCCTCGCCGACGAGATCGCCGACCCGGCCACGGACCTGGCCGGCAATCCGCAGCAGACCTTCGGCGGCATGGACATCACGGTGCGGCGCAACGCCTTCGGCCGCCAGCGCGAGTCGTTCGAAACGGACCTGGACTTCAAGGGCCTGGACTTCAGCGCCACGGAATCCGGCGTTGCCCCAGTACATGCAGTGTTCATCCGCGGCCCTTGGGTGGAGCGCGTCGGAGCCGGCGTGGAGATCCTGGCCCAGGTGGAGCCCGCCGACCCGGAGCACGCCTCCCATGCGGCCAGCCTGCCGGGGACAGCTAGAATTGTTGCAGTGCGTTCCGGCCACCTGCTGGCCACCTCCTTCCACCCGGAAGTGACTGGGGAGAAACGTGTACATGAACTTTTTATCCGCATGATCAGAGGAGACGCGTAAAGCATGTCAGGACACTCCAAATGGGCAACGACCAAGCACAAGAAGGCCATCCTCGATAGCCGCCGCGCAAAGTCGTTCGCCAAGCTGATCAAAAACATCGAGGTCGCTGCGCGTATGGGTGGACCGGACCTCGCCGGCAACCCCGGTCTGGAACTCGCCGTCACCAAGGCCAAGAAGACATCGGTGCCCGCCGACAACATCGACCGTGCCATCAAGCGTGGCGCCGGCCTCACCGGAGAAGTGGTTGACTACACCGAGATCATGTACGAATGCCGCGGCCCGCAGGGTTCGGCGCTGCTGATCGAGTGCCTGACGGACAACAAGAACCGCGCGGCCTCCGAGGTCCGCCTGGCCATTTCCCGCAACGGCGGCACCATCGCCGATCCGGGTTCGGTGAGCTACCTCTTCAGCCGCAAGGGCGTCGTCTCGCTGCCGAAGAACGGCCTGAGCGAGGATGACGTCCTGATGGCCGTCCTTGACGCCGGAGCCGAGGAAGTCAAGGACAACGGCGACAGCTTCGAGATCCACTCTGAGCCGACCGATCTCCAGGCCATCCGCGATGCCCTCAAGGAAGCAGGCATGGAGTACGAGACCGATGAGGCCGAGTTTGTGCCGTCCATGCAGGTGCCGCTGGACCTCGATGCCGCCAAGAAGTTCATGAAGCTCGTGGACGCCCTTGAAGAGCTCGACGACGTCCAGAACGTCTACAGCAACGCGGACCTCAGCGACGAAGTCCAGGCCGCCCTGGAAGCTGAGTGACCTTCCCCCCTTTGTGGCCTAGGGCGGATGTCTCAGGGTGACCCTGCGCGTATTGGGCGTCGACCCCGGCCTCACCCGCTGCGGCATCGGCGTGGTCGACGTCGAACGGAACCGGCGGGCCACGATGGTGGCAGTCGGGGTGGTGGGTACCTCTCCCGAGGAGACCCTGGACCAACGCCTGCTGGTTATTGCCTTGGCCATCGACGAGTGGCTGGACCGCTACGAGCCGCACGTCCTCGCCGTCGAACGCGTTTTTTCCCAGCTCAACGTCAGCACGGTGATGGGGGTGGCGCAGGCCTCCGGTGTGGTGATTGCCGCCGCGGCCCGGCGCGGGATCCCGGTGGCACTGCACACGCCGTCGGAAGTGAAAGCGGCAGTCACCGGCAGCGGCACCTCCAACAAGGAAGCCGTGACCAAACTCGTCACAAAAATCCTCAGGCTGGACGCGCCGCCGCGGCCGGCGGACGCTGCCGACGCCCTTGCCTTGGCCATCACCCACGCCTGGCGGGCGGGCAGCGGCGCCGCCGTGGCCACCACCGGCCCCGGCAGCCTGTCACTGACACCGGCCCAGCGCGCCTGGGCCGACGCCGAGGCGAAAGCGCGCCGCGCACGCTGAATGTCCGCGGCGCTTGCTAGGGTATTCGTAGATATGTTCGGATAGCCGGTCCTACCCCCAAGAGCCCGGCAGTACACCAGGAGCCCGGCTTTGATCAGTTTCCTTCGCGGAACCGTAGCGCACGTTGGCCTTTCCACTGCCGTAATCGACCTCAACGGGGCGGGCATGAGCGTCAACGCCACGCCGCAGACCCTCAGCCGCCTCCGCACCGGCGAGGAAGGCAAGCTTTTCACCTCGCTGATCGTCCGTGAGGATTCACTCACCCTGTTCGGCTTTGCCTCGGACGACGAACGCGAAGTCTTTGACGTCCTGCTCAGCGTCAGCGGCGTGGGTCCGCGGCTCGCGCTGGCGGTGCTCGCCGTGCACGAGCCTGAAGCGATCCGGGTTGCTGCACACACAGGTGACAGCAAAACATTCACGAAGGTGCCCGGCATCGGCCCCAAGGTGGCCGGGCGGATCGTGCTGGAACTGGCCGGCAAGCTGGTGCCGCACGGCACGGCAGGTGCCGCCGGCGCTGCCACCCCGGCCGAAGCAGCCTGGAAGCCCCAGGTGGTGGCGGCCATGACCAGCCTCGGCTGGTCGGAAAAGGATGCCGCTGCCAGCATCGAGAAGGCCCTTGCGGACGATCCCGAGGTTGAATTCCGTGGCAATGTGGCCGAGATCCTGCGGACCACGCTGCGCTGGCTGGGCCAGGATGGCGCGCGGGCCGGCAACCGCGTAGGCAGCCGTGGCTGAGCCGTCGGTGGTGGCGGCCGGGGAGGAACCCGAGGAACGGGCGATCGAAGCCGCCCTGCGTCCGAAGAACCTGGATGACTTTGTCGGCCAGCACCGGGTCCGCAAGCAACTCTCGCTGGTCCTGCAGGCCTCCCGGATGCGGGGACGCAGCGCGGACCACGTCCTGTTTTCCGGCCCTCCAGGCCTAGGCAAAACCACCCTGGCGATGATCGTGGCCGCTGAAATGAACGCACCACTGCGGATCAGCAGCGGTCCCGCCATCCAGCACGCCGGCGACCTCGCCGCCATCCTTTCCTCCCTTTCCGAAGGGGAGGTCCTGTTCCTGGACGAGATCCACCGGATGTCCAGGCCCGCACAGGAAATGCTCTACATGGCCATGGAAGATTTCCGTGTGGACATTGTGGTGGGCAAGGGCGCCGGGGCCACAGCCATACCGTTGGAGCTCCCGCCCTTCACCCTGGTAGGTGCCACCACACGCGCCGGTCTGCTGCCGGGCCCGCTCAGGGACAGGTTCGGGTTCACCGGGCATTTGGAGTTCTACAGCGTGGCCGAGCTCGAGCTGGTGCTCAGGCGTTCCGCCGGCCTGCTGGACCTCAAGGTCAACTCTGCGGGTTTCAGCGAAATTGCCGGCCGGTCCCGCGGTACGCCGCGTATCGCCAACCGCCTGCTCCGGCGGGTCCGGGACTGGGCACTCGTGCATGGGATTGAGCAGATCGATGCCCGCGCCGCTTCCGCTGCCCTGGACATGTATGAAGTGGACAAGCGAGGCCTGGACCGGCTGGACCGGGCAGTCCTGGAAGCACTCATTACGAAGTTCAGCGGGGGACCCGTGGGACTTTCTACCTTGGCCATTGCGGTGGGGGAGGAGACCGAGACCGTGGAAACGGTAGCGGAACCGTTCCTGGTGCGTGAAGGGCTGCTGGGCCGGACGCCCCGGGGCCGCATCGCAATGGCTCCGGCCTGGACCCACTTGGGCTTTGCCGTGCCGGCCGGAGTTTTCGGGCAGGAGCCGCTGGATCTGTTCGAACCGGATCCGGACACCACGGAGGCCACGGCCGAATGGGCGCCGAACGGTTAATAGCACTGTGCTCCCAGCTTTTCCCTTTAGACTGGTATGACACCCGGCACGTTCGGGTCTGTGTTCCGCGGCGGCTCCGAGGAGCCGTTGCCTGCAAGGCACGATTTTCTGCAACGGGGAACGACACGGACGCTGCCAAACACTCGATACGCCAGTACAGAACGGAATCTTCCCTGTGGATCCAATGAACATCGTCTTGTTCGCAATGCTCGGAATCTTTATCTTCATGATGTTCCGCCGCAACAAGAAGACCAAGGAGCAGCAGGCAACGCTGCAGTCCCAGTTCGAGCCCGGTGTTGAGGTCATGACGAGCTTCGGACTCTATGGCCGGATTGTCTCCATGGACGACGCCGAGAACAAGGTTGTCCTGGAACTCTCGCCCGGGAACCTGGCCACCGTCCACCGCCAGGCCGTGACCAAGATTGTGGAACCGGCCGTCGAAGCCGAGACTACGGCCGTCCCGGATGATGCCTCCTCACTGACCACTGAAGAAGCGGGCACCCCGACAGCATCCGCCGAAACCCCGGACGAGACCCTGAAGCGCCTCAACGACGAGGGCAAGAAGGACAACTAGTCCGTGCCGCACGGCAGCCCGCGTTACAACACCTCTACGGCTGGGGACAACCGCCGGTGGGACTGATAGCTCCCGCCGGTGGTTCCTCCGTAAATAAGAGAAAGATCGACAATGGCACGAACTGGCCCTAACAACTCAGGCCTGAGGGTACTGGTGTGGCTCGGTGTAGTCCTCGCCGTGCTGACCGCCGTCCTGGCCGGCGGCACCCTTGCCGGACAGGCAAGCTGGGCACCCAAACTGGCACTGGACCTCGAGGGTGGCACCCAGATGATCCTGGCGCCCAAGGTTGAGGGTGGCGGTTCGGATATTAACGAACAACAGCTCAATCAGGCCGTGGCCATCATCCGCCAGCGCGTGGATGGTTCAGGTGTTGCCGAGGCTGAAATCAGCACCCAGTCCGGCCGGAACGTTGTCGTTAGCCTTCCCGGTACGCCGTCCACCCAGACGCGGGCACTGATCCAGGCTTCCGCGGACATGAACTTCCGCCCGGTTCTCCTCAACGGGTCCGGCGCACCCGTTCCCACGGCATCGCTCACCCCGGAGGACCAGCTGCCAAAGCCCACCACGGCACCGGCCAACAGCAGCGACACGAACTGGATCACTGCCGATGTCTACCGCAGCTTCGAAACCCTGGACTGCGACAACCCCTCGCAGGAAAAGCAGCAGCGTTCAGATCCCACGAAACCGTTGGTGACCTGCGAGCCCGCAACGGCGAAGACCCCAGCAGTCAAGTACATCCTGGGCCCAGTGGAGGTGAAGGGCAGCAACATCGTCACGTCCTCCTTCCAGCTTCAGCGGGGATCCCAGGGTGCCGTGACGAACCAGTGGGCAGTGAACATCCAGTTCGACGCCGATGGCACCACTAAATTCAAAGACGTCACCCAGCGCCTGAACCAGTTCTACGTGGCCGCCGGCGGTGAAACCGGTAATGATCCCAAGGCGCAGTTCGCCATCGTCCTGGACGACCAAGTCATCTCTGCGCCGCGGTCCCTGGCAGTCATCACTGATGGCCGCCCCCAGATCACGGGTAACTTCACCGAACAGAGCGCCAAGGCCTTGTCAGATCAGCTGAAGTTCGGGGCGCTGCCCATCAGCTTCGAGATCCAGAGTGAGCAGCAGATTTCCGCCACGCTCGGTGGCGAGCAGCTGCGCATGGGCTTGCTGGCCGGCCTCATCGGCCTGCTGCTGGTGGTGGTCTACTCGCTGTTCCAGTACCGCGCCCTGGGGTTTGTCACCATTGCATCGCTGGTGGTGGCCGGTTCCCTGACGTACCTCGCCATCGCGATTCTGGGGTGGACCGAAAACTACCGGCTCTCCCTTGCGGGCGTCGCCGGCCTCATCGTGGCCATCGGTCAGACCGCTGACTCGTTCATTGTCTACTTTGAACGCATCCGCGACGAACTGCGCGAGGGCCGGGGCCTGGTCTCCGCCGTCGAAAACGGCTGGAAACGGGCCAAGCGCACGGTCCTGGCCTCCAAGGCCGTCAACCTGCTGGCCGCTCTGGTGCTCTACTTCGTGGCCGTAGGAAACGTCCGCGGCTTCGCCTTCACCCTCGGTCTGACCGCCATCGCGGACCTCATCGTGGTCTTCATGTTCACACACCCGACGCTGCAGATGCTTGCGCGCACCAAGTTCTTCGGCGAGGGCCACTCCTTCTCCGGGCTTGACCCCAAGCGCCTTGGCGTTGTGCCGCTGTACCGGGGCGCAGGGCGCCTCCGTACGCCCGAGGCCAGGCCAGAAGTGGTCCGGGCCAAGAACACGGGCGCGGCGGCCGAAGCAGCCCGCAGGATGACCATCGCCGAACGCCGCCTCGCAGAAAAGCAGGAGCAGCTTACGGGCTCCTCCAACGGCGCAGCCAAGGAGAACAAGTAATGTCCAGCAGCTTCGCCAATTTCGGCAACGAGCTTTACACCGGCAAGCGCTCCTACAACTTTGTCGGGGCCAAGAAAGTCTGGTTCCTCATCGCGGCGGTGGCTGTTGCCCTGTCCATCCTTATCCCTGCTGCCAAGGGTGGCTTCAACCTTGGCATCGAATTCCGGGGCGGGTCCGAGTTCACGGTCTCCAATGTGAGAACAACTGATGCCGGCCTGGGCGAGCAGGCCGTGCAGGAAGTGGTGCCAGGGGCCGTTCCGCGTGTGGCCAATGTCGCCGGTACCACTATGCGGATCCAGACGGACAAACTCACGGACGACGAGACCCTCAGGATCAAGGAAGGCCTCACCGCGGCCTACGGCGTCACTGACAACGAGGTGACATCAACCTTTATCGGACCCACCTGGGGCGCGGATGTCACCAAGCAGGCCCTGATCGGCCTGATCGTCTTTGTGGCCCTGGCAGCAGTGCTGATGGCGCTGTACTTCCGGACCTGGAAGATGTCGCTGTCCGCGATGGCCGGAATGCTGGTGACGATGTTCATCACCGCCGGTGTGTACGCCCTTAGCGACTTCGAGGTAACGCCCTCAGCCATCATCGGGTTCCTGACAGTGCTCAGCTACTCGCTGTATGACACGGTGGTGGTATTCGACAAGATCCGTGAAAACACCGCGGATCTCGATGCGTCCACGCGCCGCACTTTCGGTGAGGAAGTCAACCTCGCCGTCAACCAGACCCTGGTGCGTTCCATCAACACCATGATGGTGGCCATCCTCCCGGTCGGCGCCATCCTGTTCATCGGTGCCGGTCTCTTGGGGGCAGGCACCTTGCGAGACCTGTCGCTCGCACTGTTCGTTGGAATTCTGATCGGTACGGCTGCGACCATTTTTATCGCTGCCCCGATGTACGCCTGGCTGCGCCAGAACGAACCTGACCTGGTGAAGCAGGCGAAACGGGTCGAACACCGGAGGTCCGCGAACAATGCCCGGACCGAAGAATCGGCTACGCTCGCAGGGGCCTGACGCTTTGCATCACAGCGGGCCGGGCGGCGTTGGAATACCGACGTCGCCGGGCCCGTTCGCATTTAAGCGCCGGTTACATAAGTGAACTGACAGGGGAATAGACTGGGGTAATTAAACAGTCGTGAGGGGTGCTTCATTGGAAGAACGTTCGGCGTCGCTGCCAACGGCAGGGGGGGATAACAGTCCGGGCCACGGAGTCCAGAGCGGACTGACCGCTTCCGCACGCCCGGCGGCGGCTGTTCCCGTGGACAACACGGGTGCCCGCCCTACATTTCCCGGGCGCCGCGAACGGACGCGATCCCGCTTGGCACGCCTGACCGGCCGCGGCACGGCAACCTATTCGCCCATTCTTGAGCCGCTGCTGCGTACCGTCCGCGCGAACAATCCCAAAGAAGATTTTGATCTTATCCAGCGCGCCTTCGAGGTGGCTGAGCAGAGTCACCGCGGGCAGAAACGCAAGAGCGGTGATCCATACATCACCCACCCCGTGGCCGTAGCCACCATCCTCGCTGAGCTGGGTCTTAGCGGAACCACCCTCGCCGCGGCCCTGCTGCACGACACGGTCGAGGACACTCCTTACACCTTGGCGGACCTCAAAAGGGACTTCGGTCCTGAGGTTGCCATGCTGGTGGACGGCGTCACCAAGCTGGACAAGGTCAGCTTTGGTGAAGCCGCGCAGTCAGAGACCGTCCGCAAGATGGTTGTGGCCATGGCCAAGGACATCCGGGTCCTTATGATCAAGCTCGCGGACAGGCTCCACAACGCCCGGACCTGGCGGTTTGTCTCCGCGGAGTCATCGGCCCGAAAAGCCCGCGAAACCCTTGAAATATTCGCGCCCCTGGCCCACCGCCTGGGCATGAACACCATCAAGTGGGAGTTGGAGGATCTGTCCTTCGCGGCCCTCTATCCGAAGGTCTATGAGGAAATTGTCCGGATGGTGGGCGACCGTACCCCGGAACGGGAGAAAAGCCTCGGCGTCATCCGGGACCAGATCACCGACGACCTCCGTACCGCCCGGATCAAGGCCACCATTACCGGCAGGCCGAAACACTACTACTCGATTTACCAGAAGATGATCGTCCGGGACAAGGATTTCGACGACATCAACGACCTCATGGGCGTCCGAGTGCTCGTCGATTCGGTCCGTGACTGTTACGCCGCCCTGGGCACCATGCATTCGCGCTGGAACCCATTGCCGGGGCGTTTCAAGGACTACATCGCGATGCCCAAGTTCAATATGTACCAGTCACTGCACACCACGGTGATCGGTCCGGGCGGCAAGCCCGTGGAGATCCAGATCAGGACCCACGAAATGCACCGCCGCGCTGAGTACGGTGTGGCCGCCCACTGGAAGTACAAGGATCAGCCCAACCGTACGGCTGTGGGGCCGGGCAGCCCCCGCGACGGCGATATGGGCTGGCTGAGATCCCTGGTCGACTGGCAGCAGGAGACTTCCGATCCAGGGGAGTTCCTGGACTCGCTGCGGTTTGAGATCAATGCCCGCGAAGTCTTTGTCTTCACGCCTAAGGGCGAGGTCATGGCACTGCCTGCCGGATCGACCCCGGTTGATTTTGCCTACTCCGTCCACACCGAAGTGGGGCATCGCACCATCGGCGCACGGGTCAACGGCAAGCTCGTTCCCCTGAACAGCGAGCTGAACCACGGCGACTGGGTTGAGATCTTCACCTCCAAGGCCGAAGGCGCCGGGCCTAGCCAGGACTGGCAGCACTTCGTCAAGAGTGCCCGCGCCCGGAACAAGATCCGTCAGTGGTTCAGCAAGGAACGACGCGAAGAAGCAATCGACCGCGGCAAGGAACTGCTGACACGGGCGATGCGCAAGCAGAACCTGCCCCTGCAGCGCCTGATGACGCACGAGGCCCTGGCAGCGGTGGCCGCAGATTTCAAGTACCTCGACATCTCGGGCCTCTACGCCGGCGTAGGCGACGGTCATACGTCAGCGCAGTCGGTCATGGAGAAACTTGTTGTAAGCCTGGGCGGCAACGAGAGCACTGACGACGACATCACTGAAGTCAGCATCCCTACGCAGGTGGCCAAAACCAAGTTCTCCGATTCCGGCGTGGTGGTGCGCGGCGTTGGCGATGTCTGGGTGAAGCTCGCGCGCTGTTGCACGCCCGTTCCCCCGGACCCGATTCTGGGCTTTGTCACCCGCGGCTCCGGTGTTTCGGTGCACCGTACGGACTGCACCAACATTTCGGATCTCCGGGACCAGCCCGACAGGATTGTCGAGGTGGACTGGGCACCCACCCAGTCAAGTGTTTTCCTGGTGGAGATCCAGGTTGAGGCGCTGGACCGGAAGTCCTTGCTCTCCGACGTCACGCGCGTCCTGTCCGAGAACCACGTCAACATTCTGGCGGCCAGCGTGAATACCTCCACCGACAGGGTGGCCATCTCCAGGTTCGCCTTCGAGATGGGCGACCCCAAGTACCTCAGCCACGTCCTCAGCGCCGTGCGGCGCATCGACGGCGTGTTCGACGTTTACAGGACCACCGGCAATAAGCGCCGGAGCTAGCAGGGCCAGCTTTTCCAGTGCGGCCCGTTTGTGCGGGACCCGCGGGCTGGCTTCGATGGCCATGATCAGCAGACGCAGCCGCACGTCCCGTTCCGGGCGGGCCAGCAGGCCTTCCAGTGCAGGCAAGGCCCGGTGGGCGTCGACGTGCAGGGCAATGTCCACGGCGGTGCGCAGTGGACTGGACACCATCAGCCCGCCCATGCTGACAACGTCGAACGGACCAAGCCTGACTTCATGGAGGGTGCAGCCCCGGGTATTGCGGAGGCTCGAAATCCGCCGCTTCGCATCCACCAGCAAGGCCAGCCGGTCCGGTTCAGCCGCGCAGCCGTAGATCCAGGCCGCCGTCATCCGACCGGCCACCACGCGTTGCCTGACCGCTGCCGGAACCGCGTTGGCCACCGTTCTGGCCCGCACCTGGGGTGACGCCGGAGCGTCCGGCAGCGTGAAGCCGTGCTGGTGGAACTGCGCCAAGACACCGTCCGCCGCCAGCGACTGGAGTTCGGGCCACGCAAAAGGCTTCCCCGGCGAATACAGGTCCGGGTATTGGGGTGGTGAGGAGGTGGCCATCCCTCCATCCTGCCGCGTCTTCCCTTAACGCGCACAGGCCCGGTTCCGGCTATGTGGATAACCGGGACCGGGCCTATGCGTCCTGCGACAGGCGCCTTACGAAAGGCGTCCTAGAAACTGCTGACTAGGAAAGCTCGCTGGCCGAGCGCTGGATCTGGTCCAACCAGGCCTGCCTCGCCTCGAGGGCTTCCCGGGCCCCCTTGATCTTGCGCTGGTCGCCGGCTTTCTCTGCCTTGGCGAGATCGTCCTGCAGGCCGGAAATGGCTGCTTCCAGCTGCGACAGGGCGCTGTTGGTGCGGGCCTTCGTCTCGGGGTTTGAGCGCTGCCACTTTTCCTCTTCGGCGTGGCGGACAGCGTCCTCCACCTTGCGGAGTCCCGCTTCGATGCGTCCCATGTCGGCGCGTGGGACCTTGCCGGCTTCTTCCCAGCGGTCGCGGACAGACTGGAGTGCCTTCTTGGCCGCGGCCAGGTCCTTGACCGGCAGGATGCTGTTAGCTTCGACGAGGAGTGCTTCCTTCACCGTGAGGTTGGCGGCGTATTCCTGGTCGATCTCCTCGTTGGCTGCCTGCCGGTGCGTGAAGAACACATCCTGGGCGGCACGGAACCGGGCCCAGAGGGCGTCGTCGTCCTTGCGGCTGGCGCGCGGTGAGGCCTTCCATTCATCCATGAGCCGGCGGTATTCGCCGGCGGCAAAGCCCCAGTCGGTGGACGAGGACAGGGCCTCGGCGTCCGCGATGAGCTTCTCCTTGGCCGATTTTGCGGCCGAGTTGGTGCTGTCCAGCTGGGAGAAGTATGCGCGGCGGTGACGGTCGAAGACGGTGCGGGCGGCACGGAACCGCTTCCACAATGCGTCCTCGTTGCTGCGGCCAAGCCGGATGCCGCTCTTCTGGGCTGTCTTCCAGCTTTCAAAAAGATCGTTCATCCGGGCGCTGGAGGTCTTCCACTGGATCTGTGCGGGATCCTGGCCCGAGATCTCTTCGGCTTCGGCCACGATGGCCTCGCGGGCCGCGAGTTCGGCGGAGCGAACGGCGTCGTGTTCCGCCTTCTCAGCCTTTTCGAGTTCGGCGACCTGCGCGGAAACAGTATCCAGCCGTGCTTCGGTGGAACGGAGGTCTCCCACCATGTTCCGCTCTGCCAGCTGTTCGCGCAGGTGCGTGACGGTCTTCTGCATATCGGTGCTGGGCGCCTTGGAGCTGATGCGCTGCTCCAGGAGCAGAAGCTGGGCAACAATGTCGTCATGCTTCCGCGCGAAGTAGGCAAGGGCTTCGTCTTTGCTGACGCCGGGGTACTGGCCCACCGGGTGCTCATCGCCGTCGATCGTCAGGAATACGTGGCCGTCACCCTCGACACGGCCCCACTTTGCAGCTTCCGCCAGCGAGGTCGCGGAGGCGACGGGTGCCGGTGCTGCCGCAGGTGCGGCTGCTGCCGGCTTGGGCCGGGCGGCGAAGGCTGCCGGCGACGGGGCGGGTCGAGCTGCCGGATGAGGCACCGGTGCCGGAGCCGGGGCTTCTTCAGCCGGGGACTGTATAGCCGTACTCTCGTCACCGGCCGCTTCTACCGGGGCCACCGGGACCTCGCCACCTTCGGCCTGGGCGGCCAGGCCCTCTTGATCCACGTCCGCTTGAGCCACGGTTTCGCCAACCGTGGCCTGTTCGGCGGTTGCCTGGACAGCGTCTGCCTGATCAGCCACGGGGGCCGTTACCTCGGTCAGGTCTGCTGCTGTTTCGTCGGATTTCTGACTGTCTGTCACCGCTAAAAGTCTTTCGCTTGGAGGGAAATACTCACGTACTGCACCGCGGCCGTAAAGGCCTGGGTTCCTACTTCAGAGAAACCGAGTCTATCGTGACTGGTTGCACAGGTGCGCCGTCTGATGCGCTGGAGCCGGGGGTGATTCCTGCGGCGGCAATGGCGGTCACTGCTTCCATCCCGGAGGTTACCTTGCCCACCACCGTATAGCCCCCGGCGGAGTCGGCGGGAATGACCGTGTCTTTGTAGACCACAAAGAACTGCTTTCCGTTACCGTAGGCGTTGTCGCCGGACCGGGCTACGGCAATCGTGCCCGCAGGGTAGGTGTTATCTGCCGGGGTGTTTTCGAGGGGTCCCCAAGTGTACTCGGGGTCGGCGGCTGCGGAGGCGCCACCGCACTGCAGGAGTCCGAAGGTTTCGCCCGTGGTCAGCCGGTGGCACGCGCTGCCGTTGTAGAAGCCCTCGTCCGTCAGTGCTTTGAAGACCGCGGCGGCCTGGGGTGCCTTGGTCCCGTCGATTTCGACGCCGAGCACGTTCCCGTTCATTGCCAGTTCACCAGTGAACACCTTGCCGGCGGCAGTGTCCGGGGCCGGGATGTTCGCGCCATTGGTCGCAGGCGCAGACGGCGTGGGGGAGTCGGTTGGGCTGGACAGGCCGGCCTCTGCGGCGGCGAATTCGTCTTCCGTGGGGTTGCCGGCAAAGGCAGTCAGTTGGAGCACGACGGCGAGCAAGACGGCGGCGGTTCCGGCGCCGGCGGCAATGAGGTTGTCGCGCTTGCGCCGTTTCTCCTGGTCCCGCCGCAGCTCGCGCTTTGCCTCCATCTGCTGGATGCGCCGTTTGGCTTCGCGGGCGCTGCGTGAACTGGCCGCCAATGGTCCTCCTGTGTGTCGGGCCGCGTCCGATCGTTACTGAATCCGGAGGCGGGTGTCTGCCGGCAGCCTTCTGCGCTGCCGGCCGCCGTATTAGAGATGCCGGCGGATGACGCATAAACTGACTGCCGCACATAGTTTATGCATGAGTTGCCGGACTGCCGCCGTTCCCCGCCCGTTTCGGGTGGAATGCCGGGCAAAGTCCCAGGCACCCTTCATCAAGAGGAGAACATCCACCATGGCACGCACCGCCTCCCTGTCCGGATTCCCCGAGTGGCTTCCCGAGGAGCGGCTGGTGGAGCTGCACGTGCTGGACACCCTTCGTAAGGTTTTTGAGCTGCACGGCTTCGCGTCCATCGAGACCCGTGCCGTGGAAACCGTGGGCCAGCTGCTGCGCAAGGGCGAGATTGATAAGGAGGTCTACGGCCTCAGCCGCCTTCAGGACGACGACACCGAGACCTCCGAGGCGGGCAAGGCTGGCAAAGCTGACCCCAACGCCCTCGCGCTCCACTTCGACCTCACGGTGCCTTTCGCGCGGTACGTAGTCGAGAACGCCGGGTACCTCGCGTTCCCGTTCCGGCGCTACCAGATCCAGAAAGTCTGGCGCGGGGAACGCCCGCAGGAAGGCCGGGCCCGCGAATTCACCCAGGCAGACATCGATGTTGTGGGAGACGGCGAGCTTCCGTTCCGCTATGACGTGGAGATTGCCCTGGTCATTGCCGAAGCTTTGAGCGCACTGCCGATTCCGGACTTCCGCCTGCGGATCAACAACCGCAAGCTTGCCGAGGGCTTCTACCGCGGCATTGGCCTGGACGACACCGCGGGCGTGCTCCGCAGCATCGACAAGCTGGAAAAGATCGGTGCAGCCAAGGTCGCAGAGCTGCTCAAGACCGAACTGGGTGCCTCCGATGACCAGGCGGAGGCAGCGCTGAAGCTGGCAGGAATCCGCACCGAGGACACCTCGTTTGTGGCCCAGGTCCGCGCGCTCGGCGTGACGAATGACCTCCTCGAGGAGGGCCTGAATGAACTGGAACAGGTCATCGAGGCCGCCGTGCAGCGCGCGCCGGGCAAGGTTGTTGCCGACCTCAGCATCGCCCGCGGCCTGGATTACTACACAGGCACTGTGGTGGAGACGGTCTTGGTGGGCCACGAACAGCTCGGTTCCATCTGCTCCGGCGGCCGCTACGACGCCTTGGCGAGCAAGGGCAACCGCAAGTTCCCCGGCGTCGGCCTCTCCATCGGTGTGACCCGGCTGGTGTCGCGCATCCTGAGCCAGGACCTGGCCAAGGCCTCCCGTTCGGTCCCCACCGCCGTGCTGGTGGCGCTCACCAATGACGACAGCTGGGGTGCCGCGCAGGACGTTGCTGCCCAGCTCCGCAGCCGGGGCATCGCCACCGAAGTGGCTGCCAAGGCAGAGAAGTTCGGCAAGCAGATCAAATTCGCGGACCGCCGCGGCATCCCGTTCGTCTGGTTCACCGACGACGACGGCAAACACCAGGTCAAGGACATCCGGTCCGGCGAGCAGGCCGACGCCGATCCCGCAACCTGGGCGCCGCCGTCGGAAGACCTTCAGGTCCAGGTCACTACAGTCCACGTGCCAACGGCAGCCCAGCCGGCCTGACGCTGACGGCGGTGGGGCCCAGCGGCAGCCTGAACGGGGCACTTCGACACGGACTCGCCGAACTCTAGGTCTGTTTCCCTGGTCAGGTGCCCCAAAGTGCCCCACGACGGAGTAACTTAAGGCTGCCGCGCCGCGCTATCGGCGAAAACGAAGCACCACGAACCGGCCGGCCGCTCCGGCGGTCAGTACGGCGGCCATCCCCAACACCGCGGCGGGCGGCAGTGTGAATGCCAGCAGCAGGCAACTGATGAAGCCGGCCACATTGAGCCACCTCGGGCCGTGGGCAGGGCGCTCTTCCAGGGTGTACGCCGCGGCATTCGTCACCGCGTAGTAGATGAGCACACCGAAGCTGGAGAAGCCCACCACGGTCATCACATCAGTGGTCAGGATCAGGACGATCACGACGGCGGCCACCGCCAGTTCTGCCACGAACGGCACGGTGTGCTTGCCGCCCACCCGGGCCAGGGGCGCCGGCAAGTCCCGTTCGCGCGCCATAGCCAGGGTGGTGCGGCCGACTCCGGTGATGAGCGCAAGCAACGCACCCAGGCACGCCGCTGCCGCGCCGGCCTGGACGAGCGGCGCACCGGCGGCGAGCTGCGAATTGAGCACAGCGTCCAGCAACGGAGCCGTGGTGGCGGCCAGCCGGCCTTCGGTCAAGTGGTTTTGGAGCAGCAGCGCCAACGCCAGGTAGATGACGAAGGCTCCGGCCAGGGCAGCCAGGATCGCACGCGGAATGGTCTTGGCCGGGTCCTTGACTTCCTCGCCGAGCGTGGCGATGCGCGCGTAGCCTGCGAAGGCGAAGAACATCAGGCCGGCGGCCGGCAGCACCCCTTCGATTCCCCCGGAACTACCAGGAAGGGACATCCCTCCAGGCGGATGCGGCCCCACGATGGCGGCAGCGGCAACAAACACCAGGGTGCCCAGGACAACGCACAGCAGGATCCTGGTCAGGAGTGCTGTACGGGTAATGCCAAACAGGTTCACAGCGGTCAGCGCGACCACCGCAGAGATGGCTACCGGCACTGCGTAGCCCGGCGACACGTAGTGGCCGAACGTCAGGGCCATGGCGGCGCAGGAGGCCGTCTTGCCGCTGACAAATCCCCAGCCGGCAACGAAACCAGGCCATTCTCCCAAGCGCTTCCGGCCGTACACGTAGGTTCCGCCGCTGGCCGGATACCGTGCAGCCAGCCCTGCGGAGGCCGCCGCGTTGCAGTAGGCAACGGCACCTGCGATCAGGACAGACAGGACCAGGAAATTTCCGGCCAGGCCCGCGGCCGGGGCGAAGACCACAAAAACGCCGGCCCCGAGCATGGAGCCGAGGCCGATGGACGTGGCGTCAAACACGCCCAGCCTGCGTTGCAGCTGCTGGTGCTCGGACATGGGGGAGGCGGGCCTTTCCAGCGGGTAAACTCAGACGGGATTGTTCCCGGAACGATCCTATGCAGTTTTTTCTTTTGTTTTCCTGCTGTCGTCTTCAGAAAGGCGTGCTGTGCTGCGCACACATGACCTCGGATCCCTTCGCTCCGAGCATATTGGACAAACCGTAACCCTGGCTGGCTGGGTGGGCCGCCGTCGTGATCACGGTGGTGTTGCATTCGTGGATCTGCGCGATGCGTCCGGCGTGGCCCAGGTTGTGGTCCGTGAGGAAGAGGTCTTCCATGGTCTGCGCAACGAGTATGTACTGCAGATCACCGGCACCGTCTCCAAGCGCCCCGAGGGCAACGAAAACCCGGCCCTGGCCACCGGTGCTATCGAGGTCATGGCGGACAAGGTGGTTATCCTCAACACCTCCGATCCGCTGCCGTTCCAGATCGATGAGCACGTGGAGGTCGGTGAGGAAGCCCGCCTGAAGCACCGCTACCTTGACCTGCGCCGCCCCGGCCCCGCCCGCAACCTCCGGCTCCGCTCCGAAGCCAACCGGATTGCCCGCGAACTGCTCCACCAGGACGGTTTTGTGGAGATCGAGACGCCCACGCTGACGCGTTCGACGCCGGAAGGCGCCCGCGACTTCGTGGTCCCCGCCCGTCTGGCCCCGGGTTCCTGGTACGCGCTGCCGCAGTCCCCGCAACTTTTCAAGCAGCTCCTGCAGGTGGGCGGCTTCGAGAAGTACTACCAGATCGCGCGCTGCTACCGCGACGAGGACTTCCGCGCCGACCGCCAGCCCGAATTCACCCAGCTGGACATCGAAGCGAGCTTCGTGGACCAGGACGACATCATTGCCCTGGGCGAAAACATCGTCAAGGCGCTGTGGAAGCTGATCGACGTCGAGATCCCCACGCCCATCCAGCGCATCACCTACGCAGACGCCATGGCGCGCTATGGCTCGGACAAGCCCGATCTCCGTTTCGGCGTGGAGCTGACTGAGCTCACCGAATTCTTCAAAGACACTGACTTCGGTGTCTTCAAGGCTCCGTATGTCGGCGCCGTGGTGATGCCCGGCGGTGCTTCCCAGCCGCGACGCACCCTGGACGGCTGGCAGGAGTTCGCCAAGCAGCGCGGCCACAAGGGCCTGGCATACGTCCTCTTCAAGGAAGACGGCGAACTGGCCGGCCCGGTTGCCAAGAACCTGACAGAAACCGAGCGTGCAGGCCTCGCGGACGCAGTGGGCGCCAAGCCGGGCGACTGCATCTTCTTCGCCGCCGGTGAGAAGTCAGCGGCCCGCGCCCTGCTGGGTGCTGCCCGCGTGGAGATCGGCCACCGCACCGGCCTGATCGACCCCAGCGCCTGGGCCTTCTGCTGGGTGGTTGACGCCCCCATGTTCGAACCGGCTGCCGCAGCGGTGGCGTCCGGCGATGTGGCTGTTGGCGGCGGAAAGTGGACGGCCGTGCACCACGCCTTCACCTCGCCCAAGCCCGAGTTCATGGACACGTTCGACAAGGACCCGGAATCGGCCCTGTCCTACGCCTACGACATTGTTTGCAACGGCAACGAAATCGGCGGCGGCTCCATCCGTATCCACGAGCGTGACGTCCAGGAACGGGTGTTCGAACTGATGGGCCTGGACCGCGAAGACGCCCAGACCAAGTTCGGCTTCCTGCTGGAAGGCTTCAAGTTTGGGGCACCTCCGCACGGCGGCATCGCCTTCGGCTGGGACCGCGTGGTGGCATTGCTGGCAGGTGTTGAGTCCATCCGCGACGTCATTGCCTTCCCGAAGACGGGCAACGGCTACGACCCACTAACGCAGGCTCCCGCGCCCATCACGGCGCAGCAGCGCAAGGAAGCCGGCGTGGACTTCAAACCGGAAGCCAAGAAGGCCGAGTAATCTGAACACCGCAGTCGCGAGGCTCCCCGGGAAACCGGGGGGCCTTTCGCATTGGAAGGGCGGTACGCCATGACAGCTCCAGGTCCTGCTCCAGCTCCAGCACCAGCCCTGCCCGGGCTTGAGGCGCTGATGGACGCCGCCTGGCCGGCCCCGGACCGCCAGGAATCCGACGGCTGGGTGCTTCGCGCGGCCTCCGGCGTGACCCAGCGCGCCAATTCCGTCTGGCCTCGCGAGCTGGAGGGCGACACCCACCAGCAGCACGAGGCCCTGCGTGCGGCGCGGCTCTGGTACCGCGGCCGGCGCCTGCCGCTGATTTTCCAGGTCTTCGATGAACCCCGCTCCACCGGACTAAATATCGTCCTCGACGGGGAAGGCTTCACCAGGCAGTCCGAAACGCTGGTGATGTGCCGGAGCAACGGGGCGCAGGCGGCGGACCAACCTGCGCTGACCCAACCTGCGGTGGCTCAACCCGGCGTCGAGATCTCCGTGGCCCCCACCGATGAGTGGCTTGAACTGTGGTGGAGCGTCGATGGCCGCGGCGGCCCGGCCGAGCGCGAGACCGCACGCAGCATCCTGGCAGGCTGCCCGTCGATTTATGCCCTGGTGAGGTCCGACGACGGCGTCCCCGCCGCCGTCGGAAGGCTGGCTGTCCCTGACGGGACGGAGGCGGGCCATTGGGGCGGGCTTTACTGCATGGCCACCCGCCCGGACGCCCGGCGGCGCGGCCATGCCCTGCGGATCATGCAGGCACTCCTGCAAGAAGGCGCAGCCCGGAACTTCGCCGGCTACTGGCTGCTGGTCACCGCAGCGAACTCCGGAGCCCAGCAGCTCTACGCCAAGGCGGGATTCCAGGAAGCCGGCCGCTACCTCTACCGGCAGGAACGGCCCAAGCGCCATCTGACCGGCTGCTAAGGGGCCCGGAGATTCCGATTGTTCGCCGGGATGTTCGCCGGCGGGTCAGCCACCTGGATCCGGACCGCGCAGACATCCGCGCCGGCCTTCCTCAGCACCGAGCCATTGGGATCAGGCACATCCAGGAAGTCCAGCCGCGGGACTGAGGCATAGAGCCTCAGGGCCGGTTGGTCCATGACCAGCCGTGCAAGGGTCCTGTCCCCGCCCGGAGCAAGATACTCGATCGGCTGGCCGCCGAAGACCGCTGCTGCGTGCGCCGCCACTTTCTCCACCAGCTCATCAGCCTGGTTGGCCCGGCGGCGTGCGAACCGCTGCTGGGACTGGCCACCGGCCGCGGTCCGGGACTGCACATAGCGGGATCCCGCCTTGGACGCGAGCAGGATGCCGTCCCTGGCCACGGCCACCGCATAGCCGCCGCGCCGCACGAGCACCAGACCAGCAGTCCGCGGCTGGGCGGCGACGGAGGCCAAGCGCTCCAGCGGATCGGAGCCCCGTCCCGGCCTTCCGTCCGGTGGCCAGGGCGCCTGGAGCAACGCATTGGTGCCGTCGGCCGCCACCAGCCGCACGCCGTCGTCGTCATCGCTGATCCGGAAGCCGCCGTGCGCGGCACCGAAGCGTTCCGCCCATCCGGCCAGGCGTTCGCCGGACACAAACGCGGTCCTGACGGACCCCGGTGGGCCGGTGCCGGGCGTACTGCGTGCGCTCATGGCGGGATCCCTTGCATAGAGGGCGGAAATGGGGCGGTGAACTAGTGAGTAGCCTATCTATGTGGATGATCTCTTCGCCCAAGGGCATGGCAATGACGACGACGACGACAGTGACGAACCGTCGCCGGGCGGCCGTACCGCCGCGCCCCGCAGTCCCTTGGCCGTCCGAATGCGGCCACGCACGCTGGATGACGTAGTGGGCCAACAGCACCTGCTGGGGCAGGGATCGCCGTTGCGGCAGTTGGCGGCCGGCACCGACGCCCTGGGTCCCGCAGGCCCCAGCTCGCTGATCCTCTGGGGACCGCCCGGGACCGGAAAGACCACGCTCGCCCACGTGATCGCCAAGGGCAAGGGGCGGAAGTTCGTGGAGCTGTCCGCCATCACAGCAGGCGTCAAGGACGTTCGGCGGGTCATGGACGAAGCCCTGACGGCGCGGGATTTGTACAAGACCACCACGGTGCTTTTCCTTGACGAGATTCACCGCTTCAACAAGGCACAGCAGGATGCCCTGCTGCCCGGCGTGGAGAACCGCTGGGTGGTGCTCGTGGCGGCAACCACCGAAAACCCGTCCTTTTCGGTGGTCTCGCCGCTGCTGTCCCGTTCCCTCCTGCTCACACTGAAACCGCTGACGGAGGCGGATATTGAAGGCCTCCTGCAGCGCGCCGTCACGGACGATCGCGGCCTGAACGGGAAAGTGGAGCTCAACGCCGAGGCCATGGCGCACCTCGTCAGGCTCGCCGGCGGCGACGCGCGCCGTGCACTGACGGCCCTCGAAGCCGCGGCAGGCGTGGCATTCGGCGACGCAGACGACGCCGGTGCCGACGCGCGGGTCACCGTGGAGCTCAAGCACACCGAACGCGCCCTGGATGTGGCCGCCGTCCGCTACGACCGCGCCGGGGACCAGCACTACGACGTCGCCAGTGCCTTCATTAAATCAGTCCGCGGGTCCGACGTGGACGCCTCATTGCACTACCTCGCCAGGATGCTGGAGGCAGGAGAGGACCCGAGGTTCATTGCCCGGCGCATCGTGATTTCCGCAGCGGAAGACGTGGGAATGGCAGACCCCACAGCACTGCAGACGGCGGTTGCGGCCGCCCAGGCGGTACAGCTGATCGGCATGCCCGAAGGGCGGATCGTCCTGGCCGAGGCCGTGGTGCATTTAGCGACGGCGCCGAAATCCAATGCCGCGTACATGGGAATCAACAAGGCCGTCGCGGATGTCCGTGCCGGCCTTGGCAACGGGATCCCGGCGCACCTGCGTGACGCACACTACCCGGGGTCCAAGCAGCTGGGCCACGGGCTCGGTTACAAGTACGCCCACGATGCACCCCATTCCGTGGCCAGCCAGCAGTACCCGCCGGATGACCTGGTGGGTCGGGATTACTACGAGCCCACCGCCAACGGTGCGGAACGGGACATCGCCGTGCGCCTCGAACGGCTGCGGAAGATCATCCGCGGCAACTGACCGGCGTCGGCAGTGGAGTGGCCCGGGCAGTGATGCCACCGGAGTGACGCGGGGAAGCGGCGGCCGGAGCGGAGTGTGGGAATGCAAGTGAATCCTGCTAAGATTGTTCGTTGTCTGGCAAGGCGCGGACGCAATCTCTCCATCCTTCAGTATTTTCTGCTGTTCGTTGGGGTAGCCCTGTGCCCAGTAGCAAAAGGCAGCGGTTGGCCGATGCTCTCCATCGTGGAGGCCAGTAACACTGACACACCGCAGATATTGGAAGGACACAAGTGGCTAACAACACTCGTGCTCGCCGTACAGCACGCCTCTCGCGTGCACTCGGCATTGCTCTGACCCCCAAGGCCGCCAAGTACATGGAGCGCCGCCCGTACGGCCCCGGTGAGCATGGCCGTGCCCGCAAGAAGCAGGACTCCGACTACGCCGTACGTCTGCGCGAAAAGCAGCGTCTGCGCGCCCAGTACGGCATCCGCGAAGCCCAGATGACCCGCGCCTTCGAAGAAGCCCGCCGCACCAAGGGCCTGACCGGTGAAAACCTGATCGAACTGCTCGAAATGCGTCTCGACGCCCTCGTGCTGCGTGCCGGCTTCGCCCGCACCATCGCTCAGGCCCGCCAGCTCGTTGTGCACCGCCACATCATGGTTGACGGCATCCGCGTTGACCGCCCGTCCTTCCGCGTCGGCGAAGGCCAGCTTGTTCACGTCCACACCCGCAGCGAAACCATGGTTCCGCTCCAGGTTGCAGCAGCCGGCGCACACCGCGACGTCCTGCCCCAGGTTCCGGCCTACCTGGACGTCAAGCTTGACGCCCTGCAGGCCCGCCTGGTCCGTCGCCCGAAGCGCTCCGAGGTTCCCGTAACCTGCGAAGAGCAGCTCGTCGTCGAATTCTACGCACGCTAAATCCCAGCAGCGTATCCAAAGAAGCCCGTGGCAAGCGCCACGGGCTTCTTTGTATGTAAGGTACTTGGGGGACATCTGCGGGACGCATCAAGGCAGCGTGCGCGCAGGTAACGGATCCACGTCAGTTTTCAAGGAGATGAACGTCTATGTCTGGTGGCGATATTGCCGGCCTGATCGCAGCCGGAGTGTTCGCGCTGCTGGTGCTGCTGCTCGCCGTGCCCATCCTGAAGCTCGGCAGTGTGCTGGAGGAAATTAGGACCTCCATCCGCTCCCTCAGCGACGGCGCCACGCCCCTGATGGACGAAGTCACCGCGACCGTGTCCACCACCAACCAGCAGTTGAAGAAAGTGGATGGCATCGCCTCCAACGTTTCAGATGCGTCGGCAAACCTCTCAGCACTGTCTTCACTCGTTGCTGCGACCGTCGGTTCCCCGCTGATCAAGGTGGCAGCCTTCAGTTACGGCGTGCGCTCCGCCCTCGCCAACCGCAAGAAGCCCGCCCCCGGCCGCCGCAGCCGCTAAGCCACCGGAGAACTGAAATGAAACGATTTGTCTGGATGGGAATCGGCGTGGCCGTCGGAGTCATCGCGTTCCGCAAGGTCACCGAAGCCCAGGCCAACCTGGGGGCGGAAGGCCTGAACCGCGCGGTGGGCCGGCTGACTGACGGCGTGTACGACTTCGCCGATGCCGTGCGTGCCGGAATGCGTGAGCGCGAGACGGACCTTCGGTCCGCACTCGGGATCGACTCCCAGGACGTTGCCCGCCGCTGAACGCGCGGGAAAAACGCGCGAGAATTAAACCAGCAGCCGCCGCTTGCCGGCACTGCCGTCTGAATCAATAAGTCATGCGTGGCACAACGCGTGAACCGAGAAGGGTATGTAATCAGCTCATGAAGTCGCAGGAGATCACAAAGCGCTGGGTGGACTTTTTTGTCAGCAAAGGACACACCGCGGTTCCCTCCGCTTCGCTGGTCTCCAGCGACCCCTCCCTCCTGTTCACCGTGGCCGGCATGGTCCCGTTCATCCCCTACCTGACTGCCCGCGAAGAGGCCCCTTTCGCCCGGGCCACCAGCGTTCAGAAGTGCATCCGCACGGGTGACATCGAAGAGGTGGGCAGGACCGCCCGCCACGGCACCTTCTTCCAGATGTGCGGCAACTTCTCCTTCGGTGATTACTTCAAGGAAGACGCCATCAAGTACGCCTGGGAGCTGCTCACCAAGAGCGTGGACGACGGCGGCTACGGCCTTCCGCCGGAACTGCTGTGGGTGACGGTTTACGAAGAGGACGACGAAGCCAAGGAGCTGTGGCTGACGAACACCGGCGTTCCGTCCGAGCGCATCCAGCGTATGGGCAAGGCCGACAACTACTGGCACACCGGCCAGCCGGGCCCCGCAGGCCCCTGCTCGGAGATCTACTACGACCGGGGCCCTGCCTACGGCGTCGAGGGCGGTCCCATCGCCGACGAAAACCGTTACGTTGAAATCTGGAACCTGGTGTTCATGCAGTACCAGATCGACAACGTCCGCTCCAAGGACGACTTCGACGTCGTCGGCGAGCTGCCCAAAAAGAACATCGATACCGGCCTTGGCATGGAGCGCCTCGCGATGATCCTGCAGGGCGTCGAGAACATGTACGAGACCGACCAGGTCCGGCCTGTGATCGACAAGGCTGCTGAGCTGTCGGGCCGGGAGTACACGTCGGCCGAAACGCCTGAGGATCCGCACCACACGGACGACGTCCGCATGCGGGTTGTGGGTGACCACATCCGTTCGGCCCTCATGCTGATCGCCGACGGCGTGACACCGTCCAACGAGGGCCGCGGCTACGTCCTGCGCCGCCTGATCCGCCGCGCCGTGCGTTCCATGCGCCTGCTCGGCGTCGAAAAGGCCTGCCTGCCGGACCTGCTCCCCGCCTCACGCGATGCCATGAAGGGCGTGTACCCCATCGTGGCGACGGACTTTGACCGCATCAGCCGGATCGCCTATGCCGAAGAGCGGGCCTTCCTGCGCACCATCGCTTCAGGTACCGCCCGCCTCGAAGACGCCGTCATGGATTCCAAGGCCGCAGGCACGCCGCTGTCCGGCGCCGACGCCTTCGCCCTTCACGACACCTACGGCTTCCCGATCGACCTCACCCTGGAAATGGCCGAGGAAGCCGGACTCAAGGTCGATGAACCGGAATTCCGCCTCCTGATGCTCGAACAGCGCCAGCGCGCGCAGGCCGACGCCAAGGGCAAGAAGGGTGGCCACGCCGATCTCAGCGCCTTCCAGGAACTTCTGGCCCAGGGCGAGACTGTCTTCACCGGATACGCCGAGCTGGATGGTGAGTCCCGGGTCCGGGGCATCCTCAGCCGAGGACAGCACGTGGGGCACGCCGCCACCGGCGACGAGATTGAACTCGTCCTGGCGGAGACCCCGTTCTACGCTGAAGCCGGCGGCCAGTCGGCTGACACCGGCCTCATCACCGGTGACGGATTCGTCGTCGAAGTCCTCGACGTCCAACGCCCCATCAAGGGACTGAGCGTCCACAAGGCAATCGTCCGCGAAGGCGAGATCGGCTCCGACTCACTGGTCCGCGCAGCCGTGGACCGCGAGCGGCGCCACGCCGCCGAGCAGGCCCACACCGGCACGCACATTGTGCACGCCGCCCTGCACCAGATCCTCGGCCCCGAAGCCACCCAGCGCGGTTCCTACAACAAGGCCGGCTACCTGCGCTTCGACTTCGCCTGGGGCGAAGGCCTCAGCACCGCCGCGCGTTCGGAAATCGAGGAAGTTTCCAACCTCGCCATCCGCAACAACTTCAGCGTGGACACCAAGATCATGGGCCTGGCAGAGGCCAAAGCGCTGGGGGCCATGGCGCTCTTCGGAGAAAACTATGGCAGCGAAGTGCGTGTTGTGGAGATCGACGGCGCGTGGTCCCGGGAACTCTGCGGCGGCACGCACGTAGCAAACACGTCCCTGATCGGCAGTTTGTCGCTGCTCGGCGAGCAGTCAGTTGGTTCCGGCAACCGCCGTGTTGAAGCGTTTGTGGGCATGGATGCCTTCCGCCACCTGGCCGCCGAACGCGCCCTCGTGACCGAACTGACCGAGATGCTCAAAGTGCCTTCCGGTCAGCTCGCCGACAGAATCGCCAGCACGCTGAACAAGCTCAAGGCCACTGAGAAGGAACTCGACCGCCTTCGCAAGGAACAGATCGCCGCGGCGGCCGGAAACCTCGTGGGCACCGCGCGGGACGCAGCTGGCATCCAGGTCATCGCGCACGACGCTGGCCAGATCGGCGGGGCCGACGACATCCGAAACCTTGCCCTTGACCTGCGCAACCGCCTCGGTTCGGGAGCATCCACCGTGGCAGTGGCCGGCGTCAGCAATGACCGGCCTATGATCCTCGTGGCCACCAACGAGGCAGCCCGGGAAGCCGGCGTGAAGGCCGGCGCCCTGGTCCGGCTTGCGGCCGGAATCCTCGGCGGCGGCGGCGGCGGCAAGGACGACGTCGCCCAGGGCGGCGGTACGGACGCCGCTAAGGTCGCACCGGCGCTGGCCGCCGTTGTGGACGCCATCTCCCGGCGCTAGGGAACCCGTGACAGAATCCGCTGGCGCCGACGTCTATCCCCAGGGCATCAAACTGGGGGTAGACGTTGGCACCGTTCGCGTGGGTGTCGCCATCTGCGACCGGGACGAAATCCTGGCCACTCCATACAAGACCCTGGACCGCAACGTCAAGAAGAATACCGACGTGCGCGTCATCGCGTCCCTCGCTGGGGAACTCGGCGCCGTCCAGGTCTTCGTGGGGCTGCCACGCACCATGAAGGGCGAGGAGCACGCCTCTGCCAGGATGGCCACCGACTACGCCGAACTGCTGGTTGCGGAGTTCGCTGCCCGGGGAATGGATGTTCCGGTCAATATGGTGGACGAGCGCCTGAGCAGTGTTACGGCGCACCGTAACCTGCACGAAGCTGGCATGAGCAGCCGGAACCACCGTAAAGTGGTGGATCAGGTCGCGGCGGCAGGCATCCTCCAGCACGCCCTCGACATGCAAAAAGCCAGGGGAACGGACGTTGGCAGCCGCGTGACTGCGCCGCCCCGTACGCGGCCATCCGGAGCAGGTTCGGCAGTTCAGCCCGACCAGGCGGCCCCGGAAGGCACGACTCGATCTCAGAACACGGAAGGCTACAGTGAGCCCGTCCAATAACGACGACGCCTCAGGCGCCACGAGCAACGATGGCGTCAGGCCGCTGACCCGAAAAGAGCTCCGCGCCCTGGAGAAGCACACGGGAAGCAGCGATGTGGTTCCCGAGCAGGCCTACGAAACGGGGCAGGATGCACCTGCCACGGCTCCTGTTCCCGAAGTTGCACCCGCTCCGGCGCTAGCGCCTGAACCGGATCAGGCGCCCGAACCGGATCCTGAGCCGCAGCCGGTCATTCCTACAGCCCCGGATACCCTGCCTTCCATTCAGGACGCCGGTCCGGTCGCAGACCACCATCCGGATGAGACCCAAGTGCACGAATACCACCCCGCTGACCAGCACTTTTATGAAGCGCACGACGCCGGGAACCACTATCCGGGCGAAGCGGTCCATGAAGCCGGGAACCACTATCCGGACGAAGCACATCACGATGCAGGCCACCATGACCACCATGACCACCACCCCGATGATGAACACCCGGACCCTGGCCTGTTCGCCGGCGTGGCCGCGGTTTCCGTAGTGGCGAAACCCTCAAAAAAGGTGCGGCGCCGGCGCCGCCTCCTGGCCCTTTTCCTGACTCTTGTGGTCTTCGTGGCTGCCATTGCGGTGGGTGCGCAGTTCCTCAAGCCCCTGCTTGGAAACGACAAACCGGCCGACTACCCTGGTCCCGGCACGGGTGAAGTCATGGTCTCGGTCAAGCCCGGTGAAGGTACGCGCTCCGTGGCCACCAAACTGGAAAGCGGGAAAGTCGTGGCCAACGCTGACACTTTCCTGCAGGCATTTTCTTCTTCCGGCGGAACGTTGTCGCCGGGGGACTACACGTTCAAGATGGAGATGAAGAACTCCGACGCCGTCAGCGTCCTGCTCGGCACCGATAAGAGCAAGGTCATCTACTTTGCCTTGAGTGCCGGTCTCAGGGTCGGCGAGTCGCTGCAGGCCATCTCCGAGGGCTCCGGTGTGTCGCTGCAGCAACTGAAGGCGTTCAGCGACGCCCCCGCACAGTTTGGCCTTCCAGCCAACGCCAAAAACCTGGAGGGCTACCTCGCCCCGGGGGAGTACCGCTTCCCGCTCGGCACACCGGCCAAGGACATCCTCCAGTCGCTGGTCAAGGGAACCACCGACGAACTTGTGGCACAGGGCATCACCGATCCGGCGAAGCAGTATGAAGCTGTGATCGTGGCGAGCATTGTGCAGGCCGAAGGCGGACAGGCTGAGTACGGCGACGTTGCCGGAGCCATCTACAACCGCCTCAAGCCGAATGACCAGACCTCCGGATACCTGCAGGTCGATTCGGCCGTGACGTACGGGCTGGGCACCAAGAGCTTAAACTTCACCGATGAAGAGCGCCAGGACAAGTCCAACCTCTACAACACGTACGCCAACCCGGGCCTTCCGCCGGGCCCCATCGGCTCTCCGGGCAAGACCGCCATCGATGCGGCGGCGAAGCCGAAAACGAACGACTACCTGTACTGGGTAACCATCAACCTGGACACGAAGGAGACGAAGTTCTCCAAAACACTGGCGGAGCACAACGTGTACGTCAACCAGTACAACACCTGGTGCCAGGCCAACGAGGGCCGCTGCACATGAGCCTCCAGGCCGCCGTCCTGGGCCATCCGATCAGCCACTCCAAGTCCCCGGCCCTGCACTTGGCGGCCTACGGCAAACTCGGGATGGATATTGGCTACACGGCCCTTGACCTGACCGAGCAGGCACTGCCCGCCTTTATGGAACAGGCCAGGACGCAGCAGGGCTGGCGTGGACTCTCAGTCACCATGCCCCTGAAATCTGGCATGTTTGCCGAAGTGGACGAAGTCCGCGGCGTGGCACGGACACTGGGCGTGGTCAACACAGTCGTCTTCGAGGAAGACCTCGGCTCCGTCAGGCGCATCGGCTACAACACCGACGTCGCCGGCATCGTCAACGCTGTCCGTAACGCCGGAGTGGCGGCCAGCCCCGCCGCCGTCGTCCTGGGCGGAGGCGGAACAGCTGCTGCCGCTGTGGCCGCGCTGAAGGATCTGGGCACGCAGCACGCACAGGTGTTCGTCCGGGATCCATCCCGGGCCGACGAAGCGCGCGCCGCCGCGGCCGGCGTTGGCCTTTCCATCGTCGTCCGGCCGCTGACCGAAGCCGCCGTTCCTACGGCAAGTGCCGACGTCGTGATTTCCACGCTACCGCCGCGCGCAGCGGACGGCCTGGCGGCGGAGATCGCTGCGTTGGGAACCGGAACACCCGGTGTCCTCCTGGACGTGGCCTACGATCCCTGGCCGAGCCGGATCGCGTCGGTGTGGCAGTCCGGCGGCGGCGCCGTGGTGCCCGGACTCGAGATGTTGTTGTACCAGGCAGTGGAACAGGTACGCCTGTTCACCGGCCGCGGTGACGACGTTAATGCAGCTGTCATAGATGTGATGTGTGACGCAGTCGGCCTTCCCCGACGGGCGTTCTGACCGCCATACGTGGCAGGATGGAAATTATGTTGCGTTGGTTGACTGCCGGTGAATCCCATGGTCCGGCCCTGATGGGAATTATTGAAGGCGTCCCCGCCGGTGTTGAACTCACCAGCGGGCAGATCGCCGATTCATTGGCTCGCCGCCGCCTTGGCTATGGCCGGGGCGCGCGTATGAAGTTCGAGCAGGACGTCGTCACCATTCTCGGTGGCGTCCGCCATGGCCTGACCCAGGGCGGTCCGGTGGCCGTCCAGGTCGCCAACACCGAATGGCCCAAGTGGGAGCAGATCATGGCTGCCGATCCGGTGGATCCGGAAATCCTGGCCGACCAGGCCCGCAACGCGCCCCTGACCCGGCCCCGTCCAGGACATGCAGATTTCACCGGGATGCAGAAGTACGGATTCTCCGAAGCCCGACCCGTCCTGGAACGTGCCAGCGCCCGGGAGACTGCCACCCGGGTTGCCATGGGCACCGTCGCGTCACAGTTCCTCAAGGCGCTCGGCATCGAATTGGTCAGCCATACAGTCTCCATTGCCAGCGTGACGGTGCCCGAGGGCCGTCCGCTGCCCGTTCCAGCCAACGTGATAGCGCTCGACGCCGATCCGTTGCGCTGCTTTGACCGTGAGACGTCCGATGCCATGGTGGCCGAGGTTGACGCCGCACACAAAGAAGGCGAAACCCTCGGCGGTGTGGTGGAGGTCCTCGCGTACGGGCTGCCGCCCGGACTGGGCAGCTACGTCCACTGGGACCGCAGGCTCGACTCCCGGCTCGCCGCCGCCCTGATGGGCATCCAGGCCATCAAGGGCGTCGAAGTCGGCGACGGATTCCGCACCGCCGCGCGCCGCGGCTCCGCTGCCCACGACGAAATCGTTAAGGACACGGACGGCAAGATCATCCGGACCAGCAACCGGGCCGGCGGCATTGAAGGCGGCATGAGCATTGGCGACGTCCTCCGCGTGCGTGCCGCCATGAAGCCCATCGCCACGGTGCCCCGCGCCCTGCGCACGGTTGACGTCAGCACGGGGGAGCCTGCGAAGGCGCACCACCAGCGCTCGGACGTCTGTGCCGTGCCGGCCGCCGGCGTTGTGGCCGAGGCGATGGTGGCACTGGTCTTGGCTGAAGCCGTCACCGAAAAGTTCGGTGGTGACTCCGTGGCAGAGACCGCCCGCAACATCAAGGGTTACCTGGACAACATTCCGGCATCCCTGGACTCGATCGGCCACTAGTGCCCGGGCGCCGTAAGGCCGGTGTGCCTGGCAACCAGCCAATTGTCCTCATCGGACCCATGGCGGTGGGAAAGTCTGCCATCGGCCACGAGCTGGCCAGTCTGTTGGACGTGCCGTTCGTCGATACGGACAATCTGATCGTGGACGCCCATGGCAGTATCGCTTCCATCTTTGCCGGACGTGGCGAGCACGCCTTCCGGGAAATCGAGGCCCGGACCGTAGCCAGCGCGGTGGAGCATGCAGCAGGCTCGGCCAGCGTGATTTCCTTAGGTGGCGGTGCCGTGCTGGATTCCGGAACGCAGCAGCTCTTGGGCCGCTGCACTGTGGTCTACCTCGAATGTGATGAGGAAACCGTGGCCGTCCGCATTGCCCGGAACTCGGGCCGGCCGCTGCTCGCCGGCGATGCCATGGCCCGATGGTCCGCTCTGTTTATTACCAGGAAACCCGTTTACGAACGGCTGGCCGACCTTGTGGTGGATGTCCGCCATGGCTCAGTCAGCGAGCTGGGACACCGGCTCGAAGTTGCGCTGCGTGACTACGCGGCCGCCAAACAGGAAGTTGAAAATTGAGCGTCGATTCAACAGTCATCAAGGTCACCGGCGAATCCGCAGGGCAGAATTACGACGTCGTAATTGGCCGCGGTCTGTTGGGGAACCTTCCCGCGTTGCTGGGGGAGCGGGTCCGGCGTGTGCTGGTCATCCATCCCCGTGCGTTGCGGCTCACGGGTGACACCGTCCGCGATGAGCTCGCTGCAGCGGGTTTCACCTCGCTGACCGCGGAAATCCCGGACGCCGAAGAAGGCAAGCACATCCAGGTCGCCGCTTTCTGTTGGCAGGTCCTGGGCCAGAACGACTTCACGCGGTCCGACGCCATCGTGGCAGTGGGCGGCGGGGCCGTCACCGACCTGGCCGGTTTTGTGGCGGCTACCTGGCTCCGCGGCGTCAAGGTCATCCACATGCCCACCAGCCTGCTGGGCATGGTGGATGCTTCCGTGGGGGGAAAGACCGGCATCAACACGGCGGAAGGCAAGAACCTGGTGGGCTCCTTCCACCCGCCGGCCGGAGTGCTGGTGGACCTGGACACCCTGAACACGTTGCCCAGGAACGAAATCATTTCCGGCATGGCTGAAGTCATCAAGTGCGGCTTCATCGCAGATCCGGCCATCCTTGAACTGGTGGAAAAGGACCCGGCGGCGGCCACCGACCCCGGATCGGCCGCCCTGCGCGAACTCATTGAACGCGCCATCGCGGTCAAAGCAAAAGTGGTCTCGGAAGACCTCAAGGAATCCGGGCTGCGCGAAATCCTGAACTACGGCCACACCCTGGCCCACGCCATTGAACTGGTGGAGCGGTACTCCTGGCGGCACGGCGCGGCAGTATCTGTGGGCATGATGTTCGCCGCTGAACTTGCCCGCAGCGTAGGACGGCTCAGCGACGCCGACGCCGACCGCCACCGCAGCATCCTGGAAACACTGGGACTTCCGGTCACGTACCGGCGGGACCGCTGGCAGGGGCTGCTGGACGGCATGCGGCGCGACAAGAAATCACGCGGGGACCTCCTGCGCTTTGTGGTTCTGGACGGCATCGCAAAGCCGGGCATCCTGGATGTCCCGGACACGTCGCTGCTCTTCGCCGCCTACCAGGAAATCGCCTCCTGATGCAGGGCGACGCGGCGGGCACCAGTGACTGGCCCGAGGCTGGCTTCCCCGGAATTCGCATCAACCCGGTCTCCCTGCTGCCGGAGATCGTCAACGAGGATGGCTGCCGCGCGGCCCTGGCGGCGTCCACGGACCCGTCGGACCAGATCTTCGTCCTGATCGTGGAGGGGCATGCTGCGGAGGCGGCCGAACTGCTCGCGGAGGCCCGCTTCAAGGACCCTGAGTCCTTCCGCCTCCGCACGTTTGAGGCCGAGGTGCTGCGTGTCTCACACCGCACGGACCGCGCCCTTGAACTGTTCCGGCAGTTGCTCTCGGAGTTCCAGGGCACTGACCGTGAAGCCTTGGTCCTGCAATACCTGGGCAAGACCCAGTACGCCGCCGGACACACGTCCGCCGCGGTGGAAGCCTTTGCCCGTGCCCTGGACCTTCGTGTTGCGCAATCGGCCGATGCCGCGCTGATCTACTCGTCCACCATGGCGCTTCAGCGGGCCCGCGACGTCCTGGATCTTGCCTGCTGACACGCCTGTCAGGTTCTGGGGTGGGTGGCCGGGAGGCCCGGACACAAGCCGCCCTGGTTTTACCGGTAGAATAGTTCTTGGATTTTTGATAAACACGCGCTGGCGGGCCGTTCGGCATGCCTGGCCGGCATAGAACGTCTGACAACTGACCAGACAGATAGAAACCAGAGGATACCAGTGGCAACCACTAACGACATCAAGAACGGAACGGTCCTTAAGCTCGAGGGCCAGCTCTGGAACATCATTGAATTCCAGCACGTCAAGCCCGGCAAAGGTGGCGCGTTTGTGCGGACCAAGATGCGGAACGTGATGTCCGGCAAAGTTGTAGACAAGACGTTCAACGCCGGCCTTAAGATCGAGACCGCCACGGTTGACCGCCGCGACTACCAGTACCTGTACCAGGACGGCGCGGACTTCGTGTTTATGGATACTTCGGACTTCGACCAGCTCACCGTCTCCGGCGCCACTGTTGGCGACGCCACCAACTTCATGCTGGAGAACCAGATGGTGAACATCGCCATCCACGAGGGCAACCCGCTGTACATCGAACTTCCGCCCAGCGTTGTCCTGGAGATCACGTACACCGAGCCTGGCCTGCAGGGCGACCGCTCCTCGGCCGGCACCAAGCCGGCAACCCTGGAAACCGGCTACGAGATCCAGGTTCCGTTGTTCGTCGAGAACAACACCAAGGTCAAGGTCGATACTCGCGACGGCAGCTACCTCGGCCGGGTCAGCGAGTAGTGAGCGCACGCGGTAAGGCCCGTAACAGGGCACTGGATGTCCTCTTCGAAGCTGAGCAGCGTTCGGTTTCCGCTTTCGATGTACTCAGGTCCCGGCGCGAACTGACCGACCAGATCGTGAACCCGTACACCTTGGAAATCGTGGAGGGCGTCGTCTCACAGCAGACGGCCATCGACGAGTTCCTCGAGACCTATTCCCAGGGCTGGACCCTGGAACGTATGCCTTCGGTGGACCGGATCATCCTGCGGATCGGCACCTGGGAACTGCTGTACAACGACGACGTTCCTGACGGTGTCGCGGTCAGTGAGGCAGTGGCACTGTCCAAGACGCTCTCAACGGATGAATCGCCGTCGTTCATTAACGGCCTCCTGGGCCGGCTGCAGCAGCTGAAGCCCTCGCTGCTCGCCTGAACAGGACCCGCCTGAACAGCACGTTGTGACGGAAGGGACCGGCACCATCCATACGGTGGTGCCGGTCCCTTCTGCGTCAGCCCGCGACGGCGGCACGCAACGACAGAATCCGCTGCAGTTGCT
The DNA here is from genome assembly GCF_003287955.1 of Arthrobacter sp. AQ5-06. GTDB lineage: Bacteria > Actinomycetota > Actinomycetes > Actinomycetales > Micrococcaceae > Arthrobacter. The sequence goes on along the minus strand of NZ_QMKP01000006.1, from coordinate 144,433 downwards.
GCTGTTCCTCCATCTGGTGAAGCCGGACGTCGCGGCCGCTGAGGATTCGCTGCCGGATGAAGGCGAGCTGGGTGGCAGAGTGCAGGAACGCCTTCATCTGCGGGCGGCGGTGGTAGCCGGCCGCCCACTGCAGGGCGGTCCGCCTGCCGCGCGGTGTGGCCAACAGTTCCACCTCTGCCGGGCTGAACCAGCCAGCCGCGGAATACTCCATCAGCCGTTGGCGGGTGAGCCGGTTTTCAGCGACGCGGAGCAGGATGATCCCCACAACGGCCAGCACAAAGATGGGCACCTGAATCAGGATGTACTCTGCCAGGAACCCCGCGCCCATGCTGTTCCAACGATTATGCAGCCACATGGCCGGGATCAGTCCGATGACAAAGGCCAGTACCGAGGCCCCGGCGTGCCAGCGGCGGGCGGCGAAACCCATGATGAGTCCGGTTGTTCCAGTGAAGATGGCATGCGCGAACGGCGACATCACGCCACGGAGCAGGAAGACCTGGGCCAGATCCGTTCCCGGGTTTGCGGATTCGGCGATGGCCCGACCAAAGTAGAGGATGTTTTCGGTGAACGCGAAGCCGCCCGCGATGGTGAAGGCGAAGACCACGCCGTCCACCGGACCGTCGAAGTGTTTGCGCGCCAGCAGCAGGATCAGCAGCAGGCCCAGGGACTTGGCGAACTCCTCCACCACGGGGGCCTGGACGGTGGCCATAAACGTCTGGAGGTCGGCCACGTCGCTGAACTGGAAGGTCAGGGCGAAGAACGGCTGGATGAGCAGCGTGACGGCGACGGACACGGCCGCGCCCCAGGTAAAAGCGAAGACCAGGAGCCGCTTGGGTTCCGGTTCCCACCTGTCGATCAGGTAGACAGCCAGGAGCACTGCGGACAGCGGAATCAGTGACAGCACAAACCCCACCAGAAACCCGCCCACGCCGGTGTTGGCCAGCAGGAACGGGACCACCAGGAACAAGCTCAGGAAGACAAGGGCGGCGCCGCCTACCGTGAGTGCCAGGAGGCCTGCGGGCCGCCGGCCTGCCAGGGATGCCTGCGGAGGCCCCAGCGGCGGCAGCTGAGCCGCGTTGGTTCCGGGCGCGGGCCGGTAGTACTCCGGTTCAATCCGGCCCATCCAGCTGGGGTTGGCCTGCGTTGGAAAGGGATCCGGTGGGCCGGCTGGCCCGCCGGCCTGGCCGGAACCCGGCAGATGAGGGTGCATGGACATACTGGAAGCCTATGATGCCCCTGCCGATGTGGTAATTTTGAAACGCAAATGATCCTTTTTTAATTCCGTCCCGTGAGGCGGGGAAAGGGGAGACGAGAGTTTGACTTCTGTCACAAACGCACCGGTTCCAGCCAGGGTTGTCCTCAACCAGGCTGACATTGACCGTGCACTCACTCGAATCGCCCACGAGATCCTTGAGGCCAACAAAGGCTCCAAGGACCTGGTCCTGCTGGGCATCCCGCGCCGCGGTTACCCGCTGGCCGTCCGCCTCGCCCACAAGATTGCAGCCGCGGACCCCACCGTGGACGCCAACGCCATTGTCGGGCAGTTGGACGTCACAATGTTCCGCGATGACCTTTCCCACCAGCCCACCAGGCCGCCGTACCCCACACAGCTCCCACGCACGGGAATCGATAACAAGGTTGTGGTGCTCATCGATGATGTCCTGTACTCCGGCCGCACCATCCGGGCCGCCCTTGACGCCATCATCGACTTCGGCCGTCCGCGGATCGTCCGGCTCGCTGTGCTGATCGACCGCGGCCACCGTGAGCTGCCCATCCGGGCCGACCACGTTGGCAAGAACCTGCCCACCTCGTCCACCGAGAAGGTCCGGGTCCGCCTTGAGGAAACAGACACCGCCGCAGACGGTTCCGTAGTCAACGAAGTGGTTATCGAGGGCGGCGCGTGAAACACCTCCTCTCCACTGAAGACCTCAGCCTGTCCAACGCTATCCGCATCCTCGACACCGCCGAAGAAATGGCTGCCGTAGGCGACCGCGAAGTCAAGAAGCTCCCTGCCCTCCGCGGCCGCACCGTAGTCAACCTCTTTTTCGAAGACTCAACCCGCACACGGATCTCCTTCGAAGCAGCCGCCAAGAGGCTGTCCGCCGATGTCATCAACTTCGCCGCGAAGGGCTCGTCCGTCTCCAAGGGCGAATCCCTCAAGGACACAGCCCAGACGCTGGCAGCCATGGGCGCGGACGCCGTCGTGATCCGCCACTGGGCCTCGGGCGCGCCGCACCGGCTCGCCGCGACGGACTGGATCGACGCCGCCGTCATCAATGCCGGCGACGGCACCCACGAACACCCCACGCAGGCCCTCCTGGACGCCTTCACCATGCGCCGGCACTGGTCAAAGCTGGCGGGCTCCGCGTCCATCGGGGCAGACCTCAAAGGCATGCGCGTAGCCATCGCCGGGGACGTCCTGCACTCCCGCGTGGCCCGCTCCAACGTCTGGCTGCTCCGCACGCTCGGCGCCGAAGTCACCCTCGTGGCGCCACCCACCCTGCTGCCCATCGGCGTCGAACACTGGCCGTGCAAGGTCAGCTACAACATGGATGACACCCTGGCACATGGTGTGGACGCCGTGATGATGCTGCGCGTGCAGGGCGAACGGATGAACGCCTCGTTCTTCCCCTCCACCCGCGAATACTCGCGCCGCTGGGGCTTCGATGACAACCGGCTCCGGGCCCTGGACAGCCTGGGACTGAAGGACACCATCATCATGCATCCCGGACCCATGAACCGTGGCCTGGAGATTTCTTCCGCGGCCGCTGACTCGCCCCGCTCCACCGTGCTTGCGCAGGTGCGCAACGGCGTCTCGGTCCGGATGGCCACCCTCTATCTGCTGCTCTCCGGGGAAACCCGCGAACCAGCCGCCACCCCGGGCACCGCGGCTTCGAACGCCGCCCATTCCACCAAGGAGAGCAACTGATGGCAGAGAACAACGGAACCTACCTGATCCGCGGTGCGTCGATCCTGGGCGCCGGGGCCGAGGACCTGCTCATCAGTAACGGCGTCATCGCCGCCCGGGGCGCAGCCGCTGCCGCCCACAAAGACGCGCACGGAGCCACCGTCATCGAAGCCGCCGGACTGGTAGCCCTGCCCGGCATGGTGGACGTGCACACGCACCTGCGCGAACCCGGCCGCGAAGATGCCGAAACCGTAGAGACCGGCACCCGCGCCGCCGCCTTGGGCGGCTTCACCGCGGTCCATGCCATGGCCAACAGCAACCCGGTGGCGGATACCGCCGGTGTGGTGGAACAGGTCCACAGCCTGGGCCGCGCGGCCGGCTGGGTGGACGTCCGTCCGGTCGGCGCCGTGACCGTTGGCCTGGCCGGCGAGCAGCTCGCCGAACTCGGCGCCATGGCCGATTCCCGCGCCCAGGTTCGCATGTTCTCCGACGACGGCCTCTGCGTCCACGATCCCGTGCTGATGCGCCGCGCCCTGGAGTACGTCAAAGCGTTCGACGGCGTGGTGGCCCAGCACGCGCAGGAACCCCGCCTTACAGCCGGGGCCCAGATGAACGAGGGCGCCGTCTCCGCCGTCCTGGGACTCACCGGCTGGCCCGCGGTCGCCGAGGAGAGCATCATCGCGCGTGACGTCCTGCTGGCGCAGCACGTGAACTCCCGCCTGCACGTCTGCCACGTCTCCACCGCCGGCTCCGTGGAGATCATCCGCTGGGCCAAGGAACGCGGCATCAACGTCACCGCGGAGGTCACCCCGCACCACCTCCTGCTCACTGACGACCTGGTCCGCAGCTACAACCCTGTCTACAAGGTCAACCCGCCGCTGCGGACGGATGCAGATGTGCAGGCACTCCGCGCCGGCCTGGCTGACGGGACCATCGACGTGGTGGGCACCGACCACGCCCCGCACCCGAGCGAGCACAAGGAATGCGAGTGGGCGCAGGCCGCGATGGGCATGACCGGGCTGGAAACCGCACTCTCCGTGGTCCAGCACACCATGATCGAAACCGGCCTCATGACCTGGGCCGATTTCAGCCGGGTGACCTCCACCGCGGCGGCGCAGATCGGCCGAGTGACGGACCAGGGCCGTCCCCTGGACGCTGGCGAGCCCGCCAACATCATCCTGGTGGACCCCGCGGCCCGCTGGACGGTTGACCCGGCCAAGATGGCGACCATGGGCCGCAATTCGCCCTTCGCCGGCCTGGAGTTGCCGGGCCAGGTGGTGGCCACCTTCTACAAGGGCCACCCCACCGTCCTGGACGGCAAGCTCAACACGCCGTACCGCGAATCCGCGGCGGCTGCGGCAGGCGCCTCCTGATGGACACCAAGCTACTCACCGGCCTCATCACCACGGTGCTCATCGCCGTCGTCCTGCTGATGATCTGGGCAGGATGGCGTAACCGCCTCAGGCGGCAGGCCGACGTCGGCCGGTTGCCGGCCGTACCTGAGGCGCCCGGGGTGCCGCTCGCCGGGGCCGACGGCCAGTACGTTGCGTCCACCACCGCCGGAGACTGGCTGGACCGGATCGCGGTACACAGGCTCGGCATCCGGACCAATGCCGTTCTCAGCGTGTACCCACATGGCGTCCTCTTCGACAGAACCGGTGCGCCGGCGCTCTACATCCCGGCTGGAAGCCTCTCCGCCGTCCGGCAGGAAAGCGGAATGGCCGGCAAGTTCGTTGAAAAGGACGGCCTCCTGGTCCTCACCTGGGACCTCGGGACCCACGAACTCGACACGGGCTTCCGGACCCGCCGGGCCGCCGACAAAGACGCCCTCTATGACTCCCTTCAGCAATTGATCGCCGCAGCCCCCCAGGAACATTCCCAGGATCCCCAGAGTGGAAAGTAAGACAGTGACAGAAACAGCGACAGCAAAAGCAGAGACTGCGGCACCAGCAGCCCTTTTCACCCCAGTTCCCACACCGGCGGTGCTGGTCCTGGAGGACGGCCGCATGTTCCGCGGCACCAGCTACGGCGCGCAGGGCACCGCCCTGGGCGAGGCAGTGTTCGCCACCGGCATGACCGGCTACCAGGAAACCATCACCGATCCTTCCTACGCCCGCCAGTTGGTGGTGCAGACAGCGCCACACATCGGCAACACGGGTGTAAACAGCGACGACGCCGAGTCCCGGCGCATCTGGGTGGCTGGCTACATCGTCCGCGACGCCGCCCGCCGCCCCTCCAACTGGCGCTCCGAACGCTCCCTGGACGAGGAGCTCGTTGAGCAGGGGATCGTCGGTATCCAGGGCGTGGACACGCGTGCCATTACCCGGCACCTGCGCGAGCACAAGACCATGCGTGCCGGCATCTTCTCGGGTGAGGCCGCCAAGGCCACGGACAAGGAACTTCTTGACGCGGTCCTGGCCAGCGCCCCGATGGAAGGCGCCCGCCTGGCCGAGGAAGTCAGCGTGGACAAGGCCTACATGGTGGACCCCAAGGACCACGGCTGGGACGGCGAGCCGCGCTTCAGCATTGCCGCGATCGACCTCGGCATCAAGGCCATGACCCCCGTCCGCTTCGCCGAGCGCGGCGTCCGGGTCCATGTCCTGCCGGCAACCTCCACCCTCGAGGACGTCAAGGCCGTCAACCCGGACGGCTTCTTTATGTCCAACGGCCCCGGCGACCCCGCCACGGCGGACGCCCAGGTCAAGCTGCTGCGCTCCGTCCTCGACGAGAAACTGCCGTACTTCGGCATCTGCTTCGGCAACCAGATCCTGGGACGCGCCCTGGGCTTTGGCACCTACAAGCTGCGCTACGGCCACCGCGGCATCAACCAGCCCGTCCTGGACCGCCGCACCGGCAAAGTGGAGATCACCTCGCAGAACCACGGCTTCGCTGTGGACGCACCGCTCGACGGCGCCACGCAGGCTCCCGAGGAGCGTTACGGCCGCGTCGAGGTCAGCCACATCAGCCTCAACGACGACGTCGTCGAAGGCCTCGCGTGCCTGGACATCCCCGCCTTCTCGGTGCAGTACCACCCGGAAGCCGCAGCCGGCCCGCACGACGCCGCTTATCTGTTTGACCGTTTCATCGACCTGATGGCCGTCACCAAAACCGGCTCAGAGAACACCACCGATTCCAAGACTGAGGACAAGAAGTAATGCCCAAGAGAACTGACCTTAAGAGCGTCCTGGTCATCGGTTCCGGCCCGATCGTCATCGGCCAGGCCGCGGAGTTCGACTACTCCGGCACCCAGGCACTGCGTGTCCTCAAGGAGGAGGGCCTGCGGGTCATCCTGGTGAACTCGAACCCCGCCACCATCATGACGGACCCCGAGTTCGCCGATGCCACCTACATCGAGCCCATCACTCCCGAGGTGGTGGCGAAGATCATCGCCAAGGAGCGCCCGGACGCCATCCTGCCTACCCTCGGCGGGCAGACCGCGCTGAACACGGCCATCGCGCTGGACAAGAACGGCGTGCTGGCAAAGTACAACGTAGAGCTCATCGGTGCGAACATTGCGGCCATCGAGCTCGGCGAGGACCGCGAAAAGTTCAAGGGCGTCGTGGAACGCTGCGGCGCCGAATCGGCCCGCAGCCACATCATCCACACCATGGACGAAGCCTTCACCGCCGCCGAGGACCTCGGCTACCCGATGGTGGTCCGGCCCTCGTTCACCATGGGCGGCCTCGGCTCCGGCCTGGCGTACAACGAAAATGACCTTCGCCGCATCGTGGGCCAGGGCCTGCAGTACAGCCCCACCAGCGAGGTGCTGCTCGAAGAGAGCATCCTCGGCTGGAAGGAATACGAGCTTGAGATGATGCGCGACAAAAACGACAACGTCGTTGTGGTCTGCTCCATCGAGAACTTCGACCCCGTGGGCGTGCACACCGGCGACTCCATCACCGTGGCACCTGCGCTGACCCTGACGGACCGCGAATACCAGCGGCTGCGCGATATCTCCATCGCCGTCATCCGTGAGGTGGGCGTGGACACCGGCGGCTGCAACATCCAGTTCGCCATCGAGCCGGACACCGGCCGTGTAGTGGTCATCGAGATGAACCCGCGCGTGTCCCGGTCCTCCGCCCTGGCGTCAAAGGCCACGGGCTTCGCCATCGCCAAGATCGCCACCAAGCTCTCCCTCGGCTACACGCTGGACGAGATCCCGAACGACATCACGCAGAAGACCCCGGCGTCGTTCGAACCCACCCTGGACTACGTGGTGGTCAAGGTTCCACGCTTCGCATTCGAGAAGTTCCCGGCTGCAGATGACACCCTCACCACCACCATGAAGTCTGTGGGCGAAGCCATGGCCATGGGCCGTAACTTCACCGAAGCGCTGCAGAAGGCCCTCCGCTCCCTGGAGCAGAAGGGCTCGCAGCTGGACTTCACCTCCGTCCCGGAGTGGGAAGTCCCGGAGCTGATCGAGAAGGCCAAGCGGCCCACCACGGAACGCCTGCACCAGGTCCAGCGTGCCCTGCTCGGCGGGGCCACCGTTGAACAGCTGTTCGAAGCCACCAAGATCGACCCCTGGTACCTGGACCAGCTCCAGTTGCTCAACGAGATCTCCCACGAGATCCGCCAGGCGGGAGCGCTGACCGTGGAGATGCTCAAACGCGCCAAGCGCCACGGCTTCTCGGATGAGCAGATCGGCTCCCTCACGCACAACTCTGAGGCCGTGGTCCGCGGCGTCCGGCAGGCCCTCGGGATCCGTCCGGTCTACAAGACGGTGGATACCTGCGCCGCCGAGTTCGCCGCCTACACCCCGTACCACTACTCGTCCTACGACGAGGAGGACGAGATTGCGCTGCACTCCAAGCCGTCCATCCTGATCCTCGGCTCCGGCCCCAACCGCATCGGCCAGGGCATCGAGTTCGACTACTCCTGCGTCCACGCCTCCATGGCGCTGCGCAAGGCCGGCTACGAGACCGTTATGGTCAACTGCAACCCGGAGACCGTCTCCACAGACTACGACGTCTCCACCCGCCTGTACTTCGAGCCGCTTACCCTTGAAGACGTCCTGGAGGTCATCGCCGCCGAGGAACGCACCGGCGGCGTTATGGGCGTCTTTGTGCAGCTCGGTGGGCAGACGCCGCTGAAGCTGGCACAGCAGCTGGCCGACGCCGGCGTCCCCATCCTGGGCACGTCCCCGGAAGCGATCGACCTCGCCGAGCACCGCGGCGAGTTCTCCCGCGTACTCGACAACGCCGGGCTGATCGCCCCGAAGAACGGCACCGCGGTGTCCTTCGACGACGCCAAGAAGATCGCCGACGAGATCGGCTACCCCGTCCTGGTCCGCCCGTCCTACGTGCTCGGCGGCCGGGGCATGGAAATCGTATATGACGAGCCGAACCTCTCCCGGTACATCGCCAATGCGACCGAAATCACCCCGGACCACCCGGTGCTGATCGACCGCTTCCTGGAGGACGCCGTCGAAATCGACGTCGACGCGCTCTTCGACGGCACCGACATGTACCTGGGTGGCATCATGGAACACATCGAGGAGGCTGGCATCCACTCCGGGGACTCCGCGTGTGTCCTGCCCCCCATCACCCTGGGCAACAATGTGATCGAGCGTGTCCGCACGGCAACCCGCGCCATCGCCGAGGGCGTGGGCGTCCGCGGCCTGATCAACATCCAGTTCGCCCTGGCGTCAGACGTTCTCTACGTGCTCGAAGCCAACCCGCGCGCCTCCCGCACGGTGCCGTTCGTCTCCAAGGCCACGGGCGTCCAGATGGCCAAGGCGGCCGCGCTGATCGGCACTGGCGTCACGATCCACCAGCTCCGGAGCGCCTACAAGATGCTGCCGGAAACCGGTGACGGCTCCACGCTGCCGCTCGACGCTCCCGTTTCGGTCAAGGAAGCCGTACTTCCGTTCAGCCGCTTCCGTACCCCGGAAGGCAAGGTAGTGGACTCGCTGCTCGGCCCGGAAATGCGGTCCACCGGCGAAGTCATGGGCATCGACAAGCACTTCGACACCGCCTTCGCCAAGAGCCAGGCCGCCGCTAACAACGCGCTGCCTACCGAGGGCAAGATCTTTGTTTCCGTGGCCAACCGGGACAAGCGTTCGGTCATCATGGGCGTCAAGCGGCTCTCGGACCTCGGCTTTGAGATTGTCTCCACGGGCGGCACCGCGGATGTCCTGCGGCGCAACGGCATCCAGGCCACCCCGGTCCGTAAGGTCGCCGAGGGCAGCAGCGCCGAAGGCGAAGGCACCATCGCGGACCTGGTCATCGCCGGCGAGATCGACATGGTGTTCAACACACCGTCCGGCGGCGAAGCCCGCAGCGACGGCTACGAACTCCGGGCCGCGGCCACGTCCATCGGCATTCCGTGCATCACCACGGTGGCCGAGTTCAACGCCGCGGTGCAGGCCATCGAAGCGATGCGCACCTACGAGTGGTCAGTGACCAGCCTGCAGGAGCACGCCGCCGCCCTGTTGGCGTCCCAGAAGGCAGCTGCAGAGAACGCGGCGGCCGAATCTGCGGTTTCGCAGAATGCCTGAGGCCGGATCCACCTCATCAAGCCCCGCCGGCCGGGAGTCCTTCGGCTCCCGGCTCGGGGCGGCCATGGCGGCCCGCGGGCCGCTGTGCGTGGGCATTGACCCGCACCCGGCACTCCTGAAGGACTGGGGACTGACCGACGACGCCGCAGGGCTGAGGCGGTTTTCGCTGACGGTCCTGGAGGCTGTCGGTTCCCTCGCTGCCGCGGTGAAGCCGCAGGTGGCGCTTTACGAGCGCCACGGGTCGGCCGGGATGGCAGTTCTTGAAGAGGTCCTGGCAGCGGCAGCGCAGGCACAGGTGCTCACCATTGCTGACGCCAAGCGGGGGGATATCGGCTCCACGATGGCCGCCTACGCGGACGCCTGGCTGCGGGACGGCTCGTCTCTGGCAGCCGACTCCGTGACCCTCAGCCCGTACCTGGGGTTTGAGTCGCTCCGCCCGGCCCTTGACCTGGCAGCGGACAACGGCCGCGGCGTTTTTGTCCTGGCACTGACCTCCAATCCGGAGGGGGCCTCCGTGCAGCATGTGGGCGGAGCCGACTCCGTGGCTCGGCGGATCATCGAGGCGGCAGCGGCAGAGAACAGCCGTTATGCCGGCAGCCTGGGGTCCGTTGGACTCGTCGTCGGCGCCACCGTCGGGTCAGCGTTGACTGACCTTCACCTTGACCTGCCCTCGGTCCGCGGCCCCATTCTGGCCCCGGGACTGGGCGCCCAGGGGGCCACCCCTGCGGACTTGCGCCGGACCTTCGGGGCCGCGTACCCGCAGGTCCTGGGGACGTCCAGCCGGGATATCCTGGTTGCCGGTCCGGGAGCCCAGGGTCTCCGTGATGCTGCGTTGCGCACACTTGTTGGTCTCCGCGGCGAATAGGTGCCCAATGGTGGCATCCATTGATTCACCGCCCACCAAGGGGTAGGTTTCAGGACAAGTCCAATGGCGGTCGCCTTGGACTCAGCCGATGAATCCGGGGGTGTCCTCCATGAGCCTGCGACCCTTATCCGCTTCGGAACGCGCGGCCGCCTTGAACAAGGCGGCCGCCGCGCGGGCCGCCAGGGCGGCCGCGAAAGATCGTCTCAAGAACGGCAAGACGTCGGCAGCGGACCTCCTTGACGCCTCCGCCGCGGATGACGCCCTGGCCCGGATGCGGGTGGTGGAGCTATTGGAGGCCCTCCCGGGCATTGGAAAAGTCAGGGCTGCCGCCATTATGGAGCAGCTGGGCATCGCGGCGTCCCGCCGGCTCCGCGGCCTGGGCATTCACCAGCGCCAGGCGCTGGTAGATTTTATAGACGAGAAATAGGGCGTTCATAGCGTCGCCCGAACCCAAACTCCGCCGCAAAGGAATACGTGAGCAAGAAACCGGGACTGACAGTCCTCGCTGGTCCGACGGCTGTTGGCAAAGGCACCGTGTCCACCTACATCCGGGATAACTACCCCGAAGTCTGGCTTTCCGTATCGGCCACCACCCGCGCTCCGCGGCCCGGTGAGCAGGATGGCGTCCACTACTTCTTCAAGTCCAAGGAAGAGTTCGAGTCGCTCGTTGCCGCCGGCGAGTTCCTGGAGTGGGCCGTAGTCCACGGCCAGAACACCTACGGCACCCTGCGGAGTTCCGTGGACGAGGCCATCGCCGCCGGCAGGTCCGTTCTGCTGGAGATCGATCTGCAGGGTGCACGCCAGGTCAAACAGGCCGTTCCGGACGCCCAGTTTGTGTTCCTGGCACCGCCCACCTGGGACGAAATGGTCCGCCGCCTGGTGGGTCGCGGCACGGAAACTGCGCAGGAGCAGCAGCAGCGGCTGGAAACAGCTAAACTGGAACTTGCCGCTGAACCGGAGTTTGACCACACCGTCATCAATGATGACGTTCGCCGGGCAGCGGACGAGCTTGTTTCACTCATGGGGCTGACCCCGCACCCGCACTAGTAGCCGGTATCAGTCAGCCCGTTAGAATTTGGAGAATTCGTGTCCACGAACCTTGAAGGCATCATCAACCCGCCGATCGACTCACTGCTTGAGGCAGCTGATTCCAAGTACGGCCTGGTGATCTTCGGTGCCAAGCGTGCACGTCAGATCAACGCTTACTACGCCCAGCTGCACGAGGGCCTGTTCGAATACGTCGGCCCCCTGGTCGACACCAAGCTGAACGAGAAGTCGCTGTCCATCGCCCTGCGCGAGATCAACGAAGGCAAGCTCGTTTCCACGCCGATCGAACCCGCAGAGTAAGTTCAGACTGCCTGTTGACGGAGGTCACGTGCGCATAGTCCTCGGAGTCGGGGGAGGGATTGCGGCCTACAAGGTCGCATCGCTCCTCCGGCTTTTTACTGAAGCCGGCCACAACGTCACGGTAATACCCACCGAGGCAGCCACCCGCTTTGTGGGGGTAGCCACGTGGGAGGCCCTGTCCGGGAACCCGGTCAGCAACAGCGTCTTTGACGAGGTCCACCAGGTCAACCACGTCAGGCTCGGCCATGAGGCCGACCTCATGGTGGTGGCACCGGCGACGGCGGACCTGCTGGCGCGCGCTGCCACCGGTCAGGCCAATGACCTTCTCACCAACACCCTGCTGATGGCACGGGGTCCCGTGCTTTTTGCCCCCGCCATGCACACGGAGATGTGGCAGCACCCCGCCACCCGCGCCAACGTTGAAACGCTGAGGAGCCGGGGCGTGGCCGTCCTGGAACCGGCCAGCGGCCGGCTCACGGGCACCGACTCCGGTCCCGGCCGCCTGCCTGAGCCGGAGGCCATCTTCGACGCCGCCATGGCACTTGCCCACGGTCAGTCCGATTACCAGCTTCCGCTGGCCGGCCGGACGGTCACCGTCAGTGCCGGCGGAACCCGGGAACCGCTGGACCCCGTCCGCTTCCTGGGCAACCGATCCTCCGGTAAACAGGGCGTGGCGCTGGCCGTGGCTGCCCGCAACGCCGGCGCCACGGTGCGGCTGGTCGCCGCCCATATGGAGGTCCCGTCGCCGGCCGGCGTCGGCGTGGTGAAGGTTGAGACCGCCCTGGAGCTGCGCGAGGCCATGCTGGCAGCCGCAGCGGATTCCGATGTCGTGATCATGGCTGCGGCCGTGGCGGACTTCCGCCCCGCGGAGATCTCCGGCACCAAGATCAAAAAAGGTCATGACACCGCTGACCCCGTTATCTCCTTGGTCCGGAACCCGGACATCCTCCAGGAATTGGTTGAGGTCCGGGACCACGCTCCCGAAAACCAGGCAGCCCGCCGCGCCCAGCTGATTGTGGGCTTCGCGGCGGAAACCGGTGACGGCCAGGGCGACGTCATGTCCTACGCGGAGGCAAAGCTCAAGCGCAAGGGCTGCGACCTCCTGGTGGTCAACCATGTGGGAACGGACAAGGTCTTTGGCCAGGACAGCAACTCGGTAGTCATCCTTGCCCGCTCCGGCGCCGAACCACAACTGTCCGCCGGAACCAAAACAGAGGTTTCGGCCGCCGTCATCACCCGGGTCGGCTATGAGCTGAACCACTTTTCGCCACGCGCCTGACCGAAAGCCGCGCACCGTTTCCTTAGCACGGGGACACACGCCGCCGGACGTCCGATTCCCAACCAGTAAGGTAGTTGAGTGACTTTACCGCTGCACATTCCCCACACCCACGGGGCCACGCCCTCCGCCCTCCGGCTCTTCACGTCCGAGTCGGTCACTGAAGGCCACCCGGACAAGATCTGCGACCAGATCAGTGACGCCATCCTGGATGCACTGCTCGCCGCGGATCCCGAGTCCCGCGTCGCCGTCGAGACCATGGCCACCACCGGCCTGGTCCATGTTGCCGGCGAAGTCACCACCGACGCCTACGTCGAAATCCCGCAGATCGTCCGGGAAACCATCCTCGGCATCGGCTACGACTCCTCGGCCAACGGCTTTGATGGTGCCCGCTGCGGCGTGTCCGTCTCCATCGGCCAGCAGTCCAGCGACATCGCCGGGGGCGTCTTCAACTCCCTCGAAGCCCGCGAAGGCCGCCAGGAGGACGACTACGACCTCCAGGGTGCGGGCGACCAGGGCCTGATGTTCGGGTACGCGAGCGACGAAACCCCGTCCTACATGCCGACGCCGATCTGGATCGCGCACCGCCTGTCCGAACGCCTCACCGAGGTGCGCAAGTCCGGCGAGCTCTCTTACCTCCGCCCCGACGGCAAGACCCAGGTCACCATCGGCTACGACAAGGACGTGCCGGTTTCCGTGGAAACCGTCGTCATCTCCAGCCAGCACGCCGAAGGAACCAGCCTGGACCGCTTGCGCGCGGACCTCGCCTCCTTTGTGATTGAGCCCGTCTTGGCTGCAGCCAACCTGGACATCTCCCGGGCGGCCCACATCCTGAACCCGGCCGGCGAGTTTGTCATCGGCGGACCCGTCGGTGACGCCGGCCTGACCGGACGCAAGATCATTGTGGACACCTACGGCGGCATGGCCCGCCACGGCGGCGGCGCCTTCTCGGGCAAAGACCCGTCCAAGGTGGACCGTTCCGCTGCCTACGCGATGCGCTGGGTTGCCAAGAACGTAGTGGCGGCCGGACTGGCAAAGCGTGCCGAGATCCAGATTGCCTACGCCATCGGCCAGGCCCGCCCCGTGGGCACGTACGTGGAAACCTTCGGCACGGAGACAGTGGATCCTGCCCGGATCAGTGCCGCCATCGCGGAGATCTTCGACCTCCGCCCGCGTGCCATCATCGATGCCCTGGACCTCAAGCGTCCTATCTACGCCAAGACCGCCGCGCACGGACACTTCGGCCGTGACGATCCCGACTTCACCTGGGAGCGCCTGGACCGGGTGGAGGACCTCAAGGCCTTCTTCAACGCGTAGGCCAGCCCGCCTTGGCCTCAGATGAGTCGGTCCCTTCCGGCGCTGTCCAGTTGTCGCTGCTGCAGGGCTTCCCGGCGAAGGCCAGGCCGTCCGGACCTCCGCTGGCCGCGCACCTTCCGGTGGCCAGAGTACTCGTGGAGACGACGCTGCCGCATCTGGACCGGCCCTTCGACTACAGTGTGCCGGCCGAACTGGACGAGGCCGCACAGGCTGGCGTCCGGGTAAAAGTCAGCTTCAACGGCCAGGACCTGTCCGGATTCATCATTGAACGGACGGCCGAGTCCGACGCCGGCCACGCCCTGGTGCCCCTGCAGAAAGTGGTCTCTCCCGTCGTCGTCCTGACGCCGGCTGTCCGGGATCTGGTGTCCGCCGTCGCGGCCCGGTATGCGGGCACGGTCAGCGACGTGCTTCGCGTTGCGGTGCCTCCGCGCATGGCGAGGCTCGAGAAGGACTTCCTTTCGCCACCCGCAGCTGAGCCTGCGGTACCGGATCCGCTCGCCGACGCCGACGCCGGGGCCGTTATCGGCCAGGAAGTAGATTCCGGGACCGAGGCCCAGTGGGCAGGGTACCGCAACGGCCCGGCATTTGTCCGCCATCTGCGGGACGGCGGATCTCCACGGGCGGTCGTCAGTCCGCTTCAGGGATTCGGCCCGGCAGCATGGCCGCACCTGATCGCAACGGCTGTGGCAGCTGTGCGTGCCTCCGGTCGCGGCGCCGTGGTGGTGGTGCCGGACTACCGTGACCTGGACCAGCTCGAAAAGGCTCTCCTGGCAGTGCTGCCTGCCGAGGATATCGCCCGACTGACGGCCGACGACGGGCCCACCCCCCGCTACCGGAATTTCCTGCGCCTCTTGGCCGGGTCGGCACGCGTAGCCATCGGCACGCGTTCTGCAGCGTTTGCCCCGGTTCGGAATCTGGGCCTTGTTGCCTGCTGGGACGACGGCGATGACCTCCACATTGAACAGCGTGCTCCGTACGCCCATACCCGCGACGTGCTGTTGCTGCGCGCGGACCAGGAAGGGACCGCCTGCCTTATGGCGGGTCATTCCAGGAGCACGGAACTCCAGCGGCTCGTGGAGGCCGGCTGGGCCATGCCCGTCGAGGCCGATCGGGCGTTCGCGCGACTGACCGTGCCCCGGGTGCTGAACACGGCGGACAGCTTCGAGCAAGAGCGCGACCCCTTGGCCCTGGTTGCCAGGCTTCCCGGTGCCGCCTGGCGCGCCGCCAAGGAAGGACTCGAACGTGGGCCCGTCTTGGTGCAGGTGGCCCGCGCCGGCTACGCTCCGTCGCTCGTATGTGAAACCTGCCGCGAACCCGCCCGATGCGAGGCCTGCCAGGGTCCCCTTGCCCTGGCCGGAGCCAGCGGCAGCTCTGCGATCCCGCAGTGCCGCTGGTGTTCCACGCCGGCACCGGAGTGGCAGTGTGCCCACTGCGCTGGACGCAAACTCCGCAAGGGCGCCACCGGAGTCCTGCGGACAGCCGAAGAGCTGGGCCGGGCATTCCCCGGAAAAGCCGTCATTACGTCCTCGGGCGGCAACGTCAAGGCCGGCGTTGGCAGCGCCAAGGCCCTGGTAGTGGCCACTGTCGGGGCCGAACCCGTAGCGGAGGGCGGTTACGCTGCGGCTCTGCTCCTCGACGGCGACTCCCTGCTGCGCCGGGAGAACCTCCGAGCCGGTGAGGACACGGTGCGCCGCTGGTTCAACGCCGCAGCCCTGGTGCGCCCGGCGTCCGAGGGCGGACTGGTGGTCATCACCGCGACGGAAAGTGTTGCTGTTGGCGCGTTGCTGCGGTGGGACCCGGCGGGGTACGCCCGGCGCGAGCTGGAACTCCGGATGGAACTCCAACTGCCGCCGGCCGTCCGGATCGCCTCGGTCACCGGCCCCCGGGCCGCCGTCGTGCATTTTTCCGGGACGGTAGAGAAGGAGCTGGCCACCGCCGGCGTGGCGCTGCGGACCGCAGGTCCGGCGCCGCTGGTCCTCACCGGTCCCGCCGCCGGGGGGGCCGGGAGTGCCGGTGATGACACGCGGACACTGCTGTTCTTCGCGTACGGGCAGGCAGCCACGGTTACCCGGGTGTTGCGTGCGGCGAAGGCTGCGGCTGCCGCCAAGAGGAGCACGGAACCGGTCCAGGTCAGGCTGGACGGAGTGGACGTCCTCTAAGGGTCTCCACTGGCGGCGTCAGCTAGAGGCTGCGCCGCGCGATGATGTCGTGGGCCACGTCCACCAGTTGCTGTGCGGATTCGTCCCAGCTGAACTCCTGTGCACGCGCCACGGAATGGCGGGACACCTGCTGCCAGTGGGCGTCGTCCCGCAGTTTCTGCACTGCCGCGGCGAAGTCTGCCGGGGACGCGGGATCAACATAGGTTGCCGCGTCGCCGCCCACTTCGCGGAAAATCGGTATGTCGCTGGCGATGACCGGGGTGCCGAGGGCCATGGCCTCCACCAGCGGGAGACCGTATCCTTCGGCGCGGGAGAGGCTCACCAGTGCGGTGGCGCGCTTGAGCAGGACGGCATATTCGTCGTCGGTGACCCCGTTGTGGAAGACCACCTTGGCGCCGGGCGGCACCATGATCTCCAGCTCGGACCGGCGCCCGGCGGTGATCCTGCTCAGTAGGTGCAGGGTGAAATCAGGCAGCTCAGACATTCCGGCCACCATCGTTTCAACGTTCTTATAGGGCATAAACGAGCCCATGTACACCAGCGAATGGTCCGCCCCGGCGGCAGGATCACGCGGTTCCTGCGCGGGCTGCGGGGCATTGCTGATGATCCGTACGGGCCTTCTGGTCAGCCGGTACTTGGCCATCAGCGCTTCTGTGGTCCGGCTGATGGTGGCCACGGTGTCCGCGCGGTTGAGGAGGACGCGCTGCGGCCAGAACGCCTTGTGGTACAGGCGCCACAGGACACGGACCGGTGCCGGCAGGAATCCCGGGGGAGCGGGATGCTCGTAGTAAATAAGGTCGTGCAGGGTCAGGACCAGGCCGTACTTGCGCCCCCAGCTGCCCATGGTCTGCATGGGGCACACCACAACGTCGGCCCCAAGCGGGTTGATCCTGCGGGCCACGAACAGCTCCAGCGGGGACAGCGGACTGTTGATCAACGTGTACGGAACATCCGGGAGCAGGGCCAGTTGGCGCGTGTCGCTGATGAGCATGGAAACGTCGGCAACCTTCGCCGTGGCGGCGATGAGGCTGGCCCCGTAACGGCTGATGCCGTCGTGGTGGTCGGTCCGGGTGAATCGTGCATCGATGACAATCTTCACGCGGGGTGGTCCTCAAGGAAGCTGCGGATGAAGCCGGCGGCGGGTCCGGGCGTTTCGTAGTGGATGAGGTGGCCGACGCCGGGAATGACTTTGAGGACGCCGTCCGGAAGAAGCGCGGCGAGGCGGTGCTGGTCCGGGAGGGTGGCGATCTCGTCTTTTTCGCCGGCGACCAGGAGTACCGGCAGGGTCAGCTTGCCGGCAACTTCGGCCACGTGGCCGCTCACCGACGCCGTAAACGATTCGAGAAGGCTTTCCCGGTCCGCGAACGCACTGAAGTAGGCATGGTGCTGGCCGTGGATAAAGCGGCGCAGATCCTTGTCGCCGGTCTTGGCCATGGCTTCACTCATCACCCGGACGATCAGCGGACTGCGCAGAAGGGCCAGGCCCAGCGCGCGGGGGAGCCGGGCCGCCAGCCGATAGTAGAGCACGGCCAACTTTGTCATGATCCCCTTGGGGCCTTCAAGGGCGGGCGCGGCGATGGGATTGATCAGGATCAGGGGTGTGACGGTGCCCGGGTGGGTCGCGACAAAATGGGAGGCGACGATCGAGCCGAAGGAGTGTCCCAGCAGCACAGTGTCCGGGCCGAGGCCCAGCGCCGCCATAAAGGCGGTGACAAACGTGCCGTACTGCTCCACCGAATGTTTCCCGGAGGCGAACGCGGCGGAGCTGCCGAACCCTGGCAGGTCCGGCATGATGATGCGCATTTCCGGCAACTGGTCTGCCACCCGGAGCAGGCCGTGGTGATCGCCGCGGAAGCCGTGTATGACCAGGATGGTGCGGGTATCAGGTGAGGCCTGGACGGGTTCGTAGCTCCAATACGCCACGGCGCTGCCGTTAATCACGATGTCTGCGGCCCGGGTACGGGCCGCCAGCCCGGCGCTGAAGAACGAGGGCGCAGGGGATGGCTGTTGATCGGCTGTTCTCATGACCCTCGGTCCTAGTTGACGTTGTCGGGGTGGGAGCCGGTGCGCTGCCCGCGGTCAAGTTCCGCCACAGCTGCCATATCGCGGTCTGAAAGTTCGAAGCCGAAGATGTCCAGGTTTTCCCTGATACGGGCCTCGGAGCTTGCCTTCGGGATGGCGATGTTGCCCAGCTGGACGTGCCACCGCAGGATGACCTGGGCCGGTGTCCTGCCGTGTTCGGCCGCCAGGGCAAGGACCACGGGATCAGCCAGCACGTGTCCGCGCCCCAGCGGGCTCCAGGCTTCCGTCCGGATGCCCAGAGCGGTGTGCTTCTCCCTGAGCTCAGGCTGCTGGAGCCACGGGTGCAGTTCAACCTGGTTCACCGCCGGCACCACTTCCGCGGTCTCGAGTAGGCGTTCCAGGTGCGCCGGCAGGAAGTTGCAGACGCCGATGGCCCGGACCTTCCCTTCACGGTACAGCGTTTCAAGGGCACGGTACGTTTGGCTGAACAGCCCGCGCCGGGCACATGGCCAATGGATCAGGTACATATCCACATAGTCCAGGCCGAGGTTGACCATTGAGGTATCGAAGGCGCGCAGCGTTGCGTCGTACCCCTGGTCATCGTTCCAGACTTTTGTAGTGATGAAAACGTCCTCCCGCCGCAGGCCGGGCGCGGACTCCCCGGAACCGCCGCTCCCGCCGTCGGAATCGACAGCAGAGCTGAGGCCCCTGGCCACGCCGGTTTCGTTGCCGTACATGGCTGCTGTGTCGAAGTGGCGGTACCCGGTGCCCAGGGCCATGGCCACGAGGCTTGATGCATCCGCCGCCGGAACCTTATAGAGACCGAATCCCAACTGGTCGATCAGGACGCCGTTGTTGAGACTGAGTCGGGGTGAGGTTTTCATAGCAATGACTCTACCCATTTGGCCAGACGCCGCCGCCGAACCTGACCAGTCGGCGCGCGGTGGCTTCATCCAGGATCAGGTCGGTTGCGAGGCCTGCAGTCAGGGCGCCGCGCAGGCCGTTGATTTTTGAGGCCCCGGATACCACGCAGATCCGACGCCGGACCTGCCGCAGCTGCGAGAGTGCCGGACCCGTGGAGCGTTCATTCAGGACGATGCCGTCAGAAGATCCGTCACGCCGGAAAAAGACCGTGGCTACGTCACCCACCACATCCGAGCGGGCCAGGTTCTTCAGGTCGGTTTCGTCCAGGTAGCCACCGGCGTAGACGTGGCTGGGGTAGTCGGCGTCCACCGATCCGACCCCGAAGATGGCGATGCTCATCCTGGCCTGCAGGTCAAGGATCCGCTGCACGCTGCGCTCATTCCACATGGCGGTCTTAGTGGCGGCGTGGTCAAAGAACGCCGGAACGGGGAACTGCTCCACCCGGGCTCCGTAGGCACTCCCGAAGCGGCGCATAATGTCACTGGCGTAGGTGATGCCGGTGGTGTGCATATTTCCGGCGCCATTCAGCTGCACCACCACGGTGTCGTGGGTGATCTTGCGGGTGAGGTGCCTGCTGACGGCGCTGAGCGTGGAACCCCACGCGATGCCAATGATCGCGTTGGAATCCACCAGCGGGCCGATGGTGCGTGCAGCCTGGATCGCCACCCGGTCCAGGGTTTCCGCTTCGTTCAAGGACTCCAGCACCGGAACAACGTGCACGTCCACGTTGTACTCGCGCCGGATCATACTTTCCAGCTCGGGGCCCGTGTCCAGCGGATTGCGGATCTGAATCTGGACCAGGCCCGTATCCCGGGCGGCGGAAAGAAGCCTGGAAACAGTGGACCGGGACGTCCGGAGTTCCCTGGCGATCGCGTCCATCGTCAGGTCCTGGAGGTAGTACATCTGTGCAGCCCGAAGCGCATCTGAGTGCCGTGAGGGTGTCATTCGGACTCCATCCTGCACGTTTGTGCATAGTGCTTGACTCCATTTTCCATTACTCCAAACAATAGTTGAAGAACGGCGGTGCATCCGGCGGATGCCCGCACGCCAACAAAACCCAGGGAGCAGTGTTGGGACTCAAAGATTCATTCGGCCATAGCGGAGCCACGCCCGCCCACAGCCCCGTGCTGCGGGCATCGGTGCAGGGTCTGCGGGATCGTCCGCACGCCAAGGTGCTGATCATCGGCGGTGGCATCAACGGAGTGGGAACCTTCCGGGACCTTGCCCTGCAGGGAGTGGACGTGGCCCTGGTGGAACGCGGCGATTACTGCCAGGGCGCCAGTGGGGCGTCATCCCACATGATCCATGGCGGCATCCGTTACCTGGAAAACGGAGAATTCCGCCTTGTCCGGGAATCCGTGGTGGAACGCAACCGCCTCCTGCGGATCGCACCGCACTACGTGAAGCCGCTCCAGACCACCATCCCCATCTTCAGTACGTTTTCCGGCGTCCTGTCTGCGCCCTTGCGGTTCCTGACCCACAAGCAGCAGGGCAAGCCCAAGGAGCGCGGCGCCTTCCTGATCAAACTTGGCCTGAGCATGTACGACTCGTTCTCCCGCGACGGCGGCACCGTGCCGCGCCACCAGTTCCGCGGGCGCAAGCGGGCCCTCGCCGAGCTGCCGCACCTGCACCCCGGCATCAAATACGCCGCCACCTACTTCGACGCCTCCGTGCACAATCCTGAACGGCTCACGCTCGATGTTCTCCAGGACGGCGAGAAGGCAGGGCAAGCCAGTGGCGGACCGGAAAGCTCAACAGCCCGGGCGAGCAACTACCTCGCACTTCATTCTCTCGGCGGGGCTGCCACACAGTCAGGCACTACGGTCCAGCTCCGCGACGAACTCACTGGCGAGCTGTTTGATTTCACCGCGGACGTCATCGTCAACACCACCGGCGCCTGGGTGGACCTGACCAACGAAGCCATGGGGGCGGCGTCGGCCTTTATGGGCGGCACGAAGGGATCGCACATTGTGCTGGACCACCCGGTCCTGCTCGAGGCCTGCAAAGGCCGGGAGATCTTCTTTGAGCACACGGACGGCCGGATCGTCCTCATCTATCCCATGGGCGACCGGGTCCTGGTGGGAACCACTGATGTCGATGCTGACATGACGCAGGACGCTGTGTGCACGGATGAGGAGATCGAGTACTTCTTCAACCTGATCGGCCACGTCTTCCCGGACATCACAGTGCAGCGTGAACAGATCGTCTACACATTCTCCGGTGTCCGCCCACTGCCACGTCACGACGCCACCCAGCCGGGGTTTGTCTCGCGCGACTACCGGATTGAACGGCGCACCCCGGCTGCCGGGGCACCCGGCGCAGGGACCGCCGTCGTACTCAGCCTGGTGGGCGGTAAGTGGACCACTTTCCGGGCACTGGCCGAGCACATGGCAAATGATGTGCTTGCCGAGCTGGGGATGGAACGGAAGGTCTCGACGGCGAAACTCGCCATCGGAGGCGGCGCCGGCTTTCCTGAAGACGAAGCCGGTATCCAGAAATGGATCAAGGCGCATATGGGCGCCGGCCGGGACGCTGACCGCTCCGCCGTCCTGCTTACGCGCTACGGCACGAGGGCAGACGACGTGATCCGCTACCTTGATGCCGGCCCGGACAGGCTGCTACGTTCAACCCGTGAACTCAGCGTCCGGGAGCTGGAGTTCATGGCCCGGAATGAGCAGATCGGGCACCTCATCGATGTCCTGGTCCGGCGTACGTCGCTTGCCTTCCGGGGGCTGGTTACGGGTGAACTCCTTGTCGAGGTGGCCGATGTCCTTTCCGTTCCGCTGGGCTGGGACGCTGCGGCAAGAACTGCGGAGATCCGCCTGGCACAGCACGTGCTGGAGCGTTTCCACCGAGTACAGATCCACAGCCTGGTCGAGTAAGCAGACCCGGCTGGCAGCCGGGGCGTCAACGCGCCCCGGCTCAACAGTCCTTCAACCCGCGAAGGACTGACAACAGAAAATAGAGGAGTCAAAGATGTCTCTTGGAATTGTTTTCCTTTCCGAAGTCTTCGGAACGGCGATGCTCACCCTGCTGGGTTGCGGCGTCGTGGCCAACGTTGCCCTGAAGGGCACGAAAGGCAACAGCGGCGGCTTCCTGATGGTCACCTGGGGGTGGGGCATCGCCGTGTTCGCGGGTGTATTTGTTGCCGCCAAGTCCGGTGCCCACCTTAATCCCGCCGTCACGCTGGGCCTACTGGTTAACGGCAAGGGCCAATATGCCCCAGACGTCAAGGTTGACGTCGCCTCAACGCTGACCTACTTCGGCGGTGAACTGCTCGGAGCATTCCTGGGCGCGGTCATTTGCTGGGCCGCGTACAAGCAGCACTACGATGCCGAACCCGTGGCAGCCAACAAGCTGGCGACGTTCTCCACCGGTCCGGCCATCCGCTCCACGACCTGGAACCTCGTCACGGAGATCATCGGCACATTCGTCCTGGTGTTCGTCATCCTGACATTTGGCGGGACGCCCTCGGGCCTGGGGCCGCTGGCGGTCGCCCTGCTCGTGGTGGGCATCGGTGTATCACTGGGCGGACCGACGGGCTATGCCATCAATCCGGCCCGTGACCTCGGGCCGCGCATCGCACACGCAATCCTGCCCATCAAGGGCAAGGGTTCAAGTGACTGGGCTTACTCCTGGATCCCCGTGGTGGGGCCGCTGGTTGGCGGGACGCTTGCAGGTCTGGTCGCCTTCTGGGTTCCCATGATCATGCCTGCCCTCGCCGGCTAGTAACCATTTCAAATACACACAAAATGTAGACAAGGACGTCACCATGAACCAATACGTAATCGCCATCGACCAGGGCACCACCAGCTCCCGGGCCATCATCTTCGACCACAGCGGCAACATCGTTTCGTCGGGCCAGATGGAGCACGAGCAGATCTTCCCGCAGGCGGGCTGGGTGGAGCACAACCCCGCCGAGATCTGGAACAACACCCGCGAAGTGATCGCTTCCGCCCTTTCCAAGGCGAACCTGACCCGGCACGACATCGCCGCCGTCGGAATTACCAACCAGCGCGAGACAGCCGTCGTCTGGGACAAGACCACCGGCGAGGCCGTCTATAACGCGATTGTCTGGCAGGACACCCGGACCCAGGACATTGTGGATGAGCTGGCCAAGGACGGTGGCCCGGAACGGTTCAAGCAGAAGGTGGGGCTGCCCCTCGCCACCTATTTTTCCGGCACCAAGATCAAATGGATCCTGGACAACGTCGAGGGCGCCCGGGCCAAGGCGGAAGCCGGTGACCTGGTCTTCGGCAATACCGATGCGTGGGTTCTCTGGAACCTGACCGGCGGCGTTGACGGCGGCGTGCACGTCACAGACGTCACCAACGCGTCGCGTACGCTGTTCATGGACCTCGAAACCCTGACCTGGGATGAGGAGATCCTGGGCATTTTCGGTGTGCCGCTGAGCATGATGCCGGCCATCAAGTCCTCCTCCGAGGTCTACGGCATGGTGCACACGTCCCAGCTGCTGCGCGAAGTCCCCGTTTCCGGCATCCTCGGCGACCAGCAGGCGGCCACGTTCGGCCAGGCGGCGTTCCAGACCGGGGAAGCCAAAAACACCTACGGCACCGGGTGCTTCCTGATCTTCAACACCGGCGAGGAGATCGTTCACTCAAAGAACGGGCTGCTCACCACGGTCGGGTACAAGCTCGGCGAGGCCCCAACGCACTATGCGCTGGAAGGCTCCATCGCCGTCACCGGTTCCCTGATCCAGTGGCTCCGGGACAATCTCGGCATGATCAGCAGCGCGCCGGAAGTCGAAACGCTGGCGGCGGCCGTGCCGGACAACGGCGGCGTCTACATTGTTCCGGCGTTCTCGGGACTCTTTGCCCCGTACTGGCGTTCGGATGCCCGCGGCGCCATTGTCGGCCTGACCCGGTTCGTCAACAAGAACCACATCGCCCGGGCAGCGCTGGAGGCCACGGCGTTCCAGACCCGCGAGGTGCTCGACGCGGTCAATGCGGACTCCGGCGTTCCGTTGACAGAGCTGAAGGTCGACGGCGGCATGGTGGCCAACGACGCGCTCATGCAGTTCCAGGCGGACATCCTGGGCGTTGCTGTTGTCCGTCCGAAGGTCGTGGAGACGACGGCCCTCGGTGCAGCCTACGCAGCGGGCCTCGCCGTCGGCTTCTGGAAGGACCTGGGCGAGCTCAGCGCCAACTGGGGCGAGGACAAGCGCTGGGAGCCCCAGATGCCGGCCGAGGAGCAGGAACGCCAGATGCGCCTGTGGAAGAAGGCAGTCACCAAATCCATGGACTGGGTGGACGAGGACGTGCGCTAAGACGCCACGGACCGGACGGCGGATAGCAATGACCAAGGAAGGCGGCACGAGTGCCGCCTTCCTTGGTCTTGTCCGTGTCAGGAACCTCGGTCACCAACCCTCCATTAGCACGGTGGTCATGGTCCGTCGAGTTGGGCCCGCGGCGTCTTGGCGTAGACGCTCCTGCTGACGGTGTAACCCCTCTCGTCCTGTTCCAGCGCCTCTGCGTTGACGGCCGCAAACTGTGCGGCGCCCAACTTCTTCACTTCCACGAGGTCCATGATTTCCTGGTCAACACCGCCAACGGCGGTGACTTTCACCAGCCCCGTTCCGGCTGAGTAGAACTTCCGCTGGTGGCCCGCCTCAGGTGGTTCCAAAGGGTTGTACTCATCGATCACCAGAACGTCGTCGTAGCAGCCAGTCGGGACGCAGACATGCTGGTCTTTCTGGAACACTGTCCCGCAGTCAAGGAAGTCAACCTTGGGAGCATAGGCCTGGACATACGACGGCGTGCCGGTCCGGGGCCTGGCCTGCATGGCGATGCCGGCCTGCGCCTTGGCGATCCCGCTGATGAACGTGCTGGGCGCCCCCACAAACCCGCCGTTTTCGTATTCCTCCGGATATTCGCCGAAGAGCCAGACTGCTCCCTTCCCTGTCTGGGCGAAGAATGCCAGCTCCGATTCCACCAGTTCGCCGTCCGCGTAGTCACGGTCCCACATCACTCGGGTCGTGACGCCGTCGATCACCTTCGTCAGCCCGGTCACTGAGTGAACGACAGTGCGCTCGTGGACCCCATCCTCCGAGGTCACCGTGCCTGTTGTCGTGAACTGCATACCGGGCCTGAGCTGGAACCACTTGTTATCGATCCGCGGGGCTGCCTGGAAAGCCGTTCGGTCAAAATTGATTGCGGACCCGGGCCCGCAGAGCTCCGGGGACGGCGGTGCGGCAGCCTCCGTCCCTGCCGACATCACAGTCAGCGATCCCAAGGCCAGCAGTAATGCGGACCCGTATGCCGTAAACCGATGTGCTCGAAATGCCATTTCACGTGCCTTTCATACTTGTGGGGGATCCGCCTAAACAGCAGGCGCGGGTTCCAGCTCGTGTGCCCCGTGCCGGCGGACGCGGCCGCCTTTGGCGAAACGCAGGTACAGCGAGGGGACGATGAAGAGGTTGACCAGCGTCGACGTGACCAAACCGCCCAGGATCACCACGGCCATGGGATGCTCGATCTCGTGGCCCGGGATGTTCCCCATAACCACCAGTGGTACCAGAGCCAGGGCGGTAGCCAGTGTGGTCATGAGGATCGGCGACAAGCGCTCTGCAGCCCCCCGAAGCACCAGCGCAGGTCCGAAGGGCATGCCCTCGAACTGTTCCAGGTGCTGGCAGTGGTTGATGAGCAGGATGCCGTTGCGTGCCGCGATCCCCATGAGCGTCAGGAAGCCAACCAGTGATCCGAGGGACAGGATCCCGCCGCTGAGGTGGGCAGCGATCACCCCGCCCACCAGCGCCACTGGCAACGTCAGGATGGCCAAGGTGGCCAGCCGCCAACTTCTGAAAGCAGCCTGGAGCAGCAGGTAGACAACGATGATTGCACCGATCGAGAAGAGCAGCAGGCGTTGGGATGCAGCCTGGCGTTCTGCGTATTCGCCGAGGACAACCGCGTTGTAGCCGACCGGGAATTCAACAGACTCCATCCCGGCCTCCAACTGCTCCGCGACTTTCGCCAGATCCCCTTCCTTGACGTTGGCACTGACATCGATGCGCCTGGATCCTTCCGAACGCTCAATGACATTGGGCGTGGGCTTGACCGAGATCCTGGCGACATCAGCCATCCGGATCTTTTGCCCGCTCGGCGTGTCGAGCGGGAGGTTCTCAATGCTCGTGACACTTGTCCGGACTTCCGGCGGGCTCCAGACCTGGACGTCGTAGGCCTTCCCGTCCCGGTAGATGTCGCCCACTTCTTCGCCGGCCACCAGGGTGGCTGCGGCGCGACGTACATCGCCCGGCTTCAGCCCGTAGCGGTTCGCGGCTTCCAGGTTCACTTCCACATCGATCTGCGGAATGTTGGCCTGAAGCGCAACCTTCGCACCGATGGCGCCTTCAATGCCGCCCAGGATTTCCTTGATCTTGTCAGCCTCCTGGCGCAGCGTCGCAAGGTCGTCGCCGTACACGCGGACGACTACGGCGTAACCGGTTCCTGTAAGTACCTCGCGGATGCGTTCCTTGAGGTAGGTCTGGACGTCCCGTTGGATTCCCGGGTACCCGTCCACTACACCTTGGATCGATGCCAGGCTTTTACCATAGTCGACAGAGGGGTCAACGCTGATCCAGTTCTCACCGAAGTTAACGCCCACCACCTCATCGGCGGCGAAAGCCTGCCCGATGTGGGACCCGCAATTGTTCACGCCCGGAATCGTCATGAGTTCGTTGCAGGCCAGCTGGCTGACACGGACTTCCTCGGAGTTGGACGTGCCAGGCTGCGTGATCCAGTGCATCAGGAAGTCACGTTCCTTAAAGGACGGAAGCAGTGACTGGCCCAGCAGCGGGGCAGCCACGATGCCGATCACGCCGACGGCGGCCAGGGTGAGGTAGCCGGGGACCGGCCGGCGCACAACGGGACGGAGCGCGGTGGCGTACCAGCGCTTCAGAACCCTGACCACTGGCGGATCCCGGTCCTCCAGCTTGGCATTGCGCAGGAAGACGTAGGCCATTGCCGGGGTGACCGTCAGCGCCACGAGCATGGACGCGATCACCGCGAGGGTGTAGGAGGTGGCCAGCGGCCGGAAGAACGCCCCTGTCAGCCCGTCCAGGAAGAAAATCGGCACCGTGGCGGCGACGATGATCAGGGTGGCGTAGACAATCGGTCCGCGGACCTCAAGCGACGCGTTCACCACTACCCTGGCGGTGCTTCCGGTCCCGCCAGTTGCCCGGTGGTGCCGGAGCCGTCTGACGATATTCTCGACGTCGATGATGGCATCGTCCACCACTACTCCGACGGCAATCACCAACCCCGCAAGCACCATGGTGTTGATCGTGCCGCCGGTCCAATATAAAACGAGGGCCGCCGCCACCAGTGACAAGGGGATGGCCATCACGCTGACCAGGGCCGTCCGCCACTGGAAGAGGAAGACGCTCAAAACCAGGATGACCAGCAGACATCCGAGCAGGAGGGCTACGCTCAGGTTGCCGAGGGATTCCTCAATGAAGGTTGCCGGTCGGAAGAGGGTGGTGTCCACAGCGATTCCGGTCAGGCCGGGCTCCAGTTGCTTCAAGGCCTCCTCCACCCCCCGCGTCACCTCGAGGGTGTTGCCCCACGGCAGCTTCTCGACGATCAGCATCAGACCCGGACCGCCGTTAATGACTGCGTCCCCGATCAATTGCTGGTGATCCTCCACCACATTTGCCACGTCACCCAGCCGGAGGGGAGGCAGTCCCTCACGATCGTCCAGTGCCACCTGCGCGAGGTCCGCCGGTGTGGTGATGGGCTGGACATGCCTGATGCCGATTGCCTGGCTGGGCGTCTCGAGGGAACCTCCGGTGCCGATCAGGGCACCGGGCGAGTACTTGAGGAGTCCTGCGTCGAGAGCGTCGGCGGTGGAACTCATGACGGCTTCCAGAGTGACATTGTTGGCTGCCAGCTTGGCCGGATCAGCCTGTACCTGCAGCATCTGGAGGCGTTCGCCCCAGATTGCTACGTTCGCCACGCCCGGAACGCGGAGCAGATGAGCCCTGATGTTCCAGTAGGAAATCATTGACATCTCGATCAGTGACCGGGTGGTGGAGGACAGCCCGATCTTCATGACACGGCTGGTGGAGGACAGGGGCTGCAGCATCAGCGGCGGCGCTGCCCACGTGGGCAGGGTTGGAATGACCGTCGCCATCCGCTCGGACACCAGTTGCCTGGCGGTGAGCAGATCCGTGCCGTTCTCGAATTCCATCACAATCGAGGACAGCTGCGGTACCGACTTGGACCGCATTTGGTGGAGGCCGTCGATGCCGTTGAAGGCCTCTTCCATGGGAACCGATACCAGCGCTTCGACCTCAGCGGCAGTAAGTCCCAGGCAGGCTGTCTGGACCTCGACCTTCGGTGGCGCAAATTCGGGGAATACGTCCACCGAGGCACTGCTGAGCTGGGCGCCGCCCACCATCATCAGCGCCGCCGCCATCGCAATGATGATCGATCTGAACCTTAGACTGGCCGCGACTATCCGGCGCATGTCATTTGCCCGTAACGAACTCTGCGCCAAACAACTCAGCCGCGGCTACGGTTACCACTGGCGTTCCCACGGCTGGGCCGGCGCTGGCCGTGACCGCGCCTGCTTCCACCTTGGTGACGGTGACGGCCTGGCGCTCGTACACCCGTGGCTCGGCGTTGATGTAGACCCAGGTCTTCCCCTGCGCGTCGTACAACAGCGCTGTGTAGGGGAGTAGGAGGCCAGCGCCCCCCGGAGCCGCTTTGACCGTGTCAGTTTGCAGTTCCAGCCGGTCAATGGCCCGCTGGCTCAGTGTGATTCGTGCTATGCCGGTGGTGGCGTTCTTTTCCACCGTGGCAGGCGCTTCGGATGCGGATACTGCCACGGCTGAGGGTTGAGCGCAGGCGGGCAGTGAAATCAGCAGTACCGCACAAACGGCCGCCGCCACCGGCAAGCGCCGCATGCTCCTTTTGCTGGTCATGATAATTCCACCTTTTCCGGCATAACGGGGGTGACTGGAACTTCAGATTCGTAGACCTCTGACCACTCTTCCGGTTCAGTGCGTGGACCGAACCAGAGAGTGAGCAGCGGGAGCACGAAGAGGCCAACGAGCGTCGTGGTCACGAGGCCGCTGGCTATGATCAGCAGCATCGGTACCATCAAGGCCTCGCCCACCGTGCCGCCGAGGACGGCGGGCGGTATCAGCACGAGGAGCGTCATGAGGGCCGATTTCAGGATCGGCGATATCCGGTCCCGGGCCGCCGTCATGACGACGTCAGTACGTGACAGCTCTGTAGACTCCCGCCAGAGTTCATCGACACGCGCGCACAGCAGTGCTGCGTTGCGTGCGGCAATGGCCAGGACGGCCGCAAACGCTGTCAGCGACAACCAGGACAGGGACGCCGCCCCGATCCATGCGGCGATCGCCGCTCCGGCCATCGCCGCGGGAAGCGCCAGGAACACGGCGAGGGCAAGTTTCCAGCTCCTCGCTGCGGTCTGGAGCAGAAGCAGCACAGCCAGGATGGCCGCGATTCCGAGTCCATGAACCAAAGTGTCCGCCGCCTGCAGCTGGCTGTATTTCGTCGAGACCTCGGCGTGATACTCGAGCGGGAACTGGATTTGTTGGATGGCCGACTCGATATCACGCTGGATGTCTGCCAACGGGCGTCCGCTGACGTCCGCCACAACGTCGATCCGCCGCGAGGCGTCATCGTGATGGATGACAACTTCGTTGGGGACCATGCGCACATCGGCGATCTGGCCGAGTTGGACGTGGCCGCCGTTGGGAGCATCCAGGAGCAGCTCACGGACGCTGGTCAGGTCATCCCGGACGCCGACCGCGCCACGCACAACCACTTCGAACACCTTCTGCTCCTCGAAGAGGTTCCCGACGACGATGCCCTGCATGAGCGTGGCCGCGGCGCGCCTGGCGTCACCGGGCTTGACGCCGAACTTTTGGGCAGCCTCAAGATTGACCTGGACCTCTACTATCGGGGTCATGGCTGTGGCGGCGATCGTCGGGTTCTTCACGCCGTCAATCTTCTGAATGGCCTGGCGGACCTCCTCCGCCTTTTCACGCAGCACAGGCATTTCCGTTCCGAAGACCCGGACCGCGAAGCCCGGTTCCATG
Organism: Arthrobacter sp. AQ5-06; assembly: GCF_003287955.1. Classification (GTDB taxonomy): domain Bacteria; phylum Actinomycetota; class Actinomycetes; order Actinomycetales; family Micrococcaceae; genus Arthrobacter. The sequence continues at coordinate 114,027 of NZ_QMKP01000006.1, read as the reverse complement.
CTGGTGCGCATGTCGCCGATGGTCTGTTGCGAGTAATTCAGCACGTTGTGGGCGATGCCGGGGTAGCCTTGCACCACGTCCCGTACAGCCTGCTCCGTTTCTGCAAAGTTGGCATCCCGTGCGATCGACACCCACAGTTCAGCAGAGCTGTTGCCGACCACCTGATCCGCGGAGATGGCGCGGCCCACATGCCCACCGACTCCGGAAACTCCCGGGAGGGCCCTGAGTTCATCGGAGGCCCGGGCGGCGATGCGCCGGACTTCGTCATTGGACGTCCCGGCCATGGTGTCCCACTGGACCAACAGGGTCCGGTCGGGCATGGTGGGAACGAGCGGTTGGCTTCCGGCCAGTTGCGAGCCGGCAGCGACGCCAAGGATCCCCACGACCACAACAGCCACAATGGCCAGAGGCTTCCGGGAGTTGATCCCGCCCACCGCGCGATCGTAGGACGCCTTCCCACGCCCGACGACGGGGAATTCCGTGTATGTTGCCGTCTTGGGCGGAAGCAGGAAATGCGCCAGCACAGGCGTCACGGACAGTCCGACGATCAGGGCGGCGGCAAGGGTCAGCGCCAGCGACCAGAAAAGCGGCGCAAAGAACGAGCCGCCGACGCCGGTCAGGAAGAGCGTTGGAACGAGGACAACCACCATGATCAGGGATGCGTGGAACAGCGGGGTGCGGACCCCCCTGACGATGTGGCTGGCCAGCGACCTCGTGGGAGCTTCGCGCTCCATCGGATCCAGATCCCTGGACTGTCGTCGGTAGGCCTGGAGGTCTTCGACGATGTCGCCCACAATCACGGACGTGCCGAGCAGAACTCCCATCAGGACGGTGATGTTAAGTGTTGCGTTTTGGGCGATCAGCACAACGGCCGCCGTCGAGACCGTCGTGGCGATGGCCACGAGCGCAATCACCGCCACCCGCCAGGAACGGAAGAGCAGCCAGAACAGGGCTACCGCGATCAGCAGGCTGATCAGCAGCGCCAGGCCCAGGCTGTTGACGGAGTCCTGAACACCGGTTGCAGGCCGGAAGACGGACGTATCGAGTTGGACCCCTGTGAGGCCGGGCTCCATGTCCTTCAGGGCCGCCTCGACATTCCGGGTGACCTCCAGGGCGCTGGTGCCAGGGAACTTCTCGATCACCAGCATCAGGCCGGCGTCGGCTCCCACAACGGCGTCGCCGATCAGCGGCTGATGATCTTCCTTGACCTGGGCGATGTCGCCCAGGAGCAACTGAGGGTTCGTTTCCTCCACGCTCACCTTGGCCAGATCGGCCGGGGTGCGGATGGGAAGGACGTGTTGGATGCCAAGGCGCTGGTTCGGCGACTCCACGAAACCCCCGGTCCCGGGCGTCGAAGCCTCGAGGAAGCTCAACGGCGAAACCCAGACGGCGTTACCGGTGGTCTTGACAAGCTGCTCCAGGGTAATGCCCTTGTCACGCAGCTGCGTCGGAGTGACCTCCACCTGCAGCTGCTGTTCGCGCTGGCCCCAGATGGACACGTTGGCCACGCCCGGGATACCGATCAGCCTCGGCTTGATCTTCCACCGGGCCAGCACCGACATCTCAATGCCGGAGAGCTCCTTGGAGTCCATCCTGACCATCAGCACACGGCTGGTGGAAGACAAAGGCTGCATGATCAGCGGGGGCGATGAGACGTTAGGCAGCGCGTGCGCCTGCGTCATCCGTTCCGCGACCAACTGGCGGGCGCGCAGGAGGTCCGTGCCAGGCTCGAAGACCAGTTCAATGGACGACAGCCCGGGGACGGATTTCGAGCGGATCTCGTCCAGCCAGGCCACCCCGTTGAGGAGGTCTGCCTCCATGGGTGCGGTGATGAGCTGTTCAACTTCAACAGCGGAGAGCCCTAGGGCCTCAGTTTGGATCTCTACCTGTGCGGGGGCGAACTCCGGCATGGTGTCCACGGCCATATGTGGAACGTTCACGACGCCAAAAGTAATGAGCCCCGCCGCGAGGGCGAGAACCAGAATACGGAACTGCATGCTGAACCGGGTAACCCAGCCAAACACGGTCAGTCCCTCGCTAGTTCTTCGCAGGGGTGATGGACGGAATTTTCAGTCCATCACAACGCTGTGATGGACATAAACGCCAAGAATACATTTCAGGCTCCTCGACCTGAGACCGTCTATTTCCCCACAGACTTGACAATACTGTGGACCGGTCGACCCCGGTTTGGCAAGGGTGGAAGCTACCTCCTTGAGCCACCCCGTTCTAGGGTTTCTTTGGCGAAGAGATCAGGGGTACCTAATGGGCCCGTCGGCACTGTCCACTTCGACGGTTCCGGCGCTGCCGTCGACCGTGACAAGCTGCCTGGTGCTGAGGCCCTCCGTGGACGCCCACCACCGCCGGGATGCCGTATTCGCGTGCGACCAGCGAGGCATGTGCGGCCAGGTTTCCGCCGTCCGTAACCACTGCGGCTGCGTCGGCAAAGAGCACGGTCCAGGCGGGCGCAGTCGCTTTCGCCACCAGGACCTCGCCCGGTTGGAACTGGGAGAATTCCTCTGGCCCGTCCACCGCCCGCGCCCGCCCCTGCGCCCGGCCTGGGCTGGCAGGGTACCCAACCAGTGCCCCTGCCGGCAGGTCTCTGGCAGCGCGGGCGGTGTTGGCTATGCGGTCAAAGGTGTTGCCCAGCAATGGTGGCAGACGACCCAGCGAGAGCGGGGCCGCCAGTTTCCTTTGCCGCAGCCATTCCCGGCGGCGCAGTAGCGGCCAACCCAGGGTGAAGTCCCGGGCCTGCTCCTCACGAGGCAGTGCATGGTGCTGTGCAATGCTCAGGAGTGTGTCAAATCTGTGCAGTTGATGGGTTCCCTTGAGCAGGCAGCGGCAGTCGGCTGCTGTTTGCCGCCGACTGTCGGCAGGCCCGTCGGCCCGGGGCGCAGAAGCGGCGGGACGGGTGTCCGTCCGCACCTCGCGGTTGGCTTGCTCGCCTGCCGTCGGGTGGTACCAGTCCAGCTGTACGGGGCCGGGGCCGGCAACACCGGCAGAATGCAGCCAGCACGGCCTCCATCTTCCAGGCTGCGCCCCCGGCGCAGCGAAATACCAGAGGTATTCCCCGGCTGCCCGCGTCACCTGTTCCGCGGTGTGACGGAACTCGTCCAGGCTGGCCGTCCCGAGGTCGGCCGGGGACTCATCCACCAGGTTCCGATAGGCGGGCAGGCAGGCAGTGCCATTCGCTTTCAAGTGCGCGCAGTACGGTCCTGTCAGCTCCTGCGGGGTCGATCATGGGCCGGACTAAGCAGTTGAACAGGTACGGCAAAGAACCCCGATTGCCACCGAAGAGGAGGTACGGGAGGGCCCTGGGCGTTGGCGGGGCAACGTAGTACCAGCCGTTCACGGCCCCGTGGCCCATGGGAACTTTGATGCCTGCCGATTGATAAACGGCACGGTTATACGCGGCGTCGATTCGTGGAATCTCCCAGTCCATAAAGAGCGGAGTGACAGCTTCCGGGAGTTCCGCAGCCAGTCGCCTTTGCCGGGCGGCTCCCAGGTGGCGGGGTCCGGCAGTGCGGTCATCGGATGTGCCTGCAGGATGTGGACTTTGCCGGCGTGGTCCACCGCCCACTCGATCCCCTGGGGGCAGCCGAAGTGCAGTGCAGTGCCACCGCACTGGCAGCGGCGGCTACCGCCGTCGCGTTTTGCTCGGTCAGGGCGTTGCCGATGCCGCGGGTCCGGCGGGTTTCGTCGCGGGCGCCGGTGAGGGGGTTGGCGGTGAAGGCTACGCCCGCCGCGGCGGGCACCACCATTTGTTACACCAGGACCGCCAAACCCAGACCGGGCGGAGCGGCCGGACCATCCGTGGGGACGGACGACTGATACGCCGGGATGCGGTCGGCGCCTGTCGATTCCAAGCAGTGATGCACGGCTCTGGGAAGATCGTCTGGCTCACTTGGAGGTAACTTTCGTACGTACCGGCGAAGGATACGCCCGGAAGGTCTTCCGCCAGCCTCCCGGGACTGCGCCGCGGTTTGACCAAGGCGGGGAACGGGAAGTCTTCACTCACGGGAGTCTCCAGCCCGATCGGATGCTGCTTGGTGGGGCTTCAGTCTAGGCGCAGCATGGTGCACGTCCCAGGAGGACCCATGCCCAGCATGCAGGGCAGCGGCGGGGCCCTCCGCCATCCGCCACAGGGCCCCGCCTCCTGAGCCTGCCCACCTGCAGTGGGTACGCTAAAGTAGTCCTATGCGTGCGATCCTTCTGCTTAGCTAGCCGCCCGGTGTCCGGAAACAACCGGAATGCCGCGCGGCTGCCCCTCCATGGAGAGGGGCTTTTGTGTGTCCGGGCTTGTTTCCGGGCCGGCAGCAGAGGGGATCAGACCGTTGTGGCAGCACCGATGCCGCAACAGAACAGAAGAGGGCAGCAGTGAGCGTTCAGCCGGAGACAGAGACCGGAACAGCAGCAGTGGCGGCAGAAACACCCGAAGAGGGTGCCTACAGCTTCGCGGCGATGGAGGCCAAGTGGCCGCAGGTGTGGGAAGACCTTAAGGTCTTCACCCCCCTGGATGATGGTTCCCGCGAGCGCCGCTACGTGTTGGACATGTTCCCGTACCCCTCGGGTGACCTGCACATGGGCCATGCCGAAGCCTTTGCCATGGGCGATGTTGTGGCCCGGTACCTGCGGCAAAAGGGCTTCGATGTCCTGCACCCGATCGGCTGGGACTCCTTCGGCCTGCCGGCGGAGAACGCCGCCATCAAGCGTAACGCCCACCCGAGCGAGTGGACCTACGCCAACATTGAAACCCAGGCCGCGTCGTTCAAGCGATACGCCATCTCTGCGGACTGGTCCCGGCGGGTGCACACGTCGGACCCCGAGTACTACCGCTGGACCCAGTGGCTGTTCAAGCGGTTCTACGAGCGGGGCCTGGCGTACCGCAAGAACTCCCCGGTTAACTGGTGCCCCAAGGACCAGACGGTTCTGGCCAATGAACAGGTGGTCAACGGTGCCTGCGAGCGCTGCGGCACCCCCGTCACCAAGAAGTCCCTGAACCAGTGGTACTTCAAGATCACCGAGTACGCTGACCGGCTGCTCGATGACATGGACGAGCTGCGCGGCCACTGGCCCGAGCGTGTGCTGGCGATGCAGAAGAACTGGATCGGTCGCTCCGAAGGTGCCCACGTCAACTTTGTGATCGAAGCCGACGGCGGCAAGCCTGCCAAGGACGTCACCGTCTTTACCACCCGCCCGGACACCCTGTACGGTGCCACGTTCTTCGTTGTCGCAGCCGACGCGCCGATCGCCGTCGAACTGGTCACGGAGGAGCATGCCGCTGCCCTGGACGCCTACCGCGAGCAGGTCAAGGCACTCACGGAAATCGAACGCCAGTCCACCGAACGCGAAAAGACGGGCGTCTTCACCGGCCGCTACGCCGTCAACCCGCTGAACGGTGAGAAATTGCCGGTCTGGGCAGCAGACTACGTCCTGGCCGACTACGGCACTGGCGCCATCATGGCCGTCCCGGCACACGACCAGCGCGACCTCGACTTCGCCAAGACGTTCGACCTGCCCGTCCGCGCCGTGCTGGACACCGGCGACGACGATCCCGCGGTTTCCGGTAAGGCCACCTCGGGTGAGGGCACCCTGATCAACTCAGGCATCCTCGATGGGTTGCCGAAGGCCGAGGCCATCCCGGCTGCCATCGACATCCTGGAAAAGCAGGGCACCGGCGAGAAATTCGTCAACTTCCGCCTGCGTGACTGGCTGCTGAGCCGCCAGCGTTTCTGGGGCACGCCCATCCCGATCATCCACTGCCCTGCCTGCGGCGAGGTTCCCGTCCCCGACGAGCAACTGCCTGTCAGGCTGCCGGCGGACCTGCGCGGCGAGGACCTGTCCCCGAAGGGCACGTCGCCGCTGGCCGCCGCCGAGGCCTGGGTCAACGTTGACTGCCCCAACTGCCACGGGCCGGCCAAGCGCGATACCGACACCATGGACACGTTTGTGGACTCGTCCTGGTACTTCCTGCGGTTTGTCTCCCCGCAGTACACCGAGGGCCCCTTCGACCCGGCGAAGATCAACGAGTGGATGCCCGTGGGGCAGTATGTGGGCGGCGTGGAGCACGCCATCCTGCACCTGCTGTACGCCCGGTTCTTCACCAAGGTCATCCACGACCTTGGCATGATCGACGCCGATGAACCCTTCAGCGCGCTGCTGAACCAGGGCCAGGTCCTCAACGGCGGCAAGGCCATGAGCAAGTCACTGGGCAACGGCGTTGACCTCAGCGAGCAGCTGGACAAGTACGGTGTGGACGCTGTGCGACTGACCATGATCTTCGCCTCCCCGCCTGAGGACGACGTCGACTGGGCGGATGTCTCGCCGGCGGGCTCCGCGAAGTTCCTGGCCCGCGCCTGGCGCCTGGCGCAGGACGTCACCAGCGAGCCCGGTGCCGATGTGACCGCCGGCGACCGCGCCTTGCGCTCCGTCACGCACCGCACCATCGCTGATGCCGCCGCGCTGCTGGACACCAACAAGTTCAACGTGGTGGTTGCCAAGCTGATGGAGCTGGTCAACGCAACACGCAAAACTATAGATTCAGACGCCGGCGCCGGCGGGTCGGATCCCGCCGTTCGCGAGGCAGCGGAAGCTGTCGCCGTCATCCTGAGCCTCTTCGCGCCGTATACGGCTGAGGACATGTGGAACGTCCTGGGTCAGTCGGCGTCCGTGGCGAACGCCGGCTGGCCGGTGCATGACGAAGCGCTGCTGGTCCAGGAGACCGTCACCGCGGTGGTCCAGGTCCAGGGCAAGGTCCGTGACCGCCTCGACGTTCCGCCCGGGATCGGCGAGGACGAGCTGCGCGAACTGGCGCTGGCCAGCGAAAACGTCCAGCGGGCGCTCGACGGCCGCCGCATCCGCACGGTGATCGTGCGAGCGCCTAAACTGGTCAACATCGTCCCGGCCTAGTCCGTGGCACCGGCCGCCGGGCCCCACCGGCGGCCGGCCCTAAACCAGGAGGCCCTCTTGCCCGACCGTGACGCCGCTGCGTGGCTCTGGCTCCGGGAGCGTCTGGCAGCCCTCCGTCCCGCACCGCGCCCCGGCGCGCCGGCACCCTCCACCCGGCCCGCCGTCGTCGTCCGTACCGCAGTGGTGACCGATTCTGCCTCCGCACTGCCGGCCGACTGGGTGCGTTCTTGTACCGGTGACGGACGCCTGACTGTCATCCCGATGCCTGTTATGGTGGGCACGGAAATCTACGGCGAGGGCGAAGACGACATCACCGAAACCATTGCGCTGGCACTCGCCAGTGGCACGTCGGTCAAGACATCCCGGCCGTCACCCGGACAGTTTGAACAGGCCTTCCTGGCCGCCGAACGCCGCGGCTACGAAGGCGTGGTCTCCATCCACATTTCCGGCGGCTTGTCCGGGACGGCGGATGCGGCCCGGCTGGCGGCCAGCCGGGTGGCCATCCCCGTGGAAGTCCTCGACTCCGGCACTGTGGGCATGGCGCTCGGCATGGGTGTGCAGAACGCGGTAGTAGCAGCCGCGGCAGGGAGCGACGCCTCAGCAGTAGTCGCCGCGGCGACGGAGCAGTTCGCGCGAACCAAGGTCTATTTCTACGTGCCCAGCCTTGAGCAGCTCCGCCGGGGCGGGCGGATCGGCGCGGCCGCGTCGCTGCTGGGGACGATGTTCGCCATCAAACCCATCCTGGCGGTCGACGACGGAAAGATCGTTCCGCTGGAGAAGGTCAGATCAGCGGCAAAAGCTGTGGCCAGGCTCGAAGAGATTGCCGCCGCGGACGCCGCGTCGCGCCCTCGCGGCCAGGCCCGCCTCGCCGTCCACCACTTCGGGAATCCGGCCGAGGCAGAAGCTTTGGCGGCCAGGCTGTCCACGGCCCTGCCAGGCTGTCCGCCAGCCCAGATCAGCTCCCTGCCCGCCGTCCTGGCAGCCCACGCCGGACTTGGCGTGCTCGCGGTGATCGTGGGGGAGACCAGCCCAACTGTGCGGAGCCCGGAGCCGGAGCTCCCCGCAGTTTCCACATAGCGGTTTCCACATAGGTGTAGCCGGGACTGTCACCGGCGGCCATGCTTCCCTAGCGTTGGGTGCATGTCACGCCGGGACTCTGGAGCAGCACGCCAGGGGGCCCGGCATGCCCGGGACCGGCTACAGTCCACGCTGGGCGCCGGCCCGGGGCTTCTGCTGTCCGGCGGCGAAAAGGTCTTTGAGTACGACGACGGTTCGCGCGTTCCCGGTGACGACGCCGCTTCGGGGGCTGCTGATGAGTCCCCTCCCGGTACAGATAAGACGGGACCGGCCCTGAGATGGCGGATGGGCCTGCGGGTCGCCCTGCTCATCGCCGCACTCGCGGTGCTGGGCGGAGCCTGGTTCTGGTCACAGGTAGCCGCCGGTCAGCCCGAAGTCATGCCGCTGAGTGACATCTCCGCCCAGGGCAGCCTGCCCGCGGGGGAAGGAACCCAAGAAGAGGAGCCCCACGGGGCCGGGCCGCCTGAACTGCCATCGGAAACTCCGCAGGCCGGCACAGTCATCATCCATGTGGCAGGGGCCGTCGCCGTGCCCGGGGTTGTGCAGTTGCCCGCTGGCAGCCGGGTTCACCAGGCAGTCGCCGCGGCTGGCGGCGGCACACCCTCCGCCGACCTGAACCGCCTCAATCTTGCTGCCGTGCTGACGGACGGACAAAAGCTCTACGTTCCCCAGGCCGGCGAAGAAATCCCCGCCGGTTCGTCCGCCTCACCCGGGGAAGCGGGGGAGGGGACTGGCGGCGGCGGGACCACGTCAGCAGGAGGAAAGGTCAACCTCAACACAGCAGGCGTCGAAGAACTCGACGCCCTGCCGAAGGTTGGACCGGTGCTGGCGCAGCGGATCGTGGACTGGCGCAAGGAACACGGCCCCTTCAAATCGGTCGAGGAGCTCGACGCAGTGGACGGCGTGGGTCCGAAGATGCTCGAAACACTCCTTCCCTTGGTAGGCATCTGAGATGGCCGGGCGCAGTCCGTGGAGCCGCTTTGTTGACTCAGCCGTACAGGGCCAGGGGGCTCCCGCAGCCCTCGTAGTTCCCGTGGCCACACCCGCCGGGGTCCAGTCCGGAGGGCTAAAGGCCGCCGGGGTCAAAGCCGGAGGGCTGAAGGTCCGCAGGCTGGGTATACGCGTCGGGGCGAAGCTCCGGGGCCAGGAGCCAGCGCACCCACCGACGGATGCGCCGCGCCGGCGTACCGACGTCAGGCTGGCGCTGCCCGCCTGCCTCGTCTGGAGTGCTGCCATAGCCGGCGTTTGGCTTACCCCTGTGGCGCTGGTAGGGCTGTGCTGCGGTTTGGTGCTGCTCGCTGCGTTCCTGTTTACCGGGGCCGCCCGCGGAAGGGGGCCAGTGTCAGGCCGGCGGAGCTTTCTTACGACCACCGCGGTTGCCTTGGTGCTCGCTGCGGCCGCCGCTGCCCATTCGGCCGTCTCCTCGTCGCAACGCCACGATGGGCCGCTTGCCGAAGCTGTCGCCGCCGGAAACTCCGTGGTGGCCATCTTGGAAGTCACCGGATCCCCGCGTGCCATGACCGTCCCGGGAAGCGCGGGGCCGGCCGAGCGGTGGTCGGTAACGGCGCAGACGGAGGAGGTCACCGTCGGCGGTCGGGTCATCCGTACCCGTGCTCCGGTGGTGGTCATGGGCGGCATGGGCTGGGGAGACCTGGTGCCTGGCCAGGTGGTCCGGACCGCCGGCAAGCTGAAGCCACCGGACGCAGGCCAGCAGGAAGCCGCTGTCCTGGTGGCCTCCTTGCCACCCCGTGCCGGCTCCGGGACCGGCAGCGGCGCCGGAGTCGATGATGCCGACGCCCCGGGCTGGCAGCTCGTAGCGAAGGACCTGCGCGGCCGGTACGTTTCCGCTGCGTCCTTCCTTGCCGCCGATCCGGCCGGCCTTCTGCCGGGTATGGTCACCGGAGATACCAGCGCCCTGGACGAAGGACTCAATGCGGCGATGAAAACGGTGGGGATGACCCACCTGACCGCGGTCAGCGGGGCCAACTGCAGCCTGGTGTTGGGCGCGCTGCTGCTTGCAGCGCGGAGTCTTCGGCTGGCCCGGCTCCCTGCAGCAGGATTGGCGTTGACCGGCCTGGGAATGTTTGTGGTGCTCGTGGGCCCGGACGCCAGTGTCCTGCGCGCTGCGCTGATGGGTTCAATCGCAGTCGCATCGCTGGCAGCGGGCCGGACGGGCCGCGGCCTCAGTTTCCTCTGTCTCGCCGTGATGGGCCTGCTGCTGATCGATCCCGGACTGGGCACGAGCTTTGGGTTCCTGTTGTCCGTACTCGCGACTCTGGGCATCATCGTCCTGGGCAGACGGATGATTGACTGGACCCCCGCGGTGATTCCACGCTGGGCGGCCGCGGCCTGGGCCGTCCCGCTCTCCGCTCAGCTCCTGTGTGGCCCGGTGATTGTGCTGCTGCAGCCCCAGTTCTCGACGTACTCGCTGCTCGCGAACCTGATGGCAGCCCCGCTGGTGGCACCGGTGACGTTGCTGGGAACGGCCGCTGTCCCGCTAGTGGTCTCCGTGCCCTGGTTGGCCACCGTCCTGATTGCCGTGGCCGGGACTTTCAGCGCCGGCATAGCAGGGACCGCGCGGATCACGGCCGGGCTGCCCGGGGCTTCGCTGCCTTGGCCCGAGGGTCCTTTCGGTCTTCTGACCATGGTGCTGCTATCCGTGCTGACCCTTGGTACTGCTTGGCTGGCCGTTCGGCCACGTCAGGCGTTCGGGTCGGTCTTGGCACTGCACGCCCGGACGGAATCGATGCTGGGCCTCGCGGAACGGCACCTGCGGTCCACTCCGGGTCGGCGGGGGTCCAGAAGTCTTCGTGCCAGGGCGACACCCGGGCCGAGGCTGCGCAGGCGAACGAGGACACTTTCCACTACACCAACGCCGCCCCGCAGTTCCAGAAATGCGTCTCGGAGCGACCATCGAGACGGGCGGTCCACGCTATCCAGTCCGCGTGACATGACCTAGCGAGACGAACGGGCTAGTATCGCTGAGGCGGCGCAGTTTTGCGCACGCAGTACTTTGAGGAGTGTAGTGATGGATGTGGGGGCCACACGCGTCGAGGTGTTCGCCGACGGCGAAGTTACTGTCGGGGGGGAGCGGATTGCTCCACCCGCCGGGATGGACCCATATTCAGCAGCGATTGCCGTCCTTGCCGAGTATGCGCGAAGCTCAGGTGCACCGGCCCTGGCACATGCTGTAGACCACTCCAACGGTCAGGAGGGCCATTTCCAGGTCCTCGCTGACGGCACCGCGGAACCCGTCGCAGGGGCCTCCGAGGCTCCCATTCCCGAGCAGACCGGCGCTGACGCACCGCCTGGATCGGCAGACAATGGCCCGGTTCCAGACAGCTCACCCACGCCGCCTCCCGCGCGGGAAGCATTCCCGCAGATGCCACAGGTTGCCACGCACGGCAGCACGACGGTGAAGGCACCCGAGAAAGAACCTTCACCGTACGGAACGCCTCAGATTGAAACGCAATTCGTCAGGCCGGACCGTTCTCGGCCGACCACCGGTGTCAGGGGAGCCTTGTACTCGGCCACGGGTGGCTACCTGAACCTGGGTCCCAGCGCGAAAGACCAGGATGAGGCCGAGCTGGAGCGAAGGATTGCCCGGCCTCTTTCGGGGAGCTTTAACACCGCCGTGCTGAGCCTCAAAGGCGGCATCGGCAAGACCTCCACCACTGTTGGTGTGGGGATGATCCTTGCCGAGTACAGGGGTGACCACCCCTGCGCGATTGACGCCAACCCGGACAGCGGTGATCTGGCCGAACGCGCGTTGGGGGAGATGCTTTATCAGAAGGTCAAACCCCGCACGGTGACGGACATGGTGAGGGATATAGCCGGCATCAATTCCCTGACCGCGTTGACGGACTACATGCATCACGCCAATCGGCTGCACCTGGTGGCGGGTGAGCAGGACCCGGCCCTGTCCGACGCCTTGACGGCAGCCGAATACTCCAAGATTCATCACCTTGTCTCGCAGTACTATTCAGTGACCCTGACGGACTGCGGAACTGGGGTTTCGCACCCAGCCATGGCCGGTGTACTGCCTCGGGCCACCAACCTGGTCATAGCTTCCGGCTACGCCGTCAGCGGCGCGAAGCGGGCCCGTAACACCTTGCAGTGGCTGGCCGGACACGGCTATGAGAATCTCGCCCGCAACGCGATCGTGGTGGTCACTGACAAGGACCAGGTGTCCAACCGCGTTGACAAGCGCGCCATCGAAGAGCATCTCGCCGGCTATTGCCGCAAACTGATCACGGTCCCGCATGACCGCGGCGTGGCTGATGGGGACAGGATCTCCCTCGAAAAGCTCTCAGGCAACACCCGCCGAGCCTACAAGGAGATCGCGGCTGCGATCGTCGACGGCTACGTTTAGGAACGTTCCGCGACCGCTGTTTGGCGGAGAGCCAGTCCACGGCCGCCGTCCCAGGTATGGACCAGCGGGAACGTCAGGGCCAGATGCTGGAACGGCGTCAACCCCAACATGTCGAGGTCCACGCCTGCCACGTCGTGCCGACTGAAATCGACGTCTTTCACGAGAGCCGGTCCCAGCAGGGTGGCCAACGGTACCCGGAACCTGTCGGCGCCTGAATAGACCCCGCACGCATCGGCGCCGAAATGGTACTCCAGGCTGAAGTCCACCGAGTTCAGGGCTGTGGCCTGCGTCGTCGCTCTGGAACGCACACTCTCGGTGATGGGAGCCCCGGTGGTGATCAGGGCGTCGAAGGACTCCACCACACCGGCGTCCGTCCGCACCGCGGCCAACAGGCCCGTGACATTGGCGCCTGAGAAGACCAGGCCGGCCCACGGCATATGCGACTGGAACCAGCGGCTATTCACCTCAATGTCCCAAGGCCAACTGAGAGGCTCGGTGTCGCCCGCCCTCAAGGGACGCACCTGAAACGGCTCCAGCATCTGCGCGGTATATGCCCCGATTCGAGTGCTGTAGCTGGCTGGGTGCAAGACACTTCCGCTCACGGCTACGCTGCCCGAGACCAGGGGTGCACTTTCTGCGGGCTCAACGGCCAGGGCATTCTCAAGGTTTTGGCCATCCTCGGTGGGCCTGACCCAAGGCAGGCTGGTGGCTTTGAGAAACGCGACCAAGCCGTAGCTAGGCTGGGCTTCCCGGAGCATGACCACGGCCGGAGCTGCACCCGGGGGAGCGGCCGCGAGAGCACTCCCCAAGGCGCGGGTCTTCCAGGGCCGGGCAGCGGGGGCAGGGACGAGGTGTAATGGCGATCCCTGATTCATTGATCCAGCGCATTCAGGAGTTCATTGGACTGCGGATCGATGACAACTCCGCGGGTTTCAGCCACCGCAAGCATGAGGAATGTCCGGGCGGCTTCCGCGGTGTCTTTGTCTTCGGGGCAGTTCACTTCGGACACCCAAGCGGTTCCGCGAAGCTGGCGGGCTACATCCTGCCCAAAGACCCGGAGCAGTTCGTCATTTTCGATGGGGCTGGGCGTGGAAATCAGAGCCAACTGCTCGCCGCCGAGCGTCAGGATGAGGTGCCCGGTGTCGCCGGCCTGTTCCAGGCTGCATCTATCCTCGAGGAGCGTGCACACCTTGGCGAAGTCTCCCTGTCGGGGGTCTGTAGCGGCAACGAGGTGGAAGTCGTAGCTCATGCTGATTCGTCCTTGTCTTGGTGAAGGAAGGTCTGCATAACCAACGGTCGCCGGCCAGGACGAAGAATCCGCGCGCGACCGGTTGGCAGATGGGTGGGTCGTTCGCCGTTGGCGATTACGCCTTCTGACCTCTCGCCGGAGAACAGCGCCACCGGCCCGCCGGCTGCCCTGATGGCGCTGAGGAAGGGGTCGTGAATCGCGACGGCTGCCCCGTTGATCCTGCTCGCCACAACGGCGTGGAGGCCGGCGTCGCTGCCCGCCGGGATGTGTGCGGCCAGCGCCCTCAACGGTTGGTTTCCGGCTGCAGAAAGGATGTCGTAGTCGTCTACCAGGAGAACAATCCGCGGAATGTTGAGGGCGGGTTTACTGCCGTCTCCCATCCGCTCCTGGATCTGGCCTGCAACAAATTCAGCGAGGCGGGCGGCTACGAGAGCGTTGGAAGCGTACTCGCCGAGGTATTCATCCGGAATGAAGTTCCGCAGGCTCTGGCGGGGATCGAAAACAGCAAAGATCACGTCCCCGGGAGCGTGGGCTTCAATCAATTGAGAGGCGATGTTTTTCAGCAGGTTGGTTCTGCCGGTTTCAGGGTCTCCGAAGGCGAGGAGCCCGGGGTCTGCCCCGAAGAGGTCCAGGTCTTCAGTTCCGAGGTCATGCTCCCGCAGGCCCAGGCCCAGGCCCAAGCCCAAGTCCAAGCCCTGGCCCATGCCCAAGCCGACGGCGGACGCGGCCGCTGCCAATGGGGGGCGGGCGACCACGGCCGGCAGCACCCTGACAGCGGAAGCAGAATCGGGGGTGCCGCTGGCAACAATCTGGCACAGACGCTCCAGTTCGGTTGCCGCGGCGTCCGGGTGGGGATCGTTCTCCAAAGAAGTGAGGGCGAAGTGTCCTATGGTTTTGTCCAAGGTGAGGGCCCGCCCTGGCCGGCCAGCGCCGAGAGTGGAAGCCAGACGGCGGTCGATGGAGTCAGCAGGATCGGAGATATGGAGCTCAATCCGGTTGCCGATCAGGGACTGGCGCGTCATCCGGATCTCAGACCAGGTCCTGACCGTAACGACGACGTGGACGCCGAAGGTACTGCCGCGGGTCATGATGTCGTGGACCAGCTCTTCGATTTCTGGAAACTCAGACGTCAAGGCGCCGAAGCCATCGATGAAGAGGAACACGTCGGTGCAGCTCAATTCCTTGAGCCCGCCGCGGGCACGGGCTGTCCGCATCGCCATGACCGTGTCTATGCGGTGCGCTTCAAAAACGTCCTGTCGTACGTTGACCAACGAATGCACTTCTTCGACGGTCCGGCGCAGGTATTCACGGTTGCCACGCCCTGCCATGCCAGCGCTGTGCGGTAACGAAGCCAAGCCGGCCAATGAGTTGCCGAGAAGGTCAATGCCGTACAGGTTGACGTCCTGAACCGTGTGGCTGAGGGCCAAGGCGGCGGCAACACTGCGAAGCGCTGTGCTGCGGCCGCTCTGTGGTGCGCCAATAACTGCCAGGTTGCCGCCCCTCGCTGTCAGGTCGAGGTGCCACGGTCCCTGCCACTGGTGTGAAGGGTCGTCCAAGATGCCCACAGCAGGGGAAAGGTAGGCCGGTTGTTCCAAACGCGGTCCAGCTGATGTCAGGTTGAGAGCGGCACCTGTCTGGGAAAGGGAGACTGAGAGCGGCAATGGGGGGAGCCAGACCGGTGGTGTCATCGGATTGGTGCCGGAGGCATAGCCGACCAGCGCGGAAAGGATGGTGGGGCCGTCAAGAGCCTGACCGGATCCGGAGGAAGGAGCAGGAGAGGGGGGTGCCGGCGTCGGCTGATCCACGGCGCGGGAACGCCGCAAGCCGAACACCGCCACCGGAGGTGCCTCAGCTGCCGGGGCGCTCTCCTCTTCGCCCGCTGGCAGGGGCAGCGGTCCGGAGACGTACGATGCCTTGAATCGACGGAAGACCGTGGTGTCCACCTTCAGGATGCCGTGCCCCGGCGTGCTGGGGAGGTGGTAGGCGTCCGTAACATCAATGACGGTGCGGCTTTCACTTTCGGAATTCGTGTGCAGCGCAATCCGGTAGGCCAGGTAGGTCTCCAGCCCTCGAAGCATCCCTGATTCCACCTTCTGGCTGGACAGGAGCAAATGGATTCCGATTGAGCGTCCGATGCGTCCGATCGAGAGGAGGAGGTCGATGAAATCGGAGCGTGCTGTGAGGAGCTCACCGAATTCGTCAATGCAGACGAAGAGATATGGCAGGGGAAGCCGCAGTGCTGGATCATCCGGGGTGCGCACGCGTGCGTTGCGGTAGTCATCAATGTGGGCGAAGTCCCCGCCGGACTTCAGCAGTTCCTGTCGTCGGACGACCTCGCCGGACAGGCTCGCGTGAATCCTGTCAACCAGGCTGGCGTCGCTGACGAGGTTGGTGACCAGGCCGGAGACATGCGGGGCGTCAGCGAAGGGCGCGAACGTTGCACCGCCTTTGTAGTCCACGAGCACCATGTTCAGGTCCTCGGGGGAGTGAGTGGTCAGCAGGGACAGGACCAGCGTCCGCAGCAGTTCGGATTTGCCGGACCCGGTGGCTCCCACACAGATGCCGTGGGGTCCCATTCCCTGCTTCGCGGGTTCCTTCAGGTCCAGATAGACCGGCGATGAGTCCTCATCCATGCCGATGGCAACGCGCAGGAAGTCCGGTCCACGAGGAGTTTCCCAAAGTTTATGGATGGCCTCGGCGGTGTAGCCGTCCAGTCCCAGGGACTCTGCGTAGCTGCGTGAGGCCTTGTGCTCGCCAAATTCATGCGAGAGCTCTGATAAGCGCAGGGGAGCCAGCGCACGGGCAATGGACTCAGCCTCTGCCGGATGGATTTCATCTGCTTGGCCAACTATCGTCTGCCCGTTTGAGGTGTTCGTCAGGGTGACCCTGCCGGTATCAACAAAGAGCCGAAGGTCCACACTGTCCGGCTCCTGTTTTTGGTCTGTCAGCAGGTGGATCCGGGTCACCGCCAGATCCGGGAGGGACATATCGGCGGGCACGCCGGGGAGCGGCCCGGCGTTCTCCCCGGGCAGGTCGCTGATGATCACCAAGCGTGGCAACGCTTCTGCGGGCAGCCGCTGGAAATTTCGCGCTGCGCTGGCCACGGCGGCGATCCGGCCATCCATGCTGGCCCCCAGGAGCCGGGCCATCTCTTGGTGATTGGCGGATTGTCTGGGCTGATGGAACCGGTCCAGGACATGGGGCAGCCACTTGACCCATTCCCAGTCCTCATGGAGATCGTCGGCCACCACAATTGCCAGCTCCACGTCCTCGGGGGATTGGGAAGCGGCAACCCGGGTCAGGATGCTTCTGCAGGCGGCGAGCGTGGTTTCCCTGTCTCCGATGATCGAGATGTTCGAGACGTTGGCCAAGGGGAGCGTCAGGGGCATGTGCGGATTTGACGCGAAGCGGTGGCGAAGCTGTTCCGCCTCGGCGAGCATGAAGGTATCGGGCCTTTCAACGGCATCCCCGCTGTCCTGGACGGAGATGGTGCGCTGGGGCACAACGCCGGTGCCAAATCGGGTGAGGAGGAAATCGGGGCTGGTGCGGCGCCTTTCCCACAACCGATGCGGGTCCTCGACCACCATTTCAAGCAGCTGGCCAACCGGAGGGTGGCTGCGGTTCGCGGAAACTCTCGCCAGGCGTTCGTCGGCCTCGAATTCCTGATGCCGGCGGCGCAAATAGTCCATGTAGAGGCGGCGCTTCTGGCCGCGCTGCCGGGCCGACTTTCCACGCTGGGAAAAAACGAGCGCAAGTGAAGCCAGGACGGTGACCACCATCATGATGGCACCGATCCCGGCCAGCGACGATCCGCGGAAGAGCATCATGACCGTGACCGAAGTGGCGGCACCGAGCATCGGGACCAGCGCCAGCATGTTCATGCCGCCCCCGCCTGAGGGCAGCTGCGGAGGTGCATCCAGCGTTGCTGAGGGCGCCGGCGATTCGGGGAGGGTGGTCCGGGCCGGGCGGTGAATGATCCTGGTTGTCATCGGCTAACGGCCATTGGCTGCCGAGAGCGCCGACCCGGCGATCTCGGTCACCGCTATGCGTGTCCGCGCTCCGAGCTGGCTCAGCCTGATAGCGCCGCCGGCGGCAAGGTGTCTGTCAAAGGGCAATCCGGCAACATCCTCGCCACGGATACTCTGAGCGTTGATCTCGCGGTTGATCCGTGTGCTCACGGTGACCACGGGAGTTTGCGGGTGGGAGGCGGAGAAGACGACACGGACAGCTGCTGCTCTTTCGGCGCCGAAGCCCGTATCCGGGGCGACGACGACAATTGTGTGGGCTGTCTCCAGCAGGGCAGCAGTCTGCGCGGAGCGCGGGGACGCTCCGGCGTCGACGACGGTCACCGCCACAAACCGCGAAAAAATGGAGGTCAGATCCGTCCACTCGGACGCGCCGATAAAGGTGTCCGCGGAGGCAGGCACCTCTGAACGGCCGAGCGCGTAAAGCTGGTTACCGCAGGACGCCGCTGGTTCCACGACGTCGGGAAGGGTCCGGACCGGCTGTGACTTGAGTTTTAGGGACGCCGCGGACAAGAAGGCGTCCTTGTCGGCACCGGCATAGCGCAAAAGCCGTCCGGTTTCGTCGGTGGCATCGATGGCCATCACCGCTTCCTGCCGGATGCTGCCCAGCAGTTTGGCTGAAAGTGCCGCCACCGTGGTGGTGCCTACCCCACCGGCGACTCCTACTACGACGATCCTCCGCCCGGTGGTGATAGGGGCCTCCACCGCTGAAGAAGCCCTTACTAGGCGCTCCGAAAGACCGCCGGAGCTCAGGGCATCAGAAACCTCGTAGCGCAGCCGTTCCCACCAGGTATCGCCAGCAGGCCTGCGGACCGATCTGGCAAGAGGACGCCAGCGCGGGGAACCTGGCGCAGCGCTGGGTGTAGCCGGACTAGCATCTTCGTTGGCGCCGCCCAGGGGAGCAGCGCGGCGTGGCCGCGCCTCCATGCCGGGAAAACCTGGCGCGGGCCTGGCTGCGACTGTCTGCGCTGCCGGCGGTGTTTGCGGTGCCTGCGGCGCGAGGGGGAACCCTGTCCGTGGTTGCTCAGCCAAAGGTGCGTCCTAATTGTTCATAGGCGCCGGACAGACCTAGCGCGAGCGGAATGGTGGCCAGGACGCACACGGTCTCCAGGCGTTTCGCCAAGAGCCGCAGCCTCGCTCCGGCCTGTTCGCGGACCGCTCCTTGGGCTGCGGCAAGGACCAACGCACCCACCGCACCGGCGACGAGGAGGTAGGCGGGCTGGTGCACCTGAACCGAAACGACGACGGCGATTCCCACCAAGCCCGCGGCGGCCAGCCCGTACACCCCGGCGCGCTGCCAGAACAACGGCAGTGAGAGCCCGCGAAAAACGACCGAACCCAGGAGCGCGGCTGCCAGGAGCAACGACCATTCAGCGCGGTCCCACGCCGCGCTGACAACCACGGCGGCAAAGGAAGCCGCCATTGCCGAGGCCAAGGACCAGCCAGCAAGTGTTCGGTGCGCCCGGTGAAAAGCGTCGATAGTCCGCTGCCTTTCGGGACGAGCACCCTGGCGCTGGTCGTCGTCGAGCCCGTTCAGTCCGGCTAAAACGGTGGCGAGCCTTGGTGCAACACCGAGCGTGAGGACGGACACTATTCCAGTGACTGCGGCAGCAAGTGCTGCATCACCGGTGACCTGCTGCACCGCTCCCCACAAAGCCCCGAGGCCTCCGAGCAGGCCGGCAGCGGCGATAAACGGGACATGTTGGCGAGTACCGAAGCCAGCCGCGGCAAGGGCCAGGATGCTGACTATCAGCAGCAGGGGCCCGGGCGGGAAGTCCACGGCCGTAAGTGCTAAAGGGACTCCCACAATCCAGCCAGCGGTCAAAACCGACACGCCTGCCGGTACCGACCGGAAACGGCTGAGCAGTGAACCTGCCAGCAGCAGGGCACCAACCAGGGAAATCCCAAACATCATCCGGTCCGGCTGCTGCAGCACTGCCGCACTCCCGCTGCCGGCAATGAGCAAACCCGCGACGGCGGCTAGTCCTGCAGTGCGAACCGAACCAGTCCAAAGCACTGGGGAACGCTCCGTCGATTCGGCCGCGAAAGAGGCCACGTCGTAAACCTCCGGCGACGCCGGAATTGCACCCTGGTCACGGAGGTAAAGTCGCGCGCCGTCCGGGACGGCAGCGGCCCTCAGTGTTTGGGACGCTTCAACCACCACACCAACAACCGTTGTCAGGACAGTGGCCGCTGACTGATTCCCTACGTCTTCGACACCGGCGAAGATGAGCTCGCGCAGTTGGGGAAGCAGGGACGCTACCGGCTCATCGGAGGGCACGCGCAAGTCCACGTGGCGGTGCTCAGCGATCAGGGTGATCCGGGTCAAGGCGTTCGTCATGCCAGGTTATCCGTCCAGAAGGTCAGCATTGCGGCGGCAGCAGGAGCACTTCGGTCACTGAGCAGATGCTGGACGAAGCTGAAACCAACACATACTGCGGCTATCAGGGCCGCAATGAGAAGGGAGTACATCAGCCTCATGGTGTTGGTCGAGTAGCTCCGCTCCTGGACATTCTCGCCAAAGAGCAGTGCGTCGTCGAGCCTGTGCTTCCGGACCTTCGCCGATTCCAGCAGCCGGGCATCGTAATCTTCAGCCACGCGTGATCCCGCTCCCCTCCACGGCAAATAACGGCACAGACAAACCTACCCCGGAAGCGAACGCCCTTTGCAAGTCAAGCCATTTCACTTCCAGAGTTTGTGAATCGACTGGACTTATCCTGTCACCCTGTGCAAGCTAGTACTTGCGGCTGCCTTCAGCAGCCAGCAATTCAAGAGCACAACGAGTGATTGTGGGGGAATCTCGTGGCTATTTTTGACATGGGCGCAGAGACTGTCGGAAACCTAAACAGGCAGACCGATTCGGCCAACCAGGACCTTGGTGCGCTTGTACGTCGATTTGTGGACGCCGTGACTCCGCTGGAGGGCCGCTTCAGCGGCGCCGGCAAGGCAGCGTTCGATAACTTCAAGAACCGCTCGGACCTCGTGGCCTCTGAACTGAATACTGCACTGGCAGGAATCGTCCAGGGCCAGGGCGGAATGAATACAGCCTTCCAGCAGGGCGACCTGGCCGCGGGCGATAACGCCCGGCAGAGCGAGGGCTCGGCGAACTTTGACGGCGCCCGTTTCCAGGGCCGCGCCTAAGTATTTCCTCGCGCTTGGGAGATGGTTTCGTCTCGCCAGCGGAAACGCTGTTCAATCTACTGAATGGAGTAGGAGCCGGGCCGGCTCTGCTAAATCATGACTGCTAACAGAATTGCATTCGACACAAATGTTTCCGGACAGGTTCAGGGCGACATCCAAGCACTCGCAGCCCAGTTGGAGTCCCTGATCGGCCAGCGCCAGGCCGATGTCAGCCAGGCGATGGCTGACTTCCGCGCCGACAGCGTTGACTCCGAGTACCAGGCCGTCGAAGCCCGCTGGAACGCGGCAGCCAATGAAACCAAGGCCATCGTGGCCCTGGTCAAGAGCACCCTTGGCCTCAACGACGAGACGGCGTCAACGGCCATCAGCTCAGCCCGCAACGCCGTCCAGGGCATCGGCTAGGCGCAGTCCTTGGTGTTTGTGGGAGATTCATGACTGCCGGCTGGAACATAGACGTGGACGCCTCCCGGGCAATAATCGCCGGATCCGCGTCACAGATCAGGGACCTCGAGGCGCCCCTCTCCCAATTGAGCGGGGCCTTGTCCGGTCTCTTGACCGCCATTCCCTCCTCCGTGGTTCAGACTGCGGTGAATTCTTTCGAGCAGGCCTCGCTGGGGCCCGCGGCTGAGCGCATTCTCACGGAGAGTGCGACAGTCGTGTCAGGGACAGCCCAAGCCGTCATGCACTACGCGAACGGTGACATCACCATGGCGCAGACGGCGATGAGGAGCACCTCCGGGAGCTCCTCCCCGGCGTTGAATCTGTTGAAGTACGGGCAGGGCTAGCATGGCTGGATCGGGAACACCCGCGAGTTTTGAACCCTGTGTCCGGGAGGCCGGGGCCAGCGGTATCAACGTTGACGGGCTGCCGCCGCTGCCGGATTTTGATCTGATCGAGCAGCAAACCGCCACGCTGCGGACGGCCGGCACAACGATTTCATCGAACGTCAACGCCGCGGCAGGGAACTGGAGGGGTCTTTCCTGGGTTTACGAGGCACCGGAGGCGCCGATCGTGTTGTCCGGGTTCGTCCCGGTCCTGGCCCATGCCAGGCAGCTGGAGACCGTGCTATCGTCGGCGATCACCTGCCTGAACGACTACGCGGTGCGGTCCCGTGAGCTGAAAGGCAAAGTCCAGGCTCTGCGCGGGCAGGTCAATGGCCTTGATGGTCTCATCGGCGGTAACGATGACTGGCAGGGGAACCTATTGATTGTGGACCAGCGCGATGACCTGTTCAGTGCTGTCACCGCCTTGGCCCAGGAGATCCTCACCTCTGATGCGAGCTGCGCGACTGCCTTGAACGCGATTCATGGGGCCGGTGCTGTCACGGCGCCGAGCATCCCGGTCAGTGACCTCAACGGCTCCTCAGACCCGATCAGTAACGCTCTGACGAACGTGTTGCATTTTTACGGCACCGATGAGGAACTGCCCGACCAGCTGTGGGGCACGGCAACTGTTCCGCTCCGCCTGGGAGGGCCGTGGGCCTTCTTTCAGGGAGTCAGCGGCAGCGTTCTCGGTGCTGTGGACGGTACCTACACGTTGTTGGGAACGACCGACAAGGTGAAGCAGGGCCAGGCCTTGCAGGGCATAGGCACCCTCGCGGTCGCCGGTCTTACTACCTACGCGGCCTTCCAGCGCGGGCTCAAAGACGCTTCAAAGAGTGACATCGATGCTGTCCTCACCGTCGGCGGGGTGGGAAAATCGGTGATTCACTACGACGAGTTGGGCCGGAACCCTGCCTACGCTGCCGGCGCCACAACCTTCGATGTGGCCAGTCTGATCGCTCCCGGCGGGATTGGCATCGGGGCCAAAGCCGGAGGAGTCGCCGGGCATGCCGGAGTGGCCGGCGCACGGACCGGACACCTCCTTGAGGAGGCAGGCACAGCGGCACGATGGACCGGGAAACTGGGAGAGCTACCCGCAAAAGCGTCAGCAGCAATGACCGGCGTGTCGGTGAGAGCCTGGGAAAACACCATAAGACCCGCACTGGACAACCTTGCTGGTGCTCTGAACCGGTTGGACGAAGGAACAGCCACCGTAAGGGTCGCCGACGGCGTCGCGGCAGGAGCTCGCGGCCCCCACGCGGGAGCAGCCGACACCCTCTACAGAATCGTCGACCACACAGAAGCGCCAAGGCATGCGGACAACGCCCCGGCCCGGCATAGAGCAGAGGGCCCGGCGGACTCCGCTACACCCGTTGTCAAGGACTCCGCCCCGGCCTCACCGGGTTCAAGTGACGGTGCTGCCACGCCGGATCCCACCAATGCCCCGCCAAGCCATGCCGCTGATGATGTTGCCGACTCCGGCGCCGCGCCTTCGGATCAGCACATCGCTGATACCCCAACCGATCTGGCTGTGACAGACGCAGCTAGGCTGGCGGAGGCAGCAACCAAGGTCGAAAAGCTCGACGCTACGGGCATCGCCTACTATGCCCCGGACGGCAGGACTATCCAAACAGAGGATTTGATCCATCCACGCGCGGAACTTGAACAATTCGAATATGAAAGCCAAAGCTCCACACTCGGGCTACCTGCCGATAGTCCGCTAGTACAACGGCAACTGCCGGAGGAGTTCGAGATATGGGACGGGAAAACCCGCGAAGACTACGTTGAGCTGTACGCGAACGGAACCCGCCCGAATGGTGCTCCCCGTATCCGTTCTGATGCTTGGCCGGATGACCAATTGCATCCTCAAGGGTTCCTCAGCCCGGAATCCAGAACACCTGTGGTTCTTCAACCCGGTCATCTCATTGACCGTTACGGTGCACCCTTCGGAAACTTCACTTCTCCCGTCGGTGAGAATTTCCCAGACCGCGCCCTGCCGGACTTCAGCCTGGAAAAATTTGCACGGCGGGATGGTTACCATCAATATGAAGTCCTTCACGAGCTTCCTGCATGGGCCGGACCTGCTGCACCGGCTCTCGGCAAGGCCGGAGGCGCCACGCAGTACTACACCCAGCTTCGAATCTTGGACCTGTTGGAGAACGGTTTCATAAGAGAGGTCACACCATGATGATTCCAAGGAACGTAGGGGAGCTGGAACGTAAGCTTCAGCAGGCCGGCATCGACCCGATTTTCTACTCCATCGGAGAGTTTAATGACGACTGCGCATGTATCGTGCAGGCCGAAGATGGTATGTGGGAAACGTTCGCGGGCCAACGAGGAAAAAAATACGATCTCCGACGGTGGGACAACGAAGGTGACGCCTGCGTGTTTTTCATCGGCATGCTCTGGTCAGTGATATCCAGCGAACTGCGCTCGCGACTACGTCAATAGGCTTTGCCAATTGAAGGGGCGGAATTGAGCGAAGCCAGTAGAGAAAGTGTCCGGGCAATCCTGGTCGGCGAGAACCTAGGCCGCTTCAATTGGTTTGAGGATCTCCTCCCCGCGCCGACAGGGGCGACGGGTTGCTAAAGTTGAATGCCTGGATCTGCTGGCCTGCCATCCGGTTAGATCTGCCAGTTGCCCTGGGTCGGGGTGGCGAATTCCTCCCTTGCGCACCATTCGACACCGAATTCTGAAGCCTTTGCGCGGACGGCTTTGTCGTTCGACACGATGATCCATGTCGGGTCGAAAAAGCGGCTCGCCGATTCTCGCATCCCATCCAGCGCGCAGGCTACGAAATGACAGCCTGGGTCTCACCATAGTTGTCAGTTTTCCGATCGAACCTGTCAGCCCGGCAAGGTCAGTACCTTCGCCCGGAAGCCGCGCCCCAAGGTTGTTGGGTGCGGCGCGGGCGTGGAGGCTGGTGCGGATCTGGTGCTCTAACACAGCCACAGACCGACATGTTGGACGGTTCGTGACGCGTACTATCGACGGAGCTCGTGGTCGTCTAGCTTGTTCAGAACTGCCACCTTATGGCTCCAGCTCAATTGTCCAGACGGTGTCTGAACGATTGGTTCCGGGCCGTTCCATGCCGCAGAAAACGACCGCATAATGAACCAGTGTGTAAGGGCGGATAGGGGAGAAGCAGACACAAGACCTGATTCGCCTGAAGAAGGTTGCTTTAGCCCGGCGACGAAGGCTGCGAGCATTCGTGCCACAGCGCGGCACAAAGCTGCTGGGGACAGCCAATGGCTTCCTGGCGAACGTGTATGAGGTGCCGTCGGCGACGCTGGAGCAGCCCTATGGAGTACCCGCAGCTGCTCAAGGAGCAGCGTCTGAACAGCTGCCCGTTTGGAGAAGCCGCCCAGCTACGATGTTGTGGGTGCTGAAGCGACCATGCAGCGACCTGATGAGACAGCATCATGAAGGCATGTGTAAACAACCCTGTGCACGGCGATAAAGTCTTGATGTGATCAAACTTGCTCACATCAGCTAACCCACCCCTGTAGTGAACTATCTCTGGAGCCAACTGCAGCCTGGTCCTGGGCGCACTGCTGATCGCTGCACGAAGCCTTCACCTGCCCCGGCTCCCCACAGCAGGACTGGCGCTGACCGGCCTGGCAATGTTTGTAGTGCTCGTTGGCCCGGACGCCAGCGTCCTGCGCGCCGCACTGATGGGTTCAATCGCCGTGGCGTCGCTGGCAGGGGGCCGTATGGGCCGCGGACTCAGTTTCCTCTGCCTCGCCGTGATGGGCCTGCTGCTGATCGACACCGGCCTCGGTACCAGCTTTGGCTTCCTGTTGTCAGTACTCGCGACCCTGGGCATCATCGTGCTGGGCCGACGGATGATTGACTGGACACCAACAGTTATTCCACGCTGGGCAGCCGCGGCCTGGGGCATCCCGCTCTCCGCGCAGTTGCTGTGCGGCCCGGTGATTGTGCTCCTGCAGCCCCAGTTCTCGGCGTACTCATGCGGGCCGCGTTCGCGCGGTCCGGGCCGGATCGACGTGGCCCCGGCTTGGTGGCGGCGGCCCACCGTGGCAGGCTTAGACACTGCACCAGAATTTCCGGGAGGAATCCACCATGGCCGCAGCCCAGACCACACGAACCAGGACTCCGGCGTCCAACACGGCCACCTGGCGGGACGTGACGCCTGCAGAAATCGTCCTGGTGGGCGGACCGGAGGAATACCTCGGCATCCGTGCCATGGACCATGTCCGCGCCCAGGTGCGCACGGCGTTCCCCGACGTGGAAGTCAGCCGCCTCACGGCCGGCACCTACGAAGCCGGGACCCTCGCCATGAACGTCAGCCCCTCACTTTTCGGTGAGCGCAAACTGATCGAAGTCGAAGGCGTTGAAGGCATGAACGACGCCTTCCTGGCCGACGCGCTGACCTACCTGGCCCGCCCGGAACCTGACGCGGTGCTCGTCCTGCGCCACGCCGGGGGAGTCCGCGGCAAGAAGCTCCTCGATGCCGTCAAAGCCGGCGGTTGGCCGGTAGTGGACTGCCAGCCCCTGAAGAAGGATGCGGATAAGGCCACATTCGTGGCAACTGAATTCAGGGCCGCCGGACGGAAGATCAGCTCGGACGCCGTACAGACGCTGGTCAATGCCGTCGGCGCCAACCTTTCGGAACTCGCAGCGGCGTGCAGCCAACTGATCGCGGATGCCACGGGAGCAGTGACCCCGGAGATGGTGGACCGCTACTACGGAGGCCGGATCGAAGCCACGGCCTTCAAGGTCGCCGACGCTGCCATGGCTGGGAACGGGCCAGCGGCGCTCTCCACCCTTCGTCACGCGCTGGCCACTGGAGCTGATCCGGTTCCTCTGGTGGCGGCGCTGGCAGCCAAGCTGCGGACGGTGGCGAAAGTTGCCGGCGCCCAGGGGTCCCCGGCGCAGATCGCCCGGGAACTGGGCATGCAGCCCTGGCTTGTGGAGCAGGCCCAACGCGATGTGCGCCGTTGGACCCCGGAGGGCCTGGTCCGCTCCATCCAGGCCACCGCCGAGGCCGATGCCCAGGTCAAGGGCCTTTCGCGTGATCCCGTCTATGCCGTTGAACACGCGGTGACCGTCATTGCAACCTCTGTGCGCGGGCACTGACTTCAGCCGATTGCGGCTGCGGTTGGTGGTCTGACGGAGAGGCCCTGACGGCTTAAAGACGTGTGGCCGGCACCCATCGGGTGCCGGCCACAATCATCAGTTCAGGTGAACTGGAAACCTTACAGCGCGTTGACCTTCTTGGAGATGGCCGACTTGCGGTTTGCTGCGTTGTTCTTGTGCAGAACACCCTTGCTGACAGCCTTGTCCAGCTTGCGGCCGGCAACAAGCAGGGCAGCGGCAGCTGCATCCTTGTCGGTGGACTCAACGGCCGTGTTGACGGCGCGAATGGCCGTCTTCAGCTCAGACTTGACTGCGTTGTTGCGCAGGCGGGCCTTCTCGTTGGTAAGGATGCGCTTCTTCTGGGACTTGATATTAGCCACGTGTGAACTCTCTTTTTAATGCGGAAATGGTCTAGAGGGCTTTCAGATTGGCCATTGACTGAGCGGCGTGGGGATACCTATGGCGGCCAACCATCAGTGGCCGTCGACCTGCACGGACACACAGCTATATAGAATAGCAGACCCCCCCCGGAAGCTGGCCATTTTTGGCGGGCTACTTCCAGCCGTGTCGCCGCCGGATACCTGCAGCCACCAGATCGAAGCGTTTCCGGTCCAGAACAGCACCTTCGCGCCGGATGGCGTCCGGGCTGATCTGCAGGATCCGCATGAGGTTCGCCTCGCTGGGCCGCTGCTGGCGGTCCCAACTGCCGGTCCCGATGTCCACGTACTCTCCGGACCCGTTGCCGGCCTGGTCGTGGTCTTTGCTGGTGAGCATTACCCCCAGCAGGTACCGCCCGTTCTTGCCCACCAGCAGAACAGGACGGTCCTTGCCGCGGCTGTGGTCCTCTTTATACGGCACCCAGGTCCACACAATCTCGCCGGGGTCGGGACTGCCATCGGGCTGCGGGGCGTACCGGATGGCCGCCTTGCCGCCAAAGTCGCCAGGATATGCGCCGGGCAGGGCCGGCCGGACCGGCGGTGCCTGGCGGGCGGACGTGGGCGTGCCCCGTCCCGCAGATCCGGTTGGGCCGGTACGGAACTTCTGCAGGACCCTGAAGGACATCCGGGCGGCGTTGGCCAAGGAGCGGAGGTTGATAGGCATGGGCCAAGACTATCGCCGGGCCCCCGTGCCGGTTTGACCTGAATGCAATACGATGCGCCCGGACGTGGGAGACTGGAGGTTCCAAATGTGCGGTCCAGCCGCAGGGTGCCTTCGGTGCGTCCTGACGGCGATCGCACGAATGTCAACAGTAAGGACCCTGCGTGTCTCCCATGGCCCGCACCGCCCCGGTGCCCGCCGCGACTGATCCGGCCATCATTCGCAATTTCTGCATCATCGCGCACATTGACCACGGTAAATCCACCCTGGCTGACCGCATGCTGCAGTTCACCGGGGTGGTTAAGTCCCGCGATATGAAGGCCCAGTATCTGGACCGCATGGACATTGAGCGCGAACGCGGCATCACGATTAAGTCCCAGGCGGTCCGCATGCCCTGGGAACTCGACGGGACCAGCTACGCGCTGAACATGATCGACACCCCCGGCCACGTGGACTTCACCTACGAAGTGTCCCGTTCGCTGGCCGCCTGCGAAGGCGCAGTACTGCTTGTTGACGCGGCGCAGGGCATTGAGGCCCAGACCCTCGCGAACCTGTACCTGGCGATGGAAAACAACCTCACCATCATTCCGGTGCTGAACAAGATCGACCTCCCCGCAGCCCAGCCTGAGAAGTACGCGGCCGAACTCGCCAGCCTGATCGGCGGCGACCCCGACGACGTGCTCCGCGTCTCCGGCAAGACCGGTATGGGCGTCGAAGTCCTGCTGGACAAAATCGTCCGCGACCTGCCGGCCCCCGTGGGGGACCCCGATGCCCCCGCGCGCGCCATGATCTTCGACTCGGTCTATGACACGTACCGCGGCGTGGTCACCTACGTCCGTGTGGTTGACGGCATGCTGCACCCCCGTGAACGCATCCAGATGATGTCCACCCGGGCCACCCACGAACTCCTCGAGATCGGGGTGAGCTCCCCGGAGCCCACCCCCTCCAAAGGCCTCGGCGTGGGCGAAGTGGGCTACCTCATCACCGGCGTGAAGGACGTCCGCCTGTCCAAGGTGGGCGACACCGTCACCAACCTTGCCAAGCCTGCCACTAAGTCCCTTCCCGGCTATGCCGATGCCAAGCCGATGGTCTTCTCCGGCCTGTATCCGCTGGATGGCACGGACTATCCGGTGCTCCGCGATGCGCTGGAGAAGCTGATGCTTAACGACGCCGCGCTTGTCTATGAGCCGGAAACGTCGGCCGCGCTCGGCTTCGGCTTCCGCGTCGGCTTCCTCGGCCTGCTCCATCTGGAAATCACCAGGGAGCGGCTGGAGCGCGAATACAATCTTGACCTGATCTCCACTGCCCCCAACGTGGAGTACGAGGTAACGCTGGAGGACAAGAAGGTGGTCCATGTGACCAACCCCAGCGAATACCCTTCCGGCAAGATCGCAGAGGTCCGCGAGCCGATGGTGGCTGCCACCATCCTGGCGCCGAATGAGTTCGTGGGCGCCATCATGGAGCTCTGCCAGAGCCGCCGCGGCGTCATCGGCGGCATGGACTACCTGTCCGAGGACAGGGTCGAAATCCGCTACCGGCTGCCGCTCGCCGAGATCGTGTTCGATTTCTTTGACATCCTCAAATCCAAGACCCGGGGCTACGGCTCGCTGGACTGGAAGGCCGACGGCGAGCAGGTAGCCGACCTGGTCAAGGTTGACATCATGCTCCAGGGCGAACAGGTGGATGCCTTCTCGGCCATCACGCACCGCGAGAAGGCCTATGCCTACGGCGTGATGATGACCGGCAAACTGCGCGAGCTCATTCCCCGCCAGCAGTTCGAAGTGCCCATCCAGGCTGCCATCGGCTCCAGGATCATCGCCCGGGAAAGCATCCGCGCCATCCGCAAGGACGTTCTGGCCAAGTGCTACGGCGGCGACATCTCCCGGAAGCGCAAACTGCTGGAGAAGCAGAAAGAAGGCAAAAAGCGCATGAAGATGGTGGGCCGCGTTGAGGTTCCCCAGGAAGCCTTCATCGCCGCGCTGACTACCGACGAGTCCAAGGACAAGGCCAAGAAGTAGTGATGACAGTGGCTGGCAACACCGGACGCCCCTGCAATGCCTAGCATTCTCCCCCTCGGCGACCCGGCGCCGTCGGACGGTCTGCTGCCCGCCCAGGCAGTGGACGGTGCGGCGGACCGGGCCTTCGGGCTGTACGTTCACATCCCGTTCTGCGCCGTGCGTTGCGGATACTGCGACTTCAACACCTACACGGCCACCGAGCTGGGCGGCGGGGCGTCGCAGGACGCCTACGCCACCACGGCCGTGTCCGAAGTCGATTTGGCCGCCACTGTCCTCCGGGACTCGGGTCTTCCGGATCGGCCCATGAGCACAGTCTTCTTCGGCGGCGGCACCCCCACGCTGCTCCCCGCGGAAGACCTCGCCCGGATCCTCACTGCCGCCGTCGGGCACTGGGGCCTGGAACCCGGTGCCGAAGTGACCACTGAAGCAAACCCGGACTCGGTCACACCTGCCTCCCTCCAGTTGCTTGCCGACGCCGGTTTCACCCGGGTTTCCTTTGGCATGCAGTCTGCAGTTCCCCACGTCCTGAAGGTCCTGGACCGCACGCACACGCCCAGCCGCGTGCCGCAGGCGGTGCAATGGGCGCGCAATGCCGGACTGTCCGTGAGCCTGGATCTTATCTACGGGACGCCGGGGGAGTCCCTGGAGGACTGGCGGTTCTCGCTGGAGACGGCCCTGTCCTACCAGCCGGACCACATCAGTGCCTACGCGCTGATCGTGGAGGACGGCACCAAGCTGGCCGCCCAGATCCGCCGTGGTGAAGTCCCGGGAATTGACGACGACGACCACGCCGACAAGTACGAACTCGCCGACCAGCTGATCGGTGCTGCGGGCCTCAGCTGGTATGAGGTCAGCAACTGGTCCCGGACGCCAGAGCAGGCATGCCGGCACAACCTTGCGTACTGGCGGGGCGACGACTGGTGGGGCATCGGACCGGGCGCACACTCACACGTCGGCGGAGTGCGGTGGTGGAACGTCAAGCACCCTACTGCCTACGCCGGTCGGCTTGCGCAGGGCCTGTCACCGGCCGCCGGGCGGGAAACGCTCGACGCCGAAACCCGCGACGTGGAGCGCGTGATGCTCGAGGCGCGCCTCGTGTCGGGGCTGGCAACGTCAACGCTGGGCGAACACGGCCGTTATGCCGTGGCCGGGCTCATCGCCGACGACTTGGTCGAAGCGCCGGCCGCCTTCCAAGGCAAGCTGGTATTGACGCTGAGGGGCCGCCTGCTGGCCGACGCTGTGGTCCGCAGGATCCTGCCGGACTAGGCCCTACAATCGTGAGCCCACGCCCGCGGGGTTCCCTGGCCGAGCTTGCGAGGTTAGGGTGCGGGTGGGGACTATTTGATCCAGCGCAGGTTGTACTGGTAGCGGTGGGGCTGGCCCTTGTTGACATGGATGCCCGCGGCCACGGAGAAGCAGGTCAGGGCAATCCAAACCAGGGTGGCGATGACGGCGAAGATGTTTCCCACCACTGGAATGAAAACCAGGAGGTTGGCCACCAGCGCCGCAATGGTGGGCGGCAGGCTGAAGTTCAGCGCTTCCTTGGATTCCTGGGCGGTAAACGGCCCGCGCTCACGGAAAATCAGGTAGATCAGCAGTGACGGAACACAGCCGAGGATCCCGCCGAAGTGTGCCAGCGTGGCCCACTGGCGGTCTTCACTGGCCGTCAGGGGCAGCGCATTTGCCGGAACGCCCTGGTACTCGGAACGGCCCTGGCCGCCGTGGTGGTCCCGGTGCTCGCGTGCGTTTTGTGCCACGGTTTTCTTCCTTCGAAAGTGCAATGGTGCTGGGTTGGAGAATGCCGGACTGAAGCAACTGCAGCCTCCGCCGTACCAAGAATACTGGTTCGGCCACCAAATGCCTCCGCCAGTGGTCGGATCCGGGGTTACGGCACCGTCAGGAAGTCGATGACTTCCTCCACCCTCCCGAGCAGTGATGCTTCCAGGTCCGCGTAGCTGCGGACAGCGCCCAGCAGCTTTTGCCAGCCAAGCCCGATGTCTTCCTTGGTGGAGTGCGGCCAGCCGAACGCTTCCAGGATGCCCGTCTTCCAGTCCTGCCCGCGGGGTACCACCGGCCATTTTTCGATGCCCAGTACAGCGGGCCGGATCGCCTGCCACACATCAACGTAAGGGTGCCCGACAATCAGGACATTCCCGGCCGCGCCGGGCGAGGCCATCACGGCGGCAGCGATGCGCGACTCCTTCGAGTCCGGCACCAGGTGGTCCACCAGGACCCCCAGCCGGCGGCCCGGACCGGGACCGAACGCGGCCACCGCCCCCGCCAGGTCATCAATGCCATGCAAAGGCTCGACGACGATGCCCTCGACACGGAGATCGTCACCCCAGACTTTTTCCACGAGTTCGGCGTCGTGTTTTCCCTCCACCCAGATTCTGCTCGCCTTGGCTACCTGGGCACGCTGGCCGGCCACACGGACTGACCCGGACGCCGTCCGGCCGACGCCCACGGCGGCGGCCTGCCTGGGCGCCCGGGGAACGAGCCGGATGGGCTGTCCCTCCAGGAGGAACCCGAAGCCGAGCCGGAAGGTTCGGGACTTGCCGAGCCGGTCTTCGAGGGCCACTACATGCATGCCGCCGGACTTCTCCACCCGGGTCACCGCTCCCACCCAGCCTGACTGGGCGTCTTCAAGAACCATGCCGCGTTCCACGGGAACCTCAGGGAGTTCGCTGCTGACGGGCGCGGTGATCTCCTGCGGACCCCACTTCTGGTACTGCATGGATTGATTCCGCCTTACCGCTAGATCCTGGCCCGGAATTTCGCCCGGTGCGGTACCAATGCTAACAACGAGGTGACTCATATTAGACTGTTAGCACTTAGGCATGTCGAGTGCTAACCATGGATGGAGGTGGAGTATGAGCGAGCCGCGCAAACTCGAAGTACTGCGCGCCATCGTGGAGGACTATGTGCACTCCCGCGAGCCGGTGGGTTCCAAGGCACTCGTGGAACGCCATCACCTCGGCGTGTCCAGTGCCACCATCCGCAACGACATGGCGGCCCTGGAAGACGACGGCCTGATCACAGCCCCGCACACCAGCGCCGGACGGATCCCCACCGACAAAGGCTATCGCCTGTTTGTGGACCAGATTTCAGCGGTAAAGCCGCTTTCCCAGGCGGAACGGCGTGCAATCCAGTCGCTGCTGGAGGGCTCAGACGATCTGGACGACGTCCTGGACAGGACCGTCAGGATGCTGTCACAGCTGACCAACCAGGTCGCCGTGGTGCAGTATCCCCATCTGAGCCGCGCCACCAT
Source organism: Arthrobacter sp. AQ5-06 (assembly GCF_003287955.1). Lineage (GTDB taxonomy): Bacteria > Actinomycetota > Actinomycetes > Actinomycetales > Micrococcaceae > Arthrobacter. Next base: position 80,952 of record NZ_QMKP01000006.1, on the reverse strand, counting down.
CCGCCACATCGAATTCGTCCTGCTCGCGCCCCGACAGGTCCTGGTGGTCCTCATCGCCACCACCGGCAAAGTCGAACAGCGCGTGATCGACGTCGGCCAGGACCTCGGCGACGACGCCATCGCCGCCTTGCGGACACACTTCCTCGGATCACTGGCGGGCATTTCGCTGAGCCGTCTGACGCCGTCGCTGCCGGGAGTCGTTTCGTCCGTCAGTCCGGGCCAGCGCTCAGCTGCCCAGGCTTTGGCCCACGTGCTGGAGACGCTCGCCCACAACAGCCGTGAGGAACGCATGGTCATGGCCGGAACGGCGAACCTCGCCCGCTCCAATGTGGATTTTCCGCTCAGTATCGGACCAGTCCTGGAAGCCCTCGAGGAGCAGGTTGTCCTGCTGCGCCTCCTGAGCGACATGGCGCAGGATCCGAGAGGCGTGGCAGTCAGTATCGGGCGTGAAAACCCTTACGACGGACTCGCGGAAGCCTCCGTGGTTGCCACGGGCTACGGACCTGACAGCACTGCCAAGATCGGCGTGCTGGGCCCCACCCGGATGGACTATCCCACCACCATGGCCGCCGTCAGGGCAGTAGCCCGTTACCTTTCAAGAATTCTGGGTCCGTAACAGCACCACGGTCCAGGCACGAAGAGCAGTGGCAGCCCGGCTGCCTGCAGTACAACAAGGAAGAGATACGAACTTTGAGCAGCCACTACGACGTCCTCGGAGTCTCGCCGGAAGCCACCGGGGAAGAGATCAAGAAGGCCTACCGCAAGCTGGCCCGCACTCTGCACCCGGACGTAAACCCCGGGGACGATGCATCGGACCGCTTCAAGGCCGTGACCCACGCCTATGAGGTACTTTCGGACCCGCAGAAGCGCCGGATCTATGACACCACCGGCAATGAAAACGGCACCGACAACGGGTTCGGCGGCGCCGGATACTCCGGCCAGGGCTTCGCGTTCCAGGACATTTTTGACACGTTCTTCGGTGCCGGCGGCTCCTCCGGCCCCGCGTCCCGGGTCCGCCGCGGCCAGGACGCGCTGATCAGTGTCCGGATAGAACTCCGCGATGCGGTGTTCGGCGTCAACCGGAAACTCGAAGTGGACACCGCCGTCACCTGCCCCACCTGCAACGGCTCATGCTGCCGCGAAGGAAGCCACCCTGTCCGCTGCGATATCTGCGGCGGCAGCGGCCAGGTCCAGCGCGCGGTACGCTCCATCCTGGGCCAGGTCATGACGGCGGCCCCGTGTGGCAGCTGCGAAGGCTTCGGAACAGTCATCAAGGACCCCTGCAACGAATGCAGCGGCCAAGGCCGCATCCGCAGCCGACGGTCCCTCACCATCAAGGTGCCGGCCGGTGTTGCCACAGGCACCCGGATCCAGCTCTCCGGACAGGGCGAAGCAGGCCCGGCCGGAGGACCGTCCGGGGACCTGTACGTGGAACTCCGGGTCAACAACGACGCCACCTACGCCCGTGATGGTGACGACTTGCACGCAACGCTGCACATCCCGATGACTGCCGCCGCCCTGGGCACTGAGCTGTCACTGGAAACCTTTGACGGGCTGCAGGAGATCGACGTCAAGGCGGGGACGCAGTCCGGGGAGATCATCACGCTCCGTGGACTCGGGGTGACGCACCTGCGCGGTTACGGCCGGGGGGACCTGATGGTCCATCTGCAGGTGGAGACGCCGGCTAAGCTGGATGCCGCGCAGGAGGATCTCCTGCGGCAATTGGCGAAGCTGCGGGGCGAGCAGTTCACGGAAGGCAAGCTGGCTGCCAGCGGCGGCGTCTTTGCCAAGCTGCGGGACCGGTTCGGTAACCTGTAGCGGTGAGCAATCCCGTTTTCTTCAGCGGTGCCGGGTCGCTGGACGAGCTAGTGCCCGGTGCCCGTTTTGTCCTTCAAGGGCCTGAGGCACGCCACGCCGTGACCGTGAAGCGGATCACTCCCGGAGAGGCGGTGGACATTGCTGATGGCGCCGGAAAGCGGCTGACGGGAACTGTCGTTTCGGCGTCACCCGCAGAGCTCACCGTTGAATGCTCCGCACTCGTCGTGGAGGACCAGTCCGATATCCGGCTCGTGCTGGTCCAGGCCCTGGCCAAGGGGGACCGCGACGAACTGGCCGTGGAAACGGCAACTGAACTGGGGATCGACGCCGTAGTCCCTTGGCAGTCCGAGCGATCAATTGTCCGCTGGAAAGGTGAGCGCGCCGCCAAGGCCCACGCGAAATGGCAATCCGTGGTCACTGCTGCCTCCAAACAGGCACGCCGCGCCTGGATCCCCGAGGTGCGGGCCGCCGTCGAAACGCCTGGCCTTGCGGCGGCCGTGGCGGCAGCGGATCTGGCTGTAATCCTGCACGAAGACGCGGTCCGGCCGCTCCGTTCTGTCCTGGAATCATGGCAGGCCACCCAGGCTGCCGCCGGGCCCCTGGAAATTCTGCTCATTGTTGGCCCGGAAGGCGGCATCAGTCCCCGCGAAGTCACCCGGCTTTGCGACGCCGGGGCCGTGACGGCGCTCCTGGGACACCACGTCCTAAGGTCATCCACGGCCGGGCCGGCAGCGGTTGTTTTGGCGAGCGATGTACTGGGTCGCTGGACTGCACCTGTATCCTGAGGCCGCCTGCTGCGTGGTCTGCTAACGGACGTTGAAGTTCCGTGTATCCACATTCAGCTCCTGGCCGCTGCCGGCCGCATCCACCTGCGAAACGCGGAGCTCGTAATTTCCCGAGGAGAGGCTAAGGGCAAGGGTGAACAGTCCGGTCTGTGCCACCTCGGCGGCTGCAGTGGTCTCCCCAGTCAGGTAGGGCGTCTTGTCACCGTTCGCTTCGGCCCGATGGATCTGCCAGCGGAGCTTACCGCCGGGTACGGTGCTGCGGCCGGTGATCTTGACGCTTCCGCCGGCCATGTCCGTACCTTCCTGCGGATCGATGATCCATACGGGCGCCACCATCCCGACGGCGCGGGACATGGGAGCGCCAAGCTGGACGTGGTCGAAGGCAACGTAATCGGTGTGGCTGTCCACCAGGATCCTGACCTGGATCTGCTGGCCGGAATCGATCAGGCCGGAACTCGCTGCCGCTGCCGTAGCCGTGAAGACCAGTTGTTGGATGGCGCGGCCCGCCATGTCGGCGTCGAGATTGCTGTTAAAGGCATCCTCCGATACGTCGACGGTGATGACATTCTTGCCGGAGATGGACGAGGCGAGTTTCTCGGGATTCTGCCAGGGCGTGAAGAAGTCGGGGTCCAGCGGCTTCTCGGACATCATGGCCCGCAAGGCACGGGTCACCGGATTCTCCTGCTCCGGAACGTCCCGGAATTCCCGGTACAGGAACACGTTGCTCTTGCTCCGGCCAATCCAGTAGACCGGTGCCTTATTCGAAGACTGCGTGGTTTCCAGGGGCGCGCTGGTGGAGGGTGCCCCGGGGGAGGCAGTGGCGGCAGGGCTGGAGTTTGCCGTGAGGTTGGGCTCAGGGCTGGGGTCCGCGATACAACCGGTGAGAAGGAGGAAGGCTGGCAGGAGACACAGGAGGCGTTGCGGACGAAAACGCGGCGCGGCGCGTACGGCAGTGAGGGGGGTCGCTGTTTCCGGCACTCTCGTGGCCCTGTCCTTCCTGGCTGTGAAATGGTGAGGCGTGGGCCTCGTGAGCCGGTCCCCGGACGGCCTTGATTTCCAGCATCGCATAGCCAGCCCGGCAAAAGGACCGGATCCGGGCCGCCGGCACAACTGCAACGGGAACGATATGAGCCCGATATGAAGTTGATACCTAATGACGTCAACCATCCCGCAGCAAGCCGGTGACGGGAGCCCTTGCCGGACACCGCCGGGCGCTGCCGGGAGGTGCCTCCTGGCGTAAGATGGAAGGACTCCGCTGGCTCCTGCGTGCTCGGCAACAGCCCGCCCACGCAGCAGCCGGTGGCACTTAAGTTTCGAACTGGAGGAGACCACGGGCCTGCGGGCCAGCACCATGACTGAATCAGCGAACGGAAAGCGCCGGCTGAACACTGACCGTGCCGCCGGAGAATTTCCCCATTCACTTCCCGGTGTCCGGACGGAGGTGGTTCTTTTTGACAACTCCGATCAGATGGTCCAATCGCTCGGCAGCCATGATGAGGCCTTGCGTTACATCGAAGAACAGTTCCCGGCCGTAAACTTCCACGTCCGCGGAAACGAGCTGTCCATCAGCGGCCCCGCCAACGAAGTTCCCCGCATCATGCGGCTGCTGCATGAAGTGCGCGGCCTCGTGGCCCGTGGCACGGTCATCAGCCCCGCGGTGTTGCAGCAGCTCGTCGCGTTGCTCCGCAGCCAGTCCCTGCAGAACCCTGTGGACGTCCTCACCCACAACATCCTCTCCAGCCGGGGGAAGACCATCCGGCCAAAAACCCTGAACCAGAAGAACTACGTGGACGCGATTGACGCGAACACTGTGATCTTCGGGATTGGCCCTGCAGGCACGGGCAAGACGTACCTTGCGATGGCCAAGGCTGTCCAGGCACTGCAGCAGAAGGAAGTCAGCCGCATTATCCTGACCAGGCCCGCAGTCGAAGCCGGCGAACGGCTGGGGTTCCTTCCGGGCACCCTGAGCGACAAGATCGATCCCTACCTGCGCCCGCTGTACGACGCGCTGCACGACATGATGGACCCCGAGTCCATCCCGCGCCTGATGGCTGCGGGGACCATCGAAGTGGCGCCGCTGGCGTACATGCGTGGGCGCACGCTCAATGACGCCTTTATCATCCTCGACGAAGCGCAGAACACCACACCGGAACAGATGAAGATGTTCCTCACGCGTTTGGGCTTCGGGTCCAAAATGGTGGTCACCGGAGACGTCACCCAGGTGGACCTTCCCTTCAGCACCCGCTCCGGGCTGCGGATCGTGGAAGGGATCCTGCAGGGGATCGAGGACGTGAACTTCACCGTCCTGGATTCCACAGACGTGGTCCGCCACCGTCTTGTGGGTGACATCGTGCGCGCCTACAGTCTCTGGGATGATGTCCAGCGGAACAAAGTGCAGCACTCGGTAAGCCGGGAAAAGCGGGGGGAAAACGCATGAGCATCGAGGTAAACAACGAATCCGGCATCCGGGTTGATGAAGCGGAGCTCGTGGCACTGTCCCGGTACGTCTTCGAACAGCTGTACATCCACCCCCAGGCTGAACTCTCCATTCTCCTGGTGGATGAACCGGCCATGGAAAAGCTCCACATCGAGCTCATGGACGAGCCGGGATCCACGGACGTACTCTCGGTCCCCATGGACGAACTGACCCCCGGCACGCCGGACCGGCCCACTCCGCAAGGGATGCTGGGTGACATTGCCGTGTGCCCCCAGGTAGCGCAGGTTCAGGCCGTCGACGCCGGGCACTCCCTGCAGGATGAGATGCTGCTCCTGACCACCCACGGGATCCTCCACCTGCTGGGCTATGACCACGCAGAGCCCGAGGAAAAGGAAGAGATGTTCGGCCTCCAGCGCCAGCTGCTCTCCGGCTTCACCGGCAAAGACGCACCCGCCGAGACTACTCAGTGACGCCCCTGCTCCTTGTCGGCATGGCCCTGGCGTTCCTCAGTACAGCAGCACTCCTGACCGCAGCCGAGGCCGCGTTCACGTTTCTTCCCCGGCATAACGCCGAAGACGCCCTGCTGAAAAGCCGCGGAAACGCCATGAAGCGCATCCTGGCCCAGCCGGTGGCCCATATCCGGGCCTTGCGGTTCTGGCGGGTCTGGTTCGAGATGGCTTCAGCCGTGGCGGTGGCCGTCCTGCTCCACAGCCTGCTGGACAACGTCTGGCTGGCCGGGCTGGCCGCCACCGGGATTATGGCCCTGCTCGGTTTCGTAATCGTCGGCGTTTCCCCGCGGCAGATCGGCAGGCTCCATTCGGCCGCAGTGGTCCGGTACACGGCATCGCTGATCAGGTTCCTGACGTGGGTCCTCGGCCCCATCCCCGGGTGGCTCGTGGCGCTGGGCAGTGCCGCCGCTCCCGGCGCCCCCGCGGGTGATGACGCGTTCTTCAGCGAACAGGAATTCCGCGAACTCGTGGACCGCGCATCTGAATCCGACATGATCGAAGACACCGAAGCGGAAATGATCCACTCAGTCTTTGACTTCGGCGATACCCTGGTGCGCGCCGTGATGGTGCCCCGGACGGATATCCTCAGCATCGACGCCGGCTCCAGCCTCAGGCGGGCCATGTCGATGTTCCTGCGTTCGGGCTATTCACGGATCCCCGTGATCGGCGACAACACGGACCAGATCCTCGGAATCGTCTACCTCAAGGACGTCGCGGCGACGCTTCACGAGCTGGGACCCGACGACGAACAGCCCCCGGTCGAAGCCCTGGCCCGCGAGGTCCGGTACGTCCCGGAGTCCAAGCCGGTGAGCGACCTGCTGCGGGAACTGCAGAAGGAGTCAACACACGTTGCCATCGTGATCGACGAATACGGCGGCACGGCTGGCCTTGTCACCCTCGAGGACCTCATCGAGGAAATCGTCGGCGAAATCGTGGACGAGTATGACACCGAAAGCGCCGAGGCCGTGGCCGTGGGCGGCGGTTCCTACCGGGTGAGTGCCCGGATGAGCATCGACGACCTCGGAGCACTGTTCGACGTAGAGCTCGACGACGACGAGGTTGACACCGTGGGCGGGCTGCTGGCCAAGGCCCTGGGCCGCGTTCCCATTGTTGGCAGCCGCGTGGAGGTGGGCGGCATCTCGCTGCTCGCCGAACGGCTCGAGGGCCGCCGCAACCGCGTCAGCCACATCATTGCGGCAGCAGTACCAAAAGTAGACACTGACCTTGAAGACCTCCTCGACGAGGCCGAAGCAACCCAGCAGGGAGTTCCACGTGAGCAAGGAAAATAATCGTCCGGCCAACCCGGATTCAGCCGCAAAAGACTTCGGCGGCTACAGGGCAGGCTTTGCGGTCCTCGTCGGGCGGCCGAACGCGGGCAAATCAACCCTGACGAACGCCCTGGTGGGCCAGAAGGTGGCCATCACTTCCGCCAAGCCGCAGACCACGCGCCACACCATCCGGGGGATCGTGCACCGCGATGACGCCCAGCTGATCCTGGTGGATACCCCGGGTCTGCACCGCCCCCGCACGCTGCTGGGAAAACGGTTGAACGAACTCGTCGCCGACACCCTCGCCGAGGTCGACGCGATCGGCTTCTGCCTTCCCGCCAACGAGAAGATCGGCCCGGGCGACAAGTACATCGCCGCCCAGCTCGCCGCCATCGGCAACAAGCCTGTCATCGCGATCGTCACCAAGGCAGACACGGTGGACCGGCAGGCGCTCACCGAGCAGTTGCTCGCCGTCGCAGCACTGGGCCGGGATGTCATCGGCGAGGACGGTTGGAAGGACATCGTCCCCGTGTCCGCCACCGACGGGTTCCAGGTCGACACCCTCGCGGACGTCCTGATCAGCCACATGCCGGCGTCCCCGCCCCTGTATCCGGACGGGCACCTGACGGACGAACCCGAAGCTGTGATGATCGCCGAACTCATCCGGGAAGCGGCCCTCGAAGGCGTCCGCGACGAATTGCCGCACTCCCTGGCCGTCGTCGTCGACGAGATCGTACCGCGTGAAGGCCGGCCCGAAGACCGGCCCTTCCTCGACGTCCGGGTTAATCTCTATGTGGAACGTCCGTCCCAGAAGGCCATCATCATCGGCAAGGGCGGCGCACGGCTCCGCGAAGTCGGCACCAACGCACGCAAGGGGATCGAGGCTCTGCTCGGCGCGCGCATCTACCTTGACCTGCATGTGAAGGTGGCCAAGGACTGGCAGCGCGACCCGAAGCAGCTGGTCAAGCTGGGCTTCTGACGCTGCCCTTTCGCCTTACCCCGGTCGGTCGTCGGGAAGTTCCCAGAATGGGCAACTAAAATAGGCCGGATTCAATTTTTTTTCGAGGAAGGTACATCACGCATGGGGCGAGGCCGCGACAATCGCGAGTACGGAGCTGACGCGTCAGCCGGGACCGGTCCGGTGTCCCGCCACGCTGATGCCACCGCCGTCGGCGTTGCCAGGCATCTCGGATCCCGGAGCCGGATGCCGGCCTGGCTGAAAGTGACTACCGCGGTGGTCACCATCCTAGTGATCGGCGGTCTTGGCTTTGCCGGGTACTGGTATTTGCGGTTTCAGTCGAACATCACCACGGCACCGCTGAACGCCGGCAGCACGGCCAACCCAGGGGGCGACAAATCGGACCGGATGCAGATCCTGATCCTCGGCTCCGATACCAGGGACGGCGCAAATGCGGAGTACGGCGCCGTGGAGGATTCAACAGGTTACGGCAAGTCCGACGTCATGATGCTGATGGACGTATCGGCCGACAACAAGCGCGTCAGCGTGATCAGCTTCCCCCGGGACCTGCTGGTCGATATTCCGGAGTGCACCGACCAGAAGAGCAAGCGGACGTATCCTGCCCGCAGCGGTGTCATGATCAACGAGGCCATGAATGAAGCCGGCATCGGCTGCGCCGTAGACACAGTCAACAAGCTGACTGGCCTGGAGATTGATCACTTCATGATGGCGGACTTCACCGCCGTGAAGGAGCTTTCCAACACTGTCGGCGGCGTTGACGTGTGCATCAGTGATGCCGTCTATGATCCTGACTCCCGGCTGCGCCTGCCGAAGGGCACGTCCGCCGTTAAGGGCGACATGGCCCTTGCCTTCCTGCGGACCCGGCATGCCTTTGCCGACGGCGGCGACCTGGGCCGGATCAGGGCACAGCAGGGGTTCCTGTCCTCCCTTACGCGCAAGATCAAGGACGACGGCACACTGTCCGACCCCTCTAAAATGCTGACCATTGCCGATGTTGTGACCAAGAACCTCACGGTGGATGAGGGGCTGGCCTCCGTGCCGTCGCTCGTGAGTATCGGAAGCCGGCTCAAGGACATCGATATCAGCAAGGTGGCGTTTGTGGCCGTGCCCACCACACCGGCAGTCACGGACATCAACCGCCTGCAGATTGCCGAGCCCGCAGGGTCCCAGCTGTTTGCCGCCCTCCGTGAGGACGTGGACCTCACGGATCCAACTGCACCCACCACGCCGTCCCCGGCGCCGACGGAAACGACAGCCCCGCCAACAGAAACAGCCCCGGCGGTGCCAGCGTATGAGAAGGCGCTGCAACCAATCACCGTGGCCAACGGCAGCGGTGTCCCGGGACGTGCCCGGGAAATTGTGCAGGCCCTGGTCGCTGGCGGCTTCACGCAGGCCGGGCCATTTGAAGCCACGCCGGTTGCGCAGACCGTTGTCTATTACGGCACGGAATTCGCCGACGTCGCAGCCGACGTGGCTGCGCTGCTGGGGATCCCGGCCGCGCAGGTCCAGCTTGCACCTCGCGTCGCCGGAGTCCAGGTCTACCTTGGGACCGACTTCACCACCGGGGCAACCTACGGCGCCGGCGCGGGAGCTGCCCTGCCTGAGGACATCGTCAACCAGACGGCGGGCGATACCGTGTGCCAGCAGGCCAACCCGGTGCTGATCGTCCAGGACTGACGGCAGAACCGGGTAGACACACAGAGAGGCGGGGCCAGTCGGCCCCGCCTCTCTGTGTGTCTACCGGAGGGTGATCACCAGATGCTGACGCGGGCGTCCTGCGGCATCCACATGCCGTCCTGCTCGGTCACGCCAAAGGCCTCGTGGAAGGCGTCCAGGTTCTTGGCGATGGCATTCGTCCTGAACTCGTTGGGGGAGTGGGGATCCGTGGCGAGCCTCCTGATGGCTTCTTCTGACCGGATCACCTGGCGCCAGCCGGCTGCCCAGGACGCGAAGAACCGCTGCTGCCCGGTCAGTCCGTCCAGCACCTCCGGTTCCCTGCCGTCGAGGCTGAGGAGATAAGCCTTGTAGGCGATGGTCAGGCCACCAAGATCGCCGATGTTCTCCCCGAGCGTCAGCTTGCCGTTGACGTTGTGCCCTGGCGCGGCATACGGCGACAACACGTCGTACTGTGCCACCAGCTTGGCCGTGAGCTCCTCAAAGGCCGTCCGGTCATCCTCGGTCCACCAGTTGCGCAGGGCACCGCCGCCGTCGAACTGCGAGCCCTGGTCATCAAAACCGTGGCCGATCTCGTGGCCGATCACCGCTCCGATACCGCCGTAGTTGACGGCGTCGTCGGCGTCGGCCGTGAAGAACGGTGGCTGCAGGATAGCGGCCGGGAAGACGATCTCGTTGAGCATCGGGTGGTAGTACGCGTTCACCGTCTGCGGTGTCATGAGCCACTTGTTGAGGTCCACCGGCTTGCCCACCTCATCCAGGTGTCGGTCGACGTCGGCATTGTGGGCCCGCTCAACGTTCCCCAGAAGGTCCAGGGGGTCGATTTCCACAGCGGAGTAATCGATCCACTTGTCCGGGTAGCCGATCTTGGCGCGGAATGCCTCCAGTTTCCGCAACGCCTCAGCCTTTGTTTCCTCACCCATCCACGCAAGGCCGGTGATGGACTGCCGGTAGGCCTCGATCAGGTTGGCCACCAAGGTCTGCATGCGGGCTTTGTGGGTTTCGGGGAAGTGCTTCGAGACATAAATCTGCCCAACGGCCTCACCGAGTGCAGCTTCCACGACGGCGACGGCCCGCTTCCAGCGGTCCTTGTTTCGGGGTGTGCCGCTGATGGTTGTTCCGTAGAAGGCAAAGTTGGCGTCCACGAACTCGGAGGACAGGTAGGGCGCGGCGCCGTTGACGACGCGCAGGGCCAGCCACTCCTGCCACACGGACAGCGGTTCGGACTCCAGCAGGCCTGCGGCCCCACTGAAGAAGTCCGGGGTGCTCACCACTATCTCGTTGCGCTTGTCGGCGTCGATCCCGGCAGCTTCGAACCAGGTGTTAAGGAGCGGGAACAGGGTGCCTGCTTCCTCAGCGGACTTGAGGTTGTAGGTCTTCTGCGGGTCGCGCAGAGTGACATTGTCCCAGTGGTGGGAAGCCAGGCTGGTTTCGAGCGCAACGACGCGCGCGGCCGCGGACTCCGGATCTGCCACTCCTGCCAGGGTGAACATGGTCCTGACATGTTCGCCATAGGACTTGATCATGGGCGCGAACTTTTCTTCCCGGTAGTAGGACTCGTCCGGCAGCCCCAGGCCACCCTGGCCGGTGTAGAGCAGGATGCGGTCCGGGTTGCCCGCGTCCGGAGCCGGGTAGATGTAGAAGAGCCCTGAAACGTCTGACCGGAACAGCCGCCCGGCCAGCGCCACGAGGTCGGCAACCGTGGTGGTGGCAAGAACCTCGGCAAGCCGCCCGCGGATGGGCTCCATGCCCTTGGCCTCCACAGTGGCTTCGTCCATGAAGCTGTTGTAGAGCTCGCCCACCTTCCGTTCTATCCCGCTGGCGGCTTCACCCTTGGCGGCTGCTTCCTCGATGATGTCCCGGACCGCGATTTCCGCTCCGTCGCGCAGTGCGGTGAAAGTTCCCTCGAGTGGCCGGTCATCCGGAATTTCAGTGGCCTTGAGCCAGGACCCGTTCACGTGCTGGTACAGGTCATCCTGCGGCCTGACGGTGTGGTCAATGTTGGACAGGTCGATCCCCGAGATGGGCACAGATGCTCCTTCGTGTGACGTGCCGCGGCCGGCGCTGGCACCGGCGCGGCGTCTGCATGTTGGACGATAAGGACGGTGGTGCTCTCTCATCTTACGCACGCGTGCTACCCTCAAATGGTGCGCGCAGAGCTCCTTCTTCTTAGCTGCCGCGGCGAGGCCTCAGACGCGATTTAGCGCAAGGCCCATCCTCGTCGCGGAGTTTGTGTTGCCCGGCCACCTTTCAGATATGAACCACAGAAAAGGCCCCGATAGTAATGCGAAACGCACAGAAGACCTCCGGAATGCCAGCCCACCGTTACCGTCCGTTCCAGGATCAGATCACTGTTGAACTGCCTGACCGCACCTGGCCGGACAAGGTCATCACCAAGGCCCCGCGCTGGTGCGCCGTGGACCTGCGTGATGGCAACCAGGCGTTGATCGACCCGATGAGCCCGGCCCGCAAGATGAAGATGTTCGATCTGCTGGTCCGCATGGGCTACAAGGAAATTGAAGTTGGCTTCCCGTCTGCTTCGCAGACGGATTTCGACTTCGTCCGCCAGCTCATCGTCGGTAACCACATCCCGGACGACGTCACCATCCAGGTCCTCACCCAGGCCCGCGAGCACCTGATCGAGCGGACGTATGAGTCCCTGGTCGGCGCAAAGCAGGCGATTGTCCACCTGTACAACTCAACGTCCGTCCTGCAGCGCCGCGTGGTGTTCAACCAGGACCAGGACGGCATCCTGGACATAGCGCTCCAGGGCGCCCGGCTGTGCAAGAAGTACGAGGAAACCCTCGTTGACACGCACATCACCTATGAATACTCCCCGGAGTCGTTCACGGGAACCGAACTGGACTATGCCGTCCGGGTCTGCAACGCCATCGCAGACGTCTTCGAAGCATCCGCCGACAGCCAGGTCATCATCAACCTTCCCGCCACGGTGGAAATGGCCACCCCGAACGTTTACGCCGATTCCATTGAGTGGATGAGCCGGAACCTGCACCCGCGTGAAGGCATCATCCTGTCCTTGCACCCGCACAATGACCGGGGCACCGGCGTGGCCGCCGCCGAGCTGGGGTACCTGGCCGGCGCGGACCGGATTGAGGGCTGCCTGTTCGGCAACGGCGAGCGTACCGGCAACGTGGACCTCGTCACCCTGGGCCTGAACATGTTCGTCCAGGGCATCGATCCCATGATCGATTTCTCCGACATCGACGAGATCCGGCGCACCGTGGAGTACTGCAACCAGTTGCCGGTCGCCGAGCGTTCCCCCTACGGCGGCGACCTCGTGTTCACCGCTTTCTCAGGCTCGCACCAGGACGCCATCAAGAAGGGCTTCGAAGCGCTCGAGAAGGACGCTGCCGCCGCCGGCAAGGACGTTGCGGACTTCACCTGGCAGGTCCCGTACCTGCCCGTTGACCCCAAGGACCTGGGCCGCAGCTACGAGGCCGTGATCCGCGTCAACTCGCAGTCCGGCAAGGGTGGCGTGGCCTACCTGCTCAAGAACGAACACAGTCTGGACCTGCCGCGCCGCGCCCAGATGGAATTCTCCGGCGTCATCCAGAAACGGACTGACACCGTGGGCGGCGAAGTCAGCGGCGCCCAGTTGTGGCAGCACTTCCAGGACGAGTACCTGCCCTCCAGCCAGGCGGACGGCCAGTGGGGCCGCTACTCACTAGGTTCCGTCAGCACCGAAACTGATGACGACGGCGGGATGACCCTGCACGCCTCGCTCACCGTTGACGGTGTCCAGGTCCGTCGCACGGGCACCGGAAACGGGCCCATCGCCGCGCTGTTGAGCATCCTGCGCGAGGACGGCATGGATGTCCGGGTGCTGGACTACAGCGAGCATGCCCTTTCGGAAGGCGGCAGCGCCATGGCCGCAGCCTACGTCGAGTGTGCCGTAGGTGAGCGGGTCCTGTGGGGCGTCGGAATTGATGCCAACACCAGCATGTCCTCCCTCAAGGCCGTCATTTCCGCAGTCAACCGTGCCATCCGGGATTCCCGCGCCTGATTCGGAATACGTTGCGCGCCGGGATTCCCGGCGCGCAACGCACCGGCATTGCCGGCTTTCCGGAACTCAGTGCGAAGATTAACCGTGGTCCAACAATCCTTTGCTGCCCGGTCCTACCGGGATGACGCCGTGGTGCTCCGTACCCACAAACTGGGCGAGGCGGACCGCATAATCACGCTGCTGACCAAGCACCACGGCCAGATCCGCGCCGTCGCCAAGGGAGTGCGGCGGACCAGCAGCAAGTTTGGAGCGCGGCTGGAGCCGTTTATGGTAGCGGACCTGCAGCTGGTCTCCGGAAAGTCGCTGGACATTGTCACCCAGGCTGTTGCCAAGGGCGCCTACGGCAGCAACATCGCCGCAGACTATGGCCGCTACACAGTTGCCGCTGCCATGACCGAAACTGCGGAAAAACTGACCGACGTCGACGGCGAAGCCGGCACCGCCCAGTACAACCTGCTGGTGGGGGCGCTGGCCTCGCTGAGCCGGGCCGAACACGCGCCCGGACTGATCCTCGATTCGTATCTTTTGCGGGCCCTCGCCACCGGCGGCTGGGCGCCGAGTTTTACCGACTGCGCCCGCTGCGGCCGGCCCGGCCCCCATACGGCGTTTTCGGCTCCGCTCGGCGGCATGGTCTGCGCTGACTGCAGGCCACCGGGTTCGCCTGCGCCGGCGGCGGAGACCGTCGTTCTGCTGGGCGCCCTGCTGACCGGGGACTGGACGACGGCGGATGGCTCGCAGGTGCCGCACCGCCGGGAAGCCGCGGGGCTGGTGGCCGTATACCTGCAATGGCACCTTGAACGTGTCCTGAAATCCCTCAAACATGTGGAGCGTGGCTGACAGTGTCCTTGGGAAAAAAGAAGAGTCCTTCGCGGCAGCGGACCACCCCTGTGGTGGCACCGTATCCCCACCCGTCCGGCGCGGTTGCCCCGGCGATCCCCGCCGAATTCGTCCCCCGCCATGTCGCTATTGTGATGGACGGTAACGGCCGTTGGGCCAACCAGCGGGGTCTGCCTCGGATCGAGGGTCACAAAGCCGGCGAGCCCGCCCTGCTGGACGTGATGGCGGGCGCTATCGAACTAGGCATCGAATACGTGAGCGTCTATGCGTTTTCCACCGAAAACTGGCGCCGCTCGCCCGAAGAAGTCCGCTTCCTAATGGGTTTTAACAAGGACGTGCTACGAAGGCAGCGAAACCAGCTGGACGAGTGGGGTGTCCGTGTGCGGTGGTCCGGCCGGCGTCCCAAGCTGTGGGGCTCGGTGATCCGCGAACTTGAAGAGGCTGAGGAATTTACCGCGGGCAATAGCACCTGCACATTGACCATGTGTGTTAATTACGGCGGCCGGGCGGAAATCACAGACGCCGTATCGGCTATTGCCGCTGAGGTTGCCGCAGGTCGGCTCAGGCCCGGTGCCATCACTGAGAAAACCATCCAGAAGTTCCTGGACGAGCCGGACCTGCCGGACGTGGACCTGTTCCTGCGGAGCTCGGGGGAGCAGCGGCTCTCAAATTTCCTGCTGTGGCAGTCGGCGTACGCTGAGTTCGTTTTTATGGACACGCTGTGGCCCGACGTCGACCGCAGGACCCTATGGGACGCCGTCGAAATCTATGCCCAACGGGACCGGCGCTACGGCGGCGCGGTCGACGCCGCGCCCGGTTCAGCCGTACCGTAACCCCGCAGCCAGCGGGCTAGCCGCGCATAGGCGTCGGCCCGCACTTTGGCAGGGGAGAGGAAGACGTCGTGGAGCGCGCCGTCGATCCGTTCGACCGTGACGCTGCGCCCCAGTGTCAGGGCGCGGAGGGCGATGATGTTGACGTCCAGTACGGCGTCGGTGCGCCGCATTTCCTCGGACCAGAACGGGCCGGTGGCGCTACCCCGGGACAGCAGCACCAGGATGGGTATGTCGATGCCCAAGCCACGGGCCACCTTAGTGTGGCCTGCCAGGATGGCACTGAGCCAGCCCACACGGAGCGGAAATGCCATGGGCGGGCGGAACTTGTCGTCGAGCGGCCACTCGCCCTCGGCTGAACTGCTGATGGTCCGCCAATAGAACCCCCGCTCGGGCAGTCGCAGGACAGCCTCCGGCCGGAAACGCGCCACGGGTCCCACCATCGTGGACGCAGCACGGCGCACCAGCGAGCTGCCGTGCATCTCCAGCCAGGGACTGTTTAGGACCAGCTGGGAGGCTGCTCCGGGGTGGTTGCTGACCCAGAGGGCGGCCACCAGGCCGCCGGTGGAGTGGCCCATCAGCGTGAGAGAGACCTCGGGTTCCAGTTCCGGTGAGTGCGTGTCGGCCCGAATGATGGCGATGGCCGCCTCGATCTCGGCGTCATAGTCCGCCAGGTTCGCGACGTAGCCGCCCGGCGTTTCCGGGCGCAGGCTGCGGCCGTGGTTGTGCATGTCCAGGGCGTAAAACTCGTAACCCCGGCCCGCCCAGAACTGTGCAAGGTCCACATTGAAGAAGTAGTCGCTCCAGCCGTGGAGGAACAGCACTGTCCGCCGCCGGCCTGTGGCCACCAGCTCCTTCGCCGGACGGAAGCGCACCAGCGTGGCGGTGCGCTGGACGCCGTCGTCGC
The DNA here is from genome assembly GCF_003287955.1 of Arthrobacter sp. AQ5-06. Taxonomy (GTDB): domain Bacteria; phylum Actinomycetota; class Actinomycetes; order Actinomycetales; family Micrococcaceae; genus Arthrobacter. The sequence continues at coordinate 64,884 of NZ_QMKP01000006.1, read as the reverse complement.
CCGTGGCCTCGAATGTGCAGGCTTCGAAGCCAGCACCGAGGATATCTGGCTGCCACCTCATGGCTTTATGCTAGCCGGGGTCGCGTCTACGGCGGCCCGGTTTGGTCTGGACCGTCCGAGACGGAAAACTAGAGCCATGCGCGTATATCCGACATTCTTCAGGCTGGCCTTTTCGTGGATGGACGCGGAACGCGCCCACAAGATCGGATTCAAGGGAATCAAGCTCGCCCATACTTCCGGCGCAGGACGGCTGCTGCAGCGGTTCACGACGCCGGCGGCCTCACTGCAGACTTCTGCCTTTGGCCTGACCTTCCCGTCCCCGTTCGGGCTTGCGGCCGGATTCGACAAGGAGGGATTCGGCATCGAGGCCCTCACCGAACTTGGCTTTGGCCATGTCGAAGTAGGGACCATCACGGGGCAGGCACAACCGGGCAACGAGAAACCGCGCCTTTTCAGGCTGATCGAGGACCGGGCTGTCATTAACCGGATGGGGTTCAACAACGATGGCGCGGCCGCTGTCGAACCGCGCCTCAAAGCAGCACGCGCCGCCTTGCAGCGCAGGCACCCCAACGTTCGCCCCGTGATCGGAGTGAACATCGGCAAGAGCAAGGTAGTGGAGCTCGACGACGCCGTGGACGATTACCTCATCAGCGCCCGGAGCCTGGCGCCGGCCGCGGACTACCTGGTGGTCAATGTAAGCTCGCCCAACACGCCCGGGCTCCGCCTTCTGCAGGATGTCCAGACGCTCCGCCCGCTGCTGACCGCAGTAGGGGCAGAGGCGGACAAGGCGGCCGGGCGGCATGTCCCGCTGCTCGTGAAGATTGCACCTGACCTCAGCGACGATGACATCGACGACGTCGCCAAGCTGGCCCTGGACCTTAAGCTGGACGGCATTATCGCCACCAATACCACTATCGGGCGTGAGGGGCTGGCGTCGCCGGCTGTGAAGGTGGACGAATGCGGTGCCGGGGGTCTGTCCGGGGCACCGCTGAAGCAGCGTTCAGCGGAAGTCCTTCGCCGGCTCAAGGAGGCCACCGGGGGTGCGATCACGCTGGTGGCCGTCGGCGGCGTCGAGACGGCGGAAGACGTCCAGGACCGTTTGGATGCCGGGGCCACGCTGGTCCAGGGCTACACGGCCTTCCTGTACGAGGGGCCTTTCTGGGCGGCACGGATCAACCGCGACCTGGCGAAAGCCCGACGCAACAGCTGATTAAACAACAAAACCCCGGCGGTCTGACTGCCGGGGTTTTGCTGTCAACGAAGGGATGCGCTGCCGGCGCTTGGTCCGGCGCGCATATCAGGACGGGTATTGCCCGCGCTTCACGAGCGGCTTGGGCAGGCGCAGTTTGCGGAACTGCAGGGAACGCATGGAGCCGTACCAGACGGCGCCACGCTCAACCTCGCCGAACTTCCCGGTGAGCTTCTTGCGGAGCTGCCGGGACAGAATGAACACGTCCACAAAGACGGCCAGGAACATCACCCAGAAACCGCCCAGGACATAAACCATCTGCCCGCTGGAAGCCGGCACGATCAGGGAAACGATGACAAATACCAGGGCGCCGAACATCAGGTATTCGCCCAGGCTGAAGCGCGCATCCACGTAGTCGCGGGCATAACGCTTCTGCGGACCCTTGTCGCGCAAGGGCAGGAACTTCTCGTCACCTGTATCGAGGGCCTGGCGCATTTTCGACCGCTGATCCTGGATAGCCTGGCGCTCAGCCGCCTTGGACGCCTTACGGTCCTCTGGCACCAGGGGCCGTTTGCGGGCAGCTTCCTGGGCTTTGCGCTTGGGCGTTGGCCCACCCTTGCCCAACGCGGCATCCTGCCGGGCTGCCGCTTCAGCGGCCTGCTGGTCTATTGATTGCTGCGCCGTTGGCGCTTCCTTTTTACGTCCGAACACTTGAACAGAATACCTTGCGGCCTGCGAAGGTTCGGCGCGGGTATTGTGTTCGCCATGACTCCCACTCCAGCAGCCAATCCGTCCGACGCCAGCACCCCCGGCTCCGGGCACCCTGCACCGGCCATCGACGCGGACGGACTCAGGCTCTCCGTCGCAGGTTCCTTCGACACCACACTGGACCGGCTCAGGGAACTTGTGGCCATTCCCGGCATCGCCTGGCCGAGTTTCGATCCTGCCCCCTTGGAAGCCAGCGCGCAGGCCGTAGCGGAACTGTTGCGCGCCGCGGGAATTGAGGATGTCCAGGTCCTGCGCAGTAACAAGGACGACGGCACCCCCGGCGGCCCTGCGGTCGTCGCACGCCGTCAGGCGGCAGAAGGGAAGCCGACGATCCTGCTGTACGCCCACCACGACGTCCAACCGCCCGGGGACCCGGCGCTGTGGTTAACAGAGCCTTTCGTCGCCGTCGAACGGGACGGCAGGCTGTACGGCCGCGGCGCTGCTGACGACAAGGCCGGGATCATGGCCCATGTGGCCGCCTATGCTGCAGCGACCGAGGTTCTGGGCGCGGAATTCGACCTTGGTGTGACGTTCTTTTTCGAAGGGGAGGAGGAAGCTGGTTCTCCCACCTTCCGTTCCTTCCTGGAAACGCACCGGGAACTGCTGAGGGCCGATGTGATCGTGGTGGCCGACTCGAGTAACTGGAAGGTGGGCATTCCCGCCCTGACCACCAGCCTGCGTGGCCTTGTGGACGGAACCATTGAAGTTCAGGTGCTGGATCATGCTGTCCACTCGGGCATGTTCGGTGGACCCGTACTGGACGCGCCAACCCTGCTCTCCCGATTGATTGCCACCCTGCACGACTCAGAGGGCAACGTGGCCATCGAAAGCCTGGTGTCGAACGACAACGTCGGCGTGGAGCTGACCGAAGCGGAGTACCGTGCCGATTCGTCCGTTCTCGACAGCGTCCGGCTCGCCGGTACGGGAAGCATCGCCGCCCGATTGTGGACCAAGCCTGCCCTGTCCATCATCGGCTTCGACGCACCCGCCGTAGACGTGGCATCAAATACGCTCCTGCCGCGGGCACGTGCCAAGTTCAGCCTGCGCCTGGCGCCGGGCCAGGATCCAGCGGCAGCGATGGCAGCCGTAGAACGGCACGTCCAGGCCAATGCGCCCTTTGGAGCAAAGGTGGTGTTCACTCCCGGGGAGAGCGGAAAGTCGTTCCTCGCTGACACATCCTCCAAGGCCGCGACGTTCGCAATGTGGGCACTGGGGGAGGCGTGGGGTGTTCCGGCGGTGGAGATGGGGATCGGCGGGTCGATTCCCTTCATCGCCGACCTGATGGACGTCTACCCGGACGTCCAGATCCTCGTGACCGGTGTTGAGGATCCCGACTCCCGCGCCCACAGTGCCAACGAGTCCCTTCATATCGGTGATTTCAAGAACGCTGTGGTGGCCGAGGCGCTGCTTCTCGCCCGGCTGAACTCCGAAGGCCTGGCCTGAACCCGACGCCTCTCTGATGCCGGCATTCCTCCACCGTCGGGAACAACCATCGGGCAAGCTTGGTTACGTCAGGAGTTAGAGCTACACGGCTGACCGAAGTAGCATGTAGCTATAGCCCGTACCGTATCCGTAGGGGCAGGCACCGCTGACGCGGGGCCGCCAGGACCGTCCTAAGGTAGGCCAAATGAGCACCGCAACCAACGAGAACATCACCGAGACCGCCGGCGCTGCCAGCGCTGCCAGCGCTGAACTGGCCGCACACGAGGTCAAACTGACCGACGTCGCAGCAGGCAAGGTCCGCAGCCTCCTGGAGCAGGAAGGCCGGACTGATCTCCGCCTCCGCGTTGCCGTCCAGCCCGGCGGCTGCTCCGGCCTCATCTACCAGCTGTACTTCGACGAGCGCCTCCTCGACGGAGATGCAGTCCGTGACTATGACGGCGTCGAAGTTGTGGTGGACAAGATGAGCGTGCCGTACCTCAGCGGTGCAAGCATCGACTTCGAAGACACCATCTCCAAGCAGGGCTTCACCATTGACAACCCCAACGCTGGTGGCTCCTGCGCCTGTGGTGATTCGTTCCACTGACCCGGTTCTTTCGCCCGATGCCGGCGCCTGCTTTCCGTTTGCCAAAAACGGCACGGAGGCATGGCGCCGACATGTGGGCGAAACGCCCGGCAGAGCGGTAAGCTCTACACCGAGTAGTAAAACTTTTAGTGTGCCCGGACGGCCCCTTGGGCGGCCGGGCAACAGCAACAAGTAGGAAGGGCCGTCTGTGAGTTCGCAGAACCGAACCGGCAGCCGACGCAAAACGATCACTACGATCTCAGGCTTGGCAGTTGCCGGCGCGTTGGTTTTGACTGGATGTTCGCCAGAGGTAGAGAAGGGGTGGCTGCCCACCGAGCGTGGCACCACCAATCACACTGACCGGATCATGGACCTCTGGGTCAACTCATGGATTGCAGCCCTTGTTGTGGGCATCATCACGTGGGGTTTGATCGTTTGGTGCCTTGTCGCCTATCGCCGCCGCAAGGGCACCACGGGTTTCCCGCGGCAGACCAGCTTTAATCTCCCGCTGGAGGTCTTCTACCTGACCATCCCGCTGTTCATGGTCCTGGTGTTCTTCTACTTCACCGACCGCGACCAGCAGGCCATCGATGACCGCTCCAAGCCGGCTGACGTCGTTGTTGACGTCCGTGGCAAGCAGTGGGCCTGGGACTTCAACTACAAGTCCGGCGATGTCGTCTCCGAGGATGTCTACGAAGCAGGCGTCCAGGCGCACCTGACCGGGAACACCATCGACAAGGAAGCGCTTCCGACGCTCTACCTGCCGGTTGGAAAGTCAGTTGACCTTGAACTGAACTCCCGCGATGTCATCCACTCTTTCTGGGTTCCCGCTTTCCTGCAGAAGCGCGACATGATCCCCGGCAAGACAAACTACATCAGGTTCACCCCCACCAAAGAGGGAACCTACGACGGCAAGTGCGCCGAGCTCTGCGGTGAGTACCACTCCGAAATGCTGTTCCGCGTCAAGGTTGTCTCTGAAGCCGAATTCCAGGCTCACATGGACAAGCTCAAGGCAGATGGCAACACGGGGCTCATCGGCGAAGAGTACGACCGCAACCCGAACCTGAACGAAATTAAGTAAGGGGAGCGACGTGGCTACTTACACCCAAACCGCACCTGCCGGAACCCTTGAGGCTCCCGTAGTTCCTAAGTCCAAGGGACGCATCGTCGTCAACTGGATCACTTCCACCGACCACAAGACCATCGGGTACATGTACCTGATCGCATCGTTTGTGTTCTTCTGCTTCGGTGGCGTCATGGCACTGCTCATCCGAGCTGAACTGTTCGAACCTGGCATGCAGATCCTGCAGACCAAGGAGCAGTACAACCAGCTGTTCACGATGCACGGCACCGTCATGCTGCTGATGTTCGCGACGCCGCTTTTCGCCGGCTTCACCAACGTCATCATGCCGCTGCAGATCGGCGCCCCCGACGTCGCCTTCCCGCGACTGAACGCACTGGCCTTCTGGTTCTTCCTCTTCGGCTCCACCATCGCGGTGTCCGGCTTCATCACCCCCCAGGGCGCGGCGTCGTTCGGCTGGTTCGCCTACGCGCCGCTGTCCAACACGACGTTCAGCCCTGGCATCGGCGGTGACCTGTGGGTCTTCGGCCTGGCGCTGTCCGGCTTCGGCACCATCCTGGGCGCGGTCAACTTCATCACCACCATCATCTGCATGCGCGCCCCGGGCATGACCATGTGGCGGATGCCGATCTTCACCTGGAACGCCCTGGTGACGTCCATCCTTGTGCTGATGGCCTTCCCGCCCCTGGCTGCCGCCCTGTTCGCGCTCGGCGCCGACCGCCGCTTCGGCGCACACATCTTCGACCCGGAAAACGGCGGCGCCGTACTCTGGCAGCACCTGTTCTGGTTCTTCGGACACCCCGAGGTGTACATCATCGCGCTGCCGTTCTTTGGCATTGTTTCTGAGATCTTCCCGGTCTTCAGCCGCAAGCCGATCTTCGGCTACAAGGGCCTTGTCTACGCGACCATCGCCATCGCAGCCCTGTCCGTGACCGTGTGGGCGCACCACATGTACGTGACCGGTTCGGTTCTGCTGCCGTTCTTCGCCTTCATGACCATGCTCATTGCGGTCCCGACCGGGGTGAAGTTCTTCAACTGGATCGGCACCATGTGGCGAGGCTCGTTGACGTTCGAAACTCCCATGCTGTGGAGCATCGGCTTCCTCATCACGTTCCTCTTCGGTGGCCTGACCGGCATCATCCTGGCTTCCCCGCCGCTGGACTTCCACGTCTCCGATTCCTACTTCGTTGTGGCGCACTTCCACTACGTGGTGTTTGGCACAGTGGTGTTCGCGATGTTCGCCGGCTTCTACTTCTGGTGGCCCAAGTGGACCGGAAAGATGCTCAACGAACGCCTCGGAAAGATCCACTTCTGGCTGCTGTTCCTCGGCTTCCACGGCACCTTCCTCATCCAGCACTGGCTCGGTGTTGAAGGCATGCCCCGCCGTTACGCGGACTACCTGGTGGAGGACAACTTCACGTGGATGAACCAGTTCTCGACTATCTCCTCGTTTGTCCTTGGCGCATCCCTGATTCCCTTCTTCTGGAACGTCTACATCACCTGGCGCAGCTCCGAGCGCGTCGAAGTAGATGACCCTTGGGGCTTCGGAGCGTCGCTTGAGTGGGCTACGTCCTGCCCGCCGCCGCGCCACAACTTCACCTCGCTGCCCCGGATCCGTTCGGAACGTCCGGCCCTGGACCTCCACCACCCGGAGCTCTCGCAGGTACACACCGTTGAATCGCCTGCCGCCGCCGCAGCGGTGCTCGGTAACGCCGACCAGAAGGACACCGCCAAGTGAAAATCGAATCATGGATATTTGGAGCCGGAGTCTTCTTCTTCGTGCCGGTTTCCCTGGTCTACGGTTTCCTGACCAACTGGCATGAGTGGGTCGGAACCCTCGGGATCCTCCTGGTGGGCGGGCTCTCCGGAATGATCGGCGGCTACCTTGGCTTCACCGGCAAGCGCGTCGGGATGCGTCCCGAGGACCGCAACGATGCCGAGATCCACGAGGGCGCAGGCGAACAGGGGCACTTCAGCCCTTGGAGCTGGTGGCCGCTGGTTCTGGGCCTGGCATGCGCAGGCGGTTTCCTCGGGCTGGCAGTTGGCTTCTGGATTGTGTTCATTGCGGCCGGCCTTGCAGTCGTCGCACTCGTCGGTTGGGTCTTCGAGTACAGCCGTGGGGACCACGCTCACTAGAAGCCGCTGAGCTTCAGCAGAGATTTTGCAAATTACGACGTCGGGCCCCACCTTCTGGTGGGGCCCGACGTCGTTCTTGGCCGTTCGATTGGCGCGGGAAGTCGTGGGCCAATGCCCCCTGGGAGGGGCTAGCTGGCCCCCTGTGACTCCAGGAGCTCAGCGAGCATCTGCAGGGCTGCCTCAGCGTTGCGGTGTGTGTCAGGGCCGCTGAGGGCGCCGTCGGGGACTGAAAGCTCTACTTCGCAGCCGAAGGGGAAGTCGGCAGTCATGACCTCCAGCAGGGAGCGTGCGTCGACGCCGTGGATGCCGGCCTTCCGGATGCTGACAGGAAGTCCCGTTTCGGTCACTGCCCTGACGAACAGCGCGGCGGGACGGGCATGCAAGCCGACTGACGCTGACACAACGGCCTTATGCACTGGCAAGGGGTCTCCCATTTCCTGACGGCCCCCAAACCGTAATCGCTAAATTTCCTGTCCAATATATCCGGCTGGACGGCTGCGCGACCAAACGGGGGGGAGTAGGGGCTCGCTCATTTGCCGAACTGGTCTAGTCCAGCGGCGCTGCTTGCCTTAAGCTTGGACAGTGAAAACTGAAGCAAGGACGTACCTCCGTGGCTGCTGATGCCAGCGGCGTTGCCGGTGAGATTGACCGCAGCAGCGGGATGGCCATCTACATCCAGCTCAGGGAGATCCTCCGGGCCTACATCAGCGATTCCTGTCCGCCGGGGTCCGCCTTGCCGTCGGAACGGGATCTTGCCCTGCGGTTCGGCCTGGCCAGGATGACCGTACGGCAGGCCATAGATGCCCTCGTCGGCGAGGAAGTCCTCGAGCGGGTTGTCGGCCTCGGCACCTTCGTGCGGAAGCCCAAACTCGACCTTCAGGTGAAACTCACCTCGTACAGCGAAGAGATGCAACGCCGCGGCATGGTCCCGGCCGCCAAGGTCCTGAGCTTTGAACAGATCGGCGCCAGCGCCTTCCTGGCCCGCGAACTGCAGGTGGAGGAGGGGACGCCCTTGGTTCGTTTCCGTCGGCTGCTGCTGGCGGACGGAGAGCCCATGAGCGTGGACGAGAACTTTATCCCGGCGCAGCGAGTCCCGGGTCTCCTGGACGGTGAGCCCCCAACATCGCTCTACAACGTGCTGAGTGAGCAGTTCGGCCTCGTGATGGAGTGGGGGGAAGACATGATCGAAGCGACAGCCGCCTCGCCCTCTACGGCGCGCCTGCTCAACGTCGACGTCGGCGCCCCCTTGCTCAAAATCCAGAGGCACGCCTTTGTTGCCCGGGCGATGGTGGACTACTCAGTTTCTTACTACCGGGCCGATCGCTACAAACTATGGGTACCGCTGCAGCGGCCAGGTGCGAGGCCTGCCCGGAACCAATCTCTTGGCTACCGCAACCACTAGTAGCGGGCCGGCAGTTGGCAACAGCGGCGGCTGCCAGTAACGGGAAAGGCCCGGTCCAAATGGACCGGGCCTTTCCCGTCGGAACACAGCTGCTGTGAGTTAGTGGCTGAGGCTCTTGCTTTCCTCGCCGGCCTCTACTGCTGGGTGGGCGTGGTGGCCGTGTGCGGCCTCCAGTTCTGCCGGCGAGGCCGGTGCGACACGGTCTTCGAAGAACCACTTGGACAGGAATGCACGCTGCTTTTCCTTGCGTGTCACAATGCCGTGGTCGTTGGGAACCGCCGGCAGCGGTGCGGGGGATTCGAATCCAACCAGCTTGTAGCGCTTGTACTCATCCAGCGGCGCATGCACTTCGATGAATTCGCCATGCGGAAGGCGGACAATGCGTCCGGTCTCCCGGCCATGGAGCGCGATTTCCCGGTCCTTGCGCTGGAGGGCAAGGGCTACTCGCTTGGCAACAACGAAGGCGATGACCGGGCCGATGAAGAACAAGGCGCGGAGCCAGTACGTCACATCGTTCAGGGACACGTGGAAGTGTGTGGCGATGAGGTCCGAACCTGCGGCTGCCCACATCACGCAGTACCAGACGAAGCCGGCGACGCCGATGGCGGTGCGGGTGGGGGCGTTCCGCGGACGGTCCAGGACGTGGTGTTCGCGGGTGTCCTTGGTGATCCAGCTTTCGATCCACGGGTACATGAACATCACCGTGAACAAAATGCCTGCGGGCACCAGGGCGGGCAGTAGAACGTTCAGCGTCAGCGTGTATCCAAAGACGACGTACTCGAAGTGGAAGTCACCGATGACACCGGGCATAAGCCTCAGGGCGCCGTCAACAAATCCGATGTACCAGTCAGGCTGGGTACCGGCCGACACGGGTGAGGGGTCGTACGGGCCGTAGTTCCAGATCGGGTTGATCGTGAAGAAGGCCGCCATCAGGGCAATGACACCGAAGACGATGAAGAAGAAGCCGCCTGCCTTGGCTGCATACACAGGGCCGAGCGGGTAGCCGACAACGTTACCGTCGTTTCGGCCCGGACCTGGGTACTGGGTGTGCTTGTGCACAACCACCATAAAGAGGTGCAGGACGATCATCAATAGGATGAGTGCGGGCACGAGCAGGATGTGCAGCATGTAGAGGCGGCCAATAACAGCCGCTCCCGGGAACTCTCCGCCGAAGAGGAAGAAGGAAATGTAGGTACCAACCACGGGGATGGACTTGATAACACCGTCGATGATCCGCAGGCCGTTGCCGGAGAGCAGGTCATCGGGGAGGGAGTAGCCGGTGAAGCCGGCTGCCATGGCGAGGATCAGCAGGACGCTGCCCACAACCCAGTTCATTTCACGCGGTTTGCGGAAGGCACCCGTGAAGAAAACGCGCAGCATGTGCACGCCGATCGAGGCAACGAAGAGCAGCGCTGCCCAGTGGTGGACCTGGCGCATGAACAAGCCGCCACGGATGTCGAACGAAATGTCCAGGGAGGAGCTGTACGCCACGGACATCTCGACGTTCTTCAACGGCAGGTACGAACCGTCGTAGTGGGTCTCCGCCATGGACGGATCAAAGAAGAAGGTCAGGAAGGTGCCCGAGAGCAGCAGTATGACGAAGGAGTAGAGGGCGACTTCACCGAACATGAATGACCAGTGATCGGGGAACACCTTGCGCCCGAACTCGCGCAGAATTCCTGATCCGCCCACTCGCGCGTCAACAAAATCAGTGATGCGTCCGGCTTTAGTCTTGGCGACGAAGGCGGGGGCTTCAGCTCTTGATGCTGCGCTCATGCTCATCACGCTCCCAGTAACTTGGTCCTACAGGTTCATTGAAGTCGCTGGTTGCGACCAGGTAGCCCTCGGCGTCCACTGCGATCGGCAGCTGGGGGAGGGGCCGGCTGGCCGGGCCAAAGATCACTTTGCACTCGTTCGTGAGGTCAAAGGTGGACTGGTGGCACGGGCACAGCAGGTGGTGCGTCTGCTGCTCGTACAGAGCAACGGGGCAACCGACGTGGGTGCAGATCTTGGAGTAGGCAACGATTCCGTTGTAGCTCCAGTCTTCGCGGCCCTCCGAGGGGTTCAGCGAGGCGGGATCCAGACGCATCAGCAGGACAACTGCCTTGGCCTTCTCGTTGAGCTTTCCTTCATGCAGTTCGTTCAGGCCCTCGGGAATCACGTGGAAAGCCGAGCCGATGGTGACGTCAGAAGCCTTGATGGGCGTGCCGTCGGGGTCGCGGGTGAGGCGCTTGAGCTTGCCTTCCTGCGGAGCCCACATGGTGTGGGCCAGCGCCCGGTCGGGGCGGGGGCCGAGGTCACCGAAAACCGCAATGGCGGGAAGCGGGGCCAGGGCTACAGCACCGAGCAGCGTGTTGCGGATGAGCGGGCGGCGCTTGATGCCGGTCTCTTCCACGATGTCATCCACGATCCGGACTGCCGCCAGGCGGTCTTCTTCGGTGCGGATGGGATGGCGTTCTTCGGAGACTTCATGGTCCGGCATCAGGGCCTTGGCCCAGTGCACAATACCGGTTCCGATGCCGAGCATCGCAAACGCGGTGCCCACGCCCAACAGGGCGTTCTGCAGCCGGATGGTGGCGATGCTTGTGCCATCGCCCAAGTCGATGGCGAAGTACGCCACCAGGAAGATCAGGGTGCCGACAACTGACGCGCCGAAAAGTATGGCGACCTGCCGTTCTGCACGCTTTGCGGCCTTCGGGTCCGTGTCGGCCAGGCGCAAACGGTGCGGGGGAATTCCAGGATCCTGGAACTTCTCCACCTCATTCTGACCAGCCGTAGCTACGGTGCCCGAGTGGTTCGGACTGCCGTCACTATGGTTGCCCATAATTCGCCTCATCCTTCTCTCGTCCCGGCGTCTGCCGGGTTAGTTTTCAATTTCAAACTGCTGACTGGGCAGCAGAAGTTCTTAAGATTCCCGCTGCGCCTAAGACGTCCGGGAAGTAAGCCAGATGGTGAAAGCGATGATGACACCCAGGCCTGCAATCCAGACGAAGAGTCCTTCAGAGACCGGACCCAGGGCGCCGAGGTCAGCGCCACCGGGGGAGCCGTTGGCCTCGATCTGCTTCAGGAACGTGACGATGTCGCGCTTGCCTTCGGGGGTAACGTTTGCGTCATTGAAGACGGGCATGTTCTGCGGCCCGGTGACCATCGCCTCGTAGATGTGCTTGCCGGAGACATCGGCTAGGGCGGGAGCGAACTTGCCACGGGTGAGTGCACCGCCGGCGGCTGCCGCGTTGTGACACATCGCGCAGTTCACGCGGAAGAGCTCGCCACCCTTGGCGGCGTCACCCTGCTCATCAAGCAGGTGTTCTTCAGGAATTGCCGGGCCGGCTCCAAGGGAAGCTACGTAGGCTGAAAGTTGGTGAGTCTGGGCATCGTTGAACTGGGCCGGCTTCTTGTATGCCTGGGGACCGTTCAACTGCATGGGCATCCGGCCGGTACCGACCTGGAAGTCAACCGCCGCAGCACCGACACCAACCAGCGAGGGGCCATCCTGGGTGCCGCTCGCGCCCATGCCGTGGCAGGTGGCGCAGTTGGCTTCAAAGAGCTTTTCACCCTCGGCGCTGTCATTGGCGCTGAAGCTGGTGGTGGATGCCTTGGCCTCGTTGACGGTGGTGGCAACGGCGTACAGCCCACCAGTGACGAGGAGTCCCATCAGTAGCAGCGCGATTACTGCGAGTGGGTGACGCCGCTTTTGCGAGAGAGCCTTCACGTGGTGGTTCCTTTATTCGATCGTGCGCCGGCTCCGTGAGCCGCTTCTTGAAATTCTGCCTCTTGTAGAAAAAGAATCAAAGCTTGACTACTTCAGTACGTAGATGACCAGGAAGAGGCCGATCCAGACAACGTCCACAAAGTGCCAGTAGTAAGACGTGACGATCGCGGAGGTTGCTTCGAAGTGGCCGAACTTTTTTGCTGCGAACGAGCGTCCGATGATGAAGAGGAAAGCTATGAGGCCGCCGATGACGTGCAGACCGTGGAAGCCGGTGGTCATATAGAACGCTGAGCCGTAGGCGTTGGATGAGAGCGAAACGTGCTCTGAAACCAGCATCGCGTATTCCGTTGCCTGGCCGGCGACGAAGAACGCGCCCATAACGAAGGTCAGCGTGAACCATTCGTTCATGCCCCAGCGGGAGAACTGGAACGGGCCGCCTGTTTTGCGAGGCTGCAGCCGTTCGGCGGCGAAGACGCCCATCTGGCAAGTGAAGGAACTGGCCACGAGGACGATCGTGTTAACGAGCGCAAAGGGGAAGTTGAGCTTGGCTGTCTCTTCCGCCCACATCTGTCCGCTCGTGGAGCGCAGCGTGAAGTACATGGCGAAGAGACCGGCGAAGAACATCAACTCACTGGACAGCCAGACTACGGTTCCAACAGAAACCATATTGGGGCGGTTCAGCGTGGGGTGCGCCGGGGTACTGGGGGCATGGGTCGCAGATGTCACATAGACATTATGTCTATAAAAGTCCGTACTTCCCAACGCGAACCGCCTTTTCGGGGGACTTTTTCTACAAAGACGCGAAATCACTGCGAAAAGTTCCCGGCGGCGTTCACATTGGTCAGGTCCGAGGTGGCTCGATAGCATCAGAAGGTGACTTCTCAGGAAACCGCGCCGGCGGACAGCAACACCTGGCCGCGGCTCATATCGGCTCTTATCAACGGTACTGACCTCACAGCGGACAATACCGCTTGGGCGATGGACAGAATCATGTCCGGGGAGGCCACCCCTTCCCAGATCGCCGGATTCCTGGTTGCCCTCAGCGCCAAGGGTGAAACCATCGACGAAATCTCGGGCCTGGTGGACGCGATGCTGCGCCATGCAACACCGATTGATATCCCCGGGGAGAAGCTGGACATCGTTGGCACTGGCGGTGACCAGCTCAATACTGTCAACATTTCCACCATGGCCGCCCTCGTCGCTGCGGGCGCTGGCGCGAAAGTCGTAAAGCACGGCAACCGTGCAGCGTCTTCGTCCTCCGGATCGGCTGACGTGCTTGAAGCGCTGGGGGTCAGGCTCGACCTCCCGGTGGCTCAGGTGGCACGCAACGCGGGGGAGGCTGGAATCACTTTCTGCTTCGCGCAGGTATTCCACCCGTCTTTCCGTCACACCGCCGTGCCCCGCCGGGAACTCGCCATCCCCACCGCCTTCAATTTCCTGGGCCCGCTGACCAACCCTGCCCTGGTGCAGGCCTCAGCCGTGGGAGTGGCGAATGCCCGGATGGCTCCGCTGGTTGCAGGCGTCCTGGCGAAGCGGGGAAGCCGCGGGCTGGTTTTCCGTGGCAATGACGGCCTGGACGAGCTGACTACTACGGGCCCCTCCACCGTGTGGGAAATCCGCCACGGCTCTGTCTCTAAGCTGAATTTTGAGCCCGGCGAACTGGGTATCCGTGCCGCGACTGTCGAGGAACTCCGTGGCGGGGACGCTCAGGCGAACGCCGCCGTCGTCCGTGATGTCCTTGCCGGCAAGTCCGGCGCAGCACGGGATGCCGTGCTGCTTAACGCGGCCGCTGGACTGGTGGCCTTCGATGAATCGTCCGATGGCCCGTTCCTGGAGCGTATGCGTTCGGCGCTGGCCCGGGCCGCAGAGTCGATTGATACGGGTGCCGCCGCTGCGGTCCTCGATAAGTGGGTGTCGCTGACGCGGCCTTGACACATCTGTAGAGGAAAAGGCGCGGGCCCGGCTGTAAAGTCGGACCCGCGTCTTTTCCGGGGAAGCAGTCCTACTGTTCGAAGCCGAGCGCGAATGCCGCGTCGAGATCGTGTTGCGAGTAGGCACGGAACGCAATGTGTGTAGTGGTGTGAACCACCGCGGGTACCTTTGACAGCTTGTCGGCAATGACGTCAGCCAGGTCCTCGTGCCGGGCGACGCGGGCCACGGCGATGAGGTCCCATTCGCCTGTTACGGAATAGACCTCGCTAATGCCTGGGATAGCGGAGATTTCCTCGGCGGTTTCCGGGATGCGCGCGGCGTCGGTCTTGATCAGAACGAATGCGGTGATCACTGTTCAATCCTTCCGGATCTGTTGGCCGTAGCTGTGCCCGGCAAAACTCTGTGGTGCTGCCAGCCTATTACATGGGTGGTGTTCATTAGGCGTGGCCCGGACGCGTGGCCAGCAGCGCTTTTCACGACCTTCTAAGCCTGCGTACCAGCGCAAGAAGTGCCCGGTAGCCCACCAGGAACAGCGCCAGGCTCAAGAGTGCAACAATCACGAAGGCCACTACCACGCTCTGTCCCGTCAATGCCCTCAGGATCATACCGCCGGCGACGGCGCCAAGCCAGATTACGGCGCCGGCTGCCATGGACAGCGGACGCCGCCACGCCCGCCCCACAACCCAGGCGATAGCGGCCCCAGCCAGGAACGGCCACGCGGTGAGGAACACGCCGGTGACGATGTCGCCGCGCTGGTGGGCGTCCCTGCCGATCGCCGCGAAAAGGAGGATGAGGACGGCGTCGGACAGTGCCGCGGCGGTGATCGCGCGCCTGCCGCCGGTTACGGATTGCTGCTGGGTCCAGGTCATGGTTTCGAGCCTAGCGCCGTGGCATCGGCGACGCCGAACGGAATACTGTGGGGCTGGTCGTGATGCTTGCCCGGCTAGGGGGGCTGCAGCCACCGCAGTATCGAGCATCGTTTCGCCGGGAGCGAGCGGACCGAAGTTCATCGTCATGATATTCACGCCGGCGAGGTCAACACCGGACTCAAGCATGGTTTCCACCAGATGACGGCCGCGGGCGTGAGCCCTTCCCGCGAGACAGGAAGCGTCAGCCAGACGCTGAGAGGCTTTTTTGGAAATTTCAATCCTTCACCATGCTTTATCGCTTCGGAATGCGAGCCCGGCAAGGAAACTCGCAGAATGTCACGGGTAAGCGTCAAATGGATCGGTATAGGGAATGACTCGATGTCAGCGCCTGAGCACGCCGTGGCGGGAGCATTCTGCGCTCCGGCCCGTGGGCGTGACCTGTACCTTCATCCGCCTGCGGCAGGAGGTGCAATAGCGCGGCGGTTCCAGCGACAACCGCTCGACGCACGGCTGGTGAACGTCCGACGGCGGGAGGCCGCCGCCGTCCACCCCGCTGCAATGCCCGCAAAACTGCGCCGGATCGGTCGTTGAGCCGGGGGAGCGGTTGGTGAGCGAAGGCGCGGTGGTTGGGCCTGCCGAAACCCGGTTCATAGCGTCTTCTGGAATTCCTTGATGGGCATGTTCAGCTCGACCAGCAGGTTCAGATCCGCGTCGGCGGGTCTGCCGAGTGTCGTCAGGTAGTTTCCAACGATGACGGCGTTGATGCCACCCAGGAGGCCTTCCCTGGTGCCGAGGTCGCCGAGGGTCAGTTCGCGGCCGCCGGCGTAGCGCAGCACGGTCCGGGCATGGCCAGCCGGAATGCCGCAATGGCGCGCAAGGCGTCCTTCCCGTCCATGATGCCCTGGTCCTGGAGGGGCGTCCCCGGCCTGGGATTCAGGAAGTTGAGCGGGACCTCATGCGGTTCGAGCGCTGCAAGCTGGGCGGCCAGCTCTGCCCTCTGCTCCAACGATTCGCCCATGCCGATCAGGGCGCCGCAGCACAGTTCCATGCCGGCGGCCTTGACCATGTGGCAGGTCTCGAGCCGTTCCTCATAGCTGTGCGTGGTGACCACCTCGGGGAAGAAGCTGCGGGCCGTTTCAAGGTTGTGGTTGTAACGGTGGACGCCCCAGCCGGCGAGCTGGTCCACCTGGCCCTGGGTGAGCATGCCCAGGGAGCAGGCGATGTTGATGTCCACTTCTTCGTTGATGCGGTCGATCGCGAACTTGATCTGGTTCATGAGCTTGATGTCGGGGCCGCGGACGGCGGCGACGATGCAGAACTCGGCAGCTCCGGTTGCTGCTGTTTCCTTCGCGGCTTTGACCAGCTCCGGGATGTCGAGCCAGACGCCGCGGACAGGGGAGCCGAACAGTCCGGATTGGCTGCAGAAATGGCAGTCCTCGGGGCAGCCGCCGGTTTTGATGGAGATGATGCCTTCCACCTCGACATCCGCGCCGCAGTGCCTGAGGCGCACTTCGTGGGCGAGCTGCAGCGCTGCGGGTACCGCCTCGTCCGGGAGTTGCAATATCTCCAGCAGTTGATCTTCCCGGAGCCCGCATCCGTGGTCGAGCACCTGTTCCCGGGCGGTTTCGAGGATTGTCTAGACGGTGGTCTGGGATGTTCCTGGATCGTCATTGATGGTCCTTTGCGCTGGCTGGCTGTGGATAATCTCCTGACGTGACGCTAGTGACCGGTTTGAGGCGGGGTTTTGTGGGGTGTGAACAACAAGTTCATCCATGCGTTGGATGGGCGCCCGGGGTTCTGGTTGTCCATGGGGGAAAGGTCCAAATACAAACTACCGGCCTGGCGCTGTAACGGCCGCTGGTGGTCCAGTCGCGCACGAGGATAACGCTTTCGGCACCGCAGCGAAGCGACAGTACGATACGACTGCGCGGGAGGGGCGATACTGCATCAGATGCAGTAATTACGACCTTACTTTACATAATGTAGATTATCGGCGTTATCTGAGAGGGGAGGAGTGGCCTACGTTAAGTCGACGTCAAGCGGTCGCATCCGGGCGTCCGCCCGATGTTGCCGCAGGTCAGCACCAGAGTGTCTCACCGACGCCCAAACCCTGATTCAAGCCGCATGGAGACGACACGCCAGCGGGGGCTGGCGAGAATTCGCCGGCCTCCGCTTTTGTGTCCGGAACACCTGCGGCGGCACAAATCCGGTTGCGCCGGCCAACCCAGCCATTGTCTAATCCCGCGTGCTCGCCAAGAATGAACCAATGACGGTCTACCTGCGTTCACTTGAAACTGCTGTTCCTCCGACTGTACTGGTCCAGGCCGAAGCCCGTGATGTTTTTGCAGCCCAGCCGGGCCTGACCAGGTTGGGCTCGCGGCTGGTGAACACCTGCTTCGATTCAGCCGCCATCGATACGCGCCATACCGCCGTCGAAGAAATGACCATGGCGTTCCGCTCGGACGAACCGCAGTTCTTTGATCCCGCCACGGGCCTGCTCCTGAACCCCACCACCAAGGTGCGCAACGAGATCTTCGCCCGGGAGGTCACCAAACTTTTCATCGAATCCGCCCGAGCTGCCGTGGATGCCTGCCCGGATCTCTCCTTACTTGACATAACCCACGTCATTACCGTCTCCTGCACAGGGTTCTTCAACCCCGGTCCCGACTATAAGATCGTCCGCGCGTTGGGGTTGGACCCGGCGGTCCAGCGATATCACCTCGGATTCATGGGCTGCTATGCCGCCTTTCCGGCACTGCGGGCCGCCAAGTCCTTCTGCGAAGCAGACCCGCAGGCCGTTGTCCTGGTGGTCTGTGCCGAGCTGTGCTCGCTGCACGTGCGGACCTCGAACGATCCCGATACCATCATGGGTTCGGCCCTGTTCGCCGACGGGGCCGCGGCAGCCATCATTACGGCCCGGAACGATCCGGACGCACCTGCCTTGATGCAGCTGGACCACTTCGAAACCGTCCTCACACCGGTGGGCGAGGAATCCATGGCGTGGAACATCGGCGACCACGGCTTTGAGATGGTGCTGGGCAACTACGTCCCCCACATCATCGATGATCACATCATCGGCGCCCTCACGCCGCTGCTGGCCCGGGATCCCTCGTTGCGTGGACTCCCGTACCGGGACATCCGCCATTGGGCCATCCATCCCGGCGGCCGGAGCATCCTGGACAAGGTCCAGACGCGCCTCGAACTCACGGACCAGCAACTCGTTCCGGCACGGGATACGCTGCGGGACTACGGCAATATGAGCAGCGCCACCGTGCTGTTTGTCCTCAGGCACATCCTGGAGCAGCCACCGGTGGAGGGTAAGGAACGCATCTGCTCCATGGCGTTCGGCCCCGGACTCACGGTGGAAACCGGGCTCTTCACGAAACTCCGCCAGGCCGCCACCGGGAAACCGGCGGTGCAGCCCGAGGCGGCCTCGTCACTGGTCTGAACTATGTCCCTGATGCGGCAACGGGCTGTGGACGCAGTGGAAATGATGGACTTGCCGGACTGTGATCCCACAAAACTGGAGCTCACGTACCGGCAGTTCGAACTGGTGAACCTGCTCTTCTCCGGCTGGCGGCGGCTGTATTGCCGCGAGCTTCGCCCTCTGCTCTCCCAGGAGTCTGCAACCACCCTCCTCGACATAGGATGCGGCGGAGGTGACCTGGCACGGCAGCTCGCCCTCTGGGCCGCCCGGGACAAACTGCTGCTCGACGTCACCGGCATTGACCCGGACGCCAGGGCATACAGCTACTCGTCAAGCCGCCCGCACCACGTCTCGGTCCGGTTCCGCCAGGCGGACAGCGCCGACCTGGTCCGCGAAGGCCGCCGGTTCGACGTCGTGATCTCCAACCACGTCATCCACCACGTCCTCCCAGCGGACCTGGCGCAGCTCCTGACAGATTCGCAAGCCCTGGCGCGCCGGCTTTCCCTGCACAATGACCTGCGCCGGAACATCGCGGCCTATGCACTTTTCTCCCTGGTGGCACTCCCCTTCCGCGGCTCGTTCATCCGTTCGGACGGCCTGACCTCGATCAGGCGCAGCTACACCACGGCAGAACTCACCGCCGCCGCTCCCCCGGGCTGGCAGGTGGCGCGCCACTCCCCTTTCCACCAGGTCCTCATGCACCGCTCGGACCATCCCGATGGTTGACGTGGTGATCGTCGGCGGCGGACCCGTGGGTCTGTATCTCGCCGCCCTGCTGCTGCAGGAAGGCGTCGCGGTGCGGGTCCTTGAACAGCGGCTCCACCGGGAACCTCACTCGCGGGCCATCGGCATCCATCCCCCCGCCCTCGCGGCCCTGGACAGAGTAGGCGTGGCCAGCGCCATGGTCGGTTCCGGCGTGCAGATCCGCGGCGGCATTGCAGCCAGCGGCGGGAAGATCGTGGGGTCAATGTCTTTCGCGTCGGTCTCGGAGCACTTCCCGTTTGTCCTGTCCCTCCCCCAGTTCACAACGGAATCCCTGCTGGAGCAGCGTGTACACGAACTCGACGGAGCGGCGCTCGTCAGGGGCGCCAGGGTGACGGAAATAGCGGACGACGGCGGACTGGTCACCGTCCACGCTGAGGCCACCAAGGCGGGCGGTGCCGGCACCCGGATCACCTCACGCCTTTTGGTCGCCGCCGACGGCTCGCGGTCCCGGATGCGCAGCCTGCTGGGCATCCAGGCCACGTCCCGAATTTATCCCGACCACTATGTGATGGGTGATTTCGCAGGTTCCGGCGAAAACCTGCACGAAGCCGTCCTGTACCTCGAGGCCGAAGGGATAGTGGAATCCTTTCCGCTGCCGGGCGGTCTCCGCCGCTGGGTGGTGAGGATTCGCTGGCCCGCACCGGCACCGGACGCCGTCGAACTGGCGCGGATGGTTCACCAGCGAACGGGGATCCGGCCGGATCCGGCCACCAACACCATGCTCAGTACCTTTACCGCCCGGTCCACGGTGGCGTGCCGATTAGCCGCGGAACGGGCGGTCCTGATCGGTGATGCTGCCCACGAAATAAGCCCCATCGGCGGCCAAGGCATGAACCTTGGATGGCTGGACGCGGCCGAACTCGCGCCGATCATCTGTGATGCCCTGGCGGGGAAACGGGTTGACCAGCGCCTGCGCGCCTATTCCACCCGGCGTCGGAAGGCCGCCTCGGTGGCTCGAAGGCAGTCCGAAGTGAATATGACGCTGGGGCGCCCGCTGGCGCCGCCGTTCCTGGCATTGAGGAACCGCGCAGTCAGCGCGGTGTCGGGCATTCCGCCGGTCAACAGGCTGGTGGCCCGTCGGTTCACCATGCAGTGACCGCCGCGCCGGAGGGCACCGCCGGGTCAGGAGTTCACGAAGTAGCAGTCGTAACTGTCTTGGCTGATAATCAGGCCGTCCCGGACTTCAAAGACCGACGACGTTCGGGCGCGAATGGTCTCCCCGGCATCCCAGTACCGCAGGTCCATCAGTGTTTTCGCCGACCAGTCGGCTTCCACAACCACGCGACCGCCTTCGCAGGTAGTGCGGCGGATCTCAAATTTCTGGTCCGCCACTACCTCGCCGCTTTGATCGACACCGGCCATCGCCTGGCCCCGTGTGCGAGTGGAGCCTTCAGCAGCGAGCAGATGCGGCGCCTCGACCAGCACGAAGTCCGCAGCAAGGAAAGCCCCGATGGCCCCGCCGTCGCCGCCGGCTTCCAGGGTCCGGATAAAGTCCAGGACAAGTTCCAGTGCGTTGGGTTCGGACGCAATCAGTTCAGCCATGGCATCGACATTAGCCGACGCGTCCGCCGCTAGGCTTTTCCGCATGACCGCCATATCTCCGCCCACTTCATTCACTCCTGCGCACCTGAGGGAACGGGTACAGGAAATCCTGTCCGCAGGTTCGCTGCCGCCCATCGTGCAGGCCGGGAATCCTGTACTCCGCCAGCGGGCCGCGGCCTTCGACGGCCAGATCAGCGCCGGCGAGCTGGACCAGCTGATTGCCCTCATGCGCGAAGTGATGCACGATGCCCCTGGTGTGGGGCTGGCCGCCCCGCAACTCGGAATCCCGTTGCAGCTGGCAGTCCTTGAGGACCAGTACGACGTCGACCCGGAGGCCGCTGCAGTGCGGCACCGCACCCCGCTGGAATTCCTCACCATCATCAACCCGCGCTACACCGCCGTCGGAACGGAAGCGGCGGCGTTCTTTGAGGGGTGCCTCTCGCTGAGCGGCCTGCAGGCAGTGGTGGTACGCCCTGAACGGGTGCTGCTCCGGTTTGACACCGCCGGAGGTCTGGGGTCGGAACGGGAATTAAGTGGGTGGCAGGCGAGGATTGTGCAACACGAAACCGATCACCTCCATGGCACCCTGTACGTTGACCGCGCCGAGTTGAGGTCCTTGAGCTCCAACGCCGAGTACGCCGCTAACTGGGCCGAGCCGGGGATAGGAAAGGCCCGTGCCGGTTTGGGATTCCTGCCCGACAATCCCTGAAGCGCCCGCTCGTCACTCCGGCGGTGCGGCTGCCGGATTCGCACCGGTCGGGAGGAGCCTGGCCCACCATCGCAGGATGTGTTCGAATCTCTGCCGCCGGTGCCGCGGCCTGCCTGACCGGGAAAGTTCATGGTCCTCACCCGGGAACACCAGCAGCCGGGCTTCCACGCCCCGCCGCTTCAGGGCCGTGAAATACCGCTGGCCCTGTTCCAGCGGACACCTGAGATCGTTTTCGCTGTGGATGACCAGCGTCGGAGTCTGCACGTTGCCCACATGTTCGAGCGGGCTTTGGGCGGCGATCTCCGCCGCTGAGCCGCCGAGATATTCCAGGCCGAAGTACCAGCCAATGTCGGCCGAGCCCTCGAAACTGACAGGGTCCAGGAATCCACGCTCCACAATGGCACCCTTGAACCTGTGGTGGTGCGCTATGGTCCAGGCGGTCAGATATCCGCCGTACGAGCCGCCCATGATGCCCAGCCGGCCCGCGTCCAGCGCCGGAAACTTGGCCAGGGCGCCGTCCAGGAACGCGAGGACATCCTCCATGTCGTCGGTGCCAAAGCGGCCCTTGATGGCCAGCCCGTGTTCCCTGCCATAGCCTGCAGAGCCGCGTGGATTGCACATCAGCACGGCGTACCCGGCAGCCGCGTAGACCTGGGCTTCGTCGAACAGGGCAACGGTGAACTGGGCAAACGGCCCGCCATGGATGTTCAACAGGACCGGGTGCGGACCCTTGCCTGCAGGCCTGACCAGCCAGCCATGGACGGAATAACCATCGGACGCCTCAAACGTCAGTTCCTGCGGAACCACAATGTCCGTCTGCGTCCGCAGAACGGCCGAAAAGTCTGTCAGCAGCCGCAACTGCCCGTCGTCGAGCACTGCAACGTCCCCGTGGGTGGATGGATCGCTGAATACTACGAGCAGCGAACCACCCGCCCAGGCAGCCCCGGTCACCACCTTGTCACCGTGCACCAGCAGGGCATGCCCGCCCGTCGCCCCCAGCTCGAGGAGCTCAACGGAGCCCTGCGCATTGTTCAGGACCAGGGCCCGGTCCGGGCCGCGGAGCTCAATCCGTGCACCCGGGGCGGCAACGTCCATCAGTTCAGGGTCGGTCAGCGCAACCGGCACTCCGCCGTCGGCCGCGACGCAGTGCAGCACGGCGTTACGTGCCACGAAGTCCCGGCCCGAGCCGCCCAGGTCCGTGGCAATGTAGAACAGCCATTTGCCGTCCCGGGACTGCCGGACCTCCGTGACGCTTTGAGTTGCGGCTACTCCCCGATCCACCGGGACGGGGTCCCCGCCCGTGACCGGCACCCTGTAGATCAAGGTGGCCAGGTCGTCGTCGTTCTCCGGCGGTGCCGCCACAAAGTAGACGGCTGATCCGTCTGCACTGAAAACCCCGGAGCTGGCGTCCGTGGCGAGCGATGTCAGCTGCCGGGCTGCCGGCATTGACGGAGCCGCCGGCAATGTCAGCGGCTCGCCGCCAAGTTCAGGGACGTCCACGATGAACAGCTGCAGTGGCTTGTCGCGCGTGTAGCCAACACCGTTCAGGCGGTACTGGTAGGAGGAGATCAGCCGTGGTTCCTCCGCCTCCGCGGTGACGGCTTCACTGCTGCCGTACCGTCCGGCCTCGGGCTCGCGGGAGCTGAAGACTATCCGGTGCGAATTAGGAGACCAGGCGAAGGACTCCACTCCGAGCAGCCTGTCGGTCATGACTTGGGGTTCGCCGCCGCCGGCCTCCACGACGACGAGCTGCGCTTTCGACGACGGTCCGCCCGTCCGGAGGAAGGCTAGGACCAGTCCATCAGGAGAGAAGGCGGCGTCGGTGTCACGAAAGCCCCTGGTAATTCGCCGCGGCAACTGCTCCTGGTTCAACGGAATGGTCCACAACTGGCCCACGTAGGAATCAGCATTGAAATCCGGCCTGGTTACCGACACAACAGCACGGCTGCCGTCCGGGTGAACGGCCGGCGCGGAGACGGAATTGAGCAGCGGGAGGTGTTCTGGCTTCACCCACGTGAGCCTAACGTGCGGCTTTCCCCCAGGCGAACACCCGGCCAGAACACCGGCCAGAACACCGGCCCGGGCGCCGCACCGGCGCGCTCCCCGCCCTAAGATGGTCCGTATGCCATCAAGCCCTCGCCCTCCGCTTCGCTGCCCGTTGTGCGGCGCCGCACTGAATCCCCAGGGCGGGCCAGCTGACGCGGCCCGCATGGCACTGGTCTGCGGATCCGGGCACAGCTTCGACGCTGCGAAGCAGGGCTACTTCAACCTGCTGGTGGGCAGGGGGACAGTCTTTGAAGCCGACACCGCCGAGATGGTGGCGGCCCGCTTCGCTTTCCTCGACGGCGGGCATTACCGCCCCTTGGCAGACGCCGTCGCGGCCGCCGTCGTGCCCGGGATAACCCGTGGCGAACCATTCACTGTCCTCGATTCGGGCACGGGGACCGGCCACTATCTCAGGGTGGTGCTGGATGAGGTGCAGCGGACTACCGACAGTTGCACCGCCGTCGCACTCGACATCTCCAAGTTCGCGCTCCGGCGCGCCGCGCGCCTCAACCCCGAGGCCGTCAGCCTCGCCTGCGATGTGTGGCAGCCGCTTCCGGTGGCCGACGCGGCCGTCGACGCCATTACGGTGATCTTCGCCCCCCGCAATGCCGCCGAATTCGCCAGGGTCCTCCGCCCCGGCGGGAGACTGGTGGTGGTGACGCCGCGCGCCGGACATTTGGCCGCCGTCGCCGCCCAGGCAGGGATGCTGTCCATAGCGGACGACAAGGACGCACGGCTCGCAGAATCCCTCTCGCCGCAGTTCGTCGCCGACTCCACTCGGGACCTGGATATCCGGATGATGCTAACGCCCAGCGAGCTGGCTGACCTTGCCTTCATGGGTCCGGCCGGGCACCACCTGGACCGCACGGCCATTGCGGCCAAAATCGGAAGCGGCGAGCTGTCCACCGGGGTGGAGGCACGATTCCGAATCACAGTCTTCCGCCTGGCACCGTCCGCACCGTAACGACTTGGCCACGTTGAACCGCTGCCCTTCACGCAACCTGCCGTCCTGCATTCCGGCGGACTAGGATAAATAGACAGCTACCGGAAGGTCAAGGGGGACGGAATGTTTGAATGGCTCGGCGAAAACTGGTGGGCCCTGTGGCTTACAGCCTTCCTCGCGTTCGCAGTGATCGAAATGATCACGCTTGACCTGTTCTTCATCATGCTCGGCGGCGGAACACTTGCCGCCCTCGTCGCAGATTTTGCCGGCGCTGACCTGTGGCTGCAGATTGTGGTCTTCTGCGTCGTCTCACTGCTGATGATCGCCTTTGTCCGCCCGGTGGCACTAAGCCACCTGAAAAAGGGACCCGCCGACCAGCGCACCAACATAGACCGGCTCATTGGCGAGCAGGCCCTTGTTATGGAAGCAGTCAGCTCCACCGGCGGCCTTGTCAAGATCGGGGGCGATGTCTGGAGCGCCCGGTCATTCGGCGGCGTCCTGCCTGCCGGCCAGAAGGCAGTGGTCTCCGCCATCGACGGGGCCACGGCAGTTGTCTCCGCCCCGCCGGAGCAGGCCACTCAGTCCTAAGTACAGCCTAACAATTGGGGAATAGGAGACGTATGGATAACGCAGGAGGAGCCGCCTTGGCCATTGTGCTGGTGGTCCTGATCGTGTTCGTGATTATTGTTTTGGTCCGCTCAGTGCGGATCATCCCGCAGGCGAGGGCCGGAGTCGTTGAACGGCTCGGCAAATACCAGCGGACCCTCAACCCGGGACTCACCATCCTGATCCCGTTTGTGGACCGGCTCCTTCCGCTCCTGGACCTGAGGGAGCAGGTGGTGTCCTTTCCACCGCAGCCGGTCATCACCGAAGACAACCTGGTGGTGTCCATCGATACTGTGGTGTATTTCCAGGTCACTGACCCGCGCGCCGCCACATATGAAATCGCCAATTACATACAGGCCGTGGAGCAGCTCACCACTACCACCCTGCGCAACGTCGTGGGCGGCCTGAACCTGGAAGAGGCGCTCACATCGCGCGACCAGATCAACGGCCAGCTACGCGGCGTATTGGACGAGGCAACCGGCCGCTGGGGAATCCGCGTCTCGCGCGTGGAGCTCAAAGCCATTGACCCGCCCCACTCGATCCAGGACTCGATGGAGAAGCAGATGCGGGCCGAGCGCGACCGCCGCGCTGCGATCCTCACGGCCGAAGGCACCAAGCAGTCCGCCATCCTTACCGCCGAGGGCCAGCGGCAAGCCTCGATCCTGGCGGCTGAGGGCGACGCCAAAGCGGCCATCCTCCGTGCAGACGGTGAGGCACAGGCCATCCAGAAGGTCTTTGACGCCATCCACAAGGGCAACCCCGACCAGAAGCTGTTGGCGTACCAGTACCTGCAGACGCTTCCGAAAATCGCAGAGGGATCATCGAACAAGCTGTGGATCATTCCCAGCGAAATTGGTGAGGCACTCAAGGGCATCGGCCAGGCACTTGGCGGCACCAATCCTGATCCGAGCGCGGGCGGCGGCGGGCTGTTCGACGAGGAACCCGCTAAACAGCCTGGGACCTGACACGGATCTGCCGCATTCGGGCCGGGAGGGGATTCGCGCTTCGTCGCGGGTCCCCTCCCGTTTTGCGGCTAGGCCCCACGCCGGTATAATTGGGTATTTGTCCGGTCGGACCAGATCCGCTGGAACAAGAATGCTTCGCAATGCGTTGAATCTTATGATGCAGCACAGTGCACACAGTAGTTCGGGGCGGTTATGCCGTTCCGGCTTGCGTGGAGTCCTGCTCCGCGAACCGACCAGAGGGAGAAAACATGAGCGATCGCAGCCTGCGGGGTATGCGTCTTGGCGCGCAGAGCATGGAGACCGAGTCCGGCGTTGAGCCGGCTCCGCGCCAGCGTGTCGAATACCGGTGCGAGGACGGCGAGCAGGTCTTCGTGACGTTCTCTTCAGAGGCTGAAATTCCTCCTGTGTGGGTTTCCAAGACCGGCAAGGAAGCGCTCCTCGTTGATGGCGAACGTCCGGACACCAGCAACGAAAAGGCTGTCCGTACCCACTGGGACATGCTCCTGGAGCGCCGTTCCCTTCCGGAGCTGGAGCAGATCCTCGAGGACCGGCTGACCATCCTGCGCGAACGCCGTGGAGAACGGCGCAGCGCCTGATCCGCTGGCGGCCACAGCCTCGCTGACTGAGGCTTTCTGAACCATTTGAAAGGGCCGGCCAGGCAACGTGATCTTGGATTCTAGGGATCGTTGCAACACCTGTTGGTTAGGTGGTTAGTAGTAAATCACGTAAACGCTCGGCTGGAGTATTCCAGCCGAGCGTTTTGCGTGGGCGTCCGTTGAGTTCCTGCGCGACGTGTTCGAGGTCTTCAGGCCCGTAGACGGACAGGTCGGTGCCCTTCGGGAAGTACTGGCGCAGCAGCCCGTTGGTGTTCTCGTTCGAGCCGCGTTGCCAGGGGCTGGCGGGATCGCAGAAATAGACGGGCATGTCGGTGGCAAGGGTGAAGGATTTGTGGGTGGCCATTTCCGCGCCCTGGTCCCAGGTCAGGGATCCTCGCAGGTGCGCGGGCAGGGTGGCCATGGTCTTGACGAGGCCGTCGCGGACGGTTTCGGCGGTGTGGTCATTCGGCAGGTGGACGAGCATCACGTAGCGGGTGGTCCGTTCGACCAGGGTCGCGATCGCTGACTGGTTATAGGCGCCGGTAATGAGGTCCCCTTCCCAATGGCCTGGCACGGCGCGGTCCTCGATCTCGGGCGGGCGCTCGGAAATCATGACCATCGGGTCCACGAACCTGAGGGTGCGCTGCTCGCCGGTGCGGTGGGGTTTGCGGCGGGTCCGACCGGTGCGCAGCGCTGCCTGTATCTCGCGTTTGAGGCCGCCTCTGGCCTGGACGTAGAGGGCTTGATAGATCGTCTCTGGGCTCACACGCATCTCCGGGTTGTCGGGGAACTCTTCGACCAGCGTGTAGCTGATCTGCTCCGGAGACCAGCGTAGGAGCAGCTTGTCCTTCACGTAGCCGCGCAGGTCCGACTCGCCAGCGAGCTTGGCCGTCTTGGGCCGGGCCCGCCGGGCAGCGGCCTTCCGATGCGCCCCGTGCGGCAGGTAGCCCATCCGGGAATCGGTATTCCTGGCCAGCTCGCGGCTGATCGTTGAAGGCGATCGTCCCAGGGCGTGGGCGATCGCCCTGACCGAGGAACCGGCGGCCTGCAGGTCCCGGATCAGCTCCCGTTCCTGCACGGTCAGGAACCGCGGATCGATAGATTTCTCCAACGCTGATACCGGTACGGGGACCAGGGTCGTTCCGGTCGTGCCGGCGGGAGGGGTCATGGTGGTCACACCACGTTTGTAGTCGACGATTCTGCCATCCGGGTAAATGCGTCGGCCGCCGGACTTACGGATTCCCTGGTCCCACTCTTCGGCGGTCCGGAGATGTATCCCGACCGCCTCTGCCGTTTTCCGCCGGCTCACGCCGGTCTTGCGCAGTCGGAAGTATTCGTCCCGCCCTGGGTGAGGACCCGTCCCCGTTTTGCCATGGCTTTTCAGCCCGGCTTTACGGACCCAACCGGCGCAAGTTGCGGGATTCAGTCCCAACTCCCGTGCGGCCTGCGTCGTGCTCTTGACGCGGTCGAACACGACGAAGAACTCAGCCTTCTGCGCAGGCGTGTATTTCCTCTGCCCAGCTTCCCGATTCCGTGGGACCCGCTCAGGGAGCCGAGATTTATGGACCCATTGGTAGCACGTCATCTGATTGAAGCCGAGCTCCGCCGCGGCCGCGCTCACACTCCCACACCGGTCCAACACCGAAAAGAACTGAGCCTTCTGCTCCGGCGTGTATTTCCTCCGGCTGGCAGCTTCCTTCGTTAAAGACGACACGGTCGTTGCAACTCCCAAAAATTCTGGGTGTTGCAACGACCGCTAGAACCCGCCGATCACGTTGCCTGGCCGGCCCTTTCTTAAGCCTGTACTTCAGCTGTCCTCGCGGCGGGTGTTAGCCCTGTGCCGGATCCTTCTTACCCATGAGCTTGTTCCAGCGCGCTTGCAGGCCCCACCTGGTGACGTTGACCATAGCCTCAACAACGATGTTGCCGCTCATCTTTGACGCACCCAGCTCGCGCTCGACGAACGTAATGGGGCGTTCCTCAATCCTGAGGCCTAGTTTGGCCACGCGCCACGCTAAGTCAACCTGGAAGCCGTAGCCCACCGAGTCGACCTGATCGAGGTTCAGTTTTTCCAGCGTGGTCCGCCGGAAGGCGCGGTAGCCGCCGGTGACGTCCTTGATCTTCAGACCCAGCATAAGCCGGGCGTACGTGCTGCCAATGCGCGAAATCGCCTGCCGGTACAGCGGCCAGTTGACCACACTGCCACCGGGGACCCAGCGCGATCCCATGGCAAGGTCCGCACCCTGTTCAAGGGCTTCCAGCAGCTGGGGAAGCTGTTCGGGCTGGTGGGAGCCGTCCGCATCCATTTCCACCAGGACGTCATAGCCTGCGTCGAGTCCCCATTTGAACCCGGCAATGTAGGCGGCTCCCAGGCCTGCCTTGCCTTTGCGGTGCAGCACGTGAACCTGCGGATCCTCGGCGGCAAAGCCGTCCGCAAGCTGCCCGGTGCCGTCCGGGCTGTTGTCGTCCACCACCAGTACGTCCGAGGCCGGTACGGCTGCCCGGAGGCGTTGAAGAGTCTTGGGCAGCGATTCCAGCTCGTTGTAAGTAGGAATAATGGTGAGGACGCGCACAAAGGGCCTTCCTGGACGGGAGCGGTCGGGGCGGCTGAACTGCAGCGGAATAGCTGGCGGTCAGGCGCAACTACCTATTATAGGGCGCTTTATGCGCTGGCCGATGTGTCCGGTCAGGATCGCAGTGCCGGACTGGAAAACAGCACTGTGCCGTCCTTCACAGTCTGCAGGCACACCGGGTCCACGCCGGTGTCCAGTGCCGGGAGAAGGGGTGTGCGGGCGCGCGGATCCGTGCTCCAGGACTGGACACGTCCGTCGGCCACCTGGACCATCAGCTCCTCAACATCCCAGATGGCGAAACTGGCCGGTGCGCCGGGAACCAGTTGCCCGGCCATGGGGTTATGGTATGCAGCCGCCCGCCACCCCGCGCGCGTGTGGCCCAGGAACGCTGCCCGGGCTGAGATCCGTTCAGCGTGGTTGTGGTGTTCCAGGCAGGCGCGCACGCTGGACCATGGCCGAAGCGGTGTCACCGGGCTGTCGCTGCCGAAGCAGATAGGAACACCGGCAGCATAGAACGTGGCAAACGGGTTCATTGACCGGCTCCGGCTTCCCAGGCGCTGCTCATACATGCCGCCTTGGTTCCCCCATGCAGCGTCGAAGCGTGGCTGGGCGCTGACGGTGACGGCGTAGCGGGCCAGCTGTTGGACTGCGTTGGCGTCTGCGACTTCCACATGCTCGAAGCGGTGGCCGGCGGCACGGATCCGTTGCTCACCCACTTCGGCGGCCGCGAGTTCCAGCGCCTCCAGCGCGGCATCAAGTCCCGCGTCGCCGATGACGTGGAAGCCGCCCTGAATGCCCAGCAGCGAGCAGGCCGCCAGGTGGGCGCCGGCCTGCTCTGCCGAGAGATAGAGGCTGCCCCGCTCCCCTGCCGCGTCGCTGTAGCCGGACCTCAGCGCTGCTGTCCTGGAGCCGATGGAACCGTCAATGTTCAGATCACCTGCCAGGCCGCGCACAGAAACGCCCAGTTCGTCCAGCAGCGCCCGGGCCTGCTCCTCCGAGGTGGCCAGCTCGCCCCAGTACGGCAGGATCTCCGGCACAGCCTCGCCGGCTGCGTTCCACGCGGCGGCAAGGCGAAAATCGGAGACTCCGCCGATATGCGGCGCGGCCATCTCCGCCAGTGCCACGTAACCGTTCTCGGCCGCCTCGGTCAGAGCGCACCGCTGATAGGCCAGCAGGCTGGCCTCCGGGAGCCGCCGCGCTTCCTGACGGGCCGCTGTGTGGGCGGCCCGCTTCACCTGAGACCCGGCGGCGTAGCCGTCGAGACCGCCAAGCCCGGCGGCGGCAGCCAGGGAGGACGAGACCAACGCCGAATGAGCATCCACCCTGGCCAGGAACACGGGCCTGCCCCCGGCCGCCTGCTCGAGTTCCTCGGCCGCCGGCAGGGCAGGGTCCTCCCACGTGGATTCATCCCATCCGTGACCCAGCAACGGGCCGTCGCCTTTGGATGCAGCGACGGCGTCGAGCAACTGCCGGGCGGAACGGATCCCGCCCAGCTGGAGGGAACCCAGCGCGATGCCGGTTTCCGTGAGGTGGACGTGGGAGTCAACAAACCCCGGCGCTACGAGGGCTCCATGGAGATCAATGATCTCCATGGAGCTGTCGGCAATGGAGGATGCCGCCTGCTCGGAGCCGACCCAGGCAACGGTGTCTCCGTCCACCAGCATGGCGGTGGCAAAGGGGTCCGCTGCCGTGTAGACCGAGCCGTTGCGGTACAGGACCACCTTCCGCTCGTGCGACGCGGGCGTGGTGGAACGTTCAATGGTCATGCGGGCGAAGCTCCTGGGGCTAGGGGGAAGAAGGCAGGCTGCCGGTACATCAAAGTACGGAAGAGTAGGCCACGACGCCGCGGCGGATGAGCGATATTGCTTCTGCGCAAAGCCTGGCCAATCGCGGGTCCAGGCCGGGAATCTTGGCGAGTTGGTCCAGCAGGTCTATGACCTGCTTGACCCAGCGGACGAAGTCGCCTGCTGCCAGCTCAGTGCCGTTCAGGACTTCCTGGAGGTGGCGTCCCTTGGCCCATTTGTACATGGGCCAGACAAGACCCAGCTCCGGCTCGGCGGTGAGCGGAAGTTTGTTCGCCTCTTCCACGTCTTCCAGGGCCGACCATTCCCGGATCACCACATCCACGGACGATTCAAGCGAGACGCTGGGCATCCGGGGGCGGAGGCCCCTGTCCTCGCGTTTGGCCTGGTAGACCAGGACGCTGGCCAGGGCTGCTACTTCGACGGCGTCCAGGTCGTTAAGCGCGCCCAGCCGCAGGGACTGCGAAATCAGCAGGTCCTTCTCGCCATAGATCCGGCGGAGCCGCTGGCCGTCTGAGCTGATGGCCAGGCGCCCGTCAGCTCCCGCTTCCAGGTAGCCGTAGGCGGAAAGGACATCGCAAACACGATCGAAGGTCTTGGCAATGGTGTTGGTCCGGCCTTGGATCTGCCGGACCAGGGCATCCGTCTCCCGCCGCAGTTTCCACCACCGCTCAGACCAGCGCGCATGGTCTTCACGCTCACTGCAGCCGTGGCAGGGGTGGGCACGGAGTGCCCTGCGGAGCTCCGTGATGCGTTTCTCCTGAAGGGGCAACACAGATCCCAGGCCAAAGTCGGTGCTGCGGCCGGGTGCCGGCGGGCGGTTCTCCCGTAGCGCATTCCGGGCCGACGATGCGAGGTCGCGCCGGGACTTCGGGACTTTTGCGTTGAACGACTTCGGAATCCGGATCCGCGTCAGGGGCGCGATGGGGCCTTCAAGGTCCTCCGTGCCGATTCGCCTGAGCTGGTTATCGAGCGTCAGGATGGCAGGCCGTGGCTCCCTGCCGCTGTGGTCCGAGCTCAGCACAATCGCCGGCCCGGGCGCCCGCCCTCCCGGGACGTCCACCACGTCGCCGGGCATCAGGCGCGCCAGGGAGTCTTCATTCAGCGACTTGTGGGCCAGGGACTTGCTGCGCGAGGTGACATTCTCGGCGTCGGACAGTTGACGGCGCAACCGGGCATACTCGGTGAAGTCTCCGAGGTGGCAGGTCATGGATTTCGCGTATCCCGCGAGGGACTCTTCGCGGCCGCGCACCTGCTTCGCAAGACCAACAACGGACCGGTCCGCCTGGAACTGCGCGAAGGAGGATTCAAGGATTTCCCGCGCACGGGCGCGGCCAAACTGCGCCAACAGGTTGATGCTCATGTTGTACGTCGGCCGGAAGCTTGAGTTCAGCGGATACGTACGCCGCGAGGCGAGGCCGGCAACGGCAGCAGGATCCGTGCCGGGTTGCCAGAGGACAACGGCGTGGCCTTCGACGTCGATGCCACGGCGGCCGGCGCGGCCGGTCAGCTGCGTGTACTCCCCCGCAGTGATG
Source organism: Arthrobacter sp. AQ5-06 (assembly GCF_003287955.1). GTDB lineage: Bacteria > Actinomycetota > Actinomycetes > Actinomycetales > Micrococcaceae > Arthrobacter. Next base: position 32,281 of record NZ_QMKP01000006.1, on the reverse strand, counting down.
TCCACATGGGCTTCGCCATTAAACTTATCGAGCTTTTCCAGGACCACGGAGCGGGCGGGCATGTTGACGCCAAGGGCCAAGGTTTCGGTGGCGAACACAGCCTTGACCAAGCCCTCGACGAAAAGTTTCTCCACTACTTCCTTGAAGGTGGGAAGCATGCCGGCGTGATGGGCCGCGAAACCACGCAGCAGGCCGTCCCGCCACGTCCAGAAGCCGAGGACGTCCAGGTCCTCCGACGGGATGTCCTGCCCGGCCTCGTCAACGCGCTGGGCAATGATCCGCTGCTCCTTCTCAGTGGTCAGCCAGAGTCCGGAAGAGACACACTGGGCAACGGCGGCATCGCAGCCGGCCCGGGAGAAGATAAATGTGATGGCGGGCAGCAGGTCCTGCCGGTCGAGGCTCGCGACCACCTGGGGCCGGCTGGCCTTCCTGACAGCGCCGGGCTGGGCTCCCTGTCTGGGGCGGTCCTCTGTCCGTTGCCGGTGCTGCCGGCGCTGGCTCCGTCCGCCGTGGCCGAAGCGTCCGGCGAAACTTTGCTGGCCTTCAGTGCGGGCCATCTTGAGCAGGTCCGGATTGACCTCGAACCCTTGGCGGTCGGCGTCATTGGTGGCTGCGGTGAGCCGCTCCTGGACCGGTATCGGAGCTCCGGTCTCCACATCCGCGGGCGGCGCGATTTCGTCGAAGGTGGTTTCTCCGGCGAACAGGTCCACGATGTCCCGGCCCACCATGACGTGCTGCCACAGGGGAACCGGACGGTGCTCGGAGACGATGATGTCGGTATCACCGCGCACGGTATCCAGCCAGGCTCCGAATTCTTCTGCGTTGGAAACTGTGGCGCTGAGCGAAGCTACCTGGACTTCACTGGGGAGGTGGATGATGACTTCTTCCCAGACGGCACCACGGAAGCGGTCCGCGAGGTAGTGGACTTCGTCCATGACCACAAAGCCGAGGTCATCCAGGGTGTCCGAGTCTGCGTAGAGCATGTTCCGGAGGACTTCCGTGGTCATGACCACCACGGGGGCGTCGCCATTGATGCTGGTGTCCCCGGTCAGTAGACCGACGTTTTCCGCCCCGTACTTTTCGGAAAGCTCTGTGAATTTCTGATTGCTCAGTGCCTTGATCGGGGTGGTGTAGAAGGCCTTAAGGTGCCGTTCCAAAGCGAGGTAGATGGCAAATTCGCCCACGATGGTCTTGCCGGCACCTGTGGGGGCAGCCACCAGCACTCCCTTGCCCTCCTGGAGGGAGCGGCAGGCGAGACGCTGGAATTCGTCAAGTTCGAAATCAAGCGTGCGGACAAACCCGCCGAGGTAGGTGCCCGCTTCGGCCGTGCGTTCCGCGCTGGCCCGGTAGCTTTCAGAGGGCGAGAGTGGCCCGGAAATAGAGGACATGCCTCAAGCCTAGTGCGCCGCGCGCTACAGGTTCTTCAGTTCGCTGCCGGGCGTCGCGATGTCGGCCGTCGCGTCCGTCTCAGCAGCCTGTTTCGCCACGCGCTTGTCACGGCGCTTGTCGTTGAAGATGCAGAGCCCGATCGCCGCGAAGAACAGAATCAACAGCGGCGCAGCAAGCAGGAACATGGACAACGCGTCCGTGCCTGGGGCGGCCAGCGCTGCCAGGACAAAGACCAGGAAGACGATAATCCGCCAGGCTTTAAGGATGGTCCGGCCCCTGACCACACCAGCCATGTTGATGCCGACCAGGATCACGGGGACCAGGAAAGAGATCCCGAGGATAAGCAACATCTGGGTAGCGAATGTCAGGTAGTCGGTGGCCGAGATGTTGTTGGCGCCGGTGGCGGGCGTGAACTGCAGCAGCGCCCTGACCACGGTGGGGAATACGAGCCAGGCTACAAACACGCCGGCCAGGAACAGGGGCACAGCGGCTGCCATAAAGCCCAGCGTGTAGCCGCGTTCCTTCTTGGTCAGCCCCGGCGTGATAAAAGCCCACACCTGATAGATCCAGATAGGGCTGGAGATAACCAGCCCTATCTGGATGGCAATCTGAATCTTGAAGGCAAAAGGATCTGCGATGGTCGCAAAGTTCAGGACTGCGGTGCGCCCCGTATCCCGGGCAATGGAAATCAGCGGGTCCGACAGGTTGACGACAACGGGGTCGTAAAGGAACCAGCCACCCACGCCGGCAAGCAGCACAGCAATTGCCGATTTGATCAGCCGGTTCTTGAGCTCCTTGAGGTGGTCCCAAAGAGCCATCCGCCCCTCAGGGTTGGACTTACGGCCCCGCGTCAGTGCCACTTCTGGTTAAGCGCGGGTGGACGGCGGAACGTCAGTGCCGTCGGTCGGCTCACCGGGCTTCGCGGGCGGGTGGTTAACGATCTTGCCTTCCACCGGGCCGGAGGCCGCGTCGGCGGAGTCGGTCTTGCCGTCGTTCTTCATCTCTTTGACCTCGGACTTGATGATCCGCATGGACTGGCCAAGGCTGCGCGCCATGGCAGGGAGTTTGGGCGCGGCGAAAAGCAGCAGCGCGACGACGATGATAATGACAATTGGCCAAGGGCCTTCAAAGAGTCTTCCCACGGGAAATCCTTTCCTCTTACAACATCCTACGTCTAACTGAGATTGAGATCGCGAAGTGACTGGGGCTGGCCCCGGTCGTGCTTCCGCTGGACCCGCCTCTGGCGGCGGTCCTCCCGGCGGGATGACTTGGATGCGTCGTAATCATGACGCATCTGCGCCGGCGAGGCAAAAACAGCCGTACCGGGCTGAGCCGATCCTGGCGGCTGCAAGCTGTCATCGACGATGGCCGCTGCCGGTGCCCAGTGTGCCACTTTTGCTCCGGCGGCGCCCAGGTCCTTCATGACCGTCATGAACTGGCGGTACAGCCGGATGCCCAGGAGGACATAAAAAAGCAGGGAGAGCGCAATAAGCGCAATCCAGATCAGAATCCAGGACCACCAAGGCATGCTGACGAGTCTAGTCGCCGTAGCGGGCCAGGGCCGCCTCGATCCAGTCCAACGCTGCCGCCCCAAGCTCGGACGGTTCGAGGATCCGGGCGGCCCCGCCGTGCTGGGCCACGAACATGGGCAGCCACGCCGTGCTGCCGAACCGGATCTCGGCTACCAGGCCGCCATCGGGAAGAGGTGCCACTCGTTCGGCGTAGTAGTCGTCCGCCAAGCCGGCGCCTTGCCTGGTGAGCTGCACGAGGACCGTAGTGTCATCGTCGTTGGGCGTGAACAGCTTGGCCGGGAAGCCTTCCCCGGCCCGGGCCTGCCTGGATGCGGGATTTCCGTTCGGGTGGACCTCCTGCACCCTGTCCAGCCTGAAGTTCCGAAGCCCCTGAGCCGAATGGCAGTAAGCCTCGAAGTACCAGGTGTTGTCCAGGGAATACAGGCGGAGCGGGTCCACGTCGCGTTCTGAAACCTGGTCGCGCTGTGCGGAAAAGTACACAAGCCGCAGTTGCAACCGCTCCTGGATGGCATCACGGACAACGTCAAGGACGGCCGAATCCGCAGGTCCCACCTCCGGACCGGCAAGAGAACCTGCCCGCCGCCCTTCTTCGCCGGCCGCTGCCATCAGCTTGAGGGTCACCGACTCCAATGCACCACCCTCGGCAAGTTCGGGAAGCCCATTGAGCGTCTCGAGCCCGGTCAGCAGCGCACACGCCTCGTCCACAGTGAACCGGACCGGCCTCTTGAGATCCAGGTCCTGGGTGATGTAAACGTGGCCCTCTTCCCAATGGATGTCCAGGAGGTCGTCAGGGTATCCCTCGGGAAGTCCGGAGCAGATGAGGATCCGCAGGTCGCTTTCCAGCTCCCCTGGCGTGACACCAAAGCGGGCCGCGACGTCCTGGATGTGGAGGCCCTGGTTGTGGACCAGGAACGGAACCAGCTGCAGCATGCGCTTGAGCTGGTCCTCAGATGTGCGTTTGCGGACGGGGCGGCCCCGCGGTGCGTCCGCAAACAGATAGGCAGGGCTGGGAGCGGCGCAGAAAGCGGCCGCGTTGCGCAGCCGGTGCCGCACGGCTGCCGCCAGCTCTTCGGGAGCCTGTGCCACAGCGTCCGGGCCGTAGGACGCAAGCTCCTCGGCCAGCACCTCAGCGTCCCTGAAGTTGACCTGCAGGCGTTCGTAGCCGGCGTCGGGCGTTCCCGCACTCCCGGCGGGAACCGGCGTGGTGCGCTGGCGGAGTCCAAGGAGGCGGCGTTCCCGGACGTCCACGACGGCGGTCCGGAGCGGGAGTTCCGGAAGCCGGTCCAGTTCTGCGCGGACATTGAAGTTCGGCGGCGCCGAATACGTTTCTTTCTCCAACACCGTGACGGGGCCCGTGAACCGGGAAAGCCTGAAGTGGCGCGGTGCCTTGCGCGAGCGGTCGTAGCCGGTCAGATACCACTGGCCAAAGCGGCTGCCGAGGCCCCACGGCTCCACCGTCCGTTGTTCTTCCTTGCCGGTAGTGTTCGCCAGGTAGGGGAAGCTGACGGGGTGTTGGGCGTGCATGGCTGCCACAACATCATCAAAGGCCTGGCCGGCCGGCCGGATCCGCGGCTGCACACCGACGGGAAGTTCGACGTCGGACAGGGTACCGGAGGCTTGAAGCTTGCGGAGGGCGTTGGCGGCGGCGGTTCCCAGGGCGGCACGCTCCCAGAGCTGGGACGCCAGCAGGAGGACGGTCCACTCCCCCGGGCTGAGCTGCACATCGGGCAGGCGGTTCGATTCCTTGCCGATGCGGTAGCGGGTGGTGGCCGGGTCATCTTCGCTCCAGCCGTGGTCCGTCAGGGTTTCCACATCGAACCCGAACTGACGGAGGTCATTCTTGTCCCGCTCAAACATCCTGCCGAAGGCCACGTCGTTGCCGGACGTGTCGTGGTAGACCTTCGCCCGCAACTCGGCGCGGCGCAAGCCGTATTTGGTGTTCAGCAGGGCGATCAGGAGGTTCAGCAGGCGTTCAGTACGGGAGACGGACACGCTGGCTACGTTACTAAACTCCTCCGCGGAAAGCAGAAAGCGCGGCAACAACAGGAAAACAGAACCCTGATTGTTACCGCGCCTTCCGGCACTACGATGCTTCGGTCAGCGGACGCCCACGAGGTCCACCACGAAGATCAGCGCTTCGTTGGGGCCGATGGCTCCGCCGGCGCCGCGGGAGCCGTATGCCAGTTCGGAAGGAATCTCCAGGCGACGGCGGCCGCCCACCTTCATGCCCAGCAGGCCCTGGTCCCAGCCCTGGATGACCTGGCCCACGCCCACGCGGAAGTCCAGCGGGGCGCCGCGGCCCCAGGAAGCGTCGAACTCTTCGCCGGTGGACCAGGCCACGCCGACGTAGTGGGTGGAGACGGTGTCGCCCTTTTTGGCCTCGGCACCGTCACCCTCGATGAGGTCGGTGATGACCAGTTCGGTGGGGACATCGCCTTGCGGGAAGTCAATTTCCGGCTTCTGGCGGTCGAGATCGCGCTGACCAAATGACATGGTTGCTCCTTAACGTTTGTTTGGGATGGAATGCTGGGCACGCATGCCCGGGTATGGATTGCTTACTTCACACCGAGGATATCAACGACGAACACCAGGTCACCCTGTGGGCCGTTAGTGGTATCAGGGTTGCCCAGCGCTGCCGGGATGACGAGCAGGACCCTCGAGCCCACGGTCTTGCCAGGCAGGCCCTGTTCCCAGCCCTTGTACACACCGCTAAGCGGGAAGGTCGCCGGCTTGCCCGAGTCATAGCTGGAGTCGAACTTCGTGCCGTCGCTGCGTGTCACGCCAACATAGTTGACAACCACTTGGTCCGTGGCCTTGACTTCCGCGCCCTTGCCCTTGATCAGGTCCTGGGCCACCAGGGCGGTCGGTGCCGGGGCGCCGTCGATGGAGATCTCAGGGACTCCCTGGTCATTTTCCTTCACGGTCGGCAGGCCGGCCGGCGGGGTGACCGTCTCGCCTTCAGGCTTTTCGAGGGGCTGCTCGACGTCCTTGGTGGAGAGCACCTTGATCAGGAGAAGCTGCGTGGGCTGGGCGGCGGCGCCTTCAGCGCTTGCGGCCTGGCCCGGGATGGCTAGGGCAAGGCTTGAGCCGATCTTCGTGCCAACAAACGCGCTATAGATGACCGGGCTCTGGGTCTTCAGTTCCTCGTTCAGCTCCAGCGCTTCGGGCTCGCCGGGGAAGGTGTCCTCCAGCGTGGATCCGTCCGCACCGCTGAGCGCGAGGATGGAGATATTTGCGATCTGGTTGTCTTTGACCCGGTCCCCGTCACCTTCGGTGACCACCTTGATGGTGGGTTCGGTGACCTCGAGGGGCTTGGAGAACTCGACACCGGGAGCCTTCTTGTCCCCGTTGTCCGTCAGTTTCAGGGAGTCGAACTTGGCAGTGTCACCGGCAGACTGGCTGGTGGGTTCCGGTGCTGCGGGCGAACCGCCACAAGCGGTAAGCAGCAGCAGGCCGGGGATCAGGATTGCTAGGAGTCGGCGCACGTAAGAGAACTTTCGTCGGGGCAGGGTGGACGCGGTACCGGAATCAGGCGCTCGGCACCGCTTCAAGGCCAAGGAACGGCCCAATCAAGGATAGCCCTTCAACCTGAACGTCAGCCCATAGAGCCCAGAAGGGCATCCACCCGCTCATCGACGCTCCGGAACGGATCCTTGCACAGGATGGTCTGGTGCGCGCGGTCGTTCAGCTTCAGGTGCACCCAATCAACCGTGTAATCCCTGCCCAGTTCCTGGGCGCGCCGGACGAAATCGCCCCTCAGCTTGGCCCGCGTGGATTGCGGCGGCACGTCCACGGCGTCTTTGATCACGGTATCGTCCACAACCCGCCGAACCGCACCCCGGGACTGCAGGATATAGTACAGTCCGCGGCTCCGCGAAATGTCATGGTACGTAAGATCCAGCTGGGCAATCCTGGGCGCGTCCAGGCCCAAGCCGTGCCGCTGCCGGTAGTTGTCCATCAGTTTTTTCTTGATGGCCCAGTCGATTTCCGTGTCGATGGTGCTGGTGTCACCGCTCTCGATCGCGTTCAGGGTCCGTTGCCAAAGATCAAGGATGAACGGTACGTGGGGATTGTGGGCCCCGTGCTCCTGAACAAAGGCCGTGACCTTGGTGAGGTACTCCTGCTGGATCTCCAGGGCCGTGAGCTGGCGGCCGTTGGCCAGACGGACCAGCGCCCTTCCACTGAGGTCGTGGGAAATCTCGCGGATACTGCGGATGGGGTTTTCCATCCTCATGTCGCGCATGATTACTCCCGCCTCAATCATGCGCAGGATGAGGTCCACGGTGCCGACCTTGAGCAGGGCTGTGGTTTCGGACATGTTGGAGTCGCCCACAATGACATGGAGCCGGCGGAAAAATTCGGCGTCGGCGTGCGGTTCATCGCGGGTGTTGATGATGGGCCGTGACCGGGTGGTGGCCGAAGAGACGCCCTCCCAGATGTGGTCTGCCCGCTGGGAAAACGCATACGTGGCCCCGTGCGGAGTCTTCAGGATCTTTCCTGCGCCGGCGATCAACTGGCGGGTCACCAAGAAGGGGATCAGGATCTCCGCGAGCCGGGAGAATTCGCCGCGGCGCGGGATGAGGTAGTTTTCATGGCTGCCGTAGGAGTTGCCGGCCGAATCGGTGTTGTTCTTGAACAGGTAGACAGTGCCGTTGAATCCCTCCGCCGCCAGCCTTGCCTGTGCCTCATCAACGAGGTCGTCAAGGATCAGCTCGCCAGCGCGGTCGTGCGCAATGAGCTGGGCCAGGTCATCGCATTCGGCCGTGGCGTACTCAGGGTGTGAGCCGACGTCGAGGTACAGTCGGGAACCGTTGGTCAGGAACACGTTGGATGACCGTCCCCAGCTGACCACCTTGCGAAACAGGTAGCGGGCCACTTCTTCCGGGGCCAACGGCCTCGAATCAGGGCTTGAATACGAGATTCCGAACTCGGTCTCGATACCGAAGATCCTCTTGTCCATCTCAGTCCTCCTCAGCAAGCAGCGCCGTGATATCAACATCGTTGAGCCGCCGGAAGGCCCTGCGGAAACCCCGGGAGGTCTCGGACTGCCTGTCCAGGACGGCAACCTCCACGGCCTTGGCAGGAAGGGTTCCTCCCGCTTCGCCCTGGTCAGCGGCCTGGTCAGGGCCGCTGGAGAGGCCGCTCGTAGCCAGGCGGACAGCGCCAGCGAATCGCAGCGACGGTCGCCAGCCCTCGGCGATGACCGCAGAGACACGCTCCGCCTGGCCGCCCATCACAATGAAGCCGTGCTCGTCGGCGATGGACCCGTCGAATGTGAGCCGGTAGAGGTGGTCCAGTTCCGGCGTGGGGCCAACTTCGGCGACCGCCAGTTCCACTTCAAAGGGTTTCTGTTCGGCGGTGAAAACGGCGCCAAGGCTTTGCGCATAGACACTGGCGAGCCCCCGCGCTGTGACATCCTCGCGGTCGTAGGAGTAACCACGGACATCCGCGTAGCGCACCCCGGCTTGGCGCAGGCTTTCGAATTCGTTGTACTTGCCGACGGCAGCAAAGGCGATTTTGTCATAGATCTCGCCGATTTTGTGCAGTGAGGGCGAAGGGTTTTCGGCTACTAGGGCGATGCCGTCCTGGCAACTGATGACCACCACGGACCTGCCGCGGGCGATACCTTTGCGTGCGAAGTCCGCACGGTCCTTCATCAGTTGTTCAGGCGAGACATAAAACTGCTGCGTCATCTCAGGCCTCCCGCCGCTCGGCGGACCGGGCTTCGATAATCCTGCCCGCCACAGCGGCGAGCTCGGATTCTGGGATACGCCGTGCGCCATCCCTGTTCACGGTGTACACCACCGGCCACAATTGGCGGACGGGATCCGGACCACCCGTGGCGGAGTCGTCGTCCGCCGCGTCGTAAAGGGATTCGACCGCCACTGCGACTGCCTCCGCTTCTGCCAGGTTGGGCCGCCAGAGCTTCTTCAGCGCGCCGCGGGCAAACACAGACCCGGAGCCGACAGTGTGGTGCTCGCGTTCCTCGTACCTGCCGCCGGTGACGTCGTAGGAGAAGAGCCGGCCCACGCCGGCAATCGTATCGAAGCCGGCAAACAGCGGCACGACGGCGAGTCCCTGCAGGGCCATTGGCAGGTTCCCGCGGATCATGGCCCCCAACCGGTTGGCTTTGCCGTCGAGGCTCAGCAGGGTGCCCTCAATCTTTTCGTAGTGCTCCAGCTCCACCTGGAAGAGCCGTGTGAGGTCAATGGCGATGCCGGCGGTGCCCGCGATCCCGAGCACCGAATACCTGTCGGCCGGGAACACCTTTTCGATGTGCCGGCTGGCAATGACGTTGCCCATGGTGGCCCGCCGGTCACCGGCCATCAGGACGCCGCCACCGTAACTCATCGCCACGATCGTGGTGGCATGGGGAACCTGCAGCGGAGCTGCCGCCGCTGCAGTAGGCATGGCACGGTTGTACGGAAGCAGGTCCGGTCGGTCGCGCTGCAGATGCTCGGTGAATGAGGATGTCGCGTTGCCGGCTACCTGGTTGGCGGTTGTTTCCTGCACTGATGCACTCCTTGTACGTGGTCCTTCAACGTCGGTACAGATTCCGGCCGGCCGCGGCTTCCGCCACCCATCCGGATCCGGGTTACTGGCCGCCCTTTTGGACAAAGGCGCGCACGAACTCCTCGGCATTGGACTCCAGGACGCCGTCGATTTCATCAAGAAGGTCGTCGACGCCTTGGGTGGCAGCCGATGCCTGGGCCTCCGGGGCTGCCGGCGGTGCCTCCGGGATCTCGTCCTCGACCTGGCTGTCGTGTGATTGTGGCTTCTGTTGCTCCTGGCCTGCCATGGTGATCTCTCCTCTTGAATCCTCGGATCCGGGCGGATCTGCTGATACGCCCATATTGCCACGCTGTCCGCCCGACGGCGCGGTTTACGCCGCTGGCGGAGCGGTGTTATGTCCCAAAAGTTCGGCGAGGAACGGACCTGCCGTCCGGTGGCGGGCAAAGAGCCTTCCTGTGAGGGCCTTTGTACCGCGCAGTGGTTCCCGGGTTGGCACGCGCTGAAGCCGGCCGTAGCCCGGCACATCGAAGATGACAGAGTCCCAGCTGGCCCCCACCACGTCTTTGCCGAAGCTGCTGATGCACCGTCCGCGGAAGAAAGCACGGGTGTCCGACGGCGGTTCGGTCATCGCCGCGGCGATGGCACCGTCGTCGACGATCCGCTGCATGCGGTTCCTTGCCAGGAACCGGTAATACAGTCCCTTCTCCGGCCTGATGTCTGCCCACTGGAGGTCCACGAGGCCGAGCCTGGCGTCACCCCAGGCAAGGTTGTCGCGGTTCCGGTAACCGTCGAGAAGGGAGAGTTTGGCCAGCCACTCCACGGAGGTGGCCGCCGCGTTCCTGTCGGAATCGAGCTGGGTCAACGTGGCAGCCCAGCGCTCCAGCACCTCATGTGTATGGCCGTCCCCGTCCACCGCATCGGCAACGCCGGTGTCCTGCGCCAGTTTTGCTGCCGCCTCGTAGTACATCCATTGCAGGTCCAGGGCCGTCACGCGGCGCCCGTCCAGCAGCCTGAGTTTGGCTGTCAGCGACGTATCGTGGCTGACTGTCTGGAGGGCTGCGACGGGTTCGTGGACCTCCACCTTGGGCGCCAGCCCGGCCTCGATCAGGCTCAGGACCATGGCCGTGGTGCCGAACTTGAGGTAGTTCGAGGACTGACTCAGGTTGGCGTCACCGATGATCACATGCAGGCGCCGGTATTTGTCGGCGGTGGCGTGCGGCTCATCTCGGGTATTGATGATGGGACGCCGGATGGTCGTTTCCAGGCCCACCTCAGCCTCGAAGAAATCCGCCCGCTGGCTGATTTGGTACCCGGGCGTGGAGCTGTCCTGCCCCAGGCCCACCCGCCCGGCGCCGCACATGATCTGGCGCGTGACGAAGAATGGCGTCAACCCCCGAACGATGTCCCCGAAGGGCACCGAGCGCGGCATGAGGTAGTTTTCGTGGGAGCCGTAGGAGACAGACTTGTTGTCCGTATTGTTTTTGTACAGGTTGACCGGGGGCAGCTCTGGGTCCGCGGCCAGACGACGGACGGCCGCCAGCGCTACGAGGTCCCCGGCTGCATCCCAGATCACCGCATCGCGGGGGTTGGTCACCTCGGCACTGGAATACTCCGGATGGGCATGATCCACGTACAGGCGGGCTCCGTTGCCCAAGACCATGTTCATTAGGAGGCTGCCGGACTCGTCATCGCCGTCCAGTTCCAGTTCCTCGCGGCCGTAGGCAAGCGCCACCGCTTCGGCGTCCAGTACCGGCGGCTGGTCTGTCAGCTGACTCGGGTGGGCCGAGCCCCGTTCCAGGGTCCAGCCACGGGCGTCGTGGAGGGGCTCCTCGTCCGTATAGTCCCACCGGGTCTCTGCCCCTCCGGCTGCCCGTTGCCGCGTCACCTGGGCATACGCCTGGACAACGCGGGCGGACATCATGGTGGCGTTGGCTCCGGGCGCCGACGGGGCGTGGATGCCGTATTCCGTTTCCGCTCCCATGACGCGCATGGCCCCGCCGACCGGGAGCGCTCCCCCGCCGGCGCGTTCCGGCGCTGCCGTCACAGGTACTGTCCCGTGTTCGGCATCGTTTCGATGGACTTGCCGGGTTCCTGGCCTGCCTTGCCCTGCACGATGGTGCGGATGTAGGTGATCCGCTCCCCCTTCTTGCCTGAGATCCGGGCCCAGTCGTCCGGGTTGGTGGTGTTCGGCATGTCCTCGTGCTCGCGGAATTCATCCACCACGGCACGCAGCAGGTGCTCGATCCGGAGACCCTTCTGGTGCAGCGTCAGGAGATCCTTGATGGCGTACTTCTTGGCACGGTCCACGACGTTCTGGACAACGGCGCCTGAATTGAAGTCCTTGAAGTAGAGCATCTCCGTATCGCCGTTGGCGTAGGTGACTTCCAGGTACTCGTTGGACTTTTCCGTGGAGTACATGGCTTCGACGGTGCGCTGGACCATGGCGTCCACCGTGGCCTGGACGTCGCCGTCATGTTCGGCGAGGTCGGACTGGTGGAACGGCAGGTCCGTGGTGATGTATTTGTTGAAGATGTCCGCAGCGGCCTCGGCATCGGGGCGCTGGATCTTGACTTTCACATCAAGACGGCCGGGACGGAGGATGGCGGGGTCGATCATGTCCTCGCGGTTGGATGCACCGATCACAATGACGTTGTCCAGCCGCTCCACGCCGTCGATCTCACTCAGCAGCTGCGGGACGATGGTGGTCTCGACGTCGGACGAGATCCCGGTTCCGCGTGTACGGAACAGCGAATCCATTTCATCGAAGAAGACCACCACGGGGCTGCCGTCCGAGGCCTTCTCGCGGGCCCGGGAGAAGATCAGGCGGATGTGGCGCTCTGTCTCGCCCACGTACTTGTCCAGAAGCTCCGGACCCTTAATGTTGAGGAAATAGCTCTTCAGGTCCACATTGCCGGACCGCTCCGCCGCGCGGGCGGCAAGCGAATTGGCAACAGCCTTCGCGATCAGGGTCTTGCCACACCCTGGCGGGCCGTACAGGAGAATGCCCTTCGGTGCCTTGAGTCCGTGCTCGCGGTAAAGGTCCGGGTGCAGGAACGGCAGTTCCACAGCATCACGGATCTGCTCGATCTGCGGACCGAGGCCACCGATGTCTTCGTAGGTGATGTCGGGGACTTCTTCGAGGACCAGGTTCTCCACTTCGGAGCGGGGCACCTTTTCGAGGGCGTACCCGGTCCGCGAGTCGATGGACAGCGCGTCACCCACCCGGAGCTTTTCGGTGAGCAGGGCTCCGGAGAGCCTGATGACACGTTCCTCGTCGGCCCGCCCCACCACCAGTGCGCGGTCCGTTCCGAGCAGTTCCTTGAGGGTTGCGAGTTCACCGGCGCGTTCATAGCCGAGGCCGGCAACAACAAGCAGTGCCTCGTTGAGGAGGACTTCCTGGCCGACCGCCAGCTGGTTGATGTTGACCAGGGGGCTGATGCCCACCCGCATCTTCCGGCCGGCGTTGAAAATATCCACCGATTCCTCGGTGGCGGCCTGGCCACTGCTGCCGGCTGACGGCAGCCGCTTGGGATTGAGCTGCAGGACGGTGCCGAAGCTGTACGGGGGCTGGCCCTCCTGATCCAGGGCATTTTTCAGCCGCAGGATCTCGGCCTTGGCCGCTTCCAGCATGCTGACAAGCTTCGCGTTGTTCTGCGTGGCGGCTGCCAGCTGGCGGTCAATGTGCCTGAGTTTGTCGCGGAGGACATTGGCCTGCCGGTCCGCAGCCGACAGTTCGTTGGCGGCCGACTGCTCCGCCGGTGTACGTCCGGAGTCCTGATTCGGCGTCTCCATGGTGCATCAGCCCCTTCCTGCTCTTCTTCTTAAGACCTTAGCCCCAAGTTGGCAGGTACTGCTGGAGACTCCCGAAATGTGGACTAGTTCGTGATCTCCGGTTCGTCCTTGACGTTGGTGCCGGCAATGGCATCGCGCGCGGCTCGGCGGAGCTTTTTGTCGGAGACCAGGCGTTCGCCGACGGCACCGGGTGTCCAGGCGTTGACGTCGTCTTCGTTGAAGCCAGTCTTCGAGGGACGGCGCTTGACGGAGATGCCGGTGACGCCGTCGGCAAGCCGGCGGGTAACCAGCAGGAAGCCGGTGTGGGCAACCATGCGGTGGTCCGGACGGACGGCCAGGCCCTCGAGGTGCCAGCCGCGGACCATGGACTCCCAGGCATCGGGCTCGGTGAAGCGGCCGTCAGCCCTGATGGCCTCCGCCGTCCGGGACAGCTGGGTGACCGTGGCCACGTAGTTGATCCAGACGCCGCCGGGAGCGAGGACGGTGGCGACGGCGTCGAGGCATTCCCAGGGTGCCAGCATGTCCAGCACTACACGGTCCACGGACCCGGGCGCCTCGCTGCGGACCACTTCCTCCTGGAAGTCGCCGAGTGAAATCTTCCATGCCGGGTGCGGGCCGCCAAAGATGGTTTCCACGTTCCCCCGGGCAATGTCCGCAAATTCCTCACGGCGCTCGAAGGAGTGCAGGTAGCCGTTGTCGCCAACGGCCCGGAGCAGCGAGATGGACAGCGCTCCCGAGCCAACGCCTGCCTCAACAACCCTGGCGCCGGGGAAGATATCAGCCATGGTGACGATCTGGCCGGCGTCCTTCGGGTAGACCACTGCGGCGCCACGCGGCATGGAGAGGACAAAATCCGAGAGGAGCGGGCGCAGCGTCTGGTACTGCTGGCCGACGTTGTTCACGACGACTGAGCCGTCAGCTTTTCCGATGATCTCGTCGTGGTTCAGGAAGCCGCGGTGCGTGTGGAAGGCGCCGCCGCTTTCGAGGGTGATGGTGTTCATGCGGCCGCGCTCGTCGGTCAGCTGGACCCGTTCCCCTTCACGGAAAGGTCCGCGGCGGCGGGCGGCTCCCACCGGCTGGGTGCCATTGGCGGCAACACCGGTGGTGGATGGTGCTGCGGCTTCGGCGACAGATTCGCTGCTCATGGATTTTCCTCGCTCCTGTAAAACTGTGGGGCCACGCATCGAAATAGGTCCGTCCGGTGCGGCTGAGGCCTCCGGGCGGCCATGCGGCGGCAATGCACGGCCGGCACGTAACTCTACCGGCTTTGACCCTGCGGATGCCTATTTGACCGGTCAGCCTTGCCGGTGATGGCGGCCACCACTGCGTTCTGCGCGAGAAGGCCGGTCACCGATCCATGAGGGTCCACCACTGCATATTCGTGACCGTCAAGCTGGGAAAGGTACTGGATCAACTCCTGCCCCTGAGACGACTCAGGCACATAGGCTCCCGCCGCGAGAGCATAGGACACTGCCGTGGCAGGCGTGGAACCGGCGGCGTCGTCAGGAACGGCGGCGAGGGCCCTGGCGTCCACAATACCCTGCGGGCGTCCCTCCGGCCCGCAGACCACAACGGCCCGTGAGCCGTCCGGTGACAGCCTGCGGATGTCCGCCACGGTGGCGGTGGCTGGAATTCCGACGGCGGGAGCCGCCAGGGCAGCGGCGCTGACCAGGTGCATCCTTCCGCGCAGTGTTCCCTGCTGGATTGACGTACTGGCACCCATCCAGAGGAAGCCGCCGACGAGGATAGTGATCATCAGAAGGCTGAAGTCAGGTGTCTCACCGGCCAGCAGCGGCCGGGCAACGAACCACAAGCCCAGCGCCACCACGATGACTCGGCCCGCCCAGCCGGCGGCGACGGTGCCTTTGGCCTGGCTCCCGGTTGCTTTCCACACGGCCGATTCCACGATCCTGCCGCCGTCCAGCGGGAGTCCGGGCAGGACATTGAAGATGCCGATGACGAAGTTGGCCCACATAAAGATGTTCGTGAGGATCTCGGCCACGGTGCCCATGCTGGTGGTAGTGAGGACCACCCAGGCACAGCCGGCGAGGACCAGGTTGGCCGCCGGGCCTGCCAGGGCCACGATGACCGAGCGCGCCGGCGTCGCCGTGAAATTCTCAAACTGGGTGTGGCCGCCCCAGAGATTCAACACGATCTTCTGCGTGGGCCAGCCGTAGATCTTGGCCGTGAGGGCGTGGGCCAGTTCGTGGACCAGGACGGAGATCAGGAGCAGCAAGGCGTACGCGAACGCCATGTAGTACGCGGAGGTGCCCAGTGCCGGATTCTGCTCCAACAGCAGGGGCCCGTAGACAATGACGGTAAAGGCGGCGATCACAAACCACGAGTACGCCAGAATGACCGGAATTCCGGCGATCCGGCCGAGCGGTATTCCTTCGCGGCGGGCGGGGGCCGGCGCGGAACTCATAACGGGCTCCCCGACACGGGCGTCGCAGGTCCAGTCGCCGCAGCGGCCAGGCTCCCCGCTGCGATGGCCTCCAGTTCGGACACTGTGCGGCCGGCCAGGGATTCCCAGATGGTGTGCCTGGGATCTTCTGGGATCGGGACAATGTGCGGAATGGCCACCGTGGCGACGCCGGATGCCACAGCCGAGGCCACTCCCGGTGCCGAATCCTCCAGTGCGACGCAGTGTTCTACGGTCAGGTCCGGGTCCGCCTCCTGAAGCAGCTCCACTGCCTTCAGGTACGCTTCCGGGTGCGGCTTGCCCTGGGCGACGGTGTCCCCCGTGACCAGGAATTCGAAGTAGGGCTTGGGCAGGCTTTCCACAATTTCGCGGGCCAACGGTTCCTCTGACATGGTCACCAGCGCACACCGCACACCGGCGCGGTGCAGGTCATCCAGCAGTTCCCTCGCCCCGGGACGCCAGGGAACAGCGCGCTGGACGCTGCTGATGACCTCAGCGGTCAGGGTGTCGATGATCTCCCGGCGCTCCAGCCTGACGCCGGCCGCTTGCAGGATTCCGGCCGAATATGTCAGTGACTGTCCCACGAGCTGCATGGCCTGCCCGTGCGACCAGGTGCCGCCATGGGCTTCCACGAGGGCGTGCTCTGCGGCAATCCAATAGCGTTCCGTGTCCACAATGGTGCCGTCCATATCCCAAAGAACGGCTTTGAGCGGGGACACGGGGGGTGAGGATCGCATGGATTCAGTCTACGGGGCGCACCTGAACGCAGGCCGTGCGGTACGCCCTCGGCGAATATCAGCGTTGCGTTCGGGCGACCATGAGCCCCGGCGCGCCTTTTGGCCCTTCATTCGATGCGTCCCGCCGGTTCTTGGACGTAGGGTAATGGGATGAATAGCTTCGACGGAGACACCACGGAACCGGGTGCCGCACCTGAAACGGAGCAGTTCCTGCTGCCAGTGGCGGACGGGGAGCGCATTACTGTGATGCTGGCCGCATTTGAAGGCTGGAACGATGCCGGCGAAGCCGCCAGTGACTCGTTGCGCTATCTGAACAGGATTTGGGGCGGCAAGAAGGTCGCGTCCATTGACGCCGACGAATACTACGATTTCCAGTTCACCCGTCCCACGGTCCGCAGGAACGCCTCGGGTGAACGCAAGATCAAGTGGCCATCCACGCGGATCTACAAGGCCAGTGCGCCGGATTCGAATGTGGACGTCATTTTCGTCCAGGGCATTGAGCCGTCGTACAAGTGGCGGGCCTATACGGCGGAGCTGCTGGTCCACGCAGAAGCGCTGAAGGTGGACTACGTGGTCCTGGTGGGGGCCCTTCTGGCAGACATTCCGCACAGCAGACCGATTCCGGTCAGCACATCCTCGGACGACGCCGTGTTGCGGGAGCGCCTCAACCTTGAAGCCTCCCAGTATGAAGGTCCCGTCGGCATCGTAGGAGTACTCTCCGAAGTGTCCCTCCTGGCAGGCCTTCCCACTGTTTCCCTCTGGGCCGCAGTCCCGCATTACGTGGCCCAAGCCCCGTCACCCAAGGCGCAGCTGGCTCTCCTCCACCGGGTCGAGGAGCTGATCCAGGTCCCGCTGGACACCCACGAACTGGCGGAAGAGGCCGCCGCGTGGGAGCGCGGCGTCGATGAGTTGGCTACCGAGGACCCGGAGATCGCCGCTTACGTCCGGCAACTGGAAGAGGCAAAGGACACCGCCGACCTCCCGGAGGCGAGCGGTGAATCCATCGCACGGGAGTTCGAGCGCTACCTCAAGCGTCGTGGCCGGGACAAACCCTAAAGCACGACGCCGAGCAAGGCGTCCAGCGTGTCACTGACCAGCGCCTGATCATACTGGCAGCCCGCTGCCGCCGCGGCGTCTGCCGATGTGGCCCAGCGGTCAACGGCTTCCAGTGCGGCCGGGGCGTTCAGGTCAGCTGCAAGGGCGGACCGCATTTCCGCGATCAGGCCGGACGCCGATCCTTCAGGCGCAGTGGCGAGTGCGCGGCGCCACGCAGCCAGCCGGTCCTTCGCAGCCGCAAACCCGTCCGCGGTCCAGGACCAGTCTGAACGGTAGTGGTGGGCCAGGATGGCCAGGCGGATGGCTGCTGGATCTTCACCCGCGGCCCGAAGTTTCGACACCAGGACCAGGTTGCCCTTGGACTTGCTCATCTTTTCGCCGTCCAGGCCCACCATGCCGGCATGGGCATAGTGGTGGGCCAGCGGCACTTCGGCGAGGGAATATGCGTGACCGGCGCCCATCTCGTGATGGGGGAAGATGAGGTCTGAGCCGCCGCCCTGGACAGTGAAGGGAGCCGGCAGGTAGCGCTGCGCGATGACCGTGCACTCGATGTGCCAGCCAGGCCTGCCCTGGCCCAGCTCGCCGCCCGGCCAGCTGGGCTCGCCGTCGCGGGCAACCCGCCAGAGCAGGGGGTCCAGCGCCTGCCGCTTGCCGGCCCGGCCTGGGTCGCCACCGCGCTCGGCGAACAGTTCAAGCATTTCGGCTTCACCGAGGCGGGAGATGGAGCCCAGGGTCCAGGCGTCAGGGGCGACCGTCTGCTTTCCGGCAGCTTCGACGTCGTAGTAGACGTCGCCGTCGGGCTCCCCTGCCGTTCCCGGCACGCGATAGGCCAGGCCCACGCGGACCAGCCGTTCGATGGCCGGAACAATGATGTCAACTGACTCGACGGCACCCACGTAGTGGTCCGGCGAGAGGACGTTCAGTGCCTCCATGTCGGTCTGGAAGAGTTCAATCTGGCTCGCGGCCAGGTCGCGCCAGTCCACACCGGTGGCAGTCGCGCGCTCCAGCAGGGGGTCGTCTACGTCGGTGACGTTTTGGACGTAGGAAACCTGCTGGCCGGCGTCACGCCAGGCCCTGTTCAGGAGGTCAAACGCTACATAGCTGGCCGCATGGCCCATGTGCGTCGCGTCATAGGGAGTTATCCCGCAGACGTACATGGATTGCTCTCCCCCGGCCCGGAGCGTGACCTCACTCCCCTTTGCGGTGTCGAACAGCCGGATGGCAGGCATGGCGCCGGGCAGCGCAGGGACAGGGCGGGAGGTCCAGGATTTCACAGCCTAAGCCTACGGCTAGGCGCTGATGACATTGAAACCGAGCAAAAGATACAGGGCCAGGCCCAGGAAGATCCGGTACCAGACGAAGAGCCGGTAGCTTCGGGTGGAAATGAACTTGAGGAACCAACCGATGATCATGTAACCCACCACAAGGGCGATGACGGTGGCCAGCGCCGTCTCCGGAAGACCGTAAGGGCCGGTGATGCCATCCTTGGAGACCACCTTGTACAGCTGGTAAAGGCCGCTGCCGAAGACCGCCGGGATAGCCAGCAGGAACGAATACCGCGCGGCGGCTTCGCGTGTGTAGCCCATAAAGAGGCCCGCGGTGATGGTGCCGCCGGATCGCGAAACCCCAGGAATAAGAGCCAGCGCCTGCGCAAAGCCATACAGGATTCCGTGCTTGTACGTCAGCCCGGACAGATCACGCTCCTGCTTTCCTACAGCGTCAGCCACCGCCAGGATGAGACCAAAAACAATCAGCATCGTCGCCACGAGCCAAAGGCTCCTCAGCACCGACTCAATCTGGTCCTGGAACAGCAGGCCCAGCACGATGATGGGGAGGCTGCCCAGGATCACCAGCCAGCCCATGCGGGCATCCGGGTCCTGCCGGGAGACCTTTCCGGTCAGCGATCCCGCCCATGCCCTGACGATCCGCACGATGTCGCGCCAGAAATAGATCACCACCGCCGTTTCGGTACCAAGCTGCGTGATGGCGGTAAACGCGGCCCCGGGATCGGCTGCGTTGGGAAGGAACTGCCCCACAATCCGCAGGTGCGCGCTCGATGAAATCGGTAGAAATTCGGTCAGTCCCTGCACTAGGCCCAGCAGGGCCGCCTCAAACCAGTTCACGCTAAGACCCTACGTCATTGACCCTGATGATTCCCCGTAAGCTTGCAGCTATGCAGCAGCGTTACGTCGGCAACAGTGGATTGCGAGTCTCCGCCCTTTCCCTCGGCACCATGTCCTGGTCCAGCGATACCGACGAACAGGACGCCTCGGAAATATTGCGGACATTTATCGATGGTGGCGGAAAACTCATAGATACCGCGGCGTCATACGCCGACGGCCGCGCAGAGGCGATGATCGGGTCCCTCCTGGGTGACGTTGTCTCCCGCACTGAAGTCTGCATTTCCACCAAAGCGGGGATGTCGACGTCGGACGGCCGGCGCACGGTGGACACGTCGCGCAATGCGATGCTCTCCGGCCTGGACGCCAGCCTGGCGAGACTGGGGACTGACTACGTGGATATCTGGTTTGCCCAGGCATGGGACGGCAATGTCCCGCTGGACGAGACCCTGTCTGCGCTTGAATTCGCGCTCCGGAGCGGCCGCGCCCGTTATGCGGGCATCTCCAACTTCAACGGGTGGCAAAGCGCCAAAGCCGCGGCAGTGGCCGGGTTTCCGCTCGTAGCCGCGCAGGCTGAATATTCACTGCTGCAGCGAAAAGCTGAAGCGGAACTGGTTCCCGCCGTCGAAGATGCCGGTCTGGGGCTGATGGCCTGGGCGCCGTTGGGACGCGGCGTCCTGACCGGCAAGTACCGTGGCGCCATCCCGGCCGATTCCCGGGCGGCAAGAACAGACTCCGCACCCTACCTAGAGCCGTACCTGGCGGCGCAGCCGTCCAGCGTTGTGGAAGCCGTGTCGATGGCTGCCAAGGGTCTGGGCCGCACACCGCTGGACGTTTCGCTGAGCTGGCTTTTGTCCCAGCACGGCGTGGCCACGGCCATCATCGGGCCCAGGACTCCGGCACAGGCTAAAGAAATCATGGCCGCCCAACTGACCCGGCTGCCGCCTGAAATTGCCGGCGCGCTTGAGGACGTTTCCCTGCCCGGCTGACACGCCGTTCAGGGCCGCCGCGTTAGGGCGTTGCCCGGCGCTGGTGGCGTGGAGTTCTCAGTCCTTGAGGATTTCCAAGTCTTCGTCGTCGTCGATGCTGGCTTCATCGTCGTCATCTTCTTCATCATCGAAGACCTGAAGGGGTGTAACTTCGCTGTAAGCCTCGTAGAGTGCGTCTTCATAAACCTCGAACGCATCCGCGACCGCAAAAAAAGCCGCTTCCACCGCGGGATCGCCATCGCCACGCCGGTTGGATGCTGCTATAAGGTGTTCTTCCAAGGCGGTTGTCAAGGACTGAAGCGCGACACGCGGATCGATGCTCATGACTTCACGTTAGCCGGAAAAGGACGAAAATGGAGAGCAATGAAGGAACATTTTCTCACCAGCTCGGTCCAGCGGGAACGGGACATTCTGAGGCAGTACGAGTACCTCGTTCTGACGGTCAGCCCTGACGATTCACTGCCCGACGCCAGGCGCCGGCTCGTGGAGCACTCCGAGTACGGCAAGTGGGAGCTGGAACGCAGCAAGCTGTATTTGGGCGGCGGCAGGCGCTTCTGGCTCCGCCGCCGGGTCATGCAGGTCCAGCGGACCGTATAGGGATTCACCGGCCAGCGGCCCGTTCAGGCCTCGAACGGACCCAGCCATGCGTTCGCCACGGTGTTGTGCGCCGACTCATCGTCAGACGGGTGGAACATCCCCGCCAGCACATCCCGGTACAGGCGTTCAAGTTCCGACCCACGAAAGTAGCTGGACCCGCCACTGACCCTGATGGCCAGGTCCACAACGCGGCGGGCCGTTTCAGTTGCGTTAACCTTCAGCCCCACAAGTTTGGGAAACCACTGCGGCCCGTGCTCAACGAGCGCATCGACATCGCGGGTTACGGTCAGCAGCTGGGGGTAGAGGATATCCATGGCCATGGCGGCTTCCGCGATCTTCCAGCGGATGTCCGGATCCTGCGCATAGCTTCGGCCGGCATTCTTGAACGACGTCCGGCGCTTGACAGCCTCAACACCGAGGTTCAGGGCACGCTCTCCGATGCCGGTGTACACGGCAGCCAGCAACGACTCGAAGCAAGCGAAAATGGCGAAAATGAGCGGATCGGCGTTGGGTCCCACCGGGAGTTTGCGGAAGATCCGCTCCGGCGGGACCTCGACGCCGTCCAGCACGGTGGTGCTTGACTGGCTGGCCCGCATGCCCAGGGTGTTCCAGTCATCCAGGATGGAGTAGCCCGCGGCCTCCCGGATGATGAAGCCGTGCACCAACTCCCCTTCGCCTCCTCTGGCCTGGCCGTCCTTGCCGAAGATTCCCAGCCGGGTCCAGGCGGGCGAAAGACTCGTGAAGATCTTGGTACCCGTGAAGCTGTACGCTCCGCCCGGCAGGGGGACGGCTGCCGTTTTTGAATCGAAGAGGACCGAATCGTTGCCGGCTTCGGAATTGCCGAAGGCAAAGATCTCGCCGTGGGCAGTCTCCTGCAGGACGAAGTCAAGGGAATGGTCCCCCCTTGCGGCCAGGACGTGGGCGACGCCGGTCCAGACCAGATGCATGTTGATGGCCAGGGCGGTGGCCGGGGCCGCCGTTGCCAGCCGCCGCTGGCACTGCGCTGCCGCCTCGAGCCCAAGCCCCAGGCCGCCGTCGGACGCCGGCACAAAGAGCTTGAGGTATCCGGCGGCGGACAGCTCCGCAAGGTCCTCAAAGAAGAAGCTGTTGTCCCGGTCATAGCCCGCGGCACGGCCGCGGATGGCCTCGAGCAACGGCTCCGGCAGGACTTCCTCGGGAGTCATGTCCGGGCCGGCTCAGTAATTCGTGAGGAGCGTGTTGAGCACCCGGGCGCCGAACTTCAGCGAGTCCACCGGGACCCGCTCGTCCACGCCGTGGAACATCCCGGTGAAATCGAGATCGTCGGGCAGCTGGAGGGGAGCGAAGCCGTAGCCGGTGATACCCAGCCGGCTCAGTGATTTGTTATCCGTGCCGCCGGAGAGCGTATAGGGAAGTACTTTCGCCCCAGGGTCCTCGGTGTGCAGGGCGTCAATCATGGAATCCACCAGGTTTCCGGCGAACGGGACCTCGAGCGAGACGTCGCTGTGCACGTAGCTGACTTCGACACCGGAACCGGCAAGCTCCCGCACAACCTCCAGCACGTGGTCCTGCTGGCCTGGGAGCGTCCGGCAGTCCACCAGGGCCTCAGCCGATTCCGGGATGACGTTGTGCTTGTAGCCGCCCTTGAGCAGCGTGGGGTTGGTGGTGTTCTGCAGGGTTGCCCCCACAAAGCGCGCCACGGTGCCGAGCTGGTCCAGCAGGCGGTCCGGATTGTCCGGATCGAATTCCACCCCTGTGAGTTCGGTCACGCCGTCCAGGAACTGCCGCGTGGTGGGCGTCAGCTCAATTGGCCACTTATATTCGCCGATCCGGGTTACCGCAGCAGCCAGCCGGGTGACGGCGTTGTCCGTATTGATCTGGGAGCCGTGGCCGGCCCGGCCGTGCGCCACCAGGCGGAGCCAGGAGATGCCCTTCTCGGCCGTCTGGAGGAGGTACGCACGCTGCCCGCCGATGGTTGCCGAGAAGCCGCCTACCTCGGAGATGGCTTCGGTTGCGCCTTCGAAGAGCTCGGGCCGCTTGTCGACCGCGTAGCGGGCACCGTACTCACCACCGGCTTCCTCGTCGGCGAAGAAGGCAAAGATAATGTCGCGCTTGGGCCTGCGCCCGGATCTGGCCAAATCCCGCATCACGGCAAGGATCATGGCGTCCATGTCCTTCATGTCCACGGCTCCGCGGCCCCAGATGAGTCCATCCTTGAGTTCAGCACCAAAAGGATCCACCGACCACTGTTCACGCAGGGCGGGAACAACATCAAGGTGCCCGTGCACCACCAACGCGCTGGCGGACGGATCTTCACCGGCCATCCGGGTGACAACACTTGCCCGGCCGGGTGCCGACTCGAAGATCTCGGCCGAGAGGCCTACTTCCTCGATCAGCCCGGCTGTGTATTCAGCGGCCACCCGCTCCCCCGGCCCCGAACCGTCACCGTAGTTCGAGGTATCTATCCGGATGAGTTCCTGGCAGATCCGGACAACTTCATCCTCGGCACGGATGTCAGACATAGAAACTCCTTGGGCAGTGGGAAGGCTGCAAACAACCTGCGATCTCGTGTGCCTTCAGCCTACCCATCCGTCCCGATTCCATGTTTCCGGAAAGTTCGTGTTAGAGTTTTTCTCGCTGCTTCGGAGAAAAGCGAAACGCTGAAAGGCGTAGACGTTGTCCGAAATACCACCTGCGCGGGTGGCGGAATGGCAGACGCGCTAGCTTGAGGTGCTAGTCCTCGAAAGGGGGTGGGGGTTCAAGTCCCCCTCCGCGCACAAATGGGAAAACCCCTAGAATCCAAGGATTCTAGGGGTTTTTTTCTGTCTTCACTCACGCGAGGGCCGTTTTCACTCACGCGGGTGTCGAAATGCGACACCCGCGAGGGGGATCGACGCATAGTGATTTTGTGGCTTACAGAGATTCAAGAAAACGCAAAGATGGTACGGTCGCTCACTACGTCAGGTGGGTGGATCCCGAGTCTAAGGACCAGATCACTCAAAGGGTGGACTCGGCGCAGGATGCAAACTTCCTTGTGACGGTTTTGAAAGCTCACGCCAACGACGTGGGCGCGGCGCTGAACAGCGCCAGGGATCACTTCAAGGGCATCTATACGGTTACTCGTATGATCGAGGACCATATTGCGCTGCGGACCGGTGTTAACGGATACACGCTCAGGCGCTACAAAGCCGGGACGGGACTGCCCCGGAATTCGTTGACTCTCGGGGTTTAGTGTTGCTAGGCGGCTTTGAGGCCGGTATTGATTGTCTCAAACTCGACCGGGGTTAGCCGCCCGAGGCGCCGCTGACGGCGTTTTCGGTGGTTGTATAGCGACATCAAGGGGCGTCTTCTCGTACAGATCCTTTACTGTGCTCAGCTCCTCCGGGAGAGGCTGCCGCCGAGCAGGACCGGGGCCCGTTCGGCCACGGCACGGATGTCAGCCTCAGCAGGACGCTAACATCAGTCAGGGTGCCGGGCTGGCCGGCCTAACTTTTGCGGTAATCCATGATCACAAGACTTCGCCGATCCAATTCGGCTGCCGCTCTCCTGACACTTTTGACGGTGTTGGCCGCAGGCTGCTCAGCCCTGTCCTACTCGATGATGCCGTAATGAAAGTGTTCCCCACGAGGACGGAGAATAAGACGGCACGTGGCGATGTCAAGTCCGTCAACGGCCCCAAGGCTGAGGTACCCAAGCCGAATGCCACTCCGCCGCCAAACGACGGTATGTCCAAGGAATGCTTCGATGCGGCCACCGGCGGTTTGACCTCAGGGAGTGGCACTGTCCTGCCATGGGCAAAAGGCCAGGAAACCCCTCGATTCATCCTTCGTAAGTTCGTGGATTCCTCAGTTATCAGAGTCCGCCTCGGTGGGCAGTATAACCTCTCAAAGAGACTAGGCGACGCCGACCGGAATGCCTGTTAGCTGATCGGATGGATGGTGATCATGCTCTGCTTGTGTGCGGCAAAGCATGACCCCCGCCAGAAGCTACTGCTTGTTCCAGGTTCCGCAGCGTGATGACTCGAAGGTCTGCCCCTCGCTGAGGATCACTTGTGGGAAGCCACCCTTGACGTTGTCGTTTTCGATGATGTCGCTGCCGTTGGAACCCGTCACCGTAATAGCCCAGTAGCAACTCGTCGTCAGTTCTTTGGTTGTCCGGTAGGTGCCCGGTGCGATGTCCCGGCCGACCGTCCAGGTTCCTTCTTTGATAATGTTTGCCGCAGCCGCCGTCTCGGCCCCGCCGACTGCAGTTTCGCGTGCTTTCACAGCGCCTTCAGCCTTCACAACCGCGGCCTCCCTTGCGGCAAGTTTCGATGCAGAGTCAGACTCGGCCTTCACCAGTGCGTCTTCGCGGGTTTTGAGCCTGGCGGCAGCGTCGGCCTCGAGCGTCGCGCTGGTCACGGTCTCGGGAGTATCGTCCCGTCCAGCGCTGACGCCAGCGGCGACCCCACCGATGAGAAGCGAGGCGCCGCCGGCGATGGCTACAGCTATCGCCGCGTTCCGGCCCGGCAGTCCTGCCCAGGACCGCTTTTTGAAGATCAGTGCGTAGAGGCCGGTGAGGGCAGCCGCGATGCCGAGAAAAATCAGGATGGACTCGCCATGACCGTTAGCTGCGTTGATCAGTACTAGGAGGGCCAGAAGGCCACCGACGATCCAGAACGAGACACCCCAGCGACCCTTTGCCTGCTGCGGTCCCGGCCCCTGCTGGTACTGCGGAGGGTACGGCTGGCCCGGGTTCGGCTGATGGAACTGTCCTGGCTGAGGGTGAGAATACTGCGGCGGGTAGGGCTGCCCTTGACCCTGGTAGGGCGGCGGAGTCTGTCCCGGCTGCGGTTCAGGCTGATGCGGCGGGATGTTCGGGTCGTTACTCAAGGTTCCCCCATGAAAAGTACGGGACGCGTCTTCGCGCCGAGGTCACCATAACACCGCCTCTCTCAGGCGGCGTTTATGTTTGCGCAGTCCGATCCCTGAAGACCCGCGCGGGGGTTGCCGCACACATAGCCGGTGAGAAGTATCCCTCAGCACCTCTGGAAGCAGCCCATGACAAGCGACCTCTCGGTAGCGTCGGCACCGGAAATCACCGCCGGCGGCGTCTACGACATCGTCTCCAAGATCACCCCTTTCGCCTTCGATGGAATGAACGTGGCCATGAGCGCCAACTTCGAAGAATTCCGCGAAAAGGTCACCTTCGCCATCGAGTACAGCAGCGAAGACCAGACCGCGACGGATGCGGAACCTTTCCTCGCCATGATCCGTGTCAACGAGGATCTCCTGGCGGCCCGTCTTGAAGAAGCCAGCGAGACCGCCCGTGCCAGCGGGGTCACCACAACGGTTTCCCTGGACGGCATCGACTTGGATCCGACCTGGCCGCAGCTGATCCTGTCCGCCGGCCCCTACAACCCTGACGAAGAAGCTGAGGACGAATCATGAGCACCCTGACAGCTGTCCCCTCCCCCGGGCAAGTCCCGGCGGCCCGCCAGAACGCCCGACTGCATCTGCAGGCCCGTGCTCTGAACGGCATCAGAGATCATCTGCTCGCCGGCGGTACCGATAACGAATTTATGCTCCGTCTGGCCGGCAGCGCCCTGCGCGAAACCACGTCCGCGTCCGACGGCCGATTCGCTGATGAGCTGCGCCGCCATACCCGGGGCCTGGAAGCAATCCACCGCCACCTCACAGTGGGCGGCACCGACCGGGGCATCCTCATCGGCCTGACCGGCAACGCCCTCACCGGGTACAGCCCGGCGACCACGAAGGAAGCCGAACAGCTCGCCGCCCGGCACAGGACAGAAGGGATTGCCGCATGATCCGAAACAACCCCGAGTAAATGTTGGAGGACGGCTCGCCACGCTACGGGATCCGGACCACCGGCCTGACCGCCGTGGCTGAGGCACCCACCCGCGTTCCAGCCACGGTTGAGCAAACCGCCGAGGCGGCAGCCACGCTCGACGCCGCCGAACTGAAGATGGCGTTGCAGTACCGACACGCTCTTCGCCGCTTCACCGGCGACGCCGACGTGGTGGCCGCCCTTCGCCAAGCCCACCCGGAAGAGTTCAGCGAGGCCGAAAAGATGGCGGCCAACCGTCTGGATTCACCCGCCATCTGGATGCGGGGAGCCCGCAAAGCGTACGACGAATCAACGATCGAGGAAGCCGACAAAGCCGGTACGATGCTGGCCCACATTGGCGGCCTGTTCGGGTCCCTCGGACTCAGTATCGCGTTCCTGACCATCGTCGTCGGGCTGGGATTCCTTGACGTACCTCCCGTGCCCTCCTTGGTGGTCATCGTGGGTGTGCTGGTCGTGATGAACAGGCTGCAGCGAAAGCTGAGCCGGAAGTTCGATCCAAGGGGTCTGCCAGTGAGGATTTTCCGGGACGAGGCTGCCGTGCTCTGGGACGACGTGGTGAGCGCGACGTTCCTGGCCGTTCTCCGGTCCAAGGACGTCCCGGTCGACATCGCCACCTCGGCTGCACTGACCCGCGGCTGGAACCACACCCGATACGTCGCCTCTATGGCGCAGGAGCTGCGCACCAACCACGCCGATCCTGCACGGACGTAACGAACCCGGTGGCTCACGTCACTCGGGCCGTTATACCGCACAATGGTCTCTGGCAGGCAGAACACGCCGCCCGGCCATGAGTGCATCAACGAAGAAGCACTGCTGGCCACCACATTGGGGGAATCATGAGCAACGAATACCATCTCGCCGACGGCTCGCCACGCTACGGGCACCGGACCGAGGCAACACCACCTGCTGACCAGCCGGCACCGGCCGCAGGCATCCGCGTCGAGGAAGCAGCCGAAGGCGCCGCACGTCTGGGACTGGATGACATGGCAGCGGCCATCGACCGCCGCCTGGGCAGTGCCTGGGCGGATGCGCCCGACCCTGCCCTTGCCGCCCTGCGGAAAGAGAACCCGGAGGAGCTGGCCGCCGCCCGTGCGCTGGTGAAGCTGCATCTGGGCTCGCAGCGGCAATGGCGGATGAAGGCCCAGGCTGTCCGTGACAAACAACTGTCCGAGGTGGTGAAGCGTCGCAAAGCCTCCGGCAACGCCCTGCAGATACTCATCATGCGGCTGGGGTTGATGGCTGCGCTGATCACTCTCCCGGCCTACATCGTGGTCACTGACCAAGACAACATCGTGAAGCTCCTCATTGTCGGAGCCCTCTGCTTCGTGGCGGCCCTCGCCGGCGGGCACGTCGTGACCATCAGGGCGCGCGTCCCGGTGATGCCGACCATCCGCGGGCCCTGGCTGGGCGAGCTCCGCGAGGACGTCGTCAACGCGACCCTGGTGGCCATCCTGCAGAACAAGGGCGCCGCCCTCGATCGGCGCACGGCGGTCGCCGGCCGGCGGGGCTGGGAGAGCATCCAGGCCGCAGCCAAGGCTGTGGCAGCCCTCCGCGGCTAGACGGGAATCAGACACAAAAGAGGCCTCGGAACGGTCGTCGCTCCGGGGCCTCTCTGCGATCCCCAGATGTACCCGGCCATCATTCCTGTTTAGGTGGCCGCTGCGGCCCAGATGCAGTGGCGAAATGCCCAAGAGGAGCTTCGCTAGATTACTCGGCGAACGGTTGACCGCCCCGGAGGACCATCAGTGCCCTTGACGCCGACCGCAATTAAGAAAAATCCCACTGCCTCTACTCCTGGCTAATTAGCTCATGGAAAGGAAGCTCGGGCTCAGCGCCGGTGGCCTGTTCTGACGTTACTCATGGCGCTCATGAGCGCGGGCGACGGGCCTTCTTTTCCCTGCTGGTCCACCCGGGAACATAGGTGGTCCTTTAGTGGTCCATGCGGTGGTCCGTAGTGGTCCATTGCCGCAGGTCAAATTGTCGTGGACCGATCCTAGACTGGCATTTCGAGCGGTCCACGTGGACCACCGTCGAGGGAGGAAGCGAACGAATGACTTCACGTATCGAGCCAGATAGCCGGACGATGGTGATGCTGTCACTGACTTTGGTCGGTGTCCTGGCCGCGGCGAGCTTCACCCTCTCATTCTTTGGCCTGATGCAGGCTGCGTCGTGGGCGGGGATCCCTGAACATCTGCGCTGGCTGGTGCCGATCGTCGTCGATTCCACGATCCTCGTTTATGCCGTTGCGGCCAGTGTTCAAAGGGCCCGAGGCGATTCGACGACCCTTTCGTGGATAGCTGTCGGCTTCTTCACGCTCGTCTCAGTCCTCGCCAACGGCGCCCATGTTCTGGCGCCTGAGGGGGTGCCGGCAGTCCTCGATTCGACAGTGATCGTCGGGGCCTTCGTGGCTGCCATCATGCCGATCAGCCTTTTCTTCGCGACTGAGACGACAGTGAACCTGGTGGTGGCGCCGGCGCACGGATCGGTGGCCCAGCGACGGAAGCGGGCAAGGGATCAGGTGGTCCGCGCGGACCAGATAAATCACCCAAAGGACCAGTGGACCACCTCGGGTGGACCACAAAAAGGACCACTGGGTGGACCAGCAAATGGACCAGGGATGGACCAACTAAAAGACCACCCAGAAACCACCCCGAAAATGCGTGCGGAAGTGGACCCGGCAAAGGTCCTTGAGTTGGCAGAGCAGAGGCTCAGCCAGCGCGCCATCGCGCAGCGCCTCGGCATATCCAAGACGACTGTCGGGCGGGTGCTCGCAGCCACCGATTCGCTGCCAGCGCATCAAGGACAGCGGCCCCGAGCCTTCCGGTGACGGAGAAACAACGCGGCTAGGCGATTCATCGCTATTCCCCAAACAATTGTCAGTCGGCGGACGGATCGGCATCGGTGTGGATCGCCCTGGATGAACATCCATCGTTTGCATACGGCTGTTAGCTGCAACAGGATGGCCCCGCCCAGCGGGCGGGGCCTTCTTCAGGCCCGGAACGTCAGGCCCCGCGCTTCTCTCGAGACAGCCCAAGACCCAAGAGGATGCAGATCGGGAGGGCCAGGATCAGAACGGTCGTCAGCAGGGCTCCGCCGTAGTAGTCAACCGCCAGCCCGATGAAGCTCAGCAGGAGGACAAATCCGACAGTGCTCAGCAATGTCACTGGCGCCCATTTGGTCCGGCTGCGCTGGTTGGCCAACAGGAGGATCCCGGCGGTGATGTTTCCCAAGCCCGACAGAAGAATCAGGAAGGCTATGAAGACCGTCCCGTCGGAGCTGCTGAAACCTGCGATGGCAGGGACAAGGACCCAGGTGCCCAGAACGATGCCGATGATGCCCGCTGCGATCCGGAAACCGGAAGACTTGGCCTTCGGCAATCCCTGGTACGGCATAGGTGTGTACTGCTGTGGCGGGTAGGGCGCGTACTGAGACTGCTGGTACGGCTGCTGCCCGTAGGCCGGAGGGGCCTGCTGGCTCGACGCCTGAGTTGCCCGCTGCCCATAAGGCTGCGGCGGCCCGTACGGCGGCTCGTTGCCCGGGACGGGACCGGAAGGCCCATGTGACGGATAGCTCTGAGGCTGCGGTGCCGGTGGCACCGCCGGAATGTTCTCGGTCATTGTTCCCCCATTAGTAGTGGCTTCGATGTCAGATTACATGTGCGCCGCTGGCGGAACCCGATGTGCAGGGCTGTTCGTGGTTACGCGACTTAGGCGCAACGGCTATCCGCTGCTCCAACGGAACCCGCAGACGTTCACTATTAACCCCGCAGCGCTGGCCGGGATAGTGATGGTGAATTGGGGCGCCACATTGATGAAGTGTTGGGATGATGTTGCCTTGAGCGTGAGAGGCCTCCCAGTAGCATTTCTCAACCCGGGGCCTTTGCGACTGCCGGGTCCCTGGCACTACGTCCTTGCCCATCAGGGCATTTTCTCGTGTAAACAAGGTCGGCACCAGCACCGGAACCTCGAGCGCGGTAGAAAAGGCCGCCGGTACGGCGTCAGGCGGCAAATCTCCGGACACCGCCAAATTTCTTTATGCCCTGTGCGCCACCACAGCCGACACTAATTTGAAGGCGAAGTCAGCGCAGGTCAGGCCAAGTAAATCGCCGCTGCCCTCACCTTCTGCCGGATGACTCCAAGCGGACAAACTTGGAGGGAAGCGCCTCCGCCGACAATGTCCCGGACTTGGATCGGGCGAACGGCAAGCGTACAGAGGTCGAACGGTGTCGCCCAGGCTGCCTTATAGTCGGTGACAGTGGTCCGGGACTCCCGATTGACGGTGCAGGAGACCGCATGCTTCAGGCCCACCGATGTCCGAGTGGGCGTCGGAGTCGGTTTAGGCGTCGTGGGGACCGGGCTAGGCGAAGCAGCCAACGAAGGTGAACCGGTTGGTGTGCCGCGACAGGCGAACCACTCCCGCACCCTGCCAGCAGCAGCGCAGAAATCAGGACTGGAAGTGTTCAGGCCAAGGCAGAGCGTTTCAGATTTCCACCATGAAGCCGGCGGCCGGTTCGGCCTGAGCCAGTTTATGGGCGAATTGGCCGGAAGCATGCGCCGATGGCGCCCGTGGTAAGGCATTGCCGGTGACCAGGAAGCGCCGGTCCGGGCGAACGAGGGGGTGCGTTCCCTGCCCTACTTGGTAAGGAACGTCACGGCCAGCCCTGCCGTTCCCGGCAGGGCTAATCTCGGTAACGACGAAGACCTCGCAGACCGGGCCGTGGGACCACCGACGTACGTGGGACAGCTTCCAGAACGGTGTTGATGGCCATCTCGTCGGCGACCAACCTTCAATGAGCGCGAAGCAACCGTACCAACAGCTTCCTCTTTCTCGGCTGATGCCGAGGATGCGGCACACCGCAGACTTCGAAAGCCCTTCTTAATGAGCCGAACATATGCGCGCCTCTTCTCAACCAAGCCGGCAGACCCAATTTCCGCAAACAGGGCACCCGACTACTCATAAACCACACCACGTTCAGTCAACCAGCTTGCCGGTAGCTCCTGCATCTGATTCTTCGGTTGCTGCTTCGATGGCTTCAGCGCACTTTGCGTAGAACGGATCAGCCCTTTTTGGGTTTACCCAGCACGATCACGAGCGCGGCCAGGAACACGGTGGCCAGTGCCACGGGCAAGATGATGGCGAAGGCGCCCGGGTATCCGGAGTCACCGCCGCCCATGGAGCCTAAGCCTCGATCCACCGGTCGGGTTGAGGGTGTAGCGGCGGTTTAAACGGAGAATGCCTGTCGGATCGGGAAAAATGGGGTTTGTCTAGAACTCCGTTTGGCCAATCCGAGAGGCATCTCGTAGGTGCA
>NZ_QMKP01000067.1 GCF_003287955.1 Arthrobacter sp. AQ5-06 | reverse complement strand
GCGAGTCGGACGTGCGCGGCTACGTGAAGGACAAGCTGCTCCTACGCTGGTCTCCGGAGCAGATCAGCTACACGCTGGTCGAAGAGTTCCCCGACAACCCGGAGATGCGTGTGAGCCCAGAGACGATCTATCAAGCCCTCTACGTCCAGGCCAGAGGCGGCCTCAAACGCGAGATACAGGCAGCGCTGCGCACCGGCCGGACCCGCCGCAAACCCCACCGCACCGGCGAGCAACGCACCCTCAGGTTCGTGGACCCGATGGTCATGATTTCCGAGCGCCCGCCCGAGATCGAGGACCGCGCCGTGCCAGGCCATTGGGAATCTCAATGCTGTTGTCAAGCAGCCTGGACGCAAATGGCGGCGGCCGGCTCCCGGTATTCGGTGTGGTCGCGGAGTATGGCCCAGATGACGTTGATGCGGCGTCGGGCAAGTGCGATAAGCG
>NZ_QMKP01000066.1 GCF_003287955.1 Arthrobacter sp. AQ5-06 | reverse complement strand
CCGTGAGCAGCACATCCGCCGTGAGAAGGCCACGTCCAACATCTGCACCGCGCAGGCGCTGCTGGCCATCGTGTCCTCGTTCTACGCCGTCTACCACGGCCCCGACGGCCTCAAGGCCATCGCCGAGCAGGTCCACAACAAGGCCCGCACCCTGGCAACCACGCTAAAGGTCGCCGGCCGCGAACTGGTCACCGAGACCTTCTTCGACACCGTCACGGTCCGCGTCCCGGGCAAGGCCGCCAAGGTCATCGCCGCCGCCGAAGCACGCGGCATCAACCTGCGCCACATCGACGAGGACACCATAGGCGTCTCCGCGGATGAAACCACGACGACGGATGTCCTCTCCGCCATCGCCGTCGCCTTCGGCGCCGGCCCGGTGGTGAACGCGAAGGGCTTTGAACTGCCCGAGTCGGTGCTCCGCACCTCCGGGTACCTGCAGCACCCGGTGTTCAACACGCACCGTTCCGAGACCCAGCTGCTGCGCTACATCCGCAGGCTGAGCGACCGTGACCTGGCGCTGGACCGGACCATGATTCCGCTGGGTTCCTGCACCATGAAGCTGAACGCCACGGCCGAGATGGAAGCCATTT
>NZ_QMKP01000065.1 GCF_003287955.1 Arthrobacter sp. AQ5-06 | reverse complement strand
AACGACTCTCTGTTCAGTACGGGTGAAGAGGGCGCAGTGGAGTCTTGTGATGTGAAGGGCATGTGATCTTCTCTGGGTGAGTTCGGTGAGGGGCCGGGTGCTCGGGGAACTCGCTGAGGAGTCCCCTTCGAGGGCGCACGGGATCACCACTTCCCAGGGAAGCGAACGGGAACCGCTGCATAAACTCTGGATCACAGAGAAAGTAAGAATGTCACTGTGCTCCAACTTAGCATCACGCACGGCAGGACCTGCCCGTAAGCCGGTCCTCCACCGGCCGCCAGAGCGCCACCAAATGCGCTCTTCCAGAAGCCCGCCATTCCGGCCTTCACTGATTCCCGCAAGACCCGCCCGTAAAACTGCCCGGTGAAGGCGGCGAATTCCATTGGTCGACGCAACAATTGCATGAAATGGGGGGCGTTGTCCCGGTCTTTTGAGGCTACCCGAGATTTGCTGTTGGAGCTTTATGTTCGACCGGGACTGTGGAATTAACGGTGTATCCGGCTCGACACGCCAGGCGGTGTGCCTGGCAGGAATGAGCTGGTTATGACGGTGACACTGGATGCCGTGAAGAGTGCGGACACCACTGCGAAACTGAACG
>NZ_QMKP01000064.1 GCF_003287955.1 Arthrobacter sp. AQ5-06 | reverse complement strand
CCGTGAGCAGCACATCCGCCGTGAGAAGGCCACGTCCAACATCTGCACCGCGCAGGCGCTGCTGGCCATCGTGTCCTCGTTCTACGCCGTCTACCACGGCCCCGACGGCCTCAAGGCCATCGCCGAGACCACGCACGGCCACGCTGCAACCATCGCCGCGTCCCTGAAGTCGGCCGGCCTGGACGTACTTCACACGAGCTTCTTTGATACCGTCGCGGTTTCCGTGCCCGGCAAGGCTGCCGCCATTGTTGCCGCCGCGGAAGCCAAGGGCATCAACCTGCGCCCCATCGACGGCGCCACCGTGGGGCTCTCCGCCGACGAAACCACAACCCCGGCCATCGTCGCCGGTGTGCTGGAAGTCTTTGGTGCCGCCGCGGTGGACGCGGCCGCCGGCACTGACACTGGGTTCGCGCTGGATGCCGCCGTCGTCCGCACCTCCGGGTACCTGCAGCACCCCGTGTTCAACACGCACCGGTCCGAGACCCAGCTGCTGCGCTACATCCGCAGGCTGAGCGACCGTGACCTGGCGCTGGACCGGACCATGATTCCGCTGGGTTCCTGCACCATGAAGCTGAACGCCACGGCCGAGATGGAAGCCATTT
>NZ_QMKP01000063.1 GCF_003287955.1 Arthrobacter sp. AQ5-06 | reverse complement strand
CTCGGCGATGGCCTTGAGGCCGTCGGGGCCGTGGTAGACGGCGTAGAACGAGGACACGATGGCCAGCAGCGCCTGCGCGGTGCAGATGTTGGACGTGGCCTTCTCACGGCGGATGTGCTGCTCACGGGTCTGCAGCGCAAGACGGTAGGCGGGGACACCGGCGTCGTCCTTGGACACCCCGACCAGGCGGCCGGGCATGGACCGCTCCAAACCCTTCGCCACCGCCATGTACGCGGCGTGCGGGCCGCCGAAAAACAACGGCACACCGAAACGCTGGGTGGAGCCGACGGCGATATCCGCGCCCTGCTCCCCCGGCGGCGTGATCAGCGTCAGCGCGAGCAGGTCGGCGGCGACCGTGACGAGCGCGCCGCGCTCCTTCGCTGCGGCGATCACGTCCGCGTGGTCGAAGACCCGGCCGGAAACGCCCGGCTGCTGCAGGACGATGCCGTTGATGACGCCGTCCGGCAGGCCCTTGGAGAGGTCAGCGACCTCCACCTCGAAACCGAGGGCCTCGGCCCGGCCCTTGACGACGGCGATGGTCTGCGGCAGGCAGTCAGCATCCAGAACCGTCTTGCCGTCCCGGGCCTCCTTGTTCTTGTTCGCCCGGCGCATCATCAGCACGGCCTCGGCCACGGCGGTGGCTTCATCCAGCAGCGACGCGTTCGCGATGGGCAGTGCCACCAAGTCCTGGACCATGGTCTGGAAGTTCAGCAGCGCCTCAAGCCGGCCCTGGGAAATTTCCGGCTGGTACGG
>NZ_QMKP01000062.1 GCF_003287955.1 Arthrobacter sp. AQ5-06 | reverse complement strand
GCTTGGCGGGAAGGAGCCAATATGACGTCGACACTGAATGCTGTGAAAAACGCGGCGACCGCTACGAACATGAGCGACACTTCCGAGGCTGATGCAGCCCGCGAGCTGGTCAGGATGGCCAAGGAGCAGGGGCTGTCACTGACAGGCCCGGATGGGCTGCTGAAGATGCTGACGAAGACGGTCATCGAGACGGCCCTGGACGAGGAAATGACCGAGCATCTCGGCTATGGAAAGCACGAGACCGCGGCCAAGGACACCGCCAACTCGCGAAACGGCACCCGCGCCAAAACGGTACTCACAGAAACAACCGGACCAGTCGAGATCGAGGTGCCGCGGGACCGGGACGGCACGTTCACGCCCGTGATCGTCGCCAAGCGCCAGCGCCGCCTGACCGGGGTTGATGAGATGGTCCTCTCGCTCTACGCCAAGGGTTTGGCCACCGGAGAGATCAGCGCGCACTTCGCCGCGCGTCTGTCTCAAAGGAGACGGTCTCGCGGATCACCGACAGGGTGCTCGAGGAGATGGCCGCCTGGCAGAACCGGCCGCTGGACGAGGGGCGGTTTCCAGTCATCGACGCCATCGAAAGTCAAGATCCGGGACGGGCAATTCGCCAACCGGCCCATCTACGCCGCCATCGGCGTCACCTTGGACGGGGAGAAAGATATCCTCGGGCTCTGGGCCGGCACCGGCGGTGAAGGCGCGAAGTTCTGGATGAGCGTGCTCACCGACATCAAGAACCGCGGCGTGAAGGACAGCTTCTTCCTGG
>NZ_QMKP01000061.1 GCF_003287955.1 Arthrobacter sp. AQ5-06 | reverse complement strand
TCGCGGAACTTCTTCAGGTCATCGAGGGTGAGCTTTTTCATCTGGTGGGTCGCGTTGCGGCCCTCGAAGTGGGGTCCGAGTCCGTAGCCCTTGACCGTTTTGGCCAGGATGACGGTGGGCTTGCCCTTGAATTCGGTGGCTGCCTTATACGCGGCGTAGACCTTGTGGTAGTCGTGGCCGCCGCGCTTGAGGTTCCAGATCTCGTCATCGGACAGGTCCGCGACCATGTCCTTGGTCTGCGGGGTCTTGCCGAAGAAGTGCTCGCGGACGAATCCGCCGGACTCGGCCTTGTAGGTCTGGTAGTCGCCGTCCGGGGTCTCGTTCATGATCTTCACGAGGGAGCCGTCGGCGTCCTGGGTAAGCAGGTCATCCCACTCCCGGCCCCAGACGACCTTGATGACGTTCCAGCCCGCGCCGCGGAAGAACGCCTCGAGTTCCTGCATGATCTTGCCGTTGCCACGGACGGGACCGTCCAGGCGCTGGAGGTTGCAGTTGATCACAAAGTTCAGGTTGTCCAGCTTGTCGTTCGCGGCGAGCTGGAGCAGTCCGCGGGACTCGGGCTCGTCCATTTCGCCGTCGCCCAGGAACGCCCAGACCTGCTGGTCCGAGGTGTCTTTCAGGCCGCGGTTGTGCAGGTACCGGTTGGACTGGGCCTGGTAGATCGCGTTCATCGGGCCGATGCCCATGGACACCGTGGGGAATTCCCAGAAGTCCGGCATGAGGCGCGGGTGCGGGTAGGAGGAGAGCGCGTGGCCTTCCTTGGACTTTTCCTGCCGGAATCCGTCCAGGTCCTCCTCGGCGAGCCGGCCTTCCATGAACGCACGGGCGTACATGCCGGG
>NZ_QMKP01000060.1 GCF_003287955.1 Arthrobacter sp. AQ5-06 | reverse complement strand
ATCGTCTCTGGGCTCACACGCATCTCCGGGTTGTCGGGGAACTCTTCGACCAGCGTGTAGCTGATCTGCTCCGGAGACCAGCGTAGGAGCAGCTTGTCCTTCACGTAGCCGCGCACGTCCGAGTCGCCAGCGAGCTTGGCCGTCTTGGGCCGGGCCCGCCGGGCAGCGGCCTTCCGATGCGCCCCGTGCGGCAGGTAGCCCATCCGGGAATCGGTATTCCTGGCCAGCTCGCGGCTGATCGTTGAAGGCGATCGTCCCAGGGCGTGGGCGATCGCCCTGATCGACGTGCCGGCGGCCTGCAGGTCCCGGATCAGCTCCCGTTCCTGCACGGTCAGGAACCGCGGATCGATAGATTTCTCCAACGCTGATACCGGTACGGGGACCAGTGCGCCGGCGGGAGGGGTCATGGTGGTCACACCACGTTTGTAGTCGACGATTCGGCCATCCGGGTAAATGCGTCGGCCGCCGGACTTACGGATTCCCTGGTCCCACTCTTCGGCGGTCCGCAGATGTATCCCGACCGCTGCGGCAGCTTTGCGCCGACTCACGCCGGTCTTGCGCAGCCGGAAGTACTCATCCCGGCCTGGGTG
This sequence comes from Arthrobacter sp. AQ5-06, assembly GCF_003287955.1. GTDB lineage: Bacteria > Actinomycetota > Actinomycetes > Actinomycetales > Micrococcaceae > Arthrobacter. The sequence goes on along the minus strand of NZ_QMKP01000060.1, from coordinate 304 downwards.
AGGACCCGTCCCCGTTTTGCCATGGCTTTTCAGCCCGGCTTTACGGACCCAACCGGCGCAAGTTGCGGGATTCAGTCCCAACTCCCGTGCGGCCTGCGTCGTGCTCTTGAGCCGGTCGAACACGACGAAGAACTCAGCCTTCTGCGCAGGCGTGTATTTCCTCTGCCCAGCTTCCCGATTCCGTGGGACCCGCTCAGGGAGCCGAGATTTATGGACCCATTGGTAGCACGTCATCTGATTGAAGCCGAGCTCCGCCGCGGCCGCGCTCACACTCCCACACCGGTCCAACACCGAAAAGAACTGA
>NZ_QMKP01000059.1 GCF_003287955.1 Arthrobacter sp. AQ5-06 | reverse complement strand
GTTGGCGGTGCGTTGGTGATCCAGCAGGGACCGGGAGGCCAACAGAATCCTGATCGCTGTTCTGATTCCTGCGGCACGTGGCTCCAGCACCTGATTGCGCGGGCGTCCGAGGACGGATCGGGCCGCGGCTTCGGCGTCGATGGGATCGGATTTGCCGGTCACCGCCCGCGATGAGCGGGTGGGTGGCCTGACCTCGCCCACGTCGATGCCGGCGGCAAGTAAGGCTGGGGTGAGCCGGGCACCGTAGGAGGACGTGCCCTCGACGGCCGCGAAGACGCTCTTCCCGCCTGTGCGTCGCCTGATCCAGGCGATCGCACGGTCCATTCCCGACGAGGTGGTTGGGAACGGCGCAGTGTCTATTACTGCGCCTGTGGAGGCATGAACGACGGTGAAGGTGTGTGTTGTGTACGGGCGTGAGTATCCACTCCGACGACGAACTCGAATTCTTCGGCAATGATTGCCATGGTGCGTTCTCCTTCTACTGAACCGGACAGGTGGCAGGGCCTGCCTGGGTCGCATCGGAGACGCATCTGTAACGGGTCACACCCGAAGGTGGACAGTCTTCTGATCAGGTCATCCGTGCGGGCAGACCGATGCCCGGAGAACAGGGTGCGGACGCGTCATTTTCAGGACACCGCTTGCGCGGGTCGGATATACCCTGAGTCACGCACGAGCTCTCCGGTATCAGCCTGCCAGCTGGCCCCTGGCCAGCCAGTACCCATTACAGAAGTTCCCGCTGGTCCTTGACCTTGCCGCCGATGGTATTCCCGTCGCGGTGGCCTGCCGGGTGCTGGGGTTCTCCAAACAGGCATTCTACGCATGGAAGGCCGCCCCGGTCACTGAGCGCGACTGGTCCGATGCCCACCTGATCAACGCGGCGCTGGACGTCCACCGGGACGATCCGGGGTTCGGGTACCGGTTCATCGCCGACGAGCTTGAGGACCAGGGTTTCAGCGCAGGAGAGAACCGGGTGGCGCGGCTGTGCAGCAGCCAGCAGATCTGGTCCGTGTTCGCTAAGAAGCGCGGTCTGACCCGTAAGGCCGGCCCGCCCGTGCATGATGACCACGTCCGTCGGGAATTCACCGCGGCGGAACCGGATCGGCTATGGCTCACGGACATCACCGAGCACCGGACCGACGAGGGCAAGCTTTACCTGTGCGCCATCAAAGACGTCTATTCCAACCGGATCGTGGGCTACTCCATCGATTCCCGGATGAAGGCGTCCCTGGC
>NZ_QMKP01000005.1 GCF_003287955.1 Arthrobacter sp. AQ5-06 | reverse complement strand
ACCCCCACGATCCTGCCGATCTCACGCTTCGAGTGCTTGCCCGTCGAAAACAGGTGGCGTATCTCCGCCCAATCATCCAAATTGATCACCTTCCATAATGGTCGGTGGCCCTATTTTCAGTTGGCGTTCCTGGCCCTATTTTCGGTTGGCGTTAACACATTTCAGGTGGTTCTGTATCGGGCACGGTCTTTTCTCAAATTTTCACCCTATGGAACGAATTTCCGAGAGGACCACAAACCATGGCTGCACCCTTTCCTACGAGCCGGATCGAATGCCTCGAAGCAGATGAAAACGACCAGCTGGCTATCTACCGCAACGAGTTTGATGTGCCCGGCGGCGCTATCTCCCTGGACGGCAATTCTCTGGGCGCCGGCCTCACGCCGCCCTTGAATTGGCGAGCACCATTGTTGACCGGGAGTGGGGACTGAGCCGGAGCTGAAATACGGGCGGCTGGTTTGATGTCCCCGAAAGGCTGGTGACAAACTGGCTGGACTGATCGGCGGTGGCCAGAGCGAAGTGGTACGACCGACACCACATCCCTGAACCCCTTTAAGTCGCTGGCGGCCGCAAGATCGCGTCCGGGGAACTTGCGCCAGGACAGAAATGCCCGCCCGAAGGAGCGCTATCTCAACAGCTTGGTGTGAGGGAGGCCGCGACCGCCGCGGCAGCACACGTGGCCCAGGCAGTGTTTTGGCTGAAGAAACTAAGGCCCGGGCCCCGGTTGGATCTGTGAGCGTAGCTGGCTTGCCCAGGGGAGTCCCATGGGCAAGGCGATGCCCCGGCTGCAACTGACCGCACCCGGGGCACCTTCGGCCCTAATCTTTGAGTGATGCTATTACGCGACGGCCCTGATCGGTTTGATGGCGATACCGGCAAGAATCACGGCGATGATGGCGAATACATACAGCGCGGGGTATCCGAAGAGCGAGATGACCAGTGCTGCAATGCCGGGACTCATGGCCTGCGGGATATTGGTGGCAATGTTCAGGATTCCGAGGTCCTTGCCGGCGTCCTGGCCACCGTTCGGAAGGACAAGCGTCATCAGCGCGGTGTCAGCCGACATGTAGATGCCAAAGCCCAGGCCATTGATGACGGACATGATGATCATTCCGGTGACGGTCGGAGAAATCAGAGGCATGGACAATCCGATGGCCAGGAGAACCGAAGAGATGTAGATGAAGATCTTGCGGCGGCCCAGTTTGTCGGAAAGCCAGCCGGTCACGACAATGCCCACGATGGTCGGCACCAAGCCGGCCAGGCTTAGCAGGCCAACTGTCGCGTTCGCCTCTTCCTGGCTGAGCTTGATGAAGTCCGTGAGGGCGTAGAGCATATACGCGAAGGCGGTGAAGTAGCCCAGGATGAACAGGAATCGTGCCGCGAAAGCCCAGCCAAAGTCAGGATACTTGCGCGGATTGATCCAGAAGGCCTTCAGGAACTCGATGGGCTTGAAATCGGTTCTCTTCATATTGATGCTCGGCAGGTCTGCGTTGAACAGGACGAAACCCAGAGTCGCAACAATGACCAGGATGCCGAAGATGGAGTATCCCAGGCCAAGGTTCGCAGCCAGGCTTCCGGCCAGTACAACACCCAATACGTTGCCAACCATCAGGCCAAGGCCTGCGATCGAGGACGCAACGCCGCGTCGGGCCTCAGGGAAGCGGTCAGGGGTGATGGCCGTCATCGGATTCTGAAGGACATTCAGAGCTACCTGGATGATGACCCAGCAGATGGTGATCCACAGGATGGAACCGGCGGAAGGAAGGATGAATAGGAACATCGCGCCCACTCCGGCGCCCAGGACCATCCACGGCGTCCGGCGTCCCCAGCGGCTGCGGGTGCGGTCCGAAATCGCGCCGATCAGCGGCTGGGCGACGATGGTAAAGACCAGCGAAATGGTTGATACGAGGCCAAAATTGACCACCTTGTTCGCCGCATCGATGTTGGCGATCTGAGTGGGGAGCAGTATGGACAACAGTCCGGAGTACGTGGCAAATAGAACGAATCCAAGGATGGCCAGCGACGGCAGCAGCCTCTTGGTTTCCGGTGCCGCCTGGGGCTTCCCGGAATCGGGACTCTGAACGTCGGCTTCGAATGCATCGGCCGGCTGCAGTGGTATAGACATGACGCGAACTCCATCCTGATGCGAACACCCCCGTTGGCGTCCGACTTGGCTATACCCAACTATGGGGCCGCGTATGAAATACTTCAAGGGTCTAACTATATCTACTTTGCTTTTAGTAATGGAGGTCAGTATGGAATCGAACGTTTCGACGGCAGCGGGTCAGGTTCGCGGCTTGGATGTAGGACCGGCGATGGCGTACTTGGGAATTCCCTACGGCGCCCCCACCTCCGGCGACAACCGGTTCCGGGCGCCGCAGCCCGTCACGCCATGGGCCGGCGTCCGGGACGCCACGGTATTTGGCCCCGCTGCCCCCCAGCAGACGCCCAATGCCGCGTCCAGGGCGATGATGCTGGAGCATGGGGTCCCCGAGGTAGCGCAAGGTTTCTCGAGCCTGCTGTACCCGCACTCCGGCAGCCCGTTGCAGGGGACCTTCATTGACGAGGATTGCCTCATGCTCAATGTGTGGGCGCCGGCCGGCAAGGCCTCCGGGGCGTTGCCGGTTATGGTTTGGTTGCACGGCGGAGCATTTGTACATGGCGCCGGGTCCGAACCCGCCTTCAATGGTGACCGTCTCGCCGATCACGGCGACGTAGTTGTTGTGACGGTCAACCATCGTCTGGGCGTCTTGGGCTTCCTGCCCTATTCGGGCCCTGATTTCCCCGACGCCGGCCAGGCAGGAATGCTGGATATCGTCGCTGCCCTGGAATGGGTCAAGCTCAACATTGGGCAATTCGGTGGAGATCCGGCCAATGTTACGGTCTTCGGCCAATCCGGCGGAGGCATGAAGATTTCAGCGCTGATGGCCATGCCGCAAGCGGATGGGCTATTCCACAAGGCCATCATTCAGAGCGGCGCGGGCCTCCAACTGCTGGAGCAAGATGCGGCGGAGCTGTTGCTTTCCGCGCTGCTCACGGAACTGAAGCTGGAAACTGAGGGGAGCGCCGTCGTCGGCGGCTCAATTGAAAAACTGAAGCAAGTCCCTGTGGAGGCATTGCTCGCCGCTCAGGCCGTTGCAATGGCCAGGACCCCCGAAGTTGTTTTTGGGTTTGCCCCCGTCATCGACGGCACCACGATCGTGGGGCACCCGCTGCAGGGCGTGGGCAGCAGCGCGTCCGAGGTGCCGCTGCTGATCGGTTGCACCAGCGAGGAGTTCGGACTCTTCTTGGCCATGGACCCCGGCTACATGTCTGCGGATGAGGCTTCGCTCGCCGTGCGGCTTGAACAAGGATATGGGGACTTGGCCGAAGATCTGCTGGTGAGCTATAAGGCAGCATTCCCTGACGCTGACGCGAAGGAAATTCTGCGCCGGATGGAGACAGACCGACATATCCGCGTCAGTAACCGGCAGTTTGTTGAACTGAAGCATCGGAATTCAAAAGCTCCGGTCTACGGCTACCTCTTCAACTACCCGACAGGTGTGCTCCAGGGGCAGTTGGGCGCCGCCCACAGCGTTGACCTCGCGTTTGTTTTCGGGAACCAGGACCGCATTCCGCTGTCGGGAGTACTGGAGGGCCGCGATGAAATTGCTTATCAGATGGTTTCAGCCTGGACATCATTCGCGCACAGCGGAATGCCCTCATCAGAGGCGCTGCCCGTCTGGCCGGAGCACAACCCGGCAACCGTCGCCACGATGGTGTTCGGTTGGCCGGAGTCCATGGTTGTCCAGGACCCGGATGGAGATCGCCTGAAAGTCATGGAGAAATTGACTTCCGGCCTTTTTCCCCGCAAGCCCTGACGCCGGGCAAGCCAGTGCCGGCAATGCCCATGCGGCCAGCTGAATCACCCCCACTGATTGACCTCAACCGCGAATCGGCCCAAGGCCTGACGTAAAAGGAGAACCAAGATGACAAAGCCGTTGCGAACCCGGACCTCCCCGGATGGCACTGTGTTCCGGGACCTGAACAAGAACGGCACCATGGAGCCGTACGAGAACCCGAAGCTGCCCGTTGCCGTGCGGGTTGCGGACCTCGTTTCCCGGCTCAGCGTCGAGGAAAAAGCGGGACTCATGTTCCAACCGATGATTGAGGTGGGCCCCCACGGCGAACTGATCGAGGACGCGGGAATGTTCGGCGGCAAGCCGACCAGCTACCTTCTCCAGGAGCGGTTCGTCAATCACTTCAATGTGCTGTCCACACCGGGCCCGGGCGAGCTGGCCGGCTGGCACAACCAGGTACAGCAGCGGGCCGAGCAGACCCCGCACGGCATTCCGGTAACCATTTCAACCGACCCGCGGCACTCGTTCACGGACAACATGGGGGCCTCGTTTGCGGCCGGTGCATTTTCGCAGTGGCCCGAACCGCTTGGATTCGGTGCGCTGGACGACGCCGAAACGACCGAGCATTTTGCCGATATCTGCCGTAAGGAGTACCGCGCAGTAGGTATCCGTGCGGCACTGCACCCCACGGCGGATCTGGCAACCGAACCGCGCTGGGCGCGCCAATCCGGCACCTTTGGCGCCGATGCGGCAGTGGCCGGGCGTCAGCTGGCGGCCATGCTGCGGGGCTTCCAGGGAAGCGGGTTGTCCGCGGAATCTGTGGCCTGTATGACCAAGCACTTCCCCGGCGGCGGGCCCCAGAAGGACGGTGAAGACCCGCACTTTGACTACGGCCGCGAGCAGGTCTACCCCGGGAACAACGAGGCCTATCACCGGGGCCCGTTTGAGGCTGCCTTCGCCGCCGGCACCAGTGCTGTGATGCCCTATTACGGCATGCCGGTGGGGCTGGAAGTCAACGGCAAGAAGGTGGAGGAGGTGGGTTTCGGCTTCAACAAGGACGTGATCACCGGGATTCTCCGCGGCCACTACGGCTATGACGGTGTGGTGTGCACCGACTGGGGCCTGGTCTCCGACGGCAACCTGGCCGGCATCCCCTTCCCGGCACGAGCCTGGGGCGTTGAGCATCTCACCGCCAGTGAGCGCGCCGCGAGGATCATCGACGCCGGGTGCGACCAGTTCGGCGGGGAAAACAACTCGGAGCTGGTGCTTGGGCTGGTCCGTGCCGGCATCGTGAGCGAAGCCCGGCTGGATGAGTCAGTTGCCCGCCTGCTGAAGGTCAAGTTTGAACTGGGCCTCTTCGAAGACCCCTTTGTTAACGAAGCGGAGGCCGCAGACAACGTTGGCCGCGCTGAATACATCGAGGCCGGATTTAGGGTTCAGCAACGGAGCATCACCCTGTTGAAGAACGCCCCGGCAGCAGCCGGCAGCGCTTCCGACAACGAAGGCGGTCCTGGCCCACTGCTTCCCCTTTCCGCCGGAATCAAAGTGTTCCTCGACGGTGTTGCGGCTGCCGAGGCAAGCCGATATGGCACCGTCGTTGAGACGGTGGAGGAGGCCGACGTGGCCATCGTCCGGCTGCGGACGCCTTTTGAGCCCCGCACAGGGAACTTCCTGGAGCAGCTCTTCCACGCAGGCTCCCTCGAGTTCGACTCGGCGACCATCTCCCGAGTGTCAGGTCTGGCTGCCACGGTGCCGACCGTCGTCGACGTGTACCTGGAGCGTCCGGCTGTGATGCCGGAGATCGCGGCTGCGGCGTCGGTCCTGACCGCCAATTACGGTTCCTCGGACCATGCGCTGCTGTCGGTTCTCTTTGGCGAGGCTCAGCCGGAAGGAAGTCTTCCGTTCGAACTGCCCTCCAGTACGGCCGCGATAGAGGCGGCAAGCCCCGACGTTCCCAACGACACCGCCGATCCGCTCTTCGAATGCGGATTCGGCCTCCGCTACGCCGCCGTTCCGCAGGAGCTGTGACCTTGTAGCCCCGTAAATGGCCAGGCGGGAGCAGCACATTGCCATGTGCTGCTCCCACCTGGTTTCGGCGATGCCGGTCTAAGCCCCGCCCGCGGCAGCCTGAGCTGACGCCGGGACGCTCCACGCATCCAGTGAAACCGTTGTGCTGAGCGGAAGTTGCGTAACGCTCGACCCGACGGAGAGAGTGTACTGGCCTGGCTCGTACTGCCACCCGTCCTGCCAGTACGCAAGAGACCTTGCTGCCAGCTTGACGGTTGCGGTGGCACTGGCCCCTGCTTCCGCCCAGATCGGTGCAAAGCCGACGAGCCAGCGTACCGGACGGTCCACGGCTGAGTCCACGAATTCTGCGTAGACCTGAACGACCTGTTTGCCTGCACGCATTCCGGTGTTTCTCACGGTCACCTGGACCTCGAACGCAGTATCGGCGGGACGGGGTCCATTGTTGACCGTCTCTACGGAGAGATCGTCGAAGGACCACGTGGTGTAGCCCAGTCCGTGACCGAACTCGTACGCCGACGCTGTCCCATTCTTGAGCCAGGCCCGGTAACCGATATGGATACCTTCGTCGTAGCGGAGCACCCCGTCAGACGGAGTGACGTTCAGGACGGGAACATCCAGCTCCTCCTTGGGCCAGGTGGTGGGCAGCCGGCCGCCGGGTTCCACCTTGCCGAACAGTATGTCCGCGACGGCGTGTCCATACTCCTGTCCGCCGAAGTACGTCAGCAGGATGGCCGCCACATCGTCGCGCCAGGGCATGAGCACCGGCGATCCGGCGTTGACTACAACTATGGTTCGCGGGTTCGCGGCTGCCACTGCCCGTACCAATTCGTCCTGGCGCCCCGGAAGGGCAAGGGAGTCCCGGTCGTACCCTTCAGATTCCACCCGTGAATTTGTCCCGACAACAACAACGGCCACATCCGAACCCCTGGCCGCCTGGACGGCCTGGGCAATCAGGGCATTGGGGTTCGAATCATCGGCTGCCAGACCGAAGGTGAATGCCAGAGCATCCGCCAAGGGGCCGGTGCGGTCGCCAATTTCGTATTCGACCCGGATATTGATCGGCCTTCCTGCGGATACGGTCAGCTTCCCCGTGAGCGAGTCAGGAGACAGGAAGGATGCGCCAAGATCGTTCCCCACCGGCGTGACGGTGCCCTCCACCACCAGAACGCCGTCGGCAAAGATTCGTGCCGTCCCGACGGCGGCGAAGCCCAGGAGGATCTCGCCGGTCTGCTCAGGGACGTAGCGGGTTGACAGCTCGACGACGGATGACGCAGCAATCGGGACCCCACCTCCGAGCCACACCAGTGCGGTGGAACGGCGATCCTGCGCTGCGAGCTCAACGCCTTGGGCATCCAGGAACCTGACGCGCACTCCGGCTCCGCCGGAAACTGGGTTGGACATCCGCTCGAGCGGGAGTGCGGCTACACCCTCCTGAACGACGGCGCCGATCGAGTACGAAACTTCACCGCTCGGCATGGCGAGGCAGATTCCCAGGAGCGGCGAGATGACGCGCTCCGGGAGGACGGTGGCACTTCCGCCACCCTGGGTTCTGGCGAATCTGGCGTTGTGGCCAATGACGGCGATCCGTGTAGGTTCTGCCGGCAACGGCAGTATCCCGTCATTCTTGACCAACACTGATCCCGCAGCGGCTGCTTCGCGGGCAAACGCTACGCCGTCTTCCACATTGGGGGGTTCGGCCTGCACAGGTTCGAACCCTTCCAGCGCGCCTACCCGTGCGGCCAGCCGCAGCAGTCGGCGTACCTTGCGGTCGACGACGCTGACGTCGACGTCGCCTCTCTGCACTGCCGCGACGAGCGAACGCCCCCAGGGGCCCTCAGGGCCAGGCATAACGAGGTCCTGGGAAGCCTTGGCGCTCTCCAACGAGCGCACGGCCGTCCAGTCGCTGATGACTACGCCGTCGAAACCCCATTCGGAGTTCAAAGGCGTCTCAAGCAGGTCATGCTCCGTGGCCGTTGTCCCGTTGATGGCATTGTAGGAGCTCATCACAAGCCAGGCGTGCGATTCGACGATGGCCTTTTCAAAGGCCGCCAGGTAGAGCTCCCGGAGAGCGCGGTCATCAACCTGCACGTCAACGGTGAAACGATCGGTTTCGAAGTCGTTCGCAATATAGTGTTTCGGTGTTGCTCCGACTCCATTTTCCTGGACTCCGGCCACGTAGGCGGCCGCGAGATCGGCGGTTAGCACCGGGTCTTCGCTGAAGGCCTCAAAGTGCCGTCCGCCCAGCGGGGACCTGTGCAGATTGATCGTCGGCCCAAGCACAACATCGACGTTCTTGCGACGTGCTTCCACTGCGGATACGGCACCATACCGCCGGGCCATAGCCAGGTCCCAGGAAGATGACAGGGCGGTCGCGCTGGGGAGGTTGAGCGAAGGGTCACGTTCGTCCCACGTCTCACCGCGCACGCCACTTGGCCCGTCCGAGACGAGGATACGCCGCAGGCCGATCTTTTCAACAGGCCATGTGGTCCAGAAATCACGGCCTGTGAGCAGCATTACTTTTTCTTCAAGCGTCATTTTGGCGAGCAACTCGTCAAATCGGCGATCCTCGGGGTTTGTCACGGAATCCTCCACATCGTTGGGGCCGCCTGCACAGCCGGTCATGTTCATGCTAACAACCAAAACTGAACAACGCTAGGTTTTCGTGAGGTTCAGCTCAGGTGACCTAGCATTGACTCATGGCAGGCAGGGGAAAATACGCAAAAGGCGTTGCAAAGCGTGAGGAGATTCTGCGTACGGCATTGGACGTCTTCGCAATTCAGGGGTACCGCGGCACATCGCTTCGGGAGCTCGCTGAAGCCGTTAATCTAAGCCAGGCGGGTGTCCTGCACTACTTCGATTCCAAGGAGGAGCTTTTTGCCGAGATCCTCCGCAAACGTGATGAGCGCGACAAGGCGGAGTACTCGGAGGGCGAGGACGTCATCGATACCTTCGTGGAGGTGATGAGGCACAACGCCGACCTACCCGGTTTCGTCAGCCTCTATGCCAACATCTCGGCAGCGGCAACAGAACCCGAGCACGCTGCACATGAATTCTTTGTCCAACGATACGAAAACATGCGCCTGAATCTGGCAGACGGTGTCCGCACCCGGCAAGCCGAAGGCCGCATGGCAACAGACCTGGATCCGGAAATGGTGGCATCCGTGATGCTGGCCGCCGCTGATGGCCTTCAGGTGCAGTGGTTACTCAAGCCCGAGCTAAACATGGCGGACCATCTTGACTACATGTGGTCGATCCTGTCGAGTGCTCCAATCCGGACAGCAGAGTAGCCAAGGCAACGAGCGGATGGGCTCGCTGCTTTGGCTGCTACTTTTCGCGACACTTTCTGCCTGCCAACGCTAACGATGGCGCATCTTGCGGCCCGCTGTGGCGTGTAGCTGACGCCACAGGCTCAGCGGGTCCCTCACGGATTCAATCTGGGTGCCATAGACCTGGCTGGTCCGATCCTCGCCGTGCGGCTGCCACACCGGAAGCTCGGTTACTGACGGGCCCCTTTCGCCCGCACCGTTGGGGTTTCCTGTGCGGATGAAGGAGATCCAGGCGGCGTGCATTGCGCCGCTGAGCGCATTAAATTCGTCGACGTCGATCCCCTCCACGAAGGGTGCATGTTGCCACGACGCAAGATTGTTGAAGGTAAACGGCAACTCCAGACAATGTGTCGCACCCAAACGACCGCCGTGCGCTGGTGATTTGAATGAGAACTGGTATGACCAGGCTGGATTGGACGCCGCTCGGGCGTCCGCTAGCTCGAGAGCAGGTTGACGGAAAAGCTCATCACTGATGACATCCATCAGGACGCCAAGGGGGTTCTTTGCGATTCGCTCCTCACCCGCATAGGCCTCGTACGCAGTAGGCAGCAGCGTCGCATCAAATCGTTCTGCGAGACGTTCTTCAACACGTTCTTTGCTGACATCCTGCAGCTCGGGGTTCAGAGCGAACGAAAAACTCGCCTCGTCGACGTTCCATCCGATGAGAACATCTATGTCTGATGCCCCGCCGTTGATCAGCGTGTCCAAGGGATGTTCCAGGAGGGAAACTCCGTCGATGATCGGCAGGAACGGTGTCGTCCAATGGCCGAATCTGGTGGCCATTTCAAAACGCTGAAAGGACAAGCCCAGGACGCTTTCCCAGGGCATGTGACGAAGCGAGGAAACGTCGTCGTCATCGAGTCCGGCGGCCTTGACAAGCTGAGCTGCTCCCTTCCGGGCATCATCGATCGAGTCCAGCTTCAATCCCAGAGGGGGGCTCTGCAGGATGACTCGTTTAATGAGCGGCGAGGTGTCTGCCTGAATGGCCAGAGTCGCCGCTGAGAATGCCCCGCCGGATTCGCCGGCGACAGTAATGTTGTCCGGGTCGCCACCGAACAGGGCGATGTTTTCATGGACCCACTTCAACGCGGTGCTCTGATCGCTGAGCCAGAGGTTGCCGTTGTCACCCGACTCGGCAAGGAAGAAGCCGAAGACACCGATCCGATAGTTGATGCCGACTACAACGGTATCGCCGTTGCGTGCGAAGGTGTCACCGTGATAGACGGGCAGGCTCCCGGATCCGCTGACAAATCCGCCGCCATGAATCCAGACAAGGACCGGCCGCCGCTCCGAATCGGTTGCCGGTGTCCACACATTCAGCGTGAGGCAGTTTTCATCGAATGGAGGAGTGCCATGGTTGCCGAGCACTCGGTCGTAGCTTCCGGTCGGATCGAAAGGCTGCGGCGCGCTGGCTCCGAACGACTCTGCCGCGAACACGCCGGTCCAACCTGGATGCGGTACGGCAGGCTTCCACCGCAGATCTCCAACCGGCGGCGCCGCGTAGGGAATCCCCTTGAAGACGAGCAAACCGTCCTCGATGCTGCCTTGAACCGGCCCCGCTGTGGTTCGCACAATGCCGGCGATGATAGTTTGTCGTGTCATTGGAGCTCCCGGTCTTTTCGAGGGTAGTGGCTGAGCAGCCAGCGGTTCTTCGTTATTTCGCTGCCGCAGAAAGCTGGGCATTTTGACGGGCAATCCTGCCGCTGAGAGCGGCCCAAAGCAATAGCGCCGTCGCGCTGCCCAACAGTGCCCCGGCGATTGTGTCGCTGAACCAGTGCGCCGAGAGATAGGTCCGGTTTGTGATCTCAAAGACCACCACTAGGGAGGCGAGAATCCATGTCCAGGCCCGCACGACTATCAAGGACAGGGCAACAACGAGGAACGCGACGCCTGTGACGTGTCCGGACGGAAACGAACCGACGTCCACCGTCACGAGCGGATTCTCAGGGCGCTGCCGGCCAACTAATTTCTTGATGACCTGAAGTAGGGTGTTGGCGAGGAGTCCACCGGCGGTGAAATACAGGGCAAGCCACCAGCGGCGCTTGAAGAGGGCGACCACCACGGGAACGAGTAGGATTGCGGATCCTCCGATGGGCCCTCCGGTCAGGGCCGACGCGAAACTGTGGATGGCGGTCAGTGCATCATTCCGGTTGTCCAGGCTGAACTTGTTCCAGCCCTGATCGACGGCTCCGATCCAGGATGCGTTGAAGTTAAGCCAGATCAAGGTAAGACTCACAAAGCAGAGCAATGCTGCGGAGCTGCAAGCCCGGCGCATGGCCGCGCTGGGGCTCAGATTCTGCTGTGTTCGAACCAAAGGCGACGTTGCCATGTCAGTTCCTTACTATTCGGGGAATCCTGCGATTGAGTAGAATCTAGCCCGGCGATCCGGATAATTCAAGGTTTGAATTATATAGTTGGCCGTCGCTGCTTTGTATGACAAGCTGGAGGCATGAGTCGAGACATGCCCGGGGGGAAGCGACGGGACCCTGGATCGGCGTCGAGCCTCGTGAGTGCGGATGTCCGGGCGCACAACCTCGGCATAGTTGCCCGCTATCTCGCGGAAAACGGACCGAGTTCGCGCAGCCAGATTGCGGAGGGCTCCGGACTGACGCGTGGTGCCGTAACGGTGCTGGCCAGCTCCTTGATTGAGGCCGCCGTGGTCCGCGAAGCCCAGCCGAAATACAAGGCCGGCAAGGGGCGTCCGATTGTCCCGCTCGAGCTGGCCTCTGACGACGTCGCGCTCTTGGTTCTGCAGCTGGATGCGGACAAGGCGACGGCGCTGCTGTCAAGCGTTGCCGGGGACGTATTGCTGCGGATTGCGGAGCCCCACGGGAGGCCGATGGGGCGCCCCGAGATGATCCTTGATGTTCTCGCCGCAACCTTGGGCAGGGCCCTTGAGGCGAGCCGGGAAATGGGGCGTCGCGTTGCCGAGCTCACAATTGTTGCTTTTGCTCCTGTAGGGGGTGACCCTGTGGAGGTACTTGCCGACACCGATCTCGGTTGGGGGCGGGTGGATGTTGTCGGCGGCCTCCGTTCCAGGGTGGCAGGTATTCCTGAAGTGGTGCGACTCGTCGGTGACGTTCACGTGGCTGCAGTTGCGGAGCAGGGCTTCAACCCGGGCATCCAGGATCTCTGTTACGTAAAAAGCAATTCCGGAATCGGCGGAGCCCTCATAGTCGACGGAAAGCTGGTCCATGGTGGCTTTGGACTGGCCGGCGCCCTGGGTCACTTGCCCGTTCAGCCGGATGGGTGCGAGTGCGAGTGCGGGCAAATTGGCTGTCTGGTCACTGTCGCCGGACCTGATGCTGTCCTGATCGCCGCTGGAATGGGTGAAGAGCTCCACCGAGACGGCCTGACATCGGCCCTAGCCGAGTTCAGCCGTCGCGTCCTCGTAGGGGAACCCGTTGCTACAGCGGTCTGGGATGACGCCAGGGTATGGATTGCGCGTAGCTTGCAACTTGTCGCGGTCACCCTCGACCCGCAGTTGATCGTGCTGGGCGGGTATTGGTCACTATTGAGCGAATCGATTGGCCAGAGTTTCGCTGAGCAGCGCAAGGGCTTCTTTGCCGCAGGCGCCGGCTCGGCGGTGAGGGTGGTTCCCGGGCGCCTGGGTGACGACGCCGCGTTGTTGGGTGCGCTATGGCAGGCCAGAGATCGCTATTTTGCTGGCCCGCTCGAGATGAAGACATAATTCAACTATTGAACTATGTCGCGGAGTGAACCATACTGATCACAAGGCACCGTGAAATGCCCATGGCGATCACGACCTTGACCATCAGTTCACTCAAGGAGTCCCCCAATGACCAGTCAAACCATCGAGATCCCCACCGCACTCGGCACCGTCCGAGGCAGTCTCCGAGGAGAGTCCGCCAGTTTCCTCGGAATTCCCTATGCGCAGCCTCCGGTGGGAGAACGCCGGTTCGCGGCCCCCGTTCCGTTCGGGCCCTGGGAGGGTGTCCTGGACGCAACGGAGCATGGAGCAACACCGCAGCGGACTGCCCTGGCTGAGGTGACGCTCATTCCGGAGCCAACCGTTCCTGGGCCCTCAACCCTGAACCTCAACGTATTCGCCCCGGTTGACGCGGACTTCGGATCGAAACTGCCCGTGCTGGTGTGGATACACGGAGGCGGGTTCGTAGCCGGATCCCCGGCAAGTCCCTGGTACGACGGTGCGGGGTTCAACCGGGACGGCGTTGTGACGGTAAGTATTTCCTACCGGCTCGGCTTCGACGGCTTCGGCTGGATCGAGGACGCCCCTCACAACCGCGGAATCCTCGACTGGATGCTGGCGTTGCAGTGGGTCCAGGACCACATTGCTTCATTCGGAGGAGATCCCTCGCGGGTGACAATCGCGGGCCAATCTGCCGGAGGCGGTGCTGTTTTGACGTTGCTGGCGACGAAGGGGGCTGAGAAACTCTTCGCACGCGGCTACTCGATTTCCGGTGCAGCGGCAGACATTCCGCTGGAAAAGGCAGAGGCCGCCGGCCGCGAACTTGCAGGTAAGGCCGGCGTGGAACCCAACATCGCCGGGTTCTCTTCACTGAGGGAAGAGCAGATACTTTCACTTCAGGGCGGCGTGGGTCTGGAAGCAGACCCGGACGCCAGCGATCCAATGGCGCCCATGGTCGCGCTGGTGACCGGCGGACTCACTTTCGGGCCGGTCATTGATGGTCAGCTGTTGACCGATACGGTGGAAAACTTGCTGCGAAACGGGGCAGGTGCGGACAAGCCGCTTGTGCTCGGATCGACAGACCACGAGTTCAACATGGCGATGGCTCAGCATGAGGCGCCACTGGCCGGAGTGGACCCCGTACCGCTGTTGAGCAGGTTCGGTGCATCACCGGAGCTGATCGAGGAATACAGGGCACAGCACGCTGGCCTCTCGACCGCAGGATTGCTGGGACAGTTCATCACGGACAGTATGTTCAGGGTCAAGACACTTCAGTACGCCCAGGCGCGTGACGAGGCAGGGGCCCCGGCCTTCCTGTATCGGTTTTCCTGGCAATCGCCAACCATTGGTGGGGCATGCCACTGCCTCGATGTTCCCTTCTTCTTTGATTGCCTCGCAGATTCACACGTCGCGCACATCGCCGGCCCCAATCCGCCCCAGGAACTGGCGGACGAGCTGCACAGCGAAGCCGTGGGTCTGATCGTCAACGGAGCCCCAGGCTGGGGCGCCTACACGGCGGACTCACCCATGGTCCGGGTCTACAACACACCGTCCACGACCGCGGACAACGGTTACTCCGACGTGGCTCTTTTGCAGCCGGCGGCAACGCCAGCAAACTAAGTCGGCCGAGCGCGGGAATCTCAGCCCCTGGGCAACGCACGGGGCTGAGTACGTCCACCGGAACCCGAGCAAGGTTGTCGCAAACGTGGCATCGCCCCCGCCCCGCGTAGCTCTTCGGGAAAGGCGAGGACGTTTTCTATGCCCCGACGCGATCCGCGCCACTGCCTATGCCTGGCGCATGAACCTCGCACCGAGAATTAGGACCATTCACCCCTAGTACTACAGTCGCTTTTATTTTGTTCCCGTACGGGCGCATCGGCTCCGCCGACGGCGTGCTGATCGTGGACGAGACGTGATTTTTGAAGAAGGGCACCCGTTCGGCCGGGGTGGCGCGGCAGTATTCCGGGACCGCCGGCCGGGTCGAGAACTGCCAGATCGGGGTGTTCCTGACCTACGCCACGCCAGCGTACCTGCCCAGTGGGTGACCGGGGACGCCGTCTGCGGCCAGCACGCCAAACTGCGCACCACGCTGCAGGAGCGCAATGTTTCGTATGTGCTCGCCGTGCCGATGAACCAACGGGTCATTGCCAAAACCGGCGCCCTCGGCACCGAGTTCCGTGCCGATGAACTGATCGCCTCCCTGTCCGGGCGGGCCTGGCGGACCCGGTCCGCCGGCCAAGGCGCCATGGGGGACGGCCGCTACGCCTGGGCCAGGGCTCAGATCAACGGCGGCAACGACCCGAAAAGTGAGCACTGGCTGCTCACCCGGCGCTCCCTGGCCGATCCAACGGACCTTGGCGTACTACATCTGCCACTGCCCCAAGCGCATCGGGCTGGCCGAACTCGTCCGGGTCGCCGGCGCCCGGTGGGCGATCGAGGAAACCTTCCAGACCTCCAAAGGCGAAACCGGGCTGGACCACTACCAGGTGAGGCAATGGGCGGGCTGGCACCGGCACATCACCTTGTCCATGCTCGCCCACGCCTTCCTGACCGCCACCCGGTCAAAAAGAGGGGGGGCCCATCTCGGAGATGGTGAGCTCATAGCCCTCACCCTGCCCGAAATCAGGCACCTGCTCACCCATCTGGTCTGGGCGCAGCCGCCCTGCCCGGAACACACCCTCAAACGCTCCCGCTGGCGCCGAAAACACCAGCAAACCGCCAAACGGCACCACTACCTGGCCCGAAACTCGGCCCTACAAAAGCGAATGTAGTACTACGGGACTAGGGAAGAACCCGGGAGGCCTCGATCTGCGATGAGCTGACCGGCGATGCTCGTGATCGTTGCCGAGGACCGCGCGGCAAATGAGCAGCATCAAGATCAGAACCGTTACTGACAGAATCACCAGGCTTGCGGCGCATGTGCCAGGGCAAAGATGGCCTGAGGGGTGGTCATAGGTTTCCTCCAACGTCCGGGGGTCGTGTGGTCTACCCGGAACGATGTGTAAAGCGGCGGGGGGCGGGCGTCCGCGGCCCCTGGCCAGGAAAAACCGGGGAAGCTTCGCGGTATGTCCCCTGAAGCGTCCCTGGTCACGCGATGTTGGAGCCAGATAATGCGGAGTCGAGCAGGAATCAGCAGTTCAAATGTTGGGGGAGTGGCGGCTGCCGGAATCTGTCTGACCGCCGACCATGCCGGCGCGGCCGACAGTCTCTAGCGCATCCGTACACTGTCGCTCGGCCCCGGGTTGTAGCCCAGGTTTCGCGAGACGGCCCGGGCCGTGGCTTGAACAGCGGGGGCCAGAACGTTGGGAGGTGTGGAGCCATCAGGAACCACGATGGACAGGGCAGCCACCACAGAGCCCTCAGCGCCGAAAATAGGGACGCAACAGAAACCGTGCGTGACGGCGCCGACCGCCGGATCATGGCGAGGCCAGTCCGCCGCACGTCGGACAAGGTGCGCCTCAACTGACCTTCCGGCATGGAATCCACGCCCACTTCGACGTCGGGTGGTTGGTTGATGACTGACTCCTGGAAATCTGCGTCGGAGCCGGACAGCAGGACCAGGCCCACCGCCGTCGACCTCAAGGGCGCACGCCCGCCAACGCGATAGGCGACTTCCGTTGCCTCCTTGGACGATAGCCGCTCGATCAGGACTGCTTCATTCTTGTCGCGGACGGCCAGAAGGACATGGTGGCGGGTCACGGCAAAAAGGTCTTCAAGATACGGCAGCGCTATTTCACGGACGCCATGGCCGCGGGGCGACAAAGAGGCGACCTCCCAGAGCCGGACTCCCACCACGTAGCGGCCATCCTCCAACCGCTCCAGAGCGCCCCACGCCACCAGCCGTGCGATGAGGCGCAGGGCAGTAGGCGCAGGAATGTCGGCCAGACGCGCCATTTCAGACAGGGTCAAAGCACGACGGCGATCGCTGAAGACAGCGAGCAGGCTCAGGGCGCGGTCAATCACGGGTTCGCCCTGCTTAGGTCGTTTGCCGCGCTGTGGCTTTTCGGCGGCACCAGCTGCTTCGGCGGTCATTCGCGTGCTCCCGTTTGATTCCGATCGGAGTGATCTCCACCACAATACTGTTTCAACCAATGAACTTCACGTAGGGCGAAGTGCTGCCCGCTTATGACACTTGAAGAAGCCGGTAACCGGGAGCCATCTGACGAGAGGGCGCCGACGGATCGGCCCGAACGGGTCACAGTGTCCCACGTCCTGGCCGCTGGTCCCACATCTCGACACACGATTCCATCACGAATGCGAAGGCGCAGCACATGAATCTCCTCACCTCACCTGCACGTCGGAGCGCGGCCGTTCTGGCCGGGGCGCTCCTCCTGGGATCCCTGACGGCCTGCGGCGGCGGGAACCAGGCCGCAGCAAACGTCGACAAGAGCACCCTGACCATCGGCGTTGAAAGTGACAACGCTTCCTTCGGTTTTGATCCCCTGAAGGTCGCCGACGGCCAGCGCCAGTTCTTCCAGGGCCTCTACGACAGCCTGATGACCCTGCAACCCGATGGCAGCGTGGGTCCCGGCCTGGCCAAGGAATTCAGCTACAACGCAGACAACACAGTGCTGACGTTGACGCTTAAAGAAGGTGTGACCTTCACTGACGGTTCCACCTTGGATGCGGCCATGGTCAAAGCAAACCTTGACCGCCGCAGCGACACCGCACTCAGCGCCTACTCGGCGATCGCCAAGGGTGGCGCGCAGGAAATTGCGTCTGTTGACGTGGTCAGCCCCACCCAGGTATCACTGACGTTTGCCAAAGCGCAGCCTGGGTTCGAGAAGAACCTTGCCTCGACCATGGGCATGATCGTCGGCAAGAAAGGTGCGGCGGATTCGTCCACACTTTCGGCAACCCCTGACGGGTCCGGCCCTTACACTCTGGATACGGCCGCGACGGTCAAGGGCAACAAATACGTGATGCAGAAGAACGACAAGAACGCTGACGCGGGCAAGTACGCTTACAGCAGCATCGTCTTCACCACCATCCAGGACCCGCAGGCCCGTGCCAATGCCTTGGTTTCCGGCCAGGTGGATGTTGCAGCCCTCACGTCTTCCACAGTGGACTTCGCAAAATCCAAGGGCGTGGGCGTGTCCCAGATCGGCGGCACGGTCCAGACCATGTTCACCTTTGACAAGATCGGAAAGACCTCGCCGGCCTTCGGCAGCGAAAAGGTCCGCCAGGCCATCCAGCACGGGATCAACCGCAAAGCGCTGGTGGATGCGCTGCACAAGGGCGACCTTCCGGCATGGAACGTGCTGCCCAAGGACTCCGCAGGTTTCACCGAGGATCTGAACACCCGGTTCGCCTATGATCCGTCGAAGGCCAAGAGCCTGCTGGCAGAGGCTGGCTACTCCAGCGGTTTTGAGTTCACCATTGTCGCCAGCGCCCAGACCCAGACCGACCTGCAGGCCATCCAGAAAGACCTTGCGGCAGTGGGCATCACCATGAAGATTAAGCTGGCCGCCTCAACTGACGAGATATTCGCCTCCGGCACTACCACGCCGCTGGGCTACGGTCCGCTGAGCTGGGACAACCCGGTGGGCCTGATGTACGGGGTTGTTCTGAACGGCTTCATGAACCTCCAGAAAACCACGGATGACCAGCTCACCGCCGCCACGGCCGAGGTTGCAGCCGCCAAGGACGACGCCGCCAGGAAGGCAGCTCTGACCAAGCTCAACACCCGTCTGGTGGAGTCCGGCTGGATGATCCCGCTGTACGAGTCCCTCACCAACCAGGGCTACAACACCAAGAAGGTCCAGCAGGTGAAGTTCGCCGGTACGAACGCCTACCCGCTGCTCTCCTCGTACGAACCCACCAACTGATCCACCGATAGGCCGGACGCCTGTCCCTGGGGATTGGTGTCCGGCCCGACCAATGGAGGTCACCATGGCAACGTTCGTCACCAAGCGTCTGCTGATGGCGCTTGCCACCGTGCTGGTGGTGGCGGTGCTGGCATTCCTGCTGGTCCACGCCATGCCTGGCAGTCCTGGCGCGGTGTCCCTCGGGGCAGGCGCTTCGCAGGACGCCATTGACCAGCTGAACCAGAGCCTCGGCTGGAATGATCCCCTGGTTGTCCAGTTCTTCCGCTGGCTGGGCGACGCCGTTCAGGGCAACCTCGGAAATTCCCTCATCGACGGCCGATCCATCAGCACCGACCTTTCCAACAGGCTTCCGGTCACGGCGTCCCTGGCCGCTGGAGCTACTGTGCTCAGTGCCATCTTCGGCATCGTCCTTGGCGTGACTGCAGCCGTCCGTGGAGGGCTTCTGGATCAGCTGATCGGAGGATTTGTTGGACTCCTCGTGGCCCTGCCGGCGTTCTGGATCGGCGTCGTCTTCGTCTACCTGTTCGCTGTCCAGTCGTCCGTCTTCCCGGCGACCGGCTACGTTCCGTTTGAGGTTTCGCCGCAGGAGTGGGCCATGTCGCTTGCCTTGCCGGTGATCACCTTGGCTGCTGGCGGGGCCGCATTCATCGCCCGGCAGACGCGCGCCTCCATGCTCGAAGCACTGCAGCAGGAGCACATCCGGACCCTCCGTGCCACAGCAACTCCCACGTGGAAGATTCTCTACATCCACGCCCTGCGTTATGCGAGCCTGCCGATCGTGGCCAGCATCGCCCTGCAGTTCATTGGCCTCTTCGGTGGCTCAGTCATCGCCGAGCAGCTGTTCGCGATGCCGGGACTCGGTCAGGCAGTCCAATCCTCGGTCAGTACCCACGATGCCCCTGCCGTCCAAGGCGTGGTGGTCATCGCCACAGTGGTTGTGGTTGCAGTGAACCTCGTCCTTGAACTTGCCACCAAATTCCTTGACCCGAAGTTGCGTGCCTCATGATTCCCACACTTCCAGCAACCTCACGCAAAACCGCCCTGACCAAGCTCTCCGGTCACCGTCTTATCAATTCTCCGGCTGGCCTGGCCGGCACGTTGTGGCTGTCCGCGATCATCATTGCGTCGCTCACCGCCGCATGGTGGCTGCCCTACAAGACAGAAGACCAGGACTTCACAGCAGTCCTGTCCGGTCCCACCGCTGCGCACTGGCTGGGCACCGACGAACTCGGCCGGGACATCCTCAGCCGCATCTTCGCCTCAGCAGCCGAAACCCTGGGGACGTCCTTCATCACGGTGATTGTCGGCGTCGGGCTTGGAACCCTGCTGGCGCTGGCAGCGGCCAACAGCCAGCGCGGTGAGGGCATCATCAGTCGCGTCACTGAGGTCATGATGTCTCTGCCCGGAACGGTCATCATCCTGGCAATCGTTGGAGCCGTGGGCACCAACATCCCACTGATCATGGCCATCCTGGGTGTGCTGATCTCGGCAGGCATTTATCGCGTCATTCTGGGGCAGGCCAAGTCGCTGCAGAACCAGCTGTACGTGGACGCCGCCAAGGTGGACGGCCTCGGTCCGTTCGCCATCAGCGTCCGCCACGTGCTGCCGGGTCTGGCGACCACGATCGTGGTGCAGTCTGCGCTGATCTTTGCGGTGGGCCTCCTGATTCAGGCAGGTCTCGCGTTCATCGGTTTCGGTCCGCCACTTCCTCAGCCCAGCTGGGGCGGCATGATCCAGAGCGCCTCCCAGCACGTCTACGACGCCCCCTGGCTGATGGTCCCTACCGGTGTGGTCCTGGCTCTCACGGTCCTGTCCGCGAACGCCATCGGCAACGCTTTGGGTAAAGCTGCCCATGCCACGGCCTCGCACCTTCCTTCGGCAGCCATCCGCCGGAAGCGGGCAGGCCAGGCGGTTGCCGCCGCCTCAGCCGCCCCTCCGGTGCAGGATGCACCGGAAGCTGGCAAGCTCAGCGTTCGCGGCCTTTCTGTAGGGGTCGACGGCGGTACTCCGCTGGTCACGGACGTCGCCTTCGACGTTGAACCCGGCACCGTCCTGGGCCTCGTTGGCGAGTCCGGCTGCGGTAAGACTATGACAGCGTTGTCCCTGATGGGTTTGCTGCCAACAGGTGTGGCTGTTACCAGTGGGCAGATCCTCTGGAACGGCAAGAACCTGGCTGCTGCTACGGACAAGGACATGGACGCTATCCGCGGCCGGGACATCGCCCTCATCTCGCAGGAACCCATGCGGGCTTTGGATCCCATGTTCACGGTGGGCTACCAGCTGACCTCCGCCATCCGACGGCTCCGCTCGGTGGGAGAGCAGGAAGCCGCCGCGGAAGCGCTGAGCTTGCTGGAAAAGGTGGGGATCGTTGATGCAAAGCGCATCCTCAAGACCTACCCGCACCAGATCTCCGGTGGCATGGCCCAGCGCGTTGCCATCGCTTTGGCGCTGTCCGGGAACCCGCGGCTGCTGGTGGCGGATGAACCCACCACGGCCCTGGATGTCACGGTCCAAGCCGAAATCCTGTCCCTTCTCCGGTCGCTGGTTAAGGACACTGGCATGTCGGTGGTCATGGTGACGCACGACCTTGGTGTTGTAGCCGATATCTGTGATCACGTGGCCGTCATGTACGCCGGCCAGGTAGTGGAGAACGGCCGCGCAGCAAGCATCCTGGACAACCCGCGCCACCCATACACGCTGGCACTTCTCGCAGCTGATCCCCACGCCAACTCTGCACACGACATGCCGGAGCGCCTCGCCACCATCAAGGGGCAGGTTCCGCAGCCCAAGGACTGGCCCACCGGGTGCAGGTTCGCCGCCCGCTGCCAGTTCGCCGGCTCCGCGTGCACAGTACCCATCCCGCTGCTCCCCTCAGGAACCGGTGCAGGCCTGGTGCGCTGTGTCAAAGCCGACGAACTGGCCATGGAAGGACTTGCCTGGGTACCTACGGACGTTCCTGCCAGCCACCGACTGGACATCATCGAAAAGGACATGGCATGAGCATCGAAACCCCGCTGCGGCACGAAGCCGGCGCCAGCGTCCTCCAGCAGCCCCTGCTGGAGGTGAGAGACCTCGTGGTTCGCTACGGTCGCCGGCGGAAGGCAGCCGCCGCACCACCCGCCGTCGACAGTGTCAGCTTCTCTATCCAGCCGGGTGAGACCGTGGGGCTGGTAGGGGAGTCAGGCTCCGGTAAGTCCACCATCGGCAAGGCAATCCTGGGGCTGCAGAAGGTATCCGGCGGTTCCGTTGGGTTCCAAGGCGAAGACATCACCCATGCCAATGCCGGCAAGCGCAGGGCCATCGGCAGCGAGCTCCGGGCCGTCTTCCAGGACCCCAACTCCTCACTGAACCCGCGCAAAACCATCGGTGCCTCGCTGGCCGAACCGCTGCGTGTGCGCGGCATCTCCGGCGCCGAAGCCCGGACCAAGGCCGAAGACATGCTGGAACGGGTCGGCCTCCCTCGGGATGCCGTGGACAGGTACCCCAGTCAGTTCTCCGGTGGCCAACGCCAGCGAATCTCGGTGGCGCGGGCGCTCATCTGTGAACCAAAACTTGTAGTGTGTGACGAAGCCGTGAGCGCGTTGGATCTTTCCACCCAGGCGCAGGTGCTGAACCTTCTGGCGGACCTGCGGGATGAACACGGCCTGAGCTACCTGTTCATAGCGCACGACATCTCGGTGGTCCAGTTCCTCGCCAAGCGGGTGGTGGTGCTGTACCGGGGACAGGTGATGGAATCCGGTCTGGCCGCAGCTGTTACTGAATCCCCAAAGCACCCCTTCACCCAGGCACTGGTTGCGGCATCGCCGGTTCCCCGGCCGGCTGAACAGGCCGAACGCCGGGCAGTCCGTGAGTCCTTAGGGGTCCGCACCGCCGCGGCCGTTGCGGCTACACCGGGTGGTTGCCCCTTTAGGCAGCGCTGTCCGCTGGCCACCGAACTCTGCGCCGCTGAACGCCCCGCCCTGCGACGCGTGGGCGCGTCAGAGGTCGCCTGCCATTACGCCTGACCCTCTTGTCGAACCTCCAGGAGCAACCGTTGACACTTGAAACAGCAGACACTGCCGAATCCACCGACCTGACCCCGGACGTCGAACAAAGCAGAGTCCCTACGCCACCGCCATTCCCGGCCTTCCAGGTTCCCGGTACGCCCGATGAAGTGTCCGAACACTCTTTACTGCACCGCGAGCTCAGCTACGCGATCGCCGTCGGCTTCCGCCGCCTGTCCATGGACGTCTGGTTGCCGCGGAAAATGGCCGGGACTTCGGTTCCCCTGGTGGTGTGGATCCATGGGGGCGCCTTCCAGTTGGGGGATCGCCGGGAGCTGCCACCCACATTCGCGCCCAATTCCGTGTTCCGGCTCCTCAATGAGGCAGGTATCGCCTGTGCCACGGTGGACTACCGTCACTCCCTGGAAGCGCCATTCCCCGCACAGCTGCATGACATCAAGGCAGCGGTCCGTTACCTGCGGCATCACGCGGACATCCTCGGAATCGATCCGGAAAGGATCGGGGCGTGGGGAGAATCGGCCGGGGGCCATCTTGCGGCCATGCTCGGACTCACCGGATCCCGTAAGGACCTTGAAGGTGGACTTGGCGCGCAGGGACAACCCAGTTCGGTCAGCGCCGTGGTGGACTTCTACGGTATTTCGTCACTCACTCACGTTGTACGGCGCCTGGGTGTCGAATCCTTCTTGAACGGTCCGTTGACGGCAGCAGTGCCGGCGGGATCCTCGCTGGACCCCGGCACCATGCTGGTGGGTGGCTCGACGGATCCTGCCCTGCTGGATGCAGCGAGCCCCCTGGGCTACGTCACTGAAGACGCTCCACCCTTCCTGCTGATCCACGGCGACAGCGACGGACTTGTGCCCGTGTCGCAGAGCGAACTCCTGGCCGATGCCCTGGCTCAGGCCGGGGTTCAGCAGGAGCTCATCACCATTGACGGCGGCGGCCACTGCTTCTTCTTCGCCGAAGACCAGCTGGACCGCATCCTCGAAACATCCGTGGACTTCTTCCGCCGTAAATGGGAGCTGTCATGAAGCCCACCCCAGCAGTTTCAATGATTGAAATTATCGGTGCAGCCACAGCGCCGGATCGGACATCCTTGGAAGGACAGGCCGGGACGTTGAGGATCCGGCCGGCCCAACAGAGGGAGCCTTCGATGAGCGAAAGCCGCGTGATGAAGGGTATTGAGTTCGCCCGGACAGGTGAGGACGGCTCGCGCGTGCTTCTCCTGGACGTGTACCTTCCGGCAGGCGGCGCGACGCCCGATGCGCACAACAGGCCTGCCGTTGTGCATTTCCACGGTGGCGGCTGGCGCGTCGGCGAGCGCTCCTCCCTTGGCCCGGTGGCGGATGGTTTCGGACTGTCGCCATTTGAGGTGCTGACCGAAGCCGGCTTCGTCGTGATCTCGGCCGACTACCGTTTGAGTGCCGAAGCGCACTTCCCGGCCCAACTCCACGACGCCCAAGCTGCAGTGCAGTGGCTGCGGAATCATGCCGAGGAGTATGCGGTGGACCCGGCACGCATCTACGCCTGGGGTGATTCAGCAGGCGGTCACCTGGCCAGTTTGGTGGGGCTTGTGCCATCCAGGGACGGGGAAGAGAACGATGTTGCGGCCGTAGCTGCCTGGTATCCGCCCACGGACCTGATCCACATGGGGGAGCAGGCACGGCCTAACGCCGTCGCTCGCGCCAGCGATCCCGGCTCACGTGAGGAGCTGCTGGTAGGCGCGGTTTTGGCCGCGAACCCCGACAAGGCGGCGGCCGCCAGCCCCATCAGCTACGTCACCCCGGACGCCCCACCCTTCCTGTTGGTTCACGGAACCGCGGATCGCTTCGTCCCTGCGGCCCAGTCACAAGCGTTGGCGACTGAACTGGAGAAGGCCGGGGCCGACGTCGAGCTTCTCCTCATCGACGGTGCGGACCATATGTGGTCCCTTGCGGACGGAAGTCCGGCAGCTGCCGAGAAGGCGTTCGCAGCCACGGTTGCCTTCTTCCGTAAGCAAGCCGCGCTCCCGTAGCTTTCCCTCAAACTTGGGCATCACCCCCAGGGGTCTACTTGCCATGCCCTCTTACCGATAAGCGCCCCCGGGCGAAGCTGAAAGGCCCATCATGCACTACATAGGCATCACGTACGACGGCGGCAAGTGGGTGGCCGCCCTGAGCGGCAACCAGGTCTTTCCGTTGGCGTCCGTCACGGACTTCTGGGCTGACGCTGCCCGGTGGCAGGAAAAGGCACCAGCGATCATCGCCGACGCTGCTGCCGGCCGCAATCGGGCAGAGGTCTCCGAAGTGCCGCTGGTCCCGGCTTCGGCACGCGTGATCTGCGTTGGCCTCAACTACAAGGCCCATGCAGCAGAGGGCAGTTACAAAGATCAGGACCTACCTCCGTATCCAACCCTGTTTGGTCGCTGGACGGCCTCACTGTCAGTGGGCAACATCCCGGTACCGGTTCCCGGTGGCGAAGCCGGGCTGGACTGGGAAGGCGAAGTGGCCGCGTACATTGGCAAGCGCGTGGAATCCGCCGATGAGGCCACCGCGGAGGACGCCGTGTTCGGTTACTCCACCTTCAACGACATCACAGCACGCCGCGCCCAGAAGCTCACGTCACAGTGGACTCTCGGCAAGAACGGCGACTTCACCGGCCCCATGGGACCCCTGATCAGCCGTGACGAAGTAGGCGACCTCCGCGATGGCCTGCAGGTCCGCACCCGGGTCAACGGCACTGAGGTCCAGAACGGCAACACCCGGGACATGATCTTCTCCGTGCCTGCGATCATCGCCTTGATCAGCGAAACCTTCACCCTCCACCCGGGCGACGTGATCGCCACCGGTACGCCCGAGGGCGTCGGCTACGCCCGGACTCCGCAATGGCTGTTGCAGGCAGGTGACACCGTGGAGGTCGAGATCGACAATCTGGGCACCCTGGTGACTCCGGTTGGAGAACCGACCCTCCGGGCGGGTGCCTGGTGAGCGCCATCAATGATGCCCGCCTGGAGGACTTGCCGGACCAGGTCCCGGTCCTGATCTCCGGTGGCGGCCCCAGCGGGTTGTTCCTGGCTCTGGACCTGGCTCACCGCGGGATCCCCAGCCTGGTGATCGATCCCCGCACGGCCATCGACCAGGACCGACCGCGTGCAAAGACCACTAACGCGCGGACCATGACGCATCTGCGTCGGCTCGGTTTGGCGTCGACACTCCGGGCGGCGGCACCGCTGCCGGTGGGCTTCGCGCAGGACGTCATCTTCTGCTCATCCCTGACAGGCCGTGAGATCAGGCGCTTTCCCAACGCCTTCCAACTGGAGGCCGGCCGCTACGAACCCCAGCCAGAATGTGGGCAGCAGGTACCGCAGCCAGTGCTGGAGTCCGTGCTTCGTGACGCCGTGGCGGCTTCCACCCACGCGACGCTGCTGACGGGATTGCGCGTGAAATCGTATTCGTCGGACGGGACCGGTCAACGCGTCACCGTGGCTGACCCTGCCGGTGCCTTTCGGAGTGTTGTTTGCAGGTTTCTGGCAGGGGCCGACGGCGCTTCGTCCACCGTCCGCCGTGGCTTGGGGATCCGGTTGGAGGGTGGATCGGCAGCGTTGTCCAACATCAGCATCCTGTTCCGCTCACATGATCTCGCGGAGACCATCAATCTGGACCCGGCAGTGCAGTACTGGGTCCTTGGCCCCGGAACGGCCGGAATGGTGGGCCGCATGAACCTGGACCAGACCTGGTGGGCCATCATCCAAGGTGTGGACGGTACGGCTGAAGGCCAGCACCTGGCTTCCGTGGCATTGGTGCGTTCTCTGGTGGGTGCCGACGTGGAGGTTGAGGTGATCGCCACGGACCCGTGGACGGCCCGAATGCTCCTGGCACCTTCCTATGGGCGTGATGGCGTCTTCCTGGTGGGCGACGCCGCGCATCAGAACCCGCCATGGGGTGGGCACGGATTCAACACGTGCATCGGTGACGCTGCGAACCTGGCCTGGAAGATCGCCGCCGTCCTGGACGGGTGGGCCGGGCCGGAATTGCTGGAAAGCTACGGTCTTGAACGGCGCCCAGTGGCTGAACGAACCATCAACGATGCCGCGGCAAACGGCAAAGCTCTCGCTTACCACTTCGCCGATTCAGCGTTGGCGGCATCGGGGGCAGAGGGCGACACTGCCAGGGCCCGAGCCCATGAGGCGCTTGCGGTCAAGCAAAGCGAGTTCGACTCCTTGGGCCTGGTTCTCGGGTACACCTACGCAGCGTCCCCATCGGTGATCCCGGATGGATCGCCCGTGCCGGCCGAGGACCCTATCTTCTACATACCCTCAGCCAGCCCGGGGGCTTTGCTTCCGCACGCGTGGCTGGACGATTCGACGTCGATCTATGACGTTCTGGGAGACGGTTTCAGTTTGCTCGTCGATGCCGCGTCCTTGGCCGGGGTCGCCGTCGACAGTGTTCACGCCCCCGCACTGGCGGCCGCAGCCGCCCAAGGTATCCCGCTGACGGTGTCCGCCGTCGGACCGGACAGGAACGGCGTTTCAATGTCAGACCTGTGGGCCGCCGAAGCCGTGCTGGTCCGCCCGGACCAGCACGTTGCCTGGCGGGGGAGTTCCGCCGAGGCAGCTGCGTACGCCGTGCGCGTTGCCGCAGGATGGGTCCACTCCGAACCGCAGGACAGCAAGGAGGCCGCGCATGTCGACGTCGTCGTTTCGTGACTATCTCTTCACTCCGGACCACCCCCGGGTGGCGAAGCTGCGTGGGCTGGACGCACGGTCCTACGCGGAGGCCGCCAAGGACGATTCCTTTGCCGGGCCCATGATTGAGGGGTGGAAGAAGCTCTACCCTGCGCCGTTTGTGGGCGTCACCAGCGACGGCGTGCTCCGCGAAGGCCTCTTCCCAGTGGCCCAAGCCCTGCCCGACGAGGAAGCTCCGAGCTCGGACATGGTCACCGCGGCAGAAAAGCTGCTGGCATTGCTCCCGTCCTCGGAGCAGGAGCGCCTCAGCTACGCCATGGATGCCCGGGAGTGGCAGAGCTGGGCAAACCCGGAATTCATGCAGCACGATACCGGCCTACGTCTGGATGAACTCGAACCAGCCGTCCGTGACGCCGCCCTGGCGGTAGTCGAGGCCAGCCTCAGCCCTGAAGGATATACGCTGGCGCGGAGCCTGATGCGGATCAACGGATTCCTGGGCGAACTGGTGGAGCTGCCGCTGCTGATGAACGAGTACAGCTACAACTTCGCGCTGTACGGCTCGCCGTCAGAAACGAAGCCGTGGGGCTGGCAGCTGTTCGGCCACCATGTAGCGCTTAATTGCATGGTGTCAGGGGGCCAGATGGTGGTCTCGCCGGTGTTCCTGGGCGCCGAACCGGACATCATCGACGACGGCCCGCACCAAGGTGTGAAGGTCTTCAAGGAACGCATCCAGTGGGGGCGTGAGCTCATGGCGGCACTGCCCGTTTCACTTCGGAGCGAGGCGATTGTCTTCGAACACATGCAGGATCCGGCCATGCCCGAAGGGCGGCTGCACCCCGGAGACGAACGGCACCTAGCCGGCTGCTTCCAAGACAACCGGGTGATCCCCTATGAAGGGGTTCCGGTCTCGTCGATGCCAACTGCAACGGTGGCGCTCTTGGACAAGATCGTGGCTGATTCGATCGCCTACCTACCGGCCGGCCCGCGCGCCGCCAGGTTCCGCGAGATTCAAGAGCATTATGAAGAGACCTGGTTCTCGTGGATCGGCGGTTGGGAAGGCGATGCCGCCTTCTACCACCGGATCCAAAGTCCGGTGGTCATCCTGGAACTCGATCACCACACCGGCGTTTTCCTCGATAACGACACTCCGGCACCCTTCCACATGCACACGGTGGTGCGGACGCCGAACGGCAACGACTACGGTCGGGCACTTGTGCGGCAGGCAGCGTTGCGCGCCGAAGGGACGGAAAAATGACGACGGCGGAACTCGCCGATGTGGCGCAGCCGGACACCCAGCAGCCACAGACCCAGCACCTACAGTCTGGTGGACCCCTGCAAGGATTGCTCGTTGTCGATCTCAGCCGGGCACTCGCTGGTCCGCACGCCGGAATGATGCTCGGGGACCTCGGGGCCAGGGTCATAAAAGTGGAGGCACCCGGGAACGGGGACGACACGCGGGGCTGGGGCCCGCCCTTCGTGGGCCCCGAGGATGATCCGCAAGCTACCTATTTCCTGTCCTGCAACCGGAACAAGGAATCCATCTCCCTCGACTTGAAGTCAGACGACGATCGGGTGGTGCTGCAGGAGCTGCTGGCACGGGCCGACGTCGTGATTGAAAACTTCCGGACCGGCGTCATGGACAGGCTGGGTTTCTCCACTGCAGCCATGCAGGAACTGAACCCGCGGCTGATCGTCCTCTCCATCACGGGGTTCGGGCATGATGGGCCAGAAGGTGGCCGGGCCGGCTATGACCAGATCGTGCAAGGCGAAGCCGGGCTCATGTCCGTCACCGGCAATGGTCCCGGGGACCCGCAGCGCGTTGGAGTTCCCATCGCCGACCTTCTCTCCGGGATGTACGGAGCCTACGGACTCCTGGCTGCCCTGCTTGAACGTGAGCGGACCGGCCGCGGACAGGTGGTGCGCACCTCGCTGCTCGCCGCCGTCGTGGGTGTCCATGCCTTTCAAGGCACCCGGGTGACTGTCGCCGGCGAAGTCCCCGAAGCCCAAGGAAACCATCACCCGTCTATCGCTCCCTATGGGCTGTTCCGTTGCCTCGATGGAGCGGTGCAGATCAGTGTGGGCAACGACGCGCTGTGGCAGAAGTTTTGTGTGGCGTTTGAGCTCGACGCCGATGACCCTGCGTTTGCGTCGAACGCTGACAGGGTCCGCCGCCGCCGTCAGACCATTGAGCTCGTGGAGCGGGCATTCGCCGCCTATCCCGCAGCCGAACTGCTGGAGAAGCTCCGGCTGGCTGGCATTCCAGCGGGCAAGGTCCGCGCCCTGGATGAGGTGTACGCCTGGGACCAGGTGCACTCCCAGGGTTTGGCCGTCGACGTGGAGCACGAAGTCCTTGGCCGGATCACCCTGCCGGGACCGCCCCTGCGCTTCTTCGAGGCCGGTCCGGACGGCGAGCGCGAAACCACGCCGCTGAACCACACGGCACCGCCCTTATTGAACCGTCATGGCGAGGGCATCCGCAGCTGGCTCGCTGCGGACGGTCCGCTCGAACCATGAGCATGGACCGTACACCGGAGGCCAAGGCTCCAATCATTGCTGCGTCGCAGTTCATCGCAGCCACCGTGGATCCGGGCAGCTTTGCATCGTGGGACAGGCCGCCACGGCATCCCTCACGTGATGCCGCCTACGAGGTCGCCCTCGAAGCCGCGAGGCAGCGCAGCGGAACGGACGAAGCCGTCCTCACGGGTGTGGGCACTATTGATGGCCGCAGGGTGGCTATCATTGCCGGCGAGTTCGCTTTCCTTGCAGGGTCCATCGGACTGGCTACGGCATCCAGGATCATCGAAGGGTTGGAGCGAGCCACTGCTGAGGGTCTGCCCGTAGTGGCAAGTCCCTCGTCCGGTGGAACCCGGATGCAGGAGGGGACCCCCGCGTTCCTTGCGATGGCGCTCATCGCGTCAGCTGTGGAGCGCCACAAGTCTGCGGGCAATCCTTACCTCGTGTACCTCCGGCATCCTACGACCGGCGGGGCGATGGCGTCGTGGGGTTCGCTGGGACACCTGACTTTTGCCCAGCCCGGTGCCTTGCTGGGCTTCCTGGGTCCGCGTGTCTACGAAGCCCTGCACGGTGAGCCGTTTCCTGCCGGCGTGCAAACGGCGGAGAATCTGGAACGCCATGGACTGGTTGATGCGGTGGTGCCCTTGGACGGGCTGCGTTCTGTGGTCTCGGACACCCTCCGATACGCTTGGCCTGGCGGGTCATCGTCTTCAAGCCGAAGGGTTACGCTTGGGGGTCCTGGTGTCTTCGGTGGCGTTCTCTCGCCTTTGCCGCCGTCGACAGAGGCCGGGAGTGCGTGGGATGTGGTCCTGCGCTCGCGCAACAGGAAGCGTCCTGGGCTCCGTGAGTTGTTGTCCGTCGCAGCGCAGAACGTGGTGGTGCAGGAAAGCGGCTCTTTGTCTTTGGCGCTGGCATCGTTTGGCGAAGCTCGCTGCCTGGTAGTTGGTCAGGAACGCCACGCCCAGGCCGGCGGACAGCTCATTGGGCCGGCGCAGTTGGCAACCGCACGGCGGGGGATGCGGCTGGCACAGGAGTTGGGGCTTCCCCTGCTCACTGTCATCGATACTCCGGGTGGGGAGTTGAGCGCGGACGCTGAAGAGGGCGGCCTGGCCCGCGAAATTGCCAGGTGCCTGGCGTTCCTCCCCACGCTCTCAGTGCCCACACTGTCCTTCATCCTGGGCGAGGGGACCGGGGGAGCTGCCATTGCCCTGCTTCCTGCCGATCGGATCATCTGCGCCCACAACGCATGGTTGGCGCCCTTGGCACCTGAAGGAGCCAGCGCCATCCTGCACCGCGATACCACCCGGGCGCCGGAGCTCGCCCAGAGCCTGCGCATCACGGCAGACGATCTGGTGGCCTGTGGCGCCGTCAGCACCGTGGTGGCTGAGAAACCGGATGCCGCTGTGGAATCCGCGGAATTCTGCCGGAGAGCCGGGCAGATCATCGAACAGAACCTCTTGGAGCTCCAGGCACTGTGCCCACGCACCCAAGCTGCCGTTTCCGCCGTCGCGCCGATCTGATCTCAACCCAAACTGATCCCAACCCAAAGCAAGTCCCGGAACCCTACGTGGGGATCCGGGCCTTGTGCGTCGAGCCTAGGTATCCAACGCAGCACGACGCTGCGGGGGAGGGCCCACCACGGTCAGGTCCATCTCGGCCTGTGCCCGGCCGAAGCCTTCCATGTCCATGTAGGGCTCGCCGCCCTCGGTGTAGATGTAATCCTCAGTTGGCTTGTTGAAGTACTCGAAGAAGCCGTTGAAGACCGATGGCGTCAGGAAGCCCACCATTTGAGTGTTGTGGGCGTCGAACGCGAAGGAATGGATGGTTCCGGCCGGGGCGTGGACAAAGTCGCCCTTGGTCAGCAGCATTTCGCGGCCATTGGCATAAAGCCACATGCGGCCTTCCGTGCACAGGAAGTTCTCGGTGTGCTTGGAGTGGAAGTGCAGCGGGATGTATGGGGACTTGGCGCCCTTGGTGTGAACCGCGAAGTAGTTCTCTCCTGTGTTCTGGGGACGTGAGAGATAGGAGAACATGGTCTGGTAGCTGACCAGGCGCTCGCCTTCGCCCGCACTGAGGAAGTAGGGGCTCAGCGACGACGGCAGGCCGGCGTTTTGCTGCAGGCTCGGCTGGACGCGTTCGACGTCGGGGAAGGTGATGCCGAATTCTGCACCGACTTCAGCCTGTTCCTGGGTTGTCAGCTTGTGGCCGGCGCGCACGGGAGGCACGTGGGAGTCGATGGGTGTACCGACCCGCTCGTAGAAGGCCTCCGCGCCGCCTGGAGTCAGCCAGTTCAGGAAACGGGTGTAGTGGCTGGCCATCCGGTAGGCGTGGGGCGTTCCCGGGGGAATGACCACTGAATCGCCCGGCGTCAGGATGCGGCTTTCGCCGGGCAGCCAGACGTGGAGGACGCCGTCGAAGACGTAGAGCGTCTTGTGCTCGATGGAGTGAGTGACGAACGGAGATTCAGCACCCATGCCGCCTGAGATG
This sequence comes from Arthrobacter sp. AQ5-06, assembly GCF_003287955.1. GTDB lineage: Bacteria > Actinomycetota > Actinomycetes > Actinomycetales > Micrococcaceae > Arthrobacter. Next base: position 223,762 of record NZ_QMKP01000005.1, on the reverse strand, counting down.
TACGCGGCGCTGAAGATCCCGCCGGTGTCTGCGGCACGGGCAATCACTGTCACCAGTTGGCCGTTGACCTCATACCGGGCTCCTTCGCCGGAGGCCATGTAATAGGGGACCGCCTCGCCCGGGAGGGCGTTGGCCAGGGGGATTGTTTTATTGATTTCCTCGACGCTGAGGGACATGTGTTCCTTCTTTCCATCGTGGGACTGAGTACTTCTCTTAACTTTGCCCATGGCACGTGAGCCATAGGGCGGAGTTTTCAATCATTGAAAGCTGACATTCGCCGGTGTCGTGGTCCTGCTGTGGTGTCCGGGCCCGAGAATTTCATCGCCGGTGCCAGGAAGCCGAAGGACCGCCTCGCTGCCTTCCGGCACCGTCGCGGAAACCTCGAGTCGGCCGCCGGCAAGGTCCCACCGAACAGAAGCAAGGCCGAGCGGGGTTTCCAGACTGGTTTCGGCCCATTCGAGGTCACCGCCAGGCTGTGGCGCCATCAGGATGCGGCTGTAACCGGGCTCCAGCGGTGCCAGTCCGCCGATGGTCCGATGCATCCAGTCCACCACCGCGCCCAGTGCGTAGTGGTTGAAGCTGGTCATCTCACCGGGATTGATGGTGCCGTCCGGCAGCATGGAGTCCCAGCGTTCCCAGATAGTGGTTGCACCCATGGTGACGGAGTACAGCCAGGACGGATTTTCGGTCTGGAGCAGCAGGCGGTAGGCCTCGTCCAGGTGTCCGGTGTCCGTGAGTGCATCCGTGACGAACGGTGTGCCTGCGAAACCGGTGGAGATACGGAAGCCCGAGTTTTCCACCAAGCCAGCCAGCCGATGTCCGGCGAATTCGCGGTCGGCCTCGCCAAGGATTCCGAACACGATGGCCAGTGCGTACACAGTGGTGCAGTCGCTGGTGATGATCCCGTTGGAGACGTAGTGTTCTGTGAACGCTGCCTGCAACTCCTGTGCCATCTGCTCGAACTCAGCGGCAGCTGCCTGGTCCCCAAGGACTTCGGCTGCGGAGGCTACCAGCGCCGCAGAACGGAAGGCGCACAGGGTGGCCACCACGTGTTTGTCAGCCTTCGCGTCCCACGGGCGATCCGGCGCGGCGTCGGGGTCAAGCCAGTCGCCGAACTGGAAGCCGGTGTCCCATAAGCCGTTGGGTGAAAGCTTGCTGCGGAGCCGCCGCGCGTGGCCGGTCATGGACGCGAACTGCTCCTCAAGAACCCTCAGGTCGCCGTAAGCCGTCCATACCGCCCACGGCACCCATACCGCCGCGTCGCTCCACACCGCAGCAGTGTCCGGGGCTCCGAACTCCGCAGGCTGTTCGATGTACTTCAGTACGTTGGGCACCACAAACGGCACGATGTCCTGGTCGTGGCTCTGTTCCAGTGAGAGATCGCGAAGCCAATCACGGAGGAAGTCGCGGCTGTCGAACAGGAACGCCGCGCTGGGGGCGAAGGCCGAAAGGTCGCCGGTCCAGCCGAGACGCTCGTCGCGCTGAGGGCAGTCAGTGGGAACGTCCACGAAGTTGCCGCGCATTCCCCACACCGCATTCTCGTGAAGGCGGTTGAGGAGGGGATCAGACGTTTGGAAAGTGCCGATCCGCTTCATGTCCGAACTGATAACGACGGCGGTCAGGCCGCCGTCGCGCAAGGCGTCAGCACCTCCGGGCCACCCGTCAACTTCGACGTACCGGAACCCGTGGAACGTCAGCGTCGGCTCGAAGACGTCCGCTCTTCCGGAGAGGGTGAAGCGGTCCGTCGCTTCGGCTGAGCGCAGGGGCCGGGTTCCCAGTTCGTTCTCTTCCAGCACTTCCGCGTGGCGGATGGTGACCACCTCTCCGGCTGGACCCGTCACCGACGTCCTGACCCAACCCACCAGGTTCTGGCCAAAGTCCACCAACACCTTGCCCGCCGGCGACGTCCATACCTTTACAGGCTGAAGCTCCAGCTGGCGGCGAACGGGAGGGCCAATGTAAGGCTCAAGGCGGCTGAGGTCGTCGTCGAGCATGTGTACGGCCGACCATTCACTGGAGGTGAAACCGGGAGCCAGCCACTCGTCGTCGAAACGCCGGGCATCGATGGACTGGCCGTTGTAGAGATCGTTGGCGGTGGTGGCCGAGGGGCCGGCTGTCCACGAAGCGTCCGTGCCGATGATCTGTTCGTGGCCATCGGTGAAGCGGACCCGTAGCTCAGCAAAAGCGCCGAGCTGGTCGCCGTAGTATTTCGAACCGCCGGACCATGCCAGCCGCCCCCGGTACCAGCCGTTTCCGAGCGCAAGCCCAATGACCGTCGTCGTGCCTACCAGCCCGGTGACGTCCAGTTCGCTATACCGGACCCTCCACTCGTAGCTGGACCAGCCCGGGGTGAGCAGGTCCTCGGAGGCTCGCTGGCCATTGACCCATGCCTCCACTACGCCCAGGGCAGAGAGGAAGAGGGTAGCGGACTCGACGTCGCCGTGGCCGTCGTCGAGCCGGAACTCGCCGCGCATCAGCGGTGTGCCGTCAAAGTCGTTGTCCGCCGCAATCATGCGGGCGTGCCAGGTAGTCATCAGTGATCTTCAGTATCAGTTTGCGGTGTGGCCGGCAGGATTAGGCGGGTTGGGTTTCGAGGTTCAGTGACGCGCCGTTCGTCTGTGCCACGCTACCCAGCCAGTGTGCACTGGGCTTGGGCGTGCGCTCCTGGGTAGCGCGGTCCACCGCGATCAGGCCGAACTTGGGAACGTACCCGAAAATCCACTCGAAGTTATCGAACGCGGTCCATGCGATGTAACCGCGAACGTCGATGCCGTCCGCCAGGCAGGACGCAACGCCGGCAACTGCTGTGCGGAGGTAGTCCAGACGCTGGGTGTCGTCCTCGGTGGCGAGGCCGTTCTCAGTGACAATGACCGGGATCTGTGCCACGCGGGCTGCTTCGCGGATGGTCGCTTCCAGGCCGTGCGGGTAGATGTCCTCGCCCATCTGGTTGGTGTTGACATCAGCCGCTGCGACAACAAGTCCGTCAGGCCCAAAAACGTGCCGGCCGTACGTTTGAATGCCTATGAAGTCATCACCGCGGGAAACTTCCAGGAAGCGTTCGTTAACCTCACTGCGGATGCGGTCAGCATTGTCCTTGCCGCCTTCGGCTGCCTGGATGTCGGAGTTCGCGAGCGTCCAACCGACCATGAGCTCGGGGTAGCGCGCTTTGATGGCATCGCGTCCGGCCCGGTGCGCTGCGAGCTTCACGTCAAAACCGGCTTGCGAGACCGTGAACTGGAAAGGCGCCACCCGTGCTGCTTCGATGCCCAGGGCCTCAGCGGCCGCTGCCCAGACGGGCACCTCACCGCGACTTTCTGCGGGACCGCCGCCGATGCCAATTTCTTTCAAAAGCCACGGAAGGTTCGGCTCGTTGAGCGTGCAAGCCACGCCGATGAGGTCGCCGAGGTGCTCGGTCACGCGGTCGCAGTAGCGGGCGAAGAGTTCCGGAGTCGCCGAGTCCTCCCATCCACCCGCTGCCAGCAGCCACCGCGGCGAGGTGAAGTGATGGAAGGTGACTACCGGCGTCAGGCCGTGCTCGTGGCAAGCTTCCAGCACGCGGCGGTAGTGGTGGAGTTCCGCCGTCGAGAATTGCCCTTCCTCAGGTTCGATGCGCGCCCATTCCAAAGAAAAGCGGTAGGTGGTGAACCCGAGGCTGGCGATCAGCGCGATGTCCTCGCGGTAGCGGTGGTAGTGGTCGACAGCGTCGCCGGAGGGTTCGGCGAAAATCGTGCCGGGCAGTTGCTCCAGGAACCAGGAGTCGTTGTTGACGTTGTTCCCTTCGACCTGGTGTGCGGCGGTGGCGACTCCCCAAAGGAAGTTGGTGGGGAAGGACTGGGAGGTAGTCATGTTTTTCCTTATCGAACTTTGTGGATTCAGGGCCCGCTGCTTAGCGGACACCCTTGATGAAAGTGACGGTGATGCTGCCCAGGGCGCACATCGCGGCGGCTGCGAACCAGAGGAGCCCATAGTTGTGGCCGCTGCCGAGGGCGAGGATCGCCGGGGCGGCTGCGGGAACGATGATGTTGGGAATGCTGAGGGCGAGGCTGAAGACGGCCATGTCCTTGCCGGCGTCGCGGGCATCCGGGAGGACTGCGGCGCACAGGGCGAGATCGACGGTGAGATACATCGCCTGGCCCATGGCGAAGACGATCCAGGCCACCACGAACTGCTCGAAGGACGACGCCGTGGCGCCAAGTATCAGGGCGGTGGCCATGAGGAGAGCTGCGGCGATGACGAAGGGTTTGCGGCGGCCGATCTTGTCCGAGAACCAACCGGAAGCGGTGAAGAAGAGGATGCTGACGGGGGCCGAGATCAGGGTGAGGGTGCCTGCGCTCTTTCCGGCCTCGGCGATGGGCATGTTCAGCCCGTCCATGAGGAAGAAAATGAAGTAGGCAAACATCGCGGTCATGGCAATGCCGGCCAGGAAACGCGAAACCCAGGCCCACGCGAAGTTGGGGTGTTTCCGCGGGTTGTCCAGGAACGACTTCGCCAACCCCTTGAGGTCCAGCGGGGGAAGTTCGTCACGGGTCTTGGCGGGGTCCTTGTACAACACCAGAAGGGGGATGCTGCAGACGAGCGCCAGCAGGACGGGAACGCACATCAGGAAGAGCGGCGCCTCCACCAGCCAGGCGGCAAGGTAGGACCCGGCAGACATTGCCAGCGCCCCGAACATGCCCATGGCGCCCATGACCCTGCCGCGTTTGTTGTCCGGCAGCGCCTCAATGGGGATGACCGCGTAGGCGTTGAAGGCAGCCTGCGCGGACACCAGCGCAACGACGTACGCAGCGATAATGACGGGCGTGGATGGCACGGTGCCGATGACCGCTGCTGCCAACAGCGCCGGGACCAGCCCGCCGATGATCCATGGACGACGTCGGCCGAAGCGGCCCGCGGTGCGGTCGGACAATGCGCCAGTGAGCGGGATAGTGACGACTAGCAGCAGCGAGCTGATGGAGACGGCCATGCCATAGCTGGTCTCCTTGCCCGAAGGATCGACGACGGCCAGCCGAAGCGACAGTGCCGTACCCAGGGTCAGACTCATGATGTACATGCCCGATGCGGCGATGAGGACCAGCGCCATGGTCTTCTTTGGGGACATCGGCTGCTGCGGTACAGCGCTCGACGGCGGCGTAGCGGCTTCTGCGCCAGTTCCGTATGGTGCGCGCCCTGCGGGTTCGATGACCTGGGTCGCGGTGTTGGGGTCACCCATGAAAATCCTCCTTTGGATCAGAGCCACCGTTGGCTCTCTGTGACCGGTGGTGCAGGCCGAGTGCGGTTGTCCGCGGTGCCTTTCATGCAAAGGTAGCCAAACATTGACCAGATTGGAATGCTTTCAACAAGATTTCTTTTCCAAAGTGGAAAAGAAACTTGGTAGCCTCGACTCAGAGGAGGTCTTCACATGGATCAGGAAACCCGCGGGCCGGGCCGGACAGGCAAGCGCGCTCCATATGCAAACGGTGCGAAGAAACGTGCAGAACTTGCGGAGGCGGCCTTCCAGGTGTTTGCCGAAAAGGGCTACCTGGGGTTGTCCATCCGGCAGATCGCCGAGGCCGTTGGCACCAGCCATACGGCACTCCTCCATCACTTCGGGAGCAAGGAAGCAATACTGGAGGCCGTGCTTGTCCTCCGCGAAGAGCGCGAAGGGCCGTGGCGCCAGGAGCTCATCAGCGAACGGGGTCTTCTCGAAACCGTGCCGGCAGTCATGCGGCACAACGCAGGGATCCGGGGAGTGATCCACCTCGACGCAACACTGCGGGCGGAGGCCATCAGCCCCGAACACCCGGCCCACGACTTCCTGCTCCGGCGCAACCAGGATTTTGTTGACTCGGTCCGATCCGAGCTCGAACGCGAACTCGCGGCCGGGCGCCTACGGGAAGACTTCTCCCCGTTGGTCCTGGCCCGACAGATTACAGCACTTGTTGATGGCATCCAGCTGAACTGGCTCTACGACGATTCCGTGGACATGGCCGAGCATCTCCAGGCGTTCATGGACCTTATTAAGGCGCCCTGATTCGAGGCCGTTAGGCTTCAGGAGGACAATGCAAGGCACCGACTCGAACTCCCGGAATCAGGTCAGATTGTGGCTGAAACCAGCGCCAATGAGAACGTAGTCAAACGGCTGATCGCCTGCATCAACGACCGCCGTATCGAAGTGCTGGACGAGCTGTTCCATGACGATGCGGTGATGCATTGGCCCCAATCCGGGGAAGTTGTGCGCGGCGCGGAGAACCGAAGGGGAATCTACAATGCTTTCCCGCAACTGCCCACCATTACGGCCTCGGGGACCATCGGTACAGCCGTTGGCGCTAACGGCTGCGCAGATAGTACTCATTGGGTGAACCGGCGATTGTGACGAGGATTTCTGGTCACCTCTGGAAGGTCTACGGTCACCATCTTCCGTGAAGGCGTGGAACAGGCCGTGGAGCTCCGCACAAGAACGCTGATGCGGTTCGACGGCGGCACAAGCACACTCTGGACCGTCCACGAAACGCTCCGCAAGGCCTATCTGACCGCACCGCCGTCGGCTTCCACGTCGAGGGCGACGGCTAGGTGTATTAGCCCGGACACGCCGAGGCCATGGTCAAGTGCGCCATGATCTGGCTCATGGCCCGACGGCTCGCACCGGCACCGGGACGCCCGCCCCTGGCAACCCGGGACGGCATCATGACGCCTTTCCCAACACGTTCTTAGGCATAGCTTTAGCATGATCCATGGGGGCCGGTCCCGGCAATGCGGATATTCCGCCGGATGGAAGTGAAAATGCGGTCGGGCGTGGCAGCATAGCCTAATGGCAAATTCCAAGTCGGGAGACTCGTCGCTGGTCCGGCTGGTGCGGATCCTGGGCGCCTTTGACGCCGACGTCCCGTCAATGACGGTGGGGGTCCTTGCCGGACGTGCAGATGTGCCGTTGGCCACCGCGTACCGCCTGGTGGATCAGCTGATCGACCATGACTTCCTGCGTAAGGATTCGTCTGGCAGCCTGCGGCTGGGGCTCGGGCTGTGGGAGCTGGCCAGCCGGAGTTCACCGGCGCTGACCTTGCGGGAGGCGGCCATGCCATTCATGGAAGACATCCAGGCGGTGGTTGGCCAACATACGCAGTTGGGCGTGCTGCGGGATGACGAGGTGCTCTTTATTGAGCGGCTGTCGGGGCGGGAATCCGTGGTCAATCAGGCCCGCATCGCCGGCCGGCTTCCGGTGCACAGAACATCCTCCGGCGTGGTGTTGTTGGCTTTCTCCCCGGCGCATGGGCAGGAGGCGTATCTGCGCCGCCACCCACATGCCAGCCTGCCCGGCGGCGGTGGATCCGGTGACTTCAGGCGCGTCCTCGCCGCGGTCAGGCAGCAGGGGTATGCCGCCTTTGACGGGTTGGTGGATGACCACACCACGGGGATTGCCGTGCCGGTGTTGGGGCGTGGGAACGTGGCCATTGCCGCCTTAGGCGTGGTGGTTGCCCGTCAGGGTGAAAACATCCAGTCCGTCCTGCCGGCGCTCCTGACGGGGGCCCGTGGAATAGCACGCGCTGTGGGGGAGCGGCCGGACTGAACTTCGCACCGTCCCCCGATATTTTCTCATTCATTGAGAAGTCCAGGAGCAGGCGGTGTTGCCAGGGTCATAGTTGGGGGAGATCCACACCATGTTGCCAAAGGAGCCCCGTATGAACGCCGCCGCCCAGATCATCAAGACGCACGTCGGCATCGTGGGCGGCGGCCCGGCCGGGCTCATGCTCTCCCATTTGCTCTCGAAGGAGGGCGTTGGGAACATCGTCATTGAAAAGCGGGACCACGAAACCATCCGCAACACACACCGGGCGGGCATTCTGGAGGCAGGGTCTGTAAGAATGCTGACCGACACCGGCGTCGACGGCCGGGTCTTGACGGAGGGGCACCGCCACGACGGGATTGATCTGCGCTTCAACGGGGTCAGCCACCGCCTGGATTTCCAGGATCTGGTGGGTGAGTCCGTGTGGCTCTACCCCCAAAATGAGGTCTTTGTGGACCTGGCCGCAGCGCGCAAGCGCGACGGCGGGGACGTCCGTTTTTCCGTCACGGACTCCGAAGTCCTTGACCTCGAAACAGGCGTTCCGAAGATTCGCTTCACCGATGCCGACGGGCAATACTTTGAAGTGCACGCCGACATTGTCGTCGGCGCCGATGGATCCCAGGGGATCTGCAAAAAGGCCATTCCGGCCGAAAAGCGGAGCGACAATTTCATTGCCTACCCGTTTGCCTGGTTCGGCATCCTGACCGAGGCCCCGCCCAGTGCCCCGGAATTGATCTATGCCAATTCCGAACATGGCTTCGCCCTCATCAGCCAGCGCAGTGCGCATGTCCAGCGCATGTATTTCCAGTGCGACCCGAACGAGGATGCAGGGGGCTGGACCGATGAACAGATTTGGGACGAGCTGCAAAAAAGGGTTGACGGCCCCGACGGCTTTACGCTCAAGCGGGGGCCCATCTTTGAAAAGATGGTGCTCCCTTTCCGCTCCTACGTCTGCGAACCCCTGCGCCACGGCAACCTGTTTCTGGCCGGGGATGCCGGCCACACCGTCCCGCCCACCGGCGCCAAGGGCCTGAACCTTGCCCTGGCCGATGTCAAGGTGCTTTTTGAGGCCATCGACTCGTTCTATTCGACCGGTTCCCCGGAACTGCTGGACGGCTACAGCGACACGGCACTGGAACGGGTCTGGAAGGCACAGAATTTCTCCTACTGGATGACCAGCATGCTCCACACCCGGGAGGACCAGAGCTCTTTCGAGCGCAAGCGCATCCTCGGCGAACTGGCAGGTGTGGCAGCCTCCCGCTACGGGCAGCAGTATCTGGCCGAGGCCTACACCGGCTGGCCCCACAGGTGACCAACATCATCCCACGGACTGAAACAGGAGAGCAGGCCATGGAAGAGGCGGGAGAATTCATGGGCAGCCACGTGCTGGAAAGGCCGGATGCCCGGGCAGCGACCAGGCTTCGATAAGCGCGCAGATCCAGGGGATCGCAGCCGGTACCAGAAGTCCCTGGACGACGGCGGCGCCCCGCTGGCGCAGCCGCGGCTGGACTATCCGCCATACCGCAGCAGCATCCTGCGGCACCCGACGAGGAGCCTGCACCATGCCCAGCCGGAGACCATAGAACTGTTCTCCCGGGCGTTCGGCCACCAGGACGTCAACGCTTTGGAATCGGACCTGACGATCGTCCACAACGGCGGGCCCCAAGGGAGCGCATCCGGGTTGTCGGCAAGGTCGGCGACGGCCGGCCCGTGGCCGGGCAGCTGGTGGAGATCTGGCGGGCCAACGCGGCCGGGCGGATAAACACGACACCGAAAACCGCCACTTGAACTGTGAAAAAGAGTCCGCTGGTGTGCTGCAGGAGATGTTCCACCGTGACAGGGCCTGGCGGCTTCATCAGGGTGTCGAATTCCGGGGAGGTGCTTTCCCGCCGGGTCCTGGAGCTGGATGATGCCTTCCTCCACCAGCTTCGGGACCGAAACCGCCACACCATGGACTTGGTGGCGCTGGCGACGTGGACCGGGTCGGTGACCAGCAAGACTGCGCCCATGCCGCCCATGCCGCCCATGCCGCCCATGGTCCTCAGGCTCACCGGAGGGGTCAAGCGGCAATCCCGGGTCCGCTGTGGCGAACGTCACGCGCGTATTGGGAAGAGCGCAGGCGTGCTTGAAGTTACAACTATGGAAAGCAGACCGCCGGCCATCATTTGCGATGAGCGGGCCCAGCGAAAGGTACGCCATGACTATTGCCCACGAAGAAGCGGTTATCGATTCGGCCGCCGTCGATGCCATTTTTGCCGAGGCACGCACGGCCAACTCCTTCACCGGCGAGGTGACCGAGGATCAGGCCCGCGCCATCTACGAGCTCACCAAGTTCGGTCCCACGGCTTTCAACTCCCAGCCCCTGCGCGTGACCTACGTCCGCTCGGACGAGGCCCGCGCCCAGCTCGTTGACACGCTGTCCAACGGCAACAAGGCCAAGACCGCCTCCGCACCGCTGGTTGCCGTGCTCAGCTACGACACCGCCTGGGCCGAGCAGTGGGACAACTTCCTCCCCGAGTACAACGCTCCGAAGGCCATGTATGACGCCGCTCCGGACCTGGCCGCGTCCACCGGCAACAACAACGCGCACCTGCAGGCTGGCTACTTCATCCTGGCCGTCAGGTCCATTGGCCTCGCGGCGGGCCCGATGACCGGAGCCGACTTCGGCGCCATCGACGCCGCCTTCTTCCCGGCCGGCGACCAGAAGAGCTTCCTGGTGGTCAACATCGGCCAGGCCGGCGCAGACGCGTGGGGTGCAGCGAAGCCCAAGTTCAGCTACGAGGACGTTGTCCGCAGCGTCTAGTCACAGCCCGCTTCGGACTGACGACACGCAAATGCGCTGGCGCTCCTGGAATTCCAGGAGCGCCAGCGCATTTCTGTGTCGCCGGGTATTTAGCGGGTCGCCAGGTGCCTTGGCAGGCTAGGCGATGACGCCGTCCACCAGCGCCTTGGCTTCCGCCTGGACCTGCTTGAGGTGCTCCTCGCCCTTGAACGACTCGGCGTAGATCTTGTAGACGTCCTCGGTCCCGGACGGGCGCGCTGCGAACCAGGCGTTCTCCGTGACCACCTTGAGTCCGCCGATGGACGCGCCGTTGCCGGGCGCCTCGGTCAGCTTGGCGGTGATCGTTTCGCCTGCCAGTTCCGTTGCAGTGACGTCCGACGGCGAGAGCTTGCCGAGTGCCGCCTTCTGCTCACGCGTCGCTTCAGCATCAATACGCGCGTAGACCGGGGCGCCGAACCGGTCGGTGAGGCCCTTGTACAGCTGTGACGGTGACTTGCCCGTGACGGCGGTGATCTCCGAGGCCAGCAGCGCCAGCAGGATGCCGTCCTTGTCAGTGGTCCAGACGCTGCCGTCCAACTTGTTAAAGGAAGCGCCGGCAGACTCCTCGCCACCGAACGCGCCTTCGCCGGACAGCAGCCCCGGCACAAACCACTTGAAGCCCACGGGGACCTCAACCAGTTTGCGGCCCAGGCTTTCCGCCACACGGTCGATGATCGAGGACGAAACCAGGGTCTTGCCCACCACCGAGTTGGGTTTCCAGCCGCTGCGGTTGCGGTAGAGGTAATCGATGGCGACGGCGAGGTAGTGGTTCGGGTTCATCAGGCCACCGTCAGGGGTCACGATGCCGTGCCGGTCGGCGTCGGCGTCGTTGCCGGTGGCGACGTCGAACGCGGCTGAACTGCCGCCGTCGGACATCCTGTTGATCAGGGAGGCCATCGCGAACGGCGAGGAGCAGTCCATCCGGATCTTTTCGTCCCAGTCCAGGGTCATAAAGGCCCACTGGGGATCCACAGTGGGGTTCACCACGGTCAGGTCCAGGTGGTGGCGCTCGCCGATCTCGCCCCAGTAATCCACTGCCGCACCGCCCATCGGGTCGGCACCGATGCGGACACCAGCCTCGCGGATGGCGTCCAGGTTCAGCACGGACGGGAGGTCGTCAACGTAGCTGCTGAGGAAATCGAACTTGCCGGTGCTGTCCGCTGCCAGGGCGTCCGAGACGGGGATGCGCTTCACACCCCGCAGGTCGTTTTCGAGGAGTTCATTGGCGCGGTTGGCGATCCAGCCCGTGGCGTCGGAATCGGCAGGGCCGCCGTGCGGAGGGTTGTACTTGAAGCCGCCGTCTCCCGGCGGGTTGTGGCTCGGCGTGACTACAATGCCGTCTGCTTCCGGAGTGCCGGGCTGGCGGTTGTTGTTGTACGTGAGGATCGCGTGGCTCAGTGCCGGTGTGGGGGTGTAGCCGTGTCGCGCATCGATCAGCACGTTCACGCCGTTGGCGGCGAGAACCTCCAGGGCGGAATTCTGCGCCGGCTCGCTGAGGGCGTGGGTGTCCTTCGCCAGGAAAAGCGGGCCGGTGATGCCCTGCCCGTCGCGGTATTCCACGATCGCCTGCGTGATCGCGACGATATGTTTTTCGTTGAACGATGCCTTGAGGCTCGAGCCGCGGTGCCCGGAAGTACCGAACGCCACGCGCTGGCCGGGATCACCGAGATCGGGCGTGATGTCGTAATACGCGTCGAGGAGCGCAGTGATGTCAACAAGGTCCTGGGGTTGGGCAACTGTGCCCGCGCGGCTAGCCATGGCACCAGCATGCCAGACGTGGGCTGGAGTCAAAACGCCCGGTCCATAATCCGGCCCCTATGACGCGGAAAGTCCCCTCCGGACTGTGGGCCTGCGTTGACGGCTGCCTTGACGGCGGGAGGCAGGCCCGCCTGCTCCGTTTCCGGTTCAGCCACCGAGCCGCGGGCCTTCGCGATGGCTTTCATGCCGTGGTAAATCACCAGGGCGGCGGCTGAGCCGAGGGCGATGCCGGTGAACGTCAGTTCCCCGATGGTCCAGGTGTAATCCGCGATGCCAATGATCAGGGCGACGGCGGCCGTGGTCAGGTTCACGGGGTTGGAGAAATTCACCTTGTTCTGCACCCAGATCTTGACGCCCAGGATGCCGATCATGCCGTAGAGCATGGTGGCGGCGCCGCCCAGCACGCCCGGCGGGACCGTGGCAATCAGTTCGCCGAATTTCGGCGCGAAGCTCAGCACAATGGCGAAGACGCCGGCAACCCAGTACGCCGTCGTCGAATACACCTTGGTGGCCGCCATAACGCCGATGTTCTCCGCGTACGTGGTGGTGCCGGAACCGCCACCCAGGCCGGCAATGACCGTGGCTGCACCGTCCGCCATCAGCGCGTGGCCGGCCTGCCCCAGGTGTCGTAGGTGAACGTCCGGGAAGCGAGCGAGGACCCGGTGACCGGGGTCAGGGTCGTCAGCTGGTGGCTGTAGTCGTACCCGTACTGGGTCTTGTTGGTCCCGTTTTGCCCGGCGCCAGGGCGGCGGCAACGGTGCCGTCGGTGTTGTAGCTCAGGGCCGCGGCCGCGGCGAGGCATCGGTGGACGTCAGCATGTTCCCGGCCCCGTTGTAGGTGTACAGGGACTGGTTGCCGGCATCATCGGTGCTGGACGTGGCCAGGTACTTTGTGTTCGCCGCGGTGTTCCCGTACGCCCCCTGCCCGGCGGCCCCGCCAGGGGCCTGGGACGCGGTGATGGACTCCCCCGTGTTGGCCCCGAAGGTGTTTGTCGTCGTCTCACCGCAGCTGTTTGGCCGCCATTTGGGCAAAGCAAAGGCCCCTGCTTTCCTTATGAAGGGGGAAGCAGGGACCTAACTACTCGCTTTCCATGGGTATCGCCGCGGACGGGACTGTCTGGAGCAGCTTGGCGGCGGCGCTGATGGCGATCACGGCCGGGGCTTTTCCTGTGATGTCAGGAAGCCCTATCGGGCAGCTGATCTGATCGATAACGGCCTGAAGGTGCCCTTCACCCTTGAGCCTCTGACGAAACCGCGACCACTTAGCCTTGGAGCCGATCAGACCCACTGAGCCTAAATCGTCCCGACGTAGCGCGGCGTCGCACAGCAGAAAGTCCTCGGCATGGTCGTGCGTCATGATGAACACATGAGTACCGGAGGGCAATTCTCCCAGCAATGTATCCGGAACCGGGCTGTGATGGGAATGGACCTCGGCAGGCCCCTCCATCACATCTGCGAGCCGCTCTGAACTCAGCTGATCGGCTCTACTGTCCACAAGATGGACGTTTAAGGACAAGCGGGAGAGTATCCTGGCCAGTTCATGTCCAACGTGCCCTGCCCCAAAGATGGCAACAGTGGGGCGGGAAGGAAACGGCTCGAGGAGCACACGGACTACGCCTCCGCAACACTGTTGTCCATGCTCAGTTGCAGCGTGCTCGTTGAGCGCGAAGTCCAGGCTTTCTGGAACAGCAGTGCCGGATGCGATCATGGGACGGGCCCGATCCACCACTGTTGCCTCCAGGTTTCCGCCACCAACGCTGCCCCAGAGGGCCTCGGCGCCGATCAACATTTTCGCTCCGGCCTCCCTGGGGGCGTGCCCACGTACTTCAGTGACGGTTGCCAGAACACCTGGCAGCCCGTCAGAACGCAGCTCCTGCAGCGCTTGTAGCCAGTCCATGTTAGTGAACAGGAACCGGTGAAAGAGCAGTCTCAGCAGCGGCCAATGAAGCAGCAGATGAAACAGCAACTGTCTCTGAAACTGAAGAAGGATCCTTAGCCCGCTGAACGGCCCAGAAGATGCCTTCTGGAGTGGAAGGGCTAGGAAGTTCTACGGCTCCGTTGCTTGTGCTGAAGGCTGCAACAGCTTCACGCAAAGCCTCACGAACACTGAAGGCGAGCATGAAAGGTGGCTCACCCACGGCTTTGGAACCGTACACAACTCCACTTTCGGTGGCCTGCTCAAAGAGGTGGACATTGAATTCTGCAGGCATCTCAGAGAAGCTCGGCAGCTTGTAAGTACTTGCAGACTGGGTAGCAAGACGCCCACGGTTCGCCCCATCAGAAACATCCCAGCGGAGTTCTTCAAGAGTCAACCAGCCGGCACCCTGGACAAAACCGCCTTCGATCTGCCCGACGTCGATCAGCGGCGAAAGGCTGTCTCCGACGTCGTGAACAATATCAGTGCGCAATTGACGGTACGCACCGGTAAAGCCGTCCACCTCAACCTCGGAAACCGCAGCACCAAAGGAGAAGTACTTGAACGGCTCGCCACGCATCTTCACGGGATCCCAGTGCAGACCTTCGGTGCGGTAGAACCCGGCAGCCCAAAGCTGAATGCGCTGGAAGTAAGCGTCGCGAACCAAATCATTGAAAGCAATCTCTTGATCAGGAATGCTGATAGCAGTGACCTTGCCCTGAGAGAAACGAATATCGTCAGGGTGCACGTTGAACTTGCGGGCAGCGGCTTCAGCCAGGCGTGTACTGATCTGATCACAAGCGTTCTTGATTGCACCACCGTTGAGGTCGGTACCCGAACTCGCAGCAGTTGCCGAGGTGTTGGGCACTTTGTCAGTACGCGTTGGGGCCAATTTAACGGCTTCCAACGGCACACCCAGAGCGGTTGCGGCAACCTGGCGCATCTTGCTGTGCAAGCCCTGGCCCATTTCAGTTCCACCGTGGTTGATCAGTACGGAGCCGTCCTTGTACACGTGTACAAGAGCGCCCGCCTGGTTGAACGCGGAGAAGTTGAAGGAGATGCCGAACTTCACCGGAGTGATAGCCAGGGCACGCTTAGTGTTCGGGTGTGCAGCGTTGAAGGCAGCGATCTGCTCTTTACGAGCCTTGAGATCAGAACGCTCAACAAGCTGGTCCCAAATGGTCACCAAGCGCTCTGCATGCCTTACCGGCTGACCATAAGGAGTGCTCTGGCCGGGTGAATAGAGATTACGACGGCGCAACTCGGCTGGATCTAGGCCCAAGAGTGGAGCGCAACGGCCTAAGAGATCCTCGATCACGATCATGCCCTGAGGGCCACCGAAACCGCGGTAAGCAGTCTGCGAAGTCTTATTGGTCTTCGCAATCCGGCCGTTGACCTTCACATTAGGGATCCAGTAGGCATTGTCGATGTGGCACAGTGCGCGGGCCAGAACTGGCTCGGAAAGATCAAGGCTCCAGCCGCCGTCGCTAGTAAGCGTGGCCTTCAACGCCTGGATGTAACCATCCTTATCGAAGCCAACTTCCCAGTTAGCGAGGAAGGGGTGGCGCTTTCCAGTCATGGTGATGTCCTGGGTGCGGTTCAGGCGCAAGCGTACTGGACGTCCGGTAAGGGTTGCACCCAAAGCGGCAATTGCTGCAAAACCGTGCGGCTGCATTTCTTTACCACCGAATGCACCACCCATGCGGACACACTGAACTGTCACCTCATGGCTGTTCAAGCCAAGAACGTGAGCAACAATTTCCTGAGTCTCTGAGGGGTGCTGAGTACTTGACTGAACAAAGAGCTGCCCGCCCTCATCAACACGGGCATACGAGGCATGAGTCTCCAGATAGAAGTGCTCCTGGCCACCGAACTCCAGCTCGCCGCTGAAGCGGTAGGCAGAAGCGTCAAGGGCTGCATCGGCGTCGCCACGGGTAACTGTAGGCCGGTGGCCCTGAAAACTCTCCGCTGCAATAGCTTCAGGAACGGTGATCAACGAGGGGAGTACTTCGAAGTCAATGGTGACTGCTTCGGCTCCCAGACGTGCTGCTTCAAGGGTGTCACCCAAAACCCAGCACACCGCGTGGCCATAAAACATGATCTCGCTGGGGAAGAGCGGCTCATCGTGCTTGATGCCTGCATCGTTGATGCCTGGCACGTCTGCAGCTGTAAGAACGCGGACAACGCCCGGGATCTCTAGAGCTGCATCGGTGTTGAGTGAGGTTATTTTGGCGTGGGCGACCGCGGCTTGAACAGGCCAGGCATGGAGCACATTCTGATCTTTGTAGTAAAGGTCATCTGTGTAGAGTGCGGCGCCGGTGACGTGCTGGGCAGCGCTCTCATGGGAGACGGAAGTTCCAACAACCGGGTTTGCGGGACGATCGGCCAGAGATTTCACTTGCTTACCTCCAGCGTGTTGGCGGACTGGGTTTCCGCATAGAACTTGAGCATTACTTGTCCGAGCATGGTTGAGCGGTACTTGGAGCTGGCCCGGAAGTCATCAATAGGAGTACCTTCAGTGGCCATTGCAGCCGCAGCTTCGGCAGCAACCTCAGGAGTCCACTGCTTGCCAAGAAGAACCTGCTCGGCTTTTTGTGCCCGGATAGGTGTGGCTGCAACGCCGCCCAAGCCGATCTGGATGGAGGTGATAGTGCCTTCATCCAGCTGCATAGCAATACCGATGGCAACACTGGAGATGTCATCGAAGCGACGCTTAGCGATCTTGTAGAAGGCAGTTTTCTCCGCGAGGGGAAGTGGAATCTGCACCGTGCGGATGATCTCGCCGGGTTGTTTCACCGTCTGGCGGTATCCGGTGAAGTACTCGGAAAGCGGGACCGTTCGCTCGCCGTTCTTGGATGCCAGGACCAGGGAAGCGTTCAAAGCAAGCAGGGCCGGAGCTGAATCACCGATGGGGGATCCGGTGCCGAGGTTGCCACCAAAGCTTGCGGCGTTGCGGATCAGCCGTGAGGCGAACTGGGGGAATAGCTGGGCCAGCAGGGGAACTTTTCCGTTGAGTTCGCGTTCGATCTCTGTGAGGGTCAATGCGGCTCCGATTTCGATCAAATCGCTGCCAATCCGAAGCTCCCGTAACGGCTCGAGCCGGTCAATAGCCAGAGCTAACGGAGGCCGGGTGTGCCGGATGTTTACCTCCACCCCGAGGTCGGTAGCACCGGCCACCAACTTGGCCTCAGGGTTCTGCGCGAGACGCTCAAAGAGCTCTTCCATGGTTTGTGGGCGAAGGAACTGTGCGCCGTCCACGGTGGTTTGAGTGTGCACAGCGGCCGGCGCGGGGCTGTCCTGGCGCTGCAAGAGGGGGTCAGTTTCCGTTGGGGCGCCGAGGGCATATGCCGCATCCCGGATAGGCCGATAGCCGGTGCAGCGGCAGAGGTTGCCGCTCAAGGAGTGCAGGTCGAAGCCGTTGGGCCCGCACTCGTGGTCGGTTTCGTGCTCCTCGTTGGGCGCTTCTGCACTGGCCTGCACGGTGTTGCCGGAAACAGTGTTGCCGGAACCGGAGGCGACCCGCTCGGGGCGGTAAAATTCGGCGGCCATGGAGCAGACGAAGCCGGGGGTGCAGTAACCGCACTGGGATCCTCCGCGGTCAGCCATTTCGCGCTGGACCGGGTGCAGCTCCTCTTTCACATTGGGGCTCGGTGCGGTACCGAGGCCTTCGGCGGTGATGATTTCCTGGCCGTCGAACGCCAAGGCAGGAGGCAGGCAGGCGTTCACTGATGTCCATCTGCTGCGATCGGTTCCGTCTGGCCGGGCTACCAGCACGGCGCAGGCACCACACTCGCCTTCGGCGCAGCCTTCCTTGGAACCGGTGAGGCCCTCTGACCGCAGCCAGTCGAGGAGCCGGGTATTCGGGTTCACGCCGTCACAGCCTCGGACTTGACCGTTAACGGTCACTTTGATTTCATGCATGTTTCACGCTCCTCAACGTTCCTCTTAATTCAAGAGGACCTCTCAACTACTGGCTTCTTTGCTCGTCAGCTCAGTGGTGTACAGCGGCGGTTCTGCTTGGCATCAGTCGTACGTGACCCGTAACACATTGGAAACTCTACACCTTTATGGAAGATATTTTCCACAATCCGGATACGACGCATGCCAACACGGCAGGTTTACCATCACTGAGCCGACAGGCCGAGCGATGAAAGGCTGAGAGCGGCCTTGACCGGACCGACAAGCAAACATAGGCCGCCTGCGCCCAATAGATAGCAGACGGCGGCATCGCGGATCGCCGGACCCTAACCACCCCGCGCGGGGCGTAGACCTGCCGGGAAGGCCAAAAACCTGTGTTAGCGGCCATGAGAAGCTGCCCATAGGCGGCCACGGAACTGCCCGCTGACGGCCATGAAAACTGCCCGTCGGCGGCCATGAGATCTGCCCACTTCTTTGACTTAGCCCTGCTGCTTAGGCAGCGGGAGCCTCTTCCCGGGGGCACCAGCATGCCAGACGTGAGCTGGAGTCAAAACGCCCGGTCCAAAATCCGGCCCCTATGACGCGGAAAGTCCCTCCGGACTGTGGGCAGCAAGTAGTTAAAGCAAGTACTGGCCCCAAAAGTACCTATATACCGGCTCCCTGCGCCGCTGCTACTTTCGGAAAACTCAGGAAAGAATGCCCGACGGCGGGGAGCGCCGCCGTCGGGCTCTGCAGTAAGCGTCGGGCACTGCGGTACGTCCGCACGCGGGAACCAGGGGGCAGGTCATGGGGGCAGGAGACGGCGCGGCCGAGCAGTCGAGGCTGGCTGCAGAACGCGTGCAGCGGCTGAAACGCCAACTCGGTCAGGCCGAACGGGCCACGAAGTCGTGGGACGCCGGTGCCGTGGGCGAGCGGCTCGTAGCGGACAGGCTGAGCCGGCTCATTCCGCACGGCTGGTACCTGCTCAACGATGTGCACTGGCCCGGGCGGCCCAAAGCCAACCTTGACCATGTGCTGGTGGGTCCCGGCGGGGTGGTGGTGGTTGATGCCAAGAACTGGACCGGCGAGGTCCGGGTCTCCGCCGGTGTCCTGTGGCAGGGCCGTTTTGCCAGGACACAGTCCGTGGACGGGGCGCTGGCGCAGTGCGCCGCCGTCGCGTCCGTGCTGGCTCCGCCCCACCGTCGGTTCGTCCGCCCGTTGATTTGCCTCGCCGGGCAGCCTGAACTCTTCGGCATCACCAATTCAGACGTCGCCGTGGCGGGTGCAGACCGCGTTGTTGCTGCCGTCCTGGCGCTACCGGCGGTGCTTGACCAGCAGACGGTAGTGGGCCTTTATGCGCACCTCGGCGAGCAGCTGACTCAGGAACTGGCTGTGGAAGGTCCCGCGGTGAACTCGCTGACCGTGAACTCACTGGCCGCGAAGCCGGCGGCCGGACGGCCGCCGGTGGCTGGGCCGCCGCTGGCTGGGCAGAAAGGGGGCCGGCCGGGACCCCGGCAACTCGCCTACGGCACCGGCCGCGGGGCGCGTAGTGGGACGGGCAGCGGCGGATCCGGACGTGCCAGGAAGTCGAAGGCCCAGCTTCGTGCTGCCAGTGGAATGACCCCATTGATGTTCCTGGCTGCTTTTGTAGTTTTTGCTGTCTACGTGCTGCCGTATTGGGGGCGGTAGGGCTGGAATGAGGGCGGCGGTAGGCCTGTAATGGAGGCGGCGGTAGGCTGGGAAGCGAAGACTTCGAATGGGGAAAACCATGACTGACCAGCCAACTCCGCGCCCTGATTCGCAAGGGTCTGGTGCCCAGGGACCAGGTGATTCGCCGGCAGGCTACGAGCCGCCGCAGTTTGTGCCGCCGCAGGGTCCCAGCATTCCGGCGCCGCCTCTGTATGACCAGAGTCAGTACGGCCAGAACCAGTACGGCGCAGGCCAGTACAGCCAGCCGGGGCAGTACAGCCAACCTGGCGCGTATAGCCAGCCCGGCGATCAGTACGGCTCGCCGTATGCCCAGCCTGCCAGCCCTTATGGCCAGGGTGCCAGCCCTTATGGCCAGCCGGCGTACGGGCAACCCGCTTACTACGGCATGCCGGCCCAGCAGCCCAAAGGCCTGAGCATCGCCAGCATGGTCCTCGGTATTTCCTCGGTCATCCTTGGCTGGTTCATGATTCCGCAGATCGCCGCAATCATCACCGGCCATCTGGCCCTCCGCCGTGAACCCTCCGGCAAGGGCATGTCCATCACCGGGCTGGTCCTTGGCTACCTTTGCCTGCTGGGTTACGGAGCGTTCTGGCTGCTCCTCATCATCGGACTGATGTCGTACAGCTCCACCTACGGTTACTGAGCCCGGTCGAAGCTGACCCCGGCCTAAGCAGACTCCAGACAGCGGAAAGGCCCCCGTTAGGGGGCCTTTCTTGTGGGCCTGGATACCATCAGACTCTCTCGCGCCTGCGCTCAGCTGCCGGTTCCTGGGCTTCGTGGGTCTTCCGGCGACGCGGGAAGGCCCAGAAAGTGAAGTCCTGGGCCGTGTAATGCGGCTCCGGACGGTCCGGCGGTGTTTCGTGGCGCGCTTCGGGCTTCCGGTCGGCTTCCTTCTTGGCACGCCACCCGAAATCCTCCATCGATGAATAACACATCACAAACCTCCTCATAGTGACTGCCCCTTAATCGTCCTCCGGATCGGCCCCGGAGTCGACACCCGGAACCGTTCAAACGGGCATCAGAAGCCGAGCTGGGCCGCTACCTGGAGCAGGAGCATGTCCGATCCCGGCGGCCCCACGAGCTGGATCCCCATCGGCAGGCCATGGGCCGGTTGCCCGCCGGTCCAGTACACGGGAATCGTGATGGCCGGCAGGCCGCAGACATTCACCATGGAGGACCACGGCGCGAATTCGCACTGCCGCCGGTAGTCGCCGTCGGCGTCCCCGGGCCATTCTGCGGCCGGCCACGGTTCGTCGCCGTGCGTGGCGCCGGTAAACCAGCCCACGGGGCGGGGCGTCTGCGCCAGGGCCGGCATCAGCATCAGGTCCCAGCCGCCGTACTGCGTGATGGTGTCGCGCTCGAATTGCCGCAGCAGCGCCAGCGATTCATTGAGCTTTGCGGCGCTGCGCTGTTGAGCCCGGCGCCTGAAGGTGCGGGTCAGCGGGGCCAGAAGCGCTTCGCGGTGCGGACTGATTCGGGCGGTTCCGACGGCGGCGGTCCACGCTGTGGTGAAGGCGTCCGGGTAGCGGTTGTCGTACCGGATGGCGGCTTCGCTGACGGCGTGCCCGGCATGCTCCAGCATTTCGAGGCCAGCCTGCAATGCAGCCAAGGCTTCGGGTTCGGGCGTGAACGGAAAAGTAGCGGACCACGGGCTGTCCAGGGTCATGCCGATGCGCAGCGGGCGCGGTTCGTGTCCCACAGCGTCGAGATATCTGCCGTCAGGGGACGGCACCAGGGCATCCATCAGCAGGGCCGCGTCGGCTGCGCTGCGGGCCAGGGGCCCCGCCGCCACCAGACGCGCAGGATCGCCTGAACTCTCTCCCGACGGCACCACACCGCGGCCGGGTTTGAGGCCCACCAGGCCGCAGGCGGCGGCGGGGATTCGGATGGAACCGCCGCCGTCGGTCCCTGGCGCGAACGGAAGCAGCCCCGCGGCCACCGCGGCAGCGCTGCCTCCCGAGGAGCCGCCGGAACTCCGGCTCAGGGCATGGGGATTGCGCGACGGCGGGGCGATGCGGTTTTCGCTGTACGCCGTCAGTCCAAACTCCGGAACCTGCGTCTTGCCCAGTGAGACAACTCCTGCGGCCTTGAGGACGGCGGCGAGGGCTCCGTTGGCGGGTGCCGGTTTGTGGTCGAGGGCAGCGCTTCCGTGCGTGGTCACCACGCCGGCGACGTCGGTCAGGTCCTTGAACGCTACCGGCAGGCCATGCAGGAGCGGCAGACCGTCCGCGCTGCCTCCGGAGTCACGCCCGGAGTCTTTTCCGAAGTCTTTTTGGAACCTGACGTACCGGGCATCGGCGGCGGCTGCATCGGCCATCGCCTGTTCTGCCGTGACCGTGACAAAGGCGCCCAGCAACGGGTTCTGCTCTGCAACCCGGGACAGGAAATGTGCAGTGGCGTCCCGCGCTGAGAGCTCTCCGGCGCGGAGCGCATCCCGGAGTTGGACGGCGTTCAGTTCGTGGATGTCAGCCAAGGAAGCGAGGCTCCAGGCGTCTCTCGGAAGCGGTGGCCCCACCCGCCCCACCGGCTTCCGCGGTGACGATGTAGGCGCCCTTGCCCCGGACTTCGGCAACCGCTTCCACAAGCTCCGTGCCGTGATAGACCAGCCCCACGCCGTCGTCTGTGCAGTGCGTTTCTCCCAGCTTTCCCTCAGCCACGAGCCGGTGCACCAGCGGGCGCCGCCTTTCCTCGGAGTCGTAATGGACGCCATTGGCGTAGGGGAGGAAGGCCAGGCCATTGGTCACTGCACGCAGCTCCGGCCCAAACGAATCAGTGGTGCCGCCTTGGTACCAGCAGATGGATCCGGCCGAAACCCCCGCCAGCACAACTCCGTGCTGCCACGCGCGGTGGAGAATCCGGTCCAGCCCGTGGGCGCGCCAGACGGCAAGCAGGTTCACCACGGAGCCGCCGTTCACCCACACCACATCCTGCTCCAGCAGATGCGCCTCCGGGTCCGCGTGGTTGGGCATGGTGAAGAGGTTCAGGTGGCTGAAGTCGAAGCCCGCCAGCCGCGCGGCCTCGTCCATTTCCGCATTGAACCCGCGCTGATCCCCTGCCGCCGTACCCACGTGGGTGACGCGCGGCGGCCGTCCGCTGACGCCGGAAAGCTCCACGGCGTAATGCAGCAGGCGGTCAAAATCCAGGCGTGTCCGGACGCCCGGCTTGTAGCCTCCGGAGGTGGCCAGGATGGTGGGCTGGTCAGCGGGCAAGGATTCTCCTAGGGGTCCTCAACAGCGTAACTTGTCCCCGGTTTCAGGAACGGGCACATCGGCTGGCGCTAGGCTGGACGGAGACCCGTGATTCTCCGAAAGAGGACCCGCATGAGCGATTTCGATACCGTCCCCGTCAACGACGTCCCAGCCGACGCCTTGATCCTGGACGTCCGCGAAGACTACGAGTGGGTAGCCGGGCACGCGGAGGACGCCGTGCACATCCCCCTGGATCAGCTTCCGACGCGGCTTGACGAACTGGACCCGGACCAGGACGTCTATGTCATCTGCCGCACCGGCGGACGGTCCTTCCGCGCAGCGCAATGGCTCACCGGACAGGGCTATGCCGCCATCAATGTGGCCGGTGGGATGGACCAGTGGCTCGATTCCGGCAAGCCCCTCGTGTCCGACAACGGCCTCAAGCCACTCATTCTGTAGTTCAGCCCGAACCTGCATCCCGTCACCACAGAGGAATTCATGCCCGCGACACCCGTTACGTACACCTTCCTCGGGCCTGAGGGCACGTTCACCGAAGCGGCGCTGATGCAGGTTCCGGGTGCCGCCGACGCCACCCGCGTCCCGGCCTCCACCGTTAATGCCGCGCTGGACATGGTCCGCGACGGCCCAGCGGACGCAGCGATGGTCCCTATTGAGAATTCGGTGGAAGGCGGGGTCACAGCCACCCTGGACGCTATCGCCGGTGGGCAGGAACTCCGGATCATCCGAGAAGTTCTGGTGCCCATCAGCTTTGTGCTGGTCGCCCGTCCAGGCGTGGCCGTGGGGGATATCCGCCGGATCTCTACCCACGGCCACGCCTGGGCACAGTGCCGTCTCTGGGTGGACGCGAATATTCCGGGTGCCGAATATGTAGCCGGCTCCTCCACCGCGGCGGCCGCAATGGGGCTCCTGGGCCACGAGGCCCACTACGACGCCGCGATCTGTGGCCCCATAGTGGCACAGGAGCAGCCGGGGCTGACCGTCCTGGCAGAGAACATCGGCGACAACCCGGGAGCAGTGACGCGGTTCATCCTGGTGAGCAGGCCGGGCGCACTGCCCGAACGGACCGGCGCGGATAAGACCACAGTGGTAGTCCCGCTTCCGGAAGACCGTCCGGGTGCGCTGATGGAAATCCTGGACCAGTTCGCCACCAGGGGCGTGAATCTCAGCCGGATCGAATCGCGGCCGACGGGTCAGTACCTGGGCCACTACTTTTTCAGCATCGACGCCGACGGGCACATCGCGGACGCCCGTGTGGCCGACGCTCTGGCCGGGCTTCACCGGATCAGCCCAGCCACACGCTTCCTAGGCTCCTATGGACGGGCGGACGCCCAAAGCTCCAGCGTCGCGCAACACACGTCTGACGAGGCATTCCGCGCGGCGCATGCGTGGGTCGGGCAGATTCTGCAGGGGGAATGAATGCAGCTTGACGACGCCTTGGGCTTCGCCCACAGCGTAGGTCAAGGTACTTCCCCACGATAGTTACTGTGCGTATGCTTGCTTGATCCACTTGGGGATGGCCCCTAACGAAGGGAGCAGGTCATGAGTACCAGCAGCACAGATAATGACGGCCAGGGCATGATCGTTAATCCCAAGCCCGCGGCGGACAACCAGGACTGGGACGGCGATGAGGCTGACCGCGCCGACCGCCTGCGCTTCGAAGAGGAACAGGCCATGATCCGCGAGCAGTCCGAGGCACGTGCCGCGAAGGCTGCCGCAGAGGCTGAAGCGGTCAAGAAGGCAACCGCCTGAGGCTAGGCCTGCTGGCCTTTCACCCTTATCAGGAGGGACCGCGGCTCCACCCGGACGGTGAGCTTGGTGGCCAACCCGGACGTGTCCCCGTCGATTTGTGTGGGCATGGGCTCCGGGCACTTGATGACAATTCGCCCGGCCCGGTACATCGTCATAATGGGCAGGTTGCCCTTGTGTTTGAAGAGGATTTTCGCATACATGGCCAGCCAGCCGATGGCGCTGCGGGGGCTCATGACCACCACGTCCAGCATGCCGTCATCGATCATGGCTCCCGGGATGAAGTCGATCCCGCCCGGGACCAGCCCACAGTTGGCAAAGAGGACGCTGCGGATGTTCCGGACCTGCTCCGGCTTGTCATCCATCGCGACTGATACTTTCCTTCGCCGCCCGGGCAGGTGACGCATTCCGGCCTCGGTATAAGCGAGCCAACCCACAGCTTTCTTGAGGCCGTCATTCGTATCAGCGAGAATTTCGGCGTCCATGCCGATCCCGGCGATCACCAGGAACGCGTGCTCGGAGGAGTGTCCCGTGCGGGAATTTTCGATGCCCATCCGCGCGGTATCGATGTAGCGTTGGTGGCCGAAAAGCGCTGTCTGCACGTTGGCGTGAAGGTCGTTGACATCCAGTTCCACGTTTCGCGCCAGGAGGTTTCCCGTCCCCAGGGGAATCAGGCCCATGGCCACATCCGTATGCGCGAGGGACTCAGCCACCACCCGCACCGTACCGTCGCCGCCGCCCACCAGAACGACGTCGGCCTTGTAGTCCAACGCCGACCGGGCCTGGGAGTATCCGGGGTCCTCGGCGGTCGTCTCCAGGAAGAGGGGCTCGTCCCAGCCGGCTGTCAGGCAGGCGCGCTGGATGGCTTCCTTCGCTTCCGGTGCACGTGCCTTGACGGGATTGAGGATGACCGCCACGCGTTGCTGGGTGAGGCCGGTTTCGTGTGCTTCTTCGTGGACCGCGCTGCGGATGTGCAGGGCCTTGAGCCTGCGGACGCCCCACCAGCTGGAGACGGCGAAAGCCAGCGCCGCCGCGCTCAGGACGTAAAGAAGCCAGTCGTTCATGGTGCTTCAACAGTATCCCGGCCGCGGCGCCGCGATTCCCCCAACCGGCCGGGCCGTGTTGGTTCCGCCGGATTCGATACTCTTGTCTGGTGATCGACGTAAAAGACCTCAGCGAAAACCCGGACAAGTTCCGTGCCAGCCAGCGCGCCCGCGGCGCAGACGAATCAGTGGTGGACGCGATCATCGCCGCAGACTCCGCCAGGCGTGCCGCCCTGATCCGGTTTGAAAACCTCCGCGCCGAGCAGAACGTCTTCGGCAAGAAGGTGGCGCAGGCCAAGGGCGATGAGAAGAAGGCCCTGCTCGCCGAGGTCAAGGAACTGGCCAACACCGTGAAGGCCGCATCGGCCGAAGCGGACGCTGCCCAGGCCAAGCAGGACGAACTGCTGCGCACCATCCCGAACCTTATTGAGGATGGCGTCCCCGAGGGCGGCGAGGACGACTACGTGGTGGTCAAAACCGTTGGCACGCCCCGCGAGTTCCCCGATTTCGAGCCGAAGGACCACCTGGAAATCGGTGAGCTGATCGGCGCGATCGACATGGAGCGCGGCGCGAAGGTGTCCGGCTCACGCTTCTACTTCCTGCGCGGCGTGGGTGCACGCCTGGAGATGGCGTTGCTGCAGATGGCCATGGACCAGGCCATCGAGGCCGGCTTCGTTCCCATGATCACGCCTACTCTGGTGCGCCCCGAAACCATGCAGGGCACCGGTTTTGACGTAAAGCACGACGCCGAGATCTACCGTCTCGCCGAGGACGACCTGTACCTGGTGGGCACCTCCGAGGTTGCCCTGGCCGGCTACCACGCGAACGAGATCCTGGACCTGACGGCCGGCCCCATCCGGTTCGCCGGGCAGAGCTCCTGCTACCGCCGTGAGGCCGGCTCGCACGGCAAGGACACCCGCGGCATCATCCGCGTCCACCAGTTCAACAAGGTGGAGATGTTCATCTACACCACGGTGGAAAAGGCCGCAGCCGAACACGAACGGCTCCTGGCCTGGGAAGAGGAGATGCTGGCCAAGTGCGAGCTCCCTTACCGAGTTATTGACACTGCCGCCGGCGACCTAGGCATGTCCGCGGCCCGCAAGTTCGACTGCGAAGCCTGGGTCCCCACCCAAAGCGCATACCGTGAACTCACGTCCACCTCGAACTGCACCACGTTCCAGGCCCGCCGCCTGAACATCCGCGAGCGTGTGGTCAACGACGAAGGCGTGGCCAAGGGTACCCGCGCCGTGGCCACCTTGAACGGCACGCTGGCCACCACCCGCTGGATCGTGGCCATCCTGGAGCACCACCAGAACGCCGACGGATCGGTCAACGTCCCGGCCGCACTGCAGAAGTACCTGGGTGGCATGGAAGTCTTCCCCGTCCTCTAGCTTTCGCCGATTCGCGGACAAACCCCGTCACGTGGTCCATCCCCCCGGTAACGCAAGGGGGATTTGGCCAAGCGGCGGGGATTTTTGCCTGGTGACTCCGACACCTTCGAGTCTCCCGCAATAAATCCGGGTCCGTTACCGCTTTCCAGTCCCAGCGGACAACGGTGTAGCCGAGCGCCCGCAGCCGATCCGCTGCAGGACCGGAGCCCCAAAACGTGGATGAGTGCCCTGCTCCGGGACTCCCCGACGGATTCTGCCGCTTCGTCAGCCAGTTCGAGGACCTTCAGGACGCGACGGCGTTTGGCAGCTGAAGCGAGACCGGCCGCTGCCTGCTGCATTTCGACTCGAGTGAGGCCTTCGCCTTCCTTGCGTCGGCTCCCCAGCGCAGCGTCCACAATGGCCACGGACTCAGGAAGTTCCAGCCGGACAACACAATCCACAACCGTCTGAACGAGTGACGTCACACCGAACCCCCGGGTGCCGACGACGTCCGATTGCCCGTGATGGCGCCTCCGCGACTGGCACGCGGGCGGGTAGCCTGCCGAAGGTTAACACTCACACCGGGGATAACCCTGTGAGTATTTACCGGGTGTTCATGGGCGCTGTGGCCTGCGTCCTAGCCGGTGTCAGGGGTCTCTGGTCTACTGGATGTATGACTACATTGACTGAAACCACAGTCGCTGGCATCGATGACCAGCGGATCGCAAACGAAAACAGCATCACCAAGTTCATGGTCGCCCTGGACGTGGACGGAACCCTGGTGGACCACGACGGCCACATGTCCGCGCCTGTCCGTGAGGCCGCCCAGGCCGTGGTGGCCGCGGGACACGACGTCCTGATCGCCACCGGCCGCTCCCTGAACGCCACGCTGCCCATCATCGAGCAGATCGGCATCGACCGCGGCTACGCCGTCTGCTGCAACGGCGGCGTGACCCTGCGGTTGGATCCGGACCTGGCCGACGGCTATGAAATCATCCACAAGGCCACCTTCGATCCGGCCCCGGCGCTCCGGGCGTTGCGGGAGAAGCTGCCCACCGCGAAGTATGCGCTGGAAGACGAGGACGGCAACTTCCTGTCCACGGAACGCTTCCAGGACGCCAGCTTCGGCGTCGAGGCGATTGGCGTCGACTTCCAGACTCTACTGGAGGCCACCGCGGTCCGTCTGGTGGTGTTCAGCACCGAAAACACCCCTGAAGAATTCTCCGCAACCATCCAGGAGATCGGCCTGGCCGGCGTCACCTACTCGGTCGGCTGGACGGCGTGGCTGGACATCGCCGCAGCCGGCGTCACCAAAGCCAGCGCACTCGAACGGCTCCGCGGCCAGTTGGGGATTGAACCCCACAGCACAGTGGCCATCGGCGATGGCCGGAACGACATCGAAATGCTGGGCTGGGCCGGGCGAGGCGTCGCCATGGGCCAGGCCCCGGAGGAAGTGATCGCGGTGGCCGATGAGGTCACCGCTTCGGTGTTCGACGACGGCGCCGCGCACGTGCTGCGCAGCCTCCTGTAGCCGGCTGCTTCCGCCCGTACGGCTTTCCCTTGGTTCCGTCTACTTCCCGTCAGGTCCGAGGTCTGCCCGGACATACCGCCGCATTGGAGGTTTTGTCCAGATAATGCCTCCCCAGCGCTCCCCAACTCGTGTTATCTGGACAAAAGCTCCTGACTAACCTGGGCTTTCAGCGCACCTCAAGGATGAGCGCCAGCAACCGTGCGGCAGCGGGACGGGCAGCGTGTTCCTCGTTCCACTGGGCCCTGGCCACTGCCTTGCTGACGGCCTGAGTGGTGATACCGAGTTCCTGCGCCACGGCTTTCTGCTGTCCGCGGACACCCGGCGTCATGAGGTCTAGGACGCGCCATTCAGCCCCGGATCTGTCCCGCACAATATGGCCCAAAAGCCGCAGCACGGCCTCGGCCTCGTGGGCGATGTCCGCCAGCGGTCCTTCCACGGCAACCGGGATGCGCTCTTTGCTGTTCCGGAGCCGGTCCACCGCGCGCCGGGCGTAGATCAGGCCGTGGCCGGAAGCATCCTTGATCTGGTTGGGAAGCGGCTCGTTGACCGGACCGACGCCGAGCCCCACGTACCAGGAGCCGCAGCGCAGGGCGATCAGGGCGGCCTCGACGGCCTGGTGCGGGAAGTCCACAATGCCCTGGACTTCATCCTCCACAGACCTGTCGAAATCAAGGCGCGCCGGAATGTGCCGCAGGTCCTTCAGCAGCTGAGGGACGCGGTCGCCGTCGCGCCGGCTATCCGTTTGGTTGATGGTCAACGTGAACATGTGGATCACAGACTACCGGTTAGTAGTTGGCCCAAGGCAAGTCGGCGACGGCTCCTGATTCAGGCATGATCAAGCCTCGTGGCCGATCTGATCTGAACGGGAAGCAGCGCCTGCAGCCCGGGTGATCCTTCCCGGTGGACGCATGGATCCGCCATGGCCCTCTGGATCTCGGTCACCAGCCTGTCCGGTGCCCCGGCCAGTTGGCGATGCCGGGCTGCGGCGTCCCCCGCTGCGGCCCCCACAACGTTCGGGTGGACAGGCGGGGCGGCACGGGAAATCTCCGATCCAGGGTGATGTGGCGGGTTCTTGGGCCGTCCCCCGAGGGGCTGGAGCCGCCGGCAACCGCTAGGACATATACGAGAATGACAACGGGAAAGAGCGTCATCCTGGCAAACATGACCCACCCCGCCCGCCAGAATCCCGGGCGTTCCACGGTGCCGAAGCGAACGAGCCGTGTTCCGGTAGCCAGGGAACGGAGGGAGACTCCGCCGGGGCAACAGAACCCGTACAGCCACGGCGCCACAACCCAGACCGCGGCGGCCGCAGTTAGAGCTTTGCCAGTCGTCTCCATACCCGAACCCAGAACAGAAATACAGGCGATGGCCGCCATGACTGCCACGAGGCCGAAATCTAGGGCCCGCGCTCCCAACGACGGCCAGCCGGTGGATTCGACGACGGATGCCCCGTTGCCAAGGACCTTGGTTCTCTTGCGGACGCTCTCCAGCCTCTTGGGATCCGCAACAGAGGCGAAGTTGTCCGCGCGCTGATGTCCTGCCACGATGTTCCCCCCCAAGAATTCCAGTACAAATCAAACAGGTTCAACTTGCCGTGCCGCGCCGGACGTCGCGATGGGGACACCTGACCATGGGGAAAGCCTGCCCTGCCAAGAGGTTGTGCCGCGTACCGATAGGTGTTGCGATGGATACTCAGCTGCCGACGGCGGCGTGCAGCTACGTGAGGATGGTCATGGCCGGAAGCATGGGGCAGGACAATTTGCGGCAGGAAACCCTGGACCTTGTGGACCGTTGGTGGCGGGCCGCGAACTACCTTTCCGTGGGGCAGATCTACTTGCGCTCAAATCCGCTGCTGCGGGAGCCCCTCGCCGCGGACCACACCAAATCCAGGCTCCTGGGCCACTGGGGCACTACTCCCGGGCTGAACTTTGTCTACGCACACCTGAACCGCGTGATCCGCCGGGACTCGCAGGAAATGCTCTTTGTTGCCGGCCCGGGCCACGGCGGTCCTGCCGTTGTGGCGAACGCCTGGCTTGAGGGTACGTACTCGGAAATCTACGGCCAGGTGGGCCCTGACGCGGCAGGCATGGCCGAACTCTTCCGCCAGTTTTCCTTCCCTGGCGGCATTCCCAGCCACGCGGCGCCGGAGACCCCGGGGTCCATCAGCGAAGGCGGCGAACTCGGGTACGCGCTGGCCCACGCCTACGGGTCCGTGTTCGACAATCCTCAGCTGATCACCGCCGTCGTGATCGGCGACGGCGAGGCCGAAACGGGGCCGCTCGCGGCGAGCTGGCACTCGCACAACTTCCTGGATCCGGCGGCGGATGGTGCCGTGCTGCCCATCCTGCACCTGAACGGCTACAAGATCGCCAACCCCACCATCCTGGCGCGCATGCCGCAGGAACAGCTGGAGCAGTTGCTGCGCGGTTACGGCCACGAACCGTATTTCGTGACCATTCAGGACCCGGACAACACGGAGCAGGCGCACCGGGACTTCGCGGCCGCCGTCGACAACTGCCTGGCCGGGATCCGCGCCGTCCAAGACTCCCGCCGGGGCGGGGCGGACGGGACGGGCGGGAAAGCGCACGACGGCGGCACAACAGGCGGTGCCCCGGGAAACGGCGCTGCGCCGCACTGGCCCATGATTGTGCTGCGCTCGCCCAAGGGCTGGACGGGACCGCGGATAGTGGATGGACTCCAGGTGGAGGGCACGTGGCGGAGCCACCAGGTCCCACTGGCGGACGTCCGCACGAATGGCGCACACCTGAAACAGCTGGAGGAGTGGCTGAAGTCGTACCGTCCGGAGGAGCTGTTCGACGCCGAGGGCCGGCTCCGGCCCGACGTAGCCACGAATGCGCCCACCGGGAACCTCCGGATGAGCGCCACCCCGCACGCCAACGGCGGACTCCTTCGAACACCGCTGAAGCTGCCCGCCTACGCCGCCCACGCCGTTGACGTCGCGGAGCCGGGAACCGAACGGATCAGCCCCATGATCACCCTGGGCTCGTGGATGCGGGACGTCATTTCGCTGAACATGGAGAACTTCCGCCTCTTCGGGCCGGATGAGACGGCATCCAACCGGCTTCAGGCCGTCTACGAAGTGACCGACAAGGTCTGGCAGTACCGGATTGACGACGTCGACGAGCACCTCGCCCGCTCCGGCCGGGTCATGGAGGTGCTCAGCGAGCACCTGTGCCAGGGCTGGCTGGAAGGCTATCTCTTGTCCGGCCGGCACGGGGTGTTCAGCTGTTACGAGGCCTTCATCCACATCGTGGATTCCATGTTCAACCAGCACGCCAAGTGGCTCAAGGTCCACCGCAAGCTCCCGTGGCGCCAGCCCGTGGCGCCAGCCCGTGGCGTCGCTGAACTACCTGCTCTCGTCCCATGTATGGCAGCAGGACCACAACGGTTTTTCGCACCAGGACCCGGGCTTCATCGATCACGCGGTGAACAAAAAAGCCGAGGTCATCCGCGTGTACCTGCCGCCGGACGTGAACACCCTGCTGTCGGTCATGGAGCACTGCCTGGCATCCACCGATTACGTGAACATTGTGGTCAGCGGCAAGCAGCCGACGCCCACGTGGCTGGGGCCGGCCGACGCGGCGAACCACTGCAGGCGGGGGCTAGGCATCTGGGAGTTCGCGGGTTCGGAGGTGCCGGGGGAGGACCCGGATGTTGTTCTGGCGTGTGCCGGGGATGTGCCCACGGTGGAAACGGTGGCCGCGGCCGAACTGCTGAAGCGGGGTGTCCCGGGGCTGAAGGTCCGTGTGGTGAACGTCGTCGATCTGATGCGGCTCCAGGACGTGAGTGAGCACCCGCACGGCCTTCCGGCGTCGGACTTTGACGGCATCTTTACCCCCGACAAACCAATCATCTTCGCCTACCACGGCTATCCCTCGCTGATCCACCGGCTGGCCTACCGTCGCACCAACCAGGAAGGCCTGCACGTGCGCGGCTACAAGGAGGAGGGAACCACCACAACGCCGTTCGACATGGCCATGCTCAACCGGATCGACCGCTTCCAGTTGGCCATCGACGCTGTTGACCGCGTACCCGGTCTGGCCGAAAAGCACTCGCTGCTGCGGCAGAACCTTCAGGACCGGCGGATGCACGCCCGCGAATACACCCGCACGCACGGCGAGGACCCGGAGGAGATCCGGAACTGGGTACTCAACGCCTGAGACCTAGAGTTTTTGTCCACATAATGCCGCTTGGCCCCGCCGGAGGCGCCGTTATCTGGACAAAAACTTCGGCTTACATCGAGCGGAACTGAAGTGCGCCCGGAACGCCACCTGTCTCATCCAGGCCGTCGCCGCGGGCAAACGCGGCCCACAGCCGGCGCATCTCACGGCCCACGGCGTCGATCTCGTCCCAGGTTGCGCCCTTGAGGAGCCCGGCGGCGGCCCAGGTCTGTTGGTTTCCGAAGAGCAGCGGCAGGTCAACGGTGTGTGCGGCGCGGTAGTAGTTCCCAGGCGCACCCCAGGACAGCACGTAGCTGTACGCCTTGCCTCCCGCACGGGCGTGACGGCGGGCAAACTTGCGGGCGGATCTGCCGTAGACCGCCTCCGTCACCGCCCAGTTGATGGCTTTCACGGCGGCCGCACCCAGCACCGGGACTTTGCCCAGCCGGCTGACCACGGGACTCCGGGGCAGGAACAGGCGGGCCTCGTCGGATGTGTGCCCGATCAGCACTTCGATGCCGGGGGCCGTGGCATTCCAGGCGGCCTCAACGCGTGATTCCGGCGGCAGCGGGGCGTGCCCGTACTGGGTGCCGAACGGCATGGCTGCCATCAGGCCGTACCTCCGGGCCACCTGAGACACATGGTCTTCGACGGCCACCACGTCCAGCATCGGGGTGTCTTCCGTGACGGCTTCGGCCGCGATGCCCATGGCACGGCTCATCTTGTGCCGGCCGCGGGTGATCCCCAGCGGTGCACTCTGGATGATGGCCCGCTGGAACAGGGACGGCGCTTCGGGCGTCGCCATGAGGTGGGCTACGGAGTCGCCGCCTGCGGACTGCCCGAACGCGGTGACCCGCCCCGGGTCGCCGCCGAAGGCCGCGATATTGCGCTGCACCCACCGGAACGCCTCCAGCTGGTCCAGCAGGCCGAGGTTCGCGGGCCGGCCTGTGCCGGTGGCCAGGTATCCGAACAGGCCCAGCCGGTAGGTCACCGAAACCACGATGACCCGGTTCTCGGACACCAGAGACTTGGCGTCAAAGATCGCCAGGTCGCCGGAGCCCGAGGTGTAGGAACCGCCGTGCAGCCACACCATGACCGGGACCTGCTCGCCGTCGGCAAGCCCGGACGGAACGGTGATCGACAGGCACTGGCAGTCTTCACTTCCGGGGAGTTCGCCGTACCGGGTACCCAGGACGTCGTCCAGGAACGGAACGGGGCCCTGCGGGCAGGCTGGTGCGAGGGTGGTGGCGGCAAAGCCGGCAGCCCAGTCCGACGCGGCAACGGGAGGGTGGAAGCGGCGCGCGGTGGCGTAGGGGATCCCGGTGGCGCGAACGACGTCACCGTCCCGCCAGCCGGTGATCGGGCCGCACGGAGGATTAAACGAAGGCTCGGAACTCACACGGCAACGATCCCACAGATTCCTTCGGAGTTTTTGTCCAGATATCGTGCCTTTGCCGCAGCTGAAGCCCCGATATCTGGACAAAAACTCTCAGATGACGACGGCGTGCAGAACGGCCGCTGAACGGTCGGTGCCTGAGCTGTTCAGGTCCCGCGACCCCTGGGGGCCGAACGGGGGTGCCTGGCTGGGCGCTACTTCCGTGCGTTGGTCCTGGAATCCGGACCCCGTGCTGGGGGTGCACGAAGCCGGTCCCTGGTGGTTGGTTACGTCGTTGGCGGTGCGACCTTGAATTCCGCCGGTTTCGTTCCTCTTAGCAAAGTCGGTGCGGTCAGAGTGGCTGGTCCATCACCGTGACAGTCCGGGGGGCTTGGAATGACAGGAGCCGGATCCGGTCTGGATTCACGTCCCGTAGCTGTATTCGCGAAAGTGCCGAGGCGGTTTCCTGGACAATGATGGCGGCCTCGAGTTCTGCCAGTTTGGCACCGAGGCAGCGGTGGATGCCCGAGCCAAAAACCAGGCCGAATGTGGTCTGTGGTTTGTGCTGGGCCTCTTGAGCTCGGGGGGAGGAGTCTCGGGTTTCGGCTGGTATCGTGACGTGGTTGCCGCTCAGTTCGAGGAGGATTTCGGCGCCGGCCGGGATCAACCGACCACCGAGATGGGTGTCCTGGGCTGCCACACGACGCCAGGTGGGGACTGATGATTCGGTGGCGAGAACGTGCCGGACCGTGATCCTGGAGCCTGCTTCGGATGCCGCTTCCTTCCAGCCCACTGGATTGGATCCGTCCAGGAGCCGAAACAGGGTGGTGCTGATCAGCTGGGTGGTTGTTTCCTGTCCCGCGATGAGGAGGAAGTAGCCGAGCGAGCAGATTTCGGGGGTTGACAGGCCGTGTTCGGCCAGTGATTTGAACAGGTTGCGTCCGGGTGCCGTCATGGATTCTGCGACGAGTTTGCGCAGCCAGACGTAGAAACCGGCCGCGCTGTGGGCCAGTTCGAGTTGCCGGGCTTCGTCGGGCCAACCCCAGAACAGCTCCATGGAGTCAAGACCCCACCGTTTGAGGTCTGCAAGGTCCCGTACGGGCAGCCCGAGGAGTTCGAGCATGACGATTGCCGGCGGAAACGCTGCCACCGTCTGGACGAGGTCCACATGGCCGGACCTCGCGAGCTGGTCCGCGGCATTCCTTGCCGCTTCGTGTGCCAGTTCCCGGATCCGCGGCTCCATGGCCGCGACTATGGCGGGCGTGAAAAAACCTGCAGCGACCTTGCGGATCCCGGCGTGTGTGTCTGTGTCGTTGCTGGCCAGCACGGGAGGCAATGCAAAGCGAACGCGCTGCAGCACGCGCAGGGCAGGCCCTGCCAGGGGTGTCACCGCGACGAGGGCATTCGCGGGGCTGAAGTCGACAGGCCGGTGCAGGACTTCACGGACGACCTCAGGGTCACGCACCACGAGGTACGGGCAGCGTGGCTCCTCAGGGGTCTGCCACTGTCCCGGACTTTCTATCAGCGGCTGCGCGGATCCCGTGGTCGTTGATGTCGGGTTCATGTGGGTAGACCGTTCAGCCATACCGCTGCTTCGCTACGGAAAGCGGCCGGGGACAGTTCGGAGGCGTGCTCGGGAAGGGCGCCGAGGAAGGGCACCCGGAGCGATCCGAGCGCCTGTCGGTTGCTGTGGTGTACGACGTCGGGGCTGCCAGGCCAGCTTCCCAGCACTACGCCGAGGACCTGAAGGTCCCGCGTTTGCAGCGCTTCGAGGGTCAGCGCGGTGTGGTTCAGGGTACCGAGGTCCGGCCGGGCGACGAGCACAAATGCCGCTGCCAGAAACGATCCGAGGTCCGCCATCGTGCAGCCGTCGGAATCCAGCTCCACCAGCAGGCCGCCTGCGCCCTCAACCAGGACGTGGTCGTGGGACGCGGCGAGCTCGCGGACCCTCCCGGCGTGCGCAGCCACCCTGGGGAGCGGCGTTCCGTCGATGGAGGCCGCTGCCACTGGCGCCAATGGCTCCTGCAGAACCACTCCGGTTTCTGCTGTCACGTTGCCGGCGAGCCGGACAATTTCGGCAGTGTCGGAATCGCCGGCGGCGGCTCCTGACTGGCACGGTTTGTAAACCGCGACGCTACGCCCTGTTTCGTGGAGGGCGGCGGCGAGGGCCGCCGTCGTGATGGTCTTGCCGACGCCGGTGTCCGTTCCGGTGATCAGGATGACATCGGGCAGGTTCATGGAAGTTCCTCCAAAATGCCGCGCAGTACTGCGCAGCTGTCTTCGATTTCCTTGGGTGTAAGGGTGGCGCGCGCGGTGAGTCGCAGCCGCGAAATGCCGTCCGGAACAGAGGGAGGGCGGAAGCAGCCGATCCGAACGCCGGCGGTGCGAGCGGCCCCGGCCGCTGCCAGGGCCGATTCGGCCGACGGCATGGCAATGGACTGGACGGCCCCCGCGGTCCGGTTGACCGAAGTGCCGCGGACGTCAAGGCCCGGGGCGAGCCCGGCGGCAAGTGCCGCAGCGTTGCTTCGGACGGACCCGGCCCGCCATGGCTCGTCGCGTATGATCCGCACCCCGGCGAGGGCCGCGGCGGCGGAGGCGGGCGCCAGGCCGGTGTCGAAGATAAAGCTTCGGGCACGGTTAATGAGGTGTTCGCGCAGCAGGGGGGATCCGAGGACTGCCCCGCCCTGGCTGCCCAGGGCCTTGGACAGCGTCGCGGTCACGATCACGTTCGGATGCCCGGCGAGGGCTGTTCCGGCCACCGAGCCGCGGCCCTGAAAGTTGCCGGTGCCGGTGACTCCCAGGCTGTGCGCCTCGTCAACAAGCAGCACAGCGTCGTGCTGCTCCGCCAAGGCCAGCAGGCCAGCGAGCGGGGCTTCGTCGCCGAGGACGCTGTAGACGGATTCGACGGCGATGAGTGCTCGCGGCTCCGGTCGGCCGGCCAGCAGACGGCCGGCTTCCTCCACGCTGTTGTGGGTGAACGATTCGGTGCGGGAGCGGCTGAGTCGGAATCCGTCGATCATCGAGGCGTGGCAGTGTTCATCCGCGACGATCAGGGTTCCGGGGCCGCCGAGCGCCGTGATTACGCCGATATTTGCCAGATAGCCGGAGGAGAACACCAGCGCTGTTTCCATGCCGGCCAGGCGGGCCAGTTCCTGCTCGAGGTCCAGGTGCAGCTGGGTGGTTCCGGCGACCAGTCGCGAGGACGTGGCTCCCGCGCCCCACCGCGAAGCGGCGGCCGCGGCTGCCTCCGCAAGCCGAGGATCCGCCGACAGCCCGAGATAGTCGTTGCTGGCCAGGTCGATGAACTGTTCGTCAGCGGCGCGGGGGAGCGGGCGGCGCACGAGATCACGGCGATCCCGGACGGAGGCTTGTCGCTCGAGCCATTGAGTCATCGAGGTGCTCATGCAGCACCTCCTGACCGTTCCGGGCCGCTTTCGTGGACTTCGGCGACGGCTGCCGTCATGCCTGCGGTGATCTGTTCGATGTCCGCCGCGGTGCTGATGTACGGGGGCATCGTGTAGACAAGGTTCCGGAAAGGGCGCACCCAGACCCCATGCCGGATGGCCGCCCGGGTGATGGCGGGGACGTCGAGGGTGTGGTGGAGCTCGATGACTCCGACGGCGCCGACGGTGCGGACCTCTGCCACGGACTCAAGGTCCCGGGCGGCGGCGAGCCCTGATGCCAGTCCCGCGCCGATCCGGGCGACGTCGGCGCGCCAGCCGCCGTCGTCGATGATCCCGAGGCTGGCGTTGGCCACCGCACACGCCAGCGGGTTGCCCATGAAGGTGGGGCCGTGCAGCAGCGCCCCGGCCGGCCCGTTGGATACGGCAGTAGCCACGTCTGCGGTGCAGAGCAAGGCGGCCAGGGTCAGGTACCCGCCGGTCAGGGCCTTGCCCACGCACATGATGTCCGGGACCACGCCGGCATGGTTGGCGGCGAACAGCTCGCCGGTGCGGCCAAAGCCGGTCGCGATCTCATCGAAGATGAGCACCAGCCCGTGCCGGTCCGCCACCTGCCGCAGCGCTGTCAGGCATTCGGCCGGGTAGGGGTACATGCCGCCGGCGCCCTGGAGCAGCGGTTCGACGATGATCGCGGCCAGCTCCCCGGAGCGTGCGGCCGCGATGTCCCCGAGTTCGTCAGCCCACGCCTGCACGGTTTGCGGGGTCGCGGAGGATGCGGCCGGGGGACGGGGAGCAAACACGTTGCCGCCCAGTAATCCGGGGAAAGCGGCGTGCATGCCGTCCACGGGGTCGCAGACGCCCATCGCCCCAATGGTGTCGCCGTGGTATCCACCGCGGAGGCTCAGGAACCGTTGCCGCTGAGGGTGGCCGGACGCGGTCTGGAACTGCACCGCCAGCTTCAGCGCGACCTCCACTGATACCGAACCCGAGTCGGCAAGGAACACCCGGTCCAATCGTGACCGCCCGGGCGCAGAAGGGGCCATATCCACCAGCCGCTCGGCCAGTTCCACCGCCGGGGCATGGGTGAGTCCGCCGAACATCACATGGCTGAAGTCATCGAGTTGCCGCTTCGCGGCCGCGTCCAGTATGGGGTGGCGGTAGCCGTGGATCGCGGACCACCATGAGGACATGGCATCAACGACGTCGTGCCGTGTGCCGTCTTCGCCGCGGAGCCGCAACCGCACGCCGTCGGCCGCCTCGACCTCCCACAACGGGAGGCTGGGGGACGCGGGGGCGTACGGGTGCCACAGGCGTGCGCGGTCCCGCTGGAACAGGCTGATCGGAGTCGCAACCTGCGTCATCGGATGAGCACCCCGTGGCGGGAACATTCTGCGCTCCATCCGGTAGGCGTGACCTGGACCTTCATCCGTCTCCTGCAGTGGGCGCAATAGCGTGGCGGTTCCAGCGTCAGCAGCTCGACGCAGCGCTGGTGCCTTTCCGACGCCGGGAGGCCGCCGTCGTCGGGCTCCCCGCAGTGTCCGCAGAACGTGCCGGTTGTCGAGCCGGTAGTGACCCCGGCGGCCGAGACCGTGTTCATAGTGATTTCTGGAATTCCTTGATGGGCATGTTCAGCTCGACCAGCAGGTTCAGGTCCGCGTCGGCGGGCCGGCCCAGGGTGGTCAGGTAGTTGCCGACGATGACGGCGTTGATGCCGCCAAGGAGGCCGTCGCGGGTGCCGAGGTCGCCGAGGGTCAGTTCACGTCCGCCGGCGTAGCGCAGCACGGTCCGTGGCATGGCCAGGCGGAACGCTGCGATGGCCCGGAGGGCGTCCTTTCCGTCCATGATGCCCTGGTTTTCGAGAGGGGTCCCGGGCCGGGGGTTCAGGAAGTTCAGTGGAACCTCGTGGGGTTCGAGGGCAGCGAGTTGGGCGGCGAGCTCGGCCCGCTGCTCAAGGGATTCGCCCATGCCGATCAAAGCTCCGCAGCAGAGCTCCATACCGGCTGCCTTTACCATGTTGCAGGTCTCAAGGCGCTCCTCGTAGCTGTGCGTGGTGACCACCTCGGGAAAATAGCTGCGGGCTGTTTCCAGGTTGTGGTTGTAGCGGTGCACACCCCACGTGGCGAGCTGGTCCACCTGGTGCTGTGTGAGCATGCCCAGGGAACAGGCGATGTTGATCTCCACGGCTTCGTTGATCCGGTCGATTGCGAACTTGATCTGGTTCATCAGCTTGATGTCGGGGCCTCGGACGGCGGCGACAATGCAGAATTCACTGGCCCCGGTAGCCGCCGTTTCCTTTGCCGCCTTGACCAGTTCGGGGATGTCAAGCCACACGCCGCGGACAGGGGAATCGAAGAGCCCGGACTGGCTGCAGAAGTGGCAGTCCTCGGGGCATCCGCCGGTCTTGATGGAGACGATGCCTTCGACCTCCACGTCCTCGCCGCAGTGCCGGAGACGCACCTCGTGGGCCAGCTGCAGCGCGGCGGGAAGGGCTTCATCGGGCAGGCGCAGCACCTCCAGCAGTTGGTCCTGCGTCAGTCCGCGTCCTTCCTCGAGGACCTGCTCTCTGGCGGTTTCGAGAATCTCGTACCGGGTAATCGCCGGATGTGCCGGAATCGTCATTGATCGTCCTTTGCGCTGCCTGGTTGCGGGTATGCCGTAGAACTGAGGCTAGTTTCCTGATCACGACAGGATTTTGTTGGGTATCTACAAAGCGGGCGGTTGAGGCTTTGGTCCTGCCCTCACTTTCACGCGACCTGCACCCCGGTCCCCCGCCGAAGGCCCTCACGGCTGCGTGAATCGCTCGACCTCCGACCCCCTACGGAGACGTCGGACGCTGGGCGGCAGCGGGGAGGAAAAGGACCTCGCTGTGCTCGGACGGCACAAGCATTTTTTCTTTTTTGCTGCTGTCCGTTGGATCATACGTGCCCGCTCCACCGGCTCAACCGTCCTGCGGACGGCCGCGCATCGGGTTGCCCCGGCCCCGTCGGGCACAGCTACGCGATGCTCCGCCAGCAAGCAAAAAACATGGTGGGGAGAGGAAGCCCGTTCTTGAGGCAGCCGCCCCGCCCGAGCGAAACGGAGCACCACCTCATGAACACAGAAACCATGACCCACACTCTCACCGCCGACACCGCCGAAGCGGTCACCGCCCCGGCCCTTCCCGCCGATGACCGGGCAGGGGACGGGTACGACTGGATGGACACCGTCGATGGCACCGCCTGGTGGGTGCTGCCGAACTGGGGCAGCGAGGGATGGGACGCCGGATCCTGGCCCTACATAGTCCTCGCCGTCGCCCGCACCCGCGACGGGAACGGGGAACTGTTCGGCTACGGCACCTACGTCGAAGGCGACACCTCCACCTACTGGTTCCGGTCTCAGGACGCCTGCTTCGAAGCGATCACCGCCGAGGTGTTCTACCACTGGGCCTCCGGCCAGTCCCACGGCCCGGACCACCTCCCCGCCACAGTCGTCGGGCTGCCGGAGAAAGACCGGAAACCGTACCCCGGCTGGACCAGCTAAAAGCTCCTCGGGTGTCCCGGAGGCAACCGGCCGGGACACCCGAGCGGCACCGCCACCTGACGTTGACAACATCATTGAGCTTCCTTCGGATTCTAGGCGTCCGCTCCACCCCGTCTAGGGCGTGTCTCCTCATCGTGTGCTCCAGATGACGACGGTGTGCAGAACGGCCGCTGAGCGGTAGGTGAGGGCCAATTTGTCGTAGCGGGTGGCCAGGGAGCGCCATTGCTTGAGGGTGTTGAAACTGCGTTCGAGACATTGCGCCGCTTGTACGCGTCTTTGTCGTAGGTGACGGGCCGTCCTCCGGAGGAGCCCCTGCGTTTCCGGTTGGCTTTCTGGTCGTCCTTTTCGGGGATGACGCATTCAATGCCACGCCCGCGCAGGTAGCTCCTGATCGCTTTGGATGAGTAGGCCTTGTCAGCCATGGCCCGGTCCGGGCGGCTGCGGGGCCGGCCGGGACCAACCCGTTCGACCTTCAGGGCATCCATGAGGTTTTCAAACATGGGCGAGTCCCCGCCCTGCCCGGGCCCCAGGAGCAGGACCAAGGGTCGCATGTTGCCGTCAACCAGGGCATGGATCTTGGTTGTCAGGCCGCCGCGGGAGCGTCCGATGGCATGATCATCCGGCTCATCAAGCAGATTCCTGTAATTCGAGAGGTCCCCCTGTGTAGCGGGGAAGGTTCGTGCCGTGCTGGTGGGCACGGTTCACCGTGGAGTCCACCGACACCTCCCAGTTGATCAGCCCTTGTGCATCGGCACGGGTCAACAGCGCAGCCAGCACCCTGTCCCAGGTCCCGCTGGCGCTGTTGCGGCGGTGGTCCTTCCACGGTCTTCCACGACCCGAAATGGGAAGGGAGATCCCGCCACGGGATACCTGCCCGGTAGCGGTAAATGATGCCCTCTGTCATCAACCGGTGGTCATTGAACGGCCGCCCCGGTTCCCCGACGAATCAGGCATCAACCGGGCAATGAACTCCCACTGGGCATCGGACAACAAGGCATAACGCGAACTCACCACTCAATTTTGCCAAAAAGCCACCCCCAGCATTAGGAGACACGCCCTAGTGGGCTGCTGGCACGTAACGCTTGATGGAGGCTTCCAGTTCGGCCTCGGCGGCGGCGCGGTCGCCCCAGCCCTCAGCCTTGACCCACTTGCCCGGCTCCAGGTCCTTGTAACGTGTGAAGAAGTGCTCGATTTCCTTGATCAGGAATTCGCTGACATCGCTGATTTCCTGGATGTGGTCAAAACGGGCGTCAACAGGGACGCACAGGACCTTGGCGTCGCCGCCGCCGTCGTCGGTCATGTTGAAAACGCCGATGGGGCGCGACTCAACGATGACGCCGGGGTGCAGATCGAAGTCCTGCAGGAGCACCAGTGCGTCCAGCGGGTCGCCGTCTTCGCCCAAGGTGTTCTCGAAGAATCCGTAGTGCGTGGGGTACTGCATGGAGGTGAAGAGGACGCGGTCCAGGCGGACGCGGCCGGTCTCGTGGTCAACTTCATACTTGACTCGTGATCCCTTGGGGATCTCGATGGTCACGTCATGCTTCATGGAATGCTCCTCGGCAATTGCAGGGGGTTCGCGGCACAGGAGACGAACAACAAAAAGGAGTGTCCGTGCCGCCGACTACTATTGAGGATATAGCGAGAGGCCCAGGTTTCAGGAACTTGCGGGGAAATTTCAGGACTTGAGGACCAGCACCAGCATGAAGGAATCATCGGGCCCCGGCGCGTTCCGACGCACCGTCCAGCGCGGGCTGCGTGCCTGGCCCGCCGCTCTGCTTCTGGCCGTGATCATCATCCTGGCACTGCCCGCCGCGTGGCTGGTTTCCCCTGCTTTCGTCGGTCCGCCACCAGCGGCGACGCCCGTGGTGCCTGCCTGGCAGCAGCTCCCGGCCACACTTTCCGCCCGGCAGGGCCTGTCTCCGCTCTCGGAGTCGGCGTCCGTGCCGCTGCCCTCCGCCGTCGCCGCGCAGTTGGATGCCTTCTTAACCCCCGACGGCGGCGGCAGCTTCACAGGGCTGGTCCAGGATGCACTCACTGGCCAGGTCCTGTTTGATCGCGGCGGTTCGGAGAGCCGGATCCCCGCCTCCAATATGAAGTTGCTCACCGCGGTGGCCGCCCTCCGGGCAATAGGGCCGGACCACCGTTTCAGTACCAAGGTTCTGGCCGGTTCACATGCCAACGAGGTGGTGCTGACCGGCGGCGGCGACGTCCTCTTGGGCGCCGGGGAATCCGCGCCCAACGAGGTAATGAGCCACGCCGGGCTCGCCACCCTTGCCAACGCCACCGTGAACGCGCTCCAAGCTACAGGAACAACTGGCGAGCTGAAGGTTCTGGTGGACGACTCCCTGTTCACCGGACCGACACTGAATCCGGCGTGGGCTGACGGGGATGTCGCGGCGGGCGAGGTGGCCCCGCTGTACCCGCTGGCATTGAACTCGGCGCGCTTTGACCCGGCGGTGACCACCGGCCCGCGCCCCCAGGACTCAGCCCGCACCGCCGCGGAGGCGTTTGCCGCGCAGCTCAAGGCGGCAGGTGCAACTGCGGGACTCACGGTAGTGGCCGGCGTCGAGCGTTACACCGCGCCTTCGGGCGATGGGCCTCCCGCAGAGGAGCCGGCGGTCCTGGCCGAGGTCCAGTCCGCCACGGTCGGCCAGCAGGTGGACCTGATGCTGCAGACCTCTGACAACTACCTGGCAGAGGTCCTGGGTCGGATGGCAGCGGCGGCTGCGGGGGAGCCCGCCAGTAACGACGGCGCCACCGTGGCAGTCCGCGCACAACTCGCGGACCTGGGGATCCCCACGGACACCATGCGGGTCGCGGACGTGTCCGGGCTGGCGCTGGCCAACCAGGTCTCTGCGCGCCAGTTTGTGGAAGTGGTGGGTGCCATCACCACCGGGACCGATACCCGTTTGCGGGCTGCGCTGGATGGATTTCCGGTAGCGGGGCTGACCGGAACACTGGACACCCGCTTTGGGGATGACGCCACTGCCCGC
This sequence comes from Arthrobacter sp. AQ5-06, assembly GCF_003287955.1. GTDB lineage: Bacteria > Actinomycetota > Actinomycetes > Actinomycetales > Micrococcaceae > Arthrobacter. Next base: position 179,754 of record NZ_QMKP01000005.1, on the reverse strand, counting down.
GGTGCCGGCCTGGTGCGGGCCAAGACCGGGACCCTGAACTCCGTGATCGCACTCAGCGGCTACGTGGTGGACGCAGACGGGCGGCTCCTGGTCTTCTCCTTCATAGGCAACGGTCTGGCGCCTGGCGCGGCCGGGAACCCGGAAGCCCTGGACCGGGCCGCCACGGCGCTCGCCGGCTGCGGCTGTCGCTAGGAAATCACCAGGACGGTTAACAGGGCGCTTTCGGCATCCAGTGCGCCAGTTGTGCCAAGCGGCCGTTCGCCGGTCAGCGAACTTAAGGACCATCCGCCGTCCGCTGTGATGTGATGGGGACTATGGAGTCCACTGCACGTGATTCGTCAGCCCCGGTATCATCCAGCCCGGCCCAGGCCCTGATCAACTGGGACTTGGCCGCGTCCACGGCGGCCCGGCTGGCCTCCGCGGGGCCAACACTCAAATCGGCGGAAATCGGCGAAGCTGTGGACAGCCTGCGCCGCCTCGCTGACGCCTCCGTCCCGCACGTCCACGAAATCACGGGCCTCGAAGCCGCACGGGACCTCCGCGACTCCTCAGTCCTGGTGGTTGACCGGGCTAACTGGGCCAAGGCCAACACGCAGAGCTTCGCCGTGATGCTCAAACCCGCCATGGAAAAGATGCTCGAAAGCCGCCGCGGCACCGTCAGCCCGGCGGCGGCCAGCGTCAGCGGCGCCATCACGGGCAGCCAACTCGGCGCTGTCCTGGCGTTCCTGTCCAGCAAAGTCCTGGGCCAGTACGATCCGTTCGCCGCGCTCGCCGAAGGTTCCAAAGCGCCCGCAGCCGGCCGGCTGCTGCTGGTGGCGCCCAACATCGTGGCGGTGGAGCGCGAGCTCAACGTCACACCGGAGGATTTCAGGCTCTGGGTCTGCCTGCACGAACAGACGCACCGCGTGCAGTTCGCGGCCGCGCCGTGGCTCCGCCACCACATGCTTTCCGAGATCGACAACCTCAGCGGGCACCTGCTGGGCAACGTTGATTCGCTGATGGAGCGTGCGTCCGCGGCCGCGCGTTCCCTCAAGGACCGGACCGCCATGGGCAATACTCCCGGCCGCGGCGCCATCCTGGACCTGCTGCAGAACCCCGAGGAGAAGGCGTCCCTGTCCCACCTGACGGCAGTGATGAGCCTGCTGGAGGGCCACGCCAACGTGGTGATGGACGCGGTCGACGCCAGCATCGTCCCGTCCGTCAGGACCATCCGGCAGCGCTTCACCGACCGTGGCAAGGACCGCGGCGTGATGGAGAAATTCATCCGCAGCCTCCTGGGCCTGGACGCGAAGATGCGCCAGTATTCCGATGGCGCCAAGTTTGTCCGCGCCGTAGTGGAGGTGGCCGGGATGGAGGGCTTCAACCGGGTGTGGGAATCCGCGGACAACCTCCCTACCGAGCCTGAAATCCACGACGCCAAGCTGTGGGTCGACCGGATGGGCCTGTAGGTGCCGCACGCCCCAAAAGGGCCGGACGCCCGCACGGCTTCAAGCGGACGACGACGGCCCGGCCGGCTCGCGCCCGTCGTCGGCAAGGCGCGCAAAATGGTCCAGAACGCCCTGGCGGACGCCGGCTATCCGGCGCACGTGCTGGTGGCCTGCAGCGGTGGCCCGGATTCGATGGCCCTCGCGGCGGTGGCAGCCTATTTCGCCCGCCGCGGCCACGTTGACGGGCACCTCCTGACGGTCGGCGCCGTGGTGGTTGACCACCAGCTGCAGGAGGGCTCGGCCCAAGTGGCTGGCGCCGCCGTCCAGGCACTGAAGGAACTTGGCCTCTCCCCGGTGGACCTCCGGACCGTTGACGTCGCCAGTACCGGGATGGGCCCGGAGGCCGCCGCCCGGGATGCCCGCCACGAAGCTCTGGAGGCTGCGGCCAAGGAGCACGGGGCCGGCGCTATCCTGCTTGGCCACACTCTGGACGACCAAGCCGAACAGGTCCTGCTGGGTCTTGCCCGCGGCTCCGGCACGCGCTCGCTGGCCGGCATGCGGCCTGCCCGTGGCCTGTTGCTCCGGCCGTTTCTGGGGCTGCGCCGAGCGGATACCCTGGAGATCTGCGACGTCGAGGACCTCGAACCCTGGCATGACCCCAGCAATTCCGACCCGTCGTTTGCCCGTTCCCGGACCCGTGTGGAAGTGCTGCCCCTGCTGGAGGAAAAGCTCGGGCCCGGCGTGGCTGAATCGCTCGCCCGGACGGCGTCCATCCTGCAGCAGGACGCCGACTATCTGGAGGACGTGGCAGATCGCACATTTGCCGAGTTGGCCGAGCGGTCCGGACTGGAGATCAGCCTCCCAGAGGGGGCTTTGGGGGAACTTTCGCCGGCCATCAGGTTCCGGGTCATCGCCAAGGCAGCGGCCGACGTCGGGGGCCAACAGCCCAGCTACCAGCGCCTTCTGGCGGCGGAAGCGCTGCTGCGGCGGCAGGGTTCCGCCGGTCCCGTGGAGCTGCCTGGCGGGGTGAGCGTGTACCGGCTCTCCCTCGCCGAGTTGGCCCAGCGGGACGCGGCGGAAAGACGGCCCGGGACCCCAGACGGGCCCGACGACGGCGCCCCCGTTCCCCGCGAAGCGGCCCGCTGTGGGAAGCTAGTATTCCGGCCTCAAAAACCGCCCCAAGAATAGTCGCACCCAGCATCTACACAGGAGCCATTGGTGGATTCAAACGACGTCCAGGCAGACCTCAAGCACGTTCTCTACACCAAGGAACAAATCCAACAGCGGATCGGCGAGCTCGCTGCGCAGATCGACAAGGACTACGAAGGCCGCGAAATCCTTCTGGTGGGTGTGCTCAAGGGTGCTGTGATGGTCATGGCTGACATCGCCCGCGCGCTCCACAGCCACGTTTCGATGGACTGGATGGCAGTGTCGTCCTACGGCTCCGGTACCCAGTCCTCGGGTGTTGTCCGGATCCTCAAGGACCTGGACACGGACCTGATGGGCAAGGATGTCCTGATCGTCGAAGACATCATCGATTCCGGCCTGACCCTGTCCTGGCTCAAGACCAACCTGGAATCCCGCGGCACCGCATCCGTGGAGATCTGCACCGCCTTCCGCAAGCCCACGGCCGCCAAGGTGGAGATCGACGTCAAGTACGTCGGCTACGACATCCCCAACGAGTTCGTGGTGGGCTACGGCCTGGACTACGCCGAGAAGTACCGAAACCTGGACTTCGTGGGCACCCTCGCCCCGCACGTTTACGAGTAACCGTTCGCGCCGAGATGGCTTTTCACGGCAGTCCCACGACTGAACACTGCCGTGAAATGCCATCTCGCTGCATTTAAGCGATCGGGGGAAGAGGAGCTGAGCAACAAGAATATTGGCATCAAGGACGTCGCCGTCGCCGCCGGAGTGTCCGTCACCACCGTCTCGCACGTCCTGAACGATGTCTCGTACGCGCGGATAAGCACCGAAACCCGGGCAAGGGTGAAGTCTGCAGCGGCGCAGCTCGGCTATGGCCCCAACCGCCTGGCCCAGGCGCTCCGCACGCAGCGCACGGGGTTGCTTGGCTTGGTCACTGAGGACATCGCCACCACGCCCCAGGCGGGCAGGATCATACTTGGCGCAGACGACGCCGCACGTGCCCGCGGCTATAATCTCATGATCGTCAACACTTCCAGTTCGGCCAGCCCTGGATCCCGGAACGCAGACGTTGAGGCGCTTCTGGAGCGCCGGGTGGACGGCATCCTGTGCGCCCCCAAGTACCACCGCATTCTGGATCTTCCCGGCAACCTCGGTACCGTCCCGGCGGTCTTGGTAAACGCGGTCAGCAGCGGGTCATCCATCGCCGCCGTTGTCCCCGACGAAGAAGGCGGGGCCAAAACGGCGGTCACAGCCCTGCTGACCGCCGGTCACACACGCATCGGCTTTCTGAACAGCACGGACGACGTGCCTTTCAGCCGCGGCCGCCTCCGCGGATTCGCGGATACCTTATGGGAGGCAGGGCTCGACGGCGGTACCGCGCCCATTCAAACCGGGCCAGCCGAAGTGCAGGGCGGCTACGAGGCGGCGCTCAGGATGCTGCAGCTCACCAAACCTCCCACCGGCATCTTTTGCTATAACGACAGGATGGCCATGGGCGCCTACCGGGCCGCGGCCGAGCTGGGGCTTTCCATCCCGGCTGACCTGTCCATTGTGGGCTTTGATGATCAGGAGCTCATCGCCGGCAACCTCTATCCGGGCCTCACCACGGTGGCTCTGCCGCACTACGAAATGGGTGCCTGGGCCACAGGCACGCTGATTGACGCCATCGAGGGCAAAGCCAATCTGGCCGGACTCGCACCGCATCCCACGGTTCTGGACTGCCCGCTCGTGACCCGGGGATCTGTAGGACCGCCGCCGGATCCGGCTACGCCCAGAGGGAACTTTTGAGCAGTACCGTGCGTGAATTACTCCGAACGGTGTATAGCTAGTAGCTGATGCACCACCACACGCGCGCAGACCCACTCGCCGTGCAGCACTACCAGGAGGGACGGGGCCAGCCCCCGAACAGATGAAAGCTAAGAGTTTCTTCAAGGGCCCGGGCATCTGGATCGTTGTTGTGATCGCCATGCTTCTCGTGGCCTTTGCAACACTGGCTCCCGGTGGTGCGGCACGGATCGACACGGACAAGGGCCTTGAGCTCCTCGCCGACAGCGGCAAGGTTGAGCAGGCAAGGATCTTCGACGGCGAAAACCGCGTTGACCTGACCCTAAAGGACAACCTGGACCTCAACGGGCAGGACAAGGGCAAGAGCGTACAGTTCTTCTTTGTCGACGCCCGCGCCGCCGACGTCGTCAAGGCCGTCACTAATGCCAAGCCCGCGAACGGCTACACGGACCAGCCGATCGAAAGCAACTGGTTCTCCGGCCTGCTCTCGCTGCTCATCCCTGTCATCCTCCTTGGTGCGCTGTTCTGGTTCCTGATGACCCGGATGCAGGGCGGCGGCTCGAAGATCATGCAGTTCGGCAAGTCCAAGGCCAAGATGGTCAACAAGGACATGCCGCAGGTGACCTTCGTTGACGTTGCCGGTGCGGACGAGGCAGTGGAGGAGCTCCAGGAAATCAAGGAGTTCCTGCAGGAACCGGCCAAGTTCCAGGCCGTGGGCGCCAAAATCCCCAAGGGCGTGCTGCTCTACGGCGCCCCGGGAACCGGCAAAACCCTCCTGGCCCGCGCCGTAGCCGGCGAGGCCGGCGTGCCGTTCTTCTCCATCTCCGGCTCGGACTTCGTGGAAATGTTTGTCGGCGTGGGCGCGTCCCGTGTCCGCGACCTCTTTGAGCAGGCCAAGGCCAACTCCCCGGCCATCATCTTCGTGGACGAGATTGACGCCGTCGGCCGGCACCGCGGCGCCGGCATAGGCGGCGGCAACGACGAACGCGAGCAGACCCTCAACCAGCTCCTGGTCGAGATGGACGGCTTCGACGTTAAAACCAACGTCATCCTGATTGCGGCCACCAACCGCCCCGACGTCCTGGACCCGGCTCTGCTGCGTCCGGGCCGATTTGACCGCCAGATCTCAGTGGACGCCCCGGACCTGATCGGCCGCGACCAGATCCTCCAGGTGCACGCCAAGGGCAAGCCGATGGCCCCGGGCGTTGACCTCAAGGCTGTGGCGAAGAAAACCCCCGGCTACACCGGCGCGGATCTCGCGAACGTCCTGAACGAGGCCGCCCTGCTGACCGCACGCTCCAACGCCAACCTCATCGATGACCGCGCCTTGGACGAGGCCATCGACCGTGTCATGGCAGGCCCGCAGAAGCGCAGCCGCGTGATGAAGGAACACGAGCGGAAGATCACCGCGTACCACGAGGGCGGACACGCCCTGGTGGCGGCCGCGCTGCGGAACTCGGCCCCGGTCACCAAGATCACCATCCTGCCCCGCGGCCGGGCCCTGGGCTACACCATGGTGGTCCCGGAGAACGACAAGTACTCCATCACCCGCAACGAACTGCTGGACCAGATGGCCTACGCGATGGGCGGCCGCGTGGCGGAAGAGATCGTCTTCCACGATCCCTCCACGGGAGCCTCCAATGACATCGAAAAGGCCACGTCCACAGCCCGCAAGATGGTCACCGAGTACGGCATGAGCGAGCGTGTCGGCGCAGTACGCCTGGGCCAGGGCGGCGGCGAACCCTTCCTGGGCCGCGACGCCGGCCACGAGCGCAACTACTCGGACCAGATCGCCTACGTGGTGGATGAGGAAGTGCGCCGCCTGATCGACCAGGCGCATGACGAGGCTTACGCCATCCTCACCGAAAACCGGGACGTCCTGGACCAGCTGGCCCTTGAACTCCTGGAACGGGAGACCCTCAACCAGGCCGAGATCGCGCACATTTTCACGGACATCCGCAAGCGTGACTTCCGCGAGGTGTGGCTGTCCAAGGAGACCCGTCCGGTCCAGAAGGCCGGCCCCGTGGAATCCCGCCTGGAGAAATCTGAGCGCGAGGCCCAGGAGGAAGCCAAGCAGGCCCGCCTCGAGGAACCGCTGGACGCGCAGCCGCTGCATCCGCAGGGTGTCCCGGATGACGCCCCGTTCCAGGGCGGCATCCCCGACTCGGGGCCTGACGGCACGCACGGCTAAGCTTTCTTCTGTGACTCACTTCGACGACGACGACGCCCCCGCCTCCGCCGGACATCCGGCGGAGGACGGATCCCACCACAAAAAGCACGAGAAGGTTGACCGGCCCAGGATTGAGGCGGCCGTCCGTGAAATCCTCCTGGCCATCGGCGAGGACCCGGACCGCGGCGGCCTTGTGGACACCCCCAGGCGGGTAGCCAAGGCCTACGCCGAGGTGTTCGCGGGACTGCACCACGATCCCGCAGACGTCCTCTCGACCACCTTCGACCTGGACCACGAAGAACTGGTCCTGGTTAAGGACATCCCGTTCTACTCAACGTGCGAGCACCACCTTGTGCCGTTCCACGGGGTTGCCCACGTCGGCTACATCCCCTCCCACGACGGCAAAGTGACCGGGCTCAGCAAGCTGGCGCGCCTCGTCGACATCTACGCCCGGCGCCCCCAGGTGCAGGAGCGGCTCACCACCCAGATCGTCGAAGCAATGGTCAGCCACCTCAAGCCGCGTGGCGCGATTGTCGTTGTCGAATGCGAACACATGTGCATGTCCATGCGCGGTGTCCGCAAGCCCGGAGCAAAGACCGTCACCAGTGCGGTCCGCGGGCAGCTTCATGACCCGGCCACCCGCGCCGAAGCCATGAGCCTCATCCTCGGAAGGTAAGTAACAGACCATGGACTCACTCGCTGCAGCCCCGGGAACCGGGCCCGCAACATCTCCGCTGCCCATCCTGCGCAAACCGCGACCGGCCGCGAAATTCGCGGACCTGCCCACCGGCCGCACCCTGGTCATGGGCGTCCTGAACGTCACCCCGGACTCCTTCAGCGACGGCGGAAAGCACGCGACGGCGGACACCGCCATCGCGGCCGGCCTGCGGATGTTCTACGCCGGAGCGGACATTATCGACGTCGGCGGCGAATCGACGCGCCCCGACGCGGAGGACGTCAGCCCGGAGGAAGAGCAGCGCCGGGTGATCCCCGTCATCGAAGCCTTGGTCAAAGCGGGCGCCCTGGTCAGTATCGATACCACCCACGCCTCCACGGCCGCCGCTGCCCTGAAGGCCGGCGCCGCCATCATCAACGACGTTTCCGGGCTGACCATCGAACCTGAGATGGCCGAGCTCGTGGCCGCGTCCAAGGTGCCGTATGTCCTCACGCACCGCCGCGGCGACGCCCGCACCATGAACTCCCTCGCCGAATACCAGGACGTGGCCGGCGAAGTGGTAGCAGAACTGGCTGGCGTCCGCGACAAGCTCTACGCAGCCGGGGTGAGTAAAGAGCAGATCATCGTGGACCCGGGCCTGGGCTTCGCCAAGAATGACGTCCACAACTGGGAGCTCCTGGAGCACCTGGACCAGCTGGACAGCCTGGGCCACAGGGTCCTGGTTGCTGCCTCCCGCAAGCGTTTCCTGGGCACACTCCTCACTGTCGCCGGCAAGTCCGCCGCCCCGGAGGAACGCGACGCCGCCACGGCCGCCATCACCGCGATCAGCGCGTTCCGCGGGGCCTGGGCCGTCCGTGTGCACGACGTCGGTCCAAGCCTTGACGCCGTCAAGGTGGCCGCGCGGATGGCCGCCGCCCCTACCACCACCTAGGCCGGACACCCATGGACAGGATCACGCTGAGCGGTGTCACCGCCGTCGGCCATCACGGAGTCTTCGATTTCGAGCGCCGTGAGGGCCAGCCGTTTGTGGTGGACGCCGTGCTGCACCTGGACTTCGCCAAAGCCGCAGTATCCGATGACGTCCGGGACACCGCCCACTACGGCGAAGTGGCTGAGCGGATCAAGGACTGGATCACGGGGGAGCCGCTGAACCTGATCGAGGCCCTGGCCGTCCGGATCGCCGATGGCCTGCTCGCAGAATTCACCATCCAGGCCGTGGACATCACCGTCCACAAACCCAAGGCACCCATCGAGGTGCCCTTCGGGGATGTGGCTGTCAGCGTGCACCGGGAGAGACCATGAGCGGCGGCTACACCAAAGCCGTCCTGGCCCTCGGTAGCAACCTGGGCGAGCGGAACGACACCCTGTCCGAAGCCGTTGCTGACCTGGTGGACCCGCCGGAGGTGCGCCTGCAGGCCGTTTCCCCGGTGGTGCAGACCAAAGCCGTTGGCGGCCCGGCCGGCCAGCCCGACTTCCTGAACATGGTCATCACCGTGGAAACCACGCTGTCCCCGGCGGAACTGCTCAAGCACTGCCAGGCGGTGGAAAACAAGCACCTCCGCGTGCGTGAAGTGCGCTGGGGGCCCCGGACGCTCGACGTCGACATCATCACCTACGGCGACCTCACCAGTGACGACCCGGTGCTGACCCTGCCGCACCCGCGTGCAGCCGAACGCGCCTTTGTGCTGTATCCGTGGTCGCTCATCGACCCGGCGGCCACCCTGGACGGGGAACGCATCAGCGAGCTGGCTGCCCGCGCCGCCGACTTTGGCGACCTCGCCCCGTTCGACGGTTTCGGCGACTACGACGGCGCCCCGACAGCCGGGGCGGTCGAGTAACCAGTGAAGCCCATCAATCCTGTCCGCCTGCTGCTGATCGGCCTGGTCCTGACCGTGGCCGGCTGGTCGGCCACCGTGGTGACCACACGCTACAGCATGGCCACACCGGTTCTTCCGGCCACCGCGCTGGCCACCATGGGCGTGATTGTTGCCATCACGCTGGTTCTTGGCATCCGCGTGCTCCGGTGGCGCAACAGCACCAAACGCAAGAAGGCGCTGGACCCCATCCTTGCTGCCAGGACCCTGGTGCTCGCCCAGGCCTGCGCCTACGCGGGCACCGTCCTGCTGGGCTGGCACGTGGGGATCTTCCTGGACCAGCTGCGCATCTGGAACCTGCGCAGTGACCAGGGCATCACCTGGGTGGCAATCGCGATCGCTGCTGGCGGTTTGGTGATGATCGTCGTCGGCCTGCTGGTGGAGCGGTTCTGCAAGATCCCGCCCGAGGACGGCGATGCAACGCCCGGTGACGGGAAACCCGGCCGCGGGGTAGCCGGCGAAGCCACAGGGGAAGGCGAATATGCGTACAGAGGCGATTGATCCACCGGGCATTTCATGGCAGCGGGTGTCCCCGAAATACGTCACGGTGCGGCTGGTTCAGTGGGCCATCGGGAACCTGGTCACGGTGATCGTCCTGACCCTGCCCCTCGTCTTTGTCCTGCTCGGCTGGTGGCGATGGCCGCCGCTGGGGCTGGCCATCACCGTCCCGGCGGTGACTCTGGTCCTGGCCATCTGGCGGCTGGTGCTGATCCCGCGCCAGGTGCGCGCCATCGGCTACGCCGAGCGTGACGATGACCTGCTGGTCCGGGGCGGCATTTTCTTCCAACGGACCATGGCGGTTCCCTACGGCCGCATGCAGTACGTGGACATCGGGGTGGGCCCGGTGGAACGCGGGTTGGGACTCTGCACGCTCAAACTCCACACCGCCTCACCCGGAACCAACGCCACCATCCCCGGCCTGCCCGCTGCGGAGGGGGCACGCCTGCGCGAGCAGCTCGCCGCCCGCGGCGAAGCGAGGCTGGCAGGGCTGTGACGGCAAACGTTCCGGAGGCCGGCGCACCGAGTGCGGTTCCGGTAGCGCCCGACGGCGAGTGGCTGCGTGTGCACCCGGCGTCCCCATTTGTGCGCGGCTGGGTGGCGCTGGCCGCCATTGGTTTCTTCTTTGGACGGGACATTTTCGAGCGGTCGCTGCAGGGCCGTCCGATCTTCGGGGAGGACTTCGCGGGCCGGGCACCGTGGCTGGTCGCCGGCGGCGGCATCGTGTTGGTGGTGACCGTGGTGGGCTTTATCCTGACCTGGTACTTCACCAAGTACCAGGTCTCCGAAGGGTACGTCAGGGTCAACTCCGGCTTCCTCTTCCGCCAGCAGCGGCAGGCCCGGCTGGACCGCGTCCAGGCCATCGACATCGTGCAGCCCCTCCTGGCCAGGATCTTCGGCCTGGCCGAACTCAAGTTTGAGGTGGCCGACGCCGGCGAATCGGCCGTCAAACTGGCTTACCTGCGGATGGACGACGCCCGCCAGCTCCGGGCCACCATCCTGGCGCGGGCCGCAGGCGTGGTCCCGGACCCGGCCCGGCCGCAGGAGGCCGCACCCGAGGCGCCCGAATATCCGGTCCTGTCCGTGCCGCCGTCGCGCCTTATCGGTTCGCTGCTCCTGAGCGAGCAGAGCTTCTTTGTGGTGGTGGGCGGCATTGCCTCCGTGATCCTGTCCGTCGTGACGGAAAACCGCGGCTTCTTCTTCTACCTGATCCCGGCGGTGCTGGGTCTCGCAGCCAGCTACTGGGGCTCCTTTAATAAGGGCTACAACTTCACCGCGGCCATTTCGCCGGACGGGATCCGGCTCCGGTATGGACTGTTGGACACGCAGGCGCAGACGCTCCCGCCGGGCAGGATCCAGGCGCTGAAAGTGGCTCAGTCCCCGCTGTGGCGGATCTTCGGCTGGTACCGGATCCAGGTCAACGTGGCCGGGTACGGCGCGGCCGGCAGCAACGGCGAGACGGCGTCCCGGACCACGCTGCTGCCCGTGGGCAAGCTGCCCGACGTGATGAGCATGCTCGCACTCGTGCTGCCGGACCCTGGCACACCGGAGCCCGGAAAGATCATCGCGGCCGGGCTCTCGGGGTTGAATTCCGACGGCGGTTTTGTCACCACGCCGCGCCGCGGCAGGTTCCTGGCGCCGCTGGGCTGGCGCCGCAACGGCTTCGCCGCCACTGGCACCGCCCTGCTGATCCGCTCGGGCCGATGGTGGCGGGAACTGGTGGTGGTCCCGCACCAGCGCACCCAGTCAATGGCACTGCACCAGGGTCCGCTCGCACGGCGGTTCGGCGTGGCAGACGTTGTCCTGCACACCACGGCGGGGCCGGTCTCGCCGCGGCTCACCCAGGCCGGACTTGACGAGGCCCGTGCCCTTTTTGATGCACAGTCCGCCCGCGCCCGGCTCGCCCGCAAGCGGCAGACCAGCGAACAATGGCTGGCGCAGGTGGCTCCGGTGGTTGAGCCGGTCGATACCCCCGCGCCGCAACAAACTCTCCAACAGGAAGGCCCGCAACGTGGCTAAGCCCGGGCGCCTTGGCGTCGGAATCATTGGTGCCGGGAAAGTGGGCGCCGTCCTTGGTGCCGCGTTGCGCTCGGCCGAGCACGCCGTCGTCGGGGTTTCCGCGGTGTCCGAGGCCAGCCGTGAACGGGCAGAGACGCTGCTGCCGGGCGTGCCCATCCTGGAGATCCCGGAGATTGTGGAACGGTCCGAACTGGTGCTCCTGGCCGTGCCCGACGACGCCTTGGCCGGGCTGGTGGACGGCCTCGCCAAACTCGGAGCGTGGCAGCCCGGACAGATCGTGGCGCACACCTCAGGAAGATTCGGCGTCGGGGTGCTCCGCCCGGTGCGCGCCGCCGGAGCCATCCCCCTTGCACTGCACCCCGCCATGACGTTCACGGGCATGAGCCTGGACCTGACACGCCTATTGGACTGCACTTTTGGCGTTACCGCAGATGCCGCGATGCTGCCCATCGCACAGGCGCTGGTGGTGGAGATGGGCGCCGAACCCGTGGCCATCGCCGAGGGGGACCGGACCCTTTACCACGCGGCCCTTGCTCATGGCTCGAACCATATGGTCACCCTGGTTGCGCAGGCCTCCCAGTTGCTCCGCGACGTGGGCGTGGACGCGCCGGAACGGATGCTGGGCCCCCTGCTGCGTGCCACGCTGGAGAACGCGCTCGCCTCCGGCGAATCGGCGCTGACCGGGCCGGTGGCCCGCGGCGACGTGGGGACAGTGGCGGCACACGCCGAAGCGTTGCGGGAGTACGACGCCGGTGCGCACGGCGATGTGCTCGAGGCCTACCTCGCCATGGCCCGAGCCACAGCACGGCGGGCAGGCAGCCGGGGGCTGCTCAAAACGGATCAATTGGGGGCCCTCCGCGCGGCCCTGGACGGGGGAGACTGACATGCCCACGCAACTGGTGACAACTGCCGCAGAACTCCGGGAGGCGAGTGCCCGGCTGCTGGTGCAGAAGGCGGGCAGTTCCCAGGGACTGGTGCCCACCATGGGCGCGCTGCACGAAGGGCACGCCCGGCTGGCGCGCACCGCCGTCGAACAGAACGACGTAGTGGTGGCGTCCATCTTCGTGAACCCGCTGCAGTTCGGCGACACGGTGGACCTGGACCGGTACCCGCGCATGCTTGACGCCGATCTTGCCCTGCTGGAAGAACAGGGCGTGGACCTCGTCTTCGCACCGCCGGTGGAAGAGGTCTATCCCGGCGGCGAGCCGTTGGTCCGCGTGACCGCCGGATCCCTGGGGGAGAAGTGGGAAGGTGCCTCACGGCCGGGCCATTTCGACGGCGCCCTCACCGTGGTTGCCAAGCTGCTGCACTACGGCATCCCGGGTTCAGGGCTGCCCGCCACCGGGGCCTTCGTCTCCGGCCGCGGGGGGGGATTGCCGGCGTACCGGGCGTATTTCGGGCAAAAGGACGCCCAGCAGCTGGCGTTGGTGCGCCGGATGGTGTCGGACCTGAACTTCCCCGTCGAAATTGTTGCCGTGCCCACGGTCCGGTCTGCCGACGGACTGGCCCTGTCCAGCCGCAACCGCTTCCTGTCCGCGGAGGAGCGCGAGGCCGCCCTGGTGTTGTCGCGGGCGTTGCGGCTCCTGGCGGAGCGGGCAACCGCCCACCAGCCGCTGGACCTCGAATCGGCCCAGGCCATGGTGGAATCCCAGCCATTGGTGGGACTGGACTACTTCGACGTGGTGGATCCCCGCACCCTTGAGCCGCTGGCCGAAAACTGCCGGAAAGTCCCGTTCCGCGGCGAAGGCCTGGCTATCATCGCGGCCAAGGTGGGGCCGGTCCGGTTGATCGATAACGTGCCGCTGAGCAGCTGATATGTAGCGTCCGGTTCGTGGCACGCAAGGCCTCGGACCTTTGTTCGTCGTTCTGTGCACGGGCTGTGCTGAAATTATTGCCCAAGGCCCTGGCATCGCCTTATTTCGGCGCACTCTCAGGAGGACCGATCCGATGATCCGCACAGTAGATGACGGGCTGTCTTATCTCGTCAGATTGAATGACGCGTCCGTCTTGGACGTCTATTTGAACTCGGCCGTGGACTCGGCCCGCTCGTTTGCAGCCAACACCGACCTGTGCGAGATTCTGGGGACCCGCCACGCAGACGACACCTAATGCCTGGCCGCCCATCCGGGGTCGCCGGAACAGGCTCAACTGGCCCACCTGATGGCAACCTCAGAAATGGTGAATGCCTTCGGTGAGGAACGACCGCCCCATGGCGGTACCGGAAAGTCGGTGGATTCGCGGCAATACGTATCCTCGAGGTGACGACTCCGCCGTTCCGGTTCAGCCTGCAGCCGGTTCCTTTCACAGCGGGATGAATGAGGGATCAGAGGCTCACCACGGACATTGCACCCTGCTTGGGCGGGGGCATGTGACCGCCGGGCGCACTGTGGACCGCAGCCTTACGTTGTAATGCCGCCGCGTTGTTATGCGGGCGCGGGGCGCAGGAACGTGTTGCTCTACTGCCCTGATTCGCCCTGTAGGTCGCGGTTGAGCATCAGCTGCTGCAGGAGCGCACGTTCGGGCCTGCCAGGGTTCCGGGCCACGCAGCGGCGCAATCGGGCCCGGGCCAGCTCCTCGCCGGGAGCCGTTCCGCGGAGCACTTCATCAATGATTTCCTGCGCTTGCCACCTCAGGGATTCCCGCGCGAAATGCCGGATCTCGGCGGACGCTGCAGTAGTTTCCATCCACGGGTCATAGTCATTACACGGGATAAAGCCGTACGTTCGCTCTGCTGACATCGGAGCCTCCTTGCACCAAGCCGACGGGGCACTCGGGAGGGTCCTGTCGGCGTCATAGCGTCTGGGAAAACATTACCGTGAGTAAGACCGGTCTGTCTGCCCTCGGGGTAAAGTATTCTTACGATGATTTTCGATGCAGACCACAGTGCCGAACCCGCGCTGGCTCGTGCGGATTTCCCCGCCGAGGCGGCAGTTGTCTCTGCCGATTCCCGGGGCCGGATCCTAGCTGCGGCTTACGAACTGTTTTCCCGCCGCGGTGTGCGGGACGTGGGTGTGAATGAACTGATCGAGCGCTCCGGCGTGGCCAAGGCAACGTTTTACCGGCACTTCCCGTCCAAGGACGCGCTGGTCCTCGCGTTCCTGGAGCAGCGGGACCAGTTATGGACAGTTGATTTCATCGTTGGCCAGGCCAAACTGCGCGGCACCACCCCCACTGAACAGCTGCTGGCCATCTTCGACGTCTTCGGCGACTGGTTCCTGCGGGACGACTTTGAGGCCTGCTCCTTCATCAACATTCTGCTTGAGATGGGGCCGGCACATCCGCTGGGCCTGGCCAGCATCGATTACCTGGCCAGGATCAGGGGCCATGTGCAGGCCCTCGCGGAGCAGGCCGGGTTGGACCGCCCGGAGGATTTCGCTCGGTCGTGGCACATTCTGATGAAGGGGTCCATCGTCTCAGCCACCGAGGGAGACATCCAAGCGGCGAAGCGGGCCCAACAGATGGCTGGCTGGCTGATAGAGCACCACCGCAGCTGACTCCCGGCGCGAACGGACACTTGAATCCCCCCGCCCTTGGCGCGAACGATACATCCCTAACAGGCCTACGCCGGCGGTCAGGAAATTACTGTGCCGAAGAAAAAACCTGCGCGCCGGAATTACTCCGGCCGGTACAGTGTTTGAATCTGCAGCGACGAAGCTCGTGCGACACTTCATTTTTACTCCCTGGGGGAACAGCCATGTCTACAGAAGTCTCTTCGAACGCCTCCGGCAAGTCCGGGCAGTCCGCGCACGCGGCGGCGCCGAAGTCCTCCGCACCGGAGAAAATGTCCCGCGAATCGGTGACCATCATCGCCACCCTGCTCGTGGCGACCTTTGTGGTGATCCTGAACGAGACCATCATGAATGTTGCCCTGCAGCGGCTGATGGTTGACCTGGGAGTGGACGCGCCCACCGTTCAGTGGCTCTCCACCGGCTTTATGCTCACTATGGCCGTGGTCATTCCCACCACCGGGTTCATCCTCCAAAGCCTGTCCACGCGAGCCGTCTTTATGCTCGCCATGGGACTGTTTGCCGGCGGCACCGCCCTGGCGGCAGCCGCTCCCGGTTTTGAGATCCTGCTCCTCGCACGCATCATCCAGGCCGGCGGTACGGCCATCATGCTTCCGTTGCTGATGACCACCATCCTCACCCTGGTGCCACTGGCCAAGCGCGGCGCCGTCATGGGCAACGTCAGTATCGCCATCTCCGTGGCACCGGCCATGGGGCCGACTGTCTCCGGGCTGATCCTGGAGCACTTCACCTGGCGCTTTATGTTCGTCTTTGTCCTGCCGGTAGCCCTGGCCGCCTTGGCCATCGGCGCCAAGTACCTGACGAACGTGGGCGAAACTGAGAAGACCAAGCTCGACTTCCTCTCCGTACTTCTTACAGTTCCTGCCTTCGGCGGCCTGGTGTACGGTCTCAGCCAGATCGGCGGCGGACACGGCGGTCAAAGCGGTCCGAGCACCGTAGCCATCGCCGCGCTGGTCATCGGCGTAGCCAGCCTGACGGTCTTTGTGCTCCGCCAGCTCCGGCTGCAGAAGGCCGAAGCTCCGCTGCTGGACCTCCGCGCCTTCAACTTCCGGATGTTCACGGTCTCCGTGCTGCTGATGGTGGTGGCCATGATGGCGCTCTTCGGCGGCGTGATCCTCCTGCCGCTCTACCTGCAGGAAATCCGCGGGCTGGGTTCGCTGGAGACCGGGCTCGCGCTGCTTCCCGGCGGGCTGGCGATGGGCCTGCTTGGCCCGTTCATCGGCCGTTTGTTCGACAAAGTGGGGCCGCTGCCTCTCACCGTTACCGGTTCCGTGCTCATGGTGCTGGCCCTGTGGCAGTTCTCCATGCTCGACGCCGGCAGTCCGGTCTGGTGGATCGTCACCCTCCACGTCGGGCTCAGTTTCGGCCTGGCGCTGCTGTTCACGCCGGCATTTACCACCGGCCTGAACCCGCTGCCGCCGCACCTCTACTCGCACGGCTCGGCGATCATGAGCACCGCCCAGCAGGTAGCCGGTGCTGCCGGCACGGCGCTGTTGGTGTCCATCTTTGCCGTGGTCTCGGCCGCGTCAGGGCTCGTTGCCGGCATGAGCGCCGCGTTCCTGACGGCAACCGTCATAGCCCTCGCCGCCGTCGTGCTTTCCGCGATGATGCGCAAAACAGAAGGTGCCGCACCCGGCCATGGCGCCGGCCACTAACGGACATCTCCGCCGCCACCTCTCGCAACGGCGCGAACTGGCAGCAGATGACCTCAAATCCCGGATTTGAGGTCATTAGCTGCCAGTTCGCGCTTCAGGGGCGGGGCTTAAATGTCCGTTCGCGCCGGGGACACGACCGGGCTAGCCTGCGAAGAAGTCGCTCAGCTCGGTGATGAGCTTGTCCGGTGCGCGGAGGACGCCGTCGTGACCGGCCCCCTGCAGGATGGTGTAGCTGGAGCCGGACAGGACATCGTGGATCTGGCCGCACGCCACGCCGAAGTAGGCCGGGCTCTTCTCGCCCACCACGATCAGGGTTTCCAGCGGTAGCTCCAGGAACGGCTCGGCCGGCATGTCCGCGGCGATGATGGCCTTGATTTCCCGGACGCCGGTGCGCATCAGTTCGCGCATCTGCTTGCCCACGTGTGTGCCGGCGGTGAGCTTGTTGGCGATGGTGAGCATGGACAGCGGCATCCGTGAGAAGGCGCCGGTCTCCAGGCCCTTGGTGAGCACGGCCAGGGCGCGGTCCTCGTCCCCGGAAGCCGTGGCGCGTTCGTATTCAGCAGTCCAGTCGGCCTTCACACTGTGGTTCACGGACACGGCGGGGTCATACACCGCCAGCCGCTCCACCGGGAGGGTCCGGGCAGCGTGCAGGGCCACCGCGCCGCCGAAGCTGTGGCCAAAGACGTCGGTGCTGGACGTGTGTTTCATGACGGTGTCCAGGTCCCGGATGTCCGCATCCAGCGTGTAATCCCCGGCCTGCGGCGACGATGAACCGCGGCCGCGGCGGTTGAACGTGTGCACCGGGCGGCCCAACGCAGCACTGAGTTTCTGGGCGAACTTTGTGTAGTCGGCCGCGGTCACCATGGAGGCCGGCACCACAACCACGCCGGAGCCGGCGGACGCCAGTTCCGCACCCGTGGAGAAGAGCTCCAGCGTGCCGCCGTCGGGGGTCTTGATGTTCTTGCTCGTCATATTCCGAGCCTAGCCGAGCAACCTGCGGAATGCCTTAGCCCTTGAAGTATTCGGCGATGTCCGTGACCAGTTCCTTCACTGCGGCCGGGATGGAGCCGTGGAAGCCCTTGGGTGAGAGCTCGAACGTGCTCCCCGGGACGGCAGCATGAAGGCGCTGGGCCGTGACCTTGTAATAGCTCGGGCTCTTGCCGCCCACCATGAAATGCGTGTTGGAGGGCAGGACTGCGAAGTTCCTGACATGCTCGGCTTCGTCGTACGCGGCCCGCAGTTCACCCACCCCGGTGGGCATGAGCTCCTTGAACATCCTGTTCACTTTGGTGCGCGACACCACAGCCATCAGCCCTGCAAGCACCGGCTCGGGGACCTTTGACAGTGCAGTGCCCGGCTGCATGCCCTTTTTCATCCGGGCCATGGCATGCCCCACGTTGCCCGCATTGACCGCGGCTTCAAAGTCGTCCAGCCAGGACATATCGATGCTGCCGTCGATGTTCACCGCCGCATCGTAGACCGCCAGTTTCTCCGGTTCGTAGGACGTGCCCGCGAACTCCTGGACGGCGTTCAGCGCCACCGACCCGCCCAGGCTATGGCCCAGGAGGTTCCGGGCGCCCGTGGCATTTATGACCGTACGGACATCGGCGACTTCCGTGGCCATGGAATAGTCGGCCGGCTGCTCGGTGGAGTTACCCCTCCCGCGCCGGTCATAGACGTCCACTGCCCACCCGTCGCCCAGCCCGTCGGCCAGTGCCATCGAGAACGGCCGGTAGATCAGGGCGGTGAGGAACGCTCCGCCGATGACCACCACCCGGCGCTCTCCAGGCGCATCCTCGCTGCCGTAGCTGTACAAAGCCAGCCTGCCGCCGTCGTGCGTGGGGACTTCCTGCTCTTTCACGCTCCCCATCCTAGGCGCGCGGCGAAGCGGCCTTCCGATGAAGCCCTACCGGCGCCTCCCCAGCCTCCGGACCTGGCCGTCGCTGCCGTTGATGAACCGGGCAATCCGCACGACCAGCCCCTTGCCGGGACGGATGGGACCCTCATGCAGCTGGCCGGGGACTACCTGGAAGTTGATGGATGGCACAGCGGCGGCCAGTTGCCGCCCCGTCTCGGCAAAGTAGGCCGGACTCCAGCCGCCGCTGAGCATCAGGATGGGGGTGGTGAGGGCGGTGAAATTGTCCAGTTCGGCGTCGGCGTCGAGTACGGCACGCATTTCGGTGACGGCCGTGGGCAGCAGCTGGCGCATCTCCGCGCCCAGGTTGGTCCTGGCGGAGAGGATGCTCAGCATCCGCAGCGCGCCGAGCGGCAGGTAGGACAGCGGGCCGGCCGTGGACAGGCCCTGGACCAGGTGCGCCCAGGCATGGTTGAGTTGGCCCGCGGTGACTGCATCCTCAAGCTCCGGCCGCCAGCGGTGGCTCAGGTTTCCGGACAGCGATACCGCGGCGTCATAGGTCACCAGCCGGCCTATGGGCAGGGTCCGGGCCGCCTGCAGCGCCACGAAGCCGCCGTAGCTGTGGGCCACCACGTCTGTGGAACCCGTCTCGCGCATGACCGCCGCAAGGTCGCTGACCTCCGTCTTCACCGAATAGTCGGCCGGCTGCGGGGCTGACCCCGCCCTGCCTCGGCGGTTGTAACAGTGCACCGGCCGGCCCAGCAGGACGCTGAGCTTCCGGCCAAAAGGCCGGTAGAGGGCGTCGGTGACCAAAGTGCCGTGGATGAGTACGACGCCGGGAGGTCCCGCCGCCGTCGTCGGGCTCAGTCCCGCCGGGGTGCGGAACGAGTGCACGTCGAGGCGCCCGCCGTCCTCCGCTTCAACTTTCCACGTCTCCACAGCCCGAGTCTATGCCTGGGCGTTCGCCGGGAACCGGTGGGGCGAACTCCCGGTAAACTTGGGGATTGTGACTTCCCAAAACACCCCCGCCCCCAAAAACGCCCCAGAGCCGCTCGACGCCAGCGAACAGATGCGCATCCGCATGGACAAGCGCGCCAAGCTGATCGAACGCGGTACCGAGGCATATCCGGTGGGTGTGGAACGCACGCATTCCCTCACAGAGATCCGCGAGAAGTACGCGCACCTTGAGGCTGACGACACCACCGGCGACGTTGTGGGCGTCACCGGCCGCGTGATTTTTGTGCGCAATACCGGCAAGCTGTGCTTCGCCACGCTCCAGGAAGGCGGCGTTGACGGCAAGGGCACCCGGCTCCAGGCGATGATTAGCCTTGCCAACGTGGGCGAGGAAGCGCTCGCGGATTGGAAGGCGCTGGCGGACCTCGGCGACCATGTGTTCATTAAGGGCGAAGTGATTTCCTCCCGCCGCGGTGAGCTTTCCGTCATGGCCGAGTCATGGTCCATGGCCTCCAAGGCACTCCGCCCGTTGCCGGTGCTGCACGCGGAACTGAACGAGGAAACCCGCGTCCGCCAGCGTTACGTGGACCTGATGGTGCGCGACGAAGCCCGGGAAATGGTCTACACCCGCGCCGCGATTACCCGTTCCATCCGCGAGAGCCTGCACCGCCACAGCTACGTCGAGGTGGAAACTCCGATCCTGCAGCTGGTCCACGGCGGCGCCCTGGCCCGCCCGTTCGAGACGCACATGAACGCGTTCGACCAGAAGATGACCCTTCGCATTGCCACCGAGCTGTACCTCAAGCGTGCTGTTGTGGGCGGGATCGATCGCGTCTACGACATGGGCCGCGTCTTCCGCAACGAGGGTGTGGACTCCACCCACAGCCCCGAATTCACCACCCTTGAGTGCTACGAAGCCTGGGCGGACCAGTTCGTCATGGCCGAGCGCATCAAGGAGATCATCCTCGACGCCGCTGACGCCGTGGGTGTCGGCCGCACCATCCAGACGGGAGCCGGGGAGATCAACCTCGACGGCGACTGGGCCTGGGTTTCTGTCTATCCCGGGCTGTCCGACGCCGTTGGCCAGGAAGTCACGCCTGACACGTCGCTTGAGGTGCTGCGCGAAATCGCAGAAAAGCACGAGGTCAAGGTGGACCCGAAGTGGGACGCCGAAAAGCTGGCCGTGGAACTGTTCGGCGAAATTGTGGAACCCACCCTGCTGAACCCCACTTTTGTGTACGACTACCCGCCGTCCGCCCAGCCCCTGGCCCGCCCGCACCGGGAGGACGGCCGGCTGATCGAAGCCTGGGACCTCATCATCGGCGGCATGGAACGCGGCACGGCCTTCTCCGAGCTGATCGACCCCGTCATCCAGCGGGAGCGGCTCACCGAGCAGTCCCGGCACGCGGCCGCGGGCGACGATGAGGCCATGCACTTGGACGAGGACTTCCTGCGCGCCCTCGAATACGGCGCGCCGCCCATGGGTGGCATCGGCTTGGGTATTGACCGGCTGGTTATGTTGTTCACCGGCGCCGGTATCCGCGAGACCATCCTTTTCCCACTTCTGAAGCCTGAAGGGCACTGACCATGGAATATGTAGCCGTTCTCCTGCCCTCACTGGTGGTGGGTCTGCTTTTCTGGTTCGCCATGAAATCCATCTTCAATGCCGATAAGTCCGAGCGTAAGGCCGAAGCACGGGCTCAGGCCGAGGCGGAAGCGCGTTCCGGTGCGCCATTGAACGAACAGAACCCGGAAACGGACAAATAGCTCGAAAGAGCTTTCTGCGGGTTCCTGTGGATATCCACAGGAACGCTTTGACGCTTTGACGCGTTGCCATAAAGAGGTTCATACTTTTAATAGGAACATCCTCATTTTCTGACAACCGAACCTTTCCAAGAGGAAGACATATTTAATGGCACAGAAAGTAAACATCATCCTTGTCGATGATCTGGATGGGGGATCTGCGGACGAGAACGTCCGTTTTGGCCTCGATGGGGTCAGCTACGAAATCGATCTGTCCTCGGCCAACGCGGCCGAGTTCCGTTCTGCCCTGGAGCGCTTTGTTGCCGCCGGGCGCAAGACCTCGGCCGGCAGGGCCACCCGCACCAAAGCGGTTGCAGGCGCCCGCGCCAACGACTCCGCGCAGATCCGTCAATGGGCGCGGGATAACGGCTACACGGTTAACAGCCGCGGCCGAATTCAGGCTGAAATCCAGGAAGCCTACCAAAAGGCGAATTCCTGACCTGCCGCCTCTCCGGCTGCGCATTAGGCCCTGTCTTCACCTTCGGGTGGGGGCAGGGTTTTTTGATGCCAATTGTGAATGCTTAAAGACGGACTTGAGTATGCGCAAAACCCGTGCTGGCTAACGGCTTCCGGGCGTACCGTTGGGCTAATCGTCGCGCAATTTCCCTGGGATGGGCCGGCGATTCGGTTTGAGCCTTCGGTCTGGGACGCCCGCTCGAATTCGCCCACTCGAATCTTTGCGTGGCGGGGGGCCTGGAATGTCTGTAATTAGCGGGTCTCGGCGATTAACGGGCTGCCGAGCCCGCCGAGGCGAGGAAGGCGCCGACGAAGCTCAGCGCGAACACCGGATTCTGGATTGCGGCCTTGTCCGGGACAAGGCGCTGACAAATGCCGCTTCATCGGTGGCGCGCAGCCCCGGCATCACCGAGCAGGCGAAGGAGTAGTGGAGCCCCCCGATCCCGGCGAGGGCTATGGTCGCGGCGGTCATGAGCAGGGTGATGACTTCCATGGCGTTCTCCTTGCTTGAGGTCGTTGCATTGATCCAAACGGGGCAGGGTGACGGGAGGTTGAACACGTCATGTTTCCCCTGTGGCGAACACGCTCCCCAAGAGTGGGTCTGCCACGTAGCATCAAAGTACGTCGTAGCTAGGAGTGTGGCGAAATGTTTGAGCGATTTACGGACCGTGCCCGTCGCGTAGTTGTGCTTGCCCAAGAAGAGGCACGCATGCTGAACCACAATTACATTGGTACCGAACACATCCTCTTGGGTCTGATCCATGAAGGTGAGGGCGTTGCCGCCAAAGCTCTTGAGTCCTTGAGCATTTCGCTCGACGGCGTGCGCGAGCAGGTACAGGAGATCATCGGCCAGGGCCAGCAGGCCCCGTCCGGTCACATCCCTTTCACCCCACGCGCCAAGAAAGTGCTGGAACTCTCGCTGCGCGAAGCCCTGCAGCTGGGCCACAACTACATCGGCACGGAGCACATCCTGCTGGGCCTCATCCGCGAGGGTGAAGGTGTTGCCGCCCAGGTGCTCGTCAAGCTCGGGGCAGACCTCAACCGGGTCCGCCAGCAGGTCATCCAGCTGCTCTCCGGCTACCAGGGCAAGGAAACCACCGGCGCAGGCGTCGGCCCCGGCCAGCCCGAAGGCACTCCCGCGGGCTCCGTGGTTCTGGACCAGTTCGGTCGTAACCTGACGCAGGCTGCGCGCGAGAACAAGCTGGACCCGGTGATCGGACGCGAATCCGAAATGGAACGCGTTATGCAGGTCCTTTCGCGCCGCACCAAGAACAATCCTGTCCTGATCGGTGAGCCCGGCGTCGGCAAGACCGCCGTCGTCGAAGGCCTCGCCCAGGCGATCGTCCGCGGCGACGTCCCGGAAACCATCAAGGACAAGCAGCTGTACACCCTGGACCTCGGTTCACTGGTGGCCGGCTCCCGGTACCGCGGTGACTTCGAAGAGCGACTGAAGAAGGTCCTTAAGGAAATCCGCACCCGCGGCGACATCATCCTCTTCATCGACGAGATCCACACGCTTGTGGGTGCCGGCGCTGCTGAAGGGGCCATCGATGCTGCGTCCATCCTGAAGCCCATGCTGGCGCGCGGTGAACTGCAGACCATCGGTGCCACCACCTTGGATGAGTACCGCAAGCACATCGAGAAGGATGCCGCGCTGGAGCGCCGCTTCCAGCCGATCCAGGTCAAGGAGCCTTCGGTTGCGCATGCGATTGAGATCCTCAAGGGCCTGCGTGACCGCTACGAGGCGCACCACCGCGTCACCATCACCGACGGCGCCCTCGCCTCCGCTGCGAACCTCTCCGAGCGCTACATCTCGGACCGCTTCCTGCCGGACAAGGCGATCGACCTGATCGACGAGGCCGGCGCCCGGTTGCGTATCCGCCGGATGACCGCTCCGCCGGAGCTGAAGGCCATGGATGAGCGGATCGCCAAGCTGAAGATGGAGAAGGAATCCGCGATCGACGCGCAGGACTTCGAAGGCGCCGCTTCGCTCCGCGACAAGGAGCAGAAGCTCATCACCGAGCGCTCGGAGAAGGAACGCCACTGGAAGTCCGGCGGCATGGATGACATCTCCGAGGTGGATGAGGATCTCATCGCTGAGGTATTGGCCAACTCCACCGGCATCCCGGTCTTCAAGCTGACAGAGGAAGAGTCCTCGCGCCTGCTGAAGATGGAAGACGAACTGCACAAGCGTGTGGTGGGCCAGAACGAGGCCATCAGGTCCTTGTCCCAGGCGATCCGCCGTACCCGTGCAGGCCTGAAGGACCCCAAGCGTCCGGGCGGCTCGTTCATCTTCGCTGGTCCCACAGGCGTCGGCAAGACCGAGCTCGCCAAGGCCCTGGCGGAATTTCTCTTCGGTGACGAGGACGCCCTCATCACGCTGGACATGTCCGAGTACTCCGAAAAGCACACGGTTTCACGGCTCTTCGGTGCCCCTCCGGGCTACGTCGGCTACGAAGAGGGTGGCCAGCTCACCGAGAAGGTCCGCCGTCGTCCGTTCTCCGTGGTCCTGTTCGACGAAGTCGAGAAGGCGCACGCTGACCTCTTCAATTCACTCCTGCAGATTCTGGAAGACGGCCGCCTGACCGACTCCCAGGGCCGCGTGGTGGACTTCAAGAACACCGTGATCATCATGACCACCAACCTGGGTACCCGGGACATCTCCAAGAGCGTTGCCACCGGCTTCCAGTCCGGCACAGACACACAGACGGGCTACAACCGGATGCGTGCCCGTGTGACGGAGGAACTCAAGCAGCACTTCCGTCCGGAGTTCCTGAACCGTGTGGATGACGTTGTGGTGTTCCCGCAACTCACCCAGGATGAGATCATCGAGATCGTGGACATGTTCGTTGGCCGCTTGGAGAAGCGCCTCAAGGACAAGGACATGGGCATCGAGCTCACGCCCAAGGCCAAGGTGCTTCTGGCAACCCGCGGCTATGATCCCGCCATGGGTGCCCGGCCGCTGCGCCGCACCATCCAGCGCGAGATCGAGGACCAGCTCTCCGAGAAGATCCTGTTCGGCGAGCTCCACGGCGGCGACATCGTTGTAGTGGACGTGGATGGCGAAGGCGACGACGCCAAGTTCACGTTCGCCGGCAACGCCAAGCCGCGCATCCCGGAGATCGCCCCGAGCGTCTAGGTTCGTTGCGTTAGCAAAAGCCCCGGCGGCTCCTTTCAGGAGCAGGCGGGGCTTTTGCTTTGTCCTTCGCGGACGTCCTTGCCTCGTAGGATTGTGGTGTGACCGACTCTGACTCTTTCCGTATCCGTTCTGCACGTACCAGTGACGTGGCCGCCATCAAGGGCCTTGTGGCCCCGTTGGCTGAGCAGCGGATCCTGATGGCGAAAGAGACGGTTGCCTATTACGAGAGCCTCCAGGAGTTCCGGATCGCAGAAGCCGACGACGGCGAAGTCATCGGCTGCGGCGCCCTGCACGTTATGTGGGAGGATCTCGCTGAAGTCCGCACGCTGGCCGCATCGGATGCGTGGCGCGGCAAGGGGGTAGGGCACGTGCTGGTGGAAAGCCTGCTGGCAGGGGCCCGTGAACTGGGCGTGGCGCGGGTCTTTTGTCTCACGTTCGAGGTGGATTTTTTCAAGCGTCATGGCTTCGAGGTCATGGCCGACCAGACGGCAGTGGACCCGGTGGTCTACTCCGAGTTGCTGCGCTCCCATGACGAAGGCGTTGCCGAGTTCCTGGACCTGGCGCGGGTCAAGCCCAACACCCTGGGCAATACCCGCATGATCAAGACCCTCTAGACACCCCCCTCATCATCCTGCCCGGGCAACCGCGGCAGGAAGTCACCCTGTGACAAAGATAGCTTTATGGCGAATTGATGGATAAACTGACAAGGTTGCAGTTTGGGTCCTGCCGTAAGGGACGGTCATTGGGGGCTGTCCCTTACCGCTTCCACCGGATCGTCGCAGGCTACCGGACTTCATGTTGCGGTAGTAGGGTCAACGTGCATCCTCCAGGAAGCACCCACACCCCAGGAGTTCTGCCATGAAAAAGCTCATCAATGATCCCCGTTCCGTGGTTGACGAATCCGTCGAGGGATTTGGTCTGGCCCACGCGGGACTCGTCACCGTCACTGCCGATCCGAAGTACGTCACGCGCAAAGACGCGCCGGTGGCAGGGAAGGTCGGACTAGTTTCCGGCGGGGGCAGCGGCCACGAGCCGCTCCACGCCGGTTTTGTCGGGCTGGGAATGCTCGACGCCGCCGTGCCGGGGGCGGTGTTCACCTCGCCGACGCCGGACCAG
This sequence comes from Arthrobacter sp. AQ5-06, assembly GCF_003287955.1. Lineage (GTDB taxonomy): Bacteria > Actinomycetota > Actinomycetes > Actinomycetales > Micrococcaceae > Arthrobacter. The sequence continues at coordinate 153,654 of NZ_QMKP01000005.1, read as the reverse complement.
ATCCTTCCGGCGACGCTCGCCGTTAACTCGGGCGCCGGCGTCGTCCATATCGTTAAGAACTACACCGGTGACGTCCTGAACTTTGAGACCGCAGCGGAACTGGCGCAGGCCGAAGGTGTGGACATCCGTACGGTCCTGGTGAATGACGACGTCGCGGTGGAGGACTCCCTGTATACCGCAGGCCGCCGTGGAGTGGGTGGCACCGTTCTGGTGGAGAAAATCGCCGGCGCCGCGGCTGAGCGGGGCGACAACCTCGATGCCGTGGCCGCGATCGGTGACCGCGTCAACAGCAACGTCCGCACCATGGGGGTCGCGCTGTCCGCGTGCACAGTACCGCATGCGGGAACGCCCAGTTTCGACCTGGCGGATGATGAAATCGAGATCGGCATCGGCATCCACGGCGAGCCCGGCCGGCACAAAATCCCGATGGAGAACGCCGACGGCATCACCGACCGCCTGCTGGACCCGGTCCTCAGCGACCTGGGCATCACCGGCGGCGAGAAAGTCCTGCTGTTCGTCAACGGCATGGGCGGCACGCCCCTGAGTGAGCTGTACATCGTCTACCGCCGCGCTGCCCAGGTGATCGCAGAACGTGGAGCCGCGGTCGAACGCTCGCTGGTGGGGAACTACATCACCGCTCTGGAAATGCAGGGCTGCTCCATCTCAGTGCTCCGGCTCGACGATGAACTGACACAGCTGTGGGACGCTCCGGTGCACACCGCAGCCCTGCGCTGGGGCGTGTAACCGTGGTGCTGGACGTGAACTGGGCCGTTAGGTGGCTGACGCTCTGCGCCCAGGCCATGGCGGAACACAGGGTGTGGCTCATCGAACTTGACCGTGCCATCGGGGACTCGGACCACGGCGAGAACATGGACCGCGGCTTCCAGGCTGTGCTGGAGAAACTGGCTGAAGCCCAGCCTGAGACACCCGGCGCGGCCCTGAAGCTGACTGCCATGACTCTGATGTCCAAAGTAGGCGGCGCCGCAGGACCCCTGTACGGAACCGCGTTTCTGCGCGCCTCCACCGCTTTGGGAGACGCCGCCGAGATTGATCCGGGGAGCCTAGCCGATGCGCTCGTGGCCGCCCGCGACGGCATCGTGGCCCGAGGTAAGGCCGAGTCCGGCGACAAGACCATGGTCGACGCCTGGACCCCCGCCGCTGAGGCAGCGCAGGCCGCCGTGGCGGACGGTACGGGCACCGTCCTTGGAGTGCTGGTCGCTGCCGCAGAGGCGGCTGAGGCCGGCGCCGTGGCCACCGACCCGCTGGTGGCCCGCAAAGGCCGCGCCAGTTATCTGGGGGAGCGTAGCGCAGGCCACCGCGATCCGGGCGCCGCCTCCAGCGCACTCATTCTCCGGGCCGCCGTTGGGGCCGCAGCGTGACGGTACGCCTGGTGGTGGTGTCCCATAGCGAAAAAATTGCCGACGGCGCCGTGGAGCTTGCCGCCCAGATGGCCCCCGACGTCGTAATCCTCGCCGCCGGGGGCACCGCCGACGGCAGGATCGGAACAAGCCTGGAAAAAGTCATGTCTGCCCTGGACCAGGCGGCCGGCGGCGATGGCGTGGTGGTCCTGACGGACCTGGGATCGGCCGTGATGACGGCGGAATCGGCACTGGAGCTCGTTGAGGAGCCAGCCGGTGTACTCTTGGCGGACGCGCCCCTAGTGGAAGGCCTCGTGGCTGCCGCCGTGGCCGCACAGGGCGGCGCCGATGTGAAGGCAGTCAAACGTGCCGCCGAAGCGGTCTACGGGTTGGGGCCGGATGTGGCGGTTGCTTCGCCGGTGCTCGCCGCCAGCACCGTCACCGAAGGGTCCGTCACGGGTCCCGGGCCGGACTTCACCGGCGACTTCGAACTGGTGAATGAGGCCGGCATGCACGCCCGTCCGGCAGCCAAGATCGCGGGCGGTCTGGCGTCCCTCAACGCCGAAGTCATGGTCAACGGCGTGGATGGCGCCTCAATGACATCCTTGATGATCCTGGCGGCAGGCAAGGGATCCGTGCTTCATATCGAGGCTTGGGGGCCCGACGCCGAGCGTGCCCTGAACTACGTCGGCGGCCTGGTGCAGGCGGGCTTCGGCGAGCCGTAGGCCGTGGACTGATGTGGGCGTGGCTGGCAGAGGCGCCGGCCTGATTAGCCGCCTATTTGACCTGGCGGCTGCGGCCCAGACTGAAGGAGCGCTTATCCACGAGCAGGTACGTGCCGCCTCCCATCAGGAGGAAGCCGCCGACGCCGATCACGATGATCTGCGTGCTGACCCCGACAATAAGCAACACCAGCCCGATCAGGCATGCGATGGCACCGAAGTAGGTGCGGCGCCCAAACCTGAGGCCCACAGAGCCGGACGAGAGTTCCTCGGCGAGCCTCGGGTCGTCTGCCGCCAGGCCCGATTCCAGCTCCTCGAGCTGTTTCCGCTCCCTATCTGAAAGTGGCATCGTAACCCCTTCCCGGGCGGCGAACCTGTTGTACATCCAGCGTTGCCGATGCTAGTAATACAGACCGTAGAAGTGTCCTGAGTGGAAGTCAAGGGCGGGGCAGGCGGGCCTTGTCTCCCAAGAGTCACGCAGCCGGTCGCAGGCCCTCGGCGTCCAGGATCACCGAAGCAGTGACGAACCTCCCGCACTGCTCCCCGAAGGGATAGACGCCGCGGGGCCGGAAATCCAAGGTGCGCACAGGGAGGGCCGATCCGCCCGGAGAAATACCCCTGGCGGTCAGAGCCATCGGGGCCTCCGTTAGGGACTCCAGCATCAGCATCCCGATCATGGTCCCGTCCGGGGAAGCCGTGGCAGAGCAGACACCGTCCGGTGCGCAGCCTTTGTCAATGGATGCCGTTCCGGGAATAAGCTCGACGGCGGCTTCCTTGCAGACACCGTCCTGGCACGCCTTCAGGCGCAGCGATCCCACCTGCGCCACGTAGTCCCGCGCCACCGTCACCGAGACCGCAGTTGCCTGGGCAATCATGGGGCACGGCGCCGGGACGGGGTAGTAGTAGCAGCCAGCGGTGAGCACCGTCGTCGTCATCAGTGCCAGAAGTACTCCGGACTTGCGCATACTTCAGCGTAAAACCCGGGCCGGCCGCCCGCATGGCTATCAGCAAAGTGATGCAAACATTGTTATGGCTGCTGCTCCAAAGATCACCATAATGAGACCTGTGGCCAGCCGGCCCTTGGCAACAAAAAGGACCGGCAGCGTCGATTCGGCGGGATTGGCCGCGTTGTAGACCACGGGGATACGGGTGCCGATGATCGCATGGTCCTGGCTGTAGATATCGGACTGCCCCAGCCAGCGCTTGCCCCCGGCGTCCGCGAATTCATACGACGGCGCAAACCGGTTCCGGCCGTTGCTCGTGGGTCCGTCCGTACCATGCAGGTTTCCCGTGACGGTGGCCGAAGCCTCCTGCCATCCCGCCATGGAACGTTTCCGGCGGAAAGACGCGGCAAGGGAGAGCCCCATCAGGATCAGGCCCGCGGCAAGGAAGAGCCCGGGCAGCACGATGAACAGCAGTTTCAGGGAGTCCACGGGTCAGCCCAGCGGGAAGTTGCCGGCGACCCAGAACAGCAGCAGGGCGAAAAAGGCGAAGACCGGCATCAGGCACCCGATCACCATTTTTGATTCAGACGCCACCTGGAACGATTGGTTGGGATTCGCCGGGTTGTAGGCCACCTCCAGGAGCGATCCTGATGCCTGCTGGTTGGCGTACGAGACCTCGGATTCGCCCGCATACAGGGTCCCGTTGGGGTCGGCGAACTGGTAGGTGGGATAGAAGCGCCTGCTCCGCGTTGAGCCGCCTCCGCCATGTGTCCAGCCCGCCACGTTTCCAGTGACGGTCGCCCGCACCTTTGGCCAGCTGGCGATCAGTTTTTCCTGCCGCTTGGTTTTCCGCAGTGAACGGACCAGCGCAAAAATGACACCGGCAACAAACAGCGCCCAGATGATGTACAACACGAGTCTCATGAATTTCCCCCGGTTCGAGTCACCAGAAAGTATGCCATTCAGTCGCGGGCCACCCTAAAGACGCCTCAGGCGGGCAGCCGGTAACCGCCCTGGTGCAGTTCGGCCAGCCCGTCGTCAAGAAGGCCGGCAATCGCACGTTCGAGCTGTTCCGGCGCGGAGTTCAGGCGGTGCAGTGCGGACAGGGGGACGCCGATTCCGTCCGCCGCGAGGCCCAAGTCGGCAGGCTCCCGCTGGAACATTTCCGCCGGCACCGGCGCGTCAGCAAGCCGCAGCACAGCCATCACGGCACCCCGGACCTGCCGGTCAGTGCCGTGCCACGCCTGTCCTTTGGGAACGTACGACGGCGGCGGCTCGCCGGCTGCCAGCCACGCACAGGCGTCCCGCACCGGGCAGTCCGCGCACTTAGGCGCCCGCGCCGTGCAGACCAGCGCCCCCAGTTCCATAACCGCAGCGTTCCAGCGCACGGAGGTCCCGACGTCGTCCGGCAGAAGTTCCGCCGCGAGCCGCATCTCCGCAGCGTTCAGCGACGGTGAGGGGAGCGCGACGCCGGAAATCAGGCGCGCGTGCACCCGCCGGATGTTGGTGTCCACCACGGTCTCCCGGCGTCCGAAGGCAAAGGCGGCAACGGCCGCGGCCGTGTAGCTGCCCACACCGGGCAGGGCCAGCAGCTCCGTGTAGTTGCCAGGGACCTTGCCGCCGTGGTCGCGGACGATGGCAGTGGCGGCCGCGTGCAGGCGGAGTGCCCGGCGGGGGTAGCCGAGCCTGCCCCACGAGCGGACGGCTTCCCCGGCAGGCTCACCGGCAAGAGCGGCCGGCGTGGGCCAGCGCTCGAGCCATTCCCGCCAGACCGGCAGCACCCGCACCACGGGGGTCTGCTGCAGCATGATCTCGCTGACCAGGACTCCCCACGGTGAGCAGTGTGGTTCACGCCAGGGCAGATCCCTCGCCGTCTCCGCGAACCAACCGGTGATCCTGCGGTTCAGCGCGGCGAGCTGGTCGGGGCGGAGTTCATCCGTGCCGGACGAGCCGTCCGCGGGCATGGCTGGGGAAAGGGTTGTAGCGTCGATCCCAACACTGTAGTGGATTCCCGGGAGCCCACGCGAAGATGCCGCGGACAAACTGTGACCTTAGCGGTGGCCGGGGGACCGGCGTGGTGGGACGGCAGAATCCGGCGCGTTCTCTAGCCTAGAAGGATGGGCAGGCAAGGCAATTCATCACCACGCAAAACGGCATCCGCACCCGGTTCCGGGGGCGGTTCCGGCGCTACCCGGCAGCCGAGCGCGGCTGTCTACCGCCGTCGTCGGCTTTTTGTGGGAACAGCCCTTCTGATGGCGGTGGCGCTCACTTTCGGTGGCTTTGCGGTGGCCGGTGCCTTCAGCGGCACCGAGCCGGCATCCTCCACCGACGGCGCCACCGGGTCTGCCCCCGCCCCGGGCGCCTCGCCGTCGGAAACTGCGGGCAGCGAACCCACTCCCACGCCCACGCCTTCCTGCAACCAAAACCTGGTGACGGTGTCCGCTTCGACCGACAAGCCCGCCTACGGCCCCGATGAGAACCCGCTGCTCACCCTGAAGGTGACCAATGGCGGAACCGTGCCGTGCGAGGTGAACATCGGAACGTCCCAGATGGAGTTCCTGGTGACCAGCGGCGCGGACAGGATCTTCTCGTCCAAGGACTGCCAAGCCAAAAGCGAAGACCTCGTGAAGACGATTGCCCCGGGCGCCAGTGAGACGGCAAACTTCCCGTGGGCCCGTAACCGCACGTTGGAAGGCTGCAGCCCCATCGAAGCCAAACCAGGAGCAAGCGGGGCATACTACATTTTCACGGCCAAGCTCGGCTCGAGGGCCAGCCCCAAGGCTGTGTTCCAGCTCAGCTGACTCCACTCTCCATCCATTGCTCCACAGGGGCCCTCTGGGGGCTCGAAAGGGCCGTGGGCCCACGCCGGTAGGGTTCCCTGGCCGAGCTTGCGAGGCGAGGGGGCCGGTGGGGATTAGAGGAAGCGATCCAGCAGGCTGGCTTCGGCCATGCGGCTCAGGCCTTCGCGGACGGTGCGGGCGCGCTGATCGCCGATGCCGTCAACGGTCATGAGGTCGTCGATGGTGGCCGCCATCAGGAACTGCAGGCCGCCGAAATGGTCCACGAGGCGGTCGGCAACAGCGTTTGGGACTGCCTTGAGGCCGGACAGCAGCCGGTAACCACGGGGCTGCACCACGGCGTCGAGGTTGGCCTCGCCGCCGGCAAAACCGACGATCCCGGAGATCTTGCCCAGGTCTATCAGCTCAGTGGGGCCGAGGTTCACCAGCGCGCTGACGGCCCGTTCGATGTCCTCGGCGGACGTGTCCGGTCCGGCGTAGTCGCGGATGATGACGTCGCTGCCCGGGCCGCGGCCCACCGTGAGCTCATCGAGCTGAAGGGACAGCAGGCGGCCGTCCTCGCCAAGTTCCAGGACATACTGCGAGATTTCCTCGGAGATCCGGCGGACCATTTCCTGGCGCTGCAGGGTGACCGCTACGTCGCGGACGGTCACCATGGCCTCGATCTCCAGGGCGGACAGGGAACTGGTCACCTGGTCCAGCCGCGAACGGTACCGTTCCAGCGTGGCGAGGGCCTGGTTGGCGCGGGCCAGGACCTTTTCGGATCCCTCCAGCACGTGGCGGAGCCCGTTCACGTACAGCGCGATGATCTGCATGGACTGGCTGACGGAGATCACGGGAACGCCGGTCTGGATGGCCACGCGCTCCGCCGTGCGGTGCCGGGTGCCGGATTCCTGCGTTTCGATGCTTGAGTCCGGGACCAGCTGGACCGCGGCGCGCAGAATGTTGCCGGCGTCCTTGTCGCAGATGATGGCGCCGTCCATCTTGGCCAGTTCGCGGAGCCTTGTGGGGGAGAAGTCGATGCCGATGTCGAACCCGCCGGAGCAGATGGAATCGATGGTCCGGTCCGAGCCCAGTACGATCAGCGCACCGGTCCGCCCCCGGAGGATGCGTTCCAGACCATCGCGCAGCGGCGTGCCTGGAGCCACTCTGCCCAGAGTCGCCTTGAGCGATTCTTCGGGGCTCCGAGCCATAGGTGTTCCCTTCAAAGGTGCGGGCTGCCGCCCGCAGGTACGCCGGTTTTTGCTCTCCGCCGGCAGGATCAAAAGTACTCAGTTTCCCGCAAGCTCAATGATAGAGGTAAGAAGCGGCAACAATCGCACGGACAAGCCCCAAAGTGCCTCGTTAGGGGGTGCCGCGAAGTGCCTCGGGAACGCGTGCGACGGCGGCTGGCCGGGAGGCGTTTCGGTGCGCCTTCCCTGCGCCGACCAGGAGATGGCAGCCCAAGCTCAAGGCCTGACCGCAGCGGGAGTTCGACGCGCATAATCCCTGGGGACCCGGGTATATCAGGGTCCCCAGGGATTATGCGCGTCGAAAGGGAAGAAGAGCGTCGAAACGCGCTGCAGCCTCTGTGACGTAGCGGGGCGCGCTCAGTCTTCGGCGCCAGCCCGGCACTGCGATAAACTTGGAACTTGGCTGTCACAGAGCCATGCTTCCCCTTGAGGCCTGCCGAGCGCCTTGGGGTACCCCCATCGCAGCGAAAGTAGCACCGTGTCCCAAGATGTCCTTAGCCCCGCCCGGGTCAACGAGATTCACAAACAGGCGGCCCGGCGTCGGACCTTTGCTGTCATTTCGCACCCCGACGCCGGCAAATCCACCCTCACCGAGGCCTTGGCGCTTCATGCGAAGGTGATCGGCACCGCCGGTGCCTCCAGCGGCAAGGCGAACCGCAAGGAGACGGTCTCGGACTGGATGCAGATGGAGAAGGACCGCGGCATCTCCATCAGCTCCGCCGCGCTGCAGTTCTCGTACCGGGACACCGTCATCAACCTGTTGGACACCCCCGGTCACGCGGACTTCTCCGAGGACACATACCGCGTCCTGGCGGCCGTCGACTGCGCAGTGATGCTCGTGGACGCCGCCAAGGGCCTGGAAACACAGACCATGAAGCTCTTTGAGGTCTGCAAGCAGCGCAACCTGCCCATCATCACCGTCATCAACAAGTGGGACCGGCCCGGTCTGGACGCCTTGGCGCTGATGGACGAGCTCACCGAGCGCACCGGCCTGACTCCCATGCCGCTGACCTGGGCCGTGGGCATTTCCGGTGACTTCCGCGGCGTCTGGGACCTCCGCCAGGACCGCTTCGCCCGCTTCCAGCGCAACAATTCCGGCGCCAACATCGCGCTGACCGAGTACTTCACGCCCGAAGAGGCCGCGGAGACGCAGGGCAGCAACTGGACCGACGCCGTGGACGAGGCCGGCCTGGTCATCGAGTCCAATCTCGAATTCGACGTCGAAGCCTTCCATGCGGGCACCGCCACTCCCATCCTGTTCAGTTCCGCCGCGCTGAACTTCGGCGTGAAGGAACTGCTGGACGCCCTGGTGGATTTCGCGCCGCACGCCGCACCCCGGCCGGACGTTGAGGGCAGCCCGCGCCCGGTTGAATCGTCCTTCTCCGGCTTTGTCTTCAAGGTCCAGGCCGGCATGAACAAGGCTCACCGAGACCACGTCGCTTTCATCCGCGTCTGCTCCGGAGTCTTTGAACGCGGCATGGTGGTCACACAGACCCGCACCGGAAAGTCCTTCGCCACCAAGTACGCCCAGCAGGTGTTCGGCCGCGAACGCGAGGTCATCGACGAGGCCTACCCGGGCGACGTCGTGGGCCTGGTTAACGCCTCCACGCTGCGCGTCGGCGACAGCCTCTTCCTCGAAGGCGCGGTGGAGTACCCGGCCATCCCGCTATTCGCCCCGGAACACTTCCAGGTGGCCCGGTCCAAGGACCCCAGCAAGTTCAAGCAGTTCCGCCGCGGCATCGAGCAGCTCGAGCACGAGGGCGTCATCCAGGTGCTCCGCTCCGACGTCCGCGGCGATCAGGCGCCGGTGCTTGCCGCCGTCGGCCCGATGCAGTTCGAAGTGGTGGAGGACCGCATGGCGCATGACTTCAGCGCCCCCATGCGGCTGGAACGACTGCCGTACTCCATCGCCAGGATTTCGACGGCGGACGCCATGCCCACGCTGGCGAACGTGCCCGGCGCTGAGGTGCTGTTGAGGTCCGACGGCGAATACCTCGCCTTGTTCAACGACGTCTGGGCCCTGCGCCGGATCGAGAAGAACCACCCCGATCTGACCCTCGTGCCCATCGGCACCCACAACCCCGCAAAGTAGCGTCCAATGTCTGCAGACCAACACCGTGCGCTGATCACCGGCGCCGGCACCATCAACCCGCTCGGCTCCTCCGTGGCGGAGACCTGGGCCGGCCTGCTGGGGGGACAGTCCGGCATCGCCGCGCTGGATGAGGACTGGGCGGAGCAGCTGCCCGTGCGCATGGCCGGACAGGTCACCGCGGATCTTTCGGAACACCTCACCACGCGCGAGCTGAAGCGCATGGACCGGTGCGGGCAACTGGCGCTGGTGGCTGCCCGGGAAGCGTGGCAGCAGGCGGGAGCGCCCGACGTCGACCCCGAACGGTTTGCCGTAGTGATCGGCTCCGCCTATGGCGGCCTCGGTTCCACCCTCGAACAGGACCGTGCGCTTGCCAGCGGCGGCCCGCGCCGGGTCTCGCCGCACACCCTCACCCGGCTTATGGTCAACGGCCCCGCGGCCTGGGTCTCCATTGACCTCGGCGCCCGCGGCGGAGCCCGGACCCCGGTCAGCGCCTGCGCGTCCGGCGCGGAAGCAATTGTCCAGGGTGCCGAAATGATCCGCTCCGGAGCGGCCGACGTCGTGATTGCCGGCGGCGTGGACGCTTCAGTCAACGACCTCGTGATCACCGGTTTCTCCCAGATCCGGGCACTCTCCACACGCAACAGCGAACCCCAGCGCGCCTCGCGCCCGTTCGACGGCGGCCGCGACGGATTTGTCCTCGCCGAAGGCGCCGGCATTGTGGTGCTTGAAAGTGAGGCACACGCCCGGGCGCGCGGCGCCGCCATCCTCGGCGCAGTGGCCGGCGGGGCGGTAACCTCCGATGCCAACGACATCGTGGCCGCGGACCCGGCCATGCAGCGGCGCGTCATGCAGAAGGCCCTGGCCTCGGCCGGAATGCAGGCTTCGGAGATCGGCTTCGTCCACGCCCACGCCACCTCCACCCCGGTAGGGGACCGGCTGGAAGCCCAGGCCATCAACGCCATTTTCGGTGCCGACGTGCCCGTGACCTCCACCAAAGGCCACACCGGCCACCTGCTTGGCGGCGCCGGTGCGCTCGCGGCGGTTGTGGTGGTCCAGGCTCTGCAGACCGGGCAGCTCCCCGGAACGGCGAACGTCGAGGCGCTGGACCCCGAAGTGAACCTGAACATCGTGACGGAGAAGGCCCACACGCTGGCGCCCGGTTCCGCCCCCGCCGGCCTGGTGAACGCTTTTGGCTTCGGCGGACACAGTGTTGCCTTGGTGATTACGGGGAGCTAGCCCGTTGCGCGGCGATCCGCGACATTCCTTCGGGGTGGCGCCTCGACCCCGCGGGTCATTTTCTTGATCTGTTCAGGCCTGAGCCCTGTCAGGGACGCCACCACTGTGACCGAGAGGGGCAGCTGGCTCATCGTCGCGTGGACGTTTCCTTGCATCCGATTCATCAGTCCGCGCCGCTAGCCGATCAGCAGGCTCAGTGCCTCCGTGAGGTGCTCCACTTCGCGGACCGAGAAGCCCGCCGGGACGGGTCCCGGCCCGTTGTGGCTGGCCGGGACCACGGCGTGTGTGAACCCCAGCCGGTGCGCTTCCTGAATGCGCTGGTTGATGCCGGGCACTGGCCGGACCTCTCCGGCCAGGCCGACTTCGCCGAACGCAATCAGCCGGATGGGCAGGGGTTTGCGGGCCTTCGCGGACGCGACGGCCAGGGCAACCGCGAGGTCAGTGGCCGGTTCACTCAGCTTCACGCCGCCCACCGTGGCCACATAGGAATCGTCCTTGTGCAGCAGGCAGCCGGCACGCTGCTGCAGGACCGCCAGGAGCATGGACACCCGTGAACTGTCCAGTCCACTGGTGGCGCGGCGCGGCTGGGAGTTGGCGCTTTCGGCCAGCAGCGACTGCACCTCGGCCAGCAACGGCCGCCGCCCTTCCATGGTCACGGTGATGCAGGTGCCGGAGACCGGCTCCTTGGTGCGGCTGACGAACAGTCCGCTGGGGTCCGTGAGCCCTTCGATTCCGTTCTCATTCAGGTCAAAACAGCCGACGTCGTCCGTGGGCCCGTACCGGTTCTTTACCGCGCGCAGCATCCGGAGCCGGGAATGACGCTCGCCTTCGAACTGGCACACCACATCCACCAGGTGTTCGAGCAGCCGCGGTCCCGCGATGGACCCGTCCTTCGTCACGTGCCCCACCAGCAAAGTGGTCATGTTCCGGCGCTTGGCCGCCGCGATGATGGACGCGGCAACCTCACGCACCTGCGAGACGCCGCCGGCGCTGCCGTCCACATCAGCGCTGCTGAGCGTCTGGACCGAGTCCACGATCAGCAGCCGAGGCTCGATCTTCTCCACTTGTCCCAGTGCCTGCCCCAGGTCCGTTTCCGCTGAGAGGTAGAGGGAATCCGCGACGGCGTCGATCCGTTCGGCGCGCAGCTTCACCTGGGCGGCGGACTCCTCACCCGTGACATACAGGACGTCCTGCGCGGTGCGGGCGAACTTGGCCGCGACGTCCAGCAGCAGCGTTGATTTGCCCACGCCAGGCTCCCCGGCCAGCAGGATGACCGCGCCAGGGACCAGGCCGCCGCCCAGCACGCGGTCCAGCTCGTCCACGCCGGTGGGCAGGAAAGCCGCCGTGGTGGCATCCACCTCGGCAATCCGGCGGGCCGGCTCCAGAACTGTGGTTGCCGCCGTCGTACGCGCCACAGCGGCGCCGGTTTCCTCAACCGTGCCCCACGCCTGGCACTCGCCGCAGCGCCCGACCCACTTGACCGTGGTCCAGCCGCATTCGGCGCACTTGTAAGCCGGCGCTTTGGACGCCCGGGAAGTCTTTGTTGCCATGGGTTCCACCCTACTGGCGGGCACCGACAATCCTCTGGTGATCGAGCCTGTCGAGATCCCTCAACCACCGGGGGTTTCGACAGGCTCAACCACCGGCGCCACCGCTACAGGCCGGGCAGCACGTCCCGGGCCTCGCGCGCCTCCATGCCGGTGGCCTCCAGGAGGTCCACCACGAGCGGCCGGAACAGCATCACCACAGTCTCGCCCTCAAGCCGCTCGACCTCCAGCAGCTTGGGGTGCAGCCGCAGCGCGATCTCGCTGAAGTCCTGCCGGGCCGTGCGCAGATGGGCGCGGCGCACGCCGTCGTGCATCTCCGCCAGGCCGAGCGACAGTTCATCAATCGCAGCCGCGGTTTCCTGGAGCACGTCGGCAATGTTCTCGGTGGCGTTGTCTGAAAGCGCGGCGTGGTTGATGGCGCTGGTCAGCCGGCGCGCGAAGACGCGACTGTTCCTGAGCGCAAGGTCGATGAAGTCAAGGGAATTCTCAAGCCGGTCCAACTCATCGCGGTGCCGGCGGTGGGCCGGCGCGAGCGTGGCCACCTCGCCGGAAGCGCGCAGGGAATGGCGCATCGCGTCCACGAGCGGCTGGCAGTTCCGGCCGCGGATCAGCGCGTGCCATGCCTGCGTGGAGTCGCTGTTGCTCAGGGCGGTGGCGCATTCCCGCAGCACTTCGGCCAGTTCGTGGAGCAGCTTCCGGACGTCCTTGCGGGGCTCCCGGCGCGGATCCTTGGGCACAAGGATGGTCACCAGGAGCGCGAACGCCCCGCCAACAATGGCGTCAATGCTGCGGGTGAACGGCCCGCCATCGGGCGCCGGCAGCAGCACCACAAGCAAGGATTGCAGCCCCAGCTGTGTGGTAAAGATGTTGCCGCTGTCCAGTAAACGGGCCAGCAGGATGGAGAACAGAAGTACGACGGCGGCCTGCCAGATTCCGCTGCCCAGCCAGTGCAGCAGCAGATCACCTACGGCGATCCCGATGGTGCAGCCGAGCCCCACCTCCATCACCCGGCGCAGCCGCGGGTCACGCGAGAAGCCCAGGGCGATCAGTGACGACGTGGCGGCAAAGAGGGGACCGGAGTGCCCCAGAACATACTCGGCGAAGGCGTACGCCCCCACTGCGCACGCGGTCATCTGGACGGCGGGGACAAGTGAGTTCCGGCTCCGGACCAGGCCGGTGCGGATGCGTCCGCGCAGGAAACGCCTGCTTGCTGAGAGTCCTGCTGCTGCGGCCATGCCCTCCAGTCTATTTGCCGCCCGGGCACCTAAGACCGAAAGTGTGGCGTGCGCAATGGTGACGCAGCAGTTGTAAGCCAATATGCCGCCGTCGTTAATCTTCTGTTCACCCATGGCTGCCCGTCCCGTTACCTACGGCCCATACCTTCATTGAAGGTACAAAACGTACGCATCGCGCTGCAGGGCGTCTCCGGCCCTGCCCGCTACTGAATATCCCTGGAAGGGGTACATCTAGTGAAGGCACTCCGTTTCGGCCGCCACGCGGCTATCGCTGTAATCGCAGCCGGCGCACTCGCGCTCACCGCCTGCGGTTCAGACAACGCCACGGGCACCACGCCTACAGGCAACCAGACTTCTGCCGGCCCCAAGGTCACCGGCACGCTGACCGGCATCGGAGCTTCCTCCACCGGCGCAGCCATGGACGCCTGGAAGGCCGGCTTCGCCACCGCCAACCCCGGCGCCACCGTGCAGTACTCCCCGGACGGTTCCGGCGCAGGCCGCAAGGCCATCATCGACGGCTCGGCCCAGTTCGCCGGCTCGGACGCGTACCTCAAGGATGAAGAGCTGGCCAGCTCCAAGGCCAAGTGCGGCCCCGAAGGCGCCGTCAACATCCCGGTCTACATCTCCCCGATCGCTGTGGCGTTCAACCTCCCCGGCCTCACCGAGCTGAAGCTTGACGCCGCCACCGTGGCTAAGATCTTCCGTGGCCAGGTCGCCAACTGGAACGATCCCGCGATCGCGGCCCTGAACCCGGGCGTCACCCTCCCGGACCTCAAGGTCACCCCGGTGAACCGCTCTGACGATTCCGGTACCACCACTAACTTCACTGATTACCTGGCCGCGGCTGCTGCCGATGTCTGGACCGACAAGGCTGCCGGCATCTGGCCCGCAGCCCTGCAGGGCGAGAACGCCAAGGGAACCTCCGGCGTCGTCAAGACCGTTACCGACACCCCGGGCGCCGTGACCTACGCGGATGACTCCGCCGTGGGAGGCAAGCTGGGCACCGCGTCCATCAAGGTGGGCGAGGAGTTCGTCAAGATCTCCGCCGACGCCGCTGCCAAGGCCGTTGAAGCCGGCAAGCCCGTCGAAGGCCGCTCCGCCACCGACGTCGCCATCAAGCTGGACCGCAAGACCGCCGCAGCCGGCGCCTACCCGGTCGTCCTGGTTTCCTACCACGTTGTCTGCACCACCTACGACAAGCAGGAAACCGTTGACCTCGTCAAGGCCTTCGAAAGCTACGTAGTTTCCGACGCAGGCCAGAAGGCAGCTGCCGACTCGGCGAAGTCCGCACCGCTCTCCCCGGCCCTCGCCGAGAAGGCCGTCAAGGCTATCGAATCCATCAAGGTAAAGTCCTAGTACCTGTCCCTGAACCAAGTTCCCCGCCACGCCGAGAGGCGGGGCGGGGAACTTGGCTTTGTAAGCTCGATTTAGGCACCACCCACAACCGAAGGGTCTGGAATGACCGCCACCCCGCTGAGTAGTTCCCAGGGCGCAGGCCGCGCCGGGGATAAGATCTTTTCCGGCGCAGCCCTGGCCGCCGGGTGCCTCATCCTCGCCGTCCTGTTCGGCGTGGCCTTGTTCCTTGTCGTCCAGGCCATCCCGGCGCTGACCGCCCCGGCTGCCGAGATCCAGGGCGGCGAAGGCTTTTTCGCCTACATCTGGCCGATCGTCATTGGCACCCTCATTGCAGCCGTCATCGCCCTGGTGATCGCAACACCCGTCGCAATCGGCGTGGCCCTGTTCATCTCGCACTTCGCCCCGCGCGGACTCGCCTCCGGCCTTGGCTACATAGTGGACCTGCTGGCCGCCATCCCGTCAGTGGTTTATGGCGCCTGGGGCGCGGCGTTCCTCGCCAAGGAAATCTCCCCGGCCTACAACTGGCTGGCCGAGAACATGGGCTGGCTGCCCATCTTCCAGGGCCCCGCCTCTGCCACCGGCAAAACCATCCTGACCGCGGGCATTGTGCTCTCGGTGATGGTGCTTCCGATCATCACGTCCCTGAGCCGTGAAATCTTCCTGCAGACGCCCAAGCTCCACGAGGAAGCCGCCCTGGCCCTCGGCGCCACGCGCTGGGAAATGATTAAGATGTCGGTCCTGCCCTTCGCCCGCCCGGGCATCATCAGTGCCGTCATGCTGGGCCTGGGCCGTGCGCTGGGTGAGACCATGGCTGTTGCCCTGGTTCTCTCCTCCGGTGCCCTGACCGCCAGCCTGATTACGTCCGGCAACCAGACCATCGCCGCGGAAATCGCCCTGAACTTCCCCGAAGCCAGCGGCCTGAAGGTCAGCACGCTGATCGCTGCCGGCCTGGTCCTTTTTGTGATCACCCTGGGAGTCAACATGTTCGCCCGCTGGATCATCACCCGGCACAAAGAATTCTCGGGAGCAAACTAAATGTCCTCCACTCTCACTCCCGTGCGCAGTAAGCGTTCTGCCCTGACCAAGGGCCAGTTGCCTGCATTTGCGCCGTACGTCGTCCTGGCGCTCGCGCTCATCGTGGGCGCCGCAATCCTGGCACTGGTCGGGTTCAACGCCTTCGGCTGGGGCATCGTCTCGGCCATCCTCTTCGCCGCCGGACTGGTGGGCTGGAGCGCCGTGGTGGAAGGCTCCCGCAAAGCCAAGGACAAGCTGGCCACCTGCCTGGTGGTGGGCTCGTTCCTGATCGCGCTGCTTCCGCTGATCTCCGTGATCTGGACGGTGCTGGTCAACGGAGTTCCCGGCCTGATCGCCCCGGGCTTCCTCACCAGCTCCATGAACGGCGTCACGGGCGTCTACGACAACCGGGCAGTCGAAGACGGCGCCCCTGTGGTCGGTGGCATCTACCACGCACTGTTGGGCACCATCCAGATCACGCTGGTAGCCACCGTGATCTCCGTGCCCGTCGGCCTGCTGACCGCCATTTACCTGGTGGAGTACGGCAATGACGGCCGCCTGGCCCGCGCCATCACCTTCTTTGTGGACGTGATGACCGGCATCCCGTCCATCGTGGCCGGCCTGTTCGCCGCAGCGTTCTTCTTCGCGGTGGTGGGGCCCGGCACCAAAACCGGTGCCGTCGCCGCCGTCGCGCTTTCCGTCCTGATGATCCCCGTAGTGGTGCGTTCCAGCGAGGAAATGCTCAAGATCGTTCCCAACGAACTGCGCGAAGCGGCATACGCGCTTGGTGTGCGCAAGTGGCGCACCATCCTGAAGGTGGTGATCCCGACGGCGATCTCCGGCATCGCGTCCGGCGTCACCTTGGCGATCGCCCGCGTGATCGGCGAGACTGCGCCCATCCTGGTCACCGCCGGGTTCGCCACCAGCATCAACAACAACGTATTCGGTGGCTGGATTGCCTCCCTGCCCACATTCATCTACACCCAGATCCTGAACCCCACATCACCGGCCAACCCGGACCCGTCTTCGCAGCGGGCGTGGGGCGCCGCCCTTGTGCTGATCATCCTGGTGATGGTCCTGAACCTTGGCGCCCGGCTGATCGCCAGGATCTTTGCCCCCAAGTCCGGCCGTTGAAAATTTTTCAGCAGGCCATTCCGGTCCTCGCGGCCAAACCCTAGACTTCAATCCGTACCCCAGCAAGTGAAGGAACACCATGTCTAAGCGCATCGACGTCAAAGACCTGAACGTGTACTACGGCGATTTTCTGGCCGTGGAGGATATCAGCATCAACATCGAGGCCAAGTCCGTGACGGCCTTCATCGGCCCCTCAGGCTGTGGCAAGTCCACGTTCCTGCGCACCCTGAACCGCATGCACGAGGTTCTGCCTGGCGCCCGCGTCGAAGGCGAAGTCCTGATGGACGGCGAAAACCTCTACGGCCCCGGCGTGGACCCGGTGACCGTGCGCTCGCAGATCGGCATGGTCTTCCAGCGGCCCAACCCGTTCCCCACCATGTCCATCCGGGACAACGTGCTGGCTGGCGTGAAGCTGAACAACAAGAAGATCTCCAAGGGCGAGGCCGACGTCCTGGTGGAGAGATCCCTCCAGAGCGCCAACCTCTGGAACGAGGTCAAGGACCGCCTGGAGAAGCCCGGATCCGGCCTGTCAGGCGGCCAGCAGCAGCGCCTCTGCATCGCCCGTGCCATTGCCGTGGAACCGCAGGTGATCCTCATGGACGAGCCGTGCTCGGCGCTGGACCCGATCTCCACGCTGGCCATCGAGGACCTCATCAACGATCTCAAGGACCAGTACACCGTGGTGATCGTGACCCACAACATGCAGCAGGCCGCCCGTGTTTCGGATAAGACGGCGTTCTTTAATATCGCCGGTACCGGCAAGCCGGGCAAGCTGATCGAATACGGGAACACCCAGAACATCTTCAGTAACCCCACCGTGAAGGCCACCGAGGACTACGTCTCCGGCCGCTTCGGATAGTCCCCAGCCGCCCCCAGGCTCGCAAGCTCACCCGGGGACCCCTTCGGCTGTGGGCCCGGCACCGGCTCCCGGACACCCCTTGCATCGGTTGCTCCGGCAGCGCCCTTTTGACAGCTCAGAAGCGCACTGCCGGAGCAATCGATGCGGTGTTTAAGCCAAGGGTGCTGCGTTACGCAACGGTGCTGCGCTTAGGCCGCCTTCAGGCCGCCAACGGTGACAGCGCCAGGGCCAGCACGAACGCCCCGGCCGCGGTTGCCGCGGGGGTGAGGACCCACAGCGCCAGGATCTGCATGACCAGCTTCCGGTTGGTGACTGAGAAGTGCTGGTTCTCGCCGGCCCCCAACACTGACGCGGTCACCGTGTGAGTCGTGGAGAGGGGCCACTGAAGTGCGATCGCCCCGAGAAACAGCATCGCCGCGCTGAAAGTCTGGGCCACGGAGCCCCGCAACGGGTCCACCCTGGTGATCTTGTAGCCGATGGTGTGGGAGATCCGCCAGCCGCCAAATAGCGTTCCGACTGTGATCATCAGGGCGGACACCAGCGCCACCCACAGGGGGATGCTCTCGCCGTCGGAATAGCCTGCCGCTAGCAGGGCAAGCAGCAGTACGGCACCCACCCGCTGGCCGTCCTGCAGGCCGTGGCCGAACGCCACGGCGCCGGCCGCGATGGCCTGGCTGCGGCGGAAGCGCTGGTTAATGACGTTGGGCTGGGCATACCGGGCCGCCCAGGTCACCGGGAAAACCAACAGGTACGCGCCAATGTAGGCGACGGCGGGCGAGAGCAGCAGCGGCAGGAGAACTTGGACCAGCAGGGACTGGTCGACGCCGCCTACTCCCACTCCGCCCACGGCCAGGCTGGCGAGTCCGGCCCCGGCCAGCCCGCCCACCAGGGCGTGCGTGGAGGACGCGGGGATGCCGCGCCACCACATGAGCAGTCCCCAGGCGCAGGCGCTGGCCAAGGCTGCCACCAGGATGCTGAGGCCGCTTTGGCCATCCGGCAGGTGGATCCAGGTGTGGCTGATGACAACCGCTACGGTGGCGCTGATCAGGGCGCCCACGAAGTTGAAAAAGGCGGCCAGCAGCACGGCCACGCTGGGCGTGAGCGCCCTGGTGCGGACAGCCAACGCCACGGACGTGGAGACGTCCCTGAAGCCGTTGAGGAAGGCAAACGTTGCGGTCAACAGGACCACAACGCCGAAAATCACTGCTGTCACGTCAGGATTCCTTGACGATAATGCTGCCTACCTGGGTAGCGATGCGGCGCATGTCCTTGGTGACTTCGACCAACTGGTTGGCGACGTCGCGGTTACGGGAATACTGCGCCCACTTCATGTCCCGGATCATGTCCGCTACCCAGATCCGGTGGGTCCGTTCCGCGCGTTTGGCGAGCCTGAGAATCTCGATCCAGTAGTCCTCGAGGTCGTCGAGGTTGTTGAGCCGGCGCATGGCGTCCACGGTGAGCTCGGCCTGCCGGCTGATGATCTCGAGCTGGTCTGCGGCCCGCCGCGGCAGGCGGTCGAGCTGATACAGGGACACAAGTTCCGCGGCACCATCCAGTTTTTCGAGGGCCTCGTTGAGGTAGCGGGACAGTGCGTACATGTCGTCGCGGGGGAGCGGGTTCACAAAGCTCGTGCGCATGTGGGTCAGCAAGGCAAAGTGCAACTCGGCGGACTTGGCCTCGTGGTTGTGCATGTCGTCCACCAGCTTGGCGTGCTCAGTGGCGGGTACGCCTAGGATCTCGGCCATGGTGGCGCTGGCATGCACAATTTGCTGGGCCATCTGGGAAAGCAGGGTCAGCCCGGCGGGCTCCTGGGGAAAAAGGCGCAGCTTCACGTTGGGATACCGGTCTCCGGGGATGTGCAGGGGGCGGGGCCGCCCACTTGTGACTTGACGCAGGCCAGCAGCTGTGTTGATTCTACCGGCCGGTGCCCGCGGCCTGTAAACAGGCATGAAAAATGGTGCCGAACCGGATACGCCTCTCGGCGGTAGGCCGCTCTAGGCGGCTAATTGTTGAAGCCCGGGGGTTTCGCGGCTCGACACCAGTTTCAGTGTTCTACGTTGCTTGGCCCAAGTCAACATTGACAGATCGGCGCCGGTGGTTCAGTCGAGCTCGCCCAGGCGCCAGGCATTTGCCGCGTGCTCAAGGTCCTCAGCGGTCTTCACGAGCTGGTGCGAGTTGCGCGTGAGCTTGCTCGCGTGGGCTTCGTTGCCGAGCTCGGCGCCGTCGGCTATCGTCGCCTGGCCGAGCGCCACCACGCGGCAGAAGGCGGCGGAACGCTCCAGCGCGACGTCGAACTCGCCGTCGAACGCTCCGGAGAGAATGGCGTCAGCCATGGTCCGCATTTCCTCGGCTCCCGGCGGCTCGGCGGCGCCGGCCACCACATGGGAAACCTGCGCGGTGTCCTTGCCTGCGCGGAAGTACACGGATATCCGTTCGGGGTCCTGGACGGTGGCGGCGCGCAGGGCGTACAGCCGCCAGAGGGCGCCGGGCAGCGAACGCGCCGGGCTTTCGGCCCACATTTCCGCGATGGCATCCAGACCCTGTTCGTCCGTCAGCTTGACCAGGCGTTCGGTGATGACGGGGTCGTCGCTGTCGCGTCCGTGCCGCACCAGCGCCTGGGCGGCGAGGTGTGCGGCCTCGGAGACGCGCGCAGGATCCGGACCGCCTACGAACGGTTCAAAGTCGATGGGGGCGAACGGCTTGGGCTTGTGATGCCGGTTGGCTCCGCCGTAGTGACTGGGTCCTGCTTGTTCGCTCATGCCCCCACGCTACTCCTGTGCCGTGCGGGAAATCGAGTGCTGTTCGCAGCCAGGATGCGCCGTTCCAGCGCCGGTGACGCTGTGCGGAATCCGGAACGTACGACGGCGGCGCGCGCCTGCGTGCCAAAGCCGCCCCGTGTGTGGGGTAAAGTATTTTACGTCCAGAAATGGACTGGGCTGATCGGTCATTTGACGGTCAGCTGGGGCCTTTAGCTCAGTTGGTAGAGCATCGGACTTTTAATCCGTGGGTCGTGGGTTCGATCCCCACAGGGCCCACCCACGCAGAAGACCAGAGACACTCCGTCTCTGGTCTTCTTTCGTTCGGCGGCAGTGGACCCGGCCGAATGGGCCGTTGTCCGGAGCCGGGCCGAGCGGCAAAGTTCGCGCCGGTAGGCTGGCAGGTTCCCTTGCCTGGCGAGGTCAGGGTGCGGGGGCTTCCGGTGAACCCTGATGCGGTGCCGTTTCGACGGCAGGTGTCTGCGGTCTTTGATGATGACCTGTTCTTTCCGTCCCTGACTGTCCGTGAGCATTTGCTGCTTATCGCCCGCGGACATTCCCTGCAGAATCCCGAAGGGCTGGTCGATGACGAGCTCGCGTTCTTCGGACTGACGGGCAGCCTTCGTACTCGGGCTTCGCCATGAGATTGCTGACCCCAATCTGGCGGGGCGCGGCCTCCTCGGCATCTTCCTCAGAGTGGTGCTTCCCAGCCACGGAGCCGCGAGGCGCAACCGCTAGAACCTGCGCCGTAAATTACGCTCCCGAGCTATTACGCCGAAGTATCCATGAGAAGCACCGTCAAATACATCGGCGGAAACCCGGAAAGCCCGTGGCGGGAGCCTAGTGCTCGAAATGAGTGTCCGGCGCACCGCCCGGCAGGTTCGCCAGGATGCCCTCAGCCACCTTGCGGAGCTTGACGTTCCGGTGGCTGGATGCCTTGGAGATGATGTCAATCGCGTCGTTGTACGAGCACCTGTTCTGCGCCATGATGACGCCGCACGCAATGTCGATGGACGTCCGGCTTTCCAAGGCTGACTGCAGATCCGACGCCCTGGTGCTGGCCGACTGCAACTCAAGGACCAGCCTGAGGCCGCGGGCCGCGATGTCCGTGAAGCCGATGGCCTCGGCGATCACCGGCAGCGGGAACACCTGGGGGCTTGCTGCGAAGAAAGCGAGGGCGGCCTCGGTTCCTTCGTCCAGGGAAAGCCGGAGGCCCAGGACGCTGTTGAACCCGGCGTCCTGCAGGTACGGCCTGTAGCGTGCCCAGCGGAAGTCGGTGGCCACATGGTTCATTGCTGCGGTACCTGTGCCGGCGAGGGCTTCCAGCAGGGGGCCCTCGCCGAACTCCTGCTCCAACCGGGCCAACCGTTCGGTCTGCGTGCCGGTTCCGGCGATGGTTTTGCCGCATTTGACCCGGTTTAGGACCAGGGCGCATTCGATGGGGACACCCGCTAGCCGGCTCAGCGTGGCCGCTCCTAGGTGGACCAGTATCTCCAGGGAGTCCGACAGGTCCTTTGCGCCAGTGGCAAGATCGGGAATGAGCCCCTCGGCGCTGGCCATCCCGATGGTGACCGCTTTCGCCGCCGGCACCGAGCCCGGACGATCGCCCGGTGCGGGGTTGGGTCTGCGGTCCGGGATTGCTGCCGGCCCCGGATGGGGGACTCCATGCTGAGTTGCGTGTTGGCTCGGATGAGCGGGCGCTGGCCGCCTGCCCGCCGACGCGTGTGCTTGGGAAGCCTCGGAACGGGAAGACTTCACGCCCGCCTCCCCAGGGGACGCGGGGAAGTGACAGGAGGTGTTCGATGAATATGAACGGTAGAAGACAGAGGGCCGGCGACGGCTGGGGGAGAGGCCTTGGTCTCTAAGACCTCCTCGTCGCCGGCCCCGCTTACGTCCCGTACCCCTTGAAACGGGAAAACGCGCCTGCCACGTCGTGTATTCATCCTTCCCACAACCCCCTAGTGAGACATGCAATCCAGTGCGATTTGCGAGTCTTAGCTCTTAGTCGACGGTAGTTCCGGCGTGGTCCCGGGCGACCGCGTAATCGGTACTTGTTTTTCAAGTTAGGTAGTACTTGGTTTTCGGCCGATGGAGGATTCGACGTCGGTCTGCCCGGCGCCAACGTGAGCGTCAAGGCCGACGGCGGCCGGCTCACCGCAGAACTCCCGGCGGTGTCCTGGTCCATGATCCGGTTGGCGCTCGATTCCTAAGCGCGCCCCCCGAGTTTTTGTCCAGATAATGCGCGAAAATCGACGGTGAAGTCCCAATAAGTGGACAAAAACTCAAGGTCATGACGCAGGCCGCCGGAGGTGGAAAGATGAGGGCCATGGAACTGCATATCACCGGTGACCCGGCCGCCGACCAACTGCTGACTGATGACGCGTTTGCGCTGCTGACAGGCATGCTGCTGGACCAGCAGGTAACCATGGAATCCGCCTTTGCCGGGCCGGAGAAGATCCGGGCCCGGATCGGGTCCATCGACCCGGCCGCGGTGGCCGCGTATGAACCTCAGGCGTTCGTCGAGGTGTTCAAGGAACGGCCCGCGGTGCACCGGTTCCCCGGCTCGATGGCGGGGCGCGTGCAGGCGCTCGCCGAAACCGTCCAGCACGACTGGGACGGCGACGCGACGCTGATCTGGACCAAGGGCGGCCCCGATGGCCCGGAGGTACTGCGCCGCTTGCAGTCGCTGCCCGGATTCGGGGAGCAGAAGGCAAAGATTTTCCTTGCGCTGCTGGGGAAGCAGCGCGGGCTGAGCGCCCCCGGCTGGCGCGAGGCCGCCGGCCACTACGGCCAGGAGGATGCCTTCCTCTCGGTTGCCGACATTGTGAGTCCTGAATCGCTCGCCAAGGTGCGGGCCAGCAAGCAGGCAGCGAAGGCGGCGGCCAAGGCTGCCAAAGGCTGACCGCGCATGGCCGCGACCATGAACGATGTGGCGCGCGCCGCCGGGGTTTCGCTCAAGACTGTGTCGAACGTGCTCAACGACTACGAGTTCGTCCGGCCGGCCACCAGGCAACGGGTGCAGGAGGCCAACGAACTGGGCGCCCTGCAGGGTCCGCTGCGGCAGCTGACAGACGGACTGCTCTTCACACCCCTGGTGATGGGGGCCGACGCCGTCGCCTCCCGCCGCGGCACCAAGCCGGTGGTGCTGCTCGGGGAGCACATTCTGGATCCCCGGCTGGATCTGGTCACCATGAGAAACCAGGGCGCTGCCAGGCCCTCACCTCCCACCTGCTGGCGGGAGGCCGCCGTCGTATTGCCGTACTGGGCGCCCACCTGGGGAGTCAGCGGGCTCTGCCGGACTGCGGCTCAACGGTTACCGGAGAGCGCTGGAGGACGCCGGCGTCCCGTTTGATCCGGTCCTGGTGGCACCCGGTGAAGGGCGCCGCGATTGGGGAGCAGCCGCCGTCGCCGGCCTCCTGGAGCGCGGCATTCCGTTCGACGCCGTGTTCGGCCTGAACGACGCCCTGGCCTTGGGCGCGATGCATGAACTGCTCGTCCGTGGCGTGAAGGTGCCCCAGGACGTTGCGGTGGCGGGCTTTGACGACATCGACGAGGCGCAGTTCGCCTCGCCGTCGCTCACCACTGTGTCGCCCGGCATGGACGAGATTGCGGAACGGTCCGTCGGGTTGCTGATCGACCGGATTGACGGGCTGGAGGTGGGGAAGACGGCGTTCATGTAGAAGCTGGCTTTGCGCTGAAAATCCGGGAGTCGGCGCCCTAGCCCGAACTCCCGAAAGGAAGAACCATGGTTGATGTCCAGGTCGAGAAAGTGATCAACAGGCCCCGTCAGGAGGTGGCGCTGGATCCTGGATCCTCGCCGACCATGCGCGCCGCCCAAGGCCC
This sequence comes from Arthrobacter sp. AQ5-06, assembly GCF_003287955.1. Classification (GTDB taxonomy): domain Bacteria; phylum Actinomycetota; class Actinomycetes; order Actinomycetales; family Micrococcaceae; genus Arthrobacter. The sequence continues at coordinate 129,528 of NZ_QMKP01000005.1, read as the reverse complement.
TTTCCGATGCAGACCACATAACCTGGCAGGACGCTGGGCACGTGCCACCCGCATGACGGTGCGCAGCACCGGCGTCCCGGCCGGCTTCTCACGGCTGGCCGGTTGGGTAATGGCCCATGATGCGCCGGGCAATGAGCACGGACCTGGCCAAGCTGAAGGGGCTGCTGGAAGCCCGCTGAGGTCTTAATCTCTCGGCTATTCTTGCCAACAACTCTTCCGACGATGAGAGGGTGATTGCGTGATCGCACCGTTGGTGCTCGACATGCAGAACGCCTACTTCAAGGATCCGGCGCTCGCCGCCAAGCAGGAGGAGGTGGTGCAGGCGTGCAACGAACCGCTGCACGCTTTCGCCTCCTCCGGTCCACAGGGTCCTGCTGATCGGGACCAAGCACGAGCGGGACAAGCCCACGTGGTCGCTGAACATGCTCGACGACGACCAGGGGTTCATCTTCCGCGGCAGCGACCCGGCCGAATTCGTTCCCGCACTGAAGACCGACGGCCTGCCGCATCTCGGGAAAACCCGCGACAGCGCCTTTGTGGGAACGGCAATCCTCGGCATCGTCGCGACTGAATATCGTCGGCAGGTCCAGTCCAGTCCCGAGATCCTGAAGCGGCTCGGTTCCCCTTAGACTTTCGACAGGGCCTTCGACTGTCCGCTCGTCGCATTCGGACCGTGCGCCTGCCCGCACCATGCCCCTCGGCGGATCAACGATGATTCGCCGAGCTCTTGCAGCAAATGAATCGAGGTTCCCCGTGCAAAGCCACCTTCCCATCGTCGCCGTCCAGGCTCCCCCGCAGCTCATCGGAACTCCCCTTGAAGCCTTTGCCGATGAGGCCGCCAGGGCCCTGGAGAGCAATCCCGGCACGAAGCTCCTGGTGTTTCCCGAGCTTCACCTCTTCGGCGACGGCTCTCCCGATCGCCACCGGACCGAGGCTCTCCGCGCCGCGGCCGAGCCACTCGACGGACCCCGCATGGTGGGCCTGGCCGACCTGGCACGGAAGCTGGGCGTCTGGCTCGTCCCGGGAAGCTTGTGCGAGTCCGGGCCGGGCGGCGAGCTGTTCAACACTCAGGTTGTCCTGTCGCCTTCGGGGGAACTCGCGGGAAGCTACCGGAAGATCTTCCCGTGGCGCCCGCACGAGCCGTACGATCCCGGCGACCAGTTCGTCGTCGTCGACCTCGGCGGGGCAGGACGGGTGGGACTCAACATCTGCTACGACGCCTGGTTCCCGGAGGCTACCCGCCAGCTCGCCTGGATGGGTGCCGACGTCATCCTCAACGTTGTCAAGACGACGACGCCGGACCGCGCCCTCGAGCTGGTGCTTGCACGGGCGAACGCCATTGTGAACCAGGTTTTCGTCGTGAGCGTCAACTGCGGCGGCCCGACCGGGGAAGGCCGCAGCATCATCGTTGATCCCGAGGGCGCCGTCATCGCCGAGGCCCCGGACGCGGCCCCGACCCTGCTGGCGGCAGACCTGGACCTGGGCGCGGTCGACCGGGTGCGGGCGGAGGGCACCGCTGGAGTGACTCGCATGTGGTCGCAGTTCCACCCAGGTGAGCCGGCGATCAAGCTCCCGGTCTACGGTGGCCGCATCGACCCGGCAACCTGGCCGCCGGCCCCGCGTTCCTGAGCCCGGGGGCCGGGCGGGGTGCGTTCGGGCAAGAGGCAGGACAAACGATGGACAAACAGCGGGACAGGCAAGCGCCGGATGAGCTGGCCGCAATCGCTTTGATGTGCCTCTTGTCACAGGTGGCCTAAATCATTACTGTATACGTATGCACCTCACTTATGCAGATAAATCGCGCCTCACCGGCGCCGTGACCGTCGTCCGCGAACCGAACCGTCCCGATGTGGCTGCGCAGTCCGATCCCAAGGTGATCTCCACCGTCTCCGCGATGCTCTCCACGATCGAAGCCGGGGGCATCGAAGCCGTGCGCGACTATGCCGAACGGCTCGATGGCTGGAAGGGCGGGACGGCGTTTGAGATTACACCGACTGACGCCGACAAGCTCACCGCGGACCTCCCCGCCGACCTGCGCGAAGCGCTAGACGCAGGGGCCGAGCGCACGCAGCGCTTTGCCCACATGCAGCGGGCGCGCCTGTCAGACTTCGAGGACGAAGTCATCCCGGGCGTTGTCTGCGGCCAGAAATACATTCCGGTCGGCACGGTGGGCGCCTACCTGCCGGCCGGAAGGTTTCCCCTGCTCGCAAGCGCCTTCATGACCGTTGGCGTTGCCCGGGCGGCCGGCGTGCCGAACATCGTCTCCTGCACACCCCCCTCCAACAATGGCCAGGTCCATCCGGCTGTCCTCTACTCTGCCCGGGTGTCCGGGGCTGAACGCATCTTCGCCTTGGGCGGCGTGCAGGCCCTGGCGGCGATGGCCTTCGGGCTCCTCGACGCCAGTCCGGCGGACATGATCGTCGGCGCCGGCAATGCGTATGTGGCCGAGGCCAAGCGCCAGCTGTATGGAACGGTAGGGATTGACGTCCTTGCCGGCCCCTCCGAAGTGGCCGTCATTGCCGACGACACTGCAAGCGCGGCCATGGTTGCCGCGGACCTGCTCGCACAGGCCGAGCACGGGCCGACGTCTCCCGCGTGTCTGGTAACGACGTCGCACCGCCTCGCCGCCGAGGTTGAGATCGAGATTGAACGGCAGCTCCGGGGACTCGCCACCGGCGAAATCGCCGGTGCCGCCTGGCGCGACTGGGGCTCGATCTATGTTGCCGACTCCCCGCGGACCGCCATCGAAGTCATGGACACCCTGGCTCCCGAGCACCTCGAGATCCTGACGGCGGACCCCGACTACTACCTCGACAACCTCCGGAACTACGGATCGCTGTTCCTTGGCGAGTGGTCCACAGTCGCCTACGCCGACAAGGGCATGTCGGGCACCAACCACGTCCTGCCCACAGGCCGCGGTGCCCGCTACACCGAGGGCTTGTCGGTGGCCCGGTTCCTCAAGCAGCTCACCTACCAGCGGGCCACTCGGGAGTCCACCGTGGCGCAGGCCGGGCCCGTGGTCACAATCGCCGACTTCGAACAGATGCCGGCCCACCGGGACAGCGCCCAGCTTCGCCTCGACCTCATCCGTGCGCAGGACGCGAGTGGCCTTGTGGAAGCACCCTAGCTATACATACGTATAAACACCCAGAGTGGGTCAAAGTTGCCCCACTCCCGCCAGCACAGCACCAGGAGAGGAAATATCATGCGATTCCACAAACACCTCCGGACGGGCGCCGCCGCGCTCGCCGTCGTGGCCAGCCTCGCGGGCGTCACGGCATGCGGCGCAGGTTCGCGCAGCGGGGCCCAGGACGCGACGGCCGTGGCATGCGACTACACGATGCCCACCGCCGACACGACCGTGAACGTCCTTGCCTACAACTCGTCGGCGATCGATCCGTTCACCAACACGATGGTCAAGAGCTGCACGCGCGAAAAAGTCACGCTCAAGCACGACCCCATCGACTTCGGCGGCCAGGTCACCAAGACGACGGCGACCCTCGCCGGCGGCTCGGGCAGCTACGACATCCTCGAGACTTACGGTTTCGTCGTTCCCGGCTTCGCCGCGAAGGGCAATATTGAACCGCTCGATGACTACGTCGCCAAGTACGCCGACAAGTACAAGCTCAACGCGCTGAGCAAACAAATGCGCTCGTCGATGTCCTACGACGGCAAGCTCTACGGGCTTCCCATGCAGGCACAGATGTACGTGCTCGCCTACCGGAAGGACGTCTTCGATTCGCTGGGGCTCAAGCCGCCCACTACATTCGCGGAGATGATTGACGCCGCGAAAGCCATCCAGGCAAAGGGAGAGATCAAGTACCCGATCGCCCTGCCTTTGAACGCAACCGCCGACATCACAACGAACTACCAGGCGGCGATGAACTCAAACGGCAAGGACTTCCTGGATTCGTCCGGCAAGCCGCAGTTTGCGTCCGACGAGTCGCGGAAGGCGCTGGAGGGGATGAAGTCCCTCCTGCCCTACATGGATCCCCAGGTGACGACGTTTGACCAGCCCAAGGTCCAGCAGCAGATGTTCAACGGTACTGCGGCGATGGCTATCATGTTCTCGGGCCGCATGAACGACCTCACACTGCCGGCCAACACGAAGCTCGCGGACAAGTTTGCGTTCGCCGCTCCCCCCGCTGTCGAAGGCAGCGCTCCGTACCTTTACAGCCGACTTTCGGTGGATGGCTGGTCGATCCCGAAGAACACCAAGCTGGACAAGGACCTGCTCTTCCAGATGATGGCGGCCTCTGTCAGCGAGGATGCCTCAAAGGCTTCCGTGCCGGCCGCCTACCCCGCCCGGGAAGGCATGGTCAGCGATGACAGCTCGAAGTACGCGGCAGCTGCGAATGCCACGATCGGCAAGTCCATGCCGACGCCGGGGAGCCCGTCGGCGGCTCCGGTCACCAACGCCATCCGGCCCATTGTGGTACAGGTCATCACCGGCCAACTGGACATTGAGGCGGGCATGCAACAGATGCAGAGCATCGCTGAAAAGACCATAGCGGGCAGTTGACGGCGCGCCGTGGCCGGCGGGCTGCCCAGCATTCCGCCGGCCACGGCCGAACACCGCTGACATACTCGACACAATCGAGAGGAATTGAACGATGCGTAGACGCGAGTTCGCGCTACTGATGGGCCCCAGCTTGCTCGTGATGTTGGGCCTCCTGGTGGTTCCGTTGGTCCGCACCATTCAATGGAGCTTCCAAAAAGTGGAATACGGATCCCCGGGGGATTTCATCGGGCTGTCCAACTACTCCCAGGCACTCAGCGATCCCCGCTTGGGCCGCGCAGTGCTTTTCACTCTGCTGCTGACGGTCATCGTGACCGCAACGATCCTCGTGCTGGGTTACCTGATTGCCACCGGGATGAACGGCCTTGGAAAGCTCCGCCCGTACATCCTGGGTGCCATGCTCGTTGCCTACGTACTGCCGAACATCGTCGGCGCGGTCTCGTTTTCCTGGCTGTTCGACCAGAACTTTGGTGGCGCGGTGAACTACGTCATCCAGGCGCTCACCGGCCAGAACATCCTGTGGTTCACGGAAACGTGGCCAAACCGGATCATGGTCATGGCACACACGGTGTGGCACTTGCTGCCGTTTTCCATGCTCATGATCCTTGCTGGCCTGCAGGGCGTGCCCAAAGAGTTGCGCGAGGCGGCCATCATCGACGGCGCATCGGGGAGAAAGACGCACTTTTACGTCATCATCCCCACCATCCGGGGCATCCTTGGCTTCGTATGCCTGATCACCATCATGGATGTGCTGCGCACCTTTGACAATCTCATTCCGCTGTCCCCGCAGGCGGACGCCATCGGCAACGAATCGATCATGCTTTACGTCTTTGACACGGCGTTCCGCGACGGGTCCGCGCAACTTGGCCTCGGCAGCGCGATCAACGTGCTCGCCATCCTCCTCATCCTGGTTTGCCTGTTCCCGTTCATCCGGGGACTCCTCAAGGAAGCGAAAGCCAAAGCATGATCGCTGACACCATCAAGGCCCCTGCCGGAAGCGTCATCAAACCGGCCCCTCGGGCACGACGGCGGTCGGCCGCGAGCCGCATCTCTGCGGTCCTGCTCATCCTGACTGCCGTAGTCATGCTGGCTCCGTTCATCTGGACCGCGCTCTCGGTCACCAAGCCCACGGACGTCGCGTTCGCCAACCCTCCCATCCTCACCGGCTACACGCCAACCCTCAAAGCCTTCCAGGATCTGTGGGAAACGACCTATTTCGCCCAGTACCTCATCAACACCCTCGTGGTGGCCGTGCTGTCGACCATCGTGGCTCTCGTGCTGGGGATCCCGGCGGCCTATGCGCTCTCGCGCTTCCCGGGGTATGTTTCGGCAATCCTGCTGCTGCTGGCACTCGTCTTCCGGTCGCTCCCGCGCTTCTCCGTGGTATTGCCCATGTACGAGATCAGTAAATCGCTTGGGATTTATGACACGACGTTCGCCTTGGCGGCCGCCCTGGTGGCCATCAACCAGCCGTTCAGCATCTGGCTCCTGCGGAACTTCTTCGCTGAGATCCCGAAGGAGCTCGACGAAGCGGCAATGATTGATGGTTGCACCCGGTGGGGCACGCTCCGCAGGGTGATGATCCCGCTGATGCGGCCCGGCATCTTCACGGCGGGGATCTTCGTCTTCCTCTTCGCCTTCCAGGAGTACCTGACCGCACTCGTACTGACTGACACATCATCGAAGACCGTGCCCGTCTTCATCACGACGCAGCTTGGCCAAACCCTTCCCATGCTCCAACAAGCCGGGGCGGCGGCGATGCTGCTCACCCTGCCAGTCATCGCCATCTCCTTCGTCGCCCAGAAGTACCTGGTGGCCGGCCTGAGCGACGGCTCCGTCAAGGGCTGAGCGAGGGCACGGAGACGTCATGCAACCATTCACCGAGGGTCCGCCGTCACCGACGGCGGACTTCCGCGTTCCCTTGGTCCTGCTCCCCGGCATGAACTGCACGGCCGACCTCTGGTCCGGCTGCGGGTTGGAGGGGTCCATCATGCCCACCCTTGATGAACCGAGCGTGGATGCCCAGGTCGAGGCCCTCCTCGGTACCCTTCCGGAGCGCTTCGCCCTGGCCGGGCTCTCCCTCGGCGCGATCGTCAGCATGGCGCTGTGCCGTCGGGCCCCGGAACGGGTGACGCGCCTGTGCCTCATGTCGACCAACGCCAAGGCCCCCACGGACGTGCAACGCCAAGGTTGGCGCGCCTGGCTGGACCGACTTTCGGCTGGCGAGACCGCGAGGGACCTCCAGCGCGACATCCTCGACGCGCTCCTGAGCGGCCCGGCGCCGGAACGGGATCCCGGCCTCGCGGAACGTGTACTGCGCATGGGTGGTGATACCGGCGGGGCACGGCTTGATGCCCAGCTGCGCATGCAGGCCACCAGGATCGACGAGTCATCTGCGCTTCCGGAGCTGCGAATGCCTGTACTCGTCGTCTCGGGGTCGGTGGACGCGATCTGCCTGCCGCAGTTCCATAAGGACATCGCGGCGGCGGTGCCGGGGGCGCGGCTGGCCTCCATCAACGCCGGCCATCTTTCACCCATGGAACGCCCCGAAGAAGTGGGCCGGCTTCTCAGGGCCTGGCTGAACGCCTAGTAACGTCCAGAACGCTGCGGCAGGGAAGCAAAGAACCGGCCACCCGCCCCCACATGAATCAGCGGGACGGGGTGGCCGGTTCTCTTGTGAGCTGGTCAGGTTGAAGGGACTGGGCGTGGTTCCAGGAGCGCGGCGAACTGTGCCATAAGAGCCTGTGTGAGGTTGTAGGCCACCATCTGTGCGCCGTCGGCGTAGGCAGCGGCAGCAGCCTCCGCGTCGCCCACGAGGTCCAGCCTCAACGACCCGGCCGAGGCAAGGGCCTCGTTGACACGCGCCCGAGATTCCGGCACCGACAGGTCCTCGGGGCCGGACGACGCGGCCAGGTCGCCGGCTCCGAGCATCAGGCCGTCGAGTCCATCGACGGCCACGATCTTGTCCACCGCCGATACCGCGAGCGGTGACTCAATCATGCCGATCACCAGGGTCTCCTCAGCCAGCCGCGCCTTGTGGTCCGGGCCGCTGACGGCTCCATAGGACCCGGCCCGCCCATAGGTCGCGAAGCCCCGTCGCCCGCGCGGGGGATAGTGCGCAGCGGCGACGACGTCCCGCGCCTGCTCCGCGCTGTCCAGATGCGGCACAACCACCCCTGCCGCACCGCTGTCCAGCGCCCGCAGGATCAGAGCGTCCTCGCCCTCCCCGACGCGGACCAGGACGTCCGCGCCGTGCATGGCGGCCGCAGCGATGTGCTGGCGCAGCGGCACGGCATCGGCCGGCCCGTGCTCACAGTCGATCAGGATGAAGTCGAACCCCGCCACGGCGAGCATCTCAACCAGCTCCTCCGAGGGCATACGAAGGAGCACGCCGCAGACGCGCTCGCCAGCGAGGATGCGCTTTCGCAGGGCACGGCGTTGCGCTCTCATGCGACCATCCCCGCAGAGAGGTCCACGTCGGCACCGCAAAGCCCGGCCATGCCGAGCATCGCGACCACCGCCGCGCCGACCTCCCCTTCGGTCACCATCCGGCCCAGGGCGGCGCGGGAGACAAAGTGGTCCTGCGCCTGTTCGTAGCTCGCCCCGGTCCGCTCGGCCTCGAGGCGGAAATTTCGGTCCATCCGGGGCCCGTCCACTGGCCCCGGCGAGAGAGTGTTGACGCTGACGCCGGCTGGCCCGACTTCGAAGGCCAGGGTCGAGCTGAGCCCGATCACGGCCATCTTGGAGGCACAGTACGGTGTCCGGCGAATGAGGGGCCGTTTGCCGGACACCGAGGCGAGATTGACGACGTCTCCGCTGCCGCGGCTGACCATGGAAGGCAGGAAGGCCCGGCACATGAGAAACGTGCCGCGGACATTGACGTCGAATACCTCGTCCCATTCATCGGGCGTGATGTCGGTCAGCGGTGCGACAGGTCCGGCGATCCCGGCGTTGTTGACGAGGATCGACACGTCAGTCCCGCGCAGGCTTTTTTCGAGCTGGCCGACCGAGACGGGATCGGCGACGTCAACGATGCGCCAGCTTGCGTTGTCCCCCAGCTCTGCCGCGACTTCCTGGAGGGGCTCCGGACGCCGGCCCGCCACCACCACGTCGGCACCGGCGGCGTGAAGGGCCCGGGCAATGGCCGCGCCGAGGCCCGTGCCGCCACCGGTGACGAGCGCCGTGCGGCCGGTGAGGGATGTCATCGGGTCCCGCCAGCGGAGGTGGTGCCCGCCAGGGCGCGGTCGATCCATTCGAACCTCTCCCCGGCATGACGCCAGGCGCGCACATCGCCCGAACGGGCATGTCCCTCGAAAAGTTCAACGCGTGCTGCCCGGCCCAGGATCCTGCCCAGCTCGGCGGAAGACTCGGCATTCTCGATGGTTTGGTATGTCACGGTCTTGAGGTATTTCCCGACCCACAGGCCCCCCGTGTACCTTGCGGCCCCGAGTGTGGGCAGGACATGGTTGGTCCCGATGACCTTGTCGCCGTAAGAAACGCACGTGTTCTCGCCGAGGAAGAGGGCACCGTAATTGTGCATCTTGGTCAGCGCCGCTGCGGGGTCCGCGGTGAAGACCTGCACGTGCTCTGCCGCGAAGTGGTCCGCGACGCTGTACGCCTCGTCGAGGTCGTCGACGACGATGACCTGGCCCCAGTTCCGCCATGCAGGCTCGGCGAAGTCCTTCGTCGGCATGTCAGGCAGGATGCGCTCGATATGCTCGAGCGCCTCACGGGCCACCTTTTCGGAGGTTGTCACGAGGATCGCGGGCGAGTCCGGTCCGTGTTCGGCTTGGGAGAGGAGGTCGACGGCGACAACGAACGGGTCGGCATCGGCGTCGGCGATGATGAGGATCTCGGTCGGCCCGGCAAAGAGGTCGATGCCGATCTCGCCGAAAAGCTGCCGCTTGGCCTCGGCGACGTAGGCGTTGCCGGGACCGGCGATCATGTCCACGCGGTTGATCGATTCAGTGCCGAGCGCCATCGACGCGACAGCCTGGACGCCGCCCAGGAGGTAGATCTCATCGGCACCCGCCATCTTCATTGCGGCGATCGTCGCGGCCGGTATCTCACCGCGGATCGGCGGCGTGCAGGCCACGACCCGGGGGACGCCGGCGACCTTGGCGGTGATGATCGTCATGTGTGCCGAGGCAGTGAGCGGGTACTTGCCGCCCGGGATGTACGCGCCGGCGGCCTGCACTGGAACGTGCCGGTGGCCGAGGAAGACACCCGGCAGGGTTTCGATCTCGACGTCCTGCATCGAGTCCCGCTGCGCCTGGGCAAAAGTGCGGACCTGGTTTTGGACGAAGACGATGTCGTCGATGACCTGCTGGTCGAGCGTTCCCATGATCTCTTCGATCTGGGCGTCTGAGAGCCGGAACGACTCAAGGGTCTGCTTGTCGAAGAGTTCGGCGTACTTGCGGACGGCCGCGTCGCCGTCGGATCGGATTTCCGCGATGATCTGGCCGACGCGCTCGGCCACGTCGGCGTGGCTCGTGTCGGCGAAGGACTTGGACGGTGCTTGCTTCAGGTACTTGACCACAATAGCTCCTCGTTGTTGCATACGTATGTCTATAATAGGAACGGGCCAACCCAGAGGTCAATAGTCTGATTCGATAGAACCTTGCGGCGTCCGTGACGCCGAAGACCGTAGGGAGAACTAGATGACTGTCACCAGCCGTGATGTCGCGCAGCTCGCAGGCGTTTCACAGCCGACCGTGTCGCGTGCGCTGAGGGACGATCCGCGTGTCTCCGAAGCCACCAAGGAGCGTGTCCGCAAGGCTGCCGAGCGGCTGGGCTATGTCCCCAGCGACGCCGGACGGGCCCTGTCCAGCGGGCGGACCAGGCGGATCGGGCTTCTGCTCACGGATCTTGAGAACCAGTTCTATCCGCACATCATCGCGCCCGCGTTCCAGCAGCTGGAGTCGCGGGGCTATCAGCTCATGCTGCACACGGAGGCGGCGGATAACGACGTTGTCGCGGAGCGGCTCATTTCCAACGGCCTCGACGGCGTGATCCTGGCGACCTCCACGATCGACTCTGTGGTGCCCCTCAGGCTGCGTGACCGCGGTCTTCCCTTCGTCTACTTCAACCGGACATCCGCGGCCGTCAGGGCCGATTCGGCCGTGGTGGATCCCACTGAGGGCATGGGCGAGGCCGCCCAAGTCCTCTTCGAGCGGGGCCACCGCCGGATAGCTGCAATCCTCGGTCCGGCCAACACGAGTACCGCCATTAACCGCGAAATTGCACTGCGCGAGGCACTCGCCCAGCATGGCATCTCGATCCCCGCGCACTATGTCCATCGAGGTCCGTTCGACACGGCCACCGGCCAGGCCGGCACGGAGCGTTTCCTGAACATGCCCGAGCCGCCCACCGCCATCGTCTGCGGCAACGATGTTGTGGCGTTCGGTGCCCTCAATGCCGCGCGGAGTGCGGGCGCCGACGTCCCCAGCGACGTGTCGATCGTCGGCTTCGACGACCTCCCCGCCGCCTCTTGGCCCATCATTCGGCTGACCACCATTTCCTACGATTTGGATGCCATGGTGCGTCGGGCTGCCGACCTGCTCATCGAGCGGATCGAGAGCCCCAGTCGGCCTGTCGAGGAGTCCGCCTTCCAGTCCCGGCTGGTCATGCGCGACACGCTGGGACGCATCGACTGACCCGTCGCTGACGGAAAAGTTCAGCAAAAAGGGGTTGCCAGCACGTTGTGCATACGCATACACTCGCTTACATCCGTAGCGAAACCAGTCCTCATGAAAGCGAGTGAAGCGTGTCTCTCGACCCCGCTGCCTACAAGCCCTATAACGATCCTGACGACTTCATCCGCGAGGTCACCGACTACATCTGGGTTGAGCGCCAGATCGGCTTCATCCGTGACAACTACGAGCCCGACTCCATCGTTCATGGCTCCTACGGCACGTCCACGACGCGCCAGGAAGTCATCGAAGGATGCCTGATGCGCATCTCGCAGTCGCCGGATCATATCGGCCAGGCCGGTGATGTGATCTGGGAAGCCCGGGGCAACGACGCATTCCTCAGCTCCCACCTCGTCCTTTCCGGCGAGGCAGGATTTAGGGTTGTAGGCTCTACCATCGCCAACTGCCTGTACCGCCGTGGCCGGATGGTCGAGGAATGGGTGGTCCGCGATGAGCTTGCCCACGCCCTCGACCACGGGCTCGACCCCGACGAGGTGGCACGCACCAAGGCCTTCCGCGGATACACCGGCTCTTTCACCGAAGCAGCACCGGCCGATGTCATTGCCATAGGCGACTCAGGGCCCCGCCCGGACGACTACCGCAACGACGTCGAGAACGTCCTCGCGATGATCCAACAGGTGTGGAACGACCGCGACCTGCGGAAGGTGGACGAGTTTTTCGTCCGCGACCTGACACTCCACACCGTTGGCAACAACCTCATCATCCGCCCCGAAGGCTACCGCCGCCAACTGCTCCGATTCCTTGACGCCTTCCCTGGCGGCCAGTTCGAGGTCCGCGACATCCAGACCCACAGCGACCCGCGCTATGGCGGCCTGAGGGTTGCCGTTACCTGGAAGTTCACAGGCGACTACAACGGCCAGGCTCGCTACGGCGCCGTCACCGGCAAGCCCGTTGACGTCCTTGGCATCTCGCAGTTCCTGGTCCAGAACGGCCGGATCGTCAACGAAGTCAAGCTCTGGGACGATATCGCAGTCCGCGCACAGATCAACGCCACCCGCGGCGACGGCCCGGACCCGGCCGCCAATATCTACTGACCCAGCCCTACAAGCAACTTCCTCAAGGGAGGGACCATCATGACCAGCACCACCGCCTCCGAATTGACCATTGACAGTCAGGAGATCCAGCGTCGGACCATCCGACGAACAGACTGGGTCGCATGCAACTCCGCCTTCATCGACTGCAGGACACCGGGATCGGACCAGAAGGAAAACTACGCCTTCATCGGCCCCGGCGTGTCCCAGAACCCCAACCAGTACGTCAACCTGACCCAGCCGCACGGATTCAACACCGGCGCTGCCGGGATGCCCAAGGGCATCAGCAACAACCTCCACCTGCACTTCACCGCCGAAGTATTCATCAACCTCGGGGGCGAGTTCCGCCTCCGCTGGGGCGCAGACGGCAAACAGGGCGAGTACATCGCCAAAGACGGCGACATCATCTCCGTCCCGACCTGGATCTTCCGCGGCTTCACCAACGAGGGACCCGATGACGGTATCCTCTATACCGTCCTCGGCCACGACGACACCGGCGGCATCATCTGGGGGCCGTCCGTGCTTCGGGAAGCCGAGTCCTACGGGCTGCACCTCACTGCAGACAACCGCCTCATCGACACCGTCGCCGGCGACGAACCCCCGACCGACGTCGCACTGATCAAGCCGATGCAGCAGCACTTCATTGATGAGCTCACAAGCTACTCTCCCGAGCAGATGCGCGCCCGCGTGGTCCAGCCCGGCGACCGCACGTACAGCCGGCATGCGCTCCTGTGCAACGCGCTGCCGGGCGGCGGCGCGGAACTGAGCCCCGTGATCGGCTACGGCATGTCCGAGGACCGCCGCCAGGTCCCGCCGATCCACGAGCCGCACAGCTTCAACCTTGCTTGGTTGCGGGCGCAGCAGGGCGAAGGCATGCTTCGGCACCGCCACGACCGGCCGCAGGTGGTGCTCGTTAAGTCCGGACGCTGGGCCGTTACGCTCAACGGGGACGCGGGCACCACGCTGGAGCTGGGCCCGGCCGATTCCTTCTCCGTTCCTGCCAACAGTTGGCGGGAGTTCCGTTGCCTTGAGGGCGGCGAGGCCGCAGCGACACCCGGCACCGGTGAGCTCCTTGTGATCAACCCGGGCGACGACCGCGTACGCCTTGACTGGGCACCCGACGTGGCAGCCGCAGCCCACGACGCCGGCTGGGTCATCGACCCCAACGGCTACCTCGCACCCACCGCCGTGATGGAAGGCGCCGCCGAGGACGACTGATGCAGTATTGGCCAAGGCTGGCCGCGGTGTTCACGGCGGCCACCCACGCCTCGCTGTTCATCCTGCAATAATCGGAACCAGAAGATTGCACGGGGGCAGTGTGCTCCCGTGCGGCAGGAAGCAGTGTAAGTTCGGTCACACCAGGCGAGGCGGACATCCATGAAGGCTCCAGATCAGCAGTACGCTCAGTTCTCCGGAACGCCGGTTCCTCCTGGCGACGGTGATGCGGCCGGTCGTGAGCCCGTGGACCAAGACCTCCTCCAACGCCTGGCCGACGCCCATGGTGTTGGCACGTCGTTCCACGGCTGGGACGGGCTTCCGCACAGCGTCGCCCCGGAGACGCTGACCAAGGTCCTGGCGGCGCTGGGTGTCCCGGCCCGTACAAACGAACTGATCGAAACTGCCCTGGCCGAGGTGGAACTGGCGCCGTGGCGGCGGATGCTGCCGCCCGCCGTCGTGGTTCAGCAGGGCGAAACCGCGCTGGTTTCCGTCCACGTCCGGGACGGTGCGACCGCCCGCCTGACAGTTGTGCTGGAAGAGGGCTCGGGCGAACCTGTCGAAGCGGTCCAGCAGGACATCTGGGTAACGCCTCAGGACGTGGACGGAGTGCCGACCGGCCGGGCCACCTTCGCCGTGCCGCAGGGGTTGCCGCTGGGCTGGCACACGCTGCAGGCAGAGTCCGACGGCGTCACGGCCGAGGGCACGCTGGTGGTGGTTCCGGCGCGGCTCACCACCGCCGATTCCCTCGTGGAGCGTCGCGGGTGGGGCCTGGCAACCCAGCTGTACTCAGTGCGGTCCAAACGGTCCTGGGGGATCGGTGACTTCGCCGACCTCGCGGACCTGGCCACACTCAGCGGCGCCCGTGGCGCAGACTATGTCCTGGTCAACCCGCTGCACGCCGCGGAACCCGTGCCGCCGGTCCAGCCCTCGCCGTACTCGCCGTCCACGCGGCGCTTCTTCAACCCGCTGTACATCCGCGTGGAGGCCATCCCGGAAATCGCCTACCTGAAGCCGCGTAAGCGTGCAACGGTGGACAGGCTGCAGGAGCAGGTCCAGGTCCTGAACGCGGACGGCGAACGGCTGGACCGGAACACCGTGTACGCAGCCAAGCTCCAGGCACTGGAACTCCTGTATCACGCCCGGCGCTCGCCGGCGAGGCAGGCAGCGTTCGACGAATTCTGCCGGATCTCCGGCTCCGGGCTGGAGGACTTTGCGCTGTGGTCCGCCATCCGGGAAGACCTGGCACCGGACGATCCTCTGTGGGCCGACCCGGACTGCGCGCTGGGATCCCCTGAAGCGGAGTCACTGCGCCGAAAGCTGGCGGACAGGATCGGCTTCCATCGCTGGCTGCAGTGGATCTGTGACGAGCAGCTTGAGAACGCGCAGCAAGCGGCGCGCCGGGCGGGGATGCGGCTGGGCGTGGTGCACGATCTTGCCGTGGGCGTTGACCTCAGCAGCGCAGACGCCTGGACCCTCCGTGACGTCCTGGCGCCCGGGATCAGCGTGGGGGCGCCGCCGGACATGTACAACCAGCTGGGCCAGGACTGGAACCAGCCGCCGTGGCATCCCGCCCGCCTGGCGGAGGCCGGCTACGCGCCGTTCCGCAACATGCTCTCCACGGTGCTCCGGCACGCCGGCGGCATCCGGGTGGACCACGTGCTGGGCCTGTTCCGCCTCTGGTGGGTGCCGGCCGGCAACTCCCCTCGCGACGGCGCCTACGTCAAATACGACCATGAGGCACTGATCGGCATCCTGGCGCTGGAGGCCCAGCGCGCCGGCGCCGTGGTGATCGGCGAGGACCTGGGAACGTTTGAGCCTTGGGTGCGCGACTACCTCGCTGCCCGCGGCATCCTGGGCACGTCCATCCTCTGGTTCGAGAACGACGGCGATTCCCCACTGCCGCCGGAGCGGTACCGCACGCAGGCCCTCGCCAGCGTCAACACCCACGACCTGCCGCCGACCGCCGGCTACCTGGCGGGTGACCATGTGGCCCTCCGCAGCAGGCTGGGCCTCCTGGAACGCTCCGAGGCCGAAGAACGGGCGGAACACACGGCAACGCTCGAAAAGATGATGGGGCTGCTGCGGGAACGCGGGCTGCTGCCCGAGGACGGCGCCGGCGCCGGCGTTGGCTCTGGGGGCGGCCCCGGCAGCGAGGAACGCACCATAGAGGCGCTGCACCGTCTGCTGGCCCAGACGCCGTCGGTGCTTCTCGGGGTGGCGCTGGTGGATGCCGTGGGGGAGCGGCGGGTGCAAAACCAGCCCGGCACCACCGAGGCGCTGTACCCGAACTGGCAGGTCCCGCTGGGCGATCCGGCCGGAAAACCCGTTTTCATCGACGATCTTCCCGGCAATCCGCGGTTCAACTCGCTCCTTGCCGCAGTGTTGGAGGCGCTGCGCGGCTGACCTCGGGCGGAAACCTGCTTGGCCCTAGGTCAGCGGGTTACCTCTTCCAAGAGTTCCAGCACGTGGCGGTACTGCGCACCCGTTGCCCTGGTCATGCCCAGTTCGCAGGTCCGGTTGCAAGACGCGTGCGCCGCGGCGCCCATGTCCGCCACCTCTGTGGCCTGCTTCTCGGTTGCCGATGCCGTCAGTTCCGGGTGCAACATTCCCCTGTCCCCGGCAAATGCGCAGCAGCCCCAGTTTTCCGGGACCTCCACGCGCTCGGCCACGGCGCCGGCGACGGCTCCGAGGGCATCGTTGAGGCCCATCC
Organism: Arthrobacter sp. AQ5-06; assembly: GCF_003287955.1. GTDB lineage: Bacteria > Actinomycetota > Actinomycetes > Actinomycetales > Micrococcaceae > Arthrobacter. Next base: position 113,337 of record NZ_QMKP01000005.1, on the reverse strand, counting down.
TGGTGGAGGAGCAGGTGGGGTGGAGGGCTAGGGACTCCAGCTTCCCGTGGTCGGGCAGCCCAGGAAGGATCCGTTCCGCGGCGAAGTCCACGGCGTCCACCATGCGCAGTGGACGCTGCCCTGCCGCCGGCTTCTCCGATTCGACGGCCTGACGCAGGCCCTCGGTGCAGGAGGATGCGTCGCAGACGATGGGCAGCTCGCCGTCCCTGGTTGCCTTCCGGAGGGCTGCCAGAGTCTTCTCCCGCATCGTTTTTTGGCCTGCGGCCATACCCTTGGAGGACCAGGGCGTGCCGCAGCAGAGGCCATCGATCCCTTCCGGGACAAGGAGCGTAATCCCTGCCCTGGCACAGAGCTGTTCAAAGCTGTACTGGACGCCGTCCCCTTGGCCGTCCTGAGCCGTACCCGCGGGTCCGAACATGGTTCCCACGCATGCAGGGAAGTAGACGGCGTCCACCTTGCCCGCCGACGTCGGACGCTTCCGCACGGAACCCCCGCACGGCAGTTCCGCGGAATACAGCGGCACCGTATCTGTGCCGAGCACTGCCCGCGCGGCCTTGTTGGGCGGGGCGATGGCGGCGGCCGGGAGCTTGTCCACCACAGTCAGCGCCAATGAAGCGCCACGGGTGACGCCTTCCCAGTGCTTGGCGGCGGCATTCCACGCCCCGTTGGCGAGCGGGCCGGCGTCGGCCTTCCGCAGCTTCTTTACGAGCGATCCGGTGTTGATGTCCACCGGGCATGCGGTCTGGCACATTCCGTCCACGGCGCAGGTGTCCACGGATTCGTACTCGTAGTCCTTTTCCAGTTCCTTGACCAGCGCAGTGTCCCCGGCCAGCCGCGCGGATTCGATGGCGCGCAACGTGACGATCCGCTGGCGCGGCGTGAGGGTGATGTCCTTGCTGGGGCACACCGGCTCGCAGTAGCCGCAGGAGACACAGCGGTCCACCTCCTCGGCGACCGGAGGCGCCGTCTTGATGTGCCGCAGGTGCGCCAGCGGGTCCTCGTCCATCAGTACGCCAGGGTTGAGCATCCCGGCGGGGTCGAAAAGCTGCTTGATGCTGCGCATGACCGCGTAGAGCTCATCGCCGTATTGCCGGCGGACGTAGGGTGCCATGACGCGCCCTGTCCCGTGCTCGGCCTTCAGGGATCCGCCCTCGGCCAGGACCAGGTCCACCATGTCTTCGGTGAAGGCGCTGTAGCGCTCCAGTTCTGCGGTGGTGGCGAAACCGTCGGTGAGCATGAAGTGGACGTTGCCGTCCTTGGCGTGGCCGAAGATCACACTGTTGCCGTAGCTGTACTTGTCGAAGAGCCGGATCAGTTCCCGGCAGGTCCGGCCCAGCACGGGAACGGGGACCACAATGTCTTCCAGGAGCGCCGTAGTGCCCTGGGGACGGGCCCCGGCGACGGAGGCGTAAAGTCCCTTGCGCAGCTGCCAGAACTGCCCGCGCTCCCGTGAGTCACCGGTAAACCGGGCGGGCGCGGACAGCCCGAGGCCCTGGAGGATGCCCTCACCGATCCCTTGGAGTTCCGCCAACTGCCCGGCGCTGCCGGCGGAGTACTCTACGAGCAGGGCGGCATGGTCCCGGACCGCGAGGTCCTGTACGACGGCGGGCGTTCCCTTGATCGTCTGGCCTACCTTCAAGGACAGCGCGTCCATCAGCTCAATGGTTGCGGCCCCCGTTTCGACGAGGGCGGGCAGGGCCGCGTTGGCAGCCTCAAGGTCCGGGAACACCAGCAGGCCGGCGGCGGCGTGCTGGAGCCGTGGGATGGTGCGGAAAACCGCTTCCGCCACGAAACCCAGGGTGCCTTCGCTGCCGACGATCAGGTGGGCCATGATGTCCACCGGGCTCTGGAAGTCCAAGAGGGAGTTCAGGCCATAGCCCATGGTGTTCTTCATCGAAAACTGCTGCTTGATCCGGTGCACGGAGTCCGTGTTGTTCCGGACCCGTTCGGCCAGCCGGGCCAGGCCTTCGTAGAGTTCCGGTTCGAGGGCGCGGAGCTTCTGGTCGGCGTCCGCTGCGCCGGTGTCGATGACAGTGCCGGAGGGCAGCACCACGGTCAGGGACTCCAGCGTCCGGTAGGTGTTGTCCACGGTGCCGCAGTTCATGCCGGAGGAATTGTTGGCCACCACGCCGCCGATCGTGCACGCCGCCTCGCTTGCCGGATCGGGGCCGAACTTCCGGCCGTAGCGGGCAAGTCTCGCGTTGAGCGCCCGGACCGTGACGCCGGGCTGGACGCGGACCCGCGCGCCGTCGTCGAGCACTTCAATGTTCCTGAAGTTGCGCCGGACGTCCACCAGCACGCCGTCGGTAACCGCCTGGCCGCTCAGGCTGGTTCCGCCGGAGCGGAAGGTCAGCGGCACACCCTGGGCAGCGCTGGCGCGCAGCAGCCCGCCGACCTCGGCGGCGCTCCCGGCAGTGACCACAGCCCGCGGGATCAGCAGGAAATGCGAGGCATCGTGGGCGTTCGCATGCAGGTCGATTGCCCGGGTCTTCACCTGGGCGGGATCATGCACCGCCGCCCGGAGGCCCGCGAGGTCCAGCGGAGTCATCACGGGACCATCCAGCCGAGCACGGGGGTGGACTGCAGGAAGATCAGCACAGTGATGAGCGCCAGGAGGCCCAGGCTCCAGCCAAGAAGTTTCCGGAAGAGGGTGCCCTCGGCACCGTCAAGGCCCACCGCCGCCGAGGCCACCGCCAGGTTCTGCAGGGACAGCATCTTGCCCATCACCCCTGCGGACGAGTTGGCAGCGGCCATCAGCACCGGAGACAGGCCGGTCTGTTCCGCAGCGGTGGCCTGCATCTGGCCGAACAGGGAGTTGGAGGACGTGTCGGAGCCGGTGAGGGCGACGCCGATCCATCCGATCAAGGGCGAGAGTATGGCGAAGAGGCCGCCCGCGGAAGCCAGCGCGAAACCCAGGGTTGTGGTCTGGCCGGAGAGGTTCATCACGAATGAGAGGCCAAGGACGGCGGTCACGGTAACGATCGTCCAGCGCAGTTGGACCAGGGTGTCCCGGTAGATGCGCAGGCCCTGTGAAGCAGTGATCTTGTAAAGCACCATGGTCAGCAGGCCGGAGAGCATCAGCAGCGTGCCGGTCGCCTTGAGGTGGTCAAGCTTGAACTTCGTGGCCGCGACAGGCTTGCCGGCCGAGTCGGTGATGTCCAGCCCGGGCCAGGCGAACGTGACGCTTCCAACCTGGCTCAGCCAGGCCTTGACGAACGGAATCTGGGCCACCGAGAACACCGCGATGATGATCAGGTAAGGGGCGATCGCCATCCAGATCTGCCGCGGTTCGGGCCGGGTGTTATCGGTGGGCACCCCACTATCAGTGAGCACGGCGGCGGCCGAGGCGGGCGGTCCGGCAGAGTGTTTTGAGCTGGCGGAGCCTGCTCCGCTCGCTGAACCGGCTGAAGCGGCTGAACCGGCGCCTGCACCTGCGCGGGCGCCGACGGCAGCTGCCTGCGCTGCTTCCTCCGCGGCCTCCACGGCGCCTCCCATTCCGACGGTTTCTTTCGGCTGCCACACCTTCAGCATCAGCAGCACGGCGGCCACAGTTACGACGGAGGCCACAACGTCGGTGAGTTCCACGGCGAAGTAGTTGGAGGTTACAAACTGCGCCGCGCCGAAGGCGACGCCTGCCACGAGGGCCACGGGCCAGGTCTGCTTCACGCCACGACGGCCGTCCACGATGAACACCAGCAGAAGCGGAACGATCAGGGCGATGAACGGCGTCTGGCGTCCGGCCATTGAAGAAAGCTCATTCAGCGGCAGGCCCGTGACGCCGTTCAGGGCGATGATCGGCGCGGCCATCGCGCCGAAGGCTACCGGAGCGGTATTGGCGAGCAGCGACACAATGGCCGACTTCAAGGGCTTCATTCCGGCAGCCATCAGCATGGCGGCAGAGATCGCCACAGGCGCGCCGAATCCGGCCAGGGATTCCAGCAGGGCGCCGAAGCAGAAGGCGATCAGGATGGACAGGATCCTGAGGTCGTTCGAGATGGAACGGATGGTGCGCCCCAGCACTTCGAACCAGGGCGTGGCCACGGTGAGCCGGTAGATCCACAGCGCGTTGACCAGGATCCACAGGATGGGGAACAGGCCATAGAAGATGCCGGCCGCGGTGGCGCTCAAGGCTTGGTTGACCGGCATCTGCCAGCCAACGATGGCCAGAACGAGGGACAGGGCGAGGCTGGCAAGGGCAGCCTTGGGTGCCTTGACCTTGAAAACGCCGAGCAGAACGAAGAGCAGGACGAGGGGAAGTGCCGCGCAAAGCGCCGAAATCACTAGGGACCCGGCAATGGGGTCAAGGATCTGCTGAAACATATGTCTCCAGATTGTGTTAGGCGTCACAACACCGTGGCGCCTTTAGATTGTCTAACAAGTACACATGTAGGTCAAGTGTATGTGTTGATTTGTCTGGCAAGATTAGGGGAATTGGGATAAGACTTGGAGAGGGAGTGTGCATGGCCGGCCGCATTGCAGCAGTCTCAATCGTGGACGCGATCGCTGCGGATCTGCGGAGCCGCGTGTTCTCGGGTGAGCTGGGTTCCGGCGAGGCGCTCACTGAGACAGACGTCGCCACGTCCTATGAAGTGGCACGTCCCACCGCCAAGGCTTCGATCGAGAAGCTCGTCGCGGAGGGGCTGCTGGACCGGGGCACGCACAAGACCGCACGAGTGGTGGAACTGGGGCCGGAATCAGTGCGGGACATCTATCTGGCGCGTGCATATCTGGAAAGCGAAGTACTCCGCCGGTTGGCGCGCACGAAAGACGTGCCGCAAGAGGCTGTTCAGGCCAACCGCGACATCGCGGCAGTGAAGACGGGCGCACCACTGGACGTCGTGGAACCTGACATGCGCTTCCACACAAGTCTGATCGACGCAGTGGGCAATGAGCGCATCAGCCGGATGTACCGCTCGCTTGTGGGTGAGGTGCGGCTGTGCATGGTCCGGGTCCAGTCCTTGCACCTCCTGGACACGGAACTGATTCTGGCCGAACACCAGAAAATCCTTGAACTGATAGAGGGCGGCCAAGGCGAGGCCGCAGCTGAACTGCTGGACGAACACCTTGGGCGGGCGCGTGAACGGCTGGTCGCCGCTATGGGAGGAAGCGCCGGTCCGGAGGCCGGGTACCCGTCAGGGTTGCTGCCGGAGTAACTGGCACACCGCAAAGCGGGGTCACCATGCGGCGTTCCGAAACCTCGGAACGACCGCCGGCACCCCGCATCGCGATGTACGCAGTGCTGGGCCCTAACCCGCCGTGAGCAGGTGGGTGAAGTGGTCGTACCGGAAGGTGACCGCTCCGCCGTCGTGCTCAAACGGAATGTTGGCACCAGGGGATGCTCCGCCAACCCCGTAGCTGACACTCCAGGAACGATCCAAAGCCGCCTTGAATTCGTAGCTGCCCGCCGGCAGGTCCGGCACGGTCAGCTTCCACACCAGGGTTGCCGGGTCCAGGGTCAACTGGGCCTGGTCACACCCGGGCAGCCAGTCATCCGCGCAGCCAAGCTCCAACCCCATGCTTCCCACGGCCGAAACCGCCTGCGGCTGTTGTGAGGCGTACCCGGCGCTGAGGACCTGCGTGCTGATGTCGTAGCGGAACGTGACGGCCCCGCCAGGGTGATCCAACACGATGTTGCTGCCGTCGAGGACTCCGTCGGCGCCATAGTTCACGTCCCAGTTGCCGTTGAGCGCGGCCTTGTATTCGTACTGCCCGGCCGGCAGGTCCACAGTCAGCCGCCAGATGGTGTCCGCCGGGTCCAGGGTCATGAACGCTGCTGGGCAGGCCGGGTCCCAATCCGCAGGGCAACCCAGCTCGGAGTTCAGCGACCCGGCCACGGTCACCGAATCCGGCTGCGGAGCCGCGCCCACCGTCGCCGTCCGCGGTTCGCTGGCCACGCTGAAGCCGGGGCCGGTCATGGTGGCGCGGTATTGGACCAGGGTGCCGTCGTCGAGGTCCAGGGCTGCTAGGTCATCGGTCACCGAGTACACCGGAGACGAGTCATCAGAGCCCAAGGCGGTCCATTCGCCGCCGGCGATGCTGCGCTCGAAGGACACCACATGACTGGACTTCTCCGGATCTGCGGTGGCGCTCAGCTCCACTGACCCTTCCACGCTGCTGCCTTCCACAGGTTTCTGCATGGTCAGGACCGGTGCCGGAACCGCCGTCGTCCGGGACTGGCTGGTGGCTCTGTGGCCCCCATTGTCCAGCACTGTGGCGCGGTAGTCGAGGACGGTGCCTGCATCCAAGGCGGCGACGTCGTGAAACACCTGGTAAGGCGCGGTGTCGTCGGTGCCGATCGGCGCCCAGCCACCGCCCGCCGTCCTGGCCTCAAAGGTGACCTCGTAGAACGAAGTCCCGCCGACGTCGGCCGTTACTCTGATCCGGCCGTTGTCCGCAGGTGCCGCGGCAGGTTCCTGAAGCGCGACGGCGGGAGCCGCCTTGGAGTGCGGAATGCGGCCCGATGACTGGTAGACAACGGCGGAGAGCGGGGGGACGGTGACCGTCAGCTTGCCGTCCGCGGAGGATTTCACCTCGCCTGCGCCGGTGCCGTAAATCCGTGTGTAATTGCGCTTGCCGATGTACGTAGGAACCTCGGCGGTCTGCGGCTGCTCGCTGTTGTTCAGGGCCACCACGTACTCGCGCTGGTCCTCCGCGTCCGTGCGGGAAAAGGCGTAGATCCCGGGCCCTTCGGAGGCGTAGCGGTGTTGGTGGGCGCCGTCACGCAGGGCCCGGTGCTCCTTGGCCAGGGCGGCGAGTTGGCTGATCTTGGCGTACAGCGGGTGATCGGCGTTGAAGTTGTCGGTGGCGTGCGTGGCATCGGTGCCCAGCAGGTCGTCGTCGAGGTACTCCGGCACCTGGCTGGCGAAGAGCGTCTGCCGTGCGTCCTGGTCACCGCCCGGGCCGGTGAAGCCCTGCTCGTCGCCGTAGTAGATCACCGGATTTCCGCGGGAGAAGTACATCAGCTCGTGGGCCAGCTGGTCGCGGGCCACCTGCTCCGTGTCGGTTGACCCCGGGTTGTCGGCCGCGATGAAGCTGCCGATGCGGCCCATGTCGTGGTTACCCAGGAAGGTGGGGAGTTGGTAGACGTTGGAATCGACGTCGGTGTACCAGTCGTCGCCGGCGAAGAAGGTCTGCAGGGAGCGGGTGTCCTGGCTCTTGGAGGCGAAGTTGCGGGCGGCGTCCTGGAACGGGAAGTCCAGCACGGCCTGCATCTGGTTGCGGGTGGTGAACTGCGAGGTGAACGACTTGGACGTGTCGAAGACTTCGCCGAACATAAAGAACTCGTCCTTGCCCTGCGCCTTGGCGTAGGTGAGCACCTCCGGGCCGAATTCCTGCCAGAACTCATTGTTGACGTGCTTCATGGTGTCTATGCGGAAGCCGTCCACCCCGAAATCGCCGATCCAGGTCTTGTAGATCTCCTCCATGCCGTCCACCACTCTGGGGTTCTCGGTGAAGAGGTCATCCAATCCGAAAAAGTCGCCATAGTAGGAGTCTTCGCCTACGAAGGTGGTGTCGCCGCGGTTGTGGTACAGCGTGGGATCGTTCAGCCAGGCGGGAACTTTCAGGTTTTGTTCCGCCGGGTCCAGAACGGGAACGTAGGGGAAGGACGTCTTGACATCAAGCTCCGGGAAATCCTTCGACCCTGCGAAGTCGCGGTCATCGAACTCGTCGCCGGCAGCCGACTTGTATGGCTCGGCGTCCTTGGAAACGTAGGTCTTGCGGGCGCCCTCTTCGTAGCCGATCACGTCCGCGGTGTGGTTGGTGATGATGTCGAAGTACACCTTCATGCCGCGCGAGTGGGCTTCGTCGATGAGGGCCTTCAACTCGTCGTTGGTGCCCAGGTGGGGGTCGATCTGGGTGAAGTCGGTGATCCAGTAGCCGTGATAGCCGGCCGAATTGTCCTCGGGCTGAACCGCCTTGTTCTTGAAGCTGGGGGTGAGCCAGATGGACGTGGTGCCCAGACCCTGGATGTAATCGATCTTGTCGAGCAGTCCGGCCAGGTCGCCGCCGTTATAGAAGCCCTTTTTCGTGGGATCGAAGCCGGACATCATGGCGTTGTTACCCAAGCCGCCGTCGTCATTGGTTGTGTCCCCGTTGCTGAATCGGTCGGCCATCACAAAGTAGAAATTCTCGTCCGTCACCGGGGCGCGGAGCGAGTGAAGGGCCGACGACGACCCCGGGTCTTTCGGGCCCGGCGCCGCGTGCGCAGGGAGGACGGAAGTCGACACGGCCACGGCTGCTGCGAGCAGTCCCAGCCATGATGTTATCGGGTAGTTGAGGCGTTGGTTTGAGCCTCTGCGGGTGCGTGTTTTCACGTCAGGAGACCTTCCTGGTAGCGGCGATGCTGTACAGGGTGCTGTGGAGATGCGAGTGTGGTGGCGTCAGTTGGCGGTCAGATGTGCGGTTCGCGCAGGCCATCAGGGAACGATCGCCATGTGAACCACGGCACACTGTAAGCGCTTGCACTGAATAAATCCAGTCTTTTGAGACAGGCCGCCAGAGGCTACCTTCGCGTACATTCAGAGGCGGGCGATGGCGCTCGGCGCCCATCAGATCGCGGAAAGGTTTACCTATGTCAGCCACTGAATTTCATGTTGAGTCCCTTTTGGGGATCGCTGAGCGGCTTCGCTCGGCCGGGTGCGTCTTTGCGGAGGAGGAAGCCCAGCTTCTCCTGACCGCAGTGTCCGGCCCGGCCCAGATCGCTTCGGCGGTGGAAAGGCGCGTTGCCGGGTATCCCCTGGAGCACATCCTCGGCTGGGCAGAGTTCTGCGGACTCCGGATTGAGCTCGATGCCGGGGTTTTTGTTCCGCGCCGCCGCACCGGGCTTTTGGTGAATGAGGCCGCAGCCCTGCTCTCGGCGGACCCGATGCGGGAGCGCTGGAATGGTTCGGAGCCCGCCATGGTTGTGGACCTTTGTTGTGGGTCCGGTGCAGTGGGTGCTGCCATCGCCTTCCGGATTGCGGGGCTGGAGCTCCATGCAGCGGACATTGACCCGGCTGCGGTGGCCTGCGCCCGTCGGAACATTGACCGTGTGGGTGGTGAGGTACACCAGGGGGACCTGTTCGATGCACTGCCGCCCGCCATCAAGGGGAAGATTCACGTCCTGGCGGTCAACGCCCCTTATGTCCCGACGGGCGCGATCAACACCATGCCGCACGAGGCACGCGAGCACGAACCGTTGTGGTCGCTCGACGGCGGCGCTGACGGACTCGAATTCCACCGCCGCGTCGCTGCGGAGGCTAACGAATGGCTGCGACCAGGCGGAAATCTCATCATCGAAACCGGCGAGCGGCAGGCCGCAGGGACGGCGTCGATCTTGGCGAGTGCGGGCTTCGTGGCCAGGACCGTCCGCTCGGAAGAACTGGACGGCACCGTCGTAGTCGGACGGGCTGGTTAGAACGGCGCGCCGGCAGGTATCGATTCCTGCAGCGGCGGCTACCCATTCGCGCTGTGGCAGCGTCTATTCGCGCTGCGGCGGCGGGGGAGGTGGTTTGAAGTAGTGGTTTTGTTGGGGTTTTTGGGTGGGGTCGATATGGCGTGGGGGTGTGAACCAGGGGACGCCGTTGCGGGTGTGGATGGTCCATTGTTCTTTGTGGATGAGGTGGTGGTGATGGGAGCAGAGCAGGGCTCCGTTGCCAACGTTGGTGGGGCTGTGCTCTGACCAGTAGGTGATGTGGTGGGCTTCGCACAAAGGGGCTGGGAAGGCGCAGTTGGGGAAGGTGCAGCCTTGGTCGCGGGCGGTCAGGGCGAGGCGTTGGGCGGGGGTGAAGAGCCGGGTTTTGCGGCCGAGGTCCAGGATTTCGCCGCTGGTGCCGAGCAGGACGGGGATGATGTCGGCGTCGCAGGCGAGTTTGCGCACGGTGGTGGCCGCGACGCCCGGTGAACGTGAAGCTGCCCGCGCCCGCGTCTGTGCTCACGCCAGTGCCAGTGCCAGTGCCAAGCGCCTGTGCCGGCGTCCGTGGCTGTGCCGTTGGCTGCGGCTCGGTGGTGGGGGAGGAGGTCTTGGTCGTTGATGGTGGCGAGGATTTGGGGGCGGTTCCCACCATACGGGCGCAGTCGGCGCCGTTCCGCGCAAGCTGATCGCCCAGAGCTTCCATAGGAACACTCTGCCAAGGGGGTGCGACATTTATGCCCGTACTGCGGCCGTCGCCCCAAAAGGCCGCAAGCTCGGTTACGGCTGGTCCGTTGCACCGGACATCGGATACGCGGACGATGGTGCCATGAGCGGAAAGTCCATGAGCGGAAAGCAAACTCCAAACCGACGCCGGGCCTGGATCATGGCTGCGGCGGCCGTTGCAGCGGTAGGACTGGTGATTGGACTTGTGCTGTTCAAGCCCTGGCTCCTCTTTGTGGACGTGAAGGTGGATGAACAGCTCCCCATCGTGGCCAGCGGTCCCGCGCAAGCACAACCGACACCGCCTACGCCCACACCGCCAACGCCCACACCCCTTGCGCCGACTCCGACTCCGACTTCGGCACCCCTGCCTGCAGGCCCCATGCAGCTTGCCGCGGGTACTCTGACCAGCCATGAACACACGACCACGGGAACCGTCCGGATCGTCCAGCAGCCTGACGGTGCCAGGCTCCTCACACTCGAAAACCTGGATACGTCCAATGGTCCGGACGTGCACGTCTGGTTAAGTGCCGCTCACGTGGTGGAAGGGACGGCCGGGTGGTTCACCGCCGACTCCGCTGATTACTACGACCTCGGCCTGATCAAGGGAAATCAGGGCAATCAGGTTTACCAGATTCCCGCCGACGTGGATCTGTCGAAGTACCCGTCAGTTGACCTGTGGTGCGTTCAGTTCAGCGTGTCGTTCGGTGCTGCCGAGCTGGTCACCTGAGCCGGCATGTGGCCTTGACGTGAAACGACGCTGGCCGCCGCGTCCCCCAAGGAGCGCGGCGGCCAGCAACGACTATTTTTAGCACAGTTCCAACCCGGTTCCCTGTCACGGGGCGGATTGGGCGTAACGAGCCGGGGAAATACCCGGATCATTCCCGTCGGGGATCAACGTTCGTAGCTGCGCCGGCAGGAGTGGCGCCGCCTTCACCGGACCAGTCCTGGCCCTGGTTGTCGTTGAACGCGGGGTCGGACTCAACGTCCGAAGTCCCCAGGTTCACCGTTTCCGGATGCGTGCTGTGGGCGGGAACGTGAGCGCTGCCAGCTGCAGCGGGGCCGGAGGCACTCACCGAGGTGCCGGCGTCGGACGCTTTGGACTTTCTGTTACCGGACGCGGCGTCGCGGTGGACGGCTGAGCCGATGACTGTGCCCGCCCGGCGCGCGGCCTCACCTAGCTGGTCCGCCACGTCGGGAGCCTTCTCCTTGATGGCCTCAGCGGCGGCACTGACTTTGTCCTGGACCGGCTTACTGTCCCAGATGCTCGCCCCCCTGGCCTTGAGCTTGTCGTAGGCTGCCCGGCCGGACCGCGATCCCAGGACGTAACCCGCCGCGATGCCAATACCCAAAAGAAGTTTTGATTTCATAGTGAACTCCTGCTCGTTCAGAAGGTGTCGGTCCCCGATCCGCTTGGCCGGGGGAAAGAAAACCGGCCCCGGGATGTTGTCCCAGGGCCGGTATTCATGCCGGTGACGAAGCTAGCTGCGGACGCTGCGCTTCGTGACCATGCTGTAAACCAGCAGCACGATGATCGAGCCGGCGATCGCGAGCAGCCAGGTCTGCAGTGAGAAGAACTCCTGCAGCGGCGCATTGAAAAGCAGGCCGCCGAGCCAGCCGCCGAGGAATGCCCCGACAACGCCCAGAATGAGGGTGATGATCCAGCCGCCACCCTGCCTGCCCGGAAGGATCGCCTTAGCGATCGCGCCGGCAATAAGGCCAAGAATCAAAAATGCAAAGAAACCCATTTTTCGTTCCTTCTTCCTACATCAGGGAGGTGCCCGGATGCCGGGCACGCTTCATCCCTCTGCCCCAATACTAATCATGCTTACTTTCTTTTCGCCACTCTGAATCTCCTTGGAAAGCCTGTTCGGGCCCTCTCAGTGCCCTGCCGTGTCCGAATCGTTGCCGGCGCCGGGCCCCTCGTCCAGGATGGCAAGTTCCGCGAGATCCTGCCGGTCCAGGGAGAAGTCGAAGATGTCCAGGTTTTCCTGCATCCGCTCGGGATTTCCAGATTTTGGAATAACTACAAGTCCCCGCTCTATATGCCAGCGAAGCACCAGTTGAGCTGGCGTCTTGTCGTATTTTTCGCCCAGCTGCGCAAGGAGGGGGGCGGTCAGTAGGTTGGACCCTGACCCGCCCAGCGGGCTGTACGATTCGGTGACAATTCCGTGCCCGGCATGGAACTCACGTTCCGCCTCGCGGGTAATCGCCGGGCTCAGCTGGATCTGGTTCAACGCAGGCACCACGTCGGTTTCGGCCAGCAACCGTTCCAGGTGCGCTGGCTTGAAGTTGGAGACACCGATGGACCGGACTTTTCCCTCCGCCTGCAGCCGCTCGAACGTTTTCCACGTCGAGACGAAATCATCACGCGCAGGGAGCGGCCAGTGGATCAGCAGGAGGTCCACGTAGTCCAGCCCCAGGCGCGTCAGCGACCCCTCCAGCCCCGCCACTGCGCGGTCCTCGCCTTGGAACTGGCCGTCCAGCTTGGTGGTGACGAAGATCTCGCTTCGGTCCACGCCGCCTGCGCGGATGCCGTTCCCGACGCCTTCCTCGTTGCCGTATTTCACTGCCGTATCGATGTGCCGGTACCCGGCTTCGAGGGCATGTACGACGGCGGCGGTCACCTGTTCGTCGTCCAGCGGCCAGGTGCCGAGCCCCAGCTGCGGGATGCTGTAGCCGTCATTGAGCGTGATGAGCGGTGAGAGTGTCATTTCAACAGTCTGCCGTGCTTTCGCCTTCCTAACCTTCGAATGCCGGAATATTTCCGGCCTGGTGGTCGAGTGCTGTTCGTGCCACGTCGGATACTTCTGGGGTATCGAATAACAATGCAGGGCTATCGATATTCGATTGGTCTGGCAAGGACCTGCAGGGAGGCTCAGATCGATTACGCGGCCGTGCGTGCGTTCCCGCCCGGTTGCTCCACTCCGAAGCCGGCAAACTACGCCGAGCCACGGCATGTCGGCTGGTTGGCCAAAAGCAACTGGGCAGGACCGCACAGACCCTGGAGAGAGGCTAGTCCCGTGGTGCATGACGGATTTAAGGAGCACAATGCAAGGATTAGCGGACCCTAAAACGTCGAGTACACAGGTCAACATCGTGGTTGAAACAAACGCTAATGAGAACGTGGTCAACCGGCTGATCGCATGCATCAACGACCGCCGCATTGAGGTCATGGACGAACTGTTTCACGACGACGCCGTGATGCATTGGCTGCAATCCGGGGAAGCTGTTCGCGGCACGGAAACCGGCGGGGAATCTACAACGCCTTCCCGCAGCTGCCCCACCATCACGCCACGCCACATGCTGAGCGGCGGGAACCTGGTAGTGGCCGAGGCCCTGTTGGACTACAACGGGCCACAGTACGAAACGGTGTTCATCTTCGAATTCCGGGACGGCAGGATTGCCAAGGAGACGGCCTACTGGAGCGAAGCCTTCGAGGCGCCCGAAGGGCGGGCCCAGTGGGTTGAAAAGGCCTAGCGCCGGGGCGCCACAGGAGGCGCAGCGGCCGTGCCGTCAGTCAGCTGCCCTTCGCGCCCACCTGATCAGCCGATCACTCAGATCCATGAACGATTGGTCCACCACCTGCAGTTCGGGGTGGCTGTCATGCCAGTCAACTATTTTCCGGGTCCCGTCCGCAAAGGGAATGGCGGCCGCAAAGCCAGGCACCAAGGATTTGATCTTGGCGTTGTCGAAAACTACGGAGTGGGCGCGGTCGCCCAGGAGGCTTGGCCCCAGGTGGGGACTGTGCGCGGCGATGGTTTCCGAGGGCACATGGACGCAACCCCACCGCCCGCGCAAACAGGCCGTAGATCTGGTTCCAGGGCAGGTATTCATCCGACGTGATGGTGTAGCTCTCGCCCGCTGCCTGCGGCCGGCCGAGCAGTCCCTGGACCGCGCCTGATCCGGAGTGAAGGCAATAAAGTCCGCGACGCCGTCAAACTCCCTGCCCTGCAGCACCGCCCGCACTGCGTCCTGGTCGCGGATGTCCGCATGCAGGACCTCCGCACCAGCCGGTGCTGGCTTGCCGGATTGGCCGCGGTTGAGGATGGTCACCCGGTGTCCCAGTGCGACGGCGCGTTCCGGCGCTGCGGCGCTGATCACCCCGGTGCCACCGAGGAAGAGGATGTTCTGTGGTGCCACGGTGTCGGCCGCCGCATCCAAGGGATTCACCATGCATAGTCCTCCGGTGCCGGGCGGTGGCCCGGGAAGATGTCGTCGAGCCGCTTGAGGCCGTCGGCGTCGAGCGTGACGTCCAACGCCCGGATGCCGGCGTCGAGCTGTTCCTGTGTGCGCGGTCCCACGATCGGTGCTGTGACAGCAGGCTGGTGAAGCAGCCAGGCGAGCGCGATGTCGCCGGGTTCGTGCCCCAGTCTGTCCGCAAAATCCTCGAACTGCTGGATCTGGTCCCGGTGCTTCTTGAGCGTTTCTGCAGGGCGTCCTTCGGTGCGCCGGACGCCGGCGCGTTCCTTCTTCAGAACGCCGCCCAGCAGTCCGCCCTGGAGCGGGGACCACGGGATCAGGCCCAAGCCGTACTGCTGTGCCGCGGGGACGACCTCCAGCTCCACCTCACGGCGGAACAGGTTGTAGATGGACTGCTCGCTGATTAGCCCGGTGTAGTTCCGGCGGCGGGCGGCTTCCTGTGCCTGGGCGATGTGCCAGCCCGCGAAGTTGCTGCTGCCGGAGTAGAGGATCTTGCCCTGCTGAACGGCCACTTCGATGGCCTGCCAGATCTCGTCCCAGGGAGTGTCCCGGTCAATGTGATGGAACTGGTAGATGTCGATGTACTCCGTCTGCAGGCGCTTCAGGCTGGCATCCAGGGCGCGGCGGATGTTCAGTGCGGACAGCTTGGACTCGTTGGGGCGGTCAGTCATGGTGCCGTAGAGCTTGGTGGCCAGGACGGTCCGTTCACGGCGCTCGCCGCCCTTCGCGAACCAGCGGCCAATGATCTCCTCGGTCCAGCCGTGGTGACCGCTTCCGCCATAAACGTTGGCGGTGTCGAAGAAGTTGATGCCGGCGTCCAGGGCGGAATCCATGATGTGGTGCGCGTCAGCCTCGTCGGTGTGCGGGCCGAAGTTCATGGTGCCCAGACAAAGCCGGGAAACTTTCAGGCCCGAACGGCCCAGGTGCGTGTACTGCATGTTACAGCTGCGTAAAAGTTGCGACGGCGGGATCGGAACCGATGCGCGCCCCCCGCTCGAGGGCGGTGATGGAGGCGAGTTCGTCGGCGGTCAGCGTCAGGGACGCGGCCGCGAAATTCTCCCGCATCCGGGCCGAGTCAACCGACTTGGGGATGACGATGGTGCCGGCGGCCAGATGCCAAGCCAGGACCACCTGCGCCGTGGTGGCGTTGTGCGCCTGCGCGACGGCGGTGACGGCGTTTCCGTTGAGGTCGGCACCCTGGCCCAGCGGACTGTAGGCCTCCACACCAATCCCGAGGGCGCGGCTCTTGGCGGCCAGTTCGGTCTGCTGGTAGCTGGGGTGCAGCTCGATCTGGTTCACCGCGGGTACCACCTCCGTGGATTCGAGCAGGGTGTCCAGGTGGTCGGAAAGGAAGTTCGAGACGCCGATCGCACGGATCTCCTTGGCTGCATACAGGATCTCCAGGTCCTTCCATGCCTGGACGTAGAGCCCCTGCGACGGAACCGGCCAGTGGATGAGGTAGAGGTCCACGGACTCAAGACCCAGCGCCTCGCGGCTGTCCTGGAATGCGTCCCGGGTCCGGCCGTGGTCGCCGTTGCGGAGCTTGGTGGTCACGAAGATTTCCTCGCGCGGAATGCCCGAGGCCGCGATGGCCGCTCCAACGCCTGCTTCGTTGCGGTATCCGGCGGCGGTGTCGATGTGGCGGTAGCCGGCTGCCAGGGCATCCTCAACGATCCGCTGCGTGTCTTCCGGCGGGACCTGGAAAACGCCGAAGCCGAGCTGGGGGATGGTGACGCCGTTGTTCAGCGAGATTTCTGACATGGGTACTCCTCGTAGCGCTGAAGGGTGGTTCCTGGCGCGGGATGTCCGGCTGGAAACCGCTTTCGGGAATTGCTCCGGTACGAGCCTATGTACTTTCGCGCCGATAGTCAGTCCTTGACCGTGTCCCTGTTTTTCCTCGGACGGGCAGTCCTACCCTCGTCGTAAGACGTGCCTGCCAGGGCCGTGCAGAATAGGGGGCATGGGTCAGAGTGCCGAGTTCGGAAAATTCCTGAAGGCCATGCGGTCCCGGCTGAGTCCGGAAGATGCGGGGGGGCGGAAGCCACTTCCGGCGCGCACCGGGTTCCTTGTCTCCGGCGTGAAGTGGTGGCACGGCTTGCAGGTGTCAGCGCGGACTACTACATCCGCCTGGAGCAGGGGAGGAGCATCCACCCGTGGCGCTCGGTATTGGACTCCGTGTCCCGCGCCCTCCTGCTGGACACGGGCCAACACGCGCACATGATGGACCTCCTGGAATCGGTGGAGGACATCCCGGCCATGGTGTGTGGCCGCCGAAGCGACTGGTGCCCTCCGCGTGGATGTCGGCCGGCATCCCAACGACCCGCAGGCCAACCAGTTGGTCGGCGAACTCGCCGTCCACAGCGAACATTTCCGCCAATGGTGGGCAGGGCACCGCGTAGCCACACGGTCCGCCGGCAGCGTACGTCTCCATCGCCGCAATTTGCGGCCGAGGCGCCGGCCGCGGTCCCCGAAAACCGGGAGTAATGGGCAGGCTACTGCCGCCAGCAGCAGCCGGCGCCACCGTGCGGCATCGGGCGCGCAGGCGGCATCGTCCCGTCCAACAGAAGCTAAACAGGCTAAACGGTGATGGCCGCGCCCAAAGGACGCGGCCATCACTGCTGAGATCTTGGAAGGGTCAGCCTTCGTGTCGGAAACCGAGCTTGATCCGCACCTGCCAGTCGGCAACCTTGCCGTCTTCGAGGTGGCCGCGGATTTCCTTCACTTCGAACCAGTCAAGGTTGCGCAGGGTCTTGGCGGCCTCGGCGATCCCGTTCCGGACGGCAGCGTCCACGCCTTCTTCGGAGGTGCCGACAATTTCAGTAATGCTGTACGTGTGGTTGGACAACTTCGCTCCTCGTGATCGCCTTCGATTCCCGGTTGCGGGCCGTCCTTGAACACTAGTGGCACTTCTCAGGCGTGGCCAGACCCAATGCTGCGGAGTGGATGCTGGTCAGGGAGCTTCGAGGACCAAATTCTTGAGGTCATCCAGGGTCTGTTGCATGTGCAGGTCCATGGCTTCCCGCGACCGGCCCGGATCGCGTGATTCCAGCGCCTCGGCAATGTTCTGGTGGTGCCCGATAGCGTGCTCCTGGATGGTTGGCACTGCCGATGTTTCGGCCCGGCGCGTTTCCAGCACCCGGTGCAGTGGCGCGAAAAGGACCGCCACAAAAACGTTCTCCGAGGCGCGCAGGATCAGGTCATGGAATGCCAGATCAGCCTCCACAAAGGCGGCAACGTCGTTGATCTCATGGGCGGCGCGCATCGCCGCTACATGGCCGAACAGCGCCTGGACGTCTGCGTCGCTGATCCGGGCGGCCGCGAGTTCGCACGCCCCGGTTTCCAGCATTCGGCGCAGTTCAATGAGCTGAACGGAGGCGGCGGCTTCGTTCTGGCCCTCCGACGCGGCCCGCAGGACAGCTTCCAGCGAAGCCCAGCGGTTCAGCGGGTTAACGAACGTGCCGCGGCCGCGTTCCACGCTGAGGATCCGCTGCGCTTCCAGGGTTTTCATGGCCTCGCGCACGGTCATCCGGCTCACCTCGTGCCTGGCACTGAGGTCAAGCTCTCCGGGCACGCTGGTTCCGGGCGGAAAGTCCCCGGCAATGATCCGGTCCAGGAGTTCGTCTGCAACAACGCCCACCAGTGATTTCCGTGCCATATGTCCCCCTTGCCGCAGCCGCCAGATATGTCTGACAAGTCTACTTGCGCGTTTTTATGTCCTGTCCCACACTCATTTGAAATGTTAGATGTCAGACATCTTGGCCCGACGACGACCCCACCGGAACGCAGTCCATTCGGCGTGCTGTCCACGCTCCAGGAACAGCTGCCGGCGCACCGGGCCGACGGCGAGACCTCCAGGGCCGGCTGGGCCACTGGAACAGTTCGGCCAGGGAATTCGCCACGTCGGCGTTGGGCATGCTCACCCGCTGAGAGTTTTTGTTCAGCTAAAGCGACTTCGCAGGCGCGCAACTCGCATTATCTGGACAAAAACTCCGGGGTGCAGGTGAGTGGGGAGGCTAGGATCAGCACATGATCCTGGTCTCCCTCCTTTTTGCGTTCATTGCCGCCGTGCTCCATGTGTACATCTTCACTATGGAATCCCTCACGTGGACCACTCCGACCACTTGGAAGCGCTTCGGCCTCGCCTCCCAGGCCGACGCCGAGACCACCAAACCCCTCGCCTACAACCAAGGCTTCTACAACCTGTTCCTGGCCATCGGCGCGTTCATCGGAGTGGGCTGCGTGGCGCTTGGCCCCGACGCTTCGGCGCAGCAGGTCGTCGGCTGGACGCTGATCTTCAGCTGCTGCGGCTCCATGCTGCTCGCCGCCGCGGTGCTGGCACTCAGTGGGAAAAAGTACCTCCGTGCCGCCGCAACTCAAGGCGCGACGCCGTTGCTCGCCGTCGTGCTTGGGTTGCTGGCCGTTACTGGCTGACTAACACTGCTGAGGCGACGCGTGCCCCGCTCCTCGCCGGGAGCACTCTTTTCTGGCCGGGAGCGCATGGCGGGCGGACAATTGAGTCAACAACAGCATCGGCGCTTGTAGGGACTGCACGTGAGTGGTGTGAAGAAACAGGGGCAGGCCCCGCACGGTGGGCAGGCGGTCCAGCGCGACCAGGTGATCGATCTTGTCCGGTTCGTCTGCCTGGCCCTGGTGGTGGTGGGACATTGCATGATGGTCAGCCCCGTCCTGCAAGGGGACGGCACCGTGACCTCCGAAAATACGCTGGGCGATCAGCTCTGGTTCGTGCCGGTGATCTGGATCTTTATGGTGATGCCGCTGTTCTTCGTGACCGGCGGCACCACCGGCCTGCAGTCATGGCAGCGGCTGAAGGCCCTTGGCGGAACCGGCCTCGAGTTTGCCAAGGCACGGCTCTTGCGGCTGATCCGCCCGGCGGCGGCGCTCCTGGCGGTGATGTTCCTGGGCCTTTCGGCGGCGCTTCTGCTCGGCGTGGACGTCCAGGTGGTCCAGTTGATGGCCACCGGAGCGGGCATGCCGCTGTGGTTCCTGGCCGCCTACCTGGCAGCCCAGCTCAACATCCCGTTGCTGGCCCGGTTCCATGACCGCGCGCCCTGGCTGACGTTTGCCGCCTTGGCGGCCCTGGTGGTGGCCGTCGACTGCTTCCGCGGAGCCCTGCCCATGCTCGCCTACGCAAATCTTGTCTTCCTGTGGTGCGCCGTGCAGCAGCTCGGTTTCCTGATGGCCGACGGTCACCTCGCCATGCTCACGCGCTCCGGCCTGGTTGGGCTCATCCTGGCGGCAAACCTGCTGCTCGGGCTGGTCACCGGCCTGGGTCTCTACTCCGGAAACATGCTGGTCAACCTCAACCCGCCCAACCTCTGCCTGCTGCTCCTAGGTGTGTCCCAGGCTGCTGCGCTCCAGCTTTTCCGGCCGGGGCTCGGCTGGATTTCCGGCGTGCGCTGGGTCCGCACGGTGGTCGTGGTTGCCGGCCACCGCTCCATGACCGTGTACCTCTGGCACCTGCCATTGCTCGTGGCCATGTCCGGGCTCCTGCTCCTCACCGACTTCCCCAAGCCCGTGGCAGGCGCCGCTGAATGGTGGTGGGCCCGTCCGCTCGTCCTCCTGGGGGTTGTCGCCCTCCTGCTCCCGGTGCTGGCCGCGTTCGGTCGCCTTGAGGAACGTCCGACGGCGTCTGTCCACACCCGCGGCCGGCCCGCCGCCGCGGTGGTGACGGCCGCCGTCGTCGTCTTCATTCCGGTGGCGGACGCTGCCCTCAACGGCCTGACGCTGGGACTGCTCGGAGGCGGCGCAGCATGCTTTGTGGTGGCCGTCCTGCTGCTGGGCAGGATGCCGGAACGCGTCCCCGGCGATGTCCGTGCCGAACGGGTCGACCGCGATGGCAGCCAGCCTGACGGGCCATTGCCAGCGGGGCCAAGTAGTGCCAATGTCGAACCATGACTGAGAACATGATTTCCACAGAGGACAAGTTCAACCCCGACGTCTCGCTGTCCAGGGATGACGAACACCACCGCTACGAGCTGCGGGTGGGTGGAAAGGTCGCCGTCCAGTCCTTCTTCCGGGACCTGCCCGGACACGTGGATTTCACCCACACCGAGACCGCCGAGGACTTCAAGGGCCAGGGACTGGGAAAGGTGTTGGCGCACTTCGCGCTCGACGACGTGGTGGCTTCGGGTAAGCGGATCATCCCGCATTGCCCGTTCATTGCCGGCTACCTCCGCGCCCACGAGGGCTACGAACAGCACATCGACTGGCCGGACAACTAGCGCGAACGGTCACTGAAGCCCCTCCCACCGGCGCGAACGGATCATTTAGTCCCCAGAAACTCCCTCCGGAGGGCCTCAAGTGTCCGTTCGCGCGGAGTATTTTGCACCCGATTAGCGATCGGGGCCAGTCAATGACGCGCTCGCGACCCGAAGAACACACGTATTCCCGCGGCTTAAGATAAATAAGTCACTAAAGTTTGACGAAAAGGTTCACCTAAGTAAGGCTTACCTTGCTAAAGACACCTCCCCAACGTCGAACTAAGGATGACCACTGTGCCGCTGCTGCCCCGTGTTGATGAGATGTACGTGGATGAAAATCGGGTGGGCGAAACCCTGCCAGGGCAGGATTTCGGCTCCAGCGTGGAGCTGGCCCTCGCTGCCACCAACCATCTGTTCAACACCAGGAACTCCACCCGGTACGTGGCGCAGGTGCTGCAGGGCGTCAACGCCGTAGCCACCAAACTCGACCGGACCACCCGGCCCTTCACCGGCGTCGGGCCTGCCGAAATGAATGCGCGCATCGGCGCCGTTGACCTGGACCAGCCGCTCCCGGACACCGCCGCGGCCCTGGAGGAGCTTGAGACCGTCTACCTTGGCGACGCGATCTACTTCCACGATGCGAAGTACGCGGCACACCTGAACTGCCCGGTAGTGATCCCGGCGCTGGTAGGGGAGGCCATCCTGTCCGCGGTGAACTCCTCGATGGACACCTGGGACCAGAGCGCCGGGGCCACCATGATCGAGCGCCGGCTCATCGACTGGACCGCCGAACGGCTGCAGCTGGGGGCTGCAGCCGACGGCGTGTTCACCTCCGGCGGCAGCCAGTCCAACCTTCAGGCACTGCTGATCGCGCGCAACCACGCCGTTGCCGGGCTGCGGCAGGAGCCGGCCAACGCCGGACTCCGGCTGCCCGCGCTGCTGGAAAAGCTGCGGATCTTCACATCAGCAGACAGCCACTTCAGCATCCAGAAGTCCGCGTCCATGCTGGGCATGGGCTTCGACGCCGTCATCTCTGTCCCCTGCGCCGCGGACCACAAGATGGACCCGGCCGCGCTCGCTGAGGCCATGGCGGAAACGCACGACGCCGGGCTGGTTCCGATGGCGGTTGTGGCCACCGCCGGGACCACTGACTTCGGTGCGGTGGACCCGCTCGCAGACCTCGCCGCCCTGGCCCGCGCCTACGGTGCCTGGTTCCACATTGACGCGGCTTACGGTGGCGGGCTGATGGTTTCCGGCCGTTACCACCACCTGCTGGACGGGACCCGCCTGGCCGACTCCGTCACCGTGGACTTCCACAAAACGTTCTTCCAGCCCGTGAGCTCCAGCGCCTTGCTGGTCCGGGACCGCGCCATGCTCCAGCACGTCACCTACTACGCCGACTACCTGAACCCGGAAAGCGCCGCCCTGGCCGAGATCCCCAACCAGGTAGACAAGAGCATCCAGACCACCCGGCGCTTTGACGCGCTCAAGCTGTGGCTGACCCTGCGCATCATGGGCGCGGATGCGATTGGCGCCTTGTTTGATGAAGCGATCGATCTCGCCGGGCGTGTGGGATCGGTGATGGCGGCCGACGACGACTTTGAACTCGCCGCCGACCCGCAGCTCAGCACGCTGGTCTTCCGGTACCGGCCCCGTGTGACCGGCGCTGATGCGCTTGCCGATGCCGGTCTCACCGACGCTCACGGCCGGCTTTCCGAGGATGCGGCCGATACCCTCAACCCGGCCATCCGCGCGGCGGTCTTCGCGTCCGGGCAGGCCGTGGTGGCCGGCACCAAGGTGGCTGGCAGGCACTACCTGAAGTTCACCCTACTCAACGCCGAAGCAACCCTGGAGGACATCAGCGAGATCATCGGGCTGCTGCGCCGCACCGGCGCGCAGCTGCTGGCCAACGCCAGCAACAGCGAGGTGTCCGCATGAGCACCTCCACTGAACCGCGCATTTTCGACTTCGCCGGCATCGGCGTCGGGCCCTTCAACCTTGGCCTCGCCGCCCTCAGTGAGCCGGTGGACGGGCTGGACGGCGTCTTCCTGGAACAACGGGAATCCTTCGATTGGCATCCCGGCATGATGCTGGAGCCGGCCCACCTCCAGGTGCCGTTCATGGCGGACCTGGTGACGCTGGCCGACCCCACCTCGCCGTATTCGTTCCTGAATTTCCTCAAGCAGACCGGGCGCCTCTACCGCTTCTACATCCGCGAAAACTTCTATCCGCTGCGCGCCGAGTACAACCAGTACTGCCAGTGGGTGGCCGGCCAGCTGCGGTCCGTCCGTTTTAGCACAGCTGTGCTGGATGTAACGTACGACGCAGGCGTGTACCGCCTTTCGGTGGAGGGCCCGGAGGGGCCTGAAGTGCTGCTGGCCCGGCGCCTGGTGTTGGGCACGGGCACCTCGCCGTATGTGCCGGCGTCCTGTGACGGAATAGTCGACGCGGCGGCCAACGGCGGCGGGGGACTTGTCCTCCACAACGCCGACTACCTGTCGAGGAAGAGTGAACTGCAGGCCAAGCGCAGCATCACCATCGTGGGCAGCGGCCAGAGCGCCGCGGAAATCTACTACGAGCTCCTGCAGGACATGGACACGTACGGCTACCAGCTGAACTGGGTCACCCGGTCCGGGCGCTTCTTCCCGCTGGAGTACACCAAGCTCACCCTGGAGATGACCTCGCCGGAGTACGTAGATTACTTCCATGGGCTGCCTCAGGACCAACGCGACGGCCTCATTAAGAGCCAGAAGAACCTGTACAAAGGCATCAACTCCGAGCTGATCGACGCCATCTACGACCTCCTGTACACCAAGAGCCTCTCCGGCATGGTGGACACCCAGCTCCTGACCCACTCATCGCTCACCGGCGCCGCGTGGAATCCGGCCGCCGGTTCCCACACCCTGCAGCTCACGCACGAGGAACAGGGCTCCGACTATGTGCTGGACAGCGAAGCAGTGGTCCTGGCCACCGGCTACACCTACCGGGAGCCGGACTTCCTGGCGGGCATCCAGGACCGGATTGCCAGGGACTCCGCCGGCCGGTTCGCCGTGGCACGCAACTACGGCACCGGCGTCGAACCCGGCGAAATTTTCGTCCAGAACGCCGAGCTGCACACGCACGGCTTTGTCACGCCGGACCTCGGCATGGCCGCCTACCGCAACTCGTGCATCCTGCGTGAGATCACAGGCCGCGAGGTCTATCCCGTGGAGCGCAGCATCGCGTTCCAGCAGTTCGGCGCGCCGGCAAGCATGCCCGGCAGTCCTGCGGCTGTGCCGGGTGCCTTTCCCAACGCCGGACAGCTCCCGGCCCAGACAGTGGAGGTGCCCGCGTGAGCTTCACGTTCCGCTGTGTTGACGCCGTTGCCGATGCACCCCTCCTCCACAGCTGGGTGACCCAGCCGTACGCGTCGTTCTGGGGGATGCTGTCCGCCAGCGTTGACGGAGTAGTGGAGGAATACTCGAAAATCCAGGCAACGGGGCATCACCATGCCTTGCTGGGGATCAACGACGACGGCGTCCCCGCCTTCCTGATGGAGGAATACCTGCCGGCCGCCTCGCCGCTGGCCGCGGTCTATGCCGTGAAGGAAGGCGACATCGGCATGCACCTGCTGGTGGCGCCGCCGTCGGGAGATCCCCAACCGGGGTACACGGCCGCGGTGATGGACGCCGTACTGGAGCGGTTGTTCGAAAAACCAGGCGTGGAACGCGTGGTAGTGGAACCAGACGCCAGAAACTCCAAGATCCATGTGCTTAACGAGCGGCTGGGCTTCCAGCCGGCGGGGGTGGTCAACCTGCCGGACAAGGAAGCGCTGCTCAGTTTCTGCACACGCCAGGACTACCTCGCAGCCCGCGCAGCCCTGCGCCACCCTCAAGACGATTCCCATGACCTTTCCGCCCCGATCCACCAAGGAGCATCACTGTGACCATCGAGCTGGACCCCGCTGTCGTTGACCCCGCCGACATTGACGCCGCCGCCGATAGGCCGGACAGCACCGCCAACACCGTTCCCCACCTCGCACCCGAGCGCTGGGCCACGGCCAACCGCCACCTGGTCCGCAAGGCACTCGCCGAATTCCTCCACGAACGCATCCTGGAGCCGCAGCGCCTGGGCTCCGGCGGGGGTGCCACAGGTCCGGAGGAGCCCGCGGTGTATGTGGTCCGCAGCGATGACGGCTCAACGGCGTACTCGTTCACCGCCCGCGTGCTTGAGATGGAGCACTGGTCGGTGAACGCCGCTTCGATCCACTGCACGCGCAGCGGTGAGGACGCCGCCCCCGATGCCCTGCGCTTCATCACCGAGTTCAAGGACACCCTTGGCATCCGCGAGGAGATGCTACCGGTATACCTGGAGGAGATCAGCAGCACGTTGGCCGGCCACTCCTACAAACAGTGGCTGGGACAGCCGTCCGCCGAAGAACTCGTGGCGGGAGTCACGGGCGGAATCGACCCCGCAGCCGACTTCCAGGCCATCGAACGCAGCATGACGGAGGGCCACCCGTGTTTCGTGGCCAACAACGGCCGGCTGGGCTTCGGCATCAGCGACTACCGGGCGTTCGCGCCGGAGACCGGAGCCCCCGTCCGGCTGGAGTGGATCGGGGTCCACCGCAGCAAGGCTGTCTTCACTGCCAGCGCCGGACTGGACTACGGCGACCACCTGGCGGCCGAGCTCGGTTCCGCTGCGCTGCAGTCGTTTGACGCCGAATTCGCTGCCCAGGGCGTGGACCCCGCACAGTACTTCCTGATGCCCGTGCATCCCTGGCAGTGGGAGAACAAACTCACCGTCACATTCGCTGCCGAAATCGCCCAGCAGCACATCATCCACCTGGGGACCGGTGCAGACAGTTATCAGGCCCAGCAGTCCATCCGCACGTTCTTCAACACGGCCGCGCCCGCCAAGAGTTACGTCAAGACGGCGATGTCCGTCCTTAACATGGGCTTTATGCGCGGGCTTTCGCCGCAATACATGAAGGCAACCCCCGCCATCAATGACTGGCTGCAGGACCTGATCCGGTCCGACGAAGCCCTGCAGAAGCGCGGCCTGGCCATGATCAGCGAGATCGCGGCGATTGGCTACCACAACAGCTACTACGAGGCCGCGGCCGCCAAAGGTTCGCCCTACCAGAAGATGCTGTCTGCGCTGTGGAGGGAAAGTCCGCTCCCGCTGCTGGAGGACGGCCAGCAGCTTGCCACCATGGCGTCCCTGCTGCACGTCGATTCGGCTGGCAAGCCGATGGTGTCTGCCCTGATCGAGCGCTCCGGACTGGAGCCCGCCGAATGGCTGCGCCGCTACTTCGAGGTTTACCTCGTCCCGCTGGTCCACTGCCTCTACCGGTACGAACTCGCCTTTATGCCGCATGGCGAGAACGTGATCCTGGTGCTCGAGGACGGCGTGCCTGTGCGGGCAGTTATGAAGGACATCGCCGAGGAAATCGTGGTGATGGGGCACAGGCTGGACATGCCCGAGGAGGTATCACGGATCCAGGTGGACATTCCCGACGGCGAAAAGGTGCTGGCCATCTTCACGGATGTGTTCGACTGCATCTTCCGCTTCCTCGGTGCCCTGCTGGTGGAGGACGGGAAACTCAGAGAGGAGGAGTTCTGGGGTACGGCCGCGCGGGTCATCCAGGCCTACCAGGCTGAGAACCCGGAGCTGGCGGACCAGTTCGCCCGCCACGACCTTTTCGCCGCGGACTTTGATCTGTCGTGCCTGAACCGGCTGCAGCTGCGGAACAACCAGCAGATGCTCGACCTCACGGACCCGTCCGGCGGGCTGCAGATGGCCGGCCGGCTCGCCAACCCGCTCGCCAGGTTCGCGTAGCGTCGGATTCTGCTCCATCATTCGCGGGTTTCGGCCAGGTGGGCCCGTGATTCCGGGCCCGGTCCCGGGGCATAAGGGAATGATGGAGCAGAATCCGGCAGCAGGCCGCTGCGAGTGCTGGACCGTGGGCTCAGCCCAGGGTCAGCTGGCTCGGTGGATGCCACGGAGCTGGGCCCAGGAGGACAACCCGGCGGAGTACGGCAGATTCAAGCTGTGCAAAGACGACCAGGGCTCGGCCTTCGGTCTGTACCAGCCGCCGGCTGCGTAACACCGCTAGTCTGGGCGCATGAAGACACCAACCACCGCGCTCGTAACAGGGGCAACCGCTGGGCTGGGAGCGGAGTTCGCCCGCCAGCTCGCGCAGGAAGGCCACCACATGGTGCTGGTGGCCCGCGACGCCGCCAGGCTCCGGCAGATCGCCGATGAACTCGAGCGTGATTACAGCGTTTCCACTGAGGTGCTGCCCGCCGACCTGACGGACGACGCCGGGGTGGCTGCCGTCGTCGGGCGCCTCACGGATGCTGCGCAGCCGGTTGAAGTCCTGGTGAACAATGCGGGGATCGGGCTGCTGCATTCGTTCGAAAACAATTCCTTGGAGGACGAGAAACGGCACCTGCGCCTGCACGTGCAGACCCCCATGGAGCTTTGCCATGCCGCCCTGCAAGGGATGCTGGAACGGCATTCCGGCCGGATCATCAACGTGGCCAGCGTGGCGGCTTTCGCCAACCGCGGCAGCTACTCGGCTGCGAAAGCCTGGCAGGTCAGCTTCAGCCGCTGGGCCAACCTTGCCTATGGACCGCGAGGCGTGCACGTGACGGCCCTGTGCCCCGGGTTCACGCACACCGAATTCCACGACCGCATGGGCATGGACAAGTCGGTGGCCCCGCACTGGATGTGGCTGCGGGCGGACGGGGTGGTCCGGGATGGCCTGGCCGACAATGCCAGCGGGAAGGCCGTCTCGATCCCCACCAAACGCTACAAACTGGTGGCCGCCATCTCGCGCGTGCTGCCGGCTCGGCTTACGTCCGGTCCGCCCCGACGCCCGAAGCAGTAGCCTTCCGCGGTGCGCGGACGGCCACCACCACGGCGATTCCCACGAGCGCGCCCACAAAGGTCTCCACCGCGCGTTCGGTGACCAGCAGGCCCGGGTCCGCGGGCGCGGCAAGCTGTGTCATAAGCAGGATCACCGGGGTGAAGAAGACCATGGCCCAGCCGTAGTGCCGCGCCATAAACAGCTCGGTAGGGAACTGGAACGCGATCACCAGCAGCGCCAGTACGGCGGCGGCGTGGCCGGGGAAATACTGCAGGGGGGACAGTGGCCCCGGGAAAATCACGACGGCGACCAGCGCCAAACCGACGAACGTCCCCACGATGCGGTGGATCCCGCGGTGGACGCGGCTGGGCAGGTCGGCCCCTGCGAGGGGGACGGCGGCGGCGGCCATGGCCCAGTGCGGGTGGCCGCTGCCGCTCAGCACGCCGCAGGCGCCGGCGGCACCGACGGCCAGGACATAGCGGGCGGCGTGCACCAGCGCGGCCTGCCGGAGTTCCCCTCTGAGATGTGGAACATCACGCATGGCGCCCGCCTGCCAGGCCCGGACCCGCAGCCAGCCAGCGAAGCCCACCAGGATCGAGAACGCGGCCGAGGCTGCACCGATCACCACGGCCGTCAGGAACGGCACGCTCGTCGGGACCGAGGCGCAGGCGCCCAGTGCCAGGATGCCGAAGAACGGTCCGTTCGGCTTGAGCCGCACCTTGTCGGAGAAGAGGGAACCGACACCGGCCAGTATGGCCTCCACCAGCACCAGCCACCAGGAGTGGACATGGTTGACGGATAGGAACACGCCCACCGTGATGCCGCTGACCAGGACCACAGCCGCCTGCGCCTGGTGCTTGAGGCGAAGCTGGTGGGATTCCGAGCGTCCGTACATGCCGGTCAGGGCGCCGAATACCGCGTACATGCTGAGCTCGGGGCGGCCGATGACCAGGAGTACCAGGGAAGGTACGGCCACGCTGAGGGCAACCCGTAGGGCCGAGAGCCGGTCGTTGTTCGCCGGGCCCAGCGCATGCAGCGTGCGGGCATGGGCCATGACTCTGCGCACAGCCAACACCTCCCATCAATCAGACCCTTGTTCGAAAATTAGCAGAAGCCCGGAATGGTCACCATTAGCTGGGTCACAGGGCGTCGTTTGGGCCGGGCCGAGCCGGGTCGGGCACGGCTAAGGCCCGCCCTTCGTGCTTTCCCCCAAGGAAAGCGCGCGGGACGGGCCTTTGAGCGCGGGCTACAAGACGGCCCGGACAGGCCGGTTTGCTGTTGTGGTTTGTTGCTTAGACTCCGGCCGGAACCTTGGCGGCCGAGGCTGCCGAGGCGTCGGTGATGTCCTGGGTTTCGAACGGCATGTCGTCCAGATCGATCAGCGGGTTCTCGTCCTGGGTGGCAACGAGCTCGCGTGCCTCAGCCTGGGTGTCCACGCTGGGCATGGAGCCCGGCAGCGGGCGCTGCGCCGATTCCTTGAGGAAGTAGATCGCCACTGCGCCGATGGCCGAAGTGGCCATCAGGTAGTAGGCCGGCATCATGTCATCGCCGGTCGCCGTGATCAGCGCGGCAACGATGAACGGGGTGGTGCCTCCGAAGATGGCAACGGCGAAGTTATAGGCGATACCCATGGCGCTGTACCTGTTGGCCGTGGGGAACTGCGCGGGCAATGCCGAGGCGAGGTTGGCAACATAGAACGTCACTGGGAAGGCGATCAGCGAGAGGCCTGCCAGCGTGGACCAGACGCCGCCGATGCCGATCAGCAGGAACGCCGGGGTTGCCAGCACTACGGTGCTGATGGCGCCGATCCACAGCACGGGACGGCGGCCGATGCGGTCGGACAGCTTCCCGGTCAGGGGAATGCAGAGGCTCATGATGACCAGCACGGGGATGGTCAGCAGCGTTCCGTGGACGGGATCGTAGCCCTTTGACTCGGTGAGGTACGTCGGCATGTAAGACGTCAACGCGTAGCCGGCGGTGTTGGCCGCGGCAACAAGGATCATGGCCACAATGAGGGAGCGCCAGTAGGCCTTGACGATTCCGACCGGACTCTTGGCGGCGTCCACGTCCGCTGCTGCGGCGGCCTTTCCGATGGATTCCTGGGCATCGAGAGTGGCCTGGAACTGAGGGGATTCCTCGATCTTGTTCCGGAAGTAGATGGCGATGAGGCCCAGCGGACCTGCAACCAGGAAGGGAATGCGCCAGGCCCATTCCTCCATGGCAGTCTGGCCAAGGGTCAACTGCAGGACTGAAACCAGCGCCGCACCCAGGGCAAAGCCAAGGTAGCTGCCCAAGTCCAGGAAGCTTGCAAAGAATCCACGGCGCTTATCCGGGGCGTATTCGCTCACGAAGGTGGTGGCGCCGGCGTATTCACCGCCGGTGGAGAAGCCCTGTACGAGCTTCAGGATTACCAGCAGCGCAGCGGCCCAGATGCCGATCTGCGCGTATCCGGGCAGCAGTCCGACGGCGAACGTGCTCGCAGCCATAATCATCAGTGTTGCGGCGAGTACCTTTTGCCGCCCGATCTTGTCACCGAGCCAGCCGAACACGACGCCGCCGAGTGGACGGGCAATGAAGGTGGCGGCGAACGTTCCCAGCAGGAACAATGTCTGGACGGACTTGTCGGCCTCCGGAAGGAAGACCGGTCCCATGGTGGTGATCAGGTAGCCGAATACACCGACGTCGAACCATTCCATGGTGTTACCCACGATGGTTCCGCCGAGTGCTTTTTTCAGCATGGGCTGGTTTACAACATTTACGTCGGACTCTTTGAGCCGGCGCCGTGCAAGTATCTTTGGTTGCCGCGCACCCTGGGGTGCGATGCTATTGGTTCCGCTGGCGTTGTTCACGCCTGCTGAAGAGTCGGTTACGCTTCGGTCTGTGGGCATTTAGGCAACTCCTGTGGAGGTCATTTGCTTGCGACTTGTAGCTGCCCCGCTCCGGGCAGGCTTTCAATTTTACGCGAATTCCATGGCAAATGAGAGGGTTGTACCGTAAAGTGCCCTCCTCGGAGAGGGTTTCCACCGGTATTCAGGGATTTCTTTTGGCTGCTCTCGCCCCGTTATCACTGGGATTCGGGCGATTCGGGCCCAGCGTTCCCGAATCTTTTTGTTCACGACGCACTTTTGGGGCCATTTTGCCCCTGATTCGCGCGGAAATGTGACAGCCGCCACGGCCATCCGGGCCGCAGTCCCGGCCGCTGCGCAGACCGCCACCCGGCCCATGGACAGGCCAGAAACCCGGGGTTCACAACCGAGGCTGAAACTGCCTATTGTTGAGCCATGGGAACACTGATTTTTGAGTAGGCGGACGCCTGCGGCCTGGTACCACCGGTCCCGTCCCTGCTGATCTCGTCAGACACACTGATTCTCCTCAGAAAGGTTCCACCAAATGACTGAAAACAACACTCCCAGCCAGCCCGAATCCACGCCGGACGATGCCGATGCCAAGGGCATCCGGGCCGGGCTGACCGAAGCGCAGCGGTCCATGCTCGCCAGCAAATCCCGCGGCGGCGACGCCGGGCTGCAGAGCGTCGGCAAGAGCCACAAGCCCACGCACGCCAGCGGCAAGCAGGGCCCGGCCGAAAAGAAGGTCCGCTGGTAATTCCAGCGCCCGGACAGCACGCCAGACCTACTATTGGTAACCACTTCATTTCATTGCGGAAGGAAGAAAAATGGCTGAAAAACATGCTGGATCAAAAATCGAACCGGAGGTCGCGGACCATCTCGCGGCAGGCATGGAAACACAGTCCATGCCGGGACCGGCCACCATTGCGGTGACCACGGCGATGGCCGGCGAGCAGCACTGGCCGGACGGCAACGGCAAGCGCCGCCACCCCAAAGAGCAGGGTACAGACCACGGCCGTACGGGCCACGAAGCTGCAGTCACGGCAGTGCACCGCACCGGCCGCCCGCAGATGCCGCACTCGTCATAGGAACACCCGCGTTGGCGACCCGCACCTGAACTGAGGACACACAAAAGACCTGGCGACACCCGTATTCGGGCGTCGCCAGGTCTTTTGCGTGTCCCAGGAAAATTTGGGCGTCGTGGAGGTGCTATGCCTCCGGCACCACTTCCTCAGCGGTTTTGTCCAGCCGCCAGCCCCGCCACACCGGATGTCTGAGCTTGCCGCTGCCCGTCCATTCCCCGAAAGTCACCTCGCCGACCAGCCGGGGCGTCACCCAATGGGCGTCCGAGGCATCCTCGCGGGGAACGTCGTCGAACGGTGACGTCTTGCGCGCCAGATCGTCCACTTTCTGCCGGAGTTCCTCCAGTTCGCGCATGCTGAACCCACTGCCCACGCGACCCACATAGCGCAGCTTGTTGCCGTCGGGGATACCCACCAGCAGCGAACCCACCGAACTCTGCCGCCCGCCTTTGCCCGGCCGCCAACCACCCACCACGACTTCCTGGGTCTGTTGCAGCTTAATCTTGATCCATGTCCGGGTCCGTTGCCCGCTGACGTAGCGGCTGTCGGTCCGTTTGGCCATCACACCCTCGAGGCCCAGCTCCTGTGCGCTCTCCAGGATGTGCTCGATCTTCTCGTTCAGGACGGCGGACAGCTCCACGGGACACTCCGACGGGTGATGGAACTCCTCCAGCCGCTGACGCCGCCTCGCGAAAGGCAGCCGGCGAAGGTCGTCGCCGCCGTCAGACAGGAGGTCAAAAAGCATCAGCCGGACCGGTATTGCTGCACGGGCCCTCGCGACGTCGCCGGGCCGGGTCAGTTTCATGCGTCCCTGGAGAAGCCCGAAGTCAGGTTTCCCGGAAGGCCCGACGGCGATGATCTCACCGTCGGCGACGAACGGCCCCTCCGGCCAACAGGTCCGGTCCGCAAGCTCGGGGTAGGTTGCGGTGACGTCGATGCCGTTGCGGCTGAAGATCCGGACCTTCCTTTCGTCTGCGACCAGCAGGGCACGCACCCCGTCCCACTTCAGCTCGAACTGCCAGTCGCTGCCGTGAAGGTCGGCGGCGGTGCCGGACGTTGCCATCATGGGACTGAAATCTTCAGCACGAAGTGGGGAAGACGCGGCCGGGGCCGGGGAATCGTCCGCGGCAGGCTCATTCCCGGAAGTGTCGTTCTCCGCCGAAGCTTCCGCAGGGTCACCCTCCGAATCCTCCTCCACCGGAGCCCTCCGCGGATGAAAGGTGTGGTGGTCCTTGTCCATCAGGTGGATGAGCCATTGCCCTTCGCCGTCTCCGCCCTGCCCCCGGCCGGTGTGGATGAGGGCGAACTTCTTGGTGCCGCGCAGACCGCCGCCCTCAGCGCCGGTCAACGTGGCGATGACCTCCCGGCCGTTGATCCATTTCTCCAGTTCATACGTGCCGTGGTCCCAGATAGTGACTTCGCCGGCGCCGTATTGGCCTTTGGGAATGGTGCCCTCAAAAGTGGCATAGTCCAAGGGGTGGTCCTCGGTCTGGACCGCCAGACGGTTTTTCTCGCCGGATTCCGGGACGCCCTTCGGCAGGGCCCACGACACCAGCACGCCCTCGTGCTCCAGCCGGAAATCGAAGTGCAGCCTGCTCGCGTGGTGCTCCTGGATCACAAAGGTATCCCCGGTCCCTGGGGCGCCGGAGAACGGCTCCGGCGTCGCGTCCGGGTCCCGCATCGAACGGTACCGCTCCAGGCGGGCGTGCGCGCCGCCGTCGTCCGGCTTGGCACTAGGGGTCCCCGTGTCCCCAGGGTGCCCGGCACCGCGGCCGACGGCGGCGAACGGGTCCTTGCCCGGCTTGACCCGGCGCAGCACGGTTTTGTAGTCGAGGTGCTGCAGTTTGGCGGAACCGATCTCCTGCCAGGTCCGCGGGGCAGCCACCGTGGGGGTGAGGCGGCCGCGCAGGGAGTACGGCACGATGGTGGTTTTGGCGGCGCTGTTCTGGCTCCAGTCCACCAGCACCTTGCCTTTGCGCAGTGTCTTTTTCATGTCGCTGACGGCGAGATCCGGGTGGTCCGCTTCCAGTGCGCGGGCCAGTTCGTGGGCAAAATCCGAGATCTGATCGGAGGTCTGCGTCCCGTCAAGGCCGGCGTAAAGGTGGATGCCCTTGCTGCCGCTGGTCACCGGTACAGGTTCCAGGCCGACGTCCTGCAGGATGGCGCGTGCCAGCCTGGCAACCTCGGCGCATTCCTCCAGCCCGGCACCGTCGCCGGGATCGAGGTCCAGCACCAGGCGGTCCGGGTTCAGCTGCTTGCCGTGCGAGTCCACCTGCCACTGGGGGACATGGATTTCCAGCGAATTGATCTGGCCGAACCAGGTGAGCGTGGCGGGATCGTTCACCATCGGGTAGTAGATGGTCCGGTCCTTGTGCTTGATGGCAGCGCGCGGGAGCCAGCCGGGCGCTGAATCCTCCAGGTTCTTCTGGAAGAACACCTCGCCGGGCTTCCCGGCGGTACCCACACCGTTGACCCACCGCTTGCGGGTGGCGGGCCGGTTGGCCGCCGCGGGAATCAGGACATGGGCCACGGCGGCGTAGTAGGCCAGGACGTCGGCCTTGGTGGTGCCTGTCTCCGGGTAGATGATTTTGTCCAGGTTGGTGAGGGTCAGTTCCCGCCCCGCCACCCTGACGCGTTCCTTAGGGCCGGCCATGGGTCTTCACCTCCGGCCGCGGGTGATGTTCACTTGAGGGATGAGAGCCATCTGGAAAGGTGCCATCGCGTTTGGACTGGTCAACGTGCCCGTGAAGGTCTACAGCGCCACCGAGGACCACGACATCAGTCTCCACCAGGTTCACAATGGCGACGGCGGCCGGATCCGGTACCAGCGCCGCTGCGAGGTGTGCAGCAAGATCATCGACTATTCGGACATTGACAAGGCGTTTGAGGACGATGGCCGGACGGTGGTCCTGTCCAAGGATGAGCTCAAATCCATCCCGGCGGAAAACAGCCACGAGATCGAGGTGGTCCAGTTTGTCCCGTCGGAGCAGCTGGAACCGATGATGTTCGAGAAGAGCTACTACCTGGAGCCGGATTCCAAGTCGCCCAAGGCCTACGTCCTTCTGCGCCGGGCGCTTGAGGATACGGACCGTGTGGCCATCGTCCAATTCGCCCTGCGCGAGAAGACGCGGCTGGGGGCGCTGCGCATCAAGGACGACGTACTGGTGCTGCAGTCCCTGCTGTGGCCCGACGAGGTCCGGGAGGCCAGCTTCCCTGCCCTGGACACCTCCATCCGGATTTCGGCCCAGGAACGGGAAATGTCCGCCGCCCTGGTGGAGTCGATGGCCGCCGATTTTGAACCCGGGCACTTCACCGATGACTACCAGGTGCAGCTCCGAAAGCTCATCGAGGCCAAGCTGGAGAAGGGCGATTCGCTCGATACCGACGAAACGTTCGGCGCAGAAGCGGGTGAGGGCGGCAACGGCGAGGTCATCGACCTGATGGAGGCGCTGAAGCGCAGCCTGGAACGGAAGCGCGGCGGCGGGAAGCCTGCCGCCTCTGAGGATGCGGGCTCTGAGGATGCGGCCTCCGGGGACGCCGACGACGACACGGAAGAAGGTGCCGACGGTTCCGGCGGGAAGGCTCCCGCCGGAACCGTCGGAAAGGCCTCGGGAACCAAGACGGCTGCGGCGAAGTCCTCCGGAACCAAGACCGCCGCCACATCCACTGCCGTCAGCAAGTCGACGGCGACTAAGTCCACCGCTGCAAAATCTACCGCCGCTAAGTCCGCCGCTGCGAAGCCTGCGGCGAAGGCCGCCACCACGCGGGCGCGAAAGGGTGCTTGAGGCGGCCCGTGAGCAGGCGGCCCGTGAGCGGGCGGTCCGGGAACACTCGGGACGCGAACACTCTGCGTTGAGGCAGATGGCCGCCGCCTAGGAGTTCCGCAGGGCGGAGATAAGCTCGCTCTTTTTCTTCGCGGAGTAGCCGGTGAGGCCTATTTCCTTCGCTTTGGCCTTCAATTGCGGGACGGTCCAATCGTCGTAGTCGCCGGACTTCCCGCCCTTGCGGCCCACCGCGGAGCGGCCCTTCTTGGCGGCCGCGTTCGAGATGCGGGCCGCCTTCTGCTTGGACGCGCCGTCCTCGCGCAGTTCCTCGTAGAGTTCAGGATCTTTCAGGCTCGGGTTCTTCTTGCCGGGCATGTCGTCCTCCTTCACCCGGGACCGGGATTTCGACAGGCTCAATCACCGGTGATTGTGCCTGTCGAAATCCTGGACGCCGTCGCACCGTATTGGCTGGTCAGGTTTCCACGCTAATTCCGGGACTCTGGAAACACAAGGAAGCACTGAGGTTGCTTGCTTCCGTGGTGAGCCCATAGCTCCAGACGCTTTACAGCCCGCCCCGCTGCGGCAACAATGGGTCGCATTACAGCCCTTTGAGTGACAGCGTGCTGTCACTCAAAGCCTGTCAAGGGAAAAGCCTGTCAAAGGAGAGGGGCGCCACCATGAATGACAAAGCGGACGTAGACGAGGCAGACCGGGCATTGAAGCAAAAGCACCGGGCCATGTGGGCCTCGGGGGATTACCCGGCCCTGGCCAGCGAATTGGTACAGGATCTTGGAGCCATCCTGGTTGATGCCTGCGGAATCAAGCCGAAGCAACGAGTCCTGGACGTGGCCGCAGGCGCTGGCAACGCAGCCATTCCCGCGGCCATGATGGGTGCCCAGGTGGTGGCCAGCGACCTCACTCCGGAGTTGTTCGACGCCGGGCGCCGGCAAGCTGCCGATCGCGGCGTCGAGCTTGAATGGGTGGAAGCAGACGCCGAGGCCCTGCCGTTCGAGGACAACGGATTTGATGTGGTCACGTCCTGCCTGGGCGTGATGTTCGCGCCGCACCATCAGGCGGGAGCAGACGAGATGGTCCGGGTGTGCAAGCCCGGCGGTACTGTCGGCCTGCTCAGTTGGACGCCTGAGGGGTTCATCGGGCAAATGTTTGCGGCCATGAAACCATTCGCCCCGCCGCCACCGCCTGGCGCCCAACCGCCGCCGCTGTGGGGCAGCGAGGACCACGTGCGGGAACTCTTCGGCGACAGGATCACCGGTATCCAGGCAAAAAAGCGCACGCTGGCCATCCGCAGTTTCCACCAGCCGGAGGACTTCCTGCGGTACTTCAAGTCCCACTACGGTCCCACCATCTCGGTCTACAAGTTCATTGGCGATGACCAGGACAAGGCCCAGGCCCTGGACAAAGCGCTTACCGACCTGGCGGATTCCTTTGGCGAGGCCCACGGTGATGCCGTATGGCAAATGGAATGGGAATATCTGCTCTTGACCGCCAAGGAGGCCCGGTAATGCCCGGGAACCTTGTGGCCACATCCACCATCACCATTGATGCTCCGGCGGACCGCGTCTGGAAGGTCATCACCGATCCGGCCGCCGTGAAGGAATTTATGTTCGGCGCGGACCTGGTGACCGACTGGACGGAGGGCGGGCCCATCGCCTGGCGTGGCGAGTGGGAAGGCAAACCCTACGAAGATAAGGGCGAGATCCTCGAGGTAGAGCCCGGCCGCAAGCTGGTCCACACGCACTTCAGCCCGCTGGGCGGCGAGGAAGACAAGCCGGAAAATTACCACACGCTCACCTGGACCCTCGAGGACCAGGATGGTGCAACAACGCTCACGCTCTCGCAGGACAACAACGCCAACGAAGACGCGGCGGAGCACTCCAAGGGCATGTGGGACATGCTCGTGGCGGACGTCAAGGAGATTGCCGAACGCGGCTAAGCAGCCCAACTCGGCTGAGTGGGGCCAGACGCTTAAGCGCCAGCGGCCGCCGTCGTACCTTTCCCAAGTGGGGAACAGGCGCGACGGCGGCCGCTGGCGTCAAACTGTCTACTCGGCGTCGTGATCCGTTTCCAGGATCTGGACCAGGCGCTCCAGGGCGTCGTCCGCGCCGGTACCGTCGGCGCGGAGCACCACAACGTCGCCGTGCGAGGCACCAAGGCTCATGAGGGACAGGATGCTCGCGGCGTCCATTGCCTCATCGGCCGGCTCATCTGCACGGGCGATGGTGATGTCCAGGTCGAACTCGCCGACGGCCTCGGCAAAGATGGCGGCGGGGCGGGCGTGCAGGCCTACTCGGCTGGCGACGGTTGCGGTGCGTTCTGGCATTTTTGCTCCTTTTGTCTTTCGGCGCCCGTTGGGTCAGCGCCGTGAATCGTTGTGGGTAAGGCCGGGTCAGACCGTTACGGGAACGGGCTCCACGGTAGCAGCGGGCTTGGCGGCTGCCCAGCGCTTGAGGGCGATGACGGCCAGTGCGCTGACCACGGTTCCGGCCAGGATGGCGACGACGAACATCACCAGGTTGCCGATGGCGAAGAACACGAAGATACCGCCGTGGGGTGCCTGCGAGGTGACGCCGGTGGCCATGCAGAGAGCGCCGGTGAGGGCGCCGCCCACCATGCTGGCGGGGATGACGCGCAGCGGATCGGCCGCGGCGAATGGGATGGCGCCTTCGGAGATGAAGGAGGCGCCCAGCAGCCAGGCCGCCTTGCCGTTTTCACGCTCAGCCAGGCTGAAGAGCTTCTTGTCCAGCGTGGTGGCCAAGGCCATTGCCAACGGCGGAACCATGCCGGCAGCCATGACGGTCGCCATAATCTGCCACGGCGCCTGGTTGGTGGCGCTGCCGGCGCTCAGGCCGGCAACAGCGAACGCGTACGCAACCTTGTTGACCGGGCCGCCGAGGTCAAAGCACATCATGAGGCCAAGGATGATTCCGAGGACCACGGCAGAGGCGCCGGTCATGCCCGACAGCCAGGAGTTCAGTGCGGTGGTGAGTCCGGCGATCGGGCCGCCGAGGACCAGGAACATCAGGCCGGAGGCAAAGATGGAAGCCAGCAGCGGGATGATCACCACGGGCATCAGGCCGCGCAGCCAGCGCGGTACCTGCCAGGTCCCGATCAGGTGGGCCATATAGCCGGCCAGCAGGCCGCCGACGATGCCGCCGAGGAAGCCCGCGCCCATAAAGCCTGCGACGGCGCCGGCAACAAAGCCCGGTGCGATGCCGGGACGGTCGGCGATCGCGTAGGCGATGTAGCCAGCCAGTGCGGGCACCAGGAAGCCCATGGACAGGGCGCCGATCTTGAACATGACCGCGCCGAGGTAGATCGCGAGGCCGCCTTCGGGCAGGTTGCCGAAGTTGTTCTCCACCACCACCTTGTCAGCGACAGCGGTGATGTCGTAGCCGCCCAGCAGGAAGCCCAGGGCGATCAGCAGACCGCCACCGGCCACAAACGGGATCATGTAGCTGACACCCGTCAGCAGCGCCTTCTTCAGCTTCTGGCCGATGTGCTCGCCCTTTTCGGTGGCCTCGTTCTCAGCCTGTTCCTCTGCCCCGAAGTGGGGAACGCGGCGCGCATTCGGATTGCCAGCGGCAGCGAGAGCTTCCTGGACCATCTTGGCGGGCTCGTCAATTCCGCGCTTGACGGGCGCGTTGATGACGGGCTTGCCGGCAAAGCGCTCCTTGCCGCGGACATCCACGTCCACCGCAAAAATCACGGCGTCAGCGGCGGCAATGACTGCCGGGTCCAGCGGCTTGGCGCCGGAGGAACCTTGGGTTTCCACCTGCAGGTCCACGCCCATTTCCTGGGCAGCGGCGACCAGCGAGTCGGCGGCCATGTAGGTGTGGGCGATGCCGGTGGGGCACGCGGTCACAGCCACCAGGCGCTTCGGCCGGGACGCAGACCCAGCGGCGCCAGCCCCGGCAGCAGGAGCAGCATCGGCAGGAGCCACGTGGGCTGCCGGCTTGTCCGCCAGGGCGCCGTCCACCAGTTCCACGATTTCCTCGCGGGAGGAGGCAGAGCGCAGCGCCCCCGTGAAGTCCTTCTTGATCAGCGAGCGGGCCAGCTTGGACAGGAGCTTGAGGTGCTCCTGGTCCGCGCCTTCCGGTGCGGCGATGAAGAAGATCAGGTCCGCGGGGCCGTCCTTGGCGCCGAAGTCAACGGGCTGGGAGAGCCGGGCCATGGCCAGTGTGGGCACAGTGACCGCGGCGGAGCGGCAGTGCGGGATGGCGATGCCGCCGGGGATGCCGGTGGCGGTCTTCTGTTCGCGGGCAAAAGCGTCCGCGAAGAGGCCTTCCGCTTCGGTGGCGCGGCCGGTGGCAGCTACTTTGCTGGCCAGGTGCCGGATCACGTCCTCGGGCGAGCTGCCCAGATTCTGGTCGAGTTCGACCAGTTCGGTGGTGATGAGCTGAGTCACTGTCAATCCTTTCGAAGGGCCGTGATGGTTACGGCATCCGGGGTGGTTTGGTGGACTGCCGGGACAGTGGAACCCGGCAGGGAGGCGGCCGCGGCACCGTGTGCCACCGCCTGACGGAGGCAATCGGCCGGGGCGGCGCCCCGGCCGTGGGCGAGCAGATAGCCAGCCAGCGATGAATCGCCCGCGCCGACCGTACTGACCGCGGCGACCGGCGGATGCGTGGCCAGCCACGCGCCGTCGGCCGTTACCAGGACAGCTCCCTTGGATCCGAGAGTTGCCAGCACAGCACCCACACCGGAACGTACGACGGCGGCGGCGGCCGCTGCGGCAGCCGCCGGATCCGCTTCCAGTTCGTCTGCGGTGGACGCCGTGGCGAAGCCGGCTGCGGCAGCCAGTTCCGCCAGTTCCTCGGCGTTGGGTTTGAGGAGGTCCGGTTTCCCGGACACACCGTCCTGTGAAGTGCCATCCGGCGACGTGCCGAAGACGGCGGCGACGAGGGGTCCGCCGGAGGAGTCGACGGCGATCAGCGGGGCGCCGCCGTCGGCTCCGATACCAGTGCCCGAACCGGCGCCGTTGCGCAGCCGCCGGGTGACGGTGGCGTAGAAGTCGGCCGGGAAGCCGGGAGGCAGGGAACCTGCCAGGACCACCCAGCTTGCGCCGCGGGCGCGCTCCAGCAGCAGGCCGATCAGGGCTTCCTGCTGGTCCTCACTCAGTACGGGGCCAGGCTCGTTGATCTTGGTGGTCACGCCGCCCGGTTCGGTGAGTGCCACGTTGGTGCGCAGCGGCTCGTCGATGGGAAGGGCGGCGAACAGCACGCCGTCGTGGAGCAACCCGGCGAGCACAGGATCACTCTCGGCGCCCGGAAGCACGGCGATTGTCTCCAGGCCGGAGGCGACCAGGGCGCGGGAGACGTTGACGCCCTTGCCGCCGGATTCCTGGCTGACAGAGACGGCGCGCTGCACCTCGCCGCGTTCCAAGGGGCCAGGCAGGGCCACCGTGCGGTCCAGGCTGGGGTTGGCAGTGAAGGTGACGATCATGCGATCACCACGTCAACGCCGGCTTCGGTCAGGGCCGCCGCCAGTTCGGGGCTGGGCTCGCTGTCTGTAATCAAGGTGTCCAGATCTTTCAGGGAGGCGAACTGGACCAGGGTTTCTGCGTCCAGCTTGGAGGAATCGGCCAGCACCACAATGCGGCGGGCCGAATGGACGAAGGCTGCCTTGACGGCGGCTTCTTCAGGATCGGGGGTGCTGAGGCCAAAGATGGGGTGGATGCCGTTGGTGCCGATGAAGGCGATGTCCGGGCGCATCCGGTGCGCGGCCTCCACGGTTGACTGCCCAACGGCGGCCTGGGTGAGGCCCCGCACCCGGCCGCCCAGGATCTGGAGGGCGATTCCGGGAGCGCTGGACAGTTTCGCGGCAATGGGAACGGCGTGCGTGATGACCACGAGTTCGGGTCGGGGTTCGGTAGCGGAGGGCTCGACGGCAGCGCGCCGGGAGAGGAGGTCGGCCAACGCTTCGGTGGTGGAACCGGCGTCGAGCAGGATGCTGCCGGACTTGGCCTGGGGGATCAGGACGAGGGCCGCCTGCGCGATGCGCATCTTCTGGTCCGGGCGCTGGATGGTCCGTTCGTTGATGCTTTCCTCGGTGGTGCTGAAGCGGTCGGCCGCCACTGCGCCGCCGTGGACACGGCGCACAGTGCCGGTGGTTTCAAGGGTGGCGAGGTCGCGGCGGACGGTTTCGGTGGTGATGCGGAAGCGCTCCGCCAGCAAGGTCACGCTGACCCGGCCGGTGCCGGCCACTAGCTCGGCAATTTTCTGCTGGCGCTCTTCGGCGAACACGTACCCTCCATTGCGTAAAGTGCTGAATCCCAGCTGCCGTGAAGCCCAGTGACTGGCATCACATGATGTTGAATTACTTGACTTTATCTGTGTCTATGTTGGTTTGTCAATGAAAGCAACAAAAACGCAGAATCACCTGGAGTTTTTGTCCACTTATTGGGAGTTGAACGGCTCGGAAGTCGCAATAAGTGGACAAAAACTCGCTTTCAAGGCCGTCGGGGCGGGGTGAGCCGGGCCGGGCTCCTCGCGGAAACGAAAAAGCCGGGCCGGACCTTTGCGGTCCGGCCCGGCGTCCGGGTGGTTGAGGAGCCTAGATGCCGCCGTCGCGGCTTTCGTTGCGGGTGATGCGCTCGCCGGTGTTGGGATCAACCACCGAACGGGTTTCGCTGACCCGGCGGCTGCGGCCCGGCGAGGCCAGGATGAGTGAGGCGATCAGACCGATGACACCAACGGCCATCAGGATGTAGCCAACCAGGACCTGGTCTATGAAGGGGATCAGTCCCGGTGCGACGGCCCAGGCCAGGATGGCACCGAGTGCAATAAGGAAGATAGAGGAACCGATTCTCATGACTTGCTCCTTGGTGTTCGAGTGCTTGTGGTGCCGAACTTGATAAGCATGCTGTCCTATGCACACGCTACAGCCCGTCGGGGCGCGATTCAATGATTGGGCCATCCCGGACCCATCAGCGTCTTGGCTGTTCAGGGCCCTGCCGCTCGTTAGGCTGATCTGATGGAGACAGTTGTTTGGTCCAAGCCGGAGGCTGAACGGGAC
Organism: Arthrobacter sp. AQ5-06; assembly: GCF_003287955.1. GTDB lineage: Bacteria > Actinomycetota > Actinomycetes > Actinomycetales > Micrococcaceae > Arthrobacter. The sequence continues at coordinate 71,219 of NZ_QMKP01000005.1, read as the reverse complement.
GGCACGCCACTGCTGGTCATGATGCATGGCTACGGCACCGATGAGTCGCGGATGGTGCGGCTGTTCAAATACCTGCCGGCCGAGTTTACTTGTGTTGCGCTGCGGGCTCCGATGGTGATCGGCGACCACTACGGCTGGTTCCTCTTGGACTACTTCCTGGCCAACGATTTCGCGGATGTCATCACCGCCACCAACACCGTCCAAGCGTGGATCAACTCCGTCAGGGGCCAGCACAGCAGCGTGAGTCTGTTGGGTTATTCGCAGGGAATGGCCATGGCCAGCACGCTGCTACGGCTCCATCCCGCGGATTACAAGGCAACGGTGGGGCTTTCCGGTTTTGTGCTGGAAAACGAACTGCTGTCGCTGACCGAATCCTTCATCGCCCCGCCTCCCTTCTTCTGGGGGCGGGACAAGGCGGACCTGGTGATCAATGAGGACGCCACGGCCTACACCGGGCAATGGCTGAACGAAAACACCCGGCTGACTGCCCGCACGTATCCCGGTATGGGTCACGCCATGAGCAAGACGGAGATGGTGGACGTCAGCGCCTTTCTGCGCCACTACGTTCTGGGCTGAACTGTCTGCTTGGTTGAACGGTGCGTCGGTTGATCGGGCGTGTCCCCGACGAGAATTCCATCACAATACCGGCCTCGGTATGGGCGGAGTGAACGCCAGAGAAAAAACAGTTGCGAGCCAAATTTGTAAGCGCTTACGCTCGTCGGTGGCCTGCTACTTTGCGGGCCGCTGAAACCATCAGAAGGGAAGCCGGACACATGCCTCGTACCAGGCCTCCTGCCCGCCCTGCGCCGCTGCGCCTGTTCCGCCAGGTTGTCAGGCCGAGCCAAGGCGCCCATGATGGAAGAAGACGTTCAACAGCAGCCCACCGGCCCGCCGTGGTTTTCAACCTGGCCCCCAGCCGCACCTGCTGACCCGGCGGCATCGTGGCCGCCCTCCCCACTCCTGCTCGGATCCCCCGTTGCTGCCCGCCGCTTTTCTGCCTGCTCTTCCACGTTCCGCCTCTTTACATAGCTCCCCTGGACATACAGCCCACTGACAACCCGCCCGTGACATCCCTACTGTGGCCCGCCGTCTGAAAGGACACCGCGCATGACTGACGTTCTGAAAACCCAAAGCTCCAGCTGGACCACGGCCTCCGCCATCCTGTTCGACCTCGACGGCGTGCTGACCCCCACGGCCACTGTCCACGAACGGGCGTGGAAGGAACTCTTCGAGGGCTTCCTGGCGTCCCGTCCGGATGTGCCCGGCTACCGTGAAGACGACTACTTCGATCACATCGACGGCAAGCCCAGGTTCGACGGCGTCCGAGACTTCCTGGCGTCCCGCGGCATCGTGCTGCCCGAGGGGGCGCCAAATGACGGCACGACCGATCAAGGATCCACCGAGGACGCCACCCAGCAGGACGCAGCCAACGCCACCGTCCAGGGACTTGGCAACCGGAAGAATAGGGTCTTTAACGACATCGTCAGCGCCGGCGTCGAACCGTTTGAAGGCTCAGTGCGCTTCCTGGAAGCCGCGGTGGACCGCGGACTCAAGGTCGCCGTCGTCTCCTCATCCCGGAACGCTCCGGCTGTCCTGAAGGCCGCCGGCCTGAACGGGCACTTCGAAACAGTGGTTGACGGCGTGGTTGCTGCGGCCGAAGGCCTGCCCGGCAAGCCGAGTCCGGCCACGTACCAGTACGCAGCGGAACTGCTGGGCCTGCCCAGTGAAGAATGCGTGGTGGTGGAAGACGCCGTCTCGGGCGTCCAGGCCGGACACGCAGGGCAGTTCCACTCGGTGATCGGTGTGGACCGCGGCGCCGGCCGGCAGACCCTGCTCGATGCCGGGGCCACGCGTGTGGTCAACGACCTCGACGAACTGCTGTAACGCCAATCGCCGCCTGACGCTCCCCGGCCTCAGACACGAAGCACCTCCCCGCCCCGCACAACGCCAAAGGATCCCAACACCATGGCTCTTATCACCGCGGACCGTGAACGGTTCCCCAACACCCCCTGGCAGCTCGTGGAAACACGCCACCAGCCGGGCAGCGCGGGCACGCTGGAAACGCTCTTTGCCCTTGGCAACGGGCATCTGGGTATCCGTGGCGCCCACTGGGCGGCTGCGGATGCCGACCTTCCGGGCAGCTTCATCAACGGCCTGCACGAGATCTGGGACATCAAGCATGCGGAGAACGCATTCGGATTCGCCCGTACTGGACAGCGGATCATCTACATCCCGGATGCGAACAACTTCACGGTGATCATCGACGGCGAGAGCCTCACCCTCGCCGAATCGGCCGTCCTGGACTACCGCCGCTCCGTTGACTTCGCCACCGGCATCTACGAATGCCGCATCACCTGGCTGTGCCGGTCCGGTGCCACGGTGACCACCACCGAACGCCGCGCCGTGGGCTTCGCCTCACGCGGCAGCCTGGGCATCTCGCTCGAAGTAGCTTCGGACCGCGAAGTCTCGGCCGACGTCACGTCGTCCGTCATCAACCGCCAGGACCAGCCTGTGGAGGACCACTCGGCGCATGACCCGCGCCGGGCAGGCCGGCACGCAGGCCGGGTCCTGCTGCCGGTAAGGACCGACGGCGGCGACGGCTCGCTCCGTCTCTCCTGGGAAGCGGCGGAATCCGGGCAGCGCGTGGGAATCGCCGTGGACCACTGGACCTCGGCCGGCCACCAGCCCTTCGACACCGTGGCAGGCGAAGATGACAGCAGCGTCCGGTACGTCCTGGCAGTCGGTGCCCAGGAGCCGTTCCGGCTGGAAAAGAGCGTCAGCTATGCAGCGGGCCGCGGCGTCCAGGACTCGGCGCGGGACGCGGCGGAGGCCGCCGAAGCCGGGCTCCGGACTGTGGAGGACATCTTCACGGAGAGCCGCGAGCACTACGGCGCGTACTGGGCCACCTCGGACATCGTGGTGGGCGGCCAGCCTGAACTCCAGCAGGCCATCCGTTGGAACCTGTTCCAGTTGGCGCAGGCCACCGCGCGGGCCGACATCGCAGGCATCCCCGCGAAGGGCGTCACGGGCTCAGGCTATGAGGGGCACTACTTCTGGGACCAGGAGGTCTACCTCCTGCCCTATCTCACCTACACGAACCCCGACGGCGCCCGCCAGGTCCTGGAGTTCCGGCACGACATGCTGCCGGCCGCCAAGATCCGGGCCAAGGAACTCAGCGTGGACGGCGCACTCTTCCCGTGGCGCACCATCAACGGTCTAGAGGCCAGTGCCTATTACGCTGCCGGCACGGCGCAGTTCCACATCGCGGCCGCCATCGCCTTCGCCACCAACCGCTACATGTGGGCCAGCGGCGACGAATCCTTCCGCGAGGGCATGGGCGCCGAGCTGCTGATCGAAACCGCCCGCATGTGGAGCTCTCTGGGATTCTTCGGCAAGGACGGGCTCTTCCACATCCACGGCGTCACCGGACCGGACGAATACACCGCGGTTGTGAACGACAACCTCTACACCAACGTGATGGCCAGGTTTAACCTGCGCGCCGCCGCCGCGCTGGACCATCCGGAGATCGACTGCGCCGAACGCGAACTGTGGGAGCAGGCCGCGAACCGCATGCAGCTGCCCTTCGACGATGACCTGCAGGTCTATTCGCAGGACAACGACTTCATGACCCTGGAGGCGTGGGACTGGACCACTCCGCGGTCCAAGTACCCGCTGCTGCTGAACTTTCACCCGCTGGTGATCTATCGGCACCAGGTGCTCAAGCAGGCAGACACTGTGCTGGCCATGTTCCTGCAGTGGCAGGATTTCTCCGCTGATGAGAAGCGCCGCGCGTTCGATTTCTACGACCCCATCACCACCGGCGATTCCACTCTGTCCGCCTGCGTGCAGGGCATCATGGCTGCCGAGGTGGGGCACCCCGAAGCTGCCTTGGAGCACTTCACGAACGCCGTTTTCATCGACCTGGACGACACCCATGGCAACACCATCGACGGCGTGCACATCGCCTCCGCCGGGGGTGTCTGGAGCTCGCTGGTCTCCGGCTTTGCCGGGCTCCGTGACCAGGGCCACCTGCCGTTCTTCGATCCGCGGCTCCCGGCGGAGTGGGAGGCACTGTCCTTCCACCTGAAGATCCAGGGCCGGCTGCTGCTGGTGGAGCTCGACGCCGGTGCACTCACGCTCAGCGTCCGCAGCGGCGGGCCGCTGGACGTGGATGTCCGCGGCCACGTGCACAGCGTCGGCGCGGACCCGGTCCGGGTTGCCCTGGATCCCTTTGAGGTTCCGGAACGTACTGTCTTCCCCAGCGGACCCCCGACGGCGAGCCTCCCCATTGTGAGGTGAGGCTCCTGCGCCCGGGGGTGACTGTGTGCCTCAGGTGAAGGGGCGGCGTCAGTCTCCTGCCGCCGTCGTGCGTTCCACTTCGGCTGGCTTGTCGAGCGGGTGGGCCAGTTCGTCGGCGGGCATCCGGGCGGCGATCATGGCGATCACCGCGAGGATGGGGCAGACGCCGCCGGCGAAGAGGAAGATCGCCCAGATGGGGAATACTTCGGCTGCCGGTCCGGCCAGTGCCATGGAGACCGGCATCAGCGCCAGGGACACAAAGAAGTCGAGGCTGGAGACGCGTCCCAGCAGATGGCTGGGCACGCGTCGTTGCAGCAGGGTTCCCCAGATGACCATGCCCACGCTGCCCGTGGCGCCGAAGACAAACATCGCGGCGGCCACGGTCCAGAAGCTGTCTAGAATGCCGACGGTGGCCAGTGGCAGGGTGCCCGCACCCCAGGACACCATCATGACCGTGAGGTAGCGCCGCGGCAGCTTTAGGGATGCGGTCACGAGCGAGCCGATGGCCCCGCCCACGCCCATAACTGCAAGCAGGAAGCCGAACATCCGAGAGTCGCCGCCGAGCTGATCGCGGACCACGAATGGCATCAGCACTTCGATGGGGCCAATCAGGAACAGCACCGAAACGCAGGCCCACAGCAGGGTCCAGAGCAGCCATGGTGTGCGGGTGGTGTAGCTGATGCCCTCGCGCAGGTCATGGAAGAAGGACGCTTTCGCGGGCCCCCCTGCCTCCGCCCCGGTGCTCCCGCGTTCGGCCCCGCCGTGAGCCCCGCTGTCGGCCCCGTTCGCCGGCGCTTCGAGGGCATGGCGCCCCAGGAAGTTCAGGATGATGAACGCCAGCAGGTGGCAGGTGGCCACTCCGGTCACGGCGAGCGACGGCGAGAGGGCCGCCACCACCACGCCCGCGACGGCGGGTCCGGCCGCCTGCTGAAGGATGGGCCGCATGGTCCCCTCCATGCCGTTCGCGGCCAGCAGGTCTTCGGGCGGCAGAATCCGTGGCAGGATCGCGGAGTAGGCGGGGAAGAAGAACGCGGCGCCCACGCCCAGGACAAAGCTGCCCACGGCGAGGTGCCACAGCTGCAGCCACCCTGCCACGGCCAGCCCGCTGATCGCCGCGATAACGGCGAGGTTGGCACCTTCGACGGCAATGATGAGGAGCCGCTGCGGCACGCGGTCAGCGGCGATCCCGCCGGCGAGGACAAAAGCCACCAGGCCGATGCTGCCGGCAGTGGCTACCAAGGACAGTTCCAGCGGGCCGCCGCCGAGGTGGATCACCTGGTAGACCATGGCGACAGCCCACATTCCCGATCCGAAGATGGAGATGGCCAGTGCCGCGATGAGGACCCGGTACTCGCGGTGCGCAAAGGGTCGCAGGGCTTGGAGTGTGGGCATGGGGCAAGTCTAGGCTCGGCCGGTTTTTGGCGGAACTCAAAGGCGTGGTTCGGTTGGGGCCGGGACCGCTTAGTCTTAAGCACCCTTAGTGTTAAGGCAGAGCCGCAGCCATAACTGCCGGCGGACACAAGCAGTACCGAAGCAGAGGTGACCATGGCCAAGCGCAGCAATCCGGCAGTACGCATCGCACAGGAGACCGCCCACAACGCGGTGTTCGACGCCGACGGCAAGCCGAAACCCGGAGTCCACAACATGCTGCTCCGGGCAGTCGAAATCCAGCGGCCGTTGGTGCTCGCCTACGTCCGGCGGCTACAACGCAAACATCCGCGCGCCAGCGCCGCGAAGCTCGCCGAGATCCTCGAACGGGACTACCTTCGGGCGGTGACGGGCGGCGGCGCGATCGTCGGGGCAACCGCGGTTGTTCCCGGCGTCGGAACTGTAGCCTCCCTGGGACTCTCGGCCGCGGCTACTGTTGGCTTCCTCGAAGCCACGGCCCTCTATGCCACCTCGCTGGCGGAACTTCATGGCATCCGGCTGACCAACCCGGAAAAGGCCAGCACCATGGTCATGGCCATCATGCTGGGCGAAGAGGGAACTGCCCTGCTGGGAACGCTGAGTGGCCAGGCCATGGGCAAGGGAGCAAGTGCCACGCAGGCGTGGGGCAACGTGCTGACCACGTCCATGCCATCGGGCTTCGGCGCCATCCGGAACAAAATCCAGAAGGCCTTCCTCAAGAATCTGCTCAAACGCCAAGGCACGGCGCTTCTTGGCCGGGCGCTGCCGTTTGGCATCGGCGCAGTGGTGGGCGGTGCCGGTAACCTCATAATGGGCCGCGCCGTGGTGGCGAACGCCAAAGAAGCTTTTGGCCCCATGCCGGACACTGTCCCCGGTGAGCTCATGGCCACGGCGGCGGAACCGGAAAAACTTACTCTGGAAGGCAACAACCTTGGATCTTAACGCTGACCTCGGCGAATCGTTCGGCTCGTGGAACATGGGGGACGACGCCGCGATGTTCCGGCTGGTGACCAGCGCAAACGTGGCCTGCGGCTTCCACGCGGGCGATCCCATCACCATGTTGGACAGCTGCCGTGCCGCCTTCGAGCTTGATGTGACCGTTGGTGCGCACGTGGGGTACCGGGACCTGGCCGGTTTCGGGCGCCGGTCGCTGGACATGTCCTTCGACGAGCTTTTCGGCGACGTGCTCTACCAGTTGGGCGCGCTCGACGGCGTGGCGCACGCCGTCGGTGCCTCCGTTGACTACGTCAAGCCGCATGGCGCCCTTTACAACCGCCTGGTTCACGACGCCGAGCAGGCCTCCGCCGTGGTTGCCGCCATCCAGGCCTACGACCCCGGCCTGCCGATCCTCGGTCTGCCGGGCTCGCAGCTGTTGATCCAGGCCAAGGAAGCTGGCCACCCGGTTTTTGTTGAGGCTTTTGTGGACCGCGCCTACCAGGCGGACGGGACCTTGGTGCCGCGCTCCCAGGAGGGTGCGGTCCTGCACGACGTCGACTCGATCGTTGAGCGCGCCGTGCGGCTCGCGATGAAGGGCGAAGTTGTGGCCGTGGACGGAACGGTGGTTCAGGTCAGGCCCGATTCACTGTGCATCCATGGCGATACGCCCGGGGCTGTGGAGATGGCCGCCGGTGTTCGTGCCGGGCTCGAAGCGGCCGGCGTAGAGCTGAGGTCATTCGCGTAGCCGCAAGTGCGTAGCGGCGGGAGAGGACATTGGGGGCCTTCGGAGGCCAGGGCTTCAAGTGTCCGTTCGCGCCGGAGGGGAAGCGCGGCTAACCGAAGACCAGGTGCGCCGCGCTGAAGATGACCAGCCCGGCGAGCGACCCCACCACGGTGCCGTTGATCCGGATGAACTGTAAGTCCTTGCCCACCTGGAGTTCGATCTTCTGCGACGTTTCCTCGGCATCCCAGCGGGCCACGGTATCGGTGATCACTCCAGCGATGTCGGAGCGATAGGTGCGCACCAGGTAGCCGGCGGCGTCGCCGATCCAGGCGTTGACCTTGCCGGCCAGTTCGGCGTCGTTGACCAGGCGTGAGCCGAAATCGCGCACTGCCGCCTTGAACCGAACCGTCAGTTCGCTGTCCGGATCGTCCACCGCAGACAGCAGGGCGCTCTTCACAGTTCCCCAGGTGCGGGAGGCCAACTCGCGGACCTCCGGATCTCCCAGAACCTGCGCCTTGATGTCCTCGGCCCGGGCGATCATCGCGGGATCGTGCTGAAGGTCCTGCGCGAGGTCGTTCAGGTACTTGTCGATCTGCTGGCGCACCTGGTGGTTGGGATCGGACTGCACGGCGCGCGCGAACTTGAGGATCTCCACGTACACCTTGTCGCCCACCAGCCCGTCCACGAACTGCGGGACCCAGGTGGGGGAGCGGTCCGACACCAGCCGGCTGACGGTTTCGTGGTTGTGGTCCACCCAGTCCGCGGCGCGGTCCACCAGCAGGTCCACCAACTTGTGGTGGTGCCCTTCGGCAAAAATCCGTTCGGCCATCCGGCCTACGGGCGGTCCCCACTGCGGGGCCAGCAGGTGCTTACGCACCATTCCCTCGATGACAGCCTGGACGTCGTCGTCGTTCAAAACCTTGAATGCACCGCGGATGACGGCGGCACCCTCCTTCGCCACACGCTCGGCGCCACCCGGCCCGGCGAGCCACTGCCCGGCCTTCCGGGCGACGTTTACGCTGGCCAGCTTGTCCTGAACCACTTGCTCCGACAGGAAGTTAGTCTCCACAAACTCACCCAGCGACGCCCCGATCTGGTCTTTGCGGCGCGGGATAATGGCCGTGTGCGGGATCTTGATGCCCATGGGGTACTTGAACAGCGCGGTGACAGCGAACCAGTCGGCCAGCGCGCCCACCATGCCGCCCTCAGCCGCGGCGCGGACGTACTGCAGCCACGGATACTCCTTCTGCAGCGCGAACGCGAACACAAAAACGACCGCCATGGCAATCAGGAGTCCCAGCGCCACAAGCTTCATTTTCCGCAGCGCTGCCGCCTTTTCGGCGTCCCCGGCGCTGAGCTGATGACCGACGACGGCGGCGCCCGCCTTGGGGGACAGCGGCGCGGGACCTGCGGGCCCGGGCGGGGACTGGCGGGTAGTTGGCTCAGAGTTCACCTGCATGTGCCCAGCCTAGCCCCGCACCGCCGGGCCGTGTCCGCTAGCGTGTCCTCATGACATTCGAGGAGTCTGAGCTGCAACGGCCACTGGTGTTTGCCCACCGGGGCGCCAGCGCGGCATTTGCCGAGCACACGCGCGCCGCTTACCTCCAAGCCATTGCCGATGGCGCGGACGGGGTGGAGTGCGACGTCCACCTCACCCGGGACCAGCACGCCGTCCTGCTCCATGACGCCAACCTTGACCGGACCTCGGACGGAACCGGCGCCGTGGCGGACCGTACGCTGGCGGAGTTGCGGCTGCTGGACTTTTCGTCCTGGAAAGGCACCCGGATCCCGGAGAAATACGGCGCCCGGTCTGAGCAGTTCCTCACCTTGCCGGAACTCCTGAACATCCTGCGAGGCGCTGGCCGGCCGATCGGACTGGCAATAGAGCTCAAGCATCCAAGTCCCTACCAGCTGAAACTGGAAGACCGTGTGCTGGACGTGCTCCGGGCCGAAGGCTGGGACGCCGGAACCTCCACGGTGGACAACGTCCGGGTGACGTTCATGAGCTTCAGCCCCGATTCGGTGAAGCATCTGCTCCGGAGCGTGCCGGCGGAATGCATCTGCCAGTTGGTAGACGACATCGACGTCGACGAACTCCGCGACGAACTGAGCCTCGGCCCCTTGGCGGGCGGCGCACTCGCCAACGTGATGAAGGCCGCGCAGCAGGAAGGTGAACGCATCCTGGACGAGTGCGAGGTGGGACTCGCGGGGCCGGGAATCATGTACGTCCGCGAGCACGCCCGGACCGTTCAGCGCTGGCTGGAATCCGGCCGCCGCTTCCGCGTGTGGACCGTGGATTCGGAGCGGGATGTGGCGCTCTGCCAAGGGTTGGGGATCCACGAGATCACCACGAACAAACCGGCCAGCGTGCTGGCGCAGCTCCAATCGAGCGGGCAACAGGTCCAGCTGCCGTCCTGAGCCGGTACTGTTCGTCCCCGGGGGCAGCGCTGTGATTGAGTGGACACATGCCTTTTCGCTGGTCCGCCCGGGCCACCCAAACAGTCTCCGCGGCGGCCATGAGCGCGCTGCTGATGACCAGCGCCATGAAGCACTTCCGCGAGCCACGGTTCTTCGAACAGGTGGTCCCTGATTATCTTTGCCGCGAGACGCCAAGTGCTGGCGGCGAGTCGCCGGAGGGGCGCGAAGCACCAACGCCCGACGGCGGCAAGCGGCCCCTGGCGGTGATGTCACGGGAGGAATGGATTGCGGTGAGCGGACTGCTGGAGGCGGGTGCCGCCGTCGGACTCCTGATCCCGGTGACACGGCGGGCAACTGCCACCGCCGTGACGGCAATGTTCACGGTATTCCTGGCCGGCCACGTGGACGCCCTTCGCCGCGCCTATGGCCACGCCGGTTCCCCGGCGCAGCGCAAGGTGCATACTGTAAGGTTGCCGCTTCAGCTGCCGCTGGTCCTGTGGGCCTGGAGCCTACGGAAACCGGGACCAAGGCGGTGAAGCTGCTCCAGTCCCCGGCCGTGCGCGTGGGCCTTTCCATCAGTATCGCCACCGGCCTCTACGGAGTATCCTTCGGCGCGCTGTCCGTCACTTCAGGACTTGATTTCTGGCAGACTATGGCGCTCAGCCTGCTGCTCTTCAGCGGCGGTTCCCAGTTCGCGTTCATCGGTGTGGTGGCTGGCGGAGGCTCCGGTATTGCTGCCATGAGTGCGGCCACGCTGTTGGGCATGCGGAACGGCATCTACGGCATGCAGCTCAACGCCCTCCTGCATCCGACGGGCTGGCGGCGGTATGTCGCGGCTCAGGTCACCATTGACGAGTCGACGGCCACCAGCAGCGGGCAGACTGATCCTGATGAGCAACGCCGTGGTTTCTGGACGGCAGGCATTGGCATCTACATACTCTGGAACCTCTTCACCGCCGTGGGGGCACTCGCAGGAAGCGGATTGGGCGATCCCAAACAGTGGGGCCTGGACGGTGCCGCCGTGGCCGCATTCCTGGCCCTGCTGTGGCCGCGCCTCAAGGGCCGGGAGCCGGCCGCGATTGCCGTGGTGTGCGCCCTGGCCACGGTACTTGCCGTGCCGTTCGTTCCCGCGGGCGTGCCCATCCTGATTGCCGCCGTGGTAGCTGCGCTGATCGGCTGGTTCAGCCACGGACGCAGTGACGAAGGCCTTGAACCGGACGTGGATCCTTACGACACGCACCACGGGGGCCGGGACAAAAACAGGGACACGCATCGGGACTTGCACGGGGAGGGCCACGGGCAGGCAGGGAAGGCGGGCACATGAATCTCTGGATCTGGTTGTTGCTGGCGTGCGTCCTTGCCTACGCCTGGAAGCTGGTGGGCTATTTCGTCCCGGCAACGCTGCTGAAGGACCCCCGGATGTCGCGTATTGCCGGCACCATGACCATCGGACTTCTGGCGTCCCTGACCATTGTCAACACTGTGGCGTCCGGCCCGACGCTGGCCGCCGACGCGCGGCTGGGAGCCCTCGGCGCCGCCGCCGTCGCGTTGGTTTGCCGGGCGCCCTTCCTGGTGGTAGTTGTGGTGGGCGCCGGTGCCGCAGCCCTGCTGCGGCTCATCGGATGGAACTGACGGCCCCTCCGGTGAAAACCGACGCCGGCCACTGGTGGTGCGGCTCACGTGCGCTGTAGCATTGGGCTGGCTATGCAGTTGGCCGTGGACTCTCTTGAGAGCGCTGACCATGGAAATAGGACTGCACCCAGCCGGTTCAAGAACCGGAAAAGCCCGCCGTCAGGCATCTGACGGATGGCGAGCAGGGCTGCCGGTCAAGCGCTTCTTTACCCGGTTCCGGTCCCTGGCCGACCTGCCGCCAGAGGACCTGGATTTACTTTCCGAGCGCATAAGAATGGCTCTGGACCTCAGCCATGAAGCGAATATCACCGCCCTGCACGCGGCGGTTCGGGCCGAACTCCGAAACCGGGAAACGGAACCGGACGATTGAAGGCCGGAAGAATGTCGGCGTGATGCGGTTTTTGCAACGCCTATTTTTGCAACGCCTAAAGGAGTCACTTAGATGAATGATCAGCCTGAACCCAACGCACCCGACCCGGACAGCGGCACCGGTAACCCCCAGGGGTCGGACCCGAAGCCGCGGCCGGTGTACGACACCAGTGTCTCCGAATCGACGCGGGAACTGCGGGATACTTCCCGCCGCCGCCGCGACGCGGAGGAGAAGCTTCAGCAGCACCTGTCGGAGGCCAAGGAACACGTGCCTCACCACTACGATCATGAGACTCACAAGCACGGCCAGGAGCCCAGCAAGGCGAATGGGAAAGACAGCGCCGGGCGCCAGGAAACCCCGCCCGAAGAACCCCAGCCCCAGGAATCCCGCCCCCAAGAAAAAGACCCCGAAGGCAACGGCGGCTGACGGGCGTCATCGTCGTCGGCTCAGTGCCACCCCCGGGGCTCGGGGCGTATGCCGGTCAGGCCGTTTGCTCATCCTGTGGCGACCCGATCCGGCGGGCGCTTTCTTCGACGGCTAGCTCGTACCACGCCTGCGCACCGAATACCGGAGCGGGGGTGTCGAGGTTTTGGTAGAGGGCGTCCAGCAGATTGGCCAGTTCCTCCGCTGCCAGCGAAGGAAGTATTTCCTCCGGGCCGCGGGGGTCGTGAATGAGCTGGGACAAGTGCGTCTGATTCATCGGCGGACGATGGGGTTGGATCGGCTGCGCTGGAGGTGTTTCACTAGTGCTCCCTGTGAAGATTCAGAGGCTGACTGCGTAACCCCACCTGAGTCTAATCCAACGATAGGACACCAACAATGGGGGTCCGCGGCTGTGTTCCGGCGCGTGCTCAGGCGCAGGGCGTCAGGTGAACTGCGGACCCTGTAGTTGCGGGGCGGGCAGCGGCACGTGCGCGGGCAACGGGCGGTCGGGCCGTTCAGTCCGGATGGCGTCCTCGACCAGTGCCAGCGGGCGGCGCCAGGCATCGGAACCTGGCTCCATGGTGTCCACAACGCCGATCAGCATGGCGAGCAGGCGGAACATGTCAGTCATGGAAATATCGGAACGCAGGGTGCCTTGACCTTGGCCGCGGCCCAGCAGGACGCTCATGGAATCCATCAGTGAGCCGGTGATGCCGGTGAGGAGTTCGCGGCGGCCCGCGACGGCGCCCAGCAGGTTGGCATCAGCGCTGGCCGCGGCCATGATGGCTTCGAGGACGCGCAGCAGTCCCGCAGTTGCGTCGATGTCAGCCAACGCGTCCGCCATGACGGGGTCCACGGTCTCGCGGAGCTGCCGGTTGAGGGCGGCCAGGACCAGCTCCTCCTTGTCGGCGAAGTTCCGGAACAGGGTGGCCGGGCCAACGCCTGCCGTCAGTGCAATGGTCTGGAGGGGTACCTCGGGACCATGCTCGCGGAAGCACTGGCGCGCGGCCAGGATGATCTTATCCACGTTCCGGGCAGCGTCTGCGCGTAGTGGCTTGCGGACGACAGCAATGCTCATTCGTTCAGGTTAGCAATGCCGCAGGCAGCCATAATGGTTACCGGAGGGTAGCTGGCTATGTGACGCTTCGCCAGCCTCGGCAACCCGTTCATGGTGGGCTGCATGACAGACTTGCCCTATGTTGCTTGCATTTTCAGTCGCCCCGTCCGGTACTCCCGCCGGGGGATCTCGTCCCACCGACGCTTCGGTGCACGACGCCGTTGCGGCCGCCGTGCGGATCGTCCGGGAGTCGGGGCTGCCCAACCAGACGGACTCAATGTTCACAACCATCGAGGGCGAATGGGACGAAGTGTTCGACGTCGTTAAGCGCGCCACCGAAGCCGTGGGAGAGTTTGGCAGCCGCGTCTCACTGGTCATCAAAGCAGACATCCGGCCCGGTTATGAGGGCGAGCTCAGCGCCAAGGTGGACCGCCTCGAAGAGGCCCTCGCAGACGGTTCCTAGACCGGTTCCTGCGCCGACTCCTAGACCGGCGCTTGCCTGCATGCCAGACTGTGGCCATGTTTGAGCACAAGACCCAGCCAGGGTGGCTGGCAGTGGAAGACTTCCTCACCACTACCGTGGTGCATCCCGATAGTGCGCTGAAGCAGGCGGTGCGCTCCGCCGTCGACGCCGGGATGCCGCCCATTGAAGTGACGCCCAACGCCGGCAAGCTGCTTAAGCTCCTGGTCCAACTTTCCGGCGCCCGACGGGTGCTGGAGATCGGTACGCTGGCCGGGTTCAGCACCATCTGGATGGCGCAGGGACTGCCCGACGGCGGCCGGCTGGTGACGTGCGAATATCTCGCCAAACATGCGGACATCGCCAAGGCGAATGTGGAGGCGGCGGGGTTGGCGGACATGGTTGAGGTCCGGGTGGGCGCTGCCCTGGACACATTGGCCGCGCTGCAGGCGGAGGGCCAGGAACCGTTCGATTTTGTGTTCATCGATGCGGATAAGGAAAACGACGCAGCCTACCTCGAGTGGGCCGTGCGCCTGGGCAGGCCGGGAACAGTGGTGGTCCTGGACAACGCCGTGTGGGAGGGCGCGGTCCTGGATCCTTCCATCGATCAGGTCAACGCCCCCGGAATCATCAGCGCACTGGAAGTGCTGGGCCAACATCCTCAGCTCGACGCCACCGTAATCCAGACTGTCGGGTCCAAAGGCTGGGACGGGTTCGCCTTGGCGCGCGTCCGCTGAGTGCTGACCGCACCCGTTCATCCCGAATATTGCTAAGTATGCTTAGAATGACTGTCCGGCGGATGCCCCGTCCGGAACCGCCTGCAGTGGAGGAACACGATGAAAGCGTCACCCACCCTTGCCAGCAACCTTCAGCTGGTCCTCACGGATCTGATCGAGCTCCATCTCCAGGCCAAGCAGGCGCACTGGAACATCGTGGGCGCCAACTTCCGCGACCTTCACCTGCAGCTGGACGACATCATCGCCAGCGTCCGGTTGTTTGCCGACCAGATGGCGGAGCGGATGCGGGCACTCCACGCCCTGCCCGACGGACGGAGCCACACCGTAGCCGCAGACACGCGCCTTGAAGAGCTCTCCGGCGGGCTCATTTCCACGAAGGACGCCGTCAAACTGGTCACGGCCAGGCTGGAGCGGACGGTGAAGACCATGCGGGATGTCCACGATGAGGTGGATGAAGAGGATCCCACCAGCACCGACCTGCTGCATGCCGCCATTGAACGCCTGGAACAGCTCGCGTGGATGGTCAACGCGGAAACCATGACTCCGTCCGCGGCCGTCACGGAACCGGCGGCAAAGTAGGCCGGGCCGGAGAGGCGGCAGCATGCCTGCATCATCCCACCAGCCTGTCCGCTTGGTCTCAACTCAAACGGAACTGGCTTGGACGGTTCCCCTGCTCGACTCCGTGGCGTGCGCGGCAGGCGATGTTCCCGCGCTGCTGTCGTTGGCCCGGAACGCGGGAGGCAACTGGCCACAGCCAGGGGGCGGGCATACTGCCCGTCTCTGGGAGCTGCTCGCTTCCGTCTCCGCCGTGGACGTTGCCGCAGGCCGCATTTTTGAACCGCATATGGATGCCCAAGCGATCCTTGCCCAGGCAGGGAGCCATCAGGCGGGCCATGATCCGGTGTGCCTTGTTCCGGCCGACCGCGCGGGCGGGTGGGGAGTGTTTGCCGCCGAAGGCCCGGGACTTCGCCTCGAGGCCAAGACCGGCGACGCCGGAATTCTGCTGAGCGGATCCAAACCGTGGTGTTCACTTGCGCCCCTCCTCGACAGGGCTGTCATCACTGCCCACACTGAAACCGGCGGGAGAGCGGCCTTCGCGGTGGACCTCCGGGATCCGGGCGTGACGTGCGAGGACCCGGCATGGGTGGCCCGCGGGTTGCGGGAGATTCCCAGTGGGACGGTCCATTTCAGCCAGGTGCCCGCACAACAGTTGGGCAGCGACGGCTGGTATTTCAGCCGGCCCGGTTTTGCCTGGGGTGGCATGGGGGTAGCTGCATGCTGGCTCGGGGGCGCCGTGGGCGTGGCGCGGGACTACAAGGACTCCCTGGCCGCCGCCGCGCAGTCCGGCCGCGAACCTGACCAGATCGCGCTGGCTGCCCTGGGCGAAACAGACAGGACCCTCACCGCCGCGCTCCAGTACCTGGCGCGAACGGCAGCTCTCATTGACGACGGCAGTCTGTCCGCCGGGGAAGGCGCCCGGGAGCCAGGGGCACACCCAGCGGCGGACCGGAGCGCGTGGAGCGAAGCGTTACGCGTGCGCGGAACCGTAGCTGCCGCCGTCGAGCGTGTCCTGTCCCTGGTCAGCCGGGACAGGGGACCGGCGCCGCTGGCGTTCGACGAACCGTATGCCAAGCGCATGGCGGACCTAGCACTGTACGTGCGCCAGCACCATGCCATGCGGGACGATGCGCAGCTGGGAAAGCTGACGTTGAAGGGGGAACGCCTGTGGTGACCTTCTCGCACACGGACCGGGGGACTGACGAGGCCCGCTGGGCGGAAAGCGGGCTCGCGGCGATGGCGGAGCTGCCCTTGGGGCAGCACGAATTGGCTGCCATGCGGTTCGTGGTGCTGGCAGCTCACCCCGACGACGAGACCCTGGGCGCCGGCGGCCTGCTGGCGCTGCTGCACTCGCTGGGCGCCGACGTCGAGGTGCTGCTGTGCACGGCGGGGGAGGGTTCGCACCCGGACTCGGCGACAACCACGCCTGAACAGCTCGCCGCCGTCCGGCTTGAGGAGTTTGCGGCAGCGATGGGAGTCCTGGGGCTGGCCGGACGCTGGCGTTTCCTCGGGCTGCCGGACCGGGGCCTGCAAGAACGGACGCCGGAAATCGCGGGCCGGCTGCGCGAGGCCATCGGCCGACTCCCCGGCCCACCGCAGCAGCTGGCAATTGTGGCACCGTACCGCGACGACGGACACGCGGACCATAACGCCCTCGGAGCGGTGGCCGCCGACGTCGCCGACGAAGGCGGGCACGCACTGCTGGAATATCCCATCTGGTACTGGCTGTGGGCTTCCCCGGAGGACCCGGCCTGGCAGTCCTGGGCGCGCGTTCCGCTGGGTGCTGAACAGCAGGAGGCGAAGAGGTCCGCCATGGACTCACACGCGAGCCAGATACATCCGCTGTCCGGGTTGGCCGGAGACGAAGTGCTCCTCGGAGAGGGCCTGCTGCAACATTTCAGGCGCGCCTTTGAGACATTCGCCTGGACGCCGCCCGGGGCCCACCCGGTTCAATCCCCTCCCCACACCAGCGCGGACGCGCAGCGGATCTTCGACGCCGTGCACTCGAGGTCCGAGGACCCCTGGGAGTACGCCACCAGCTGGTACGAGCGGCGCAAACGCGCCCTCACCCTCGCCGCACTACCCCAGGAGAAGTACCTGTCCGGCCTGGAAATCGGCTGCTCCATCGGAACGCTGACCGCCGAATTGGCCACCAGGTGCACCAGCCTCCTTGCCGTGGATGCCAGCAGCACCGCGCTCGAGCTTGCGGCCCGGCGGCTCGCGCCGTTTCCCGGGGTCGCCACGCGCCAGCTGACGCTCCCTGCTGACTGGCCCGGGGGCAGCTACGACCTTGTGGTGGTCTCCGAGGTGGGCTACTACCTGTCGCCTGCGGAGTATGAGCTGCTGCTGCAGCGGATCCAGGAATCGATGGCGCCGGGCGGCACGCTGCTGCTGTGCCACTGGCGGCACCCGGTTTCCGGGTGGGAGCTCGACGGCGACTCGGTCCATGCGCTGGCCCGGAACCGGCTCCGGTGGTCCACCGCCGGTCTCTACCAGGAACGCGATTTTGTGCTGGAGACACTGGTAGCTCCCGGTGAGGCCGGGGATCCCGGACCTCCGGTGTCCTGACGTGGGCAGGGTCGAGCAGGTTGCCGTGGTTATTCCGGTCCATAACGAGGAAACGCACCTGGGACGCGCCCTGGCAGCGGTCAGTGCCGCAGCCGACGCCCTGCAGGACAGGCAGCCGGATACGGAAATCGCCATCGTGGTGGTCCTGGACAGCTGCACCGACAGCTCAGGTGCCGTGGCGGCGCGTTTTGCGGCAGCGGATCGCCGCATCACCCTGCTGTCGGTCGTGTTCCGCAGCGTCGGGAGGAGCCGGCGTGCAGGCATCAACTTGCTCCTCACAGGGCGCTTGCTGGAACGTGTGGGCGCGGTCCTCCCGCTGGCCACCGAACGGGTATGGCTGGCCAATACCGACGCCGATTCCTGCGTTCCGGAAAATTGGCTCCTGCGTCAGATGGAACTGGCTGACCGCGGCGCCGATGCAGTCCTGGGGACGGTGGAACCGGATCCGGCGGGCATGGACAGCGAACTCCTGAGGCGCTGGCACGTCCGGCATCCGTTGGGGGAGGACCATTCCCATGTGTATGGTGCGAATTTCGGGGTGCGGGCCTCGGCTTACGTGCATGCTGGTGGATTTCCCCGTCAGCGCTCACAGGAGGACCGGGCGCTGGCCGCACGGCTGCGTCGGTACGGGTATCGAATTGCGTCCACGGACACCGTCCGCGTCCTGACCTCAGGGCGGACCGAGGCCCGGGCGCCGCAGGGATTCGGCGCCTATCTGCTGGCCCTTGGCATGGAGTCCGCCGTTGCGTTCGAACGCTGAGCAAGCATGAACGATGGAACCACATGCACGCTGAGCAGCGAACAAAATGAGGGGGCCGACGACGACTGGGGGGACTGGCCTCGGTCTCAGAAGAGGCCACCTCGCCGCCGACCCCGCCTGACACCCGGGACACGAAGACCCGGGAAGCCTGAAGGAATCTGCTGATATTGATCTTCCTCCAAGTGGCGGGCCCTGCCTAGTCCCGCCTGGCCCTGTCCGGTTGCGCGTCCGGTTCGGCCTGATCCGCGCCGCTCCGGTGGCGTTCACGCAGCTCGCGGCCGCGCCGGATGTCGTCCTTTTCCTGCTCCTGCATCTTCTCGCTTTTCTTGGTGTCCCGCGGCGGCAGCTGGATGGTCTCTTCGGCCTCGATCCCGGCCTGGAGCTGGCGTCCGCGCTCCATCTCGGCGTCGAACTCTGCCCCGAACAGCAGCGACATGTTCAGGATCCACAGCCAGAGCAGCATGATGATCACACCGCCGAGCGCGCCGTAGGTCTTGTTGTAATTGCCAAAGTTGGCCACATAGAAGCCGAACCCCAGCGAAGCCAGCAGGAAGACGAACAAAGCTATCCCGGAGCCAAGGCTCATCCATTTGAACTTCGGTTGCTTGACGTTGGGTGTGGCGTAGTAGAGCACAGCGATGATGACGATCATGAGCGCCACCATCACTGGCCACTTGGCGATGTTCCAGATGGTGAGGAACGCACCGCCGAGCCCGATGAGACCGCCGACTGCCTCTGCCACCGGTCCGCTGAGCACCAGCATGCCCGCCAGGAGGGCCACGATGACTACGGCGAGGAGCGTAACGGCCAGCATGGTCCCGCGCAGCTTGACGAAAAGGCGGCCCTCATCGATCTCGTAAATCCGGTTCATTGCCCGACCGAAAGCACCAACGTACCCGGAGGCGGACCAGAGGGCGGTTGCAAGGCCAATGACCAGAGTAAACCCGGCCGCCGGTGCGGTAGCTAACTCCTCAATTGGGCCGCTAACGGTATTCACCGTCTCGGAAGGGGCGAAGCCCCGCACGATCTCCAGCAGGGCAGTGGTTGTTTTCTCCGGGTCACCAAAAAGGCCGATCAGAGAAACGAGCGCGAGCATTGCAGGAAACAAGGACAGCACGGCGTAATACGTCAGGGCAGCAGCCAGGTCCGGGCACTGGTCCTTGCTGAACTCCCGAAGGGTCTTTTTGGCTATGTACTTCCAGGAAGGCTTGGTGACATCGGTAGGGCTGTCCGGTTTCCGGGAGTCATCGGGCGCCGGTGCTTGGTCCGCCTTGGCAGTGCTGGTTTCGGATGAGTCTTGAGCGGCCATGGGGTGTCCTCTCGGGTTGGTAATAGACAGGCCGGCCCACCCGGGAAGGGGGACCGGCCTGTTTCGTGGTGCTGGCGGGACGTTGGCGCCGTTACGTGTTCTGGACGTGGTCCTTGGCGTCGGTAGCGCGGTCCTTGACGTCGGCCGCTGCCATCTGGCCTTCGACCTTGACGTGCTCGGCGGCGTCCGTGGCGGTTGCCTTTACGTTCTCCATGGCTTCCCGGGCGGGTTCCTTCAGGCCCTGGGCCATGTCCTTGGCGGCCTCGGTCAGCTCGGTGGTCAGCGGTTCAGCCGCGGTCTTGAGGGCATTTGCTGCTTCGCGTTCCTTCTCGCTGGCGGGGATCAGTGAGGACAGGAGCAGGCCTGCCCCGAACGCGATCAGGCCTGCAGCCATCGGATTACCCTGCGTTTTGGCCTTCACCTGGTGCGGAGCGTCACCAATGGCGGCGCCTGCATCGCTGAGTGCATTGCCGGCACTATCAGTCCGGGCGTGGGCTCCGCTGTGCATGCGGTTGGTGACGTCGTCGGCTGTTCCCATGACTCTCTCCTTCACTCCGAAGACGGCGTCTTTCACCTTGTCTGTCTGGCGGTGGACGATGTTCGAAGGTGTCACTTTGTCCGCCACCGCGTCCACGTTGGTGCCCAGACGGGCGCGGGTTGCTTCAATATCTGAACGGATATCGTCCGGGTTGTCGCTCATCGTGTTACCTCACCGGGTTTTAGGGTTGGGGGAATTTCCTGGAGTGTTTCAGCGGTTTGGGGCATGCCCTTGACTGCTTTGAGCTCTTTGCGGCCCACGGACGCCAGTACCGCGGCGATGGCGCCCCAGAGGACTGCGACGACGACGGCGGACCAGCCGAGTCCCATCAGCTCGCCCAACGCGATCCAGAGTGCGATCGACAGGAACAGCAGCACGAAGTGGCCAGCTACGCCGGCGCCGGCAAGCATGCCACCGCCCCTGCCTGCCTTGCTGGCGGATTCCTTCAGTTCGGCCTTGGCAAGCTCCACTTCCTGGCGCATCAAAGTAGACAGGTCGCGAGTCACCTCACCGAGCAGGTCACCCAACGACGTGTTGTCCGCCTTCGCGTGCGCAGCTGAGGGGGGAGGCTCCGGTATCTGGCTGCTCATCACAGCCTGCCAGTCTGACCGTCCGCCGAGCGGTCCCGGGTCAGGGGGTCGTTGGCCATTGGATCGTCGGCGAGGTCCCGTTCACCCAGGGGATCGTCGGCGAGTCGGTCCCCGGAGGAGGGCTGTTCCGCGAGTTGGGGGCTGTCCAAGGGACTGGCAGGACGCGAAGGATCACCGTAGCTGCTCCCCGGCGCACCGCCGTCGAACCCTGCCGTGGTAGTGGCCGGGCCGGGCAACTGTACCGGCGGCGGCGGGACAGTGCCACCGCCCGACGGTGTATAGCCGGCCGGGCCAGCGCCGTATTGACCGCCGGTGCCGTATTGCCCGGTCGCGTCGTATTGGCCGCCGGCCCTGGTCGTGTCGGACTCCGGTGCGCCTGCGCTCAGGCTGCGGCTGAGCCGCCCGGCGAGGACCCCGGCACCAGCGGCCAGGAGCAGGAAAGTCCCGGGCCGCTGCTTGGCGAAGCTCTTGACTTCGTTCAGGAGCGATCCGGGGTCGCGGCCGTCCAGCCAGGCGGCAACGGAGGAGGAACGCTCCGCGGCCTGGCGGGCCAGGTCTGTGGCCACTCCGGGCTGGTCTGACGCCCGCGCCATGGCGTGCAGTTCGTCCGAAAGTGACCGGAGGCCACTGGCTACCTTCTGCTGCTGGGCGCCAGCCTGCTCGGTGAGGTCGCTCCGCGCCTGATAAAGGAGATCCTTGGCATTTGCCTTCGCCTCGGATGCGACGTTGGCCGCTTCGGTCTTGGCGGATTCAGCCACGCTCTGGGCCGAATCCGCCGCGGTCCGCGCAACGTCTGCTGCCTCTTCCTTGACAGCGTCCGTGCGGGAGGCGCCAAAGGCATCCTCCGTCTGCGGCGCTGCGGTTGCGGGTGGGGCTGCGCTTGTTGCTGCGTTTGCGGGAAACGTGCTTGCGCTGCGTTCTCCTGTGATGCCGGGTTCTCCTGTGGTGCTGGGAACGCCCGGGGGAGCCGTAAATGCCGAGTCCTCGGGCCTCTGGTTCTCTGTCATCTTCGCTCTCTCTTTCCAAAGAAGGCCGGTTTGCTGATCAAGAATCAGCTATGTTGGCCGTAAAATAGTAAGCACGATTACTAACGGAACATAAGTACCCTTGCTAATTAATTTTCGGACGAGGTAACTGATGTCAAGCGGTCCCGTGGCGCCGGCCGGTCCGGCGCTGCGGTGTCCGGTCGCAGCGAAATGGAAAGTGGTGGGTAGCTTGGACGTGGCACCGTGGGTTTGGGTGGTAGTTGGCATTGTTGTGGTGGTCCTTCTTGTCGTGTTCCTGGTGACAGGGCGTCGCCGTCGGGCACTTGAGCAGAAGCGGGACGAATCGAACCGCGAAAAGGCCGCCGAAATGCGCCGGAAGGCGGAGGAGGTGGAGCTCGATGCGAGTGAGAAGGAAGCCCGGGCGAGCCGCGCCCGTGCTGACGCGGAGCAGGCGCAGGTCGATGCCGCACGGCTGAAGCAGGAAGCCGAGCAGAAGGCCGGCGATGCGAGATCTCTCCGTGACGATGTAGCCAGGCAGACCGTAAAGGCCAACGCGATAGACCCGGACGTGCGCGAGGATATGGGCCGGGATGCGGATGCAGGCCTGGGTGCAGATCGGGATGCTCGCCTGGATGCACGCCAAGCTGAAGCCCGCCCGGGTGAAACGCAGCCCGGAGGGATGCGGTCCCGTGGCGACATCGACGGCGATGGCGACGGTAACCTTGATGCCGATGCGCACACCGATCCTGCGCAGGCCGAGGAACTGCGGAGGCGTCGCGAGCGGGCCGATCGCGACACGCCGCGCTCCGGCATTTAGCCTGGACGTCCTGGTCGGACCCCTGCCAAACGCCCGAAGCTGGTGGCCTGCCATGGAGGCGGGCCGATTTGGGGTGTACAACTAGGGTTGATCCATGACTGAAGCGGCACACGGGTAATGGCAAAGCGCGGAAAGTCAGGTGGCCGGAACAGCCAGCGCCCGACGGCGGGTGTCATCGAGGTGCCCAAGGGAACCCGTCCTGATGGCCCGGTTGAGGGCGTCTACTACGTTGATACCGGCGACTGCGAGCTCATTGCGGACCAGGACAACTCCAACGGATGGCTCCTGAAGATCAACGGCGTCATGAGCTCCCACATCGACCTCGCGGATCCGTTATTCCTCGATTTTGAGTATATGCGCTGGATGGCGGCGCTAATTGAGTCACGTTGGCCGCCGAAGTCCGGAAAGGGCGGGGCCAAGACGGTCGGGCCCGCCGCGGGCGGGACCGAGCGGCTGCGCGGGCTGCATCTGGGCGGCGGGGCCTGTTCCCTGGCCCGGTACTTCCACACCGCCTATCCGGACGCCCGGCAGGTGGTGGTGGAACTCGACGGCAAACTGGCCGAGTATGTCCGCGGCTGGTTCGACCTGCCCAAGGCGCCGCTGCTGCGACTGCGCGTGGGGGAGGCCCGCGAGGTCACCGAGACGCTCACGCCGGACAGCCGCGACTTCATCATCCGCGACGTGTTTGCCGGTTCACTCACGCCGCGGCCGCTCACCACCGCCGAGTTCAATGACCACATCAAGCGGGTCCTGTCACCGGGCGGTATCTATGTGGTGAACTCAGGCGACGCCCCGGACCTGAAGAATGCTCGGGAAGACGCCGCCACCATTGCGGCCGCGTTCGCACACACCGTCATCATCGCCGACCCCTCCATGCTGAAGGGCCGCCGCTACGGCAACATGGTGATGGCCGGCAGCGACACCCCGCTGGACGGAGACCCGCAGCTGGCCCGCCGGCTCCTGGGCGGTGCCGTCCCGGCCCACATCTGGAACGACGCCCAGGTGCGCGCCTTCGCCGCAAACTCCCCGGCGCGTCGCGACCCGGTGCGTCAAGACCCGGCCGCCCCGTCGGTTGCTCCGTAGCGACCCTTTTTTAAGAGGGTGGTTTGGGCCGGTGGGGAGCAATCGATGGAGTCTGGGCCCTGCCCAGCAGGGCATCGCGGTGCGCCGCCGTCTGGTCGCGCAATGCCTGCACAACGGCGGCCACGGCGGGGCGGCGCATCGAATCCGGCCGCAGCACCATCCAATAAGGCAGCAATTCGGCGAAGTCATCGGGGAGCAGCCGGACCAGGTCGTTGTGCAGGTCGCCCATGAAGCACGGCAGGAATCCGATGCCCGCGCCGGCACGGGTGGCCTCCACATGGACAAACACGTTGGTGGAGGTAAGCCCTTCGCGCATGGCGGGCACCAGCCGCCGGGGTGCGTCCAGGTCGTCCACCTGCAGCATCGAATCCACAAAGTACACCAGCGGGTGCTCCGTCAGCTCAGCAACGCTCGCCGGCGTCCCGTTCTCGGCGAGGTAGGCACGCGAGGCATACATCCCCAACATGTATTCGCCCAGTTGGACGGCTTCGGCCCGGTGGACCTGCGGTTCGCCCACCACCACTTCGATGTCCAGGCCCGAGCGCTGCTGCAGTGCGCGCCGGGTCATGGTCACCACTTCCACGCTCAGTCCCGGGTGTTTCCGGCGCAGCCGCGCCACTGCTGGTGCGGTGATGTAGGCACTGAAGCCGTCGGTCGCCGTCATGCGTACGACGCCGGTGATCGGGTCCGGTGCCTGGCCTGCAGGTCCCAGCGCACTCACCGCGGCCTCCACCTGTTCGGCGACCCGGACGGCTTCCGTCCCCAGCTCCGTCAGTTCCCAGCCGCCCGCCGCCCTGGCCAGGACGCGGCCGCCCAGCGCCTTCTCCAACGCGGCTATCCGACGCGAAACGGTGGTGTGGTTCAGCCCCAACACTTGCGCCGCCGTCGTAAATTTTGCTGAGCGGGATACCGCGAGCAGGATCAGGAGGTCATCAGGATTCGCCTTCATATCTGCAATTGTGCACACAGCTGGTGCTGGATTGGTCATTGAAGGCGCACGTTTGTGCAGTAATACTCAGTGGAGCCATTAGTGCTGTGGATCACAGCGCGTGTCACAGTGGACACTAAGGAGAAACTCATGAGCGTAGAGCAACGCTCGGCAGACAATGCCGCCGGATCCGCACCCAAGGGATCCGGACTGAAGAAGATTGTGGCCGCCTCGATGGTGGGCACGGTAGTGGAATGGTACGAATTCTTCCTCTACGCCACCGCCGCCACCCTGGTGTTCGGGAAGTACTTCTTCCCCGCCACCGGCAACGAGCTGGACGGCATCATCCAGGCGTTCCTCACCTACGCGGTGGGTTTCGTGGCGCGCCCCCTCGGCGGCATCGTCTTCGGCCAGATCGGCGACAAACTGGGCCGCAAGCCCACGCTGCAGCTGACCATCGTGATCGTCGGTGTGGCCACGTTCCTCATGGGCTGCCTCCCGGGCTTCGCTGACATCGGCTACCTGGCTCCGGCGCTGCTTGTGGCCCTCCGCTTCATCCAGGGCTTCGCGCTCGGCGGCGAATGGGGCGGCGCGGTGCTGCTGGTTGCCGAACACAGCCCCAACAAATCCCGCGGATTCTGGTCCAGCTGGCCGCAGGCCGCCGTGCCGGTGGGCAACCTCCTGGCAACACTGGTCCTGTTCATCATGTCCACCACCCTGAGCCCCGAGGCGTTCCTCGGCTGGGGCTGGCGTGTGGCATTCTGGCTCTCCGCCGTGATCGTCTTCGTTGGCTACTACATCCGCACCCACGTCACCGAGGCACCCATTTTCCTGGAGGCCAAAGCCCTCGTGGAGAAGGAACAGGCTGTCAGCTACGGCGTCTTCGAGGTGGTGCGCAAGTACCCCAAGGGCATCCTGCAGGCCATGGGACTGCGCTTCGCGGAGAACATCATGTACTACCTGGTGGTCAGCTTCGCGATCGTCTACCTCAAGAGCGTGCACAAGTACGACACGTCCTCGCTCCTGCTGGCACTCCTCATCGCCCACGTCATCCACTTCCTGGTCATCCCGCAGGTGGGGCGGCTCGTGGACAACCTGGGACGCAAGCCGGTCTACCTCATCGGCGTCATCTCCGGTGCGGCCTGGCCGTTCTTCGCCTTCCCCATGTTCGACACCCGCAACGCCGTCGTGATTGTCCTGGCCGTGACCATCGGCCTGTGCCTGCACGCCTTAATGTATGCCGGCCAGCCTGCCATCATGGCCGAGCTCTTTCCCACCCGGATGCGGTACTCGGGTGTATCGCTGGGCTCGCAGGTCACCTCGATCTTTGCCGGTTCGCTGGCGCCGCTGCTGGCCACCCAGTGGCTCAAGGACACCGGTTCCTGGCTGCCCACCGCCATCTACCTCGTGGTTGCGTGCGCTATCACTACCGTGGCGGTGCTGAGCCTGAAGGAAACCAAGGGCATCGCCCTGGAGGACGTGGACAAGGCCGACGCCGCCCGCGAGGGACTGCTCCCGGCCGGCTCACGCTGAGCCGCTTGAGCTACTGAGGACTAGGCAAACGATGGGAAGTGCAATGGAAAACACGCTGAATGGCCGCAAGGCCCTGGTGACCGGCGGCGCCAGCGGGATTGGTGCTGCCTGTGTCCGGGAGCTCGCCGCCCGCGGGGCAAAAGTGGTGGTTGCCGACGTCGACTCCGCCGGCGCTGCCGCACTCGCCGATGAAGTGGGCGGCACCGCCTGGGCCGTTGACCTGATGGACGTGGACGCGCTCGCCGGCGTGAGCTTGGACTGCGACATCCTGGTGAACAACGCCGGGATCCAGCGCATCAGCCCCATCGAAGCGTTCGATCCGGCGGATTTCCGCCGGATCATCGCGCTCATGCTCGAAGCCCCGTTCCTGCTGATCCGGTCCGCGCTGCCGCACATGTACGCCAACGGCTTCGGCCGCATCATCAACGTGTCATCCGTGCACGGCATCCGGGCCTCCCCGTTCAAGAGCGCATACGTTTCCGCCAAGCACGGCCTGGAAGGGCTCAGCAAGGTGACGGCGCTCGAAGGCGGGGAGCACGGAGTAACATCCAACTGCATCAACCCGGGCTATGTCCGGACCCCGCTCGTCGAAAAGCAGATCGCAGACCAGGCCAAAGTGCACGGCATCCCCGAGTCCGAGGTCCTGGCCAAGGTGATGCTCACCGAGTCCGCCGTGAAACGCCTGGTGGAACCGGAGGAAGTTGCCTCCCTGGTTGCCTGGCTGGCGTCCGATCACGCCGGCATGGTCACCGGGTCCAGTTACACAATGGACGGCGGCTGGTCGGCGCGGTAGGCCGGGCGGATTGCCTACTCCTGCCGTCTGACCTGGCGGGGATCGTAGTAGACAACGCCCTCTGCGGTTCCCATGCCCACAGTGTCGGTGGTCCGTGAGACCACCACACCCTCGTGCCGGCCGTTGAAGGGATCGTCACCCACCACGGCGTCACCGATTTTGTAAGGGCTTGCTGGGCCTGGCGCCGTGCGGACACGGTTCCAGGCCCTTGCCATAAGGCGCGGTTGTCTCGCGCCGGCTTCGTCTCGGCGGTCGTGGTGAGGTTCGTGTTGGGCCGGATTACGGGCAGCGTTGACCATCGGTACAACTCCTTCAGCGCGGCGCTCGTCCGCTCACTGTCGGTGCGGTTGCCGGAACGCTCCCAGCAGAGGATGGTCCTCCAATTCCTGGCTGGCACCTTGCATTTACGCTAGGCGCTATTCACACCAGTCACACCAGTAACAGGTACTCGTCTTCGCGGAGGAGTCCTACTTAGGGGATTTCCGGTCGGCACTGTCCGGGGATCATCGTTGGCAGTGAATCAGGGCGGGCCGAAATCAGCGCTCGCCGTTGAGGATGTCGTCAGCGTTGTTGTAAGCCCAGGTGACCAGGGGAACCAGCAGGCCGGATAGTTCATAGCCGCGTTGCGTCAGGCTGTAGTCAACGCGGGGCGGGATGACCGGCTGGGCCTTCCGCAGCACCAGGCCGTCGCGCTCCAGGGTCTTGAGTGTCTGCGCCAGCATTTTTTCGCTGATTCCCTCTGCGCGGCGCCGGAGTTCGCTCCACCGCTGCTCACCTTCCGAGAGTGCCAGCAGGATCAGCACTCCCCACTTGCTGGTGATGTGGTCCAGGACGGTGCGGCTGGGGCACCCGGCCGGGAACACGCCGTCGGCCAATCCTTCCGGCAGGTGTGCCCGAAGATCTTCCGGCAGGCTGGCGGGCCATACAGTTGCGTCCATGACCACAACTTACCAAAAGGTGAGTACCTTACCTAAAAGTGCGTACTGTCTTTAGGGAAGTAATCGGCGGGATGGCTGGTTGTGGAGGGTGACCCCCTAAGAAATGGTGAAAGGAACCAACCCATGAGCATCGTCATCACTGGAGCAACCGGACAGCTTGGCCGTCACGTCGTCGAGGCCCTCCTGCGGCGCAACGTTCCGGCAGCAGAGATAGTGGCCGCCGGCCGGTCCATTGAAAAGCTTGCCGACTTCGCAGCGCGCGGCGTCCAGGTCAAGCCGATGGACTATGCGGACCCCGCCTCGGTGGCGCTGGCACTGCAAGGCGCCAGCAAGGTCCTCCTGATTTCCGGCAGCGAGGTTGGCCAGCGCGTGGACCAGCACCGTACGGTGATTGAGGCAGCCAAGTCCAAAGGGGTGGAGCTGCTGGCCTACACAAGTGTCGCCAACGCTGACACCACCGGTATGAAGCTGGCCGCCGAACACCAGGCAACGGAGGCCATCCTGAAGGATTCCGGCGTCCCGTTCGCCATCCTCCGCAACGGCTGGTACCTCGAAAACTACACCGACCAGCTGCAGGGCACCCTGGCCCAGGGCGCGCTTGCCGGCAGCGCCGGTGAAGGCAAGGTCAGTGCTGCGTCCCGCGTGGATTACGCCGAGGCCGCCGCTGCCGTTCTTGTTGCCGAGAACCAGGCAGGCAAGGTCTACGAGCTGGGCGGAGACCACGCCTTCACGCTCACCGAGCTGGCCCAGGAAATCAGCACCGCGGCCAAGAAGCCCGTGGTGTACCAGGATCTTCCGGCCAGCGACTACGCCGGACTCCTTGCCGGATTCGGCGTGCCGGAGCTCTTCGCCGACATCCTGGCGGACTCGGACCTCGGCATTGCCCGTGGTGACCTCCTGGTCAGCGGCTCGGACCTCCGCGAACTGATCGGCCGGCCCACGACGCCAATGCCGGTTGCCGTCCGTTCGGCCGTCGCCGCGGTCTGAAGCCTGCACGCCTTCTGAGCCACACGGCTCCGACGGACACCGTGGGCACTGGGTCCTAGTTGCCCTGCCTTCAGGGCAGGGCAACTGGGACTTGGCGGGCTGAACCTGCGGCGACGGCCCAGAGGCTATCTGAAGCTATGGCGATCAGCAGGAACACTGCCACCATCCGTCGTGGCGAGGAGGCCACTGGATGACGATCGGCGAATGAGTTGCGCGCCGGTTCCGGATGGCCTTGCTGCCCAGATAGGCCAGGTAGGCAGCCCCCGCCAGCTTCACCACGCTGAAAAGGACCACGGACTGCGCCACAATATTGCCCACTCCGAACGCAAACGCAGCCACCTGCACCAGTTGCCCTGTCGCGTTGCCCAGTACCGTCAGGACGCCGCCCTTCCAGCCAAGGGCCAGGGAACGGCCGATCACGCACAGCACGCTGGGTCCGGGCACAGCGATCAGCACCGCGGATGCCAGCGCAAACGCCAGCAGGTTTGCGAGCGGACGATGCCTGATCTTAGCTCCGGCGGGAGCCGGCGGGCATTAGTTGTCGCTGAAGGCGTTGGTGTTTGAACGGGCCGTGGCTGAACCCGTCGGCCTTACTGGTGGCTGCGGGCTGAGGTGACCGCCGGCAGTGGCGAGGTTTCGTCCACGAGTTCGGCCCGGCGTCGTCCGTTACCTCTGACCCACAGCCGGTAGGCGAGGACCAGCAGCCCAAGCCACGCCGCTCCCACGTACAGTGCCACGCGGGTGTCCTCGAAGGCGCCCAGGACAGCGATGACCAGCGCCATAAACGCGATGGTCAGGATGGAGGCCGCCGGCCACCACGGGGACGGGAATTCCGACGCCGGCAGGCTCTTCCGTGCGATCTCCCGCTTCATCGCGACATGGGAAGCCAGGATCATGACCCACACCCAGACGGTGGCAAACGTGGCAATCGAGGCGATCAGGATAAAGACGTCCTCGGGAATGACCGCGTTCAGAATCACGCCCACCAGGAGGATGCCGGCCATCATCACTACCGTCATCCACGGCACGCCATGGCGCGAGACCTTGCCGAAAACTGCTGGCGCGTGGCCTTGGCCGGACAGCCCGAACAGGATGCGGCCGGCGCCGAAGATGTCGCTGTTGATGGCGGAGAGTGCGGCGGTGATCACCACGGCGTTGAGGATGTGCGGTGCAGCCGGGATGCCCAGGCCGCTGAAGATCTGGACGAACGGGCTGCCGTTGCTGCCGATCTCGTTCCACGGGAAGAGGCTCATCAGCACGCCGAGGGTCAGGACGTAGAACAGCAGGACGCGGACCGGAACGGTGTTCACGGCGTTGGGGATGACCTTCTTGGGGTCCGCGGCCTCGCCGGCCGTGATGCCGAGCGTCTCGATCCCGCCGAAGGCGAACATCACGACGGCGAACGAGGCCAGAAGCCCCTCGAAGCCGTTGGGAAACACCCCGCCGTGCTCCACGAGGTTGCCGAGCCCCGGCGCCACGGTGGAGCCGCCCGCCTGGAAACCGAAGGCAATGATGGCGGCTCCGCCGACGATCATGGCGATGATTGCCACCACCTTGATCAGCGAGAACCAGAATTCCAGCTCGCCGAAGACCTTAACGCTGAGCAGGTTCAGTGCGGCCAGGAAGCAGATGATGGCCAAAATCCAGATCCAGCGGTCCACCTGCGGAAACCAGAAGCCCATGTAGATGCTGAACGCCGTGACGTCCGCGATGGCCACAATTGCCATCTCAAAGACATACGTCCAGCCGGTCACGAAACCTGCCAGCGGACCGAGGTAGCGGCTGGCGTACTGGCCGAAAGAGCCCGACACGGGGTGGCGGACGGCCATCTCACCGAGCGCCCGCATCACCATGAACACGGCCGCTCCGCCGATGATGTAGGCGAGCAGGACCGCCGGGCCCGCCTTCTGGATGGCGGAGGCCGAGCCGTAGAACAGGCCGGTGCCGATCGCCGAACCCAGGGCCATAAAGCGGATATGGCGGACGTTCAGTCCCCGGTTCAGGACGTGTGCGACGCCGGATCCGGGCGTGAGCTTTTCGGTTGGGCTTGCGTCTTGCGTGGCGGCGCTTGGTGCTTGCTGCATAGAAATACCTTCTCGTCATTGGGAGGGGGATCGCCAATCAGCAGACCACTTTCGCGCTCGAGGTGCTGAGACTCACGGGCGGTTGGTGTCTTCCATCTCAGACTGGGGCTGCGTGTGGGCCTTTCCTTTCTTGCGGAGTCGAACACTCTTGACATCATGTCTGGTTTTCTTTACTTTTGATATGTCAGCTTTGTTTTACATCTGTTGGGAAATGGCAGGAGCGGAAATGTCCTTCGAAGAGAAGAGCGCCTGGATCATGGGGGTGGTGGCGTTGGCCTCTTATGGGGCGTACCTGGCCATCGTCCTGGGCCTGGCCGGCACGATGCCGCTTGCCGAGGTTCCGTACGTCGGTCCACTGCTGTGGACCATCGGGGCTTCCATTGGTGTGTCCATCGCCCTGCACGCCGTGATCGGCATCTCCTCGCCCAGGGAGGCCGGCAGGAAGGACCAGCGAGACAGGGAGATCTCCCGTTTCGGGGAGTACATCGGACAGTCGTTTGTGGTCATCGGGGGCGTCGCGGCGCTGCTCCTGGCGATGGCCGAGGTGGACCACTTCTGGATCGCGAACGTCATCTACCTGACGTTTGTGCTGTCTGCGATCCTGGGCTCCGTGGCCAAGACTGTCGCTTACCGCAGGGGGTTCCAGCCGTGGTGAAGCCGACCCGTGTGACCAACTCCATCCGGCGCCTGCGGTTCGAACGTGGCGAGATGACCCAGGCCGAACTTGCCGAGCGTGTGGGCGTCACCCGCCAGACCGTCATTGCCATCGAGCAGGGCCGGTACTCGCCGTCCCTGGAGATGGCGTTCCAGGTCGCCCATGTGCTGAGCGTGTCGCTCGAAGACGTGTTCCATTACCCGAACCACGAAGGAGACGCATCATGAAAGCTATCGTGCAGGACGTTTATGGAAATGCCGACGTGCTCCATTTACGGGACATTCCGCAGCCCGCGCCGGGGAGCGGCGAGGTGCTCATCCGGGTCCGCGCGGCCGGCGTCGACCAGGGCGTGTGGCACCTCATGACCGGGCGGCCGTACCTGATCCGGCTCTTCGGCTTCGGGCTGAAGAAGCCCAAGGTGCCGGTCCGCGGACGCGAGGTTGCCGGCGTCGTGGAGGAGGTAGGGGCTGGCGTGACGCGCTTCCAGCCAGGTGATGAAGTGTTCGGCACGTGTGAGGGGTCCTTCGCGGAATTGGTCTGCGCCAAGGAGAATCTCGTGGCCGCGAAGCCCGCAACCCTCACGTTTGAGGAGGCCGCGGTCGCGCCCATTTCTGCTGTTACCGCGTTGCAGGCTGTCCGCGACGCCGGACAGGTCGGTACTGGCCAGAAGGTGCTGATTATCGGCGCAGGCGGGGGAGTGGGGTCCTTTGCGGTGCAGGTGGCCAAGGCATTCGGGGCAGTGGTCACCGGAGTCTGCAGCACCGGAAAAGTGGAGCTGGTCCGGTCCCTCGGCGCTGATCACGTCATCGATTACACCCTGGACGATTTTGCCCTTGCAGGGCTGCTTTACGACGTCATCCTGGATACCGCCGGCAACAGGCCGCTCTCCGTCCTGCGGCGTGCGCTGGCGCCCCGGGGGACGGTGGTGATCGCTGGGGGCGAAGGCGGCGGGAAATTGACCGGCGGGTTTGAGCGGTCCCTCGGCGCGCCCTTCGTATCGTTATTCTCCGGCCAGAAGTTCAAAGGGCTAGTCTCGACGGAGAATTACCGCGATCTCGAGGCTTTGACAGCGCTCATTGAAGCCGGCAGTGTGAAGCCTGCTGTTGATAAGGTCTACGCGCTCGCTGAGGCGCCAGCCGCCGTTGAATACATGCACGAGGGTCGGGCCCGCGGCAAAATAGTTGTCAGCATCTGACTCCCCTCCGCTGGCATGGTCGACGTACCACAAAGTAGCCCAGCTCCACGCTCGACACATGCTTGACCAGGCCCAACAGGTTGGTGCCGGTTGGTGTGAGTGGTCTGCGGACGTCGTACTCGCTCAGGCCAGCCAGCTTGCCCGGGAGGTCGTCCCGCCTGACGCGCAGATAACGGTGCAGTGTCTCTTTTTCGTCCATTGCGGGCACCCTACCCAAGTGCTCCAGGGCTATCGCCCCTCGCAGGAGGAGTCCACACAAACGGCGTGGTGGTGGTGATTGCCCTGAATCCCAACCTTCGCAGAATCGGCTCACTTTCGGCTGACGCGTCCACCTGCAGGTACTTCACTCCTCGGGCGGCCGCCACCTGAGCGCGCCAGGACACCAAAGCCTTATAGATTCCGCGCCCGCGCCATGCAGGCAAAGTTGAGCCGCCCCATAAGCCAGCGAAGTCCGTGCCCGGATTTATCTCCAGCCAGGCCGCGGACACGACCACCCTTGAGGCCTCGGCCATGAAGACCACAAGGTTTTCCGGGTCCGAGGCCAGCCGGTGATACACATCAGCGCCCACCCAGCTGTAGTCGGCGGCCCACACTTCAGACTTCATGGCCGCGATGCGCTCCAGGTCAGGGCGTTCGCGGGCCAGTCTTACCCGAATACCTTCCGGGACCGCCGGGTAACCGGCCATCGCGGCCGTCTCACCCACCAGGACGGTCTCGCGGTCTTCCGGTACGAAGCCTGCTGCGCGGAGGCGGGCCTCTAGGTCAATCGGGAGGTCATGTGCCCGGGTCTTCCATTCGACGGCTTCCCCGCGGCCGGCAAAGTAGTCACGCTGCTCGACGATCATCCTGTCGAGCATCCCGCCCTCCACGCCGAGGTCACGAGCCGACTCGATGAAGCCCCGCCGCTGTCCGGTCACGCGTAGCAGGCGGCCCAGCAGCTGATACTCGTGGCCTGCCGGAACCGCTGGCGGAACCAGCCGGCGGAGCTGGGAATCGTACGCGGCAAGGATATGGGTGGTTGAGGCCATACGCTTCAGCCTACGGCCAGCGCCGCCGGCCATGGTCTGGTATTCCGGACACTGCTGTGTTTTGATGGCCGTAAGGGGACCCGCCATGGGCGCAAGGTTAAGTACGGGATCCCGGACATGGCCGGAAGCCCCGCGAGAAATGACGGAGGACACACAGTGGTGTCGAACACGGAAGCCAGGCCTGAGGCCGGCAGTGGATTAAGGGCGGCATCCAAAGTCCCCGCTGCCGAGAACACCCTTCGTATCCTCAAACTGCTGGCCTCGAAGCGGGGGCCGATGGCGGCGTCGAGCATTGCCACGTCCTTGGGATTGCCGCGCTCAAGCGTTTACCACCTGCTCGGGGTGATGGAGGAGAACGGGTTTGTCCTCCACCTGCACGAGGAGCAGCGCTACGGGCTGGGGATCAGTGCCTTCGAGCTGAGTTCGGCGTATTCGCGGCAGGAACCGCTGTCCCGGCTGGGGCGGCCCCTGCTGGCATCGCTGGTGGACGTGATCGGCGAGAGCGCGCACCTCGCGGTGCTTCATGGGCGCGACGTGCTGTACATCGTGGAGGAACGGGCCAAGAACCGCCCGTCCCTGGTGACCGACGTCGGCGTCCGGCTCCCCAGCCACCTCACCGCCAGCGGCCGCGCCATTCTCGCGGCATTGCCGAAGTCGCAGGTCCGCGCGCTTTACCCGAATGCCGAGGCGTTTACCGCCCGGCATGAGGTGGAGGGCGCCATCATGAAGTACTCCGCGCTGTCCTCGCACCTGGACCGGGTCAGGCAGCGCGGCTACGCCACCGAACACGGCGAGGTGACGCCCGGCTTCGGCTCGATCGCCGCCGCTGTCACGGACCACGTGGGATGGCCGACGGCGGCAGTCGCCGTCACGTTCCTCGAGGACAAATTGCCGGCGGACCAATGGCCTGCGCTCGCCGCGCGGGTCCAGAGAGTAGCGGACGAGCTGTCGGTGCGCATCCACGGCCGCCCTGCCAAGTAGCGCTGCCCACCGACGGCCCAGTGGTCGTCGGATTCTGCTCAATCATTCCTGCCCGGGGCTGCAGCCTGTCCGGAAAATCGCGGCCCGCGCCATAACCCAGTCGAATGATTGAGCAGAATCCAACAGGAACGGAGCAGGTCTGGAATCCCGGACACTACCCCTTCGAAAGCCCTGTCCGGCCCAGCCCGGAACGGCTTTAGTTGATATAGAACCACTTCCCCACACACCAACACGAGAAGGAGCCCTCATGGCACCCGCCGATTTCACCACCGGTGCCCGCCCGGTCAAAGCAGCCCGCGGCACTGAGCTCACTGCCAAGTCCTGGCAGACGGAAGCCCCGTTGCGCATGCTGATGAACAACCTGGACCCCGAGGTCGCCGAACGCCCCGATGACCTGGTGGTCTACGGCGGCACCGGCCGTGCCGTCCGGTCTTGGGCTGCGTTCGACGCCATCACCCGCACCTTGGAAACCTTGGAAAACGACGAGACCCTCCTGGTCCAGTCCGGCAAACCGGTCGGCGTCTTCCGCACCAACGAATGGGCACCTCGTGTGCTGCTGGCCAACTCCAACCTCGTGGGCGACTGGGCCAACTGGCCCGAATTCCGCCGGCTGGAGGCCGAGGGCCTGATGATGTACGGACAGATGACCGCCGGATCGTGGATCTACATCGGCACCCAGGGCATCCTGCAGGGCACCTTCGAGACCTTCGCCGCGATCGCCCGCAAACTCACCGGCGACGAAAACGGTACCCTCGCCGGCACGCTGACCCTGACCGGCGGGTGCGGCGGCATGGGCGGTGCCCAGCCGCTCGCCGTCACCCTGAACGAGGGCGCGTGCCTGATTGTCGACGTCGACGAGACCCGCCTGCGCCGCCGCGTCGGCAAGCGATACCTGGACGAGGTGGAAACGGATCTCGACGCCGCCATCGCCAAGGTGCTCAAGGCCAAGGAAGAGCGCCGCGGCTGGTCCGTGGGCTACGTCGGCAACGCCGCCGAGGTCTTCCCCGAGATCCTGCGCCGCCACAACGCCGGTGAGCTCACGGTGGACATCGTCACGGACCAGACCTCAGCCCACGATCCGCTGAGTTACCTTCCCGAAGGCATCACGGTCGAGGAATGGCACAGCGAGGCCGCCGCTGACCCGGAAGGCTTCACCAAAAAGGCCCAGGCCTCGATGGCGAAGCACGTCCAGGCCATGGTCGAGTTCCAGGACGCCGGCGCCGAGGTCTTCGACTACGGCAACTCCATCCGCGACGAGGCCCGCAAGGGCGGCTACAGCCGCGCCTTCGAATTCCCCGGCTTCGTCCCGGCCTACATCCGGCCGCTGTTCTGCGAGGGCCTCGGCCCGTTCCGCTGGGTGGCGCTCTCCGGCGACCCCGAGGACATTGCCGTCACCGACAAGGCCATCAAAGAACTCTTCCCCGAGAACAAGCACCTGCACCGCTGGATCGACGCGGCACAGGAACGCGTGGAGTTCGAAGGCCTGCCGGCCCGGATCTGCTGGCTCGGCTACGGCGACCGCGCCAAGGCCGGCCTGCTGTTCAACCAGCTCGTCAAGGAAGGCAAGGTCAAGGCGCCCATCGTGATCGGCCGCGATCACCTGGACTCCGGCTCCGTCGCCTCCCCGTACCGTGAGACCGAGGCCATGGCCGACGGCTCGGACGCGATCGCTGACTGGCCGCTGCTCAACGCCCTGCTCAACACCGCCTCCGGCGCCACCTGGGTCTCCATCCACCACGGCGGCGGCGTCGGCATCGGCCGCTCCATCCACGCCGGCCAGGTCTCCGTCGCCGACGGCACCGACCTCGCCGCGCAGAAGCTGGAACGACTCCTCACCAACGACCCCGGCATGGGCGTCATCCGCCACGCCGACGCCGGCTACGACCGCGCCCTCGACGTCGCCAAAGAGCGCGGCGTCCGCATCCCGATGCAAGAAGGAATCACAAAGTGACCATCACCACCCAAGCACCGCTCACCGTCACCCTCGGCTCCAGCGGCGTCACGCCCGAGGACGTTGTCGCCGTCGCCCGTCACAATTCCCAGGTGACCATCGCCCAGGAAGCGCTGGACGCGGTGGCCAAGGTCCGTGCGCACATCGACGAACTGGCGCACAGCGAGACCCCCGCCTACGGCATCTCCACCGGCTTCGGTGCGCTGGCCAACCGGCACATCCCCAACGAGCTGCGCACCCAGCTGCAGAAATCGCTGATCCGCAGCCACGCCGCCGGCATGGGCCCGGCCGTGGAACGCGAGGTGGTCCGCGGCATCATGTTCCTGCGCGCCAAGACCCTTGCGTCCGGCCGCACCGGCGTCCGCCCCGTCGTCCTGCAGACCATGGTGGACGTGCTCAACGCCGGCATCACGCCGGTGGTCCGCGAGTTCGGCTCGCTCGGCTGCTCCGGCGACCTCGCCCCGCTGTCCCACTGCGCCCTGGTGCTGATGGGCGAGGGGCAGGCGGAAGCGCCCGACGGCGTGACGTACGGCGGGCGGGGTGAGGCGCCTGTCGCCGAGCTGCTCGCCGGCCACGGCATCGAACCGGTCACCCTCGCCGAGAAAGAAGGCCTGGCTCTGGTCAACGGCACCGAGGGAATGCTGGGCATGCTCCTGATGGCCATCGCAGACATCCGCCAACTACTGACGACGGCGGACATCACCGCCGCGCTCAGCGTCGAGGCGCTGCTCGGTACAGACCAGGTCTTCGTGCCGGAGCTGCATGCGGCGCTGCGTCCGCACCCCGGCCAGGCCGCCAGCGCAGACAACATGTTGCGCGTGCTGTCGAACTCGCCGATCGTGGCCTCGCACCGGGTGGGGGATTCCAAAGTCCAGGACGCCTACTCGCTGCGCTGCGCCCCCCAGGTGGCCGGGGCCGCGCGGGACACGGTGGACTACGCCGCCCTCGTGGCATCCCGTGAGCTCGCCGCGGCCATCGACAACCCGGTGGTCCTGCCGGACGGGCGGGTCAGCTCCAACGGCAACTTCCACGGCGCACCGGTGGCCTACGTCCTGGACTTCCTGGCCATCGCCGTCGCGGATCTCAGCTCCATTGCCGAGCGCCGCACTGACCGGATGCTGGACCCGGCCCGCTCGCACGGGCTGCCGGCGTTCCTGGCCGCGGATCCGGGCGTGGACTCGGGCCTGATGATCGCGCAGTACACGCAGGCCGGGCTGGTCTCGGACAACAAGCGCCTGGCCGTCCCGGCGTCCGTGGATTCCATTCCCAGTTCCGCCATGCAGGAGGACCACGTTTCCATGGGCTGGCACGCGGCCCGAAAGCTGCGCAAGGCCGTGGAGAACCTGCGCCGCGTCCTGGCCATTGAGCTCGTCACGAGTGCCCGTGCCATCGACATGCGGACGCAGCTGTCCGACGGCGAGCTCACCCCGGGCCCGGCAGGCGCTGCCGTGATCGGGGTGCTGCGGTCCGTCGTCGAAGGCCCCGGAACCGACCGGTTCCTGTCGCCGGAACTGGAGGCGGCTGACCGTCTGGTTGCCTCAGGAAAGGTCCGTGCAGCCGCCGAATCCGCCGTCGGAATTCTCGCCTGAGCGGGAATATTCTTCGGTCCTGCCGCGAAATTCTGCCAATGTCGAAATATGGTGCAACACGAACAATTCGACGCGGGGAAGTGTAGTAGAACTGAAGGTGTAGTAAAAGTCACATCAACGAGGCTGTGGCGCAGGACGTATACAAAGGGGTAGAAGTTCAAATGAAAGCACGTGGGGCTGTCCTGTCGAGGCGCAACGTCCATTCGGCCACCATCTCGGAGTGGGGAACGCTCAAAGCTGGGGACCAAGTGGAAATCATCAAACACGCGCACGTCATTGCGGCGGGCGAAGTGGAAGAAGTATCGCAGAGCGGGAACGTGCTGTGGCTCGTGCCGGCCACTCCGTCAGAGAAGGAACTGTTCCTTAAATCCGACGGTGTAGAAGTCCGCAGGAGCTAGGAACGCAAGACCAAAACGCAAAAGAGTCCCTGCCCTCCGTTACCGGATGGGCGGGGACTCTTGCGTGGACCGCGGACTGCATCGAAGCCCGGACCGAAAGCCGAATCAGCTCAGGCCGCAATGCTTTCGTAAGTTTCACCGAAGGGGACCGACTCGTCCAGGGCCACGGTGAAGCGTCCCGGGCGCAGTCGCGTAACAAGGATGCCGCAGGCCGCGTCTTTTGCCGGCTCGATCAGCGTGGCAACAGCCTTGTCCAGGCCTTCGTGCATCTCGTGCGCTGTGGAAAACTGAAGGTCGATGGACAGGGCGGCCGGGGCTTCGACGGCCGCGAAGGCGGCCAGGGGGCGTTCCAATATAGCTGTAGTCATGTGCCGAACTTTCTGTGTCTCGTGCCAAAGGGCTCGATCCACTGTACCGGCTACTGCTCTACAGATGTCAGATGACTGCTGTCTCGCGCGCCCAGACGCCCAAAATCCGAAGCTTGTTCGCCGAACCGCACCGTCAAGGCGGGGTCGCGCGAACAAACTTCGGATCGAAGGTGACGCCCGGATCAGCCCGCCATGCCCGCTTTGACGGCCAGAACGGGACAATCAGCCTCGAGCAGGATTCGCTGCGACGTGCTGCCCATGATCAGTTTGCCCACCGGGGTCCGGCGGCGCAGGCCGATCACGATGAGGTCGGCGTTGTGCTCCTCCGCGGCATCCAGTACCTCGGCTGCCGCATCATGCCCACGGACCGGCTGCTTGATCACGTGGTCTATTCCCTGGGTCGCCAGGCGGTCCTCGATGCTCTGGATCTCCGGCTCCTGGGCGTATCTGTTGTCCACCAGGGCATCGCCCTTGGACGAGTTGATGACCAGCAGGGTGGTGTTGCTCTTGCGGGCCTCCGAGATGGCCTGGGTCAGCGCCGCTTCGCCCTCGGGTGTAGGGACATATCCCACCACAATCGTCATGGTTGTTCCTCTTTTTCTGTATTTCGATCTTCTGCTGCGGGGAGGGTGTCGAGGACGGGCTAGCCGTCGCCGTCCCCGTCGCCACCTGAGGTGGCATCGGCTCGGTGGCTGCCATGGCTGCCGCTGCCTCCAGCGTCCGTCGGTTCGGAAGATCCGGATTTTGCGAGGATGCCTGCAGGCATGGCTGCAGGGCGGTTCCGGCGGATCAGCTTGAACAGGAACGGCCAGAGCAGGATGAGCGCTATGAGGACGTAGACTCCGACGGCGATCGGCTCGCTCCACAGGCCGGCGGGGTCGCCGGCGCTGAGCTGCAGCGTCTTGCGAAGCTGGCCTTCGATCCTCGGCCCGAGGATCACGCCAAGGATGAGCGGAAGCACCGGAAGCCCGAAGCGGCGCATCATGAACCCGAGCGCACCCAGTACCAGCAGGAGGACCAGGTCGAATGCCTGCAGGTTCACGGAGTAGGCGCCAAGCGTGGCGAAGAACAGGATCCCCGCGTAGAGGTAGGGCCTGGGGAGTTGCAGGAGCTTGGCCCACAGCGGTGCCAGCGGCAGGTTGATGATCAGGAGCAGGAAATTGCCGATGAAGAGGCTCGCGATCAGGGCCCACACCAGCGGCCCCTGGCTGGCGAACAGCTGCGGCCCTGGCTGGATGCCGTACGAGGTGAACGCTGCCAGCATCACGGCGGCCGTGGCGTTGGTGGGCAGGCCCAGGGCAAGGAGGGGTGTCATGGTGCCGGCGGCGGCAGCGTTGTTGGCTGCTTCCGGCCCGGCCACACCCTCAATGGCGCCGTGGCCGAACTCCTCGGGGTGCTTGCTGAGCCGCTTCTCGGTGACGTAGGAGAGGAACGTGGGGATCTCCGCCCCGCCGGCCGGAAGCGCGCCGAAGGGGAAGCCGAACGCCGTTCCGCGGAGCCAGGGCTTCCAGGACCGTTTCCAGTCCTCCTTGCCCATCCACGGACGGCCTACGGGAATGACCTGCAGCGGATTGCGGCGCAGGTGCGCGGCGACCCACAGTGCCTCGCCGACGGCGAAGATGGCCACTGCGACCACCACGATGTCCAAGCCGTCAGCCAGCAAGGGCTGGCCGAACGTGAGCCGTCGCTGGCCCGTGACGGAGTCGATGCCCACCAGGCCAATTGCGAGTCCGAGTCCCAGCGAGGCAAAGCCCCTCAGCCGGGATGACCCAAGGACGGCGGTGACTGCCAGAAGGGCTAGCACCATAATGGCAAAGTAGCTGGGCGAGCCCAGGCTGACCGCAAACTTCACCACGATCGGCGCAAAGACTGCGAGCAGGGCGGTGCCGATGGTGCCGGCCACGAACGAGCCGATGGCCGCCGTCGCCAGGGCTTGGGCGGCCCTGCCGGCTTTAGCCATCTTGTTGCCTTCGATGGCCGTGACCACCGACGACGATTCGCCCGGTGTATTCAGGAGGATGGAGGTGGTGGAGCCGCCGTACATGCCGCCGTAGTAGATGCCGGCGAACATAATGAAGGCGCTGGTGGGTTCCAGGACGTACGTGACCGGGAGCAGCAGGGCAACGGTCATGGCCGGGCCCAGGCCCGGGAGGACGCCGACGGCGGTGCCCAGGAGTACGCCGATGACGGCGTAGAGGAAATTCATGGGGGTCAGGGCGGTGGCGAAGCCGTCCATGAGGGAGGAGAAGACATCCATCAGAGAACCCCTGCCAGGAGGCCGGCGGGCAACGGAATGCCGAGGCCCAGGTAGAAACCGTAGAAGGTGAGCACGGAGAGGGCAACGGCAATGATGCCGTCACGGATGTAGTGCCGGCTGCCCAAGGCCCACGCGCTGCCCCAGAACAGGACCGTTCCCGAGATCACCCATCCTGCCCAGTCGATGAGCAGGATGTTGGCGACGAAGGCTCCGGCCAGCGGCAGGACGGTCTTCCAGTCGGCGGGGTGCGTGAGGTCCACGTCCTCGCCGCCTTCGGCCTCGCCCTGTCCACCGCGCAGCACGTTGACTGCCAGCATGATGGCGCAGACGATCAGCAAACCGGCCACGAGGTAAGGCAGGGTCTTCGGTCCCACAGGATCCGACTTCGAGTACGGAGTTACCAGGGCAATGGCGTCGACGAGGACGAGGACGCCCGCCGCTCCGAGCAGGAGGGCTACCCCCAGCTCGGAGCGGCCTTTGAGCCGTGAGGCCAAAGTTGGTGAGGAGCTCACGTCAGGCCAAGCTTCGTGAGGACGTCCGCCACCCGCTTGTCCTGTTCGCTCAGGAAGGATTTGAACTCGTCACCGGTGATGAAGGCGTCGGACCAGCTGTGGGTCTTGAGGGCTTCCTTCCAAGCGTCGGTGCCGTGCATCTTTTCGAGGGCGGCGATCAGCTTGGCCTTGTCCGCGTCGCTGATGCCC
Source organism: Arthrobacter sp. AQ5-06 (assembly GCF_003287955.1). Lineage (GTDB taxonomy): Bacteria > Actinomycetota > Actinomycetes > Actinomycetales > Micrococcaceae > Arthrobacter. The sequence goes on along the minus strand of NZ_QMKP01000005.1, from coordinate 29,161 downwards.
GGAGGGGCTACGATGCCGCGCCAGTTGGTGAACACCAGGTCGATTCCGGACTCTTTGAGGGTGGGTGCGTCCACGCCGTCGAGCCGCTTTTCGCCACTGGTTGCCAGGACTCGGACCTCGCCGGACTGGATCTGCTGGAGGTACTCGCCGGCGCCGGAGGCTGCGAAACCCACCTTGTTGCCGAGGATGGCCGGGAGGAGATCCCCGCCGCCGTCGTAGGAGACGAAGTTCACCTTGGTGGCGTCGATGCCCAGGGCTCCGGCCAGCTGCATGGGCAGCAAGTGATCCGGGCCGCCGGGGGAGGAGCCGCCGCCAACGCTGATGGAGCCGGGGTCGGCCTTCCAGGCGGTGACCAGGTCATCGATGGTCTTGTACGGCGAATCCTTGTTGACCATGATGGCGCCGGGCTCTTCGATGAGCTTGGCAAGCGGGGTGGTGGCCGTCAGCTTGGACTCGGACTTGTTGGTGTAGCTGGCGCCGACCACGCCAAGTCCCATAAGCATGGTGAGGTCGCCGTTGCCCTTTTCGTTGACGATGCGGGCCAGGCCTACGGTTCCGCCGGCGCCGGCCAGGTTGAAGACCTCCGTGTTGGTGGCGACCTTCTCGTCGTCGAGAACTTTCGCCGCCACGCGGGCGGTGGTGTCGTAGCCACCGCCGGGAGTGTTGGGGACCATGATCTGGAGCCCGGTCACGGGGCCTGCTGCGGCGCCGGAGCTGGCGCCGTCGGTGGAGCTTTTGCCGGTGGCACCGCAGCCGGTGGCCATCAGGGCGATGCCGGCGGCGACGGCGGCGATTCGCAATGCGCGGATCTGGCGCATGGTGTTCCTCTTCTCAATCAAAATTGATCAGCAGCGGCTGACTTGTAGTTCCGATGCTAGGGCCGTAAGTGATCGGCATCACTCTTGTGTACGCAGAGAAAGTTAAGTTCATTGCGTTCACGTTTCCGGCGTGCCACCGGCGCCTGCGCACAACCCGAGGCAGGCGCGCGCTGGGGTATAGTTCCGGTACCCTGACCACCAGAGGCCAGCCCATCGGAGGAAAGAACCACAGTGACTCGACGAAGAGGGATGTCCCTCGCGGGGCAGTACCTGGTTCTGCAGTTGCTGATCGTCCTCGCGGTCCTCGTCGCCGTGGTGGCCATTTCGCTGGCACAATCCGCCGCGGCATTCGAGCGGATCGAGGGCCGCCGGGCGCTGTCCGCTGCGGAAGCGCTCGGGGCCAACCCCACTGTGCGTGAGCTGCTTCCAGCAGCGGAACCTCGGGGCGGGTCAGCCCTTCCCGCCGTTGCCGAGTCGGTGCGGACTGTGTCCGGATCCTCGAACGTGGCGCTCGCAAAGCTGGACCGCACGGTGGTTGCATCGTCCGATCCCAGCTTGCTCGGCCAATCGATGGAACTTGGCCCCAGCCGCGTGATGGAACGCCGGTCGTGGACCGGCGTGGTGGGCGGGTCCGGCGCGGAGGCCTTGTCAGCCCACGTCCCGGTTTTGGACGACGCCGGAAAGATGATCGGCATTGCGTCCATCAGCCGCAACTATCCGTCCGCATTGGAGCGGCTGGGCGAGGCTGTTCCCAACCTCCTCACCTACCTCGGAGTAGCCAGCGTCCTTGGCGTGGCCGGTTCGCTGCTCCTCTCGCGCAGGGTGAAGCGGCAAACCCTCGGGATGGAGCCCAGCGAAATCACCGGCCTGGTGGAAAACCGCGAGGCCATGCTCCACGGCCTGAAGGAAGGCGTCGTCGCGCTGGACCCGTACGAGCGCATCACCGTGGCCAACGACAGCGCCCGCGCGCTGCTGGGCCTCCCCGCTGACTGTGTGGGCAAGCGGCTGGCCGGTCTGTCCGTGGAGCCGGCCCTCAAGGAAGTCCTCACCCGCGAGCAGCCGGGGCCGGACCAGTTGGTGCTCGTCGGTGACCGGCTGGTGGTGCTGAACCGGGTTCCCATCCGTTCGCGCGGCCGCGACATCGGCTCCGTCACCACCCTGCGTGACCGCACGGAGCTGTCCGCACTTGAGCGGGAACTCGGTGCCACCCGGACGGCCACTGACACACTCCGCGCCCAGGCCCACGAATTCGCCAACCAGCTGCACGTGATCTCCGGCCTCATCCAGATCGGGGAATACGATTCCGTGGTCCAGTTCGTCAACGGCGCCACGCTGGACAGGACCCGGCTCAACGATGAAGTCACCAGCCGCATCGAGGACCCGGCGCTCGCCGCGCTCCTGATCGCGAAGTCGAGCCTGGCCACCGAACGCGGAGTCACGCTGCAGCTCGACCCGGAATCCAGGCTGGAGCGCGTTGACGATGAGCTCTCCCGGGACCTGACCACCGTCGTCGGAAACCTCGTGGACAACGCGTTCGACGCCGTCGCCGGGCTTCCAGAGGCAGTGGTCAGGGTGCTCGTGGAGGACACAGCCGGCGGCGTGACGGTGACCGTCCGTGATTCCGGCCCCGGCGTCACCGGGGATGCGGGGGAAATCTTCCGGCAGGGTTTCACCACCAAGGACCCCGGCCCCGGCGGGAGCCGGGGCTTCGGCCTGGCGCTCTCCCGGGTGGTCTGCCGGCGGAGCGGCGGCGACCTCACGGTAACCAACCACAATGGGGCGGTCTTCACCGCCCGGCTGGAACGAACCCGCCCGGAACGAACACGGAGACTGCAGCAATGATCAAAGTCCTGATCGTCGATGACGACTTTATGGTGGCCAAGGTCCACGCAGGGTTCATCCAGCGTACTCCCGGGTTCGCCGTCGTCGGGGTGGCCCACACCGGCGCCCAGGCTGTGACGGAAACCGCCCGGTTGCTGCCGGACCTGGTGCTGCTCGACATCCACCTGCCGGACATCAACGGCCTGGACCTCATGAACAAACTGCGAGAGGTGGCCCCGGAACTGGATGTCCTGGTGATCAGCGCCGCCCGTGAGGTGGACACGGTGCGCAAGGCCCTCCGCGGCGGGATTGTGCACTACCTCATCAAGCCCTTCTCACAGACTGACCTGCAGGAACGGCTGGAGCACTACCGCAGCGCCTACCACGGCCTCGACTCGGCCAAGGATGTGGCGGAGCAGTCGGACGTGAACCGGGTGTTCGGGCTGGACCGGACCGATCGGCCGCTGCCGAAGGGCTGCAGCATCGAAACGCTGAAGCTGGTGGAAGCTGCCCTGAAAGAGGCCGACGGCGACCTGTCCGCCGCCGAAGTGGCCGTCCAGTTGGGCACGTCCCGGGTCAGTGCGCGCCGGTATCTCGAGTACCTCCACGACGAAGGCGTGCTGGAGGTCCGGCTTAAGTACGGAGTGGGCAGACCGGAACGGCGTTACGTGCTGAAGGTTTAGCCGCGCCGGCCGCCAGTATCCCCAGCCGGGGGACTTAGCGCAGCAGCGTGTTCACCAGCCGCGCGGCAACCTTGGCGGTCCGGCCGTCAATGTCGACCTGCGGGTTCAGTTCGGCCACGTCCAGGTGCAGGAGCTTGCCGCTTTCCGCGACCTGCCGGCAGGCCGCGCTGATCACCGGCAGCGGCACACCGTAGGCAGCGGGTGCGCTCACGCCGGGAGCCACGGACGCTGGCAGGACATCCAGGTCGATCGTCAGGTACAGCACGTCCACGTCTGCCAGGAAGTCCGCAACAAACGCCCGGACGCGCTCCGCCGTGCAGTCCTCATCCAGCAGGTACCGCACGTCCAGCCGATCCGCTGTGTTGAAGAGTGACCGCGTGTTGTTCGGCTCGGAAATCCCGACGACGGCGTAACAGAATTCGCGCCCCGCGGCGGCTTCCGCTCCGGCCATCTGGAGGAACGGCGTCCCGGAACTGGGCAGGGGCTCATCGCGGAGGTCGAAGTGCGCGTCCAGGTTCAGGATGCCCAGCCGCTTTCCGCCGCGCACGGCGTCTGATCCGGCTACGCCCAGATAGCTTGCGAACGCGGTCTCATGCCCGCCGCCCAACACTACGGTGAGGCGGCCGGCGTCGAGCATGGCGGTGATCGCGTGCCCGGCGCGGGCCTGGCCGGCCTCCAAGGCGCCGTCCGAGACCACGATGTCCCCGGCGTCGGACACGGTGCGGTCAAGGTGGAACGCGAGTGGGCCGAGCGCTGCCCGGATGGCGTCGGGCGCCAGCGCAGCTCCGGTCCGGCCCTTGTTGCGCCGCACACCCTCGTCGCTGGCGAAGCCCAGGATCACCGCGGGGACTGCGGCGGAGTGTGCGGCGGGTGCCTGCCGCGGGCTGTCAGACGATTCAGCGCCGGGTGCGTAGGGAGAAACCGCCTGCCACCAGCGACGGTGCTCGGCGCCGTCGCCGTCGAACCGCCCTGTCCAGGGCTGCGGGGGCACGTCGACGGTGAGCTCAGGAGAAACCATGCCCCTAGCTCACCGCAGCTCGGGCCGGAAAACCAGCAGCGCCGCCGTCAGGCTGTCCGGAATCCCGGATACTGCCGCTAGGGCATGCCCAGTGCGGCCTCGATCGGACCGACGGCGAAGAACAGCAGGAACGCGCCGGCCACCGCCCACATCAGCGGGTGGACGTCCTTGATGCGGCCTTGGAACGTCCGGATCAGGACATAGGCGATGAAGCCTGCGCCGAGACCGTTGGCGATGGAGTACGTGAACGGCATCAGGGTAAAGGTCAGGAAGGCCGGGATGGCGATTCCCCAGTCCTGCCAGTCGATCTTGCCCACCTGGGAGACCATCATGAAGCCCACCACCACCAGGGCAGGGGCCACCGCCTCGAACGGAACGAGGTTGATCAGCGGCGTGAAGAACATGGCCACCAGGAACAGCAGGCCGGTGACGATGGACGCCACTCCGGTCCGCGCGCCCTCGCCGATCCCGGCGCCGGCTTCAACGTAGATCTGGTTCGAGGAGACGGAGGCGCCGCCACCCACGATGGCGCCCAACGCGTCCACCTGCAACACTCGGTCCACGTCCGGGATGTTGCCGTCCTTGTCCACCGTGCCGGCCTCGTTGGCCAGGCCCACCATGGTGCCCATGGCGTCGAAGAAGATGCTGAGCAGGATCACAAAGGCCAGCAGCGTGGCGGCCACAAAGCCCAGGTGTTCAAAAGCGCCGAAGGGGTTGGCCTTGCCGATCAGCGACAGGTCCGGGGCGCTCCACTCCGTAAAGGACGGCGTCACCAGGGACCAGCCCTGCGGGTTGGCGGTCGTGCCGTCAAAGCTGGGACCGATGTGGAGGCTCATTTCAAGGATGACCGAGATGACCGTGGACGTGATGATGCCGATCAGGATGGCGCCCTTGACCTTGCGGACCACCAGGGCGATGGTGAGGATCAGGCCGAAAACAAAGACGGCCGTGGGCCAGCCCAACAGCTTGCCGTCGAAGCCCAGGCCCACGGGAACGGTGGTGCCGGCAGCGTCGGGGATGCGGCGGACAAAGCCGGCGTTGACCAGCCCGATCAGGGCGATGAACAGGCCGATACCCACCACGATGGCGGTCTTGAGCCCGTCCGGGACGGCTTTGAAGACGGCGGTCCGGAAGCCGGTCAGGACCAGGATCAGCATGGTCACACCGGACAGGACCACCACGCCCATCATGTCCGGCCACGTCAGGCCCGGGTTCGTGGCTACGGTGACGGCTACAAACGCGTTCACGCCAAGGCCCGCGGCCAGCGCGAAGGGGTGCCTGCCCCAGGCTCCCATCAGGATGGTGAGGATGCCGGCCACAAAAGCCGTCACAGCTGCCACGGCGGTGAAGCCGAGTGTGTTGCCGCTGGAATCCGGGCCGGAGAGGATCAGGGGATTAAGCACCACGATGTAGCTCATGGCGAAGAACGTGGCAAAGCCGCCGCGGATCTCGCGGGAGAGGTTGGACCCCCGCTCGGATATCTTGAAGTACCGGTCCAAGGCAGGGCCCTGCTTAAGCATTAGTCCTCCGGGATGTGTTGTTGGGGTTACTTGATCCTAGAGGGCTGGGGGGGCCGCGCCTAGAATGTCTGTCAGGAACCCCACAATGCCGAGCGAATGTTGGAGACACCATGACTACTGACACATCGACAGACCAGCAGCTCCCCGCGGCGCACGTCGCCGACAGCCACGATCTGATCAGTGTGCAGGGGGCCCGGGAGAACAACCTCAAGGACATCAGCATCGAGATCCCCAAGCGGCGCCTGACGGTGTTCACCGGGGTGTCGGGATCGGGCAAGAGCTCACTCGTGTTCGCGACGATCGCCGCGGAGTCCCAGCGGATGATCAACGAGACCTACAGCGCCTTTGTGCAGGGGTTTATGCCCAACCTGGCGCGGCCCGACGTGGACCACCTCGAGGGGCTGACCACTGCGATCATCGTTGACCAGGAGCGGATGGGCGCGAACCCTCGTTCCACAGTGGGCACTGCCACGGACGCCAATGCCATGCTCCGGATCCTCTTCAGCCGGCTGGGCACCCCGTACGTCGGGCCGCCCACGGCGTTTTCCTTCAACGTCCCGACGCGGAAGGCCAGCGGTGTGATGAGTACCGAGAAGGCCGGCGGCCGGGTCGAGAAGGCCGTGGTGCAGAACGTTGTCTACCTGGGCGGCATGTGTGCGCGCTGCGAGGGCATGGGCTCGGTCTCCGACTTCGACCTCACGGCTTTGTACGACGACAGCAAGTCGCTCGGTGACGGTGCGCTGACCGTCCCCGGCTACAGCATGGACGGCTGGTACGGCCGATTGTTCGAGGGCGTTGGCCTCCCGATGGACAAGCCGATTGCCACGTTCACGAAGAAGCAGCTCGAGACGATGCTGTACTCCGAGCCCACCAAGATCAAGGTTGAGGGCATCAACCTCACGTTCGAGGGCATCATCCCCAAGATCCAGAAGTCCATGCTGTCCAAGGACGTCGAGGCGATGCAGCCACATGTGCGGCGCTTCGTGGAGCGCGCCATCACTTTCCAGGCCTGCCCCGAGTGCGAGGGCACGCGGCTCAGCCCCGAGGCCAGGTCCTCGAAGATCCGGGGCAAGAACATCGCCGATCTCTGCGAGATGCAGATCAGCGACCTGGCCGAGTGGGTCCGCGAGTTCGACGAGCCGTCGGTTGCGCCGCTCCTCAGGGGCCTGCGGCACCTGCTGGATTCCTTCGCCGAAATCGGGCTGGGCTACCTCTCGCTGGACCGCCCGGCAGGCACCCTCTCCGGCGGCGAGGCGCAGCGGACCAAGATGATCCGGCACCTGGGCTCGTCCCTCACGGACGTCACCTACGTCTTCGACGAACCCACCATCGGTCTGCATCCGCACGACATCGAACGGATGAACCAGCTGCTGCTTCAGCTGCGGGACAAGGGCAACACTGTGCTCGTCGTCGAGCACAAGCCCGAGACCATCGCCATCGCCGACCATGTGGTTGACCTCGGTCCCGGGGCAGGCACCGCGGGCGGCAGCGTCTGCTTCGAGGGCAGTGTTGAGGGGCTGCGGGGGAGCGACACCATCACCGGCCGCCACCTCGATGACCGGGCGAAGGTCAGGGGATCCGTGCGTACCTCGACCGGCGTCCTCGAGGTGCGTGGCGCCGCCACGCACAACCTCCAGGACGTCGACGTCGACGTTCCGCTCGGCGTGCTCTGCGTGGTTACAGGTGTCGCGGGTTCGGGCAAGAGCTCGCTTATCCACGGTTCCGTGGCAGGACGTGACGGTGTGGTGGTAGTCGACCAGGGCGCCATCAAGGGCTCGCGCCGCAGCAACCCTGCCACGTACACGGGCCTGCTCGAGCCCATCCGCAAGGCTTTCGCGAAGGCCAACGGCGTGAAGCCGGCGCTGTTCAGCTCCAACTCCGAGGGCGCCTGCCCAACCTGCAACGGCGCGGGCGTCATTTTCACCGAGCTGGGCGTGATGGCCACCGTCGAGTCCACGTGCGAGGACTGCGAGGGCCGGCGGTTCCAGGCGTCCGTGCTGGAATTCACGCTGGGCGGCCGCAACATCTCGGAGGTGCTGGCCATGTCCGTGACGGAGGCTGAAATCTTCTTCAGCGAAGGGGTGGCCCGGACGCCTGCGGCCCACACGATCCTGGACCGGCTCGTCGACGTCGGGCTCGGTTACCTGACCCTCGGCCAGCCGCTCACCACGTTGTCCGGCGGCGAGCGGCAGCGCGTCAAGCTGGCCACGCAGATGGCCGAGAAGGGTGACGTCTACGTCCTCGACGAACCGACCACCGGCCTTCACCTCGCCGATGTCGAGAACCTGCTGGGCCTCCTTGACCGCCTCGTCGAGTCCGGCAAATCCGTCATCGTCATCGAGCACCACCAGGCGGTCATGGCACACGCCGACTGGATCATCGACCTCGGCCCAGGCGCAGGGCACGACGGCGGCAACGTCGTTTTCGAGGGCACGCCCGCCGAACTCGTGGCCGCCAAGTCCACGCTGACCGGCAAGCACCTCGCGGCATACGTCGGCTGAAATTCCATGCCCGGGCAGCGTGCGCGGCCGTTGCCCGGGAAGTTCGCCTAGGCTTGAAGGACGCCAACCCAAGGGAGCTGTACACCCATGCGATCCATCCGCCGCCAGTTGCTGAGCGTTGTGCTCGGAACCTTCGTTCTCGCCGCCGCGGTGCTGGGATTCGCGGCTCCGGCCTCGGCACACGATGCCGCCGAGTCCAGCAGCCCCGCGCAGGGCGACACGGTGGCCACGACGCCCGAGCAGGTTTCCGTCACGTTCAATAAGAACCCGTTGGGCATCGGCGCACAGTTCTCCATCAAGGATTCCGCCGGTGCCGAGTGGGCGGACGGCGCTGTTGAGATCGTGGACAGCACGGCTACGCAAAAGCTCAAAGCAGGCGCTCCGGCGGGCGCATACACGGTGGCCTGGCGGGTCGTCAGCTCGGATTCCCACCCGATCGAGGGGACGTTCGGTTTTACGGCGACCGCCGCTGCAGCGGGAACAACGGCAGCGGGAGCATCGCCGTCGGCCGCCATTCCCACGATGGGAACCGCACAGCCGGGAACCGTGGCAGCTCCGGCGCCGGCTGAAGACGCGTCCGAACCGTTCCCCTGGAGCCTGGTGATTTTTGCTGCAGTGGCCGTGGGGCTGCTGGTGGCCATCGGAATCCTCTCGAAGCGCCGCCTCACCGCAGGCAGCGACGACGACGAAACCGAGCAGGCCTAGACGGCGGCGGCGCTTTCCGGGTGGACCGTGGCTGAAATGGCCTGGCCAACGGTCTTCGCCTGACGCAAGACTTCCTTCGGTGAAGGCGTGATGAGCTCGCCTACTCCCACGAGGTAGATGCCGATCTTCCGCATGGCTGCCACCAGGTTGCGGCCAACCGTGATGCCGAGGTCGCTGAGCATGCGCCGCAGCTGGCTATGCGCGCACCGGGTCAGCACAATATTGTCTGCCAGCAGGATTCCGTTGGGCGTATGGACTTCCCACTGGCCGGACGGGGACCCCGGGGCCGACCCGTCCAATGCCCCGCCCACCATGGTCAGCTGAACTGCCCGTGTGGTGTTGCGGACATCCATGTGGTGGCTGGCGGCGTAGTTGCGCAGGTGGCGGAGGATCTCGTTGCGTTCCCGGAGGGAGTCGGAGTCTGCTGCGTCGCAGCGCTGCAGTGAAGCGGTGTTGGCCGGTTGTCCGGCGCCGAGGATGTCGAGCCCGTCCACCACGATGGCGTCTACGCCGCGGCGGCGCAGTTCTGCGCCAACAGCCAGGCCTGAGAGCCCCGTGCCGATGATCACCGTGGTGGTCCGTTCGGTCCCGCCATTCACAGGCATGCTTGACACTACAGTTTTCCTCCTTCAAAGGCTTCCGGATGCAGGCGGCGTCACCCCGCACGCGTTCCGTTACCCCCAAAGTCCGGCCGCAGCACCGGCCCGGGACGCTCCTTGAATTGGGCGTCGGCGGACCGGCAATGCCTCGAAGACTACAGAACATTCAGGGCCGTGGATAGCCCAAACACAAACATTCTTCTCCGCGATGAATACGCTTCCCGTTCCGTTCGCCGCGGGCTGTGGATAACCGGCCATGCAGCGGCCCGCGGCCGCTTGCTAAGTGTCCGAGGACCGAGAATAGTGAGAAGCGGAAGCAGGGTTCTCCAGCCCGTCGGGGCCCACATCGCGGCCGGTGCGGGCGGAGCGCGCCGCGTCTGGCAGAATAGCCGCAACATAAGGCAGTATCGCGAGGAGGCGGCCCCATGGGCGCACATGAGTTGCATCCGGATCCGGAACAGAACAGGGCCGGAAATTCGGCTGCTCCCGTGGGGATTGTTGTGGGGGTGGATGGTTCCGACCACGGCCAGTGCGCTTTGGTGTGGGCAGCCCGGGAAGCCGAGCGCCGCCGTCGGCCTTTGCATATTGTCACCGCGTATTCAGTACCGATCTTTGCGGCGTCCGGGCTGGACGGCGGGTACGCCACCGTGGATGATTCCGTGATCCGCGAGGGCGCTGAAGCGATCGTCAAGCAGGCGCTGGACAAAGTTTCCGGCTACAACATCGAGGTTGACGGCTCCGTGGAGAACGGAGACGCCTCGGGCGTGCTCCTGGAAATGTCCGAGACAGCCGATCTGTTGGTGTTCGGCACCCGCGGCCGTGGCGGATTTGTGGGGCGCCTGCTGGGCTCGGTGAGCAGCGCCCTGCCGGCACACGCCAAGTGCCCCACGGTCACGGTGCCGCTGGTGTGTTCGGACCGGCTGGGCGAAACCACCGAAGACAAGCGCATCAGGGCCGAGCAGGCCAAGCCAGGGCACCTGCAGGTTGAGAACGTTGTAGTGGTGGGCGTGGACGGGTCTGAACAGGCGCGGATCGCCGTGTTGGAGGCCGCCGACCAGGCTGAACGGCTGGGGGCAACCCTGCGCGTGATCTGTGCGGTGCCGCAGTTCAGCGGATCCTTGGCCTGGGTTCCGGCCCCCATGGACCGCAAAGCCCTCTTCGATGACATCCGGATCCAACTAGACGCCGGGATGGCCTGGCTCAAGAGCCACTACCCGACGCTTTCCGTGGAGTCGGAACTGCTGGACGGCTCGGCAGTGGATGTCCTGGTGGAGGCCAGCCGGCACGTGGAACTCGTGGTGGTGGGCACCCGGGGCCGTGGCGGGTTCACCGGCATGCTCCTGGGCTCCACGTCCGGTGGCGTGCTGCACCACGCCAAGAGCCCGGTCCTGGTGGTTCCGGACCGCGACGATCCGCGGCTGGCGGACCGGGCGCAGTTCGGACCGATCCCCGGCGCGGCCTGACCCATCACCTTCGCAGCAGGAGGCATGAAAATGCCTGACATCGGCAGCACACCTCCCATCCTCGGATTGGAGGCAGTCACGGCAGCAATGGTTCCCCTGGTGGGTGGTAAAGCGGCCAACCTGGGGGAGTTGCTCGCCGCTGGCCTGCCCGTGCCGGACGGCTTCTGCCTCACTACGGAGGCCTACCGCGAGGCCACAGGCCAGGCGGCCGCGGGCCATGTCACCGCGGTCGAGGCCCCCGCGGACGGTTACACCGGCGTGGATGCGCATCGAAGGGGCGGCCCGCTCGCCCTGGTCCATGAGACTCTTCAAGCAACGCCCGACGGCGATCTCCCCGCCTTGGCTGCACTGGCGTCCCGGGCCCGGGAACTAATCCGAAAGGCCCCGGTCCCCAGCGCGATAGCCGCCGCCGTCGAACAGGCATATGCAGCCCTGGGAGACAACGTTCCGGTAGCCGTCAGGTCCTCGGCCACTGCGGAAGATCTTCCGTCAGCGAGCTTCGCCGGCCAGCAGGACACCTACCTTAACGTGGTGGGGTCTGCAGCCGTCGTGGAAGCCGTGCGTGACTGCTGGGCCTCACTCTGGACCGACCGGGCCGTCAGCTACCGGGCAAGCCGGGGGATCGACCCGGCCGCGGTGGCGCTCGCCGTGGTAGTCCAGCGGATGGTGGATGCCACCGCCGCCGGTGTGCTCTTTACCGCCAACCCGCTGACGGGCCGCCGCCACCAGGCCGTGATCGATGCCAGCCCGGGGCTGGGGGAGGCTGTGGTGTCCGGGGCGGTGAACCCGGACCATTTCGTCGTTGACCCACTCACCGGGCGCGTGCTGGAACGCCGGCTTGGGGACAAACGCATCGCGGTCCGGCCGATCCCCGGCGGCGGCACCCGGACGCTGGCCATCAGCAATGGCGGGGCCGCGGCCTGCCTGTCGGACAAGCAGGCCGCCGAACTGGCTGCCCTGGGCCGCCGGGTGGAGGATCACTTTGGCTCGCCGCAGGATATTGAATGGGCCATCGCCGGCGACGGGCGCCTCTGGCTGACACAGTCGCGGCCCATCACCACGCTGTTCCCCGTCCCGAAGCGGGCGTCCGACGGGGAGGGCACGCGCGTCTATCTTTGCTTCAGCCTGGCACAGGGCCTGACCCGCCCCATCACTCCCATGGGCCTGTCAGCCTTCCGCCTCATTGCCTCCTCGGTGGCCCGCGCGGCCCAGTTCGGTGTGCCCGAGCCCCGCAAGGGTCCGTCGCCGTATGCCGTGGCGGCCCAGCGCATCTACTTCGACCTGACCGCCGTGGCCCGCAGCACCACCGGCCGGCGGATCGTTCCCCGGGTCTTTGACGTGATGGAAGCACGCTCGGCCACGGTGCTGCGCAGGGTCTTTCAGGACCCGCGGTTTTCCGTGACCCGCCGGACGCCGCTGGGCTTTCTGCGGCACGTCGTCCCTGCAGCCGTGCATGCCAGGGTTCCGGAGACGCTGCTCCGGGCCGCCTTCCGCCCGGACGCGGCCCTCCGCCGGACCAACCGGCGGGCGCGCGAGTTCGCCGACTCCCTCGAACCGCCCGCCGGCCTCACCCCGCTGCAGCGCCTGGACCACGCCGAACACCTGCTCGGCACGCGCATCTTCTCGGTGGTGCCGTCCATCCTGCCGCTCCCGGCGCTCGGTTTCGCTGCGCTGGCACTCGCCGGAAGGCTGCTGGGCGGCGGGCGGCGGGATGACCTGCAGGTTGTGCTCCGCGGGCTGCCTAACAACGTCACCACCGAGATGGACCTGGAGCTGTGGCGCCTCGCCCAGGTGATTAGGAACGACGGCGGTTCCCGCGCCGCCGTGACGGACCGGAAACCCGCCGAGCTGGCCAAAGAGTTCCGCACGGGCCAACTGCCCGCCGTGCTGCAGTCCGGGCTGGCGCGGTTTCTGGGCCAGTACGGGCACCGCGCCGTGGCCGAGATCGACGTCGGAATGCCGCGCTGGTCCGATGACCCCACCCACATCCTGGGTGTCCTGGCCAACTATCTCCGGCTCAAGGGTTCCGCGCTGGCGCCCGATGCCCAATTCAGCAACGCCGCAGAAGAAGCCGAAGCCTGCGTTGACCGCCTCGTGGCGGAGGCGCGGAGCCGCGGCCGGCTGCGCGGGACGGTGGTCCGGGCGGCGCTGCGGCGGGCGCGACTTTTCGCCGGATTACGCGAACTGCCCAAGTATCAGCTGGTGGTGGGCCTCGCCGAAGTGCGGAAACAACTGACCCTGGCCGGTACAGCGCTGGCCGCTTCCGGGGCGGTAGCCGAGGCGGATGACATCTTTTTCCTGGATCTGGACGAAGCCAGGGCCGGTTTCAATTCCGGAACGGGGACAGCTGACCTCCGCGACCTGGTAGAGCGGCGGCGCGCGGACTACGCCCTGGAACTCGAACGGCGCCACGTGCCCCGGGTGCTGCTGTCAGACGGCACGGAACCGGAAGCCATACCAGCCGGCGACGCTGCGGCGGCATCCACCGTGCCCGGCGCACTGACCGGGAGCCCGGCGTCGGCCGGTGTTGTCACGGCGACTGCCCGCGTGATCCTCGACCCGGTGGGCGCGCACCTGGAACCGGGAGAAATCCTGGTGGCGCCGTCCACGGACCCCGGCTGGACACCGTTGTTCCTCACCGCGGGCGGACTTGTGATGGAGATGGGCGGGCCCAATTCCCACGGGGCCGTGGTAGCCAGGGAGTACGGCATCCCGGCGGTCGTGGGCGTCCCGGACGCCACGCTTCGGCTCTCCACCGGGCAGGAAATAACGGTCGACGGCGGCGCCGGTACTGTGGTGCCTTCGTAGCCGGAGAGCCTCGGCATGACTTCCAGAAGAAACGTGTGCGCGGCGGTCCCCAGGCGTAACCTGAAGTATGGGCTCCAAGGATGAAGCGGGGCTGGCATGAACCGCGCATGGCTGCGCTGGGTGCCTGCCGCAGCCGTGCCTGCAGTGATCGCCGCCGGCGTGCTGGTGGGATCCATTCCGGCGCGGGCAGGCGATCCGTTGCCACAAAAGTCTCCGGCTGAGGTCCTGACCCTCCTTGGCCAGCACAGCACCCGTTCACTCTCCGGAACAATCGAGCAATCCGCGGAACTGGGCCTGCCCGAACTGCCGGCTGCAGGTCCCACCTCCGGACCGGTCTCGGCTGGTGGAGCCGCCTCGATCCTGGAGTTCCTGACCGGCGAACACACCGCCCGGATATTTATGGATGGGCCAACAAAGATGCGGGTCCAAGTGATGGACCGGCTGGCTGAACGGGACGTCATCCGGCGGGACAGCGACGTGTGGTTCTACAACTCCAAGGACAATAGTGCCGCCCACCTGGCCCTGCCGGCGTTCGCCAGCGACCTGCCGCTGCCGGTCCCTGAAGCTCCCGCACTGCCCGGCGACCTGCCGGCCCCGGACCTGTTGTCGCCCGTTCTGCCCATGCCTATCCCGCCCGGCCCACCTGTATTGCCGACGCCCGAGGACCTGGCCCGGAAGTTCCTCGCCGTCGTGGACAGTTCCACCGCGGTGACGGTGGGTCCGGACGTCGACGTCGCCGGCCGGTCGGCGTACAGCCTGGTACTGGCGCCGAGGACGCAGGGGACGCTGGTTGAGAAAGTCGCCATCGCCGTCGACGGCGAGACAGGAATGCCGCTGCGGGTATCGGTGATGGCACGCGGCCAGGCAAAACCCGCTTTCGAGGCTGGCTTCACCAGCCTGTCCCTGGCGGTCCCGGACGACTCGGTGTTTACGTTCGTCGCCCCGCCAGGCGCCACGGTCAAGGAGGTGCAGGTACCACCGCTCCCGCTCCAGCCCGGCATGCCGGCTCTACCGCCCGTTCCCGGCGGGATTACGCCCGGAGTAGTGCCGGACACCGGCCCGGAACAGCCCACCGCGCCGGAACAGCTCCCCGCGCCGGACAAGATTCCCGGCAGCGACACGAGCCTGCGGCACCGCGATGCACCCCGGCCAACGGTGACCGGCAAAGGCTGGGAAGCCGTGATCGGGTTCGCAGCGGCACCCGGCGGGCGGGGGGCCGCCTGGACTGAATCCTTGCTGAAGGATCCGCTCCTGTCCCAGGCCGCCGTCGTCGTGCCCGGCGGACGGCTCCTGTCCACGGCACTGGTCAACGTCCTGCTGACCGACGACGGCAGGATCTTTGTGGGGATGGTCCCGGCGGAGCGGCTGCAGGCCGCCGCCGGCGCGGCGTGACCGCGGCCGGGGGGACGGCCGGCGCCGGGATAGCCGCCGCCCGGACCAGCGCTGACGGGAGCGGGGCGGCCGGGCTGACCATCGAGACCCAAGGCCTGACCAAGCGTTTCGGCCACCAGCTGGCGGTCAACAACGTGGACCTCGCCGTTCCCCACGGCGCCGTGTTTGGCTTCCTGGGACCCAATGGGTCCGGCAAAACCACCACCATCAGGATGCTGCTGGGCCTCGCCGCGGCGTCGGCCGGAACCGTAAGCGTCCTTGGACTTCAGATGCCGCAGCGCCTGCACGAGGTCCTGCCACGCGTCGGTGCGCTGGTGGAGGGGCCGGCGTTTTATCCGTTTCTTTCCGGCACCGCCAACCTGCACCGCCTGGACGCCGCCGGCCGGCATGCGGCGCCCGCTACCCGGTCCGCCCGCGTTGCTGCCGCGCTTGAGCGGGTGGGTCTCTCACACGCCGCCGGCAAGCGGGTCCATGCCTACTCCCTGGGCATGAAGCAGCGGCTGGGGATCGCCAATGCGCTGCTGTCGCCGCGGGAACTGCTGGTGCTCGATGAGCCCACGAACGGACTGGACCCGCAGGGAACGCGGGAAGTGCGGAGCCTCGTCCGGTCGCTGGCCGCGGACGGTGCCACCGTCTTCGTCTCCAGCCACCTCCTGGCGGAGGTCGAACAGATCTGTACGCACGCGGCCATCATGAGCGCCGGACGGCTTGTGGCCCAGGGGCCGCTGGCGGAGCTCCGCCAGGCAGGCGAGACCCGGATCCGCCTTTTAACGCCCGACGCCGGGACAGCCAGTGAGGTCCTGCTGCGGTTGGGCATGTCCCCGGGAAAGGGAACACCTGAACCGGCCGGGGACGTTCTGACCGCCGTCGCGGCTGCGTCCCGGCTTGAGGCCCCGGAGGACATTGTGGCGGAGCTTGTGGCGGCCGGGGTGCGGGTCCGGGGCTTTTCCGTTGAGCGGGAAAGCCTGGAGGAGCGCTTTGTTGCGCTGACGGGGGAGGGGTTCGACATTGCCCAATAGTGCTTCTGAGGCCGGCAGTTTTCCGGTAACCCGTAGCGTTCCCGATGCCAGCAGTGGTTCCGACGCCAAAAGCGGTCCGGGTGCGCCGTCGAGCCTGTCCCTGCTGGCGTCTGAGCTGAAGACGCTATTCCGGCGCCGCCGGACCGCGGCGATGCTGGTGGCACTCGCCGCGATACCGGTGCTGATCGCCGTCGCCGTCCGGTTCTCGTCATCCGTTCCTCCCGGGAAGGGACCGGCGTTCCTGGACCGGATCAGCCAGAACGGGCTGTTTCTGGCGGTCACGGCGATGCTGGTCTCCGTGCCGCTGTTCCTCCCCCTGACCATTGGGGTGGTGGCGGGCGATACCATCGCCGGCGAAGCGAGCCTAGGAACGCTGCGGTACCTGCTGGTGGCGCCCGCCGGGCGGGTGCGCCTGCTGCTGGTGAAGTACGCCGGAGCGCTGGCGTTCTGCCTGGCCGCGCCCGTCACGGTGGCCCTTGCCGGGGCGGCGATCGGAGCGTCGCTGTTCCCCGTCGGGCCGGTGACGCTCCTGTCCGGCGACGTCGTCCAGCCCCCTGAGGCCGCGCTGCGGCTGGTCCTGATTGCTGCGTATCTTGCGGTGTCCTTGGCCGGACTCTCGGCGATCGGCCTGTTCCTGTCCACCCTGACGGTGGTACCCGTCGGCGCCATGGCCGCCACAGTGGTGCTGTCAGTGGTCTCGCAGGTGCTGGACCAGTTGCCGCAGCTGGAATGGCTGCATCCTTGGCTGTTTACGCATTACTGGTTCGGCTTCGCTGACGTCCTGCGCCAGCCGGTGCTTTGGGACTCTTTTGCCAGCAACGCGGTGCTCCAAGCGGGCTACGTGGCCGCGTTCGGGGCGCTCGCCTATGGCCGGTTCGTCACCAAGGACGTTCTGTCCTGAGTCTGGATGTCCTGCGCTTTGATCCCTGAGACTGGAGTCACGGACAAGGGGCCCAGGCCGGGTCAGTAGCGGGCTGCGTAAGGGTGGAGCTGCATCCCGGCCATCCAGCTCAACTGGGTCACGCCGATACCCTCGTCCGGGTTCAGCGCCTGCACTACCTGGCCGTTGCCCAGGTAGATGGCCACGTGATAGAAGCCCGGGGCTGAGCCCCAGACCAGCAGGTCGCCGCGTCGTGCCTGGGAGATCGGCACATGAACGGGAGCTGCCGCGTACTGTTGCGCAGCGGTGCGCGGCAGGTACTTGCCCGCGGCGGCGAAGGCCGTTTGCACGAGACCGGAGCAGTCAAAGCCGTTGGGGCCGGTGCCGCCGTATTGATAGAAGTACGGCGCCCCCACCTTGGATATCGCCACGGAGATGGCTGTCTCGTTGGAACCGCCCGGCGATGGGGCTGGTGTTGGCTCGGGAGCAGGCGCCGGGGCAGGCGCCGGGGCCGGCGCAGGGGCCGGAGCAGGTGCGGGTGCAGGGGCCGGAGCAGGCGCGGGTGCTGGAGCTGGAGCAGGTGCGGGTGCTGGCGCGGGTGCTGGAGCAGGCGCCGCCGGTAGGTTCCCGCCGGCGGCCGGTCCGGCGGCAGGCCGGTCTGCTGCATGCGCCGCCGCGGCCCGATCAGCAGCCGCAGTCAGTTCGGCGAGCCTGGCCTCCTCGCGCTGCCGGTCCAAGGCGTCAATGCGTGCCGATTCGAGGGCCACCGTGGTGTTCCGCAGCTGGGCGAGTTGATCCACGAGGATTGTCCGCTGCGCCGCGGCTTCAGCTACGGCTTTGGCCTGGGTGGCGTTGGCTTGTTCGGCTTCTTCTTTGCGGGCTTCGGACTTCTGGGCGGCGTCGTCAGCGGCCCGGTTGGCGTCGTCGGCGGCGGCCGTCAGGGACTGGGCTGCGGACGCTGCGGATGCGGCCGATTCGAAGGCGCGGCTCCGGCTGGCCGAAATGGCTTCCAGCGTCGCGGCCTGATGCAAGGCTTCCGCATTGCCGCTGACGAACGTGCCCAGCGTAGGGTTCAGCCCGCCGTTGCGGTAGAGGTCGCCGGCGAGCTGGCCTACCTGCTTCCGGGTCCTGTCCTGCTCGTGCGTCGCAGCGGTGGCCTTGGCCGTGGCCACCCCCGCCGCCATCCTGCGGTCCTGCAGTTCCACCAGGGCTTCGCCGTAGGCGTTGTTGGCCTGCAGCGACAAGGCAAACGTGGCTTGCTGGGCGCTGGTGGCGTCTGCGAGGAGGCGTTCGATGACGGCGACCTGATCCGCCGTCGCGCGTTCACTCGCCTTAGCTGTGGCGATGTCCTCCGGGGTGGGAAGCTCCGGCGACGCCGGGCGCTGGAGACTCGGAGCCTGCGGCAGCGGCGCTGCGTGGGCGGGGAGGGCCATGGTGCCGAAAAGTACGACGGCGGTGCACAGCACGGCGGCCTTCAGGCCGGATCCGGTCAAACCCATTCGCAGAACCTCGCACGTAGTAAGGCTGGGGGAGCGAGGTCTGGTGGCGGTACAAGGAGCCCCTCTGCTGATCACCCAGCAGTCCGAGGCTACGTGAGCGTGTGCACTTTGGCAACACTGGTCACATCAATAACATAAACAACAAGAGTGCAATTCCGGCACATCTAGTCCGGCGTGTCGGGTCGAGTCCGTGCGGACTGCTGCAAACGATCAGGCGTGCTGGCGCGATTCGTGCTCCGAGTGGCTGGCGGGTTCCAGCTGGAATGTGCAGTGCTCGGTGTCAAAGTGGGAGCCCAGACAGGAGGTGAGCTTGTCCAGGAGCTGGTCGGCGCCGCGGGCATTAAGGACGCCGTCCTCCACCACCACGTGGGCCGAAAATACCGGCACGCCGGACGTGATGGTCCAGATGTGGATGTCATGGACGTCAACCACTCCGTCAACGCTGAGGATGTGCTCGCGGATCATCTGCACCTCCACGCCTTTGGGAGTGGCCTCCAGGAGGACGTCCACCACATCGCGCAGCAGGCTCCAGGCCCGCGGCAGGATCATCAGGGCGATGAGCACGGAGGCGATGGTGTCGGCCGCCTGGTAGCCGGTGAACAGAATGACCAGCGCAGCGACGATAACGGCGACGGAGCCCAGCAGGTCGCCCAGCACTTCAAGGTAGGCGCCCCGGACGTTCAGGCTGTCCTGGTGCGCGCCTCGCAGTATCAGCAGCGAGACCAGGTTGGCTACGGCGCCCAGGATGGCGGCGAAGAGCATGATGTCGGTGTGGACTTCGGGCGCGGAGCCGATCCGTCGGATGGCCTCGGTGAAGATGACCACCGAGATGACAATCAGGATCAGAGCGTTGGCCAGGGCGGCCAGGACCTCGGCCCGCTGGTAGCCGTAGGTCCGCTGATCGCTCGCCGGGCGTCCCGCGATCCAGGCGGCCAGGAGTGCGATGGTCACGCCTGCCGCATCGGAGAGCATGTGGCCGGCGTCCGCCAGCAGGGCCAATGATCCGGACAGCGCCGCGCCCACAACCTGGACCACCACCACCGCCAGTGTGATGGCCAGGACGGCGATGAGCCTCTTGCGGTGGCGGCCTGTCGCCGTGATCCCGTGTGTGTGGCTGTGGTCGTGTCCCATGCCTATAAGGCTAGTCCCAGCCGAGCTCGTGCAGCCGTCGGTCATCGATGCCGAAGTGGTGGGCGATCTCGTGGACCACCGTCACAGCCACTTCCTGGATCACCTCGTCGCGGGACCCGCAGATGTCCAGGATGGGCTGGCGGAAGATGGTGATCCGGTCCGGCAGCGAACCGGCATCCCACCATGAATCCCGCTCCGTCAAGGGAACACCCTCATAGAGACCCAGCAGAACGGTCTCCGGGTCCTCGCCCGGGCCGGGCACGTAGTCGTCCTCAACAAACACCGCCACGTTGTCCATGGCCGCCGCAAGCTTGGCGGGGATCAGGCCCAGGGCATCCGTGACGGCGGCTTCGAAATCGTCAGCGGACATCTCAAACGGGCTCGGCTCTTGCGGGCCGTCCGGGATGATGGGCAGTCCGGGCGGCAGGTTGGCGGGCATAAGCAGACTCTAGTCCGCAGCCGGGTTGGCGCGCATACTGAAACCCATCCTTGACTGCCCAGTGAGGAGCCGGATGTCTGTCCGCCATCGCCTTTTTGCCGCCGCCTATGACAGGCTGTCGGCCCCTCTGGAGCGCCGGGAACTCGCTCCGCGCCGGGCGCGGCTGCTCTCCGGGCTGACGGGAACTGTGGTGGACGTCGGCGCAGGCACCGGGGCCAACCTGCGGCATTTCCGTCAGGCCGAACGGGTAATCCTCGTGGAACCGGACCGCTACATGCGGGCCAGATTGAGCTCCCGACTCGGGGAGTCATCGGTTCCGGTGGAGGTTTCCGACGCCGATGCGGAGCATCTGCCGCTGCCGGACGGCGCAGCGGACGCTGTCGTGTTCACCCTGGTGCTGTGCTCCGTGCCGGATCAGCGGCTTGCCCTGTTGGAGGCCCGCAGGGTGCTCAAACCGGGCGGGACTCTCGCGGTGCTGGAACATGTCCGCGGACAGGGCCGTGCGGGCCGCTGGCAGGACAGGCTGGACGGTCTGTGGGGCCGTTGCGTGGCGCCCGGGTGCCACCTCAACCGGAACACGGTGGCATCCATCGGCGAGGCCGGGTTCGAATTCACGGAAGTCAGCAGGTTTGAGGCTCCGGCGGTTGCCCTGGCCACGCCGATCATCGCGGGTACGGCAGTGCCGCGGCCGGCGGTTCGCTGAGCCGCTTACCGGGACCTGCGGCGCGTCAGGCCCACGCCCACAAGGCAGAC
This sequence comes from Arthrobacter sp. AQ5-06, assembly GCF_003287955.1. GTDB lineage: Bacteria > Actinomycetota > Actinomycetes > Actinomycetales > Micrococcaceae > Arthrobacter. The sequence goes on along the minus strand of NZ_QMKP01000005.1, from coordinate 8,112 downwards.
CACCCCGCCCACGAGGCCCAGCACGGCGGGGACTTCGCTGAGGAGCAGCCACGAGATCAGGATGGTGGTGCCCGGCACCAGGTATGTGGTGGCCGCCAGCTTTCCGGCGTCAATCAGGGACAGTGCGTAGGCCCAGGTGGTGAAGGCGATGGCAGTGGGGAAGATGCCCAGGTACACCAGGCCCAGTGTTGCCGGCAGCGGTGCCGACTGCAGCTCGGACACTAGCTGGCCGCTGAAGGGCAGGCAACAGACTGCCCCCACCATGATGCCGAACCAGGTGGCCTGGCCCGCCGGGAACTTCCGCAACACCGGCTTCTGGATGATGACGCTGACGGCGGCGAGCACGGCGGCAAGGAGGCAGAGCAGCACGCCCGCCACATCCGCCGTCGAACGTTCCCCGGAACCTGAGCCGGATCCGAGCGCGATCAGCGCAACTCCGCCGAACGCCACCAGGCTCCCGATAATCAGCCAGCGCGGGAAGCCCTCCTTCAGGAAGAATCCGGCCATGATGGCAATCAGGATGGGGTTGACGTTGATCAGCAAGGCGGCGGTCCCGGCGTCCAGCAGGTGTTCCGCGGCGTTGAGGGCCACATTGTAGCCACCGAACCACATCACGCCGTACCCCAGGATGGGCCACCATTCGCGGCCTCGGGGCAGCACCTTGCTTTTGGCCAGCTGCGGCAGCACCAGTGCGCCGAGTACGACGGCGGCAACCGCCAGCCTGCCCAGGGTCAGGGAACCGGGGGAGAAGGTGGGGCCGATGGCCCGGATCCCCACGAATGCTGAAGCCCAGAGCACCACGGTGACCACCACGGCAGCGACGCCGAGGGCGTTTGTACGGGCCGGTGGTGGGCGAAGCGCCGCCGTGGTTGCTGCGCTGGAAGATGTGCTTGAAGCCATGCTGCCAATCTATCCCCGCGGCATCGGCGGCAGCTGGCGGGAATCGGTCACGTCTAGTCGAGTTTCTGCCAATCCCGGGCCGACCACTCCAACAGGCGCTCCAGGGGCCAGGTGGTAACGATGCGCTCCGAGGGAACGTTGTTATGCGCGGCGCGGGCCGCCCCGTGCTGGAGGAAGTCGAGCTGGCCCGGAGCGTGGGCGTCGCTGTCGATCGAGAACAGGCAGCCGGCGTCGAGGGCCAGCTGGATCAGGTCGTCCGGTGGGTCCTGCCGCTCGGGGCGGGAGTTGATCTCGACCGCCACGTTGTATTCCGCGCACGCCGCGAATACCTCCCGGGCATCGAAGTCCGATTGCGGCCGCGTACCACGGGAGCCCTCCACCAGGCGGCCGGTGCAGTGGCCCAGCACATTGGTCTGGGGGTCCTGGATGCCCTGGAGCATCCGCTTGGTCATGGTGGCGCCGTCCGCCCGAAGCTTCGAATGGACGCTAGCCACCACAATATCCAGCCTGTCCAGCATGTCCGGCGACTGATCCAGTTCGCCGGTTTCCAGGATGTCCACTTCGATGCCGGTCAGGAGCCGGAAGCCGTCCTCTTTGCCGTCAACTGCGGAGGCGGCGTTGATGGCATTCACAACGTCTAGCTGTTCGGTGAGGCGCTCAGCGCTGAGCCCGTTGGCGATGGTCAGGTTGGGGGAGTGGTCCGTCAGTGCAAGGTACTCGCGGCCCAGAAGGCGGGCGGCGTCTGCCATGAGCTGGATGGGGGAGCCGCCGTCGGACCAGTCGCTGTGGCTGTGGAGGTCCCCGCGGAGTGCTGCGTGGAGCTCGGCCCCACCGTCCGCCAGGGGTGCCACGGCGCGCTGGCGCAGGTCCTCAAGGTACTCGGGCACCTCGCCGGCCACTGCCTGCCGGACCACCTGGTATGTCCTGTCGCCGATGCCCTTCATGCTCTTGAGCCTGCCGTCCCGGGCCCGGGCTGCCACCTCGGAAGGGTCAAGCCCGGCGATGATCCCTGCCGCCTTCCGGAAGGCCTGGACCTTGAAGGTGGCAGCGCGTTCCCGTTCCAACCAGAAAGCAATTTCATTGAGCGCGGCGACGGCATCCATCTGTCCATCTTCGCGTGTTCCGGCCGCTTGGGTCAGGTGTCTGCGGGACGATTTTGAGATATTCCCGCCGAGGCCCTATAGTTTTAGAGTCCAGTTCGGAGCAACTGCAAACGAAAAGACTGAGAGCATCGGCTCGAAGCCTTTTATTTTGTGCCGAACGGGTTCTGGCCCCCATCGTCTAGCGGCCTAGGACACCGCCCTTTCACGGCGGCGGCACGGGTTCGAATCCCGTTGGGGGTACGCAAGGAACTGGTCTGGCAGGCTGAAAACGTCTGGTAAGCTGGAAGCCTTGAAAAAAGCGGTAGCGATGCCGCGAAGCAAGAAAATCAAGGCCCTGTAGCGCAGTTGGTTAGCGCGCCGCCCTGTCACGGCGGAGGTCGCGGGTTCAAGTCCCGTCAGGGTCGCTCTGATTGCCAGAAGAAATTCCGGCGGTCAAGGTGACATGTCACCTAGGCTCTGTAGCTCAGTTGGTAGAGCGTTCGACTGAAAATCGAAAGGTCACCGGATCGACGCCGGTCGGAGCCACCACTGGGAAGCATCAGTTCTTCGGAACTGGTGCTTTTCTTCTTTAACCCGGCACCCACTTGGGGAGCCCACCCTCCCGCCCTTCTCCTCCTTCTCCTCCCTCCCCTTTCACCCCACCTTCGGATTTTTTGTCCAGATAATCACCGATTTTCGCGCTTTTCAGGGCAATAAGTGGACAAAAACTCGGGACGGGGCGGGGCGGGGTCCTGTGCGAGGAGGCGGACTCTCCCGCAGATTCCGACGCCGGAACTCACGTTAGAGATAGGGTTGGGAGCAACAGAAGGGGGAGTGCCTGATGGAATACCAGAACCCACAACCCGATGCGGGCGTCGAGCGCCAGCTCGATACCAGCCACCATGCCGCCAGCCAGGCTTCCATGCCCGGGCATGGACGCACCGTGATCGCTGAGACCGCCGTGGCAAAAGTTGCCGGCATCGCTGCCCGTGCCGTGCCCGGCGTCTATTCTTTGGGCTCGGCTCCGTCCCGTGCGCTGGGAGCCATCCGGGATGCCGTCGGCAGTTCGGACCATGCTGCCGGTGTCCGCGCCGAGGTCGGCGAGACGCAGGTGGCGGTGGACATCAGTCTGGTGGCCTCCTACGGCACGCCCCTGCATCCCCTGGCCGATCAGGTCAGATCAGCCGTTTACCGCGCGGTCGAGGAACTCGTCGGCCTGCAGGTCATTGAAGTGAATGTCGAAATAACCGATGTCTACGTGGCTCCGCCGGCGAAGGTCGGAGCCCCTGCCGTCGCCGAGAGGGAGGCACTGCTGTGAATCTGACCGTTGTGGGCATCGCCATGGGCGCCTTCGTGGCGTTTATGTCCTTCCAGTTCGGGCTGTGGGGCTTCCTGGTCTCGCTCCTCTTTATGGCCATCGGCGCCCTCCTGGGCCGCGCTGCGGAAGGGAAACTGGACCTGCGCGGCGTCCTGGATGCCATCATCGGCCGGCGCTCCTCGTCATGACGTCAGTGGCACCTTCCGTCCCCGGGCAGGTCCTGAGCGGACACAACCGCATCAGCACGCAGGCCCTGACCAGCCTTGCCAGGACGGCGGCCGCGGAAGCCCTCGGTGTGGAACCCCACGATGTCCGGGCGGACTGGACGGACGACGACGGCCTGCTGGCTTTGTCGCTGGTGTCACCTATCAGGATCCCGCCGTTGACGGCGGTGCTCCGCGACGCCGGCCGGGTCGCCGCGTACGGCGGATCCATCTGGGACCGGACCGTCGATGCCAAAACCAGGATCCTTTCGACTGTCACGGCCCTCAGTGGCGCCCGGCTGAGCAGGGTAGATATCCGCATCAGCGGCGTTAAACCAATAGAGGGAGGCCGGGTCCAATGAGCGGCGGATCAGTGGACGGGGACTTGGCGGATACGAGGAAAACAGGCCGCTCTCGGACCGACCGGCAGCCCGACATGCGCAGGGTCGTCTACCGGGAAACCCATTCCTCGCGGGCAGCGGTGGCAACAGTGGCGGCGGTCCTGGTGATGGGGCTGGCCGGCTACGGTCTTCTCGAATCGGCCGTGCACGCCATCGGACAGCCGGCCTGGCTGATCGAACCACAGCTGGCGGCGGAGCGCATCGTTGCACTGCCGGCTGGCTTGCCGCTCCTGTTGCTTGGTGCAGGCGGTGCCGTGCTTGCCGTGGTGGGCCTGTTTTTCCTGCTCAATGCCGTCCTGCCGGGAAGACGCGCCCGGCACGTGCTGAACGGCACCGGAATTTCGTCCGCCGTGGTGGTCGATGACGAGGTCATCGCCTCCGCCCTGGCACGCAGCGCACGGCTCGCCGCCAATGTCACCCCGGAACAGGTCATGGTGGTGGTGTCCCGGCGGCAGGTCATCGTGAATGTGCGCCCCACCTCAGGGGTTCCAGTGGCCGAAGCAGCGGTGCTGGCCGCGGTCCAGAACGAACTCAGCGGGATGTCACTGGTCCCGTTGCCTGACGTCCGCGTCAACATTTCCACCGTAGGAGTGATTGGAGCATGACGGCCACACCCTCGCTCCTCAACAGGATCCTGCTGGGCATCCTCGGACTCAAGCTGCTCGCCGTAGGCATTCTGCTCGTACTGCTGGCCACGGTTCCACCCGTGGGAACCTGGTGGCATGCCTGGTCCGGATCGGCCTGGCGCAGCGTCAACCAGTCCTTCGACAACACCCGCTTTCCGGGACGTCCGGAAAGCTGGCTCTGGATTGTGATGGCGCTTGCCCTGCTGGTGTTGATCGGGCTGATGGTTGCCTGGATTGCCCAGCAGGGAAAGGGTCGGAGCAACCTGTTGCTGGCGGAGTATGACCCCGGATCCGTGGCCGGAGACGTGCGAATCAGCGGGGGAGTAGCGGAGCAGGCGTTGAAGCACGCCTTGGCTGAACGGCCCGATCTGGCGGGTGCCACGGTGGCAACCTACGATGTCCAGGGCAGTCCTGCCTTGAAAATCCGGCTCCAGCCGCGCCAGGGCGTGGCGCCGCACCTTCTGGCGGCCGAGGTCTCTGCCCTGGTGGATGCCTTGGACCAAGTGGTGGGAAAACGGACGCCCGTCCTGATCCACATCGGCGCCGGGGCCAGGACACGGTTCAGCCGGGCCGAACGCGTCCGTTAGTGTGATGCGGGGGACATCTGATCGTGCCGATGCCGGCGGACATCGCCTGGCAAAGGGCCACCACCACTGTCCGGATGGAATGTCCGGGGAATCTAGGAGAACACCATGAGCGAGCAAGTAACTGGCAGCGGAGCAGTAAACGAAGGCGTCGAAGGCGCGGCAGAGAAGGCCAAGGAGTTCGCTGGCGAGGCTGCGGAGAACGTGAAGGAATTCGCTGGCGAGGCTGCGGAAAACGTGAAGGAATTCTTCGACGGTGACGTGGCTGAGAACGCCAAGGAACTCGCCGGTGACGTGGCCGAAAACGCCAAGGAACTGGCCGGCAATGTGACTGAGAACGTGAAGGGCTTTGGCGCCAAGATCGCCGGGCTGTTTAAGGGCGGCAAGTAGGCCAAATCAGTGGGCATGCCCCAAAAGGCCTTATTGGGCGCCGCGCTCCCCGGGGAGCGCGGCGTGTGGATTTGATCGCTATTTGGCGGTGTTTCTTGATCGCTTTATGCCGCTAGTGCAGAGGACGAAGCTGGTGCTGCGCGCTGGATGGCCCGGTAGACAGTGGAGCGGGCGACGCCGAAGAGTTCCGCGATCTCGGTCGTGGTGTGCGCGCCATCCTGGTGGAGGGCGACCAGGTGGGCTTCCTGTGCTTTGGAGAGTTTCGGCTGTTTCCCCCGGAGCCGGCCCCTTGCCTTCGCCACCGCCATTCCCTCGCGGGTCCTGGCGCGAATCAGGTCAGCTTCGAACTCGGCCACCATCCCGAGGACGTTGAAGAGGAGCTTGCCCACAGGATCGTAGATGCTGCCACCAAGATTCAACGTGACACCTTTGCGGGTGAGTTCGTCGGCGATGTCTCTGGCGTCCGGCAGAGAACGGGCGAGACGATCAAGTTTGCTCACTACGAGAGTGTCCCCGTTCCGGCACGCGGCGAGGGCTTTGCCCAGTCCAGGGCGTTCACGCTTGGTGCCGGTAAATCCGTGGTCGACGTAGATCGCATCAGGGTCCACGCCGGCGGCCGAGAGAGCTGTGCGTTGGGCGGTCAGGTCTTGGGTGTTGGTGGAGACACGGCGTATCCGATAAGCATGCCCCGAGTCTAGCGTTTAGGGCACGCGGGATTCTGTCGATCGAAACAACACCTATTTCAAGGTGATTCGATATGTATTTGAGTTCTTCTCTCCAGCAGGTATCCGGTTTCTGGCCTCAATCAAGCAGGGAAATGGTCTCAGACCCACCGCCCGTGCGGCCGGTATCGACAAAGAGGTCGGGTACCGCTGGTTGCGTGAAAGCTATCTGCGGTTGCGCCGCGATGGATTGAGTCCGGCCGGAGCGACGGCTGCGATTGGGTTCACGACGTCCCGGCTCCCAGCGTGGGAAGCGGCAGTCAGCGGTGACACTGGCCGCCACCATCTTCAGGCAAGTATTGAGGACGAAGCCATATTCTGGGCCACGTTTGAGGGTGGCAACAGCCTTGAACAGTCGGGCCTGGCCAGCGGTGTGAGCAGTTCGACCGCGTATCGGTGGCTCCACGTGCGGTTCAACCAGTTCCGGGATTCGAAGGTCACCCTGAAGCGTTGCCAAGCACTTCTGCGGTTGACGGATCAGCGCTGCCGCAGTTTCGAACGCGAACGCCTCGCCCGGCTGGCCAAAGAACGAAATGCCGCAGCGGCGGCCCAGCACGCAGCCGTCTTGTCATCGAACCGATACGCGGACCAGGTACTGGCCTCAACGGTTTCCGAGGCGCAACAGCGCCGTACCGAACGGGCCACGAAGTACTGGCAGCTGATGCGCGAGGGCACGAGCAACGCCGAAGCATGCAGACTTCTCGGTATGCACAGGCGAACAGGCACGTTGCTCCGGCGCGCCACCAACTACCAGATCCCCTCCCTCAAACCCCGTTCGGCAGCGGCGGGCCGCTACCTCGATGTCCGGGAACGGCTGCAGATCGCCGACCTCTTGGAGCTGGGACATTCCATGCGCCGGGTGGCCCGTGAACTGGGCCGTCAGCCCTCCACCATCAAACGGGAGCTGGACCGCCATCGAGACGGGGAAGGCCGCTATCTGCCCCGCACGGCCGATCACGACGCCCGGCTGCAACGGGCCCGGCCCAAGACCCACAAACTCGTCGCCGACCCCCGCCTGCGCGGGCTCGTGCAACGCAAGCTCAACCGCTGCTGGTCCCCGGATGAAATCTGCGGATGGATGAAGAAGTCCTATCCCGATGACCCGACATTGCGGCTCTGCCCCGAAACGATCTACCGGTCGCTGCTCTTGCGTGAGGGCCAAGGCCTGCACAAGCGCTACGCCACCAAGCTGCGCACCGGTCGAAGAATCCGCAAGTCCCGTTGGCGCACCCGCACGGGGCAAGGCTCCCGGATCCGCAGCATGACCATGATCGACCAGCGGCCGGCAGAGGTGGAAACCCGCTTGGAAGCAGGCCATTGGGAGGGCGACCTCATCGTGGGGGTCGGGTCCGTCTCGGCAATGATGACCCTGAGGGAACGGAAAACCCAGTACGGAATCATCGTCAACCTACCCCAGGACCACACCGCGGAAAGCGTAAACGCCGCCGCCATCAGCGTGTTCGCCGCTTTGCCACCATCCCTGAAGCGCTCACTGACCTGGACCAAGGGGTGGAGATGGCCAGGCATGAGGCACTCACGAAGGCTACCGGCGTGCCCGTGTTCTTTGCCGAACGGTCCAGCCCGTGGCAGCGCGGCGCGAACGAGAACTTCAACGGACTTGTCCGCCAATATTTCCCCAAGGGCACCAACTTGGCCATTCACAGCGTCCAGCACGTATCCCACGTGATGAAGGAGCTCAACACTCGACCCAGAAAAAACCTCGACTACGCCACCCCGGCCGCACGGTTCAGGGTCGAACGGGACTATCTCATTAACGGTGTATCCGGCGGTTTCCTTTAGTAGTTTTCAGCTGCCGGGAATCGGTCGCTGAAGGTGATGGCGAAGGCGTTCAAAGCGGGCTTCCAACGCACGGCCCATCGGGTCCT
>NZ_QMKP01000058.1 GCF_003287955.1 Arthrobacter sp. AQ5-06 | reverse complement strand
GGGACTGCTGAAGGTTTGGTTGACTCCTAGCCTGTGAGGATTGGCCTCGCGGGTGGAAGGATGTTCATCATGCCCAAAGCCTTTCCTGAAGAGTTCCGCCGCGATGTGGTCGCGGTTGCCCGCAAGGGCGAAGCACCGCTGACCCGGATAGCCCAGGACTTCGGGGTGTCCCCGGCAGCCCTGCACCGGTGGCTGAAGAAAGCCGACGAAGAGGACGACCCCCAGGCCAAAGCGGCGAAGGATGAGTCAGCCGAACTGAGGGAAGCCAAAAAACGCATCAGGCTCCTCGAACAGGAAGCCGAAGTGATGCGCCGGGCTGTCGCTTACCTCTCGCGGGACGTCAACCCAAAATGATGTACCCGCTGGTCCTTGAACTGGCCGCTGACGGCGTTCCCGTCACGGTGACCTGCCGGGTGTTGAGCTTCTCCAAACAGGCCTTCTACAAGTGGAAGGCCAACCCTGTCTGCGCCCGGGACTGGGAAGAAGCGCATCTGATCAATGCCGCCGTCGATGTCCATACCGATGATCCGGCGTTCGGGTACCGGCTCATCTCAGACGAGCTCAACGACGTTGACGCCCCGGTGGCCAGTGAACGGCGTGTCTGGCGTCTGTGCTCCCGGAACGGCATCCTCTCGGTCATCCACCGCAAACGGGTCGGAGGGCGCCAGGCCGGCCCGCCTGTGCACGATGACCTGCTTGAGCGGGACTTCACCGCACAGGCCGCGAACGAGAAATGGGTCACCGACATTACCGAGCACCCCACAGGTGAGGGCAAGCTCTACCTGTGCGCCATCAAAGACCTGCACTCCAACCGCATCGTGGGCTATTCCATCGACGGGCGGATGAAAGCCTCCCTGGCAGTGGCCGCACTGGCCCATGCCGTCGCCCTGAGAAGCCCGTCCGGGACGGTGGTGCATTCGGACCGGGGCAGCCAGTTCCGCAGCCGGAAGTTCGTCTCCGCGCTGCGCAGCAACGGCTTGAAAGGCTCGATGGGGAGAGTCGGCGCATGCGGCGATAATGCCGCCATGGAGTCCTTCTTCTCGCTGCTGCAGAAGAACGTGCTGAACCGGAAACGGTGGGAAACCCGGCAGGAATTGCGCCTGGCCATCATCACCTGGATCGAACGGACCTACCATCGCAGGCGACGGCAAAGGGCTCTGGGTAAACTAACCCCGATCGAGTTTGAGACAATCAACAATATGGCGCTAGCCGCCTGAGAAACCATCAACCCCCCGAGTCAACCAAACCGTGGGCAGTCCC
>NZ_QMKP01000057.1 GCF_003287955.1 Arthrobacter sp. AQ5-06 | reverse complement strand
TGAGGTGTGTCAAGGATGTGAGACAGTCGGGTAGTTTCGGTTGGGTCAGGCTGCCGCGGGTAGCGGCTGCTGGTTTGTGGTGAAGTTGGCCATCGCGGTCGCCGGCGGCAGGCCGTCATTGTTGGTGTGGGGCCGCCAGCGGTTGTAGAACACTTCGATGTAGCGCATGGTCGCCCGGCGGGCGTCCTGGCGGGTGGCGAAGCTGTGGTGGTGGTAGAACTCGTTCTTCAAGGACGAGAACGCCGACTCGGCGACCGCATTGTCCCAGCACACCCCGGTAGCGCCCATCGACTGGCGGATACCGTTGCCGACGCACCACGCGCCCATTTCCCGGGAGGTGTACTGGGTGCCTCTGTCACTATGGAAAATCGCATCCGCTGCAAGGTGTCCCCGGTCCCTGGCCATCCTCAGCGCGCCCGTGACGAGAGAGGCGCGCATGTGATCGGCCATGGCCCAGCCAACGACCATGCGGGTACACAGGTCGATGACGGTGGCCAAGTACAGCCAGCCCTCGCCGGTGCGCAGATAGGTGATATCCCCGACGAGCTTCGTGCCGGGAACCTGGGAGGTGAAGTCCCGGCCGATGAGGTCCTGAAAGACCTTGTCCGGATCCGAGGGGATGGTCGTGCGCTTGAAGGCGCGCATCCGCTTGGCCGCCCAGCTATTCTCGGCCATGATGGCAGCCACCGTCCCCACCGAAACCTCCACGCCGGTGGCGGCCAGTTTGGTGTGGACCATGCGGTGGCCGAAGATCCCGTCGGAGGAATCGAACATCACCTTGACCTGCCCGGTCAGCTCCCGGTGCCGGGCAGCCGTCGGTGATTCCTTCTGGTCCAGCCACCGGTAGTACGAGGCCCGCGGAACACCCAGCCGGGCGCACATCCAGGCCACAGGGAATTCGGCGTTCTTCTCCTGAACAAGCCGGTAGAGGTCCTCTACCGTTGTTCTTTGGCGAAGAACGCCGAAACTTTTTTCAGGAAATCATTTTCCCTTTCGACTTCCCGCAGCCGGGCCTCCAACGCCTTGTATTTCGCGGGATCCACCGGATCATCAGGCTTGCCGCCGGCCCCGGCCTCTCCTTCCCGGTGCAACTGCACCCACCGCTTCAGCGCGGTCACGGAGATCCCCAGCTCGGGGGCCACCGAGGCGGGTGAACGGCCGGAGGAAACGACCAGATTCACTGCATCGGCCTTGAACTCATCGGAATAGGTGGGACGGGAAGACATGGGCACAATCCTTTCAAACTGTGTCTCACATCAGTAGTACACCTCA
>NZ_QMKP01000056.1 GCF_003287955.1 Arthrobacter sp. AQ5-06 | reverse complement strand
TGCGGACACCACTGCGAAACTGAACGAAACTTCCGAGGCTGAGGCCGCCCGTGAGCTGGTGAGGATGGCCCGGGAACGGGGATTGTCCCTGACCGGTCCTGGCGGGTTGCTCAAACAGCTGACCAAGACGGTCATCGAGACTGCGTTGGACGAGGAGCTCACGGAACACCTTGGCTATGAGAAACACGACGTGGCCGGGAAGCAGACCGGCAATGCCCGCAACGGGACCCGGTCCAAGACCGTGCTGACGGAGACCACCGGGCCGGTGGGCATCGACGTTCCGCGGGACCGCGACGGCACGTTCGAGCCGGTCATTGTCCCCAAGCGCCAGCGCCGCCTGACCGGGGTGGACGAGATGGTCCTCTCGCTCTACGCCAAAGGCCTGACGACCGGCGAGATCAGTGCGCACTTCGCCGAGATCTACGGGGCGTCCGTTTCCAAGGAGACCATCTCGCGGATCACGGACCGGGTGCTCGAGGAGATGAATGAGTGGCAGAACCGGCCGCTGGACGAGGTCTACGCGGCGATCTTCATTGATGCCATTGTGGTCAAGATCCGCGATGGTCAGGTGGCCAACCGGCCGATTTACGCTGCCATCGGCGTCACCCTGGACGGGGAGAAGGACATCCTGGGGCTCTGGGCCGGCACCGGCGGTGAAGGCGCCAAGTTCTGGATGAGCGTGCTGACCGACATCAAGAACCGTGGTGTGAAAGACAGCTTCTTCCTGGTCTGCGACGGACTCAAGGGCCTGCCGGAGGTGGTGGGCAATGTCTGGCCGCTGACGACGGTGCAGACGTGCATCATCCACCTGATCCGCAACACCTTCCGGCTGGCCTCGAAAAAGGACTGGGACGCGCTCAAACGGGACGTGAAACCGATCTACACGGCGCCGAATGCTGCGGCGGCCCGGACGGCGTTAGCGGAGCTCACGGAGCGGTGGGGCAAGAAGTATGGCGCGATCGTGCGGTTGTGGGAGAACGCGTGGGAGGAGTTCATCCCCTTCCTGGATTACGACGTGGAAATCCGGCGGGTGATCTGCTCGACCAACGCCATCGAATCGCTCAACGCCCGGTACCGGCGGGCGGTGAAGGCACGCGGTCATTTCCCGACCGAGCAGGCCGCGCTAAAGTGCCTGTATCTGGTCACCCGGTCACTCGATCCGACCGGTGCCGGCAGGACCCGATGGGCCGTGCGTTGGAAGCCCGCTTTGAACGCCTTCGCCATCACCTTCAGCGACCGATTCCCGGCAGCTGAAAACTACTAAAGGAAACCGCCGGATACACCGTTAATGAGATAGTCCC
>NZ_QMKP01000055.1 GCF_003287955.1 Arthrobacter sp. AQ5-06 | reverse complement strand
CACAAGAACCTCAAGCCGCGGCAGATCCAGATGATCGCCATCGGCGGCGCGATCGGCACCGGCCTGTTCCTGGGCGCCGGCGGCCGGCTCAACGCCGCGGGCCCGTCGCTGGTCATCGCGTACGCCGTCTGCGGTTTCTTTGCGTTCCTGATCCTGCGGGCGCTGGGCGAACTGGTCCTGCACCGCCCCTCGTCGGGCTCGTTTGTTTCTTACGCCCGTGAATTCTTCGGCGAGAAGGCCGCATTTGTCTCCGGCTGGTTCTACTGGCTCAACTGGGCCACCACCACCATCGTGGACATCACCGCCGCGGCGCTCTACATGAACTTCTTCGGCAACTACATCCCCTGGATGTCCGCCGTGCCGCAGTGGGCCTGGGCCCTGATCGCCCTCGTGGTGGTTCTCGCACTGAACCTCGTCTCGGTCAAGGTGTTCGGCGAAATGGAGTTCTGGTTCGCGCTGATCAAGGTCGCGGCCCTGGTGGTCTTCCTGATCGTCGGCACCTACTTCGTCATCTTCGGCACCCCCGTGGACGGCCAGCAGGTGGGCCTGAGCCTCCTCTCGGACAACGGCGGCGTCTTCCCCAACGGCCTGCTCCCCATGATCATCCTCATGCAGGGTGTCCTGTTCGCCTACGCCTCGATCGAACTCGTGGGCACCGCCGCCGGCGAGACCGAGAACCCGGAAAAGATCATGCCCAAGGCCATCAACTCCGTGGTCTTCCGGATCGCCGTGTTCTACGTCGGCTCCGTCATCCTGCTCGCGCTCCTGCTGCCCTACACGTCCTACGTCAAAGGCGTCAGCCCGTTCGTGACGTTCTTCGGCTCCATCGGCATCCAGGGCGTGGACGTCATCATGAACCTGGTGGTCCTCACCGCCGCGCTGTCCTCCCTGAACGCCGGCCTGTACTCCACCGGCCGGATCCTGCGCTCCATGTCCGTGAACGGCTCCGCCCCCAAGTTCGCGGGCCGGATGAACAAAGCCGGCGTCCCCTACGGCGGCATCGCCATCACCGCCGGAGTGTCCCTCCTCGGCGTCCCGCTGAACTACCTGGTACCCGCACAGGCCTTCGAGATCGTCCTGAACGTGGCATCCGTGGGCATCATCATGACCTGGGCAACCATCGTGCTCTGCCAGATCCAGCTCAAACGCTGGGCCGACAAGGGCTGGCTCAAACGCCCCTCCTTCCGGATGTTCGGCGCCCCCTACACCGGCTACCTTTCACTACTCTTCCTCGTCAGCGTGCTGATCATGGTCTTCATCGACTCACCCCTCACCATGCTGGTCACCGGCATCGCCTCAGCCCTCATGGTGGTGGGCTGGTACGCCTGCCGCACCCGCATCCG
>NZ_QMKP01000054.1 GCF_003287955.1 Arthrobacter sp. AQ5-06 | reverse complement strand
TCCGAGACCCAGCTGCTGCGCTACATCCGCAGGCTGAGCGACCGTGACCTGGCGCTGGACCGGACCATGATTCCGCTGGGTTCCTGCACCATGAAGCTGAACGCCACGGCCGAGATGGAAGCCATTTCCTGGCCGGAGTTCGCCTCGATCCACCCGTTCGCCCCGGACTCCCAGACCGTGGGCTGGCGCGAGCTCATCAGTGGGCTGGAAGCTGACCTCGCGGAAATCACCGGTTATGACCAGGTCTCTCTTCAGCCGAACGCCGGTTCGCAGGGTGAGCTCGCGGGCCTGCTGGCCATCCGTGGCTACCACCTGTCCCGCGGCGATGACCAGCGCACCGTTTGCCTGATCCCGGCCTCGGCCCACGGCACCAACGCTGCCTCGGCCGTCCTGGCCGGCATGAAGGTTGTTGTCGTCGCGACGGCGCCGGACGGCAGCATCGACCACACGGACCTGTACGCCAAGATCGAGGCCAACAAGGATCTCCTCTCGGCGATCATGATCACCTACCCCTCCACGCACGGTGTCTACGACGCTGACGTCACCGAAATCTGCGACGCCGTGCATGCCGCCGGCGGCCAGGTCTACGTGGACGGCGCCAACCTGAACGCCCTCGTGGGCCTGGCGCAGCCTGGCAAGTTCGGCGGCGACGTCTCGCACCTGAACCTTCACAAGACCTTCTGCATCCCGCACGGCGGCGGCGGCCCCGGCGTTGGACCGGTCGCAGCCAAGGCCCACCTGGCACCGTTCATGCCCGGCGATGCCAACAAGGCGGCGCACGAGTCCGGCCCTGCCGGATCAACAACAGGCGTGGCCATCAGCGCATCCAACTACGGATCCGCAGGCGTCCTGCCCATCTCCTGGGCCTACGTGAAGCTCATGGGCGCCGAAGGCCTGACCGAGGCGACGAAGTCCGCGCTCCTCGCGGCGAACTACGTCGCGGCCCGCCTGAATGAGTACTTCCCGGTCCTCTACACCGGCGAAGGCGGACTCGTGGCGCACGAGTGCATCCTGGACCTCCGGGAGTTGACGGCCAACACCGGCGTCACCGCCGAAGACGTGGCCAAGCGCCTCATCGACTACGGCTTCCACGCCCCCACCCTCGCGTTCCCGGTTGCAGGCACGCTCATGGTGGAGCCCACGGAGTCCGAGGACCTCGTGGAGATCGACCGTTTCATCGACGCGATGATCACCATCCGCAAGGAAATCGACCAGGTGGCCAACGGTGACTTCACCGTGGAGAACAGCCCGCTGCGCCACGCACCCCACACCGCGTCCGCCGTCGTCACCTCCGACTGGGCCCGCCAGTACCCGCGTGAGCAGGCCGCCTTCCCGGTCCACCACCTCAAGCAGGACAAGTACTTCCCGCCCGTCGGCCGCATCGACGGCGCAGCCGGGGACCGCAACCTGATCTGCTCCTGCCCGCC
>NZ_QMKP01000053.1 GCF_003287955.1 Arthrobacter sp. AQ5-06 | reverse complement strand
TGGGAATCTCAATGCTGTTGTCAAGCAGCCTGGACGCAAATGGCGGCGGCCGGCTCCCGGTATTCGGTGTGGTCGCGGAGTATGGCCCAGATGACGTTGATGCGGCGTCGGGCAAGTGCGATAAGCGCCTGTTTGTGGGACTTTCCCTCGCCGCGTTTCCGGTCGTAATAGGTTCTGGAAGCGGGGCTGTTTTTCAAGCTGGAGAGGGCGGCGAGGTAGCAGGTTCGGAGGAGTCTGCGGTTGAATCGGCGCGGCCGGTGCAGGTTTCCGCTGATCCGGCCGGAATCGCGTGGGACCGGAGCCAACCCGGCGACGCTGGCGAGCCGGTCGACGGAGTCGAATCCGTCCAGGTTACCGCCGATGTTCGCGAGAAAAGTAGCCGCGAGTACGGGCCCGAACCCAGGCATACTCAGCAGAACATCGGCGCTGTCGTGCTGCCTGAACAGGTCCGTGATCTGGGCATCGACGTCTGCGATCTCTGCATCGGTTGAGCTGATCTGATCGGCCAACCGGACGACCAGGGCCGATCCCATGGATTGGGCAGGCAGGACGGTGTGCTGGGCGTTTGCAGCCGCAAGTGCCTTCTCCGCCATCTTTGCACTGTTCCGGCAGCCGCGTTTTCTCAGCCAGCCAGTAAGCCGGGTCAGTCCTATCCGGCGGATGCCCTCGGGGGTCTGATAGCCGCTCAGAAGGGTCAGAGGAGCCTTCTTGGAGTAGTCGAAGGCCCGCTCGAGCGCAGGGAAGTATTCCAACAAGGTGGCCCGGAGCCGGTTGATCGCCCGGACACGGTCGCAAATCAGATCGGTGCGGCGGGCAGTGAGCATACGCAGGTCCACACTGATCTGGTCTGCGCTGCGAAAGGCTTGCAGGTCGGTGCGCATGCGGGCCTGGTCAGCGATGATCCTGGCGTCTTTCGCGTCGGTCTTTCCATCCCCCCGATAGGTCGCTGCGGCGTGATGCACGATCCGTCCAGGGATATAGAGCAGGTGCTGAGCGTGTGCTGCCAGCAGCTCGATCAGCAGCGCCGCGCCGCCGGCGTTCAGATCAGTAGCCCAGCAGATCTCACCACCGGCCGCGCTCTCCGCGGTTTCGGCGATGAGCTGGAGCAACGCGGTTTCGTCGTTCTCGACCCGTTTTGACAGCAGCACCGTCCCGGATTGGTCGATCACAACGCAATGATGGGCACTCTTGCCCGAGTCGATTCCTGCCCACACGTCCGGCATGTCTTTCGGTCCCTTCGATCAGCTCCAATTTGGTTGGCCCCTGTCGATAACCACGCCGGCACGTCCTTACCCAACGATCAATGTCGTAAGTCTCAATCAGCGGTCGAGTCATCGGCGGGCAGCGGGCGGCCATTCCCAGTGAGCCGTCCAAGCGGCAGGGAGATCTGGGCCATACCCACCACCCGAGGGTGATCGAAACACTACGACAGCTCCGAAGTCACCCACAACAAAATCGTAAGGAAGGGGA
>NZ_QMKP01000052.1 GCF_003287955.1 Arthrobacter sp. AQ5-06 | reverse complement strand
AGCCTCGATCCACCGGTCGGGTTGAGGGTGTAGCGGCGGTTTAAACGGAGAATGCCTGTCGGATCGGGAAAAATGGGGTTTGTCTAGAACTCCGTTTGGCCAATCCGAGAGGCATCTCGTAGGTGCAACTTTTCCATAGATCCACGCACGTGTCAGCCACGTTCGATGATTCCAATCTCGTGTCGGCCGCAGGCCTGGTCCCGGCGATGGCACTGGCTGTGAAAACCTGCCTCGGCGACCTCGCTGATCGGTGGCTGACGCTGCCCGGATACTTCGGTGCCAACGCGGGGTTGAAGGTCACCGCGCTGGTCGCGGGTATGGTCGCCGGCGCCGATTCCATCGATGACATGGCCTTGCTGCGTCACGGCGGAATGAAGAAACTTTTCGTTGGCGCGTATGCTCCATCGACCTTGGGATCGTTCCTGCGGACGTTCACCTTCGGCCATGTCCGCCAGCTCGACGCCCTCGCCGCCCGGTGGCTGGTCAATCTCGCCGCCGTGGCCCCGATCGCCTCCGGTATCGATGATTACGCCTTGGTCGATATCGACGACACCATCAAGGAAGTCCACGGCTACCGGAAACAGGGTTCCGGATACGGTTACTCCGGGGTCCGGGGATTGAACGCGCTGATCGGGATCCTCTCGACCGCGACCGCGGCGCCGGTCATCATCGGCGCGAGGCTGCGCAAGGGAAGCGCCGGCTCCCCGCGCGGGGCGGGTAAATTCATCGGTGACGTCCTGGCCACCGTGAAACGGCTGCGCGGCACGGGAGCCACCGGGCTGGTGCTGCTGCGTGCCGACAGTGCCTTCTATGGCCACGCGGTCGTCTCGGCTGCCCACCGAGCCGGTGCGAAAGTGTCCATTACCGCCAGGATGGACCCGGCCGTCAAACGCGCCATCGCCACCATCGATGAGAAGGCCTGGACCACAATCCAGTACACCGACGCGATCCGCGACGAATCCACCGGGGCCTGGATTTCCTCAGCGGAAGTCGCCGAAACCGCCTTCACCGCTTTCGTGGGCCGGAAGAAAGCCGAACGCATCCACGGGCGCCTGGTCGTGCGCCGGATCCCGGAACTGAACGCCCAGGCCGGCGCGGGCCAACAGACTCTGTTCGACACCCACCGTTTCCATGCCTTCTTCACCACCACCGCCCTGGACACCGTCACGGCAGACAAAACCCACCGCCAGCACGCCATCATCGAGCAGGTCAACGCTGACCTCAAAGACAGCGCCCTCGCGCACCTGCCCTCGGGAAAGTTCACCGCCAACGCGGCCTGGCTGGTCCTGGCAAGCATCGCCTTCAACCTCTCGCGCGCCGTCGGCACTCTCGCCGGCGCCGACCTGGGTAAAGCACGCAGCGGCACGATCCGCCGGAAACTCATCACCGTCCCCGCCAGGATCGCGACCTCGGCACGGAAAATCATCCTGCACCTGCCCGCGCACTGGCCCTGGGAAACCGGATGGTCACGCCTCTTCGAAGCGGCCTGCGGGCCGCCCCGGACCGCCGCTATCTGACCACCCAGCCGACCCGGCGCAACCAGGACCACGGAACACCACCGGCAGCAAGGCCGGGAACCCCGTCATGCCCATCGACCGAAACCCGGACAAAGATCAGAACAACCCCGCCCCATCAAACCCGACCGGTGGATCGAGGCT
>NZ_QMKP01000051.1 GCF_003287955.1 Arthrobacter sp. AQ5-06 | reverse complement strand
GATCTGGGCCATGACGGTGGTGTCGGCCAGGGTGGTGGCGTCGCCGGATTCGCGGCCCTCGGCGATGTCCTTGAGCAGGCGGCGGACGATCTTGCCGGAACGGGTTTTGGGCAGTTCCGGGACCACGAGGATGGTTTTGGGCTTGGCGATGGGCCCGATTTCCTTGCCTACGTGGTTGCGGAGTTCCTGGATAATGGCGTCGCCCGAGTCCACGGCGTCGCCGCGAAGGATCACGAACGCGACGACGGCCTGGCCGGTGGTCTCGTCCGCGGCGCCCACAACGGCGGCTTCGGCCACGGAGGGGTGGGACACCAGGGCGGATTCGATCTCGGTGGTGGAGAGCCGGTGCCCGGAGATGTTCATCACGTCATCCACGCGGCCCAGGAGCCAGATGTCGCCGTCCTCGTCCTTCTTGGCGCCGTCGCCGGCGAAGTACATGCCTTCGAAGCGGGACCAGTAGGTCTCCTTGAACCGCTCGGGGTCGCCCCAGATGCCGCGGAGCATGGCGGGCCAGGGTTCCCGGATCACCAGGAAGCCGCCGTGGCCGTCCGGCACGGATTCGCCCTGCTCATCGACGACGTCCACCGCGATGCCGGGCAGCGGGACCTGCGCGGAGCCGGGCTTCGTGGCGGTGACGCCGGGCAGCGGGGCGATCATCTGCGCGCCGGTTTCGGTCTGCCACCAGGTGTCAACGATCGGTGCTTTATTGCCGCCGATGACGTCCCGGTACCACATCCAGGCCTCCGGGTTGATGGATTCGCCCACGGAACCGAGGACGCGCAGGGAGGACAGGTCGTACTTGTCCGGGATGTCCCGGCCCCACTTCATGAACGTACGGATGGCCGTAGGGGCGGTGTACAGGATGGAGACCTTGTACTTCTCGATGATCTCCCACCAGCGGCCCTGGTGCGGCGAATCCGGGGTGCCCTCGTACATCACCTGGGTGGCGCCGTTGATGAGCGGGGCGTAGGCGACGTACGTGTGGCCGGTGACCCAGCCGACGTCGGCCGTGCACCAGTAGACATCCGTTTCGGGGTGCAGGTCGAACACGGCCCTGTGGGTGTAGGCGCCCTGGGTGAGGTAGCCGCCGGTGGTGTGCAGGATGCCCTTGGGCTTGCCGGTGGTGCCGGAGGTGTACAGGATGAACAGCGGGTGCTCGGAGTCGTGGCCTACGGCCTTGTGCTCGGCGGAGGCCAGCTCCACGGTGTCCGCCCACCAGTGGTCCCGGCCTTCGTGCCAGTCCACGTTCTGGCCGTTGCGCTTGACCACCACAACGTTCTGGACCGTGTGGCCGTCCGCGGAGAGCGCGTCGTCCACGGCGGTCTTGAGCGCGCTGGGCTTGCCGCGGCGGTAGGTGCCGTCCGCGGTGACAACGAGCTTGGCTTCGGCGTCCTCGATCCGGGAGCGCAGGGCGTCGGCCGAGAAGCCACCAAACACTACGGAGTGCACCGCGCCGATACGGGCGCAGGCCAGCAGCGTGATGACGGCCTCCGGGATCATGGGCAGGTAGACGGCCACCCGGTCACCCTTGCCAACGCCGAGGGACTCGAAGGCGTTCGCTGCCTTCTTGACCTCTTCGGTGAGCTGGGCGTACGTGTAGGTGCGGGTGTCTCCCGGTTCGCCCTCGAAGTAGATGGCCACCCGGTCCCCGAGGCCGTTCTCCACGTGCCGGTCCAGCGCGTTGTACGCGGCATTGACTTCTCCACCCACAAACCATTTGGCGAACGGCGGGTTGGACCAGTCCAGTGCCTCGTCGAAGTCCTTG
>NZ_QMKP01000050.1 GCF_003287955.1 Arthrobacter sp. AQ5-06 | reverse complement strand
TGTTTTTTGAGGCGGTAGCTGTTGCCTTTGAGGCTGATGACGTCGGCGTGGTGGACGATCCGGTCGATCATGGCCGAGGCGATTGTCAGGTCTCCGAAGACGTCGCCCCAGCGGGCGAACGGGAGGTTGGACGTCAGGATCATGGAGGCGTGTTCGTAGCGGCTGGAGACAAGCTGGAAGAACAGGTTCGCGGCGTCCTGATCGAACGGGATGTAGCCTACTTCATCAATTATGAGGAGCCCGTAGCGGCGGAGTTTGACCAGTTCCTGGGCGAGTTTCCCGCGGGAGTGGGCTTCCTGGAGCCGGGCGACCCAGCCGGTGGCGGAGTCGAAGAGGACCCGCTGCCCGGCCTTGGCTGCCTTGACACCGATGCCGACCGCGAGGTGGGTTTTGCCGGTGCCGGGTGGTCCGAGGAGGACCACGTTTTTGGCCTCGGAGAGGAACACCCCGGTGCCCAGGTGCGCGATGAGGTTCCGGTCCGCGGAGGGCTGATGGTCGAAGTTGAACTCTTCGAGGTCCTTGTGGGCCGGGAACCGTGCGGCCTTGATCCGGGTCGCGGCGCCGGAGGCTTCGCGTTCGGAGACTTCACGGGAGAGGACCGCGGCCAGGTACTCCTCATGGGACCACCCGGAGTCCCGGGCCTGGTCCCCGAGCCGGCGGAACCCATCGCTGATCCGTGGTGCGCGCAGGGCCCGGGCGTAGTACTCGATCTGTGACGGTGTCCCGGTCATGAGGCCACCTCCAGGACCAGGTTCGGCTGCTGGCCGAGGTCAATGCCGAAGATCTCGTCGTAGGCGGCCAGATCCCGCACCTCCACGGACTCTAACGGTTCAGGGCGGTGCACCCGCTGGGTCCGGAAATCCCGGCGCATCACCGCCGCGCGGGCCACATGGACGGGATCGGTCAGGACCAGGTGCCGGGCCCATGCCCGGACATGGGTGGCGATGATGACACCCTCATGGGTGACCCAGACGGTGTCCAGATCAGCGGTGACATCCACGATCCGCCCAATGAACGAAGGGTCCACGGAATAGTCGTTGGAGAACACCCGCACGTAGTAATCCCGGGGCAACCGCACCGCGTTGCGGAACACCGCCTCCGGGGACACCGGCGGCAGCTCCCGCATCCTCTCCCGGTCCAGGACGATCAGCTCGTCAGGGCGGCCGTGGCGGGACCGCGAATACCGGTGATTGGCCTTGGGCAGCCAGTCTTCCAGCTGGCCGTTGAAATCCGCTGGTGAGCGGAAATCCCGGCCCGGCATGAAGCGTTGACGGAAGAACCTGTTCATCCGCTCGACCATGCCCTTGGACTCCGGATCCCGCGGCGGAAGCAGCTTGATCTCCAGCCCTAGGGACCCGGCGAACGCGGCTACCAGCTCCGTGGGCCGGCGCCGGCCGATGCCGGACTCGTTGTCCCACAACAGCCTGGACGGAACCGCCTGCGCGTCCTGCATCAGAGTCCACATTCCGCCCAGAAGGTCCGGCGTCGTCCGCGACGGCAGCATCCGTGCCTGGATGAAACCCGAGAACGCCGAGGGATTCCCCTGCACCGGTGGCGTGTCGGTCTGGCCCTCGCCGACGGGCAGCGGCTCGTGCGGGAACCAGAGATCGCACTGGACCTGGAACCCCGGCTCGTGGACCAGGCGGTCGGCCGGATCAGGCGGGGCGTATTCCGGCCGGATCACGGCGACCTTCGCCCGGAACAGCGACGCGGAACCAGACCAGCCCACCCGCTCCGCCAGCGTCGCGGCCGGCATCGTCGGCGTCTTCACCAACAACTCCCGCACCCTGGGAGCAAACGCATCAAAACTCGACACTCCAGCCGCCCGCTGATACTTCGGCGCCCGGTCCGACTCCAGCGCCCGGTCAACCGTTCCGCGGGAAACCCCCACGATCCTGCCGATCTCACGCTTCGAGTGCTTGCCCGTCGAAAACAGGTGGCGTATCTCCGCCCAATCATCCAAATTGATCACCTTCCATAATGGTCGGTGGCCCTATTTTCAGTTGGCGT
>NZ_QMKP01000049.1 GCF_003287955.1 Arthrobacter sp. AQ5-06 | reverse complement strand
AAGACCCACAGCGCCGATGGTACTGCACCCGGGAGGGTGTGGGAGAGTAGGTCACCGCCGGAACATCATTACGGTCGAGAGCCTCCAGACACACGTCTGGAGGCTCTCCCACTTTAACCACCACACCCAAAACACCCCCGAACGCACCACCAGGCCGGCACCCAACACACCCGCCACCGTCAGGACACCACACCACCCGCCACAGGACCTGAGAGAGCGTTCCATGGAAAGCCGCAGGAAGATCCGAACGCGGTGTGGTAGACCGACCACCCCCAATTGGACGTGCTGGTTCTAGACGCCGGCCGCAAACCGGTCGGGCCCGGGCACAGGATGACCCTGGACGG
The DNA here is from genome assembly GCF_003287955.1 of Arthrobacter sp. AQ5-06. GTDB lineage: Bacteria > Actinomycetota > Actinomycetes > Actinomycetales > Micrococcaceae > Arthrobacter. The sequence continues at coordinate 2,358 of NZ_QMKP01000049.1, read as the reverse complement.
TTACTCCCGGGCGGCCTGTGGGTCCATGACCTTCACCGGGGCACCCTTATCAACGAACACCGCGCTGGCACTGCGCCGGGTCATCTGGCCCAAGGCAGACGGTAGTTGGTCGATGTGCGGAATCCCGGACGTCCCCCACGTCGTCCACGGGACAGACTTCAACAGGCATCATCTGGCACAAAGCGGCAAGGTCCTGCACCTTGAACTCACCTTCTCCGCCCTCGCCTGGGAATAGCAAGTTGATTTGGCCCCGGGTTCGCACCCCTAGCCCGGCAACTGACCCTGACAGAGCTGGACACGGCGGTCGACGACTTCATTGGTAACGCCTACCATCAGCGAGAGCACTAGGAGACCAGCCAAGCACCCCACCAAGCCTGGACCGTTAACGGATGGCTTCCGCGGCTGCCCGAAACCACCGGATCGCTGCCGTTGATCAGCGCCCCGCCCGCACCGACTGGAGGTTGATAATGGCACCTTCAACTCTCATTGCCACGAAGGAACAGAACGGCTCAACGCCACGGTTTTGGACCTCCTTAGCGATAAGTACGACCGCAGCTATTTCCCCTTGGTCCTCATCGGCATGCCAGGTATCGAAAAGTAATTCAGTCGGTACGCGCGGCTCTACAGCCGGGGTGGATTCACCCACGAGTACAGGCCCCTGGTCGTGGAGTAGTTGATTTTCGTCCAGCACCGCTGGTGGCACGAGCTCGGTCAGACCCTGGACCCCGCTGAGTTAACCGACGCGCAAGCCATCGCTTGCATCGGGGGAATCACGCGAGGCAACTTCCGCCTCGTCGACAGGCTCTTCACCCAATGGAACAGGTCATAGGAATCGACGAACTGGAGACGATCACCGATGGCGTCGTCGAAGCCGCAAGGTCTGCCCCCGTCATCGGAATTAGCTAGCACCCCGATAGTCCCGCGAACCAGCTAAACGAGGATGAAAATCACACAGGTGGCGTGATTGTTAACGCCAACCGGTACAGGACCGGCCTATGCGACTCCCTTGGGCATTGCCGGGCAGAGGAATCAGTAAGCTTTGTGGGTGCTTCCCAATCCGACTGATCGCCTACGATTTCGTCAAATGACTTCAGCCGACCTCGACTCCATGAGCGCGCTGCTCGGTGATCCCACCGTTATGACGTATTATCCGGCTCCTAAGTCCAGGGATGAAGCTGCGCAGTGGATAGCGTGGAATGAGGCCAACTACGCCACGCATGGATACGGGCTGTGGATCGTGGAAACCCACGACGGCGAGTTTCTTGGTGACTGCGGCCTTACTTGGCAGCACGTAAACGGACACTGCGAGCTGGAAGCGGGGTACCACATGCGCGCCGAGGTCCAAGGACGCGGATACGCCACTGAAGCCGCCGCAGCCTGCAAGGACTTTGCGCGCGACGTTCTGCACGTGCAACGGCTGGTCGCAATCATCCATCCGGACAACCTTGCTTCGCGCCGGGTGGCCGAAAAGATCGGCATGCGGCACATTGAGGACGACCATGGCGGCGCTATCACCATCCGCATGGTGCTCGGAGTTCAGCTAGGCGTCCGGTAGGGGTCCCGGACGGGACTGCGAAACCGCCAAACGAAGTAAACAATCACAAGCCATGCGACAGGCATGGCATTCGGTGACACCTCTACCGGTTCGCGGTACGACGACCGGATCCGGAATGAGTTCCGGGCAATCCTCGCCGCACAGCTGCGGCACGGCTGTCACGACGTAAGCAGGGCCGGCGCCGCCATCCCCGTCTTCCCCGCGGCCAGCGTCCGGCCGCCCGTGTCTTCATAGCGGGGGCCGGCCCACTGGCAGGGACCATCCTGGTCTCCACTCACGCCGCAGACGGGCGCCTACAGCAGCTCGCCCGAACCTGCACGCAATCCAGTGCGTTGTGGAATCCATGCACATGGCATGGACAGCGGTGCGCTCGTTTCCGACCATGTGATAGGAAGTGAGGCGGCTGGGTTGGTGGCGAATGCGTGTAGACGGCTGGCCGCAACTGGCTAAGATCATCAACACACGCGCAGGCGCGGGATGGGCCGAAACTACAACAAGGCAGAGAGGCCGAGCTGCAACGGGAGGCTACGGCCTTGGTCGTCTTGGCTGTGGGCCAATCCCCGCTTGATGTGATCCAGTCGACAGAAACCCATTCCGGCCGAATACTGCATCGGGACCCTGGTGAGCCCCTCAGATTCCCCGTCACGACGCGGGTCCTGGGGGCATAGGACCGCTTGTGGGGGTGGATTTGCGGTGGGGGTTGGGTGGGTGTATTGTTTTCTAAGTCGCCGCGAGGGAGACAGCGAAGAGCTGGTTACCGCGGGCGGCCAAACCCCCGAATTCAAGACCAAATTTTGGTAGTT
>NZ_QMKP01000004.1 GCF_003287955.1 Arthrobacter sp. AQ5-06 | reverse complement strand
AATTTGAAACCAGCTGTAAAAACCAGACCCAACCACGGGGTGGCGGACCTGGCCAAAACAACCAATCAATAAAACAATTGGTATCAACAAACTTGGCACACTATTGAGTTCTCAAACAACAGACACACCCGGCACCACCACAACCAATCATCGGCCGTGGATCGCTCCGGAGCAACTTTTCAAACTTACCCGCTGGTCTCACTCTTGTCAAACCGGCTTCCGCGACCTTCATCAGCCTGAGGCTTTCGTGTCGGTTTTTTCGGTCTGACTCCGTGGAGCAGCGCGGAAATAAACTCTACCACCACTTTGCCGAGATGGCCAACCAACCCCCGGGCGGTCCCCTGAGCACCCAACCTGAGGGCATCAAAAAGCCCGGAATCTCAGGAATTCCGGGCTTTTCGCCATTCGTTTAAGAGAGCCGGTTCACACCATATGGTCAGCCGGCCGCGAGAGGAACGGGCTTGAAGTACGCCGCACCCAGGGGCGGCAACGTCACGCTCAACGATGCCGGCTGGCCATCAAGCCCTTCGTCCAGGGCAAACAGCTCACCACCATTCAGGACTCCTGAACCGCCATAGGCCGAAGCATCGGTGTTGAGCACTTCAGTCCAGGCCCCTGCAGCGGGAACGCCGAGGACATAGCCCACATGCGGACCTCCGGAGAAGTTGATGGCGCACACCAAGGGATTGCCGTCCTTGTCCCAGCGGACAAACGTCAGGACATTGCGGTCCGCATCCCCGCCGTTGATCCACTGGAAACCACCGGGCTCGTTATCCCGCGCGTAGAGGGCCGGCGTCGAGCTGTAGATCTCATTGAGGTCCTTGGTGAGGAGTTGCATTCCGCGGTGCGCCGGAATCTCGGCCAAGTACCAGTCCAGTCCGTGCTGCTCGGACCATTCGGCCTCCTGGCCGAATTCGGTGCCCATGAAGATGAGCTGCTTGCCCGGGTGCGCCCACTGGTACGCAAAGAAGGCGCGCAGGTTGGCCAGCTGCTGCCATCGGTCCCCCGGCATCTTACGGAGCATGGAGCCCTTGCCGTGCACTACTTCGTCGTGGCTGATGGGAAGCAGGAAGTTCTCGGTGAACGCGTAGACCATGGAGAACGTCACCGTCCCGTGGTGCCACTTCCGGTTGACCGGGTCCTCGGAGGCGTACTTGAGGGAGTCGTGCATCCACCCCATGTTCCACTTGAGCCCGAAGCCGAGGCCGCCGTGGCTGGTGGGGGCGGTGACGCCGGGGAAAGCTGTGGACTCTTCGGCGATCATCACCGCGCCGGGGTGGGTCTTGTAGACGGTGGCGTTGACTTCCTGGAGGAAGGAAATGGCTTCCAGGTTCTCGCGTCCGCCAAAGCGGTTGGGCGACCACTGCCCCTCTTCGCGTGAGTAGTCCAGGTACAGCATCGAGGCCACCGCATCAACCCGGAGTCCGTCGATGTGGAACTCATCAAGCCAGTACAGCGCGTTGGACACCAGGAAGTTCCGAACCTCGGCGCGGCCGAAGTCGAAGATCAGCGTTCCCCAGTCGGGGTGCTCGCCCAGGTTCGGGTCGGCGTGCTCGTACAGGGGTTGGCCGTCGAACTGGGCCAGCGCCCAGGCATCCTTGGGGAAGTGCGCCGGGACCCAGTCCAGCAGCACTCCGATTCCGGCCTGGTGCAGGGAATCCACCAGGAACCGGAATTCGTCCGGATGGCCAAAGCGCGACGTCGGCGCAAAGTAGGACGTCACCTGGTAGCCCCAGGAGCCGCCGAAGGGATGTTCGGCCACGGGCATGAACTCAACGTGCGTGAAGCCCAGCCATTTGACGTAGTCCACCAGCTCCTTGGCGAGCTCGCGGTAGCCCAGGCCGAGGCGCCAGGATCCGAGGTGGACTTCGTAGGCGCTCATCGGCGAATTGTGCGGGTCACGCTGCGCGCGTGCCTCCATCCATTCGGCGTCCTTGAACGCGTACGACGGCTCCACCACCCTGGACGCCGTCAGCGGCGGGACTTCGGTGCCGAATGCGAGGGGGTCGGCCTTTTCGACCCAGTAGCCGCCCTTGGTCCTGATCTCGAACTTGTAGCACGCCCCTGCCAAAACACCGGGCAGGAAGACTTCCCACACGCCTGAGGATCCCAGCGAGCGGAGTGAATTTTCGCGGCCGTCCCAGGCATTGAAGTCGCCTTTGACGCGGACCGCCTGCGCGTTCGGAGCCCAAACGGCAAAGGAGACGCCGTCAACATCGCCGAGGGAGGACTTGTAGTGCTGGACGTGCGCGCCCAGGACTTCCCAGAGCTTCTCGTGCCGGCCCTCGCCGATCAGGTGCAGGTCCACTTCACCCACGGTGGGCAGGTAGCGGTAGGGCTCGTCCACGGTCAGGGGCGCGGCACCCGGATAGGTGACCTCCAGCCGGTAGTCGGGCACGTGGCCGGCCTGCAGCGGCTCCAGGACTGCCACCCAGACACCGTTGTTCTCGTGGGTCATGGGCACTGCACCAACGGCAGTCACCACGCTCACTGCCTCCGCGAGGTGCTTGACGGTCCGGACAGTCACATGGCCATGGTCGTCCAGGTGGGCACCGAGTACCGAGTGCGGCGCGTGGTGTTCGCCGTTCGCCACGCGGGCCAAGGTTTCCGGGTCCACGTGTAGAGGCACACGGGGCCGGTCTGTACGTGCTGAGCCTGTCATTTTGATACCTTCCGATGCTGCCCGGGCCTGATCGCCGGAGCCTTTAACGCTGAGGAGCCGCCGGGAGGCATTCGTTGGAATGCCCAGCCAGTCAGGTCTGTTCCGCAATTCATAAACGACTTCGTAAAGGGCCTTGTCCAGCCACAATGCCACAAAGAGCGGTGAACTCCGGTCGATGGTGCCGGGTGTGACTGCGGCATAGCCGGCAAGGAACGCGTCCGCGCAATCATCGACCCAGGACGCCGGAACGCGGGCACCCTGATATTCGCGTTCTGCCGCGCCTGCCGCGTAGTCGAAGGAACGCAGCATCCCCACCACGTCCCGGAGCGGAACATCGGGGAAGTTGCGTTCGGCGATGGGCCGCAGTGGCTCACCCTCAAAATCGAGGATGGCCCACCGTCCGGGCTGCCCGCCGTGGCCGGGGACCTGAAGGATCTGGCCGAGGTGGAGATCGCCGTGGATCCGCTGCAGGGGCCCGGCAGGCACGCCGTCGAGCTCGCCAAGCAGCGCCCCTAACGCGTCGTCGTAAGGCCCGACGGCGGCACCCGCTTCCGCCCATGCCTGCCGGACCCGCTGGGCTACTCCGGGCGCAATAAGCTGACCCGGGGCCGGTTCAACCGCTGTGCCGAGGGCTTCCGCCAGCCGGCGGTGGACCGTGGCCGTCGCAGCACCCAGGGCATGCGCCTCGGCGGTGAAATCGGCACCGGTGCGCGCGGCATCCACGGCAATGCGCCAGGCATCACGGCCGCCAGCGAGGAATTCGTGGGCTACGGCAAGCTCGCCCTGCGATGGCGCCTGTTCCGGGAGCCCAGATGACGCCGGCGCTTGCCATTCCCCGCGGACCCACCCCAGCGTGGCCGGAACCTCGAAGGTGCCTTGGGCCGTCAGTGCCGCCCCCACCTCGACCTCAGGGTTGATCCCTTCAGAGAGGACACGGAAGAATTTCACGATCGCCGCGGACTCGCCGTCGTCAACAATGACCGAACTATTGGACTGCTCGCCGGACAGGACTTTGACCACTCCGTGGGCGGTAGGCAGGCGGTGCTCCGACCGGGTGCGGTGGCCCGTCGCCGACCCCGTGCTCGAGCCTGCTTCGGACCGGATCAGCTCCAGCCAGGAGGACACAAAGGAAGGATCGTGCACGGCGTCGTAGATCCAGGCCATGCCGGCCTCGGGAGCCTGGCCGACCAGTGCCCGCTCTGCTCCGGCAAGCGGACTCGCCCGGTAACTCAGCGGGACCTGGACCACGTCAGTCCGGAGTCCGCCGTCGGCCGTCCGGGAGGAAACAGCCAGCAGGAATATCTCCAGCCGCGCCTGCCCGGCGGCATCCTCGAGGCTCAGGCTGCCTGCCTGTTCCAGCGAAAAATCGGCTGTCTTCACGGGGAACCACCGCTGGCGCGGAAGCCATTCGCGAAGGACGGCGCTCAGTGTGGCTGTGAGGATGGGCTGGGCCATGTCAGTTCTCGATGGACAGGATGGGCAGTGCTTGCGTGTACGGGGAGGCCGGATTGGACGTCGCCGAGCGGATCCGCAGCCAGAAGAAATCATGGCTTCCCAGGGTCAGCGTCAGTGATCCGTCGTCGTCGATCCCGGGGAACGGCTGACCCCCGAACACATCGCGCAGCCCGCGGCCGGCAAACTGGGGAATCCGCAGTTTTGCCGCGACGGGGTGCTGCGAAAGGTTAAAGGCGCACAGAATGGATTCGCCGGGCAGCCCCGCAGTGTTGTCAGCCGAAAGTTCCCGGAGATACGCCACCACGGCGTCGTGGTCGGCTTCGACATGTTTGAACGCGCCCAGCCCGAAGACCGGGTGGTTCTTGCGGACGCTGAGGATCTGCCGGGTCCAGCGGAGCAGCGAACCGGAGTGCGCGGCCTCGGCTTCCACATTGGCCATGTTGTAGTTGTACACCAGTGACTGGATGACCGGCAGGTAGAGCTTGCCGGGATCAGCGTTGGAGAATCCTGCGTTCCGGTCCGGGTTCCACTGCATGGGGGTACGCACTGCGTCGCGGTCATCGAGCCAGATGTTGTCCCCCATGCCGATCTCGTCCCCGTAATAGAGGAACGGGCTGCCAGGCAATGACAGCAGCAGGGCATTGATCAGTTCGATCTCGGCCCGGGAATTATCCAGCAACGGTGCAAGCCGGCGCCGGATCCCGATGTTGGCGCGCATCCGGGGGTCCGGCGCGTACCAGCCCAGCATCGCCGCACGCTCGTCGGCCGTGACCATCTCCAGCGTCAGTTCATCGTGGTTTCGCAGGAACGTTCCCCACTGCGCCCCTTCGGGGATCTCCGGGGTGTCGTGCATGGTCTCGATGATCGGAGCGGCCTTCTGGTCACGCAGGGCGTAATACAGGCGCGGCATGATGGGGAAGTGGAAGGCCATGTGGCATTCGGGCTCTTCGGCTGTTCCGAAGTACTCCACCACCTCGTTGGGCGGCTGGTTGGCCTCGGCGATGATGACGCGGCCGGGGTAGCCTTCATCCACCATGGCCCGCAGCTTGCGCAGGAAGTCATGGGTGGCCGGCAGGTTTTCGCAGTTGGTCCCCTCCTCCTCGAAGAGGTACGGGATGGCGTCGGCCCGGAACCCATCGATGCCCTGGTCCAGCCAGAAACGAACCACGTCGAAGAGCGCTTCAATGACCTTGGGGTTTTCAAAGTTCAGGTCAGGCTGGTGGCCGAAGAAGCGGTGCCAGAAGAACTGCCGGCGGATGGGGTCGAAGGTCCAGTTGGACTCCTCGGTGTCCACAAAGATGATGCGGGCGTCCTGGTACTTCTCGTCCGTATCGCTCCACACGTAAAAGTCACCGAAGGGACCGTCCGGGTCCTTGCGCGATTCCTGGAACCAGGGGTGCTGGTCCGAGGTGTGGTTCAGCGGCAGGTCAATGATGACCCGGACGCCGCGGGCATGGGACTCGGCCACCAGCCGCTTGAAGTCGCTGATGGTGCCGAATTCATCCAGGACGGAATTGTAGTCCGAAATGTCGTAGCCGCCGTCACGCAGGGGCGACTGGAAGAACGGCGGGAGCCACAGGCAATCGATGCCGAGCCACTGCAGGTAGTCCAGCCGGTCGATCAGGCCGCTGAAGTCGCCCGAACCGTCGCCGTTCGCATCCGCGAAGGCCCGTACCAGCACTTCATAGAACACAGCCTTCCGATACCAGTGCGGATCGTGGGCCAGGCCCGGCGCGTGTAGCTCAAATGTGCTCTTGGGGGTGAAATACTGGCTGGAACTCTGCGGGTTAAAGCTCACTGATGCAATCTCCTCACGCTTAGGATGTGTGCGGGTTCAACGTGCGCGTCCAGGCGGACGTAGTTGTATTCGCCCCATTCCCAGGATTCTCCGGAAATGAGGTCCTCCACCCGGAACCCGCCGTTGGGCGACAGGTCCTCGGGGTCGAGTTCAAGGGCAGCCATGTCCAGGGAAATAGTGCTCTCCCTGGTGCCGTGCGGATCGACGTTGACCACCACAATGATGGTGTCCTTGGTGCCGTCCGGCAGGGTCTTGTGCTTGGAGTACACCACCGTGGCGTCGTCGGTGCTTTCGTGGACCGTGAGATTCTGCAAGTCCAACAGCGCCGGGTGGCTGTGCCTGATGGCGTTGAGCCTGGTCAGATAGGGCGCCAGGGTCCGGCCCGAGGCCGCGGCTGCGTCCCAGTCACGGGCCTTGTATTCGAATTTCTCGTTGTCGATGTACTCTTCCGCACCGGGGCGGGCAACATGCTCATAGAGCTCGTAGCCGGCATAAACGCCCCACAGCGGGCTGGCTGTGGCGGCCAATGCGGCGCGGATCTTGAACGCCGCCGGGCCGCCGAACTGCAGGTATTCCGTGAGGATATCCGGCGTGTTGACAAAGAAGTTGGGCCGGAAGTATGCCGGCGATTCATGGCTGACTTCCGCAAAGTAGGTTTCCAATTCCTTCTTGGTGTTCCGCCACGTGAAGTAGGTGTAGGACTGCTGGAAGCCCGCCCGGCCCAGGGCGTGCATCATGGCGGGACGCGTGAACGCTTCCGCGAGGAACACCACGCCGGGGGTCTTTTTGTTGACCTGGCCAATGAGCCATTCCCAGAACCACACCGGTTTGGTGTGCGGATTGTCCACCCGGAAGATCTTCACGCCATGGCTGACCCACAGCAACACGACCCGCAGGATTTCCTTCGCAAGCCCTTCCGGATCATTGTCGAAATTGAGGGGGAAAATGTCCTGGTATTTTTTGGGCGGGTTTTCCGCGTACGCGATGCTCCCGTCAACCCGGGTGGTGAACCATTCCGGGTTGGACTGTACCCAGGGGTGGTCCGGGGCGGCCTGCAGCGCCAGGTCCAGGGCGACTTCCAGGCCCAGTTCGTTCGCGCGGGCTACAAAGGCATCGAAGTCCTCGAAGGTGCCCAGCTCCGGGTGGATGGCGTCATGGCCGCCCTCCTTGGCGCCGATGGCCCAGGGTGATCCGGGGTCGTGCGGGCCGGCAATCAGGGTGTTGTTGGGGCCCTTGCGGTGCTGGACGCCAATGGGGTGGATCGGCGGCATGTAGAGAACGTCGAAGCCCATTTCCGCCACTGCGTCCAACCGATTCGCTGCGGTCCGGAAGTTCCCGGACGTCCACGCCCCGGTGGCGGGGTCTTTGACGGCGCCTTCGGACCGGGGAAAGAATTCGTACCAGGCTCCGCGGCCTGCGAGATCGCGCTCCACGAGCAGCGGGAACTGCTCGGAAACAGTGACGAGTTCGCGGATCGGCTGGCGGTCCACCACGTCGGCCACATCCGCGCCGAAGCCGGCTGCCAGACGTTCCTCATCGGTGAGGGACCCGTTGGCCAGGATGGAGGATGCCATGCGCAGGGTGCGCCGGTCCGACGCATTGCGGGAAGCGTCGCCGGCCGCGTCTGAGAGCAGCGCTGAACCTTCGGCGAGCATCAGCTCCACGTCGATGCCTGCCGCCACCTTGACCTCGGCGTTGTGGTGCCAGGTTCCATAGCGGTCGTGCCAGGCCTCAATGAGAAAGGTCCAGTTTCCAACGGCCGACGGCGTGAGGATGCCCTCCCAGCGGTCCGTGCCGAGACCGCGTTCCCCCTTCGGTGGCGCCAGCCTGACGCGCTGGCGTTCCTTCCCCCGAGGATCCAGGAGGACCGCGCTGACACCCAGCTGGTCATGCCCCTCCCGGAAAGCGGTGGCGCCCACCACAATTCCTTCTCCCGGCAATGCCTTGGCAGGATACTTTCCACCCTCCACCACAGGCTGCACGGCGGTGATCGGAAAACGGCCAAATCTTAGCCCGTCGGTGATTTTGCCTTTCGGCTTTTTCTTTGAGGCGGCAAGGGTTACTGAGTTAGTCGTCACAGCCTCGACGTTAGCGAGAAAAGGTCCAAATTGCTAAGTCTGCGCTGCCTTTTGTCGCCGCGATTCGACTTATCCGCCACGCCAACTGTCATTTACCTAAAAGAAAGCCAAAGCTGTTCCAGACGTTGATGTTGTCGGTTAGTGTGGCGCAGGTGAAGGCAATCCGCAGATTTACCGTCAGAACAGTCCTCCCGGAACCCATCAGGCCGCTGGCCCGGTTGGCCACCAACCTGCGCTGGTCCTGGCACCGGCCCACCCGTGAACTCTTCGCGGGCCTGAACTCCCGTATCTGGGAAGAATCCGGCCAGGATCCCATCAGCTTCCTGGGCCGGGTCAGCCGCGAAGAGTTCCAGCGCCTCGCCGCCGACCAGTCGGTGGTGGACCAGGTCCGCGCCGCCGCCGAGGACCTTGACCGGTACCTTGAGCGGCCCCGCTGGTACCAGAGCCTGGGCGAGGATGCCCCCGCTGCCATCGCGTACTTCTCCCCCGAATTTGGTATCACCGAAGTCCTGCCGCAGTACTCCGGCGGCCTGGGCATCCTGGCCGGCGACCACCTTAAGGCCGCGTCGGACCTCGGCGTGCCCCTGATCGGCGTGGGCCTGCTGTACCAGGCCGGCTACTTCCAGCAGTCCCTCTCCCGCGACGCTTGGCAGCAGGAAACCTATCCGGTACTCGACCCTGACGGTCTCCCCCTCACACTCCTCCGTGAGCCGTCCGCCGACGGCAACGGCCGGCCTCTGCAGATCTCGCTCCCGCTCCCCAACGGGCGCCGGCTGCTGGCACACATCTGGCGTGCCGACGTCGGGCGCGTTCCCCTGCTGCTGCTGGACTCCAATGTTCCCGGCAACGACGACGCCGCCCGCGGCATCACCGACCGCCTCTACGGCGGCGGCGGAGACCACCGGCTCCAGCAGGAGCTCCTGCTGGGAATGGGCGGAGTCAAGGCGCTGCGCGCGTACCAGCAGCTGACCGGAACCGCGGCGCCCGAGGTGTTCCACACCAATGAGGGCCATGCCGGCTTCCTGGGAATTGAGCGCATCCAGGAACTGATGGCCGGCGACGCCGCCCTCAGCTTCGACGAAGCCCTCGCCGCTGGCCGGGCGTCAACAGTCTTCACCACCCACACTCCCGTTCCGGCTGGGATCGACCGTTTCGAGATTTCCCAGATCCACCACTTCCTCCAGGCCGGGCTTGCGCCCGCGGTACCGGTGGACCGGATCCTGGAACTGGGCCGGGAAAACTACGCCGACGGCAATCCGTCAGTCTTTAACATGGCGGTGATGGGACTCCGGCTGGCACAGCGGGCCAACGGCGTCGCCAAGCTCCATGGCGAGGTATCCCGCGGGATGTTCTCGGCCCTGTGGCCGGGGTTCGACCACTCCGAGGTGCCCATCACGTCCGTTACCAACGGCGTGCACGTGCCCACCTGGGTGGACGGGCGCATCTCCCGGCTCGCGCGGGAACAGTTCGGCACCGAGGCCGAAGCCATGGGCCGCTGGGACCTTGCCTACAACGTCAGCGATGCGGACGTCTGGGCGCTGCGCCGTGAACTGCGCACAGCACTGGTGGAGGACGTACGCCGCCGGCTTCGGGCCGCATGGAAGAAGCGCGGTGCCGCCGACGCCGAGCTCGGCTGGACCGACAGCGTCCTGGACCCCGACGTGCTGACCATCGGTTTCGCCCGCCGCGTCCCCACTTACAAACGCTTGACGCTGATGCTTCGCGAGCCGGACCGGCTCAAGGCGTTGCTGCTGCATCCGGACCACCCGATCCAACTGGTGATTGCCGGAAAGTCCCACCCGGCAGATGATGCCGGGAAAAAGATGATCCAGGATCTGGTCCGCTTCACCGACGACCCCGAGGTCCGCCACCGCATCGCCTTCCTGCCGAACTACGACATCGCGATGGCCAGGACGCTTTTCCCGGGCTGCGACGTGTGGCTCAACAACCCGCTCCGCCCCTTGGAGGCGTGCGGCACGTCGGGCATGAAGGCCGCCATCAACGGTTCGTTGAACCTTTCGGTGATGGACGGCTGGTGGGATGAAATGTACGACGGCGAGAACGGCTGGGCGATCCCCACCGCCAACAATGACGCGTCCCCCGAAGAGCGGGACGACATCGAGGCCGCGGCGCTGTACGAACTCCTGGAAACGCAGGTGGCGCCACGCTTCTATGGGAACACGGTGTCTGACAGCGCAGGTGCTGCCGGACCGTCCACCACGGGCACGGAGAAAGTCCCCACGCACTGGGTGTCAATGATCAAGCACACGCTGTCCCATCTGGGCCCGGCCGTTTCCGCGGAGCGCATGCTGCACGACTACGTCAACCTGCTCTACCGCCCCGCAGCCGAGGCCGGACGCAGGGCCGTTGCCGACTCCTACGCGCAGGCGCGTGTCCTGGCGGCATGGACGGCCAAGGTTCGTGCAGTCTGGCCTCTGCTGCACGTTGAACATGTGGACTCCGTGGGAGTTTCCGAAGATCCGCAGATCGGGGACACCCTGCAGGTAAACGCCTACATCGCCCTGCACACCCTCTCGCCGGAGGATGTTTCAGTGGAGGTGGCCTATGGGCGCGCCGAGGAAAGCGACACCCTGGCAGACGTCACCTTGATGGAGTTGAGCTCGAAAGAGGACCTGGGCGACGGGCGCCACCTGTTCAGCGGTTCCCTGCTTATAGACCGGTCAGGTCCGTTCGGCTACACCGTCCGTGTCCTGCCCCGGCACGAAGCTCTGGCTTCCAAAGCCGAGTTGGGGCTGATCGTCAACGCCTGACCCCGACCGTCATGTCTACAGGAGCACGGCCGTGACCACCAGGTCACGGCCGGCGTAGCTCTCGGCATCCTGGAGGACCTCGCATATGATTCCGAAGGACCGGTCACCACGGAACGCTGCGGCCACCTGCCAAAGGATCGTGACCGGGGCACCCCCGTCCTCGCCGATGCTGTCCGCGAAATCGTGTAGGGAATCGTTGAGGGCGTCCATGTTGACGCCGTAGTGCTCAGGGAAGGCGAGCACTTCGCCGAAAGTTTCCAGGACAGCCCTCTTGCTGTCGGCGGCGGGGACCACCAGGCTGCGGCGGCCGGCGTCGGCGACCTGTTCCTGCAGTTCTTCGATGGTCCATGTATCGGCGGAGTAGATTTTCATTGAGGGTGTTCAGCTGCCTTCTGCGATGAATTTGAACGAGTCGTAGTGGTCCTGGGTGTAGTATTTCTCGCCCTCGGAGCCAATGACGATGCGGCGGGCTCCCCTGTCGGATTCACCAAGAGTGGGAACGGTGTACTCGCGGTAATAGCCTGACTCCTGCCGCGGGAGAATGCGCTCGAAGTTGCCGAACGTCTTGTTGTCCTGGCTGTAGCGGTAGGGGCCGCCGGCCCGGATCGCGGCGAGGGTAGTCCGGGCTTCGGCCGGCAGCTGGGATTCCTTGATCGCGGGCAGGCCGGACGGGTTGGCGGGTACTACCGCCGGGGCTGGAACCTCCGCAGGACCGGGAACGGGAGCCCCCGGGACCGGGGCCGCGCTGGAAGTGGCTGCCGGCGTCGTACTGCCCGTTAGGGTCTCAAGGAACCCGGGGCCGCCGAAAGCGAACACCGCTATGGCCAGCAGCCCGGTCAGCAGCAGGACAATGGAGCGGTTGCGCAATTTTGTTTCCTCCGCAGCTATGTGCGGTAGATGTTGATCGAGTTCGCCTCGATGCGGTCCGTCTCGCCGGACGCCACCCGTCTGCCCTGGCGAAGCTCGTGAAGCAGCGACGTTGTCAGCCGGAGCTCGAACATCCTGTGGGCCGTTCCGTCGTCGTTCTTGAGTTCCGGAAGGGTGATCGTCACATCGGAGCTGCTGCCGTTGACCACTAGGAGGCCCGCGAGCGTGCCGTCGTCGGAGCCGAGCAGGAGCTGCATCACCCGGTGCCGGGGATCGTTCCACTGCTCCATGGACATGGGCTGTCCGGAGTGATCAAACCAGTAGAGATAGGACTGTTCATCCCGAGCCGGAAAATCATGGGGTTGGCTTGCCAGGAATTCCTTGCGCAGCCTGACGTAGCGCTTGGTGCTGCGGAGCATCTCTGCCGATTCCGGCGTGCGGGTCCAGTCGAGCCAGGCCATGGAGTTGTCCTGGCAGTACGCGTTGTTGTTTCCCTGCTGCGTGCGTGCCAGCTCGTCGCCGGCAGTGATCATGGGCACGCCAAGGGAAATCATCAGGGACGCCATCAGGTTCCGCCGGGACTGCGCCCGCTGCGCCACGATGCTCTCGTCCTCGCTCCGGCCTTCGAAGCCGTGGTTGTAGCTGCGGTTGTCCCCGTGCCCATCCCGGTTCTGCTCGCCGTTAGCCTCGTTGTGTTTACGGTCGTAGGACACAAGGTCGTTGAGCGTGAAGCCGTCGTGTGCCGTGATGAGGTTGACCGACGCCAGCCTGGAACGGCCTGACGCTTCAAAAAGCCCGGCCGATCCGGACAAGGCATCAGCCAGCCGCGCCACGGACCCGCCATGCCCGCCGGCCTCGATGGCCGCCCGGTCGGCCAGCCAGAAGGAGCGTACGCCGTCCCGGAAGTGGTCGTTCCAGTCAACCCAGCCGCCCGGGAACCGTCCCGTCTGCCAGCCGCCGTAGCCGACGTCCCACGGCTCGGCGATCAGTTTCACGTCGGACAGCACCGGATCGGCGGCCACAGCCACCAGGAACGGGTGGCGGGGATCAAAGTCGTTGTCGACGTTCCGGCAGAGCGTCACTGCCAGGTCGAAGCGGAAGCCGTCGATGTGGAATTCGTCCACCCAATATCGGAGGGAATCCAGTACCAGCTGGACCACCCGGGGCTGGCCGAAATTCAGGGTGTTGCCGCAGCCGGTGGTATCCACGTATTTCCCGTGTCCATCCGTGCGGTAGTACGTGTCCTCGCCGAGTCCGCGGAAGCTGATGGCCTGGCCGTCCGGACCGCCCTCGGCAGTGTGGTTGTAGACAACGTCGAGAATCACTTCAAGTCCTGCCGCGTGGAGCAGCTTGACCATTCCCTTGAACTCGTCCTGGACGGCGTGCGGTCCTGCATCCTGCGCAGCCTGCGTTGCATAGGCGGCGTGCGGTGCGAAAAACGCGGCCGTGTTGTAGCCCCAGTAGTTGGTCAGGCCGAGGTTCTGCAAGTGCAGCTCATCGAGGTGGAAATGCACCGGGAGCAGCTGGACAGAGGTGATGCCCAGACTCTTGAAGTGCTCGATGATGGCCGGATGGGCCATTCCGGCGTAGGTTCCGCGCAGTTCCTCGGGGACGTCGGGGTGGAGCATGCTCTGGCCGCGGACGTGGGCCTCGTAGATGATGGTGTTCCGCCACTGCGTCCGGGGCCGTTCGTCGTCGCCCCAGTCAAAATCGCCGCGCATCCGGACGCTCGTCAGGAACCCTTGCCGCTGGTCCACCGCCCGGCCGTAAGGATCGAGCAGAAGAGGTTGCCCGCCGTCGTCGTCCAGATCCATAACGGGGACCGCCAGTGGCAGCGTCTCGGCCTTGGACGTGGCGCGGAACCCATACAGCGACCCGTACGGGAAATCTTCAACAATTCCGTGGTGCACGCCGTGCGTGACGTTGGGCAAGGTCTGCAAATGCCAATCACCACCGGCGGCCTTGTAGGCAATCTCAAGGTTCTCCACGGCCGGGGCGTACACGGCAACATTCGCGCTGGACTGCACGCCGTAATCCGCTCCCGAACCCGGGCGCGGGACGCTGACACCGAGCGGAAATGCCGAAGAGGCATCCTTGGTGGAAGCGGTGTCGAAAAGCGGCATGACCATCACGTCCATGGTAGCGGCCAGCGGCTGTTGAACTGCACTGGCAGTTTTATGACGCCATCCGGCCCCTCCACGGTCCAACGCTCTCTCACCTTTCCCAGATTAAGCGGAAACGCTCTCTCACCGGGTGAGAGAGCGTTTCCGTTTAGGCTGCAGGAACTGCGAGAGCGTTGCTGTTAAACCCACCAAAGGTGCGAGAGCGAGCGTGCGTCAGAGCGACGAAGTGGCCCACGCCGGCAGGGTTCCCTGGCCGACCCTGCGAGGCTGGGGCCGGCGGGGCGCAGCGCGCGGGAGACGGCGGCTGTGCCGCCGTCTCCCGCGCGGAGGACTACTTGACGGCGCGCTGCCTGGAGATTTCGTACAACGAGATGCCAACGGCCATGGACGCGTTGAGCGATTCCATGGCGGAGTTGATCGGGATGGAGACGATCTGGTCGCAGTTTTCGCGGACCAGGCGGCTCAGGCCCTTGCTCTCGGAACCGACCACAATGCACACGGGCTCCGTGGCCAGGGTGAGGTCAGGCAGCGAAACGTCGCCGTCGCCGTCGAGTCCCAGGACAAAGATGCCCATGTTCTTGAACTGCTTCAGGGCACTGTTCAGGTTGGCGGCGCGCGCCACCGGAACACGCACCGCAGCGCCGGCGCTGGTCTTCCAGGCCGAGGCCGTGACGCCCACGGAGCGGCGCTCAGGGACGATGACGCCGTGGCCGCTGAAGGCAGAAACGGAGCGGATGATGGCACCGAGGTTGCGGGGGTCCGTGATGCCGTCAAGGGCAACAAACAGCGGCGCATTGGCTACGTGGCCCTTCTTCCAGCGGTCCACGGTTTCCTCGGCCAGGTCATAGGCGTCCTGGTACTCGTACGGCGGGATCTGCAGCACCAGGCCCTGGTGCACGGCGTCGTCCGTCATGCGGTCCAGTTCGGGCTTGCCGGTCTCGAGCAGCGGGATGCCGCGTTCGGCGGCGATCTTCAGCGACTCCTTGACACGGTCATCCATTTCAATCCGGATGGCGATGTGCAGGGCCTTCGCCGGGATCCCGGCGCGGAGTGCTTCGACCACGGAGTTACGGCCGGTGACGACCTCCTCGGTGGCGCGGCCCTTGGGGCCCGTACGGGAGGCGCCGGCGCTGCGCGCGCCCGTGCCGCGCTTGGCGGCCGACCGTTCGGCCAGCTGCTTGCCCTTGTGCGCCTTGTGGTACGGGCGGTCCTCCGCCTTGGGCGTGGGACCCTTGCCTTCCAGGGCCTTACGGCCGTGGCCACCGGTTCCGATGGTTGGCCCCTTCTTTGCTTTGATCGACCGGCGACCGTTGTTGGCCATGATTTCCACCCTTGATTGTTTGACTGAGTCTGCTTACCAGTCTACTGAACCAAGTAAAATCGCCGGTTCAGCCCCGTTGCAGGCTCCAGGTAGCGCCATCTGGGCCATCCTCAACGACGACGCCGGCCGCGTTCAGCGTGTCCCGGATGGCGTCGGAGGCAGCCCAGTCCTTGGCGGCCCGGGCCTGCGCGCGGGCAGCGAGTTGGGCTTCCACGAGGACGTGGAGGGCGGCCGATTCCCGGGCGTTTCCGGCGTCGGGCGCAGCAACGGCGTTGAGCCCGAGTGCGGTGGTCATGATCATGACAGCGTTCATCGCATGCCGGCTGGCTTCATCGTCTCCGTCGGTGAGGGCTGTATTGCCGGCGCGCACCGTTTCGTGCAGTGCCGCCAAGGCGCGCGGCACGTTCAGGTCATCATCCATGGCCGCCGAGAAAGTGCGGAGAGCCTCTGTGGACGGGCCGAAGTTGCCCGCCACAAAGCCGAAATCGGTACCGAAGCGGGCTATGGCCTTCGCCTGGAATCCGTCGATGCGCTCGACGGCGGCGGCCGCCTCTTCCAGCGACGTGGGGCGGTAGTCCAGCACTGAGCGGTAGTGGGCCTGCCCGAGGTAGTAGCGGACCACCCGCGGCGATGAGAGGTCCAGCATCTCTGAAGGGCTGATGGTGTTGCCGATGGACTTGGACATTTTTTCGCCCTGGTAGGTCACCATGCCGTTGTGCATCCAGAAGTTGGCGAAACTGTGCCCTGCGGCCTGGGACTGGGCCATCTCGTTTTCGTGGTGCGGGAAGCGCAGGTCCAGTCCGCCGCCGTGGATATCAAATTCGGGGCCGAGGTACTTGGTGACCATGGCGGAGCACTCCAGGTGCCAACCCGGGCGGCCGGCGCCCCAGGGCGAGGCCCAGCTCGCCGTCGTCGGCTCCCCCTCTTTGGAGCCCTTCCACAACGCAAAGTCGCGGGGGTCCTTCTTGCCCCGCGGATCTGTGTCCGGGGCGCCCTGCATGTCGTCAATGTTCTGGCGCGTCAGAGACCCGTACTTGTCCCAGGAGCGTACGTCGAAGTAGACGTCGCCGGAATCGTCCAGCGCCGGGTAGGCGTGGCCACGGTCGATCAGCTGCTGGATCAGCGCATGCATTTCGGGGATATGGCCGGTTGCCCGAGGCTCATAGGTGGGGCGGGCAACGCCGAGCGTGTCGTAGGCCTGCAGGAACGCCTGCTCGTAGCGGTAGGCCAGCGCCCACCATTCTTCCTCGCGGACGGTGTCCGGTCCGGCTTCGAAGTCCCGGCTGAACGACTCCGCAGACTTGGCGAGGATCTTGTCATCGATGTCCGTGACGTTGCGGACCACGGTGACCCGCAGGCCCCTGTACTCGAGCCAGCGGGTGAGCTGGTCAAAGGCGATCGCCGAGCGGATGTGGCCCACGTGCGGCATGCCCTGCACGGTGGCTCCGCAGTAGTACAGGCTCGCTTTTCCCGGGACGAGGGGAACGAAGTCACGGACTTCGGCGGTCGCGGTGTCATAGAAGCGGAGAGTCACCGCTCCAGATTAGCGGAAAAGGCCTGCGTGCCCGCCCCCGCACGTTATCCGCCCTGCACAGCGCCGGGTTGAATCACCGGGGATAGACCAAAGCGGTGGCGACGGCGGAAATGCCCTCACCCCTGCCGGTGAACCCCAGTCCGTCGCTGGTGGTGGCGGTGACACTGATTGGAGCCCCCGCCGCTTCGCTCAGCACGCGTTGTGACTCTTCCCGCCGCGGGCCGAATTTGGGCCGGGTAGCGACGAACTGCACTGCCACGTTGCCGATCTCAAAGCCGGCAGCACGGACAATCCTCGCCGCCTCGGCCAGGAGCGTGACGCCGGAAGCGCCGGCGAACTCCGGGCGGTCGGTGCCGAAGTGCGTGCCGAGGTCCCCGATGCCGGCGGCCGAGAATAGGGCGTCTGCGGCGGCGTGGGCCACCGGGTCCCCGTCCGAATGCCCCGCCAGTCCACGCTCGCCTTCCCAGAACAGCCCGCCCAGCCAGAGGGGTCGGGGAAGGTCATTGGACGCGTAGGCATGGACATCCAGCCCGATACCGGTGCGCGGCAGGATCATCTTGGCTTCACTCATGATCAGCCTTCCACCCAGCGGATGCCCAACGGGCCTTCCAGCAGCCCTTCGGCAATGATCAGGTCCAGCGGCGTGGTGATTTTTAATGATTGCGTGGAGCCATGCACAGCGTGCACGGGAACTCCCAGCAGTTCCACCAGCATGGCGTCGTCGGTGACCGCTGCTGCCTGCTTCTCGTCAAAGCCCGCCGCCGCCTGATGGGCCTGGATCAGCGTGGACAGGCGGAACCCTTGGGGCGTCTGGACCGAACGGAGCTCGTCCCGCGGGGCGGTCCCCGTGACCAGTTCCGGGGCGATCCTGCTGTCGTCACCGGTGGTGAGGGTAACCATCTTCACCGTATCCACCACCGGTACCGCCGGAATGACTGCAACGGCGCCGGCAGCCAGGGAATCGACGACGCGGTGGAAGACGTACTCGGGCGTCAGCGCCCTGGCGGCGTCGTGGACCAGCACGGCTTCGGTGCCGTCCAGCAAGGCGGCAAGCGCTGACCGGACCGACGCGGCACGGGTGGCGCCGCCGTCGACCGTTGTCAGCAGGGGAAGCGGGTTCTCTTGGTTGCCATCGTGCACCGCCCGCAGTTCCTCGGCGAAGGCCGCACACAATTCCTGAAGGACCGTATCGCCGGGAGGCAGGGCCACACAGATCTGGCGTGCGACGCCGGCGGCCGCGACGCCCCGAAGGGCATGGGTGAGGATGGCGTCACCCCCCAGTGGCACGCGCGCCTTGGGCATGCCGTAACCCAGCCGTTCGCCGGAACCGGCAGCCACTATAACGACGGCGGTGACGGGGCGGGGAAGTCCGTTGTTCATGCTGTCCAGCCTACGTCCCCGCCTGCCCGGCCTGCCGAAACCCACCGCGCCACGCGCCTGCCGCAGCCGACGCGAGGTCCGTAAAAGGGCAAAAAGAAGCCCCGGAGGCACTTGCGTACCCCCGGGGTTCAATTCTTAGGAAGCCAGGACCTCGTCGAGAACGCTTGCCGCCTTCTCTTCATCGGTCTTTTCAGCCAGTGCAAGTTCTGAAATCAGAATCTGCCGGGCCTTGGCCAGCATGCGCTTCTCACCTGCGGAAAGGCCCCGATCGTGATCACGGCGCCAGAGGTCGCGAACAACCTCTGCTACCTTGATGACGTCACCGGAAGCAAGCTTCTCCAGATTTGCCTTGTATCTGCGCGACCAGTTGGTGGGTTCTTCAGTGAACTCGGCCCGCAGCACATCGAATACGTGCTCCAGACCTTCCTTGCCCACTACGTCACGGACCCCAACAAGGTCAACGTTCTCTGCTGGAACTTCAATGGTCAGATCACCCTGAGCCACCTTGAGCTTGAGATACATTTTCTCTTCGCCCTTGACAGTGCGCATCTTGATTTCTTCAATTTTTGCAGCACCGTGGTGAGGGTAAACTACTGTCTCGCCGACCTCAAATACCATGTGGACATTCCCCTTTCCCGCAGACCAGTTTATCACGATTCAGGCATATGACTGGCCTTGAACCGGCCCCGGAACCCCGGAAATACGCGGAAAATCGGCAGAATAGACCCCCTTCGACCCCTTGACGGATGTAGATAATAGTGCATGCGCGGCCTGCTGCCAAGGGCAATGTGACCGTGCGGAATCCTCGTTTGGTCGGGTTTGCCGTTAGGCTATGGCTGAATAATGTTTCAAGACTCTCGAGGAGTACGTGACGTGCGTTTCACTGCGATGAACCGGGCCCAGGGCGGCAAACTGGCACTGGCGGCAGGATCCCTGGCCCTCGTCCTGGCGACGATGACAGGCTGCGGCTACATCAACCCCCAGCAGACTTCTCACCAGTACGCGGCGTCGGACGGTATCCGCGCCGACCTGGGTCCGCTGAAGCTGCGGAACATGATGATTATCTCCGCCGGCGAAGACAAGCCCGGCCGCCTGCTCGGCGCCGTTTACAACTCCTCATCGCAGGACGTCAAGCTCACGGTCAACGGTGCCGAGGGTTCGCAGACGCAGGTGCCGGTGAAAGCCAACTCCTACACGCTGCTCAACGACTCCACGGATGAGGCCATCCTCAGCACCAGCGGCGGCACCGCCGGTTCTCTGGTGGACGTCAAGGTTACTGAAGACGGCACCAACGTGAGCAAGACTGTCCGGATCCCCGTCCTGGATGCTTCCCTCGCGGAGTACAAGGAGTACCTGCCGGCCGGCAGCGAACCGACAGGATCCGCCACACCCAGCCCGTCGCCGTCGGCCGCCAGCACAGGTGCGGCCCACTAAGCAGCAGCAACAAAGCACAAAAGGAGGGGCTCCCCGCGGGGAGCCCCTCCTTTTGTGCACTTGAAGCATCGTGTGCTTGATGCCTTGTGTGCCTTACCGGATGGGAGGCCTACGGCTCGAACTTGTAGCCCAGGCCGCGGACGGTTACCAGGTAGCGGGGCACAGACGGGTCGGGCTCGATCTTGCCGCGCAGCCGTTTGACGTGCACGTCAAGGGTCTTGGTGTCCCCCACATAGTCCGAGCCCCAGACTCGGTCGATCAGCTGGCCGCGGGTCAGCACGCGGCCGGAGTTGCGCAGCAGCATTTCCAGCAGCTCGAATTCCTTCAGCGGCAGGAGGACCTGCTGTCCATCCACGCTGACCACATGCCGCTCGATGTCCATCCGGACAGGGCCGGCCTGGACTGTGGCCGAGATCAGTTCCTCAGGTTCACCCTGCCGGCGGAGCACGGCCCGCACGCGGGCTACCAGCTCACGGGAGGAGTAGGGCTTGGTGACGTAGTCGTCGGCACCCAGCTCCAAACCAACCACCTTATCTATCTCGGAGTCCTTGGCCGTCAACATGATGACCGGAACGCTGGAGCGCTGCCGCAGCTGGCGGCAGACCTCGGTGCCTGGCAGGCCGGGGAGCTGCAGATCCAGCAGCACCAGATCCGCCCCATTCCGGTCGAATTCGGTGATGGCGTCCAAGCCGTTGTCTACAACTTCAACCTCGAACCCCTCCTTGCCCAACAAATAGGACAACGGATCACTGAAAGATTCCTCGTCTTCAACAATCAAAATCCTGCTCAAGAGCTGTCTCCTTGCTCATGTACGCCGCGTTCTTTGACACGCTCGGGTACGGCTCGTTGTTTGACACCTGCAGTATCCGGTTCGTTTTGGCTTTCCATCTCAGGCAGCCGCAGGGTGAAAGTGGAACCCTGGCCGGGCCGTGACCACAATGTCACTTCACCGCCGTGGTTGGAGGCAACGTGTTTGACGATGCTCAGGCCCAGTCCCGTTCCGCCCGTGTGGCGCGAACGCGCCGCATCCACCCGGTAAAAGCGCTCAAACACCCGCTCCTGGTCCTCCGGGGTCAGGCCCAGGCCCTGATCCGTGACAGAAACGGCGATCAGCCCCTCCTTGGACCGGACGCCCACGCCCACCCTGGTGTTTTCCGGGGAGTAGCGGATGGCGTTGTCGATCAGGTTACGCAGCGCTGTAACCAGCAGGTCCCGGTCACCAAAGACGGTGGCTTCAACCCGGTCACCCACCACGATCCGGATGTTCCTGCTTTCAGCGGGGAGCTGGGAGCGGTCCACTGCTTCGGTGATGACCGTGTTGATGTCCACGGCCTTGCCCTCTTGGGAGACGCTGGCACCCTGGAGGCGCGAAAGTTCAATAATGTCCTGGACGAGGGCGGCCAGCCGGCCTGATTCCTTGTGCATCCGCTTGGCGAACCGGCGAACCGCTTGTTCGTCGTCGGCTGAGGACTCCAGCGCTTCGGCCAGCAGGGAAATTGCGCCCACCGGGGTCTTCAGCTCGTGGGACACGTTGGCCACGAAGTCGTTTCGGATCTCTTCGGTGCGGGTTATTTCGGTGCGGTCGTCAGCCAGCAGCACGATATATTCCTCGCCAAGCATGGCTGCCCGGACCTGCACGATGATAGTTCCCTGGCCCAGCGGACCGCGCGGCAGTTCCAGCCTTTTCTCCAGGATCACGCCGTCGCGGCGCACACCGGCCGTCATGTCCAGCAGCTCCTTGTGGACCACCGTATGGCCGCGTACCAGGCCGTACGCATAGGCTGCGGGGCTGGCGCGCACCACACCGTCCACCGCGTCCACCACTACAAATGCCCGTCCGACGACGGCCAGCACTTCCGCAACTCCAGCCGGCAGAGCGGGTTCGTCCATGTCGACGTCCACAAGCTTGCGCTGCTTTTCACTGATCCTGAAGGCGAGCACGCCAAAGGTGCCGAGCGACAGGCCGACCAGGCCGGCGATGACACCGATGAGCATAGGATCCACAGCTCCAGCTTAGGCCGTGGTTCCTGCCCGGACGGTGCGTCATGGGCCTTAAGGGAGGCGGTTCAGCTAACGTTCATCTACAAGCGACTAACCGTTTACCGGACGCTGAGAGAGTTATACGTTGGAGTGCCGAATGGCGACATGAGTTCCGTCTGCCACATGAGGGGCGGAGTTCCAAAGAAAGGACGCCCACGTGCGTAAGGTTTTTCAGGAAGAGCTGACCCAGGTGGGTGAGCAGCTGGTGGAGATTTCAAAGTTGGTCAGCGAGGCAATGGGGAAGGCTGCCACGTCCTTCCAGGTTGCCGACGTTGATCTGGCGGAGGATGTCATTGCCGCGGACGCCCGCATCGACTTTTTGCAGACCAGCCTCGATGAGCGCGCCATCGACATCCTGGCCCTGCAGGGGCCCGTGGCCAGCGATCTGCGGATGATCGTGGGCTCCCTGCGCATGAGCGCTTCCCTGGAGCGGATGGGGGATCTGGCCCGCCACCTCGCCCAGCTGGCCCGGCTGCGCTTCCCGTCGACTGTGATCCCTGCGTCCATGACGGAAACGTTCAACAAAATGGCCGAACAGGACCAACTGATCGCGGACAAGCTCGTGGAGCTGCTGGAAACCCGGGACCTCGAAGTGGCCCGCGACATCCTCAAGGCCAACAGCACCATCGACGATCTTCACTTGAGCGTTTTCAAGGCGATCGCCGCCCCGGACTGGACCGAGTCCCCCGCGACCACCGTCGATGTGGCCCTGGCCAGCCGCTACTTCGAACGGTTTGCTGACCACGGCGTGTCCGTTGCCCGCAAGGTCACCTACCTCGTCACCGGCGAATGGCAGCCGCAGGGCTTCTAGCCGCTCCCTTAACCACGCACGACGGCGGGCCGGTCACCTCAGGTGACCGGCCCGCCGTAGTACGTTAAATACTTTATTTCTTGCCCTGGTTGGCCACTGCCAGGATGGCCTCTGCGGCGGCCGCCGGATCCAGGTAGGTGCCGCCCGGCAGGATCGGCTGGAAGTCCTCGTCGAGGTCGTAGACCAGCGGGATGCCGGTGGGGATGTTCAGGCTGGCGATGGCGTCGTCGCTGATGCCGTCCAGATGCTTGACCAGGGCCCGCAGCGAGTTGCCGTGGGCCGTCACCAGGACGGTCTTGCCGGCTTTGAGGTCTTCCTTGATATCGGATTCCCAGTACGGCAGCAGCCGGACCAGGACGTCCTTGAGACACTCGGTGCGGGGCACGGCGTCGCCGAGGTCCGCGTACCGGGGGTCGTGGGCCTGGGAGAACTCGGAGTCGTCGGCCAGGGGCGGCGGCGGGGTGTCGTAGGACCGGCGCCATTCCATGAACTGCTCCTCGCCGTATTCGGCCAGGGTCTGTGCCTTGTCCTTGCCCTGCAGGGCGCCGTAGTGGCGTTCGTTCAGGCGCCAGTCCCGCTTGACGGGGATCCAGCCGCGATCGGCTTTATCCAGGGAAATGTTGGCCGTGTTGATGGCCCGCCTCAGCAGCGAGGTGTAGAGGACATCCGGGAGAAGATCGTTCTCAACCAGGAGCTCGCCGCCGCGTGCTGCTTCCTCGCGGCCCTGGTCGTTGAGGTCAACGTCCACCCAGCCGGTGAACAGGTTCTTGGCGTTCCATTCGCTGTGGCCGTGGCGCAGCAGAATCAGCTTGTAAGTCATGATTTTTATCCTAGCCGAGGCACAGCGCCGCCCGCCTTGCGTTACAAGGGGCGACACTTCGTCAGGAATCGCAGGGCATCGTAAGGAATCGCACCGATATGGTGGGGCGGTGGTGCAAAAAGCGGAACGGGTGGCGAACGCCCAGATCTCGGGCAGGACCCCCGGCGGGCCGGGCAGACCCGCCAAGCCGGGCAGGCCGGTCGGAAACGTCACGCGGGGCACCACCAATCCCAACCGGATGCGGCGGGTGGACCGCTGGCTCGCCGGCCCCCAGGCCTGGCGCCTGCGCGCGGCCGTTGACCCCCTCGTGGTTGACCTGGGCTACGGCGCAACGCCGGCCACCGCCGTCGAACTCTTTGAACGTCTCCGCGCCGTCCGGCCTGACGTGCGGGTGTGCGGAATCGAAATCGAGCCGGAACGCGTCCGGGCGGCCAAAGCGCTGGAGAGGCCGGGGCTGAGCTTCCAGGTGGGCGGTTTCGAGTTGCCACTGCCCGGTCACCCGGTGCTGGTCCGCGCCTTCAACGTCCTCCGCCAGTACGAAGAGGCTGACGTGGCGGGGATCTGGCGGCTCGTCCAGGGCCGGCTCGCCCCCGGCGGGCTCTTTATCGACGGGACGTGCGATGAGATCGGGCGGCGGGTGACGTGGGTTGCCCTCGACGCCGAGCGGCCGTTGTCACTGAGCATGTCCGTGCGGTTCGGCAGCTTTGACCTGCCGTCGGAGATTGCCGAGCGGCTGCCGAAGGCACTGATCCACCGCAACATTCCGGGCGAGCCTGTCCACCGGCTGATGCAGGCCATGGACCGGGCCTGGCTGGAGGCGGCGCCGCTGGCCTCGTTCGGCAACAGGCAGCGCTGGCACGCCATGTGCAGGGCACTGCTCGACGGCGGATGGCCGGTTAAGGACGGGCCGTCACGGTGGCGCCTGGGCGAACTGACGGTGGCCTGGGAAGCTGTGGCGCCATCGGTCTAGTGCGGGACCACGCCGGAAGGGTTCCCTGCGCGAGCTTGCGGGCTGAGGGTGCCGGTGGGGATCACCAGCCACCGTAGGGCCCCGTATTGCGGCTGCCGCCGCGGCCGGCGTCCTTGAGCGCTGGCCGGACGTCGGCGAGGTAAATGGACGCTGCCACCACGGCTGCGAGCCCAAAGAGGCCAAGGGTGCCGAAGATTCCGCCGCTGCTGAACAGTGAGATGACGCCGACAAGGGTGGCACCGCCGGTGAGCGCCAGCCAGAAGGTCTTGGTCCGTTTGCCGGTCGCTTCAAATGCGGCGGCCTTGTGCCTAACGCAGTCCAGCAGAGCCCACACCTCAAGTCCGAGTGCCACCAGGGCAAGGATAAAAAACACTGCCAGCTCTACAGGCCGAATTATCAGTTCACCGTCCACCGTCCAAGCCTAGCGGCCCAGCGAGTCCAGCGCCTGCTTCAAATCGGCCCAGAGGTCCTCAATATTCTCAATGCCGACGCTCAGGCGAACGAGGTTATCCGGGACACTCAGCGGCTCAGCGGCGTGGCGGCGACGCCGTTCGATCAGCGATTCCACCCCGCCCAAGGAAGTGGCCGGGAGCCAGAGCTGCAGCGCGCGGACCAGTTTGTCCGCGGCGTCCGCGCCGCTCAGGCCGGCAACCGGCGCGACCTGCACGCACACAATCGAACCAAAACCCGTCATCTGGGTCTTGGCCCGTTCGTGGCCGGGGTCCGTGGGCAGGCCCGGGAATCGGATACTTTCGATCAGGGGGTGCGTGCTCAGGCGTTCAGCCAGGACCGCGGCGGATGCCTGCGACCGTTCCACACGCAGGGCAAGGGTCCGGAGCCCGCGCAGTGCCAGCCATGCCTCAAACGGGCCGGCAATGCCGCCGTGGATGATCCGGTGGTGCAGCAGCGCTGCCCGGATGTCGGGGTTGGAGGTTACCAAAGCGCCGAGGACGACGTCGGAATGGCCGGCCAGGTATTTGGTCACCGAGTGCAGCACAACGTCCGAACCCAGGGCCAGCGGCTGCTGGACCAAGGGGGTGGAGAAAGTGTTATCCGTGACCACAATGGCGCCCACCGCATGGGCCGTCGCTGTCAGTTCGCGGATGTCGGCGATGCCCAGCATGGGGTTGGTGGGGCTTTCCAGCCACAACATCCTGGCCGCTTTGGCGTTCGGACCCTGCGGGGCCAGCTGTTCTTTGACGGCGGCCGTGTCCGCGATATCCACGGTCCTAAGTTCCAGGAACCCCTTCTGCGCCAGCTCGGTGGCCATCACCAGCGAGCCCGCGTAGCTGTGCGAGGGCATCACCAGTACACCGCCGGCGGGCAGGAGGGACAGGGCGGAACTCACGGCTGCGAGTCCGGACGCGTAAAGTAGGCCGGGCAGTTCCGATCCCTCCAGCTGGCCCAGGGCCTCCTCAAAGGGATCCCAGGTCGGGTTGGAATAGCGGCCGTAGCCCCGGTCCCCGTCGCCCAGCGCTCCGGTGCCGAAGTATGTCGAGGACAGCACGATGGGCGGGTTGACGGGCTCGTCCCGTTCACGCGGCGGCCGGCCGGCGGCAACCACCACGGTTTCGGCCGACAGGGATGCTGCGTACTGTTCCGAGAGACTCATGGAGAAAGCGTACTTGGACGTGCGGCGGCGTCCGAAGTCGGTAGTCTTGAGCAGTGACCACCAACAGCCCTGGACTTTTCATCGCCTTCGAGGGCGGCGACGGCGCCGGCAAGTCCACCCAGGCGGCCCGGCTTGCCGAGACCCTGGAAACACGTGGCCTGACGGTCCTGCGGACGCGCGAACCCGGCGGGACGCCCATTGGCGAAAAACTGCGTTCCCTGGTCCTGGACCACGGCCATGGCCACATCGACGCCCACACAGAGGCGCTCATCTTTGCCGCCTCCCGCGCAGCCCATGCCAGCCAGGTCATCCGCCCGGCGCTGGAACGCGGCGAGGTTGTCCTGACGGACCGCTACATTGATTCATCCGTGGCTTATCAGGGGGCCGGCCGCGAGCTGGGTGCAGACGCCGTGCGTACCCTCAACGAATGGGCCACCTCGGGGCTTCAGCCCGATATCACCGTGTTGTTGGACGTGGATCCCGCTGACGGCCGCCTCCGCCGCACAGCCGGCGACGCCGCCGAAGACCGCCTTGAGTCAGAGGCCGATGATTTCCATTCAACAATCCGCGGGGCGTTCCTCGAACTGGCCGCCGGCCGGCCGGATACGTATCTGGTCCTGCCGGCGGATCTGCCCGTCAACGAACTGGCCGCGCGGATCCTCACCCGGGTGGATGCCCTGCTCGCGGCTGCAGGCCGGGGCGCCGCATGACTGTCTGGGACGACCTTCAGGGCCAGCCCGCCGTCGTCGAGCAGCTCCGCCAGGCGACGCTGGGCGAGGGACTGACCCATGCCTGGCTGTTCACGGGCCCGCCCGGTTCCGGGCGCTCCAACGCCGCGAAGGCCTTTGCGGCCGCCCTCAACTGCGACCAGGACGACGTGGCCAGGCGCGGCTGCGGCGAGTGTCCCGCCTGCCTGACTATCCTCGGCGAGACCCATTCGGATGTAACGTTTGTCAGGACCGAGAAGGTCACCATCACCATCGATGAAGCCCGTGACCTGGTATCCAAGGCGGGCAACCGGCCGTCGTCCGGGCGCTGGCGGATCATTGTGGTGGAAGACGCCGACCGCATGGCCGAGCGGACCACCAATGTGCTGCTGAAGGCCATCGAGGAACCCACGCCGCGGACCATCTGGATGCTTTGTGCGCCGTCGCCCGCTGACGTCCTGGTGACCATTCGTTCGCGCTGCCGCGCCGTTGCCCTGCGGCTGCCGCCGGCCGCCGACGTCGCCGCTTTACTGGTCAAACGCGACGGGGTGGACCCGACGCTCGCCGAACGCGCGGCCCGCGCGGCCCAAAGCCACGTGGGGATCGCCCGCCGGCTGGCGCGGGACCCTGAGGCGAGGGAACGCCGGCTGGAAACGGTAAGGTTCCCGCTGGGTCTGCGCGGCGTGACCGCGGCGGTGATGATGGCGGACAAGCTGGTGAAGATCGCCACCGCGGAAGCCAACAGTTCCAATGAAGAGCGCGACGCCGCCGAGAAGGCTGCGCTGCTGGCCACCCTGGGTGCCCCGGAGTCAGGGACGCTCCCGCCGACCATGCGCAGCCAGGTCAGGCAGCTTGAAGACGACCAGAAACGACGGGCCAAGCGATCCATCACGGACTCCCTGGACCGGACGCTGACGGACCTCCTCTCGTTCTACCGGGATGTGCTGATCATCCAGCTGGGGAACGCCGTGGAGCTGGTGAACGTTGAGCTCAGGGGTGAGCTGGAGGAATTCGCCGCCCGGTCTGCCCCGGAGACCACCCTCGCCCGCATGGACGCCGTCAACAAAGCCCGCCAACGAATTACCACCACCAACGTTGCTCCGCTGTTGACCATTGAGTCCATGGCAGCCAGCCTGATCTAGCAATTTCTAGGAGACCGCTCGATGACTGCACGCCCCCTGCCCGCACGCTCCCGATCCTCGGTGATTGGGCTGCGGGCTGCCGGCGCCCTGATCCTGGCCCTGACGCTGGCCTCGTGCAGCCTCTTTGGCGGGAACACCCGGGACGCGGCCCCCGCCACGGCGAAGGCAGACCCGTCCATCGTGGCGTCCGCGCCCGCTGGGCTGGATTCCTTCTACGCCCAGGAAGTCGTGTGGGAGCCTTGCGAAAACGGCTTCCAGTGCGCCAAGATCACCGTGCCCATCGACTACGCGAAGCCGGACGGCGACACGATCCAAATATCTGCGCTGCGGGCTCCCAGCACGGGCAAGAAAACCGGCAGCCTGCTGGTCAACCCGGGCGGTCCGGGCGGGTCCGGCTACGACTTCGTCAAGGATGCGGCCGGAACGCACTTCTCGCAGTCCGTCCGGGCCAGCTACGACCTGGTCGGCTTCGACCCGCGGGGCGTCAAGCGCTCCGCCCCGGTTACGTGCCTGACGGATGCCGAACGGGACGCGTCACGGGCCAAGGTCTACGCCCTGGATACCGACGCCGGGCTTGCCGCCGCGTTGGCCGACAACAAAGTCATCGCCGAGCAGTGCGCCGAAAAGACCGGTCCTTTACTGGGCCACGTGGACACGGTCAGCGCGGCCAAGGACCTGGACATCCTGCGGGCCGTCGTCAACGACTCGAAGCTCAATTACCTGGGGTACTCCTACGGCACTTTCCTTGGTTCCACCTACGCCTCGCTGTTCCCGGACAATGTGGGCCGTATGGTCCTTGATGGTGCCCTGGATCCGTCCATCAGCAACGAGGAGCTGACCAGCGGCCAGGCTGTGGCGTTCGA
This sequence comes from Arthrobacter sp. AQ5-06, assembly GCF_003287955.1. Classification (GTDB taxonomy): domain Bacteria; phylum Actinomycetota; class Actinomycetes; order Actinomycetales; family Micrococcaceae; genus Arthrobacter. Next base: position 250,743 of record NZ_QMKP01000004.1, on the reverse strand, counting down.
AAAAGCCATCAGGGCCTATGTGGCCAGTTGCCAGCAGGAATCCTCGTGTCCGCTCAGCGGGAACGTGGACAGCGGGGTCCAGCAGATCCGCGACATCATCAACGCCGTCCATGCGACTCCCCGCCTGGCCAAGGACGGCCGCCTGGTGAACGCCACGATGTTTGTCAGTGGCCTTATCACTCCTCTCTATAACGACCAGAGCTGGCCGGCCCTGACCCAGGCCCTGGAGGCCGCCACGACGGGCGATGTGAGCCTGATGCTCCGCCTGGCGGACCTCGGCGCGGACCGCGGCACCGACGGGAAGTACACATCCAACTCCACCTTCGCCTTCAGCGCCGTCAATTGCCTGGACTACCCCATGGTTTCCGACACTGCCGCGATGCGCGCGGAACAGCAACGGCTCATGCAGGCCTCCCCCACCCTGGGCTACTTCTTCGCCTACGGCGGCACCAACTGCTTGGACTGGCCGTACAAAAACATACGCACCCCGGCCCCGGTGGAATACACCGGTGAAGCCCCGATCGTGGTTGTCGGAACCACCGGCGACCCTGCCACCCCCGTGGAATGGGCGGCGTCCCTGCGCAAGCAGCTCGGCAACGCCTCCCTGCTGACCTGGCAGGGAGAGGGTCACACCGCCTACGGCCGGGCCAACAGCTGCCTCGAAGACACCGTGGACAAGTATCTTGTGGACGGAACGGTTCCCGCCGACAACACCGTTTGCTGAGGTGTTTGGGTCGCCCATTTTGACCCGGGCGCAGGGACTCTATTACAGTTGACTCTTGCATGAACCGCCCGGTTACGCCGGGAGAATTTGTGCGGTGCTTCCTTAGCTCAGTCGGTAGAGCGTTTCACTCGTAATGAAAAGGTCATCAGTTCGATTCTGATAGGAAGCTCGGGATAAACCCCCTATTGCCCCTAGATCTAGGGCTTTAGGGGGTTTTTCGCTGGTTAAGGCGTGGCCCCCGTCTAAGGCCAGGGACACTTATGGCACACTTTGAACTCCTTCTACTAACGCCGATCTATCGTGCTTCAGCGGCCGACGACGCTGGTGCTGAACATATTTGGATACTGCCATGCGGGTAGCTCGGGATGCAGGATGGCCGATCATCAATCTTGCGATCAAGGCTAAGTCCTGAGGCGTACCGGCGTGATCGTTCGTCACAGCAGCACCGCCTCGGCCAGTATTCGCCCGATCGAGCTGCCTGGTCCGACATCGCTGCGCAGGTCAACCCGGAACCCGAGCAGATCTGCTAGGTCGCGGGTCACGGCGGACAGATCGAAGAGTGACAGACCTTCGGGGGGCGTGATGAGCAGTTCAATATCCGACTCCAAGTTGTCTTCGCCGCGGGCACAGGAACCGAACACTCGCACGTTCCGGGGTCCCGCGTTTCGGCAGATGGAGAGAACTTCCACTCAGCTTTTCGGCGAGAATGTCGGAAGGCCGGCGTGCTGGCACAACTGGCAGGTTAACCCCTAACGGATCTGCCAATTCAGCGGCCCAGGGGAGGATGCCGGTTTCGGGGGGCACGCCCGGCGCCGCAAAAATCGGCCGGCTATCACCCTCCCGGATTGCGCGGAGGATCCGCGGCACTTGCTCCTGCAATTCGGCAGGACTGAGCACCGAGGGGGCGTGAGATTCGGGTTCGTTGCCGCGGATGGTCAAAACGCCTCCTCGTTCCGGGTGGCACGTCGGCGTGAACCCTCAGTCGTGATGGACCGGTAGAGCGTGCCTTCGCGGACGTTGACAGCCCGGTAATTTGCGAGAAGATCGAGGAGAACGACACCCAAGAAGAGTTTAGAGTCCTCGCGGAACAACTTCCCAGGACCCAGGAAGAACACACGCACGGAACGGCACGAAGTCGCGGCCTTACCAGTAGTACGAGTCGTGGTCCGGGGACTCAGCACTCCTATTTATTTGGAAACCAGCCCCCGCCAGCACGGATACTGTCCGAGCCACCATCACCGAAGGACTTTGAGTCCTCCCGCATCTGGTGATCGTACGACCTCACCCACGACTCAGCGGGTCAGGCCGTTCTTTCCCCTCTCAGAACCGACTGCTGCTCAGGCCCTGATCTTTCAACCGGCTGCTGTCGTCGCCGGTAACGCGGTTCTCGATCTCGCGGCCGAGTCCTTCCATGCGGGCAAAGAGTGCCTTCTCGGCACGTTCGTCCCGCTGTTCCAGGGACCCCCGCTCGGAGCCTTTGAACCCACCCTCTGCCAGGAGCTTGGCCTCGTGCATCTCCTTGGCAGCCTTCACGAACTCGGGATCCTCGAAGTGGGAGTCACCGGCGCCGTTGACGGTAGCGGTGGTCTCCTTCCGCAGCTGGTCAATGTCGGGACCGTTGATCCCGTCCTTGCCGATAAGGAACAGGCGTTCTTCAAGGTCAGGTACTGCTCCGGTATGGACTGTTCGTACAAAGGCTTGTCTGTACCCGCATCCGGGGTCTTACAAGCCGCGGATCTGCGCGTTTTCTTTCGGAGAAAAGCAGACCCGCGGCGTCTGCGGCCATGAGGGGTCAGGCGACCCGGGCGCCCGAGGCCAACTGCACTGCGACGTCGATGATCATGTCTTCCTGTCCCCCGACGTAGCCGGCTTTGCCGATTTCTTCGAGGATCTGCCAGGCGGGTACGCCGTAGCGCTCGGCGGCGCGTTCTGCGTGGATGAGGAAGGAGGAGTAGACGCCGGCATAGCCCTGCATGATGGAGGCGCGGTCCATGATGGGCATGCGGGTGATGATGGGTTTGACGATGTCTTCGGCCGCTGCCATCACCCCGTGAACGTCGACCCCGGTGTGGATGCCCAGGCGTTCGAAGGCGGCGGCGAGGACTTCGGTGGGTGAGTTGCCGGCGCCGGCGCCGAGGGCCAGCAGGGTGCCGTCAATCTGTTTGGCACCGGCGCGTGCGGCGTAGACGGAGTTCGCGACGCCGAAGCTGAGGTTCTGGTGGCCGTGGAAGCCGACCTGCGCGTCGTCACCGAGTTCGGCGACCAACGCGGTTACCCGGTCCGAGACGTCGTCCAGGATGAGGGCGCCGGCGGAGTCCACGACGTAGACGCACTGGCAGCCGGCGTCGGCCATGATCCGTGCCTGCTTGGCAAGGTTTTCCGGGGTGGTGCGGTGCGAGAGCATCAGGAAACCCACGGTTTCCATGCCGAGCTTGCGGGCGTGCTGGAAGTGCTGGATGGAGACGTCGGCCTCGGTACAGTGGGTGGCGATGCGGGCCACCCGCGCCCCGGCCTCGTGTGCCTGGTTAAGGTCGTGGATGGTGCCCAGGCCCGGGAGCATGAGCACGGCGATTTTGGCGTTTGTGGCTTCGTCCACGGCGGCGCGGACGAGGTCCAGTTCCGGGGTCAGGGAGAAGCCGTAGTTGAAGGAGGAGCCGCCGAGCCCGTCGCCGTGGGTGACTTCGATGACTTCCACTTTGGCGTCGTCCAAGGCGCGGACGACACTGCGGACGTGGTCTTCGGTGAATTTGTGGCTCATGGCGTGGGAGCCGTCGCGCAGCGTGGTGTCGGTCAGCCGGACACTAAGGTTCTTGTCCGTGGCGGGTGCGGGGGTCATGTTCATGCTCCTACGGGGGTTGAAGAGACGGCGGCGTCCATGCGTTCGGCCAGCAGGTCTGCGGTCCGGGTCGCGGCGGCCGTGATGATGTCGAGGTTGCCGGCGTATTCGGGCAGGTAGTCTGCGGCACCCTTGACCTGGACCCAGACGCCCACTCGGCCGTTGCCGTCCCAGTCTTCGCGGGCGGAGTCGAACTGCGGCTCAACGCGCAGCGAGTACCCGGGGACGTAGTCCTGGATCTTGGCCACGGCCTCGTCGATGGCTGCCCGGATCTTGTCCTGGAGTTCGCCGGGCTCGGCGGCTTCCGCCGGAATTGCGGCGTAGATCGTGTTGCGCATGATCATGGGCGGTTCCACCGGGTTGATGATGATGATGGCCTTGCCCCGCTTGGCGCCGCCGACGACCTGCAGGGCCTGGGCGGTGGTTTCGGTGAACTCGTCCACGTTTGCCCTGGTTCCCGGGCCAGCGGACTTGGAGGCGATGGAGGCAACAATTTCCGCGTAGTCCACGGGCACCACTGAGGAGACCGCGGCGACGATGGGGGTGGTTGCCTGGCCGGCGCAGGTGATCATGTTGACGTTCAGGACATCCTGCAGCGAATCCAGGTTCACTACCGGGCAGAGATACGGCCCGACGGCGGCGGGGGTCAGGTCGATCGCGTGGATGCCGGCAGCCTTGTACTTGGGCGCATTGGCCTCGTGGGCCTTGGCGGAGGTGCATTCGAAGACGAAGTCCGGGAGTTCGTCCTGGGCCAGCAGCCAGTCCACACCCTCGGCGGAGGTGGTGACGCCCAGCCGGGCGGCACGTGCCAGCCCGTCAGAGGCGGGGTCGACGCCGATCATGTACTTGACTTCAAGGTTCTTGCTGCGCCGCATGATTTTGAACATCAGGTCGGTGCCGATGTTGCCCGAGCCGACAATTGCGGCTGTTTTCTTTGCCATGGGAGGGTCCTTAGTCTGTGAAGTGGATGGTGAGTGAGCCCAACGGGCCGAAGTCCGCCACGGCGGTGCTTCCGGCACTCACCGGCTCGGCTTTGGTGAAGGAACCGGGTAGGACCAACTGGCCGGCCTCAAGGGCCACACCCTGCTCACCGAGGACGTTCGCGAGCCAGGCCAGCGGTGCTATGGGGTGTCCCATGACGTCGGCGCCGGTCCCGGTCCCGGTAACGTGGCCGTCGATGACCAGTGAGCATTCGACGTCCAGCAGCCCTACGGGATCGGCAGGATCAATGGCAAGCGGTGTGGTGCCGACGGCAATGGCCCCGCAGGAGGCGTTGTCCGCGATGGTGTCCACGAGTGTGATATCCCAGTCCATGATCCGGGAGTCGATGATTTCGATGGCCGGGTACACGGCGCCGATGGCGGCCGCTGCCTGTTCCAGCGTGACGCCCGGCCCCTTGAGCCGGGACTTGAGGACGAAGCCGAACTCGGGTTCGACCTTGGGCTGGATGAAGCCCGACGCCGCAATCCGTGCCCCGTCGTAGTGGACCATATCCTCGAAGAAGAACCCGAAGTCGGGAGAATCAACGCCCAGCTGCTGCTGCATGGCCAGGGACGTCAGGCCTACCTTCCGGCCGGCCAAGACCCGCCCGGCGGAAACGTGGTGTTCGAGCTGTGCGGTCTGGACGTAATAGGCGTCCGTCACGTCCATCCCGTCTAGTTGGTCCCGCAGGGGCGGGATCGGTGTCAGCGATGTGGTGGCTTCCAGGAGTTCCGAGGCCAACTGGTCCAGGAGTTCGGTGCGGGAAGGTTGTGTCCGGGCAGTCATCACTTCACCACCGCAGTGGTCACGCCGAAGCCGGCAATGAATTCGGGGATCGGTCGGTAGTACTCCGAGGTCACGGCGTATTCCCCGGCGGCGCGCAGGGCGTTGTAGGCGGCCACCCAGGTGCGCACCTCATGGGCGGAGTTGCCGGCGGTCGCGGCCATCTCCGCTGCGGTCCAGGTGTCCAGTTTTTCCAGCTCGCCGGAGGCGATGATGGATAGGAACTCGCGGTCCCATTCGGGGTTCAGGTCCATGATGTTGGCCTCGCCCTTGGCGAAGGCCGCGGCGGTGTCGATGACCCGCTGTTGGCGGGCGTTGCGGGCCGCGGCGGTGGGGTGCCGGCCATTGAGGAGCATGGCCTTCTGTTCCGGGGTCGCAGTGGCGATCTGGGGTACGGGCGGGTCGTGGGAGAGGCCACCGGAGCCGACCAGCAGCACCTTTTTGTCCAGGGTCTTCAGGTAGTTCCCGACGGCGGTACCGAGCTGGCGCACGCGGCGCATGGATGCGAAGGGCGGTGCGACGGAGTTGACGAAGATCGGGATCACCGGTTTCGCCGCGATGGAGCCGAACAGCACTTCCAGCGGTTGCACCGCGCCGTGGTCGATCTCCATTTTCAGGGAGATCGCGGCGTCAAGGTCGGCGTCGATGACGGCCTGGGCCAGGTCCTTGGCGATGTCGGTGGGGACGTTCAGCGGGCCTTCCTCGCTGCCGTAGTCACCCACACCCTGTGCCTCGTACCCGATGCAGAACGGGGGCATGAGTTCGTAGAAGAAGCCGTTGTAGTGGTCCGGCGCGAAGGAGACCACGAGGTCGGGGTTGAAGTCCTCGACGAATTTGCGGGCGACGGCGAACGCGGCGTCGACGTCCTTCTGGATTTCCTCCGGAGGGTTGGTTACCTCCAGCAGGGGGCTATGCGACATGCAGACGAGTGCGAGCGTCATTGCTTGCTCCTTCCTTGAACGACATTGCGGTGAGGATTGCGGCGAGGGTCTTGGGGGCGTCTTGGGCCAGGCAGGCGCCGGCCACGAAGCGGTCCGGGCGGACGAACACCACCGGGGTGGGGCGCTCGTCGAACCATTTTTTGAGCCGGCCCGTGGTGTCACCGGCAACGATGACCTCTGCCGGGTAGCGCTCCTCACACCAGGTCCGCTGGCTTTCGGGAACCAGGCAGACCAGCTGGGCGCCGAGTTCGTCGAGCTCGAGCAGATCGGTGTCGGAGAACACGTCCCTGGGGTTGTTCCCCCAGACCAGGACGGTCCACCATTTCCCGGTGACCTCATCGAGTAGGACGTTGGTCTGGGTCTTGGTGGTGACGCGCGGTTGCGGGAACTGGACACCGACCGGTGAGATCCGGGTGTTCGCCGTGAGCGTCGGGATCAGTTTGCCGGTGAGTCTGGCGAGGGCGGAGCCCGGCTTGTGGCTGGTGGGATCGACCACGACGCCGCGGGTGTAACGCGGCATGGGCTTAAATTTCATGTCGGCGAAGTAGGACTTCACCTGAGGAAACAGGTTCAGGCCCGCCGCGATGGCGTCCCTGGAGGCCACCATCGCGGGGTTCGTCACCTTGATGACGTTGCCCAAGGTGAGGGAGAGGTCAACCATCGCCTTGGCGTGATCCCGGCGTTCGACGTCGTAGGTGTCCAGCAGGTCATCGGTGGCCTGGCCGCGGAGGATGGTGGCGAGCTTCCAGGCCAGGTTCGTGGCGTCGCGGACTCCGGAGTTCCAGCCCTGGCCCATCCAGACGGGCATGAGGTGGGCGGCGTCGCCGGCGATCAGGACCTTGCCCCGGCGGAAGGAGCTGGCGACGCGTGCGTGGTGGGTGTAGACGCGGCGGCGGATGAAGTCCAGGCCGGCCGGATCCGGCACGTGGGCTGCCAGGAGACTGTTCACGAAATCGGGGTCGGTCACCATATCGTCGGTCTCCCCGTCGAACAGCATGAATTCCCAGCGGCGAATGGCGTGCGGCAGCCCGATGGAGACGTAGGGGCGCTTCGGGTCGGCTCCGAGGAAGACGTTGGGTGTTCCCAGGGGGTCGTTGTTGACGTCGACGACCAGCCACCGGGTGGAGGGGGATTTGCCGTCGAACAGCACACCCATCCAGAGCCGGGTGGCGGAACGGCCGCCTTCGCAGCCGACCACGTACTTGGCGTGGATCTGCTTCAGTTCGGTCTTGCCGTCGGCGTCTTTGACGTTGACCGTGGCCAGCACGCCGTTGTCGGTTTCCCGCAGCGAGAGGACCTCGTGGTTGAACCTGACATTTACGGTTGCGTGCCGGGACAGGCCCTCCAGCATCGCCTGGTCTACAAGGGGCTGGATGAAGGCGTTCTTCCGGGGCCAGCCGAACTCGTCGGTGGTCGGGGCGTTGTGGGTGAGAATCCGGCCTTTGCCGTTGACCAGCCGCATGATGTGCTGGGGCGTGGTGTGGGGCAGGACGGTGTCGGTGAGTCCGGCGGTCTGGACTGAACGCAGGGACTCGTCATCGATGCCGACACCACGCGGGTAGTCGATCAGCTCGGGCTGGGCCTCGAGCAGGGTCACGTTCTGGCCGTAGGTGCCCAACAGGTTGGTCAGCATCAGGCCGACGGGGCCCGCGCCGATCACCAGTACGTCGGTGTCAAACTCCATGGTGGTTCTCTGTTCTGTGTAAGCGCGAAGCTGGGAGGGAAGCGGTCCGCATCAGCGGGCCAGCATGAAGTCCAGGAAGATGCGGTTGAAGGTTTCCGGGTCCTCGTACTGGGGCCAGTGGCCGCAGTTCTCCATCACGGCGAGTTCGCCGTTGGGGATGAGCCCGGCGATGCGGCGGCCCTCGTCTACCGGGCCGGAAGGGTCCTTGGTGGTCCAGAGCACCAGCGCTGGTGCCTTGATCTGGGCCAGTGCCTCGTCCGTCAGCATGTTCCGCTTCCGGGTTTCGGGGTCCTGCAGGGCCATGTTTGCCTCGCACGCCTTGAGCCAGTCCGGCTGCTCGAAGATCGCCTGGCGCGTGCGGATAAGGTCGTCCGTGACCATGGCGGGATCGGCCATGAGCCATTCGAGCCGGGTTTTGACCCGCTCCCAGGACGGATCCTTGGCTGCTTCCATGGACAGTGTGTAGAGACGCTCCATCACCACCGGATTAGCCATGGTGCCGCCCATGGTGTTCAGCAGGATGCGCTCCACCTTCTCCGGGTAGTCGATGGCGAACTGTGCTGTTACCCAGCCGCCCAGGGACTCCCCCGTCAGGTAAGACTTCTCGACACCGATGGCATCCATGAAGCCCAGCAACTGGTCGATGTAGTGCCTGATTTCCAGCGGGTGGTCAGGCTTGTCGCTGTAGCCATGGCCGATGAAATCGATCGCCCACACATCGAAATGCTCCGAGAGCGTGTTCAGGTTCCGGACGTAGGCCTCTGCGTGACCTGTGATGCCGTGCATAGCGATCAGTGTCGGTTTGGAGGAGTCTCCGGCGTGCAGGTACCGGGTACGATATGGACCCGCCTCGATGAAGCCCTGGCTGAATTCGGCCTGGGCGAGGTCGGACCAAACGCTGGTGTAGGGGCGCTCTGTCATGGAAGACTCCTTTGGCAATTCTGTTCGTGCATTTAACGCTCACTTAGAGGCTATAGTTGCACGACTGATGACAAACATCACACCATGAGGAGGTGCGGGTGTCAAGAGGAACGGACGCTTCCCCGCCGCTTCAGTACCACCTGTTTAGGGCAGATCGTGCCGTCAGGCCAGGCGGCCGGAGATGCGCTCGGCGGCGGCAATGATTGCCTTAACCGCTCCTTCCGCAACTTCCTTGCGGGTGGTGATGAGGTTTATGCATGCCCCGACGACGTCAGCGTCAGGGCCCTTGATGGGTGCGGCGAGGCCGTACATGTTCGGCTCCACTTCGCCGAAGGTGATGGCATAGCCGTTGGTCCTGGCGTTGCGCACGTCATCGGACTCCGCCGGGGTGGGTGGCTGACTTGCCTGGATGGCGAGTCCGGCGGCTCCGCGGTTGAGGGGGTGTCGGCTGCCCTGGGCGAACGAGACGTGATACGACAGTCCCCGGGGTTCTACTACCGCCAGCGCAACGGCCTCGCCGCCCTCCCTCACGAGCAGGGAGACGGTGGATGACAGGTCGCTGGCCACGTCGTGCAGGACTGGAAGGGCCGCGGCGCGGATAGCGTCATGTGCGGCGGACGTGAGCTGGAGTAGTCCTGCCGCTCCCCGGTAGCGGTTATCGTCGCTGCGGCGGATCAGCCCGGCGTCGCTGAGGGTGTTAAGAATGCGGTAGGCGATGGTGCGGTGCACTCCCAGAACTTCTGCGACGTCGTTGATTGCGAGGCCGTCGCGGGCCCCGGCGATCGCCTTCAGGGCCGTCAGGCCTCGGGCCAGGGTCTGCGAGCCGGCAGTTCGCGACGCGTTCGTCGTTTGCTCTGTAGTCACTACGCCATCCTAGTGAGCCGCATGGCCGGGATTGACAACCACCTGTGATGTGCAGCACTCTTGCTACTAATAGTATTCATGAACGTGCGATAAATGCACAACTTTTAATGTTCTCTTCCAACGCAAACAACGGAGTTTTTGATGTCACAGCTGACGCCCGCCGTATCCGCCGAGGCCCCGCCTCCACGCACCGCCCAACAGCGGAGGGACAGCCGCAGGGCCCTGGTCTCCAGCTACCTCGGCTCCACCGTGGAGTTCTACGACTTCCTGCTCTACGGCACGGCCGCAGCCCTGGTCTTCCCGCAACTGTTTTTCAGCGGCGTTCCCCAGGCGGCAGGTATCGTCCTGTCCTATGTCACCCTGGCCGCCGGCTACGTTGCACGTCCGCTAGGTGGCATCATTTTCGGCCACTTCGGCGACAAGCTCGGCCGAAAGCAGATGCTGTTCATCACCATGCTGATCATGGGTGGCGTCTCGGTGGTCATGGGTATGCTTCCCACCTCGGCGCAGATCGGCGTGGCCGCCCCGATTTTGCTGGTCTCCCTCCGTGTCCTGCAGGGCATCGCAGTGGGCGGCGAATGGGCCGGCGCCGCCCTCATGGGCATGGAACACTCCAAACCGACCGGGCGTGGCTTCGGAGCAAGCATCGCCGTCAGCGGCGGACCCTCCGGCGCAGTACTCGCCACGGTTATCCTCGGCGCCTTCTCCACCATGCCCGAGGCGGAGTTCCTGGCCTGGGGCTGGCGGATTCCCTTCCTCTTGTCCGCAATCCTCGTCGGCGTGGCCCTGTTCATCCGATACCGGGTCACCGAGTCACCGGACTTCCTGGCCGCGAAGGCCGCCAACGCCACGGCTGACCCCTCCCACAAAGGCGCACCGATCATGCAGGTGCTGCGCCGGTACCCGAAGGAACTCGGCATCTCCATCGTTGCCGGCTTCGCCCCCCTGTTCCTCCAGTCCCTGCTGGCAACCTTCGCGCTAACGTACGCAGTCCAGACCGGCCACTCCCGCTCGGATGCCCTCCTGATGCTGACCATCGCCAACTTCCTGCACATCTTTACGATCCCAGCGGCCGCCGCGCTCTCGGACCGGATTGGCCGCCGCAAAGTGATGCTGGCCGGCGCCGCCGCGGGCATCATCGGGATCTGGCCCATGTTCGCGCTGATCAGCGACGGAAACATCTGGCTCATGCTCATCGGATTCATCATCGGAAACCCGCTGGTCCAGGCACTCATGTACGGCCCCATGGGCGCGTTCATCTCCGAAATGTTCGCCACCGAAGTCCGCTACACCGGCACCTCCCTGGCCTACCAGGTATCCACCACGCTCGGAGCAGGATTCGCTCCACTGATCGCCAGCGGCCTCCTGCTCGCAGCCGGCGGCACGACCACCGCACTGGCCTGGTTCTTCTGCGGACTCTGCATCATCAGCGGTGCCGCATTCTTCCTCGCACCCGACCACCGTTCGCGGGTCTAGCCACCCGGGGCCATCCAAGCCTGTCGCAGTCATCCCCTGGCGCATTCGCTCGGCTGAGCCCTCGTCGGATGGATACAGAACATTTAACAGCGCACACTTAAGCCCGGGCTCAGTTTGGGTTCAATGAGCTGAGGCTGGCCCGGGCAGCTCGCTAGGCGTGGGCGGCGGCGTAGGCCTGTTGGATGTTCTGGCGGATTCGTCCCCGGGCGCTGGGGTTGTATCCATTGGCGTTGGCCCCCTCCCGGATCCGCCGGGTCTCTCTTCCCTGCTCATCGGCGCGGCCGTGCAGCGCTGAACCTTACCCACGGCGCCCGATTGCCGATCTACTTACGGGCGCTCGAGGCCCACGGTAGGACAGCCGCAAAAATTGAGAGAAAATGCTTGTGCTGCCCGAGCGCAGCGAGGCCCTCGTTGTTCCGGGGGCGGAACCCTGAGTGAGTGAGTTCGCGGGCAGAACCCCTGGTGACTTCAGTCTCGCGCAACGGGGGCCAGGCCGGCGGCCGGGAAGTGAACGCACGCTTCTGCTAGCCGCGGGCCCGGGTTCGAGCGGATTCGACGATGTTCTCGGTCGCGGCCCACAAGGCCAGGAGCTTGAGGGCTTCATCCGAGGGGTTGCCCGGAATGGCCGGATAAACAGTCAGTGTGTGCCCGGGGTCGTCTTCGAGTTCCATTGCCAGGTAGGTCAGTTCAAGGAGCCCGACAACGGGGTGGTTGAAAGAATTTGGTGCCTGAGTAATGGCGGCGGACGTTGTGTGCTTCCCAGCGTGGGCGGAATTCCTCACTGCGCATGGAGAGTTCGCCGACGAGTGCTGCGATGCCTTGTCACGGGGGTTGCGGCCGGCGTCGCGGCGCAAGATGGCGACGTTGACGTTCGCAGCGCGGTTCCAGTCGGGGTAGAAGTTGTGGGCACGTGGGTCAAGGAAGATGAAGTGCGAGTGGTTCGCGGGGCGGGCTGGGCTGCGGTACATCCCACCCGCCCACCCCCCGTCGGAACCTCGTGAAGGACGTGCTGGGCGCCTCGTTCTAGGGCACCGTAAGCAGCACCGGCGACGCTTCCGCGGGCCCGCCGCATTGGGCTGAGCCGCCCACCCGCTTCCAGTCCAGGTCGGCTTCCTTTTCGGCAATGACCGCCCCTGTGGAAGACAGCGCCTTTGCGGTCACGTGGTCAGGGGAGCTCATACTGACGGTGAAACGCCAGGTATCGGCGTCGACCCGTTCAGCGTAAAACGGGGCCATCGTCGGCTGGACGTTAGGTGTGACAGGGGCCGTGGCATCCAGCGGCGTTGTCACGACAATACGCGGTGCTGGTGTCCCAGGCTCCGGTCGCAGCTCCGAACATGCGCCATCGGCGCACAGCCGCACGGTATCCACACGCGAGACGTCACCCGCCAGTTCAACTGTGATGGAGTTGACCCAACCGATGGCTGGACAGGCGGTCGAGCAGCCCGCCGCCGGAATGCACACTGCCAACATCAGAACCGCTGGCCGGACAATGAGCCCCCACACTCTTCTCATGCGGCCAGTCTAGGCTGTGGGGAAGTGGAGCCTTCGCTCCCCCTATGATGGCGTGCATGGATGACAAGGCGCTGGCGGCTATCGCGTTCGAACTGTACGCCCTGCCCTTCGACGATTTTGTGGCCGCCCGGACGGCCGCAGCCAAAGCCGCCGTCGGTTCCGGGAAAGAACTGCATGCCGCCGTCAAGTCGCTGCCAAAACCGTCAGTGGCGGCCTGGGCCGTCAACATGCTGGCCATCCATGAGCCGGGAGTGCTCGCGCAGCTTGCCGAGCTCGGCCAGCGGATGCGGTCTGCCCAGGCATCCTTCGACGCCGCCGCCCTCCGGGAATTGGCGCGGGAGCGCCGCACCCTGCTGGGGACCGCCGTCGACACCGCCCGCTCCGTTGCCGAACGCCGGGGGCGCACCATCAGCGCAACGATCGCGGCCGACGTTGAGCGGACCCTGCAGGCGATGACCGCCGACGAAAGTGCCACCGCCGCTGTCCAAAGCGGGCTGCTGCTCCAGGCACTGTCCGCCGACGGCGTGGACACGGTTGATCTCGATGGGGCAGTGGCTGTTCCCGGCGCGGTGCCGGCGCCGCGCGCCACACCCCAACTCACTCCCAAACAGCCGCCGGCCGCCGCACCAAGGCAGGAAGAACGGACGACGGCGGAACGCGGCACCCGCAAACCCGCGGACCAGCCGCGGCTCAAGGCCGTCCGGGAGACTCCCCGGCCGGCGTCCCCCTCGGCTCTGGAGAAAGCCAACGCTGCCTTGGCCGCGGCCAAGGCAGCCGAGGAGGAGTCCGCCCGGCTGGCCGCGGACCGGCAAAGGCAGCTGGAGGACACGGAGACTGAAGTCGCGCACCTGACCCGCGAAACACCTGAGCTCCGCGACCGGCTCAAAGCCGCGGAGGAGCAGCTGGTACGTGCCAGGAAAAGCCTGGGCACGGCGGCAGCCGAGGCCAAGCAGGCGGCGCGGGCAGCAGACAAGGCCAAGCGTTCAGCCATGCTCGCGCAGGAGCGGGTGCTCCGCCTGGGCAACACGCGGGACTGATGAACGGTTATTGTCAGACCCCGGTTGCAGACTGGATTTATGGAAAACCAACTCGCACAGGAATTTCACGTCACGTACTTCGACGCCGATTGCGGCCGGATCAGCAGTGAAATCTTCGATTCCCTGAAGGACGCCGAGCGCTTCGCCAGCCGGAACTGCGTCGGAGATGAATCGTGGGCCGTCATCGACGCTGTTGCCGTCGGGCAGGCCCGGATCGCCGCCTGACGTTTAGCCGGAACGGCTTTCCGGCTGGCCGCCGGCGGCAGCATCCTCGGCGAGCCGGCGTTCGGCGTCGGCCACCTGCTCAAACACTGATTCCGCGCGGCGGCGCACCGAAGCCGCCCCCACCGGGACAGGCCCGACGGCGAGCCGCAGCATGGCGGCCGCCTCGGCAGTGGTGGCCAGCGAATTGCCCGCCTTCGACAGCGACCGGTGCACACCGGCCAAGTCCCCAGGAATGTCCAGGCCCTCGCTGGGCGAGCGTCGCTGGGCTTCGACGCAGACAGCACGGACACGTTCCAGGAGTCCTGCCAGCTCGTTGGCTACTTCCACCAGTTCGGCGTAAAGCTGCTCGTCTTCGACGCCTTCGAGGACTTGGTGATAGCGGTCCAGGCCCCGGTGGAAACGATCGTGGGCGCGGCGCCAGAGGCCCTTGCCGAGCTCAGCATCGTCCTTGCGCCCTTGGCGGGCGGCAGTAAAGAATCCCACGCAGGAACCTAGAGGTACTGGCCGGGGCCGTGGTCCGGGTCCTCCGGCTGGCCGGAGGGTATCGGACCGGAACGCTGGCCGGCGGTGGCTCTCTGCGGCTCGCCGTTCTCCCCGATAACCACCCCGGGGGCGATCATCGTGCCAGGCGGAAGCTGCCTCAGGTGCATCTGCGCAGCGGCGTGCTCCCGTGCCGCGTGCTGGGCGGCGACAGCCGTCTGAATGCCGTGGAAGAGGCCTTCCAGCCACCCCACCAGCTGTGCCTGGGCGATCCGAAGCTCGGCGTCGGACGGTGTGGCGTTATCCGGGAAGGGCAGGCTGATCCGTTCCAGTTCTTCAACGAGCTCCGGGGCCAGCCCGTCCTCCAGCTCCTTGATGGAACGCTCGTGGATCTCGGCGAGGCGTTCGCGCGCGGCGTCGTCCAGCGGAGCTGACTTAACCTCCGCCAGGAGCTGCCGGATCATGGTGCCGATCCGCATCACTTTCGCAGGCTCGTCCACAAGGTCCTGGAGGTTGCTGCCTTTGGTCTTGCCGCCGGCCGCCGGGCCGGTAGTGACCGGGCCAGCAGCACCGGGGCCGGCGCCGGCTCCAGCCGGGCCGGCCGCAGCCGGCATGGCCGGTTCGCCGTTGTCGAGGGTCCTGCCCTCAACGGGGACATCATCAGGCTGAGTGTCTGTCGGATCGCTCATGCGTTCATACTCTCACGAGCGGAGGACGCACAGCCCAGTCGATGAAGCCGGCCCGCCGATGAGGGCTGGCCGGCCGTCAGCGTCAGCAGCACCGGCCCTGCGGGTTGGAGTCCTGACGGTCCGTCCTGTCCCGCCAGAACTCGCGTTCCGTCAGAGGGGGCTCCCCGTGTCCGGCCGCGTGGTGGTGCTCCAGGTACTTGGCGTACGCATCAGCACCGAGCACGCCGCCGAGGTACCGGGCGAAACCCCGGAACCCTGTTGCGACCGCAGCCAGACCGGGGCTCATTTGTGGTGCCCTGCCCTTTCGAACCGCAGCTCGGCTGGCAGCTTGTTCCACTCGGCCAGCAGCTCACGTTCCGCGGGCGTGGGGATCAGGCTGGCGGGCGCGAAGACCTTCGACGGGCGGGCCTCATCCTCGTTGTCAATGTTTGGCATCCCCGCGGAATGGTTGCGGAAGGCCTTGATGGTGGCCACGAGTGCCATGGCGATGACGATGATGCTCAGCACCACAAAGATGACGGACAGCCAGCCCTGGATCGCGGTGTTGCGCACCACGGCTTCCATGGCGGCAACGCTCTTGGCTGAGCCGAACTCCGTCTTGCCGTCCGCGAGTGCCTTGCTGAAGGCTGCATTGTTGGCGAAGTAGCCGACGGCGGGCGTTGAGGAGAAGATCTTCTGGTAACTAGCGGTGATGGTCACCACCGCCGCGAAGGCCAGCGGCACCGCAACGATCCAGAGGTACTTGAAAGTCCCCCGCTTGGCGACGATGGCAAGGCACACTGACAGCGCGATCGCGGCCAGCAGCTGGTTGGCGATACCGAAGAGCGGGAACAGCGTGTTGATGCCGCCCAGCGGATCAGTGACGCCCATGAGCAGCACGGCACCCCAGGCGCCCACCATAACGGCTGTGCACAGCCAGGCTCCCGGCCGCCACGAGGCTTCCTTGAACTTCGGGACGAAGTTGCCAATGGAGTCCTGCAGCATAAAGCGCGCAACGCGGGTGCCGGCGTCAACTGCGGTGAGGATAAACAGCGCCTCGAACATGATGGCGAAGTGGTACCAGAACGCCATCAGGGCGGTGCCGCCGATGAACTGCTGCATGATGTGGGCGAGGCCGACGGCGAGCGTGGGCGCGCCGCCGGTCCGGGACACAATGCTTTGCTCCCCGACGTTGGCTGCCGTCTCCGCGAGCATGGCCGGGTTGACGTTGACTCCGGCGAGGCCAAGGCTGTTGACCCAGGCCGCCGCTGTTTCCACCGTGCCGCCGGTCAGGGCCGCCGGGGCGTTCATCGCGAAGTACAGCCCGCGGTCAATGGAGATGGCCGCGACCAGCGCCATGATGGCCACAAACGACTCCATCAGCATGCCGCCGTACCCGATGAAGCGGGTCTGGCGTTCCTTCTCGATCAGTTTCGGGGTGGTGCCCGAGGAGATCAGGGCGTGGAAGCCGGATAGCGCCCCGCAGGCAATGGTGACAAACAGGAACGGGAACAAGGTACCGGGGAAGACCGGTCCGTTGTCCCTACTGGCGAACTCGCTGAAGGCCGGGACGGTGATCTCAGGGCGGACCACGATGATGGCCAGCGCGAGCATCACGATCACGCCGATCTTCATAAACGTGGAGAGATAGTCGCGGGGCGCCAGGAGCAGCCAGACCGGAAGGATAGCGGCGATGAAGCCATAGACAATGAGGCCCCAGGCAATGGTCACCTTGTCCAGGGTGAAGAACGCGGAGCCCCATTCGGTGTCCGCCACCAGGCCGCCGCCGATGATGGCGGCCATCAGGAGCACAAAGCCGATCAGGGAGACTTCCATGATTTTGCCGGGCCGGATGTAGCGCAGGTAGACGCCCATGAACAGCGCAATCGGGATGGTCATGCCCACCGAGAACACGCCCCACGGGCTTTCACCCAGGGCGTTGACGACGACGAGCGCGAGGATCGCCACGATGATCACCATGATCAGCAGCGTGGCGATCAGTGCTGCGGTACCGCCGATGATGCCCAGTTCTTCGCGGGCCATCTGCCCCAGGGAACGGCCGCCGCGGCGCATGGAGAAGAACATCACCAGGTAGTCCTGGACGGCGCCTGCGAGCACAACGCCGATGATGATCCAGATAGTGCCGGGGAGGTATCCCATCTGGGCCGCGATGATCGGCCCGACCAGCGGGCCGGCGCCGGCGATGGCGGCGAAATGGTGGCCGAACAGCACGTTGCGGTCCGTGCGGACGTAGTCCTTGCCGTCAGCCTTGTATTCCGCCGGCGTGGCGCGGCGGTCATCCGGGTTGGTGATGAGGCGTTCGATCACCTTGGAGTAGAAGCGGTAACCGATCAGGTAGGTGCAGACGGAGGCAAAAACGAACCAGATCGCGTTGACGGTTTCGCCCCGGACGATGGCCAGCATGAACCAGGCGACGCCACCGAGCAGTGCGATGGCTGCCCACAGGGCGATCTTGGCCGGGGTCCAGTTCTTGTCTTCAGCCTCGCGGACGGCCTCATCCACGGCCGTAGGCGGAAGTTTCGGATCGGCGGTCAATGAGCCGCTTCCTTTCGCTGTACTTACCCGTTCGTCAGGTCTGCTGGCCATGTCTCCTCCTTGAGATTTGGTGCTTCTGTGAGTTGCTCAAGGGCACCCTACCAACGCCCGCACCAACAAGGGGGCGGCATTGTGCCCGCGCCGCGTGTCATTGCGGTGAACGGCGGGCGGGAGGCGCCGAGCGCACAAAAGCCCCCGTTCAGGGTTTCCTGGACGGAGGCCTTCGTGACTAATCCCGAGCGGGGGCCGTGGCTACGCGTGGGCGTAAGTGAGGCAGTCCGCGTTGTCAGCGCCGGGGCCCACGTGGACTTCCGGGGCGTTGCACATCAGGTGGTCGTTGTGGACGCACTCGGAGCGCTGGCATGCTCCGACATCTGCCAGGACCTTGGGCAGCCCGCCGTGCGTGCCGGTGTCGATGAACGTGGCGCAGCTGGCGTGGTCTTTGCTCCCGCCAACCGTGATGGCGTGGGCCGTACAGCCTTCATGGTCATTAAACGAGCAACGGGTAACACTGCAATCGGCAACATGTGTTGTCATAAGAGGTCCCTCCGTACTTCGGCCGTCCGGGACGGACAGCGTCCTGAGCCCCACGGTAGGCCTGTTGGCCCCAATCAAAAAGACCCAACTGTGTGACCTAATTCCGGCCCTCCCCCACTCAGCTGCCGCGGCAGACCTCTCAGGTCCCCACCTCCCGGCGGGACACCGGAAGCCGCGCCCGGGTAAACAGCCAGGCCAGGGCCGCTCCGGTGAGCGGCACCGCGATCAGCAGCGCCACGAGCTGGAGCCAGGGCACGACGGCGGTCCGCGCCATCCCGGTAGCCGTCACCAGCAGCACGGCGGGCACTATACCGGCAGCACTTCCCAACACAGTTCCGAGACCCGCCGTCATCAGTGCCTGCGAACCTGCGAGCGCCTTCCGCAAGCGCGGGGCCGCGCCCACCCCGGCAAGCGTCACGTGGTCTTTCCGCGAGTCCGCCATGGACAGTCCCGTGGTGATCCCGGCCGCGCTGAGCGTGATGAGGGCACCCAGGCCCACGATGGACCAGAGGATCAGCGAGGCGTCCTGCTCCGCTCCGCGCTCCACATACGGGGTCCCGAAGCGGTCCTTGTAGATGCTGGCGAGCGCTTCGGACATTTTGTCCATCTGGACGGCATCGGGGTAGGCGCTGAACTGGATCAGCAGTTCGCTGTCATCCACGCGCATTCCGGCCGCCACCGCAGCCTCCGGGGACACTACGCCGTAGTACTGCACCTTCACTTCGGGCTCCAGCACGGCCGCGGCCACTTCCGTCCGCCGCGTCTCCATGTAGCCCTGGAAGACACCCGTAGCGGGATCGCCGGGCGCGGGCTTCCGCATGTCCTTCGCCACCAGGGACGCGTGCCCGTCGCGAACGAACACAGGGTTGGTCACCACCATTCCACCGGCCGCCAGCACGTCGCGCGCTTCCGCCGTGGGCGCCTTTCCGAACAGCCTTTCCACGTCATCGGCAGTTCCAACGATGATGGAGTTAACACTTCCCTGCGTCTCGTACGGACGCATCGCTCCCCGGCAGCGCCAGTCCTCCGGATCCAGGACGCGCTGGCCGGCCGTCACAGGGCATGCGTTGCCTTCGGGTGTGGCCACCGAGTATTGGAGGCAGCTCGTCGTCGGCGTCTGCGCGGGCGACGCGTCGGCCAGTTCGGGCCGCATATCGCAGTTCCGGATGGCGGCTGTGCGCAGCACGCTGGTCCATTCGACGGTGTCCACCGCCCCATCCAATGTGGAGACCACGGCAGCGGGGTCGATCCGCGCCGGGTCCGGCATTGTGCCGTCAGCCAGTGGAGGCTGCCACACGGACAACGGCAGTACTGCCTGGTTCTTCAACGCGGACCAGTAGTGGTTTTGCTGCTCGTTCGCCTGCTGGCTGGCGGCCAGCACCATGCCGGCACTGGCCAGGGTGGCAGCGGCAAGGACGGCGGCAACAGCGGGTACAGTCCGGCTGCGGTTGCGGGAAGCGTCCCGGGCGGCCATGCGCGCAGCCAGGGGAAGGCGTCCGGCACGCTTGGCAAGGAGGGCCACCATCTTGCCGGTCAGCAGAACCAGGGACGTAACGCCAAGTACCGCGCCGCCCAGCAGGAACCATACAATCACCGGCGTCCTTGAGCTGAACACGTCCGGGTCTTCGCTGCTGACGGCAAACCACGTGCCGCCGGCAAGTGACACGGCGGCGACGCCCAGCAGGACAGCACCCACCACCGTGGACGTCTTGCCGGCCGACGCCGGCGCCCGCCCCGATTTGAGCGCGCCCAAAACAGCCTGGCGCGCCACCTGCCGCGCCGGGGCCAAGGCAGCAAGCAGGCACGCCACAAAGCCCATAATCATCACCAGGACCGTCAACAAAGCGTCCGGATGGAAGCCCGGGAAACGGACCGACCCGTTAAGGCGCGCAACGAACACCACCCCGGCGGCTGCGGCCAGTCCCACAGCAGCGCCGGCCGCTACGCCAAGGCCGCCGAGCCACAGGCCAGCCGCCATCACCACCGAGCGGATGGTGGGGCTTTCGGCCCCCGTCGCGGCGAGCAGGGCCAGCTCCCGGACCTGACCCTTAGCGCCCACGGCGAATGCAGCTCCCGCCAGCAGCCCCACCTCCAGCAGCGCCAGGGCACCCAGGAGCGCCCCGGCCGCATAGTCGGTGAGCGGCACCGACGCGCTGGACGAGGTCCCTGCGCCGTCCGTCCCTCGCTCCTCTTGAGGCGGCGGGTTCAGCACCACGGACCTGGACAGCACGGTGACACCTACGGCGTTGGCCTCCCGGATCTGGCTCCAGGTCACCGGCTCGGAACCCACCAGGTAATACATGGTGGACTTGATCGCCTGCTCGGGTGGCACCGGACTGGTTGAGGCTGGCGGTGCCGGGGCGTCCACGCTGCCCTGGCCGGGCTTGAGGTAGACGATGGAGTTGCTGTCCGAATAGCCCGCGTCGCGGAGCGTTCCGACCGCAACAAACGTCCCGGCCGACGTCGCCAGTTCCTCCCCCAGTGCCAGCCCGAACCGCTCCATCAGCCCCGGCGACACGAGCATCTCGGCATCAGTCCCGGGTGCCCTGCCGTCCAGCAGGGTGTATTTTCCTTCGAATGCCGGGGCCAGCGCGTCCACCGCGCGGCCCATCACCCGTACGTCAGCCGCACCCGACTCGGCGGTGAGGTCAACGGTGGATTCTGTGAGCACGTCGTAGCCCGCCGGAATTGCATCCTGTGGATCACTCGGCGTGAAGTCAGGGTTGCTGTCCCACTCGCTCGTGGTTATCTGCATCTCCTCGACAGGGTCCTGGACCATGACCCCGTTGGCCATGGGCATGGGCCGGAACCGCGCCTGGGTGGTGCCGAGCTGGTACTGCACGCGTTCGGCTGCGGTCTCCTGGGTGCTCTGGATCAGGGTGGCCGCCCCTGCCATTCCGGCCACGGGGAGCATGATCAGCAAAATGATCAGGAGGGAACGCCCTTTGTGGCGGCGGATATCGCGCCGGGCCATCCGCACGGCAACGCGGAAAGCCTGCCGGCGCCCGCCGGGCGCCGGGTCGAGGGTGAGCGCCACGTCAGTGGCCGGCCTGCGCGAGGAGCATGGCGGGATCGTGCATGGCAGCTGCCTGGTCCACGATCCGGCCGTCCCGGAGGAACACCACGCGGTCAGCCCATGCGGCGTGCCGGGCCTCATGGGTCACCAGCATCACGGCCGCACCGGCATCCGCACGTCCGCGGAGCACTTCCATCACGCCGTGGCCGGTGGTGGAATCCAGGGCTCCCGTGGGTTCGTCGGCCAGGATCAGCCGGCGGTCGCCCACGATGGCCCGTGCGATGGCCACCCGCTGCTGCTGTCCGCCGGACATCTGGTCCATAAAGCGGTCGGCGAGTTCCGGGATGCCCACCTGACACAGCGCATCCAGCGCCTGGCGTTGCGCCTTCCGGCTGGCCGTCCCGTCCAGCTCCAGCGGCAGCGCCACGTTTTCGGCAGCCGTCAGGGTGGGGACAAGGTTGAAGTCCTGGAAGACATAGCCGACGGCGCGGCGGCGCAATCGGGCGAGTTCGTTAAGTTCCAGCCCGCCCAGTGGCGTTGACTCCACAAAGACACCGCCCGACGTCGGCCGGTCAAGTCCCCCGGCCAGCGCCAGGAGGGAGGATTTACCGGAACCTGACGGACCCATCACGGCGACGAACTCGCCGGCCCTGATACTGAGGTCAACCTCGCGCAACGCGGCGACCGCCGTCGCGCCTTCACCGAACGTCCTGCTGACCTTGGCGAGTTCCAGGACCTGCTGCGGCCCTTGGACGCTCATCGGCGGTTATCCGCGATGAGCGGGGCAGCCTCTTCCACAGTGACCCCGTTGGACGTTTTGCGTGGTGTGGCCTGGCCTGCGGTCTGCGCCTGCTGCAGCATCCGAGCCTCGCAAAGATCCAGCCAGCGGACCTCCGCTTCCGTCTGGAAGATCAGCGAATCCAGCACCAGCAGCCAGGCGGTATCCGCCGCCCGCTGGTTGGCGGCCGTGTCGCGGCGGGCCTTGGTGTAATCCTGCAGCGCCCGGATGGACGCCACCCGCTGGGCCTGGATGATGGCCTGCACATCGACGCCGGGCAGCGTGACCGCGAGCGCCAACTTGATGGCCAGCTCGTTCCGGGGCGGATTGTTGCGCTCCACGGGGGCGGCAAACCAGTTCTGCACTTCCGCCTTGCCGGCGGCGGTGATGCTGTAAACCACGTGTCCTTCGCCGTCACTGCCGTCATTGCTGACCAGGCCGTCGCGTTCCAGCCTGTCCAGCGTGGTGTAAACCTGCCCGATATTCAGGGGCCACGTGGACCCTGTGCGGTGTTCGAACTCAACCCTGAGCTGGTAGCCGTAACGCGGCTGGTCCTGCAGCAGGGCGAGGAGGCTGTGGCGGATGGACATGCTGCTCCTAGCGGTGGCGTCAGCGTCGGTATGCACGGACCCCCAAGACCCGTGCATACCGCGTATAGACTGAGGCTAACCCAGTCCGCCGCGCAAAGCAATACTCAGTATCTACTGGGTCTACATAACCAGCAGGATCTTGCCCACATGGTCGCCGCTGTCGAAGTACCGGTGCGCGGCCGCGGCCTGGTCCAGCGGGAACGTCTTGGCCACCAGCGGGCGGATCCGGCCGTCCGTAACGAGGGGCCACACGGATTCGCGCACTGCGTTCATGATGGCGCCCTTTTCGGCCACCGGGCGTGGCCTCAGCGCCGTGGCAACCACTGCCGCGCGTTTCCGCAGGAGCTGGCCAAGATCCAGCTCCCCCTTTGCCCCGCCCTGCAGGCCGATGACGACGAGCCGGCCATAGTCAGCCAGTGCATCAACGTTCTGCGCCAGGTACTTGGCACCCACGACGTCAAGGATCACGTCGGCACCCTTGCCGCCGTTCTGCCGCCGCAGGCTTTCCGGAAAGTCCTCTTCGGTGTAATTGATGGCGATGTCCGCGCCCAGGAAAGCCTTCGCGGTCCCCACCTTTTCCGCAGTTCCCGCCGTGGTGGCCACCTTGGCGCCGAAAGCCTTGGCCATCTGGATGGCCATGGTGCCGATCCCGCCGGTGGCGCCGTGGATCAGGACAGTCTCGCCCGCCTGCAGCTGCGCCGTCATGATCAGGTTGGAGTAGACCGTGGCTGCGACCTCCGGCAGCGACGCAGCGGTGACCACATCCACGCCGTCGGGAATCCGCAGTACCTGCTCCGCCGGCACCGCAACCTGCTCCGCGTAGCCTCCGCCGGCCAGCAGCGCCACTACTTTGTCACCCACGGAAAACGCCTTGGTGACGCCGGGACCGAAGCCGGCGATCCGCCCGGAGACTTCCAGCCCAGGGATCTCGGACGCTCCGGGCGGCGGCGGATAGAAGCCCCTGCGCTGCTGTACGTCCGCCCGGTTCAGGCCGGCAGCGACGACGTCGATCAACACCTCGCCGTGCCCGGGCACTGGAGCGTCCACGTGACGGACTTCCAGCACCTCCGGACCACCG
This sequence comes from Arthrobacter sp. AQ5-06, assembly GCF_003287955.1. Lineage (GTDB taxonomy): Bacteria > Actinomycetota > Actinomycetes > Actinomycetales > Micrococcaceae > Arthrobacter. The sequence goes on along the minus strand of NZ_QMKP01000004.1, from coordinate 227,053 downwards.
GGTTCGGCAATGTAGACGGCTTTCATGGAGAACTCCCGTTTTCTAGCTGATTCGTGCCCCAGAACCAGTGTGCACCGGACGCACGGCAGACTCTGTTTTGTTGCAGCCAACTGCCTATGAAACACTACTCGTTAGGGAAGGTTGTCCGAGCGGCCGAAGGAGCTAGTCTTGAAAACTAGTGTGCGGTAACCCCGTACCAAGAGTTCGAATCTCTTACCTTCCGCGAATGGAACCCCGTTCCGCCAGCTAATGGCGGAACGGGGTTTCTTCGTTTAACCGGCTCATGGGCCGCCACGGCGGACCCATTGAAACTGTCGGGGCCCGGACATAGGGTCGTTCCTGTTGCCGTCCATCGACAGAAAGAGCCCACCATGCCTTCACCCGAAATCACCCCCGGCGCACCCTGCTGGATCGACCTCATGACGTCAGACCTCGCCAAAGCCCGGCAGTTCTACGGGGAACTCTTCGGCTGGGAGTACGAGACCGGAGACGAAGAGAAGTACGGCGGTTACACCACCGCGCGGAAGAACGGCAGGACCGTGGCCGGGCTGATGCAGAAGGATGAGGACCAGGCAGGCATGCCTGACGTCTGGTCCACGTACCTCCGCTCGGACGACGCCGAGGCCACCGCGTCCGCCGTCGCGGCCAACGGCGGCCAGGTTTACATGCCGCCCATGGATGTTCCGGAACAGGGCCACATGGCCATCTTCGGCGACGCCGCCGGCGCGGCAATCGGCGTGTGGCAGCCGCGCGAGATGAAGGGGTATGAGCTCGTCGCCGAGCCCGGCGCTGCCGCCTGGCACGAGCTCCACACCAAGGACTACGACGCCGCCGTGAAGTTCTACCAGGACGTTTTTGGCTGGGACACGGATGTCATGAGCGATGCACCGGACTTCCGGTACACCACCCTGGGCGCCGGGGACGCAGCCAAGGCGGGCATCATGGACGCCTCCGGGTATCTGCCGGCCGACGTTCCGTCCAATTGGCAGATCTACTTCAACGTCGAAGACGCGGACGCCTCGATAGAGAAGGCTGTATCGCTCGGAGCCACCGTCGTTGACGGACCGGAGGACTCGCCGTTCGGACGCCTCGCCTCGCTGGCCGACCCCACCGGAGCGATGTTCAAGATCATCGCATAAGTAAATTGCCTAGAAGAAATACCGGCCGGCAGCTTCCGATAAAGCTACCGGCCGGTATTACTTCGGCGCCGGTGCCTCCGGACTGGGCTGTCGCTGCGCCGCCACAACCCGTCAACACCAGCGAGAGCGCCAGGGCTGAGGCGACGGCGGCCTCAAGTGCCTGCTGCCTTCCCGGCAGCCCTACCTGCAGCGGGCGGTTCGTGCGGATGGCTTTCGGAATTTCACACTGACGGCGCCACACACTCACCGCTTCGGCGGGCACCATCGGCGGCCGGGCCGGCCGGCATGCGGGCGTCACGTCACATGACCCACAGCCTCACGTGGCATGCAAAGGAGCCGGCGAATATTTCCGTGCGGGATGTGCCGTTGGTACGCGGCCTGCCTGGGTCCCGGTCACATCAGCGTCACACCTGCGTCAGAAGCACACGTGGGTCAGCGGCAAGCGTCAGTCAGCAGCAGGCCTCAGTGTCCGGAGGATCGCCTGCGCGATTTCGTCGGCGTCGCGGAGCGTCCGCTGCCCGCTGGCATACGTGGGGCCGCCCGGCTGGGGCGCTTCCGCGGCGATGGCCGTGCCCCACTGGGTAGCCGAGAGCTGCAGGCCCAGCACATACAGTCCGTCGGTGACCGAGCCGTTGGCCGCCACCGGCCGGTACGGGTGCGGCGCAACGTCGAGCCCAGTGGCCTGCACCGGCGCACCTTCTGCCGTCATCATCAGCCTGGGCCGCACCATCCCGTCGGCGAGGAGCTGTTCCAGCAGCGGTGAGTCGTTCACGGACACCCGGTTGGCCGGCGCGAGGGCCTCCACCATGGTCTTCGCCGCCACCGGCGGACCGCTCACCCAGGGTGAGACGGCGGTAAAGCGGCCTGCCCGCCGGTCCACGCTGAACCGGGGGTCGGGCCCCACAAAGCTGACCACGCCGGCGCGTGCCAGGGCAGCCAGCTGTTCAGCGCGCAGAGCAGGCGGCCCGCTGGCCAGGCCCTCCACAAACGACTCAAACCAGCCACGAAGGCCGGCCACCCAGGACTCATCGGTGATGCCGCCGTCGGCCACTGCCGTTTTCAGCACCGCGCGGCCTCGATGCAGCGCGCCGATGGCCATCTTCACCGGATCCTCCTCGCCGAGGGCGGAACGGCGGGCGTCATCGAGCAAATACTCGACGACGGCGGCATCCAGTTCGGCGCGCGATCCGAAGGACCTGCCCACCAAGGGAGACGCGAGACCCAGCAGATCGAGCCGGTGCCGGGGCCCGACGTGCACGGCGAGGACGCTCTCCACCGCGGCCTCCCAGTTGGCTGCGCTGTGGGCATGCGGCCGCAACGCCTCACCCAGCGCGGCCAGGAACGCGGACGCGTCCGGGACGGCCGCCGGCTGCGAGCGCACCAGGGTGGAATAGTAGGCCCAGAGGGTGTCGCGGTGCAGCAGCGGCCAAAGATCGTGGTCGAAACCTGGGCGGATCCCGGTGGCCGCGAACCGCCCCAGCGCGGCCTCGGTCAGGTACCGCAGGGTGACCGACGCCGGGTAGTAGCCGGCCAGCGCGGCCTTGGCCCGGTACGGGGTGCCGCGGCGGGAGGCGGCAATGATCAGGGGCTCCTGGCCGGAAGGCTGATACTCAAGCCGGTTACCTGCGTCGATGAACTTTCCGCCGCGGCCCTCCGTGAGCTGGCCCATCGCGTCGAAGAAGTTCAGGCCCATGCCCCGGACCAGGACCGGTTCGCCGGCCGGAATCGCGGCCCAGTCGACGTCCGCCGGGACCGCCGGCGGGAAGTAGCTCAGGCCCAGTTGCGCGGCCGATGCCTGGAGTTCCCGCTGCTCGGGGTTCAGCCGGGACGGAAGGTGCCCCAAAGCCAGGACCACGGAATCGACCGTGAGCGAACCGCCGCCGGCGAGTCCGACGTCGAACGTTCCAGTACTTGGGGTTGTCTCGCCTGGGGTGCCGTCATCGGGAGTGCCGTCCCCCGGCTTCCCCGTTGTTCCGTCGCCTGACGGGCGCACCGACACGGCGGTCGTTTCGTGGAAACTGACGGCGACGCCGTCGGGCAGTTTTTCCGTCAACTCGTCCAGCGTGCAGCGCAGGTAGCGGCCGTACAGCGCCCGGCTGGGAAAGTCCCGCGATCCCAAGGCAGCCAGCTCGGACCGCTCGTCCGGCGTCAGGGCCGGCATCGGCTCACGCTGCTGCCCGGCACGCCAGCGTTCGAACGTGGTGCCCGCGACCGGCGGCGCCAGCCGGGGGTCCTCAGGAATAACCGTGGGATAGAAGGACTGGGTGTTCATCAGGTACAGCCGGGACTGGCCGGGCTGCCACACGTGCCCCGGACCCGCCGGATAGGGGTCGATGACGTCGATATGGAGGGATGCGGGGCCGGGGTGGGCAGCAGCGTAGGCGGCGGCGTGTGCGAGCAGGCGCTCCAGCACACTGGTTCCCCGGGGTCCGGCGCCGATGATGGCTGTCCGGATGCTCTTCGATTTACCCACGGCATCCAGAGTATCGGCATGCGCCCCGGGCACTTGACTTGCTTGCGGCGCGAAAATGTTGTTTGGATGGGGCGCATGACCACCACTGCAGCTGATCAAGCGCCCGGTTCATCGTCCGCCCCCGAACCCACTGATGAGAACGTCTGGCTGGAGGAAATCTACGGCGAAGCGCCGCTGGCCTGGGTCCGGGAGCAGAACGCGCGCACAGAGGACCTTCTGGAGGACGCCGATTACGCGGGCCTGGAAGGAAGCATCCTGGAGGTGTTGGACTCCACGGACCGGATCGCGATGGTGGGCAAGCGTGGCGAGTGGTACTACAACTTCTGGAAGGACCAGGCGAACCCGAAGGGGTTGTGGCGCCGCACCACGTGGGAAAGCTACCTGACGGACTCCCCCGACTGGGATGTCCTGCTGGATGTGGATGCCCTCGCCGCCGCCGAAGGTGAGGAGTGGGTGTTCCACGGTGCCACGTTCCTGCGCCCAGCCGCCGGAGAACCGTACCGCCTGGCGCTGCTGGCGCTCTCCCCCGACGGCGGCGACGCCAACCGCTACCGCGAGTTCGACGTCGGGACCCGCGTCTTTGTTGACCCGGCCGACGGTGGCTTTGACCTGCCGACGGCGAAGGGGAACGTCTCGTGGCTTGACGCGGACACGCTGCTGGTCGCCTCCACGGCCGGGAACCTGCCGCGGACCGCCTCCTCCTACGCCCGGACGGCCGTCACCCTGCGACGCGGCGAAGCCCTTGGTGCTGCACCGCTTTTGTTCGAGGTCTCCGAAGACCACATGATGGCCGTGGCGGCGCACGATTCCACTCCCGGCTTCGAGCGCACGTTCGCCGTGGACTACATCGACTTCTACAACCGCAGCACGTTCATCCGCTCCGGGGATGCCTGGCTCGAGATCGACGCGCCGACAGACGTGAACCTCAGCGCGCACCGCGAATGGCTCCTGTTCCGGCCGCAGCAGGACTGGTCACTGGACGGCACCACGTACCCCGCCGGTTCGCTGCTCGCTGCGAAGTTCGAGGACTACCTTGCCGGAGCGCGGAATCTCTTGGTGCTCTTTACCCCGGACGCGCACACTTCGCTGCAGTCTTGGAGCTGGACGCGGAATTTCCTGCTGTTGAACCTGCTGCGGGACGTCTCGTCCGAGATCCGCGTGCTGGATCCCTCCGTTCCGGGCAATGCGTCCGACGGGGCTGCGCCCGACGGGGGTGCCTGGGCTTCGTCGCTGCTGGATGCCTGCCCGCCGCTGCACGACGTCAACGCCTACGCCGTGGACGATGAGGACGAGGGCCCGGCCGACGGCGGTGCCGGCGACGATTTCTGGCTGGTCGCCACCGGATTCACCACCCCCAGCACACTGATGCGGGGAAGTCTCACGCGGGATTCTGCCGGGACCGCTGGCTCCGGAGCGGGCGCTGCCGGGACGACTGGCGTGGTGAGCAGCCATGCGGCCGTCAAGGCCTCGCCGTCGTTCTTTGATGATGACCAGTACGAGGTGCAGCAGCACTTCGCCGTGTCCGCGGACGACACCCGGGTCCCCTACTTCCAGGTGGCCTCGCGGGACCTGGTTCTGGACGGGCAGAACCCCACGCAGCTCTCCGGCTACGGCGGCTTTGAAGTTTCCCGGACCCCTGCGTACAGCGGAACTGTCGGCAGGGCTTGGCTGGAACGCAGGACCGCCACCTCCGGCGGGCCCGGCCAAGCGCCGCACTCCCGCGGCGGTGTCTACGTGGTGGCCAACATCCGCGGCGGCGGCGAATACGGGCCGTCATGGCACCGGGCCGCGCTCAAGGAAAACCGGCACCGCGCCTTCGAGGACTTCGCGGCCGTGGCGCGGCACCTCGTCTCCCGTGGCGTCACGTCCCGGGAGCGGCTGGGCTGCGTGGGCGGGTCCAACGGCGGGCTGCTGGTGGGCAATATGCTGACGCGTTACCCGGAGCTTTTCGGGGCGGTCTCCTGCGGCGTTCCGCTGCTGGACATGAGGCGCTACACCAGGCTCTCCGCCGGGCACTCCTGGATCGCCGAATACGGCGACCCGGACGTGGCGGCGGAATGGGAGTACATCAAGACCTTCTCGCCGTACCACCTGCTCAAGGACGGCGTGGAGTACCCCGAAACATTCATCTGGACAGCCACGTCCGATGACCGGGTGGGACCGGTCCAGGCCCGCAAGATGGCTGCCCGGATGCAGGCCATGGGCATCCCGAATGTCTGGTTCCACGAGGCGCTGGAAGGCGGCCACGCCGGAGCTTCGGACAACCGGCAGGCTGCCGCGCTGCAGGCCCGCAGCCAGCACTTCCTGTGGCGAACGCTGGCAGGCGGATGAGCGCAGCGGCCGGCCTGGACGTCCGGCGGGCCACACCGGCCGATGCCGTTCCACTGGCGGAAGTCCACACCCAGTGCTGGCAGCAGACCTACCGCGGCTTGTTGTCAGACGCCTTCCTGGCTGCCCTGAAACCGGCCGACCGGCTGGCGATGTGGCGTCAGCTGCTGCTTGCCCCTGAGCCGGCGGCGTGGGTGGGGTGCGTGGATGGCTCAGTGGTGGGGTTCTCCGCAACCCGCGCAGTGCCGCAAGGGGACCTTGATCAGGACTTGCCCGCTTCGGGGAGCCTGGAGGTGTGGGGGCTCTATCTGCTTGAGTCCCATCAGGGCCTCGGTCTGGGACGCAGGCTGCTGGAGGCTTCACTCGGCACAGGGCCCGCCAGTCTCTGGGTGGCCGCGGGCAATGCCAGGGCCATCGGATTTTACGAACGGCTGGGATTCGCTCCTGACGGGGCCGAGGACCGCGTGGCCGATTGGGAAGACCTTCACGAAATCAGGATGATCCGCTCCTGTTGATCCGCTCCTAGCGCAGGTATTTCCGCCGGGCGCACGGCGCCCCGGAGGTTGTGTGCTGGGCTGAGACAAGCGTTCGGTGGCCGTTTTGCACTGCGTGCCCCGTTCTGCGTATCCTTGGTGGGCTAGTAATAGCCATTGGAGACGTGCCAGAGCGGCCGAATGGGCTTCACTGCTAATGAAGTGTGGGGCACAACTCCACCGGGGGTTCAAATCCCCCCGTCTCCGCGTTTGGCCCCGGTCCTGGACCGGGGCCTTTTGCGTTCCCGGGGCAGGCTGCCAGTGCGCCTCCAACCCAAGCAGGTGGGCTGGGCTGCCGGTCCGGGGTGCGGACGCACCCGGCTTCACGCGGGGCGGCGGTGGCAGGATGGTGAAATGGCAGCAAGCAATTCCCCGGGCGCGGAAACCAGCACAAGCCAGGCGTGGAATCCCCGCCTGGCACTACTGGTTGCTGCCACGTTTTTTATGGAGTTCCTGGACGGCACCATCCTCACCACCGCCATCCCAAACATCGCCGGCGACTTTGGCGTTCCTGCCGCCGACGTGAACATCACCATGACGGCCTACCTCATGACCGTGGCCATGGGCATCCCGCTCAGCGGCTGGCTTGCCGAAAGAGTCGGGGCACGCAAAGTATTCTGCGTCGCAATTGCCCTCTTCACGCTCGCTTCATTGGCCTGCGCCGTCAGCCCTGACCTGACCGTACTGACGCTGAGCCGGATCCTGCAGGGCGCCGGTGGGGCCATGATGGTTCCGGTGGGCACCCTCCTGGTACTGCGCGGCACACCCAAATCGGAGCTCCTGCGCGCCACGGCCTTCCTGGTGTGGCCCGCGTTGCTGGCGCCCGTACTGGCGCCGCTGGTGGGCGGTGCCTTGACCACCTACCTGTCGTGGCACTGGATCTTCCTCATCAATCTCCCACTGGGCGCGGCCGCCTTCATCGCCGCACTCAGTCTGGTTCCGGCCAGCGCAGGAGACAGCACTCGCCGGCTGGACTGGTTGGGCCTGCTCCTCACCACCACCGGCGTGGGTGCCCTGGTGGTGGGCCTGGAGTTGGCCGCTGCACACCCCGGCGGTCCATGGGCCGCAATGAGCGCCGCTGCAGGGGTATGCGCCCTCGCGGCCGCCGTGTTGTGGATGAGGCGGGCCAAAAACCCGCTGTTTGATCTCTCAGTTTTCGCCACCCGCACTTTCAGGGCCATGGCCACCGGCGGATTTGTCTACCGCCTGACCATTTCGTCGGTGCCGTTCCTCCTGCCCCTGATGTTCCAGACCGGTTTCGGCTGGTCGCCGCTGCACGCAGGAATCATGGTGGCGGCCGTGTTCATCGGCAACATTGGCATCAAGCCGGCAACCACGCCGCTGATCCGACGTTTCGGTTTCCGGGCCATGCTGGTCTTCGGCTCCTTGGCCTCGGCCGTAACCTTCGCACTGTGCGCCCTGCTCACTCCGGACACGCCGCAGGCCCTGACCTTCGCTTTGCTGGTCTGCAGCGGGGCTTTCCGCTCCATAGGTTTCTCCGCCTATGCGTCGGTGCAGTACGCGGACATCGAACCCGCACAGCTGACATCGGCCAATTCCGTGTCGGCGACCCTGGTGCAGCTCGCCGCAGGCGCCGGCATCGCCGTTGGGGCCCTGCTGATCCGGATTTTCGACGGTGTGGCGGCCTTCCCCGCCGATCACGCCGGCCCCTTCCGCGGAGCCTTCCTCACCATGGCCGTCCTGATGCTCTTCAGTACGGCAGACAGCCTGTCACTGCACCGGCATGCCGGCGCAGAGGTCAGCCGGCCTGGGCAAGCACGAGCGGAAGAACAGCCCCCGCCCCCGCCTGGCGCAGGGCGCGTCCAGCCACGGTAAGGGTCCACCGGCTGTCCACAAGGTCGTCGATCAGCATCACGCCCTGGCCACGAAGTGACGCCATGGCAGCGTCCAACTCCGGACCCACCACCACGCGGTCCCAAACGGCCGCCAGCCGGTACGCGCTGTTGCCGCCACGGCTTCCAGTGGGTCCGCCGTGGCCCAGTGCCAGCTCGCCAAGGTAAGGGATCCTGCCGATGTCCGAAATTCCCTGGGCAAGGGACCGGACCAGTTCAGGTTTGCTGCGGGAGGGCATGCTGACGATCGCGGCCGGCCGTCCTGCACCGCTCCAGCCCGGGTTCCGGCCGTCACCGGTAGCCCATTCCCGCAGAACCTGGACACAGGCCTGCAGCATGGCAGGATCCACCGGACGGTCCGCGGCGCCGGCCGCAAAGAGTTCCCGCAGCGCCCCGCCCCAACCGAGATCAGTAAGTCTTGCCAGCACGCGGCCGTCCGCCAGTCCTTCGTCAGACTTGATCTTGCCCTTAACCGGAACGCCCAGACGGTCCATGCCGCTGGGCCACTGCAGCCGTGCCTCCAGGACACCGCCGGCGCGGGTGAGGGTCTGACCCGCCGCTGCCGTGGCATCCGCGGCTATGTCCGCGCGGAACCAGCGGCCTGCGCAGTTATCGCATCGCCCGCAGGGATGCGCCGTCTCGTCATCGAGGACCGAGGTGATGTACTCCATGCGGCAACCCGCGGTGTCCTGATAGATCACCATGGAGTCCTGCTCGTCCACCCTGGCCTCGGCGATCCGGCGGTAGCGCTCGGCGTCGTAGAACCAGGGCTGGCCGGTGGAACGCCACCCGCCGCCGACCCGCTCCACGGCGCCATCCACGGCCAGGACCTTCAGCAGCAGCTCCAGCGGAGTGCGGCGGAGGTCAACCCGGGCCTCCAAAGCAACCGTTGACACAGCAGTGCCAGCCTCAGCCAACGCCGTCAGCACCGCTGTGGCTTTCGCCTCCGAAGGCATGGAAGCGGTGGCGAAGTACTGCCAGATATCCCGGTCTTCAGAACCCGGCAGCAACAGCACATCTGCGTTCGCCGCGCCACGGCCCGCACGGCCCACCTGCTGGTAGTACGCCACCGGGGAGGACGGGGCGCCAAGGTGGACGACGAATCCAAGGTCCGGTTTGTCGAAGCCCATGCCGAGCGCCGATGTGGCCACCAGTGCCTTGACCTGGTTGTCCTTGAGCATCTGCTCTGCACGCTCCCGGTCCGCGGGATCGGTCCTGCCGGTGTAGGCCTGCACTGTGTGCCCGGCTTCGGCGAGAAGCCGGGCGGTGTCCTCCGCGGCGGAGACTGTCAGGGTGTAGATGATGCCGCTGCCGGGCAGATCGGCAAGGTGAGTCAGGAGCCAGCCCAGCCGTTCGCGGGAATTCGGCAGCGCCAGAACACCCAGGCGCAGGGAATCCCGGCCAAGGGTTCCGCGGATGGTGAGGACGCCCGCGCCCAGCTGCTCCTCGATGTCGTGGACCACGCGCGAGTTGGCCGTGGCAGTGGTGGCCAGGACAGGAACGGACTCCGGCAGCTGGGTGATCAGGTCAGCGATCCGGCGGTAGTCCGGACGGAAGTCGTGGCCCCAGTCCGAAATACAGTGTGCCTCGTCAATCACCAGCAGGCCCGTCCGCCGGATGAGCTCCGGCAGCTGGTTCTCACGGAAGGACGGGTTGGTGAGCCGTTCCGGCGAAACCAGCAGCACATCGACTTCATCGGCGGCGAGCTGTTCCCGGACGGTGTCCCACTCCAGCTGGTTCGCCGAGTTAATGGCCACTGCACGCACTCCGGCGCGGCCGGCGGCAGCCACCTGGTCCCGCATCAGGGCGAGCAGCGGGGAAACGATCAGGGTAGGGCCGGCCCCGCGGCGTCGGAGCAGCAGGGACGCCACAAAGTACACCGCCGATTTTCCCCAACCGGTGCGCTGGACCACCAAAGCCCGCCGGCCGCCGTCGACCAGTGCCTCAATCGCCTCAAACTGTCCGTCATGGAAATCCGCCGCCGGATGCCCCACGAGCTCGCGGAGAACCTCCAACGCCTGGCTTTTTGTGGCGGACGGTGAGTCAGGGGAAGCGGAAAGAAGGGCGGCGTTCTGGGTATCGACCATTGATTCAGTATCCCAGCCCCCACCGACACCCATAAAGCCGGGACCGCCGTATGTGGACAACCGTGAACGTCCGCGGGTCCACGTAAGATAAGACCCGTGACTAGCGAACAGACAAAGACTTTTGACCTCTCGGCATCCTTCAAGGCCTACGACGTCCGGGGCATCGTGGGCGAATCCATCACCGCTGAAATCGTCGAAGCCGTGGGCGCCGCGTTCGTTGATGTCCTGGAACTGGAGGGCCAGACGGTCCTGGTAGGCGGCGACATGCGTCCCTCCTCCCCTGAATTCGCCAAGGCTTTCGCTGACGGCGCAGCCACCCGCGGCGCCGACGTCAAGCTCCTTGACCTGATCTCCACCGATGAGCTCTACTTCGCCTGCGGCTCCCTCAACGCTGCCGGCGCCACGTTCACCGCCAGCCACAACCCTGCCGAATACAACGGCATCAAGATGTCGAAGGCCGGCGCGCAACCTATCTCCTCCGAATCAGGCCTCAAAGAAATCCAGGCCCTCGCCGAGCAGTACCTCAACGCGGGGTCCATCCCGGCGGCACCCGCCCGCGGCCTGATCGGCGTGCACGACGTCCTGAAGGACTACTCCGAGTACCTCCGCCAGCTGGTGGACCTCTCCGCGTCCCGGCCGCTCAAGGTAGTTGTGGACGCAGGGAACGGCATGGCCGGCCTCACCACTCCGGCGGTGCTGGGCGACGCCCTCCTGCCGAAGCTGCCGTTCGAGATCATCCCCCTCTACTTCGAGCTAGACGGCTCCTTTCCGAACCACCCGGCCAACCCCCTCGAGCCGGAGAACCTCCGCGACCTGCAGGCCGCCGTTGTTGAGCACGGTGCCGATATCGGCCTGGCATTCGACGGCGACGCCGACCGCTGCTTCGTCATCGACGAAAAGGGTGAGCCCGTGTCGCCGTCGGCCATCACCGGTATGGTGGCACGCCGCGAAATCGCCCGCGCCCAGGCGCAGGGCGAGGCAACGCCCACCATCATCCATAATCTGCTGACCTCCCGTGCGGTGCCGGAACTGGTAGAACACGACGGCGGCCGCGCCGTCCGCACGCGCGTGGGCCACTCCTTCATCAAGGCAGTCATGGCCGAGGAAGGTGCCGTGTTCGGCGGCGAGCACTCTGCCCACTTCTACTTCCGGGACTTCTGGAACGCAGACACCGGGATGCTCGCAGCAATGCACGTACTAGCAGCCCTTGGGGAGCAGGACGGACCACTGTCCGAACTCGGCCGCGAATACGAGCCCTATGTCTCCTCCGGTGAGATCAACTCCGAAATCGAGGACAAAGCCGGAGCCGTAGAGCGCGTCCGCACCGACTTTGCCGCCGAGGACATCACCGTGGACACCATGGACGGCAGCACATTCACGGCAAATGACGGCAGCTTCTGGTTCAACCTTCGCCCGTCCAACACGGAGCCATTCCTTCGGCTGAATGTGGAAGCAACGGACCGGGCCATGATGGAACGCGTCCGCGACCGTGTGCTGTCCAATGTCCGGCGCTAAACCGGAGGTGGCCCACGAAGCCACAGACGGCCCGGCTGCGGTGGCTTCGTGGCGGGATTCCGTTCCGGAGGCCTCGGCCACGGATCTGGAAATCCTGCTGGGCACAGGCGTCGGCGCAGCGCAGGAACAGCTCGAGCGAAACGGCGGCTTCCTGCCGTTCGCACTGGTAGTGGAGAACGACGGCGAAGTCCGCCTCGTGGCCGTCACGCCGGCTGATGCCCAGGACGGCTCCGACGGTGACTTCGACGCGGACTCGATGATCAGCGACCTCACCGAACTGCTCCGGCAGAACCGGGCTGATTTCCGGGCAGCCGCAATTGTCTGCGACATCCTCTTGGTCGAGGAAGAGACAGATGCCATCCATGTAGCTGCTGAACACCGCGACGGATCCGTTTTCGCCGCGGTCCTCCCCTACGCCGCCAACACCGGGACCCACGAATGGGAGTTTGGCCAGCTCGCCGCTGACACCAGCGAACCCACCGTCTGGGTGGACTAGACCGCCCCCTGTTGCCATGAAAATCAACGCCTTCGCGGACGTCAGCCTCCGGGCCCTCATGGTTCTGGCCGCCGTGCCCGGGGCGACCCTCCTGACCACGCAGAACATCGCCGATGCCGTGGGCACTCCGTACAACCACGTCAGCAAGGCGATGACCAGGCTCCGCAGCCTGGGCCTGATCGAGGTAGAGCGTGGCAGGTCGGGCGGATCCCGGCTCAGCTCCGCTGGCCGCCGGGCAACGGTGGGCCAGGTCCTGCGGGACCTGGACACCCGGACGGACGCCGCCGACTGTGTCGCTCCGGGCGGCGACTGCCCGCTGATCCATGAATGCAGGCTCCGCGCCGCGCTGGCCCGCGCCCGCGAAGCGTTTTACCGGGAACTTGATGCAGTGGTTGTGGCCGATCTTCCCGGCTCGCGGCAGATGACACCCGTCTTCCAGATGATCGGCCTGCGCCCCGGCCTGTAGCCCGGCGCCGCGCCCACATCCCGCACCGATTTGATTCCAACTTCTACGAAGTGTAGAACTTGAGGTACGAATATACGCATTTCAAATGTAAGTATTCACTTGACCGGACGAAAGCCCGGTCCCCTATCGCAGGAGTACACATGCTCTCGGACAAATCCCGCCCCGTCATTGAGGCCACGCTGCCGCTCGTCGGTTCGCGGATCGGCGCCATCACTCCCAATTTCTATGCACGGCTGTTCGCCGCCCACCCTGAACTGTTGGATGGCCTGTTCAGCCGCTCCAACCAGCGCTCGGGCAACCAACAGCAGGCACTGGCCGGAAGCATCGCCGCTTTCGCCACGCACCTGGTCAACAACCCGGGCACCCTCCCCGAAACCGTACTTTCCCGCATCGCCCACCGGCACGCGTCGCTCGGCATCTCTGAGCCCCAGTACCAGGTGGTCTACGAGCACCTCTTCGCGGCGATCGCGGAGGACTTGGCCGAGGTCATCACCCCGGAGATCGCCGAGGCCTGGACCGAGGTGTACTGGCTGATGGCCGACGCACTCATCAAGCTCGAAAAGGGCCTCTACGCCGCACAGGCCAACGGCAAGATGTGGACCCCGTGGAAGGTCGACGCAAAGATCCCTGCCGGCATCGGCTCCATGACCTTCACCCTCGAACCCGCTGACGATACCCCAGTCACGGCGGCCCTGCCGGGTCAGTACGTCAGCGTCAAGGTCCAACTGCCGGACGGCCTGCGCCAGGTCCGGCAGTACTCACTTTCGGGCGATGCAGGCACGAGCCGCAGCTTCACCACTAAGCTCGACGACGGCGGCGAGGTCTCCCCCGTGCTGCACAGCGCCGTCGAGGTTGGCGACATCCTGGAGATTTCCAATCCGTATGGCGAGATCACCCTCCAGGACGGCGACGGTCCGGTGGTCCTGGCATCGGCCGGCATCGGCTGCACGCCGACGGCGTCGATCCTCCGGTCACTCGCCGAGTCGGGCTCCGCCCGGCAAGTGCTGGTGCTGCATGCGGAAAGCACGTTGGACAGCTGGGCGCTGCGCGGTCAGATGACGGACGACGTCGAACGCCTGGCGGGTGCCGGCCTCCAGCTGTGGCTCGAGGAGCCCGAGCCAGGCACCAAGGCGGGCTTTATGTCCCTGCGCGAAGTGGACCTGCCGGCCAACGCGTCGTTGTACCTCTGCGGCCCGCTGCCGTTTATGAAGCACATCCGCAACGAGGCCATCAACGCCGGAATCCCGGCCACGAGGATCCACTACGAGGTCTTCGGACCGGACATCTGGCTGGCCAGCTAAAAGCATTCATCGATTGAGGTAACGACGGCGGCCCCGCACCTTTCTTGCAAAGGTGCGGGGCCGCCGTCGTCGTAACCGGGGCCTCCGCCTGCGCTACCGAGGGGCCCCAATCGAGCTTGCGAGATTGCGGCGGCCGCGGGGAGGGCTCCCTGGCTGAGCGGAGCGAAGGAGTCGGTGGGGACCTAGCCCAGGCGGGACTTCAGGCCGGCAAGCTCGGACTGCAGCGCCTCCGGGAGGGAATCGCCGAACCTGGCGTACCACTCCTCGATGGACGCGAGCTCGGTGGCCCACTCGGCCGGGTCGACGCGGACAGCCTCTTCGACCTGTGCGGGCGTCATATCCAGGCCCTTGAGGTCGATGGATTCGCCGGTGGGGACAAAACCGATCGGCGTCTCGACGGCGTCTGCCTTGCCTTCCAGGCGCTCGATGGCCCACTTGAGGACACGGGCGTTGTCGCCGAAGCCAGGCCAGGCGAAGCCACCCTCGGCCGTGCGTCGGAACCAGTTGACCAGGAAGATCTTGGGCAGGCGATCCGGGTTGCCCTTGGCGGACAGGTTCACCCAGTGGTTGAGGTAGTCGCCGGCGTCGTAGCCCATGAACGGCAGCATAGCCATGGGGTCGCGGCGAACCACGCCCACTGCCCCGGCTGCCGCGGCGGTGGTCTCGGAGGACAGCGTGGAACCCATGAAGATGCCGTTTGACCAGCTGCGGGCCTCGGTCACCAGAGGGATGGTGGTCTTGCGGCGGCCACCGAACAGGATCGCGGAAAGCTCCACGCCGTCCGGGTTGTTGTACTCCTCGGCCAGCATGTCGATCTGGTCGATCGGCGTGCAGAAGCGGGAGTTCGGGTGGGCAGCGGGCTTGTCCGAATCAGGCGTCCAGGAGTTGCCCTGCCAGTCGGTGAGGTGCGCGGGCACTTCCTCGGTCATCCCCTCCCACCACACGCCGCCGTCGTCGGTCAGTGCCACGTTGGTGAAAATGCTGTTGCCCTTGGCGATGGCGCGCATGGCGTTGGGGTTAGTGCCCCAGCCGGTGCCGGGAGCCACGCCGAAGAGGCCTGCCTCGGGGTTGACGGCGCGGAGCTCGCCTTCCTTGCCGAAGCGCATCCAGGTGATGTCGTCACCCAGGGTTTCGACCTTCCAGCCGTCGATGGTCGGATCGAGCAGCGCAAGGTTGGTCTTGCCGCAGGCGGACGGGAAGGCAGCCGAGACGTAGTACGTCTTCTGCTCCGGGGACGTCAGCTTCAGGATGAGCATGTGCTCGGCCAGCCAGCCTTCGTCGCGGGCCATCACGGAGGCGATGCGGAGTGCGTAGCACTTCTTGCCCAGCAGCGCGTTTCCGCCGTAGCCGGAGCCGTAGGACCAGATGGAGCGCTCCTCGGGGAAGTGGACGATCCACTTGTCCGGGTTGCACGGCCACGGCACGTCGGCCTGGCCGGCTTCGAGCGGCGCACCCAGGGAGTGCAGGGCCGGGACGAAGAACGCGTTGGTCTCGGTGATGCGGTTCAGCACGTCGGTGCCGATGCGGGCCATGATGCGCATCGAGGCAACAACGTAGGCGCTGTCGGTGATCTCGACGCCGAACTTGGGATCTTCGGCATCCAGGTGGCCCATAACGAACGGGATCACGTACATGGTGCGGCCGCGCATGGAGCCGGCGAACAGCCCGCGCAGCTTCTGCTTCATCTCGGCCGGGGCCATCCAGTTATTGGTGAAGCCGGCGTCGTGTTCCTTCTCGGAGCAGATGAAGGTCTGCTCTTCCACGCGGGCTACGTCCGCGGGATCAGAGAATGCCGCGAAAGAGTTGGGGAAGAGTTCCTGGTTCAGGCGCGTCAGCGTTCCTGCTGCGACAAGTTCGTCGGTGAGGCGCGTGTTTTCCTCTTCGGTACCGTCAACCCAGTGGATGCTGTCCGGCTGAGTAAGTTCTGCAACCTCTTCGACCCATGCCAGCAGGCCAGCATGTGTAGTGGGTGCTTTCTCAAGCAGCGGCAGTCGTGCGAGATCGCCCATTGCGGTTCCCTTCCTCGGGGTCAGTGGTGTGTCCTAAATGCTATTGGCCGCCCAAGGGACCCAAGCTGGACCAGCCGTGCACGTTCGTGAGCGTTTGAGCCGAAAACCGCGCAAATTCAAGGAAAACGCGCATAAATTACTGAAATTATGTGACGAAGGTCACCTAGACCGGTCTAGTCGGGTAGATTACATGCTCCTCGATTTGGAACTCCGGGCCACCCTCGCGTAAAGTAATTCGAGGTTCGGGGAGCGAGAAACTCCGCGAAACACAAGATGCGCCCATAGCTCAGCTGGATAGAGCGTCTGTCTACGGAACAGAAGGCCGGGGGTTCGAATCCCTCTGGGCGCACAGAGATAAGGCCCGTATCGGTTCGCCGATGCGGGCCTTTTTGTCTTTAAGCCAAGGCACTTGCCTGCCGCCGGCCTCAGCCATATGGACAGCCGGGGCTACCCGCGGCTTCCCGACGGAAATGCCTCACTTTAGGTAGCAAACCCCGCACCGCCCTTGGGGCTCGCGCGGGTGAGCCGGCCCTACTCGGTCAAAAGTTACGCAGTTCCGTCGTCACCTGATTGACGACGCCGGCGCCCCCCGCCTCCCGTGAGGCGGGCGTAGGCTGGACGAATGACGCCTGAAACGCTGCAACGTGAATTCGATGTCATCGTGATCGGTGCTGGTGCCGTGGGGGAAAACGTCGCCGACCGTGTGATCCAGGGCGGCCTGACGGCTGTTCTTATTGAAGCCGAACTGGTGGGCGGCGAATGCTCGTATTGGGCCTGCATGCCGTCCAAAGCCCTGCTCCGCCCCGGCACAGCCCTGCACGGCGCACAATCTGTACCCGGCGCAGTAGAAGCCGTCACCCTGACACTGGATGCAGCGGCGGTCCTTAAGCGCAGGGACTATTTCACGGCAAACTGGCAGGACGACAGCCAGGTGAAGTGGCTGGAAGATACCGGGATTGAGCTGATCCGTGGCCACGGCTGGATCACCGCGCCGCGCACCGTTGAAGTAGCCGGGCTGGACGGCAACGCTTACGAGCTCAAAGCGCGTCACGCCGTCGTACTAGCCACCGGCTCCACACCAACCACACCTCCCATCGAAGGGCTGGCTGACCTGCGGGTTTGGGGCACACGCGAAGCCACCTCGGCCAAGGACGTGCCGGAGCGCCTGGCTGTGATCGGCGGGGGCGTAGCGGGCACCGAGTTGGCGCAGGCATTTGCACGCCTGGGCTCGGACGTGACGCTGGTGGCCAGGAGCGGACTGCTGGGCACGTTCCCTGCAGAGGCCACCAAACTTGTGACCGCAGGTCTGCGCGCGGACGGCGTGGCGGTCCGCCTCAACACGTCCACCGAAAGTGTCCGGGAAAACGACGACGGCACGTACACCCTGACACTTCAGGACCAGACGCTGGACGGCCGAACCACTGTCACTGCCGAGCGGGTCCTCGTTTCAACGGGCCGGCATCCCGCCCTTGAAGGGCTTGGACTGGAACGCCTGGGCTTCGAGGCCCAGGACGGGCAGCCGCTGAAGCTGACCACCGACTCCACTGGCCTAGTCCAGGGTGTCCAGAGCTCCCCGGGCGCCCCTGATGAGAAGGGCGAGGATCCCTGGCTCTACGCTGTTGGCGACGCCGCCGGCAGTAACTTTTTCACGCACCAGGGCAAGTACGAGGCCCGGGCTACGGGTGACGCCATCGCGGCCCGCGCCAAGGGCGAGCTCAGCGGCGCGCCGGCGGCCTGGAGCCGGTGCGACCAGACCGCCAACCAGCACGCTGTGCCCAATGTGGTGTTCACCGATCCCGAGCTGGCGGCCGTGGGGCGCACGGTGGAGCAGGCGAAGCAGGACGGCTACAACGTGTCGTCCGTGGAGCTGCCCATCCAGGTGTCGGGTTCGTCCCTGCATTCCGAAAACTACGAAGGCTGGGCGCAACTGGTGGTGGACGAGGACCGGCGGGTTCTGCTCGGCGCCACTTTCGCCGGCCCCGATGTGGGCGAACTGCTGCACGCCGCCACCATCGCCGTGGTGGGCGAGGTCCCGCTGGAGCGGCTGTGGCATGCGGTACCGTCGTTTCCCACCGTCAGCGAGGTGTGGCTGCGACTCCTGGAGAAGTACGGATTGTAGGTGGGGCCGCAAATGTCCGCTCGCGCACCGTTATTTGAACTGACCGGTCAGTTCAGTTAGACTGGAGGCGGACATACACCGTCGAAAGGCCATTCTTGCTCTCCGTACAGCAGCTCCATGTGAAAGGCCGGCGCGACGATTTGCTCCCGCCCACCTCTCTGCGGGTCAGTCGGGGTGAGCTCCTCCTCGTCACCGGCGAACGCCAGGACCAGCGGACAGCCCTTGCCCTGACCATTAGCGGGCGCATGAAACCCACTGGCGGCCAGATCGCGTGGGACGCCAACAAACGCACCAAATCTCTCCGGCTCGCGAGCGCCCTTGTTGATTCCCCCAACGTGAACGAACCCGAGCAGCACCTCAGCGTCCGAGACCTTGTCACGGAGGACCTCGCGCTGATCCCCCGCCGCTACCGGGGCGCGCTCCTCAGCAAGCCCTGGCTCAAAGTCAACAGTTTCGAGGACATCGCGGACCTGTGGACGGAACAGCTGGCGCCGGACCGGCGCGTTGAACTGTTGACGGCACTCGCCCTCGCCAACCCGCACACCGACCTCCTGGTGGTGGACTCCCCCGACAGGCACGGTGCCCACGCTGCGGACTGGCTCCCGCGGCTTGAGGAGCTGGCGTACGACGGCGGCCGGCCGCTCGCCGTCGTCGTCACCGTTACTGCCCTCCCGGCAGGGTGGACGGGACCGGCCACGGTGATCGGCAACGCCGTACCGGACGTCGACGAAGCGCCCGATGCGCCAGCCGTAACAGATGAAGAAACCGAATCTCTCTTACTCGAAACCGAGGATGCCAAGTGACCGTGCTGCGGCTGGCCCGTTCCGAACTCAAGCGTATGACCGGCGGGTTGCTGCCGAAGCTGACCATCCTGGCCCTGATCATGGTGCCGCTCCTGTACGGGGCCGTGTATTTGTACGCCAACTGGAATCCCTACGGGAACCTGAACCAGATCGAAGCCGCCCTGGTGGTGGAAGATACCGGCGCCACATCAAGCGACGGCACCGAGCTCCAGGCGGGCAAGAAGGTGGCGGACGGACTGGTGGAGGGCAACGTCTTCAACTGGCAGTCGGTGCCCTCGGCGGCCGAGGCCGATGCAGGGGTCAGCAGCGGCAAGTACGCTTTTGCGCTGAAGATCCCGGCAGAGTTCTCCACGAACCTCGTCTCACCCGGCAGCTTCGATTCGGCCAGCCAGGCGATGCTGAACGTCACCACCAACGATGCCAACAACTACCTGCTGAGCACCATCGTGGACAAGTTGACCACCGCGGTGCACACAACTGTGGCCAAGGAAGTGGGCGAGGAGACCGCGAACCAACTGCTCACTGGTTTCGGCACCATCCACGCCCAGATGCTCAAGGCCGCAGACGGCGCCGGGCAGCTGGCGGACGGCGTAGCCACCCTCCGCGACGGGACCGTCACCTTGCATGCGGGTACCAGCGAGCTCAGCGCCGGGGCGGGCGAGCTCTACAACGGGCAGCTGAAATTACGTGACGGCGCCAACCAGCTGACCGACGGCGCCGGGAAGCTCAGCGGCGGGCTCTCTGTCCTGAAGGACAAGACCGCTACCCTGCCCACAGACACCCAGGCGCTGGCCAACGGCGCGGCCCAGGTGGCCGCGGGGAACGCGCAGCTGAACACCAAGGTCCAGGACGTTGTCACCCAGCTTGATGCCGCGGACCAGGGACTCCGGACGCGCGTGATCGAATCGAATGCCCGCCTGGTCGCGTCCGAAACGATCACCCAGGTGCAGGCCGACAAAATCCTGGCCGACTTCGATACCGTGGCTGCCTCCAGCCCCGTGGCCGCGGCGAAGGCCCGGATCCAGACCGACGCAGCCCAGATCCAGCAGCTCGCGGACGGCTCCGAAGCCGTGAGCGTCGGCGCAGCCCAGCTGGCAACGGCCACCCCTGCCCTGAAGGACGCCATTGTCCAGGCCTCCGGCGGCGCAGACCAGCTCCATACCGGGGCGGCCACGCTGGCCACCGGCGAGCAGTCTGCGCTGGACGGCGCCGGACGCCTCAAGGAAGGGGCGCAAAAGCTCGACGCCGGCGCGGGAGAGCTTGAAGCTGGGGCCGGCACCGCCGCTGACGGCTCTCGGACGCTGGCCGACGAAATTGCCAAGGGAGCCGGACAGGTGCCCAACCCGGACGATTCGCAGAAGAGCAGCCTCTCTGAGGTGATTGCGGACCCGGTTGCCGTCAGCAATGTATCCCAGGCAAAAGCTGATTCCTACGGCGCGGGGCTGGCACCGTTCTTCCTGACGCTCGCCTTGTGGATCGGCATCTTCATGCTGGTCCAGGCGATGCGGCCCATCACCCAACGGGCCCTGGCGTCGAACGCCCCGGCCTGGAAAATCGCCGTCGGCGGCTGGCTTCCGTTCCTGGCCGTCTCAGTAGTGCAGGCCAGCCTGCTGACTCTCGTGGTGAATCTGGCACTGGGCCTCAACCCCGCGCATCCCGTGCTGATGTGGCTGTTTATGCTTGCCGCGGCCATGGCATTCAGCGCCATCATCCAAGGCATCGTGGCGCTGCTGGGGTCACCCGGCAAGCTTGTGGTGCTGATCCTGCTGGTGCTTCAGCTGGTGTCCTCGGGCGGCACTTTCCCCTGGCAGACCACCCCGCCGCCGCTCCACGTGGTCCACGAAATCCTGCCCATGGGCTACGTGGTCACGGGCATGCGGCACCTCATCTACGGCGCGGACCTGTCCATGATCGTGCCCACTGTCCTGGGGCTGCTCGGCTATACATTGCTGGGCGCGGCGATGTCCACGTTTGCGGTCCGAAAGCACAAGTACTGGACCCTGAAAACGCTCAAGCCGGAGATAGCGGTATGAGCCAGACCGTGCCCGGACCTGCCGTGCCTGAGCCTGCGCCTGCGCCTGCGCCTGCCGATCATGATCCGGCCATGCACGGTCCGGCCGAGAAGAAACTCCGCCCGTCCCGGACCAATGCCACCCGGCAGAAGCTCTTCGACGCGTCCATGGAGCTGATCGGGCAGCGTGGCGCAGCGGGTGTCACTGTGGACGAGATCGCCGCGGCAGCGGGCGTCTCCAAGGGCACTGTCTACTACAACTTCGGCAGCAAATCGGATCTGATCGCGCAGCTGCTGCGGCACGGCGTGGACATCCTGAAGGCGCGTCTGCTCAGCGAGGCCGGGCAGCCCGGGGCCGATCCCTTGGTGGCCATGGAGGCGATGATCGGCCAGGCCATGGATTTTATGGCCGATTACCCGTCCTTCGCCCGTTTATGGGTGAGCGAAAACTGGCGGACTCCCAGCGAATGGCGGGACACGTTTGCTGTGCTCCGATCTGAACTCCTGGCCGTCATCGGCGCGGCCATAGAGAACGTGGCTGCTGTCTATCCTGCAGACAGGTCTGTCTCGCGGGGCAGCCTCGAAACGGCGATCTTTGGCGCCTGCTTTGTGGTGGGGCTGGACCGGCAGACGTACAACCCCGAACGCACCCGTGACCAAAGCGTTGCAGCAATCATGGCAATCATGCGCGGCTATGTCCTGAAGTAGCGGGGATGATTGAACACATGCGCCACATGGGTAACAGCGGGAAGTTCGCCTTGATCGCGGCCGTCGCCGCCTTGGGCATGCTGGTGCTCACCGCCATCACCCTGGAAGAGGCCGTGATGGTCACGTTCCTGGGCCTGGCTGCACTGGCCTACGTAGCGGCCGTGGCGGAGGTCCTGGCACGCGGGCGCCAATTTGCACTGGTGGCCACCGCAGCTGGATCCAGCCTCACCATTGCCTTTTCCCTTGCCTTCGTCAGCACCTGGGAGCTGGCCTTCGCCGAGCAGTCGTCGTTCTTTGGCACACCGCTCCCCACCGGGGATCCGGACAACTATTTCTACTGGGGTGCCGCCTCAGGAGTGGCTACGCTCCTGGTCCTCTTCCTTGGCGTTGCGTGGCCAGCGGGAAGGCGGCTGGGTACTGCGAAACGGAGGCCCTCGCCAGCCAAGCGGCGGCCCGCATCCGGTGCCGGCCGGCCTGCTGCGCGGCGCCCTGCAGCCCGGGGCACGGCACCCCGGAGCGCCGCCACCACTCAGCGCTCGCCAGGGCTCCGCGCACCCGCCCGGATGCCTGCATCAGCAGCCAAGCGGCCGTCGTCGTCCGCCTCCCCGGTCCGCAAGCCGGCACCCAAACCGGGCACCAAGACGGGTGCCAAACCGGCGCCCCGCCGCTGACCCCGCCGGCCTCGACCGGCGAGCACAGCCGTCCCCACCCCTCCCAGGAGGAGCAGCCCGCCAGCCAGTTCGGCCGGCGTCGGGACCTCCCCCAATGCCAGCCAGGCAGCGCTCATGCCCACCACGGGAACCAGCAGGGTAAAGGGCACCACGGCCGACGACGGGTAGCTGGCCAGGAGCCGGTTCCAGATTCCGTACCCCACGAGCGACGCGAAAATGGCCGTATACAGTGCACTTAGGATCGTGGCCGGCTGGAGGTCTGCCAGCGTGCCGAACACGGCATCCGGGCCGTCCACCAGCAGCGACAGCCCGGCGAGGGGCAGCGGCACCACTGCGCCGGACCAGACCACCAGCCCCAGCCCGGAGGCGGCTTTGGCCTGACGCGCAATGACGTTGCCGGCAGCCCAGGACAGCGCGGCCCCCAGGACGATGATGAGCGGCAGCAGCGGGGCCACGGCACTGCGGCCGACGGCCACCACAGCCAGGCCCGCAACGCCGAGAACGACGCCGGTCAGTTGGCTCCGGCTGGGACGCTCCCGCAGGAACCCGGCAGCCAAGAGGACGGTGAGTAGCACCTGCGCCTGGAGGACCAGGGAGGCGAGGCCCGCCGGCATGCCCAACGCCATGGCCAGGTAGAGGAGGCCGAACTGGCCCGCACTCATAAAGACGCCGACGCCGATGATCGCCTTCCAGCTGACGTCGGGCTTCCTGATGAAGAGAATCCAGGGGAAGACCACCAGGAGGAACCGCATGGCCACAAACAGCAGTGGGGGAACCTCACGGCCGTTCGCATGCAGTCCAAAGTCGATGGCCACGAAGTTCAGGCCCCAGAGAACGGCGACCAAGGCCGCAAGGAGAGAGTGTCGGAGGTTCACGGTCCCACTCTTGCAGAACGATAGATGAAGCACCAGCGTTGAATTCTGCGTCGAATCATGTACGTTTGCTTCATGATCGAGATCGGTTCGCTCCGGGCACTGGCGGCGATTGAACAACACGGTTCGGTCATAGCGGCGTCGGAGGTGATGGGCTTCAGTCCGTCGGCCGTCTCCCAGCAAATCAAGAAGCTGGAGAAGCAGACCGGGTTCCCCGTCCTGGAGCGCCGCGGCCGCGGGGTGCTGCTGACCGAGAGGGGGCTCACCCTGGCAGCCTACGGCCGGCGCATCCTGTCGGAGCTCGAGGAACTGGAATCCACCCTGTTGGCGGATCCGGCCAAACCCACCGGGCACCTCAGGGTTGTTTCCTTTTCCACGGCCTGCCGGGGCCTCGTGGGGCCGCTGCTGGGACGGCTGGCCTCATCCGGAGCGGACCTGGACATCAGCGTGCTCGCCGAGGACCCGCGGGAAGCCGTGGCGCGGGTGGCCAACGGGGAGGCGGACCTGGGTGTGGTCCACAATTGGAACTCCGTCCCGCTGGTGATACCGGAACATATGACGCTTGAGTGGCTGTGCGAGGACGTTGCTGACGTCCTGGTGCACCGCGACCATCCGCTGGCAGGACGCGGCCAGGTGGAACCGGCGGACCTCGTGGATGAGCGGTGGATCAGCACGCCGCACGGTGCCATCTGCAACGAGGCACTGCTGAGGATCTTCGCCGACCTTGGCCGGGTGCCGGACATCAGGGTCTACGATCCTGACTTTGCAACCCACATCGCCCTGGTGGAGCAGGGAGCCGTGGTGGCGCTGGTCCCCCGGCTCGGCCGGCCCGCGCTGCCACCCGACGTCGCGTGCCTGACACTGGTCAACCCCACGCAGGTCAGGCAGGTGGGCATCGTGTACCGCCGAACCATGGCGGCCAGCCCGGGCATCCAGCACGTCGCCGGACTGCTGCGCAAGGTCGCTGGGTCCCCTGGGGTCAGTGGGCTCGCGGGACCTTGAACTTGGTCAGCCGGGCATCCTGCCCGTCCAGCTCGGCCCAGGATTTTTCCGTTTCCAGCACAGTGAGGGCGCTGGTGGGGTAGCGGGTGGCGGCGTCCATGTAGGCGTCGTGGTTTGAATCGCGTGACGCCAGGTGCATCGCGAGGTCCTGGACGCCAGGCATGTGCGAGATGAGCATCAGCGTGGTGACCGTGTCAGGCACGTGGTTGACCACGGCGAGCATCCGCAGCGCAGAGGCGGCGTAGAGGCCGTCCTCAAGTTTCGGCGTCGGGGCCTTATCCGCCAGTTCCGAGCACACCCAGGTGCAGGTCTGGCGGGTGCGCAGCGCGCTGGAACACAGGATGAAGTCCGGGAGGATGCCGTGCTTGACCAGCCACTTGCCGGCCAGGGGCGCCTCGCGGTGTCCTCGTTCCTCCAGCGGCCGCTCATGATCCGCCACGCCGCCGGGCCAGTCGGCCTTGGCGTGCCGCATGATCACCAGGCGTTTGATGTGGTGGTCGCTCATCCCCCAAGCCTAGACCCGCCGGACCCACGGCGCCGCCGTCGAACCAGCCGCGGAGGCAAACACTCGCGAGCCCGGACGCACAAAAGCGGCATTTCGCGTAGTGCCGCATCGCCGGGGCCCACGCCGTCAGGGTTCCCCGGCCGAGCTTGCGAGGCGAGGGAGGCGGGGAGGCGGTGGGGAGGAACGAAGGAGGAAGAGAGCTGGCCGGATTCCTTGTCCGAGCTTGCGAGGTCAAGGAAGGCAGCGAACGCTAAGGCACGGCAGAACGTCGCGTTGGCGCGTCGCTGAAGGACTAGATCGAGTATTCCGGAGCGGCCCAAACAATAACTTCGGGGTGCTCGTAGAAGCGGTAGCCCTGGCCGCGGACGGTACGGACGGTGTTGGCGAGGCGGCCCAGCTTGGAGCGGAGGCGGCGGATGTGGACGTCGATGGTGCGCTCGTTGGGCACTTCCTCGGCGTTGCGCCACAGGCCCTCGAGCAGTTCATCGCGGCCAACCGTGCGGGTGCCGTTTTCCACCAGGTAGTTCAGGAGTTCGAATTCCTTGAAGGTCAGGTTCAGGGATTCGCCGTCCAGGTGGACTTCGCGGCGGGCAAGGTCGATCAGGACGCCGGACGGGCGCGGGTCCTGGGGCTGCTGCAGCCGGGCGTTCTCGGTGCGCTTCTGGGCGTTCACGGTGGGGTCACCGAAGGTGGAACGGACGACGTCGAGCGCGGAACCCGGGGTGCCGGCCGGGGCCACGGCCACGGCCGCGTAGCTTTCGGCACCGGTCACGAGTGACTGTGCGTAAGTGCGGATTTCCTGGGCAAGTTTGGCAATGGAGGTTCCGGCAGCCGCTGCGGTCTCCTCGTCGATGCCCATGTAGAGGACAAATCCACGGGCCAGGGTGTCGTTGGCGACGGGCCGTAAAGCGTTTGGTCCCGCGACAACCGGAGTAGGCGCGGTCAGCGGCGCGGCTTCGGCAGGCTGGACGGCGCGGAGCTGGCCGTAGGAATTGGGGTTGTAGCCCTGGGGTGCGTAGCCGGGGGCGGGAAAGCTGGCGCCGGGGGCTGCCGGGGCGAATGCCGGTCGGGCACCGAACCCCTGGCGGAGGCCGGAGGCCTGACTGGCCTTGCCTGCGTTACGGACGGAGATGTGGACGTATCCGGATGCAACTGACATGAATGCTTACCTCAATGTGAATGGCCGTCATCGCGGCTCGAATGCTGGTTGTCCCCGCAATGAGATCTGGGGAAGGCGCCCTACGCTGGGCTGGGGGCGAATGCCTAAGAACTTCGTGGGTCTGAAGGTCAGGCGTGCATTCGGCAACAGCGCATGTCGGCACCAGCGGATGTGCTGGGCCAATATTCTGCGGCTGCAGGTGCTGTTGAGTTCTTGTTCACAATTGAAGTGTGCAACGTAACAATGAAAACTTGCAAGTAACAATGGATGCCTTGTTCCGCATGCTGAGACAGAATACGGTTTTGTGTTACAGATCACCATTCTGAAAAAGCGACAAAATGGGAGTTGCTATCCGCCAAGGGTGCGCAAATGGCCCCTCGTGGCGAACAATCTTCGCTCTTTCATGATGCTAAGTCCGTGAAATTCACCGCCCATGACTTGCCGAAATTGCTCGTTGCCTTTTTCTGACTGTCCAGCGGAAATGGCTCCGGCCCGCGCATTCTCGGCGTCCCGCTCGCCCACCCAGCTGGCTAGGCTGGGATTCACAGCGTGCGCACAGGAACCTGATAGCGCGGGCTAACCGCATGATCGGAGTGTTGTCCCATGGCCACTTCGCACTCCATGACCAACAACCTTCCGCAACTGACCCACCCGGACGGCTCCCCCAATCCGCGCCCTGGTGGCTGACGACGAACCCAGCCTTTCCGAACTCATGAGCACGGGGCTGCGCATGGCCGGATGGTCCGTTGCCGTGGCTTCGGATGGCCCGGGGGCCGTCAATCGCACTCCGAAGAGCCCTCCAATCACTTCGGCCTCGACGACATCGATGAGATGTCTTCACAGGCAGCTCGCACTGGCTGGTTTCCGGCTAGCTACTCGGCCGCGGCTGCACATGGGAGAACGACCACATGCCCGACAGGGCCCAGGGACACCCTCCTCGGCAGGGATTCGAAGATAAAAGATCCAGAGACATACCCACAGAAGGCGTCGGGGACACCGTCCCCGCTTATGGCCGGCGACCTATCGAAGTTCTTGGCAAGTGGTCACCCAAGCCCTGAACCAGCAGCGACTGCCAGCAGAGGCTATGTCCCGCATGGACACTGCCCTGGCCACGGCGGTGGTTCCACGCAGTGCTGCACGCCAAAAACTGGTTCCCGTGGTGCAGCAAAACTATGCACGACCCGATTGCTTGGCTCTAGGAAACATCAGGCACCCGCGGGCGTCCTAAAGCAGACCGGCTCCGGCTTCAGTCGCAGCGAACCTTGCAGACGGGCGGTTTGCGCCGCCTCGGAGAAAATCAACAACTGACAATTAGTGTCCGCGGGCACGGCAGGACCTCGTTTCACGCCGTCATGGAACGCGACCAGCGGCAGAAGAACCTGGCGGGTTGAAGCCGCTGCACAATTCGAGGGCACACTCGGCCCTGATGGATTTCCAGTACCGACTCAGTGTCCGAAAAATCTCTTCCTGAAATCAACATGATCATCCTAATCAAAGCTTGACATGCGATTCGCATCACATCTAGACTCTTCATAATGATCATGATGAATTAGTCCAGCAAGTGGTTTCCTCATGAGGGTGAAGCCCGTAACTTAGGAGTCTTTGTGCGTATTGCCAATGTTGGGAACCGTGCGGTTGTGCTGGTCAGCGATGACCGGGGTTTCGATGTTCAGGAGGTAAGCGGGGGCCGGTTCGGTCCGAACCTGGCCTCGATGTATGAGCGGTGGGAGGAGTTTACGGCCTGGGCCAAAACTCTCTCCGATACTGCTGCGGACCTGGTCGTTGACCGGTCCCGGCTTGGGTCCCCGTCCCCGGCACCGCGTCAGGTCTTCGCGATCGGTTTGAACTACAGCGACCACGCGAAGGAATCCGGGTTCGCCCAGCCCGACACTCTTCCGCCGGTGTTCACGAAATTCCCGACCTGCATCACCGGACCCGACACCCAGGTGGTGCTTCCGGCGGGTGGGAACGTGGACTGGGAAGTCGAGCTCGTCGCCGTCATCGGCAAGGAAGCAAAGAATGTTCCCGCCGCCCGGGCATGGGAGCACGTCGCCGGGCTCTCTGTCGGACAGGACATTTCCGAACGGGTCTCCCAACTGCGCGGCCCGGCACCCCAGTTCGGCCTGGGCAAGTCCTTCCCCGGCTTCGGACCGATCGGTCCCTGGCTGGTCACCCCCGACGAGTTCGGGAACCCGGATGACCTGGAAATCGGGTGCAGCATCGACGGTGAAGAAGTCCAGAAGGGCCGCACGAGCGAACTGATCTTCTCCGTCCCGGCCCTCATCGAGGGCCTCTCCCACACCGTGACCCTGCTCCCGGGCGACATCATCTTCACCGGCACCCCCGCTGGGGTTGGCCTCGGGCGGAGCCCGCAGCGCTTCATCCAGCCCGGCGAAACCCTGGTCTCCAGGATCGAAGGCATCGGCGAAATCACCCAGACCTTCACCACCGCCTCCAACTGAACCGGGTCAGCTGCACCCGGGCACTGCACCCGGGCAGCTGACCTCGAACAACCCCTCACCGGGGCATCAACACCAACTACGGATACAAAGGAGTAATCCCATGTCACTGCACCGCCTGACCCGCGTGGTGATGGGTGTGCCGAACGTCACCGAAACAGCCGCCTACTACGAGGAATTTGGCCTGGACCCCCTAGGCAACAACTCGTTCGGAACCCGCGACGGCGGTGAACAGCTCAAAATCGTCCACGCCCCCACCCGGCGCCTGGTCGAACTCGGCGTCGGCGCCGACCATGACGACGACATCGCCAAAGTCACCTCCCAGATGACCCGCCTCGGTGTCCCGATAAGCCACAACGGGAGTGAACTGCTCGCCACCGAACCCGTCTCCGGGTTCACCGCCCGCATCCATGTGGCCCCGCGCATCGCGCAGGAGAAAACCCCCGCCACCCCCTACAACGGTCCCGGCCGGATCGACCGCTGGGGCCGGGCCCCCGGCGTCGTCCGCGACACCCGGATCAAGCCCCGCAAGCTCGGCCACACCGTGATCGGCACCGTAAACCTCGAAGCGACGATGAGGTTCTTCACCGAAGGTATCGGCTTCAAAGTCAGCGACTACATCTCCGACAAGGGCGCGTTCATGCGCTGCTCCATCGACCACCACAACGTCCTGGCCCTCGCGGCACCCGTGAACTTCCTGCACCACACCTCCTGGCAGGTCGATGACATCGACGACGTCGGCCGCGGAGCGAAAGCCATGCTGGAAAACAACCCCGAACGCCACATCTGGGGACTCGGACGCCACCACGCAGGCTCAAACTTCTTCTGGTACCTCAAAGACCCCGCCGGGAACTTCTCCGAGTACTACTCCGACATGGACTGCATCCCCGAAGACGAAATCTGGACCCCCGAAACCTTCGAAGGCGCCCAGGGCCTCTTCAACTGGGGCCCACCCCCGCCCCCTTCCTTCCTCGAACCCGACGACCTCGCCGCCCTCATGACCGGCACCCACGCACCCACCGCCCTCGGGCTCCACAAACAACCGGTCTAAACCGGAAAAGACAAAGATGTCTGAAAGGCTTCCCATGTTTGTCATTAACATCAGCTACACCGTGCCCGCCGACGTCGTGGCTGTTCACCGCCAAGCACATATTGAGTGGCTCCAGGCCGCCGTCGATTCCGGCCTGATCGCAGCGGCGGGCAGCAAGACCACCCGGGACGGTGGCGTGTTGCTCTCCCTCGTCCAGGACAGGGAGTACCTCGAGGCCGAACTGGCGAAGGATCCCTACGCCACCGCAGGCGTGGCGGCCCATCAGCTGACCGAAGTCAACGTGCCGATGGTTGCGGGCGGCCTGGAACAGCTGAAGACCCCGGCCGCAGAAGACTTCGACGTGATCATCGTCGGGTACGGCCCGGTGGGCCGGGTTCTTGCCCTGCAGCTCGGACGGCGGGGGCACCGCGTCGCGGTGGTCGAACGGCAGCTGGTCAGCTACCCGCTGCCGCGCGCGGTCCATTTCGACGATGAAATCGCCCGGCTGCTGCAGTCTCTGGATGCCTCCCCGGAGCAGATGTCCCACGCCGTCGAGGCCTACGACGACTTCTACGAGTGGCGCAACGCAGCAGGTGAGCCCCTGCTGCAATTGGAATGGCGCGGCGGCGGAAGATCAGGCTGGAACACCAGCTACTTCTTCCACCAGCCCAGCGTCGAGGCGTTCCTTCACGAAAAGGTTTCCGCTCTCGGATCCGTCACCTTGCTGCGCGGCTGGGAAGCGGACTCCCGGCAGGAGACCGACGAACAGATCACCCTCCATGTGCGCAATTCCGAAGGGGAACGGCGCTCACTCACCGGCCAGTATGTTGTCGGCGCCGACGGTGCAAACAGCAAAGTCCGCCAGTGGATGGGAACCACCATGACGGACCTAGGCTACTTCCACGACTGGCTGGTCATCGACCTGCTGCCCAAGGTCCCGATGCACATTGACCCCCCGGCGCTGCAAGTCTGTGACCCCCGGCGGCCCACCACGCTCGTACCCGGCGGCCCTGGACGGCGGCGGTTCGAATTCCTCCGCCTCGACGGCGAGACCAAGGAAGAGTTCAACAGCGAGGCACGCGTCTGGGAACTGCTCAAACCTTGGGGCGTGACCCCCGATACAGCAGAGCTGGAACGCCGCACGGTCTACACCTTCCAGGCACGCTGGTGCGATGCCTGGCGCAAGGGCCGGATGCTTCTGGCCGGCGACTCAGCCCATCTGATGCCGCCCTTCGCCGGCCAGGGAATGAGCTCAGGCCTGCGCGACGCCGCGAATCTGGAATGGAAGCTCGACCTGGTCCTCACTGGCCGGGCCGACGAATCCATCCTGGACTCCTACGGACCGGAACGCTCAGAACACGTCCGGCACTTCATCGAACGCTCCATGCAGCTCGGAGAAATCATCTGCCTCACCGACCCCGCCGACGCGGCAAGGCGGGACGAGAAGATGACCGCCGACATCGCAGCTGGCATCAGCATGCCAGCCCACCCCGCCCCCCGCCTGGGCGACGGGCTTTTCCGCAGCGAAGGCCCCGGAGGGACTCTCTCCATCCAGGCCGTCGTCCGCGGAATGGAACGCGAAGGCCTCTTCGATGACGTCTTCGGCAGCGGCGGGACCCTGCTTCTTAAGAATGCAGCTCTCGCCTCGGAACTGCCGGCAAATGCCAAGGCCGCCTTGGAATCTGTTGGTATCCAGACCATTGCCCTGGGGCAAGCACCGGCAGAGTACATGGCAATCGACAGCAGCGGCGCCTATTCGCAGTGGCTTGACGAGATCGCGGCCGACGCGGTGCTGATCAGGCCGGACTTCTACGTCTACGGCAGTGCCTTAGCCGGCGATGTCGCTGGACTGGTCGGAGACTTCCTGACCGATCTTCAACCCAGGAAAGCCGCCAGCGTCCCGCTGGAACTCTCCGGCTCAAGCCGGTGACACCGGCCCTTGACCCGGCTGCGGGCATCGTGCCCGCAGCCGGGTACCGACACCTTGTCGGGAATGCGCTGGCACTCTATTGCCTCGCTATGGATGACCATGACGCCGCAGCAGCAGGGCGGCTGCTCGGCAACGCCAGACTCCACTTTAGAGACCAGCCTATGCTTGTCGGCACCGACTCGATCGTCTCCCTCTACACTGCAGGTTTCCGCAATCCAGCGCCGACCCGGCACCTGATCAGCAACCTCTTGGTTCAGGCCGACGGCCCAGACATCGCATACCAAGCCAGATACCAACGATGGTCCTTGGCCGGCCCAAAACCGACCTGCGAGACCGTCGGCGAATACCGGGGACTGTTCACCCCAGCCTCCAAGGGCTGGGTGTGGAGCGAACACCGCGTACTCCAGTCCTAATAAACGGATAATCACCCACTCCCCTGGCTGAGACTCCACCATCCCCGAACCACCTCATGTTGAACCCTCATGCATATCGTCGTGCCCAAACAAAGGAACCAGCAATGAATTCACCAGTCCAGACCGCCCGTACCGGCCGATCAGGCAGCCCCCGGCGCTTTCTTTCAGACAAAGCCGTCATCGCCATCTGCATGCTGGTCACAGTCATGGAAGGCTACAACCTGATCGTCTTCGGCTCCGTAGTACCCCTGCTGCTGACCGACACATCACTACAAATCGACGAGCAGACCACCGGCCTTGTCGGCGGCATCGTCTACGCCGGGGCACTGATCGGCGTCCTGGTCGGAACCGCCCTCGCCGACCGACACGGCCGCCACCGGATCATGGCCCTGGCCGCAGCAGTCTTCGCACTCGGCTCAGCCCTCGCCGCCTTGGCGACCACACCGGAATTCCTCGGCCTGGCACGGCTCATCACCGGCATCGGCGTCGGCGGAGCCGTCACCACAGCCATGACCCTGGCACGAAACCACGCACCCAAACAACGCGGAAGCCTCGTCATCACCATCACCATGGCGGGCGTCCCCCTCGGCGGCACCCTCGCCGCCGTTTTCGGGATCTTCCTCATGCCGCTATGGGGATGGCGGTCCATGTTCTGGCTCGGAGCCGGCATGACCCTGGTGATCCTGGCTGTGCTCCTCTACGTCCGAGTCAGCGAACCCGCTGAGGTCCGCGACACCACCCTGGCCCCGGCACAGAAGTTCACCGCGCTCTTTCAAGGTCGTGGATGGATCCTCGTCCTCTTCGTCGCCCTCGCGGCGGTAACGAACATGGTGACTTGGCTGGGCCTGAACGTCTGGCTCGCCGAATCCATGAAAACACTCGGTTTCAGCCTCACCCAGGCACTCATCTTCGCCTTTACCCTCACAGGCGCCGCCGTCGTCGGCTCCTGGTTCACCGCGACCGCGGCCGACAAAGTGGGACCGGCCAAGATTGGCATCCTTTGCGCCGTCCTGACCCTGGCCGGGCTACTGGGCATCCTGCTCGGCCCCGTATCCATGGGCTTCGCCCTGGTGTCCGTCGCATTGATGGGCATCGGCGGGCACTCCACGCAGAACCTCATCAACGCCACCGCCACCAGCGCGGTCGCCCCTCACTCCCGCGGCACCATTCTTGGGCTCACGAACTCGATGGCCTTCACCGGCTCCTTCCTCGGGCCCGTCCTCGGCGGCACCGCCTTCGCCGCCGGCGGCCCCGCCGGCATCTTCACGCTGTACTCGGTCTCGGCCGTGCTGTGCCTGATCCTGTGCGCAGGCCTCTACCTGGCCCACAAGTCAGCACACCGCCCAACAGGCGCCGACCTGGAGGCCGCTCCCGCCCTCCCGTAATCTCCGATGCCATCACCCCTTCGCGGCCCGGCCCGGCTGAAGGGGTGATGGCCGTCGGCCCCAGCGGGTGTTTGCTTCCGCGCCGAACAGGATATTGCCTCCAAGGCCCTCGCCTCGCGTACAGCGAAGGAGGCGAGTCCGGTGTTTCAATCGCGGAGGCGTTCGGAGGGAAATAACTGTCGGGTGATACGCCGCGCTGCTGCCAGCGGACAAGTCTGATCGACTCCGTCGACCGCGAGTCCTCGGGTCAGCAGCAGTCCGTGCGCGGCGACGTCCCCGCGGCGGCCCGGCAACCATGCGACGGTGTCGTCAGCTGTCGGATCAGCACCGATGGCGCGTGGAGGCTTCCATCGCCCGTCTCTCTGCTCGGACCACCAAGATCTCACACAACGACTAGCTCGCGGGCCCGACCTTGAGCAAAGGAGTACACGAATGAACGCCGCATTCACGTCCGCATCCATCCACAGCAGGATCCTGGCGGAGGACAGCGAGCGAGCCCGCTACGAGCGCGGATCCGAAATACTTGCCCGCGTCGCCGGCGATGGTGGTCGGAACGTAGTCGAGTCTCTCGCCGACGTCGCCCCCGCGTTGGTTCACCATGTCGTTGCCCACGGTTTCGGCGACGTGTATGCCCGCCCTGACCTGGCCCCGGAGCAGCGCCAGCTCGTCACCCTCGGCATACTGACCGCCTTGGGAGGGTGCGAGCCCCAGCTCGACGTGCACGTCAATGCGTCCCTAAACGTGGGCCTGGCACCCGCACAGATCGTCGAAGCCATCACGCATGCAGCCGCGTACTGCGGCTTTCCCAAGGCCCTCAACGCGATTGTGGTCGCCAAGCGCATCTTCGCCGAGCGAGGCGTTCTGCCAGCGGCCGAGGGCCAGCAACACCCTTCGGGGTAACCGTCGACGGTCAACACGAGGGGCGAAGTCACGTCGTCGAGGAGCGGAAGAACGCACCCTCATGGGCCGGCAGATCGTGAGGCCGCTCGAGATTCAGCTTGGGCCTCTCGGCGGGCGCCCTGCCCGTCGCGAACAACGAAATCAGACCCGTCATCGGTGCGGCCCGGAGCGGACCTTACAGTGCACTCGGCATACTGTAGGTACTGCTCAGGGTCATCAGCAGGTGCTGGCGGTTACTCGCTGTCCGCGGCCTCTGAGGCTGGGGCGGCGTTTCGCGGGCCTAGTTCCTCGGTTGGAGTGATCCAGACCTCATATCCCTGCGTTTTTTCCATGAGTGTCCGGCTAAACACGCCCTGGGCGCCAATCCAGATGATTCTTCCGTCTGCTGTGGTAGCGTCCACCACTCCCCTCCGGACGAATTCCGAGTCCAGGTACACGTCCACTTCAGTTCCACAAAGTTGCTCCCAGTCTGGGAACGGGTAACCCCGCAGCCTGGAGAGAGCATCGGCGCTGATCAGGACTTCAGGAACTGGCATGTCGGCACTCTCGGCAGAGGCTGATGACTCTCTCAGCAGAATCTTTTTTCCGCGCTGTTCGACCGGAGTGAGGTGTACTTCTTACTCCTATATACGGGCGCGGCCACTGAGCGTTGCACTGTTCTTTCAATGAAGCGCATCGTGTCTTCCTCCTGGGTGGGCGTCCCGAGCAGCTGATGAAAATGAGCATGATCATCATAATGATCGGTTCGGGTGCACTGCCGTGTCAACAGTGCGTAAGATAATCATGATGAATTGATCCGATTAGAAGGAGGGTCCGTGAGCACGGACGCAGCCCCCCAGGCCACCGCCATCGGCCGTGAT
Organism: Arthrobacter sp. AQ5-06; assembly: GCF_003287955.1. Classification (GTDB taxonomy): domain Bacteria; phylum Actinomycetota; class Actinomycetes; order Actinomycetales; family Micrococcaceae; genus Arthrobacter. The sequence goes on along the minus strand of NZ_QMKP01000004.1, from coordinate 192,026 downwards.
CTCTGGAGGTCTCTTTCCTCCCACGGCGATGCCATCAGGCCCGCCCCGACGAACCGTGCGGAGATGGCGGCTAATCTGATCGCCGAACTTGCCGCTACCGCGGGTTCGGATGATCGTCTGGGGAGCAAAGATGAGGTCCGGCAGCGCTGTTCGGTGTCGGTGGGCACATTCAACGAAGCTTTGAAAATTGCGCAGGGCCGTGGCGTGGTTACTCTCCGCCGCGGTCCGGGCGGCGGGATTTTTGCGGCCCGACAGACTCCATTGGTCCGGATGGGAAACCAGATGCTGGCCATCGATGACAGCGAGCACATCGTGGCCGACGCCTTGCGGATGCGCAACGTTTTGGACCCGCTGGTCATCGAAGACGCCCTGATGTACTCGTCGGCGGCCGACATCCTGGTCATGCGCAATGAAGTCAAGGCAATGAAGCAGGCCATGGCCGACGGCGATGTCCCGGCGTTTCTGCACGGCAACTGGCGCTTCCAGGCCCGTGTCGCCAGCATTTCGCCGAGCTCGATGTTACGGACGGTTTTCCTGGGGCTGCTGGAAATTCTCGAGCGGCACGCCGTGACGTTGCGGCCGCCCGGGGACCAGCCATTGCCCGGGCTCCTGGAAGAAAGGTTCGAGCTCTACAAACGGATGGCCGACGCCATGGAAGCCCGGGACCGGGATGCCGCCATGCAGATCATGCACATCCACAACACGGGCATCCAACCATCCGCACCCCGAAGAGATCTGTCAGACACTTCCTTGAACAGCTAACAGCGCCCGAGTACCATTCCCGTTACCCGGTTGCGGGCTGAAGCCGCCCGTTAATCCGGTGGGCCTCTTCCATCAGGAGCCGGCCAAGGAACTCTCGGCGGTCTTCGCGGAACCGCGGTTCGATGCCGGTCAGGGACAGCGCCCATGCCGGACGGCCTGCCTGGTCAAACACGGCTGCGCCCATCCCCCAGCTGCCTTCCAACACCAGCCCCGGGTTGACGGAATAGCCCGCCTGGCGCGTCTGGTGCAGGCTGGCCCGGACCACGGCCTCAGGGTGGCCGTCCGCGAATTGTCCGGCGTGGGTTGGCCAGTCCGCCAGGATCTGTTCCTGTTCGTGCTCCGGAACGAAGGCCAGGATGGCCGTGCCCGCCGAGGCCACGCCCAGCGGAAACCTGACACCCTCATGCAGCACGAACGAGCGCACCGGGAAACTGCCTTCCTCTCGCAGCAGGCAGACGGTCTCGGCTCCCCTGCGGATGGAGAAGAAGGCGCTCTCACCTGTTTCCCCGGCGAGCCGGCGCAGGCTGGGCCTGGCGATGTCCTCAAGGGGGAACCGGGCGGAGGCCACTGAACCCATCAACAGGATCTCCGGGCCCAGGACCCAGCTGCCCGTCCGGGCACTGTGGTCTAGGAGTCCCTCGGATGCTAATGAGGTCAGGAGCCGATGGACCGTCGGCCGGGTCAGGCCCGACTCCCGCACCAGCTCCACGAGTGAACTCCCCTCCGGCTTGCGGCCCACGATGCGTAGCAGTCCGGCGATGCGGCTGACTACCTGGGCTCCTTGGACGGGTACATGGTTCATGGCTCTCCTCAACGATTCAATCCATATTATGGACACAACTGAGCCTACCGTCCACACTGTAAAACCGCCAGATTCGCCGTCCGTTACATCCTTGACAGGGGAGATGGACCACCCGTACGCTCAAAGCCCAAGGCATGTGTCCATAAAGTGGAATGATAGCCGAGCTGCCTCCAGACGGTACTCGCCGGGCGGGCACATCCAAGACCAGTCCAGCCGGACGAATCCAAAACAGCTCAACGAGGAGATGCGATGTCAAAACTGAAATCCGGCGCTGCTGAGGCCCTGAACGATGTTCTGCGGGACGGCATGACGCTGGCTGTCGGCGGATTTGGCCTGAGCGGCATCCCGGCGGACCTGATCGAGGCCGTCCGTGATTCCGGCGTCCGCGACCTGACAGTGGTGTCGAACAACATGGGTGTGGACGGCAAGGGCCTGGGCGTGCTGATCGAGGCCGGCCAGGTCCGCAAGGTGATCGCCTCCTATGTGGGCGAGAACAAGCTTTTTGCCGAGCAGTACCTTGCGGGCCTGCTCGAGGTGGAGTTCACGCCGCAGGGCACCCTGGCCGAGCGCCTCCGCGCCAGCGGCGCCGGCATCCCGGCGTTCTACACCAAGACCGGCGTGGGAACGCTGGTCGCGGAAGGCAAACCGCTGGCGGAGTTCGACGGCGAAACGTACGTCCAGGAGCGGGCCATCCGCGCCGACGTCGCCCTGGTCCACGCGCACACCGCTGACACGGACGGGAACCTCATCTACCGCTACACGGCCCGGAACTTCAACCCCGTGGTGGCCACCGCAGGCCTGGTAACTATCGCCGAAGCCGAACTCATCGTGGAGCCGGGCGCACTGGATCCAAACCACATCGTCACCCCTGGCGTGTACGTCCAGCACCTGGTCCAGGCGAGCGGCCGGGCGAAGGACATCGAACAGCGGACCGTCCGCTCCCGGGAAGCGGCAACAGTCCCCGCCTGAACGTCAACCCCGGCCTGCCCCACCCCACAGCGCGAACGAACAATGAGCCCCCACAAACTTTGAACCCCAAGGAGAACCCCATGGCCTGGACCAGGGATGAAATGGCTGCCATCGCGGCCGAGGAACTGAACGACGGCGACTACGTGAACCTGGGCATCGGCATTCCCACGCTGGTGGCCAACAACCTGCCCGACGGCGTCCGCGTGGTCCTGCAGAGCGAAAACGGCCTGCTGGGCATGGGCCCGTTCCCCTACGAGGGCGAGGAGGATGCGGACCTCATCAACGCCGGAAAGCAGACCGTCACCGTCCTGCCCGGCGGCAGCATCTTCGACTCCGCCACCTCCTTCGGCATGATCCGCGGCGGCCACGTCAAGGTGGCCATCCTCGGCGCCATGCAGGTCTCCGGCAACGGCGACCTCGCCAACTGGACCATCCCGGGCAAAATGGTCAAGGGCATGGGCGGCGCCATGGACCTCGTTGCCGGCACTCCGCGCGTGGTGGTCCTCACCGAACACAACGCCAAGGACGGCACGGCAAAGATCGTCACCGAGTGCACCCTGCCGCTCACCGGCCTGCGTTGCGTGGACCGGATCATCAGTGACCTGGCGGTTTTTGACATCGTGAAATCGGACGACGACGGCGGGCGGCAGCTCACGCTGACCCGCCTTGCGCCGGGGGTCACCGTGGAAGAAGTCCGCGAAAAGACCGAGGCCGCGTTCACAGTCGCCTTGGACTCTGACCAGGATGAGCCCGCACTGAACAAATCAACGCTGAACGAATCAACCCTGGAAGGAGCCACAGCATGAGCCTCAAGGAACAGTTCGGCAAGGATGTCCTGCTCACCGGCTGGGGCCACAGCCGCTTCGGCAAACTCACCGACGAGACCCTCGAGTCCCTGATCGTCCAGGTGGCCACCGACGCCATCACCAACGCAGGCATCGAACCCGGACAGATCGATGAGATCTATCTCGGCCAGTTCAACTCCGGCATGATGCCGCTGGCGTTCCCGTCATCCCTGGCACTGCAGGTCTCGGACCAGCTGGCCAACGTCGCCGCCACGCGTGTGGAGAACGCCTGCGCCTCCGGTTCGGCCGCGTTCCAGCAGGGCACCAAGTCGCTGCTGGCCGGGACGGCGAAGACTGTGCTGGTGATCGGCGCCGAGAAGATGACGCACGCCGGCGCCGACGTTGTGGGCGCTGCCCTGCTGGGCGCTGACTACGACATGGCCGGCCAGACGTCCACCACCGGCTTCACAGGCCTGTTCGCTGACGTCGCCAAGCACTACGAAAAGCGCTACGGTCGCGGCGACGGACAGCTGGGCGACGTGCTGGGCTCCATCGCAGCGAAGAACCACCGCAACGGCGTCGACAACCCCTATGCCCAGCTCCGCAAGGACCTCGGCGAGGAGTTCTGCCGCACCGTCTCGGACAAGAACCCCATGGTCGCCGATCCGCTGCGCCGCACCGACTGCTCCCCCGTGTCCGACGGCTCCGCCGCCGTCGTGCTGTCCGTCTCACCAACCGGTGGGGCAACTGCGCCGGTAAGGCTCGCCGGTTTCGGCCACGCCAACGACTTCTTCCCGGCCGAACGCCGCGACCCCACCGCCTTCGCCGCCACCCGGGTGTCCTGGCAGCGCGCGCTGGGGATGGCCGGCGTCGAACTCGGGGACCTGGACTTCGCTGAGGTCCACGACTGCTTCACCATCGCCGAACTGCTCATGTACGAGGCCATGGGCCTGACCGAACCGGGCCAGGGCGCCCGCGCTGTGCAGGAAGGCTGGGTCTTCAAGGACGGGAAGCTGCCCATCAACGTCTCCGGCGGACTCAAAGCCAAGGGCCACCCCGTCGGCGCCACCGGCGTATCCCAACACGTCATCGCCGCCATGCAGCTCACCGGCACGGCAGGTGACATGCAGCTCGCCAACCCGAGCCGCGCCGCCGTCCAGAACATGGGCGGCGTAGGCATCGCCAACTACGTCAGCGTCCTCGAAGCCGTCTAAATTAAACGCGGCTGCTACCTGAACGGGAACCGACATGAACGGAAAAGGCGCGGTCGCCGTGGCACCCCCTAGGAAAAGCGCCACGCCCCAGTCGCCCAGGACCGACAGCAGGCTTTCAACGACCACACGGACGACGGGAGCAGGCAGCCTGCCGGAACGGCGAAGCCAGCCACTCCTGATACGCCTGTGGAAGCACCTGTGGCGTGGGGAATTCGTTGAGCTTCGCCGCGGACCCAAAACGGCCGGCACCGGATGGATCGACGACATCACCGCAGACGGCTCCACCATGTGGATCCACCTGTGCAGTGGAAACGGCCGCGTCATGATTCATCAAGACGATGGGATCGACATCTGGCGGGTGGATTCCCGAATATCTCAGGATCGACCGCAGACCTGAGAAGCTCAGAGAGCCCCAGAGACTGCGGCGGGACGGCACAAGGCGATCACCCGGATCGCCGCCTATCGCAACAACTGCCGTCCCGCCGCTCACATCCCTCTATTCGCACTTGCAGAGCTCCCGTACGTGAGCCGAACGGGCCGGGCGAAGTGCCCGAGAGCCCGTCGTCCTCATCTCGCGACTTCCTGGGCTTGCTCAAATTCTCGAGCGACACACGGTTATGCTGCGGCAGCTGCGGACCAGAGTTTTCCGCGCCTTCTGGAAGAAAGATTCAAGTTCGACGAACGGAGGGCCGATGCCATGGAAGCCTGGGACCGGGAAGGCGCCAGGGACGTCGTGCACATCCACACCGGGGCCAACCGGCGGCGCCCACGCCGGGAAGGTCAGACGCGGCAGTATCCGACTGACTGAAGCCAGCGGGGCTAGTCAGCGCCCCCTTCGTGTCCGGTCGCACCAGTGTTGCCCGACGCTGCGGCGCGTGAAATGGAGCGCGCCACCGCCACCAAGGCGGGGATGATGACACGCGGCTCGATGACCCCCACCGGACCTAGGACGGACATTGCGCCGATAATCTGCTGACCTGGGCCGAAAATAGGCGCCGCAACCGACGTCGCAGGTTCCGGCAAGGGCCTGGTAGCAACTGCAAAGCCCTGCTGACGGACCGAAGCTAACCGTGCCCGAAGCTCCACTGACGAAACATCCTGCCCCTCGGGCTCCAGGGTGAGTTTGCGGTTCAGTATCTCCTCCTTTAATTCCGGATCGGCATACGCCAGCAGCACTAGACCGACGCTCGTGGAATGAAGCGGCACCCTGCCACCGATACGGTACATGATCATTCCTGCTTCGTGGGCGGACAGCCGCTCGACCAGGACAGCCTCGTCGCGATCCCTCACAGCGAGCAGCACATGGTGATTCGTGGCATGGTGCAGATCTTCCATGAATGGCATGGCAACCGCGCGAAGACCGTGGCCCCGAGGAGCCAGCGAGGCTACTTCGAGGAGCTTTAAACCGATGACGTAGTCACCGCCGGTAGTGCGTTCAAGCATCCCAAGTTCCCCGAGCTTGCGGCAAAGGCGAAGAACCGAACTCAACGGAATTCCCGTCCTTGCACTGAGCGATGTCAGCGAAAGCTGGGCGTCTTCGGCACTGAAAGCCGTTAGGAGCCTAAAGGCACGATCCAGGACCGGCTCTCCTACAACCGGCCGCCGGCCCCGTGGTTTTCGCTGCTCATTCATCGCTGCTCTGCCTCATTTTTCCGATTCTGCCAATCAATGAAAGTCTCCTACATCGTCATGGAACGTGATGCAACTATCAGTGCAGACGGTTCGGGAGCGTGTCAGGAAGTCCTCCACAGCCCGCCCCGTCACCATCCTCACCATCACCCTTAGGAGAGCCATGCGTCTCGCCAATCATGCCCGCCGTGCGACTGTCATCACCGCCGATGACCGGGGTGTCGATGTGTGGAAGGCCGGTGGGGGCCGTTTCGGTCCGGACCTGGCCGGGGTGCATGAGCGGTTTGAACTACTCCGATCACGCAAAGCAGTCCGGATTCGCCCAGCCCGAGACGCCGGTATTCACCAACTTCCCGACCTGCATCACGGGCGCGGTCACCGAGGATGTCCCAGCTCCGGGGCCTGGCCCCGCAGTTCGGCCTGGGCAAGTCCTTCCCGGACTTCGGACCCGTCGGCCCCCTGGGTGGTCACTCCGGATTAGTTCGAGAACCCGGACGACCTGGAACTCGACGCCGTCTTAGCATCGCGCGGCCACCTGCCCCGGAAAGCATCGCCGCAATCCTGGATCAGGTCCGCGGTGCTGCTTCATTCGCTTTCACCCCCTGCTAGATAGCACCTTCCTTGAATTCCTACAACGCACAAAGGCCGGTCAATGACGACTAAAGAAACATCGCGGGGTGTCCGCACCGTACCGCTAGTAATCCTTGGCACACTAATCCTGTGCATCGATGGATCCGATCTCTTCTTACTCGGGGCAGTCGGCCCGTCGCTGCTGAAACATCCGGATTGGGATGTACAGATCACCACCCTCGGGCTCATCGGGAGTGTCACATCTTTGGGCATGCCCTTGGGCGCCATCGTGGCCGGTTGGGCCGGTGACCGTTTCGGCCGCAAGCTGCCCATTGCGATCTCGCTCGTATGGATCTCACTCTGCATGCTCTTCAGCGCGCTGGCCCCCGACGTAACGTCGTTCACGGTCTCACGTTTCCTGACCGGGCTCGCCCTCGGATCCCTTGTTCCGCTAGCGGTAGCCTTTGTTTCGGACTGGGCACCGGCCCGGCGCAAGTCGTTGTGTACCGGCATTGTCCTCAGCGGAATCGGGATCGGTGGCCTGCTGTCGGCCTTCATCGGCCGCGCGTTGCTTCCAGTGGCCGACTTCCAATGGCTGTTTGCGCTCGGGGTGCTGCCGTTGCTGCTAGTACCGGCCGTCCTCCGCGTGGTGCCGTCCTACCTGCCCAGCGCGGTAAAGGCCGAATCCGCGACGCCATCCGTATCAACGCAGAAAAATACAGTCGCAGAGCTATTCAGCCCGGGCTTTAGGCTGGCAACACCCCTCTTTTGGGTTGCAACCTTCCTAGGGCTGGTGCTTGTTTACGGCGCGAGCACCTGGCTGCCAACGCTCATGATGGAGCGCGGCTATGGTCTGGGATCTTCACTCGAGTTTTCCATGACCTTCAACATCGGCGCCATCGTCGGCACCATCCTCATTACGCTCCTGTCAGATCGTGGCCACCTCAAAATGACGGTGATCCTGTGCTTCGTCGCCGCGGCCGCCGCCATGCTCGGCCTCACCACACAGCAGCCCTACTGGCTGTTGCTCGGACTCTCAGCGCTGGCGGGCATGGGCACACTGGGAACACAGAACGTCATCAACATTTTCGTTGCGCAGTACTATCCCGACCGTATAAGGGGAACTGCCCTGGGGTTCAGCCTGGGCATCGGACGCTTCGGCGCGATCGTCGGCCCGACTTATCTGGCCCTCGTCATCACCTTGATTCCGAGCCAGCCCAACGCGGGTTTCTACGCCTTCGTCATCCCGGCAGTCATCGGCGCCCTGATATTCCTCTTGGTCCCGCGGAAGCCTTCGCTCAGCGTGAAGCCGGTGAGCGCCGTCGAAAGCCGAATCACTACCTGAATCCCATATCTCTCGCCAGAGGAGAACTTTATCCATGAATGACATCGCTTTAATCACCCAACTCATCCTTCACGAACGCCAAGGGCGGGACAGGGGTTGGTGGGAACAGATGCGCGCAGCCTTCCTCCCCGACTCGACGGTAAACCTCAGCTGGTTCAACGGAACGGGACCGGACTTCGTCACCGCATCTGAGAACATGAGCGGCCGCGGGGACAAGTCAGTGCACCGCATGGCCGCGCCCGTCGTGCAGATCCACGGTGACAAGGGCTACGTCGAGGCCCCCGCCGCCGTCGAGTTCCAGATCACCCTCGACAACGTTGCCGTCGACCTGATCTCCTACACGCGCCTGAATTACCGCGTCGAACGCCATGACGGTGTCTGGGGTGTCCTGTCCCTTGACGCAGTCTACGAACGGGATACCATCACCCCCTCGGTTCCTGGGGAAATGATCACCATTCCTGCTGAGGACCTGGCCCAGTTCCGGCCGTCCTACGCACTGATCGCCTACTATCTGAACCAGCGCGGCTACCGCGTCGGCAAAGACCTCCTCGGTGACGATCAGCCGGAACAGACCGTCGCCTTCTACGCAGAGACCCTTGCCTGGCTGCGTAACTAGCCCCATGCCAGCACGCATCCACAACCAGAAAGAACTCATCCGCTATGGCACACAGCACCGCGACCGCAATCACCAACGTCCGCGTTTTTGACGGCACCGGACTCACCGCCCCGCGCACAGTCTTCATAGAAAACGGCCTCATCTCATCCGGAGATCCGGCCAGCGCCGACACCACGATCGACGGCGGTGGCGGCACCCTCCTCCCCGGCCTCATCGACACACACGTCCATGTAGACAAACTCGAACACCTCGAGCGCTCTCTGGACTGGGGCCTGACGACTCTGCTCGATATGGCAGCACCGAACCTCGACGCCGTCAACGCCCTCCGCAACCTCGAGAGGCTTCCCGACGTCCGGAGCGCCGGGATCCCGGCCACCGCGCCGGGCGCCGGGCACACCGTCAAAATGGGATTCCCCGCCTCCAGCACGGTCACCGGGCCCCAGGATGCTTCGCCCTTTGTCGCCGCCCGTCTCTGGGAGGAATCGGACTACGTCAAAGTGGTGGTTGAGAATCCTGCACATTTCGGGCCCGCAGCGATCAGTACAGAGACCGTAGCCGCGATCGTCATGGCCGCCCACGAGGCAAACCTGCTTGTTATCGCCCATGCTGTCGATACCGCCGCCGCAGAGATTGCGTGCGCGGCCGGTGTCGACGTCCTCACCCATGCCCCCATGGACCGTGTCTTCAATGATCACTTCATAGCACGGCTCGCTGAGCGTGGCATCGTCTCGTCCCCGACGCTGACGATGATGCGGGGAATCTCAGAGGGTGCATTCCCGCCCGGGGTCCCGGTCCCGGACTTCGGCAACGCCCGAATCAATGTCGCGAAATTCCACGACGCCGGCGTCACGATCCTAGCCGGAAGCGACGCGAACATGGATCCAGGCTCCCCGTTCAACGTTCCCCACGGCGAGTCGCTCCACACCGAACTCGGCCTGCTCGTGGAAGCCGGCCTCACCCCGACAGAAGCACTACGAAGTGCCACGAGCCTGGCCGCTGCAGTGTTCGGCCTCTCCGACCGCGGTTCCATTGAAGCCGGACGCCGCGCCGACCTCCTGCTCGTGGAAGGAGACCCGACGGACGACATCGCCGCCACCCGCAACATCCAGGGCGTCTGGATAGCCGGCAACAGAATTCGATAGCCGGCACCATGGCCCACAGCGAAGGCCCCGCAATACCGCTAAGTGCCTGCCCCTGCCCTGGTCATCTGCCTCGGCGGGCTAGCAATCGAACGCGAGGGCATTAGGTCACTGACGAATTCGAGCAGCTCTTCATTCGCAGTCCTTTCTGTCCATTCCGTCTTCCGGGCACAAAAAAAGACCCAAGCCACAAGTCACCGTGTGTCTCAGGTCTTGCCCCGTGTCCGAGTAACAATCCTTCAGGCTGCATCGCCTGCTGACGAAATCCGAGCCGTGATTCGTATCACGGGCAAGTCGTCGACTCGTCCGGGCCCGGCACGGCCGGACTCAGATGAGTCCGAGCTCGGCGAAGGCGGCCACGAGCCCCTCCTGCTGTGGAGGCGCGGCCGTGCGGTCGGCCAGCGCCACGAGCTCGGGGAAAGATCCCTCGATGGCGATGCCGGTTCCCGCGAAAGCGATCATCTCAAGGTCGTTCTCGCCGTCGCCCACCGCGATGGTGTCCTCGCGGGAAATGCCAAGATGCGCGATGGCGGACGCGACCCCGTCCGCCTTACTGATGCCGCGCTGGTACAGCTCGCCGGCATGCCGGCCTTCATCGGCAACGGAGTTCGCGACGACGGCGATGCCCTCGCCGATTTCCTCGACCAGCTGCTCCATGGCGACCGGGGAGTCGAACACGGAGACCTTGGCGAAGGGCACGGCGGCGCGGTCCGAGGCGGGGCGCAGCGCGTCCAGGATGGCGGAGGAACCTGCCGGTCGGCCATCCGGCGCGTGCCGGAAATGTTCGTCGAGGATGGCCCGCAGACGCTCCGACGCCGCCGGCGGCACGTGCAGAGACTCCTGCGCTTCCAGGACGTAGACGGCGTCGTGTGCATCCAGTGCCGCGACCGTCCGGGCCGCGAGGTCCGCGGGGAAGCGCCGGTCCACGAGCACCTCCCCCGCGACTTCTACGTAGGCGCCCGCGCTGGCCACGAGGCCGTCGAAACCCGCGCCCAGGATATTCCCAGGCAGCATCGACACGGGACGTCCGGTGCATAGCAGGACCCGGTGTCCGGCCTCCCGCGCTGCACGGACCGCCCGTACGTGGCCGTCCGGGACGATGCCGTAGTCAGCATAGGTACCGTCCACATCGAGGAAGATGGCACGGATGGTTCCGGTGGTGGTCGGCTCAGCGCTCATGATCCCGGATCATACCGGTGCGGCCGCATCCCGCACCAGGCAATCGCCCGTGAACTGGACAGGGCAAGAAGCGTTCTTGGTGCTGGAATTGCAGGCGGCCACGTGTGGCACTGCCCGCTGTCGTTGCGTGCGGAGAAAGGCGACCTGACGTCACAGCAAAGCTGGAAACGACCACGTCCTTGGTCAACCTGCTCTCCAATGCGCGCAAGCACACGCCGCCCGGGACCACCGTGGTCACCGCTGTCACGAAGTCTGCCGATGGCAGCGCGCGGTGACGGTAACGGACGACGGCGGCGGCATCCCTGCGGAGTTCGTGGACCATGTTTTCTACCGGTTTGCCCGCGCAGACGCGGCCCGCATGGGCACTGCGCCGGCCTCGGGCGCCGGGGCGTCGGAGGGCACCAGCGGCCTGGGCCTATCCATGGTCCAGTCCATCATGGAGGCCCACGGCGGGAGCGTAGAAGTGACATCGCGGGCCGGACGGACAGAGTTCGCCTTGCTCCTCCCTGCCGGCGCCGCGGCGCGACCAGCCGACGCCCGAGCGCAGCAAGGCGACACGCCGTCGTCGTGATTCCTGTTACCAAAATGTGACTTAAGCTTCCAGCTCCTGTACCGTCGAACAGGTGCGGTTCCCGTTCGGGCCGCATATCCGGATGACGCCAAGCTCTGCCGCTTCCCGGATTCCGTTTTCAGAGGCAGAGGCGGGGGACCCACCGTCCCGGGCACCAAGTGCGCCCTTTGGGGTTAAGCCAACACGTGATTGTGCCGTGTGGCCGGATGCCCTCATCCGAACCCGACATCTAACTCCGCAGGCGTGAGAGGCGATCCATCATGTCTGAATTCAAGGTACAAACGCGCCCGCAGGGCGGCCCAAAGTCCGATAGCCACCGCAAGCAGACCCGCTTCGGTGCAGCAAAGTCCCCACTGTCCAAGGTGGCCCGGATTCCCTCCGTGGGTCAGCGAGCCGCGGTGTTCGCCACGGCGTGCGCCCTGCTGATCGGAGTCAGCGCCGCTGGACACGCTTCCGAGTCTGCATCGCTTGCGGCCGGTGCGGACCAGGGCGCCGAAGAAACCAGCGCCCAGTCGAAGCTGAGCTTCGAAGCAGCCCAGATCCAGCCCCCGGCTACTCCGGAAGCTGCACCGGCCGAGATCAACGTCGCGCCCCAGGCTGCCGACCCGGCACCGGCCCCGGCCCCGGCACCGGCCCCGGCCCCTGCCCCTGCCCCTGTTGTGGCCATCAATGACCCCGCAGGAGCGCAGGCCTACGCCGCCGGGCAGCTGGCGACCTATGGCTGGTCCGCTGACCAGATGCAGTGCCTGCAGACGCTGTGGACCAAGGAATCCGACTGGACCACCACGGCCACCAACGCCAGCAGCGGCGCGTACGGCATCGTCCAGTCGTTGCCCGCTGAGAAGATGGCGAGCGCCGGAGCGGACTACCTCACCAACTACCGCACGCAGATCAGCTGGGGCCTGAACTACATCCAGGAGCGCTACCAGTCACCGTGCGGCGCGCTGAACTTCCACCTGTCGAACAACTGGTACTGAGCCGAACCTTCCGGCCCCCGGGCTTTCCCGGCGTGGCGGTCAGGGTTCCCAGCCCAGCGGCTCCGGGCCATACTTTGGCCATGAAATTCACCACCATCCTGGGCAGCGGCAACAAGGCAGGGATTGAGGTTCCGGAGGAGGTCATCCCTGCTCTCGGCGCGGGCAAGCGCATCATCGAGGTCCCGGACCTCAAAGCCGGAAAGAAATGATCTGCCGTCCCGCGGCGTCCGTTTCCACGGAGACGCTCACAGCACTGTAGTCCGGGATATGGAGCACGCCTGCCGGCAAATCGCCCGTACTGGGACCCACGGCCACCGTCCGGATACCGGCGGCAACACCTGCCGCGATTCCGGCGGGCGCGTCTTCGAACACCACGGCGTCCTCCGGCTCCACGCCCAGCAGCCCGGCTGCCTTCAGATACCCTTCCGGGTGCGGCTTGCCCCATGTGACCAGGTCCGCCGTCACGGCCGTGGCCGGCATGGCCAGTCCCGCAGCGTCCATGCGGATGTCCGCCAGGCTCCTGTCCGCTGAGGTCACCAGCGCCACCGCCTGGGCCGGGATGCTGCGGAGCATCTCGGCAGCCCCCCGGCAACGCGACGATACCGGCAGTCCGCACCCTTTCCATCGAGCCGAGTTCCGCAGTGAGCGCCACAACGTCGGCCCCAGCCGGCGCGAACCGGCGCACGGTGTCGGCAGCCTGGACACCGTGCGAAGTGCGCAGGATTTCGGCGATGTCCAGACCGTACCGGACAGCGAATTCTCCCCAGACCTCCTCCACTACTGCCGTGGAGTCCACCAGCGTGCCGTCCATATCGAAAAGGACGGCCCTGCACGTCAGTGTTCGTGCGGCGGCAGGTGTGGGGATGTTCATGCTGCCCATTTTGCCTTAGGCGTCACGACCCGGGATGTACTGCACCGCCCACTTGTTGCCGTCGGGATCGGCGAAATAGACGAAGTGCCCCCAGCCCTGCACGTCAATGTCGCTGACCTCCACACCGTTGCCCTTGAGGTGGTCGTGGGCGGCCTGGATGTCACTGACCACCATCTGCAGGCTTGGGGCCGTACCCGGAGGGGCGTCATTGAGGCCCTCGCCAATACAAATGGAGCAGGCGGATCCGGGCGGGGTCAGCTGGACGAAGCGGATGCCATCCATGGGCCGCTCGTCGAAATCCGGGTTGAATCCAACTTTGTTGACGTAGAAATCCTTGGCGCGGTCCACGTCCGATACGGGCACAAAAACGAGTTCAAGTTTCCAGTTCATGCGCCACAGGCTAACGGCGGCCGCAGGAAAGCGGAAGACCTAAATCCTGGAGCAGTCCCGTACTAGCCGGCGATGCCGTACAGGCGGTCGCCGGCGTCGCCCAGGCCGGGAACGATGTAGGACTTCTCGTCGAGCCGTTCGTCAATGGAGGCCAGCACGATGGTCACATTGGCCTCGGCAAGTTCCTCTTCGAGCTTGGCCAGGCCTTCCGGCGCGGCCAGGAGGCAAATGCACGTGACGTCGGAGGCGCCGCGCTTGAAAAGGAACTTGATGGCCTCGCGCAGCGTTCCGCCGGTGGCAAGCATGGGATCCAGCACAAAGATCTGCCGGTCAGCCAGGTCTTCCGGGAGCCGCTCTGCGTAGGTGATGATGTCCAGGGTTTCTTCGTCGCGTGCCATGCCCAGGAAGCCCACTTCGGCGGTGGGGACCAGCTTGGTCATGCCTTCGAGCATGCCGAGCCCGGCGCGCAGGATGGGGACCACCAGAGGCGTGGGCTTGGTGAAAGCGGTGCCCACTGTGGTGCTGACCGGGGTCTCGATTGTGACCGGCTGGGTGCGGACCTTGCGGGTGGCCTCGTAAGCCAGGAGGGTCACCAGCTCTTCCGTCAACTGCCGGAAGACCGGCGACGGAGTGTTCTTGTCCCGGAGGACGGTGAGCTTATGGGCGACCAGCGGGTGGTCCACAACGAGAGTGCGCATATGTCAAAACTATCACCCGTCCGGACAGCCTCCGGCCCGGAATCAGCTCGACGGATCATCCCGCAGGGCGGGGTGTTCGAACGTGGGCGCCGGGCCCGCGTGCTCTCGTTTCCGCAGCAGATGGAACAGCCGGTGCGCCAGGATCACCATGCCCACCCAGGCAAGCCCCAGGAACCAGCCGGCCATCACGTCCGTCAGCCAGTGGTGGCCCAGGAACACCCGGCTCAGGCCCATCGCAACGATGAAGATCACCCCGGCGGTGATGGCAGTGATGCGTGCCCAGAGCATTTCGAACTGGAGGCACATGATGTACACCAGAACCCCGATCACCACCGTCGTATTCAGGGTGTGGCCGCTGGGAAAGGACGGCGTGGTTTCGTACGGCGGGACCGCTTCGGAGTGGTCCGGGCGGGTGCGGCCAACCAGCCGCTTGCCGACGGTAGTTGCGAAAGTGGATACGGCGGCCGCGCCGCCCACCAGGATGACGGGCCGCCAGGTCCGGCTCAGGAACGTGAGCCATGCGGTCAGGATGCTGGCCAGGATGGGCATGCCGATGCCCCCGCCGATATTGGTGAAAGCCGTTACCACGGCATCCAATGCAGAGCTCCGCAAGTTCTGGGACACCTCCAGCGCGGGCAGATCCAAGGCCGTCAGGCCCCTGTCATCCACCACATTGTCGTACACCTCAGCACCCAGCAGCGCCATGGTAACGACGAGTGTGCCGCCCACCAGGAGCGTGGTCCACAGTGCGGCATACGGTTTGAACCATTGGCTCAGACGGTCTCTGCGTGTGTCCACGGTGCCCTCCCTGGCCTCAATGCTTTGTAAGGCTGGATATTCTTCGAAACTATCATTGAGCCATGGTCCCCGCAGAAAAGAACCACTTCGAATGGATGGGTCTTGCCCTGGACGAAGCCCGCCGCGCGCTTGCCACCGAGGACGTGCCCATCGGCGCGGTAGTGATCGGGCCCGACGGCGCCGTGCTGGGTTCCGGACGGAATCAGCGGGAGGAGCTGGGGGACCCCACTGCCCACGCTGAGGTGGTGGCCATCCGCCAGGCGGCGGACCGGTTGCGTGCCTTGTCCAAGCTCGACGGCGGCACCGGGGACGGCTGGCGGCTGGCGGACTGCACGCTCGTGGTGACTCTGGAGCCGTGCGCCATGTGCGCCGGCGCGGTGGTGCTGGCCAGGATTCCCCGTGTGGTCTTTGGCGCGTGGGATGAGAAAGCCGGAGCGGCGGGCTCCGTGTTCGATGTCCTCCGCGAGCGCCGGCTCAATCACTGGGTTGAGGTGTACGGCGGCGTCAGGGAAGAGGAGTGCGGCGCGGTCCTTAAGGACTTTTTCGCAGCACACCGCAGCAGGCCGTAACAGGTCGCAGCCGGCTGTAACCAGTCTCACCCGGCGGAATCCAGGGCGTCGATCCTGTCCTGGCGCGAGGCCGGTGAGTCCAGGCTGAACGAGCGGAAGTCGCCCAGTTCGTCCCGGATCCAAGCCTCCACCTCGGCGATGCGCCGGGATACCGCTGGCGTGGCCCAGTCAAAGATCCAGTGGGCAATCCGCGCTTTCCCGGGATCGAATTGCCACAGCCCGATGATCCGGCCCCGGTCGAAGATGGGATGGTCCGGCAGGTCAGCCTGCAAAGCCAAGGCGGAACCCAGGACTTTCTTTCCCTTGTCCTGGTCGGCAAACAGATCCCCTGAGTTCCTGCGGAGCAGGACCAACGAATCCGTACCGGCCAGCAACTGAATCTGCTCCTCCGCCGGCGCCTCGAACGACGCAAGGCGCCCGACGTCGTCGGGCATCATCCACAGCACCTCGCCGCTGGGGGTGGGAACCTGTACCGCCCCAATGGTGGTCAACGCCGCCTTGGTGTGGGCCAGGGTGAACCCCGTGAACCATTGCGACTGTTTGACTGTGGCACCTCCAGTCCAGCCGAGATAGCACTCCAGCAGGAGGCCGCGGGCGGCGTCGTCGTCCATGGCGGTGCCAGGCAGCCCCCACAGCGTGTAGGCGTAGCGCTGCTGATCCAGCCGGCCGTTGAGGGGCACTCGCCGGATCCGGCCGTCCGCCTGCAGGAGGCCCAGAGCAGTGGGCAAGGTGGTGGCGGCGCCCTTCTTTTTGCCCTCTTCGCCGAGGTTCCGGACCGAATCGCCCAGCACATCCTTGAGCTGCTTCGGATCCAGCGGGCCGCCGGCTTCGGCCAGGGCGTGGAGGATCTGTTCTTCCAGCAGCGTGATCTCACCGCGCTCAACGCCCATTCTCGCCAGCACACGGAACGGCGCCACGGCGGCGTCCCGACCGATCTGGAGGCCCCAGGAAAAGTCATCGTGTCCCAGCACATAGGTGCAGCCGCGGGCGGTGGGCAGCTCATGGATTTTCAGGGACAGAACGTCGGCATCCGCCTGCGCGCGGCTTGTGCCGGCGCGGGCAAAGAGTGTGAGGTACGGGTTGGCGCCGCCGACGGAACGGGCCCAGCCTGCTCTGGTAAATACGTCGGCGGCGTCCGCGCCCTGCAGCGTGCCGTCCAAGCCCTGCTTGTGCCAGGCCCATGCCCTGAGGAGTTCAGGGGTGAGCATCTGCGGATCCGGGGCTTGCGCGCCCAGGCCGGCGGCGGAGATCGCATGCGTGGTCATGGCTTATTGTCCACCGGCAGTCGCCGCGGCGGTAGGCGTCCCTTCAGCGGGCGCTTCTTCGGCTGGCATTTCTTCAGCGGGCGCTTCTTCGGTTGGCACACCGAGGATCTCCAGGACGTTCCGAGCGGTGGAGTTCCAGCCGGGCAACTGTTCCCGTGCAGCCAGCGCAGCCGCACGCCAGCCGACACGGAGAGATCCGTCCACCAGCCACTGCCGGATCACGGCAGCGAGCACGTCCGGGAGGTTACCTTCAGGTCCGGCGAGTCCGACGGCGGCGCCTGGCACCGCGTATGACCCGCCACCAGGCTTGCCGTCCAGTCTGCCGGCCAGTCTTCCCGCGAGCCTGCCGGCCAAACCCAACGCGTCCACGGCACCGGTCCCCTCCCGCACGATGACGGGAATCCCGCGGGCCAGCGATTCCGTCACCACAAGCCCAAAGGCTTCGGCCCGGGACACAAGCAGGCTCAGGTCCGTCCGGTCCCATTCGTCCGCCAGGGCGGTCCCGACGAGCTGGCCGGTCACGCGCACCCTGCCCTCCATTCCATAGGAGGCAATGGCTGCCCGGACCCGCGACGCATAGGCGGGGTCGGCGTCGTCCGTTCCTACCAGCGATGCCGACCACGGCAGGTCCTGGAGCCTGGCCAGCGCGGCCACGGTCAGCAGCTGGTCCTTGTTGGGCAGCAGCGCGGCCACCGCAATGATGTGGGGCGGGGCCGTACCTGACGCCACCGGTGCAGGGTCCGTCCCGGGCAAGGCGACCCGGCTGGCGGGGAGCCCGTGCTTTTCTGACGCCGAGGCCGCTGCGGACGAACTGGTGCAGATCACTCCGGCGGCCGCCCGCAGTGACCGCCCTTCGCCATCGGGATGGCTGGGCGACGGCATGTGCTGCAGGACCCAGATGTGTTGTCCGGCGGCCGCGGCGTACTCCAGTTCGTCAGGGGCACCGCACGCAATCAGCCCATCCACGAGGGTGACGGTTTCTGGGGTAATTTCCACCCGCAGTTGGTCCACCCCGGGGTCCCCGGCGCCCAGCAGGACGCCCAGCCGCCGTCGTTCGCTAGCGCTGGCCTCTGGCCAGGAGCCGTCTACCGCCAGAGTCTCCACGGCAACGCCCAACGTCCTCAGGCCTTGGATGAGCCGCGCGTTGTAGACGTTGCCGCCGGAGTTGTGGCGGACGTTAGCGGGGACCAGGAACCTGACCAGCATGGGGTCAGGCGGACAGGTCGAAGGTGCAGGTTGCCCACGCGTCCGGATTTTCGCGCAGGGTGACGTCGATCCCCGCGAGCTCGCGGCCGTCGTCGTCATCTTTGAGCTTGGCTGCGACGGCGTGGGCGATGTACTCGGCAAGTGCCTCGGTGGTGCTGAGCTTGCCTTCGAACTCCGGGTGCTCGTCCAAGTTTTTGTAGTTAAGGCCCGACAGCACGTTCTCGATGATGCCGCCTGCAGCCCCGATGTCCAGGACGATCGAGTCTTGGTTCAGCGCACGACGGCGGAACGTCACCTCCGCCACGAACGTCGCCCCATGGAGGGCCTGGGCCGGGCCAAATGCCTCCCGCGGGAGGCTGTGGGCGATCATAAAGTGGCGTCGGACGGTCAGGCTGAACACTGGCTACTTCCTGTCTTTGGGGTCGGCTTCCGAACGGCCGTCCTGCCTGGGGTTGTACCGTCCTGGGCTGTCAGCGTTGGGGTATTCGATCACATGGCACAGGGCTTCGAGCGTGCCGTCGGCCAGGTTCTGGACTACTGCCGGCAGGTCCGTGAAGGGAGAGGCTCCTGTGAGGAAGGCATCGAAGACCGGGTCCTTGAGGAGCTCAACAGCCAATTCCAGGCGCTCGGCCGTGGTCCGGCGGTGCCGCCGTGCGCGGGCAACCACCCCCACCTGACTGGCCCGGACGGAGAGCCGGCGTGCGTGAAAGTCCTCACCCAGCGGCAGCGTGACCTTGCGGTTGGCGTACCAGGACATCTCGATGACCTCGCCCTCATCGCCGGCCAGCTGCAGGCTGCGTTCGAGGCCTTCCTGGGACGCGGAGCAGTGGAACACGATGTCGCAGTCCGGTTTGGCGTCATCGGGGTGGGCAAACTCCACGCCAAGCTGGTCCGCCAAGTGCTTACGTTCCGGGTCCACGTCGACGAGCTGGAGGCGGGCCAGCGGGAACGTGCGCAGGAGCGTGGCCACCATGCCGCCCACCAGACCGGCACCGACCACGGCGATCCGGTCCCCCAGCCTCGGTCCGGCCTCCCAGAGGGCATTGACGGCGGTTTCCACGGTGCCAGTGAGGACGGCGCGGCGAGCCGGGACGCCGTCGGGAATCCTGGTGAGGGCGTCAGTGGAAATGACGTAGCGGTCCTGATGTGGATTGAGGCAGAAGACCTTCTGGCCCTCCCATCCGTCTTGCCCCTCCTCCACGATGCCCACCGAGAGATAACCGAACTTCACGGGCGAGGGGAAGGTGCCCTCCTGGTGCGGCGCGCGCATCTCCTCAGCCACGCGGGGCGGGACGGAGCCGGTGTGGACCACAATTTCCGTGCCCTTGCTGATGCCTGAATACAGCGTGCGGACCAAAGCTTCGCCGGGCCCGGGCGCTGGCAGTGCCTCGTTCCGGAGCTCGCCATGCTCCGGGCCCGTAGTCCAGTACGCGGTCGCCTGTGCCTCTTTGCCTGAATTAGTCATCTTGCTTACGAATCTAGTCGGCGGGGGCTCTCCGCGACACCCACCCGGCACTAACGGACACTTGGAGCCCTTGTAATCGGGGCCATAACTGTCCGTTGGCGCTGTTGCTGGTAGGAGCCCCGTTCTGCCCGTCTTAGCCTTGCCAGAGCCCGAACGCTGCGGTCCTTTAGGCGTTGGCGGTCAGACAGTGCTGTGGGCAGCGCGGGAGAAGTCCCAGTTCGGGTAGGGGTCTTCGAGCTTCGGTCCGTCCGGCAGTATGTTATCCGGGAGCAACGCATCGTCGGGCAGTTCATCGGCGGGCTCATTGGGGTCGGCACGGTGAGAGTTGGCACGGTACAGCTCTGGAATGGGATCGTGCTCAAGGGCGCCAACGGGACTTTCGCATTCGGGTGCACCTGGATCTATGAGTCCGCGCGGAGCAGCATGGAGCGCCAGCTCTGACCTTTGGCCCGGCTGTTGTTGCGGCCAGGGTTTTGGCCACACGGGTGGTTCCCAGTCGGGGTGTTCGCTTTGGTAGTGGCGCCCGGACGGTGATATCCAGCCGGGTGGTTCGTTCTTGCTGGCTGCTTTGGGTGTCCAGCCGCTGGCGCATTTCAGCCTGTGGTGCTTGGGGCATGGCTGGCCGAGATTTGAGATGCCGGTGCTGCCGCCGCGTGCCCAGGCGAGGAGGTGGTCCGCCTCGTTGTCCAAGGACTGGTTGCTGCAGCCCGGGAATGGACACTTTCCGTCCCGTAGCCGTAGCCATTGGCGTTGGGCTTTCGTGACGCGGTAGCTGGTCCGCCCGATCTCCAGCGGTGCGCCGTCACAGGGATCGATCAGGACGCGGTGGAATGATTCGGCGCCGTCGGCGATGAGTTGGCGGGCCATGGATGGCGGGATCGGCCCGTATCCGTCGAGGGTGGCTGCTTCATCCGTGAGGCCCAGCAGCGAGAACACCGGGACCGTGATCAGGACCTGCGCCCGCGGCGACGGGGTCCCGTCACCTATTTCCCCGGGCTCACCGCGGGTTAGGTCATTACTGCCAGCGGTGTTGGTGCCAATGAGCCAGTCGGCGACGGTGTCGGCGCGGAGTTGGCTGAGGTTCCGGTCCTCATGAGGCCCTTGAAGGGCGCGGGCTGCGGTGGTGGTGCGGTCCCAGATCCCCGCGGCCTGATCGGCAGGCAGGTAGGCGGAGAGCCAGGCCATACCGTCACGCTCCGGCGCATACTCCAATCGCCGATTTTGGACACCACATACGTGGCGCTTTTCGATGCTTACCGGGTGATGCCGTTCCCGCCACGTCCGGGCCTTGTGCCGGAACCGCCCAGGGATGAGCTCTCCCGCCGGGCAACCCCTCGCAGGGTTTGGTGCGTCGGGGTCCAGGAAGTGCGCCTCGAGGGCTTGGGCGCCGGCAGGGTCTAGGTTCACGGTTTCGTCGACCATGATCCGGGCATGCTGCCACGAAATCGTCCCGGCCTGCAACGCCGACAGGGTCAACGGCAGGGCGGTGGTCAGCGCGTGCGCCTCGGCCAGCAGCGCCCCCGCGGTGCGTTCGCTGACCGTCAGGACGCAGGCGACCTCAGCGATCACGGCCATCTCTTGTCCGGTGTGGTCCTGCGGCGACTCAGCAGGACCCTCCAGGGCCTCGGCGGCGTCGGCGTACACGGCGGCCGCGTGAACCTTCAGGGCCGCCATCTTCGCCTCCGCGCGGGCGACTCCAGCCAGAGCCTGCAAGGCAATCTCGGCCCTCCGACGCAACGGATCAACACCACCGGAACCTGAGGAATCGGCAGCGCCACGAATGACAAAGGCCAGCTCAGCGAAGGACGCCGCAAGGGCCTCCGCCGTCTCTACAGCTGCTCTGCTATCCATACTCAAATCATCCCCGGAGGGTGTGACAATAACGGCGAGGCTGAATGGCTATGTGCATAACCCTGATCATCCGCACCTCAAGGTTGCCATCCGAACCGCCCGCCGCGTCACTGCAGTTGAGAGCCTCATGTGTCCCTCGGGCGCTGGAGGGGGCTTAAGTGTCCCTTCGCACCATCCGGGGGCTGAACGCCTGCCGTTTTGTGGATGGGCGGTATGCTCCGGTAACCTATTCAGGTTGGTGACGTGTCCGAGCGGCCGAAGGTGCAACACTCGAAATGTTGTTTGGTGTCAAAGCCAACGTGGGTTCAAATCCCACCGTCACCGCCAGTTGGCAAGGCCCCCACTTTCCTTATAAACAAAGGGAAGTGGGGGTTTTGTTTTGCCCCAAACTTGGCCCCTTGATTTGTTGAGATGGCCGTAGATCGTGGGAGCGCGGAACCGGAAGCAGGTCGGCGATGCGTTGGACAGTGTGGTTGCCGGCGCACGTACGCCGACTGGAGGCCGCGCCGTCGGCGGGGCGGCCTCCAGTTTCAGTGCGCTGCGGGCGTTAGTGCTCGGTGCCTGCCGCAGCAGCCTTCTTGGCGTTCTTCTCGGCATCCTTCTCGGCGCGCAGAGCCTCAGCCTCGTGCTGCTCCTCGGCTTTTTCCTGGTGGATGACCTCTGCCAGGAGCTTCTCCATCTCCTTGGCCACGCCGGCCGCTGACGCTGGGTTCTGGCCGGTCACCAGCCGGTCGTCGACCACGATCTTTTCCTCAAAGACACCAGCGGAGACGTGGGTGGCACCCTGTTCCTCAAGCCGGTCTGCCAAAAAGAACGGGATGACCTTGTCCTTCCCTGCGGCAACCTCCTCGTCGTTGGTGAAGGCAGCGACCTTCCTGCCCTCGACCAGCCGAAAGCCGTTGGCCAACTCGACGTTCAGCAGTCCGGCCGGCCCGTGACAGACAGCGCCCACAACGCCGCCGTCGTTGTAGACGCTGGCTACGAGGTTCTGCAAGCCTTCGCTGTCCGGGAAGTCCCACATGGTGCCGTGGCCTCCCACGAGGAAGACGGCGTCGTACTGGTCGGGATCAACGACGTCGACCCGGGCAGTGTTGTAGAGACCGGCGCGCGTGGTCTCGTCCTCCGTGAAGGCGACCTGTATGGGATCTTTTGAGTCCACCTCGTCACGCGGGGGCTGGCCGCCCTGGATGGACGCGAAGTCGACGAAATGCCCTGAATCCTTGAAGACCTTCCAGGGATGTGCAGCCTCGGCCACGTTGTACCCGGTCTTCTCTCCGGTATCGCCGATCTCGGAAACGCTGGTCAGTACCATGAGGATTTTCTTCATGAAGTGCTCCTTCCGTCAACTTCCACCCTACGCCCAGCCCAATTCGGGCCCTCCCTCCGTGGCCTATCCGGCATTTCCCGCCACGGAATAGGAGGCGAGGTTGTCCAGGCTCAGGAGGGCCACCTTGGATTGTTGGGTCGACGCGGCGGAACTGACCACGAGCTTGTCTCCCAGGATGGCCAGTTCCCGGATGCTGGGATCCGCCAACATCTCCGAGAGGGTGACCTGCGTGAAGGTCTGGGTGGCGCGGCTGTACGCCCAGAGGCACGCCCGCCCCGCGCTGCCGCCGCCACCGAGAGTGCCGCCGCCACCGAGGGTGCTGCCGGCGCCGAAGAACACCGTGGCCATCCTGGGTACGGAGACCGTGGTGCTTGGCGGCGGCCTGGCGGAGGCGCGGGAAGCACTCTTTGCCCCGGTTATCGCCCGTGTGGATCAGCTGCTGACGTTCCAGCCGCGGCCACGGATCGTTCCGGCGGAACTGGGTCAGAATGCTGGACTGGTCGGCTCAGGGCTCAACGCCCGGGAGCTCCTGGACAGTTTCGTGAGGTGCGCGCCTTCGGCCTGGATGAATACATCGGCCTGCCAGCAGGGCACCCCGAAACCTACAGCGAGGTGGTCTACAAGGAATTCACCACGCGTGTGGATATCGATCCAGGGAGAGTGCTCGGACCCAACGGGAACGCCCTCGATCTGGAGGTTGAGGCTGCGGACTTTGAGAGAGCGATCACCGACGCCGGCGGCATCGACGTCCAAGTCCTCGGCGTCGGATCGAACGGCCATATTGGTTTCAATGAACCAGGATCGTCTTTAGGGTCGCGGACGCGGGTGAAAACTCTCCTTCCCAAGACCCGGCGGGACAATGCGCGCTTCTTTGGCGATCCGACGGATGTCCCTCACCATGTCATCACCCAAGGCTCGGCACCATCATGGAAGCCCGACGCATTGTCCTCATGGCCACCGGAGAGCAGAAACCCGAAACCATCGCCTGGCTGGCGGAGGGGCCTATATCGGCCATGTGCCCCGGTTCCATCCTGCAACTGCACCCGAATATCGTGGTCATTCTCGATGAGGCGGCTGCGTCGCAACTGGCCTTGGCCGCCTACTACCGGTACACCTACGAGAACAAACCGGCATGGCAACGGCTCTGAGAGTCCGGAGATGACGTTCGGTAGATGGGTAATGGTCACTTCGACGGCGGCCGAATCGCTGCCACAGGGTCGGGCGGCTCCTGGCGCGCTCTCGGCTTGCAAGCCGTCGCAGATCTGTCTGCCAGGGATGAGACAATCCTGGGCAGTCATTTGGAAGGCCCCTTCCTTAATCGGCGGATTGTTTGTGGGCCAACGGCCATCAGCACCACCAGCAACCGCTCGACTGGCGCTGGCACCGTAGCTGCTCCGCGCCGTATGACGCAGAGCAGCGGGGGAAACACGCGAATTGTGAATCGTCGTGGCCGCTTTCATGCCGAGGAACGTCGTCGGGAGCACACGGAATCCGAATGCAAAGTCCTGGTTCACTAAACCCGTTAGGGATTCCTTCCCTGGTTCTAGCCGCGTCTGGAGGAATCCGATCAACCTGACCACTACAGTTGGGGGCGGCCCTCGAGGGGTCAGAGTCCAACGCCGATGGATGCGGACCACATCGGTTGTTGGATGTCTCGACCAGTCGTAGCAGATGCATTCGAGACTTATTGAGTAGATTCAACGGAGTTGCGCTACCCAAGGAGTCTCTGATGCCTCGTCCCCAATCACCGCTGTTGTCCGTCGATGCAATCGTCACCGCGGCGATGACGCTTGTAGATGAGGCGGGGGACTTCAGCTTCCCCAAGATGGCGCGCCGGCTCGGCGTCAGCCAGTCCGCCCTGTATAACCACATCGACAACCGTGAGCACATCATTGAGCTGATGCGGGGCCGGCTTTTCGCCGTCCAGGTTCCGCCACGGATTGAAAATCTCTCTTGGGCGGACGCCCTGCGCGCACTCGTGCGCGCCTACCGTGACCGATTCGCCGCCCACCCTCGGCTCGTACCCCTGCTGATCACGCAAACGGTGCAGGACCTCGGCGTCGTGGGCTTCTACGAGGAAATTGCCGTCACGCTCGAGAGTGCCGGCCTTGACCAGGGCCAGATCGGCCCGGCGATTGCCACGATTGACTACCTTGCCCTGGGTGCGGCCCTTGACCTGACCGCCCCGGATGTCGTCTGGTCCCCGCCCGAGGGTCAATTCCCTGCGCTGCATCGCGCGGTCGCAAATTCCGGCTCCGTGGAGGAGCGGGCCGAAGCGGCCTTCGTGTTCGGCCTCGAACTGCTCATCGCCGGCGTACATGCCCAGGCAATTACATAAGTTTTAGTGAAAGTCTTTCACTAACCTCTTGTGCCCGACCGGGACACGCGTCACACTAAATGAATGCCTTTCATTTAGTGACGGCATTCACATCCAGACCATCCCCCGGAGGTAGCCATGTCTGAAAACCCTGTGGAGCCGGAGGGTTCCGGCCGAGTGCCGCTGACGGCGAAGCGCGCCGTCTCTGTCTTTGGGATCAGCGTGGTGGGTTTTATGACCGCCAACCTGGTTCCGGTTTTGATCGTTGCCCTGACCGGGGAGTTGGGATTGTCCGTCACCGAGGCGGGCACCCTGATGACGGCCTCCCTGCTGGCCTGCGCTGCCTCCTGTCTGGCGACCTCTCGCTGGTCCGCGCACGGCGGGCGGTACGTCGTCGCCCGCGCCGGCCTTGCCCTTGCTGCTCTGGGCTTCGGAGCCGCCGCGTTCGTCCCCTCCGTGCCGGTGGTCGTCGCAGGAGTCGTGCTGGGCGGCTTGGGTGCGGGCGGGGCTGTCTCCGCCGGTGGCGCTGCCTTGGGGGCCCTGCGTAATCCGGACCGTGCCTCGGGCATCAACGGGTTCACTAACCGCACGATCGTGTCGGTTGTCCTGTTCGCGATCCCGGCGCTTGGAGCCGGGATGGGCAGCGCATTCGGGTTGCTCGCCGGCCTGGCCCTGGCGGCCCTGCTCACAACAGGGTGGCTGCCGGACCGTCCCGTTCCCACGGCAACATACGCCTCTGCTGCGTCATCGCCGACCGCAGCCAAAAAGCCTTTGCGTACTCCGACAATGGCCGGGGTCGGGCTGTTGATCTGCTTTGCCCTGTGGGCGCTGAGCGAAGACTCGCTGTGGGCCGTGGCGGGCACCATGGGGGCTGAGCAGGCCGGTCTCGATGAAACCGGCATGGGACTGGCACTCAGCCTGTCCACCTTGGGGGGTTTGCTCGCCACAGCCGTCGTGAGCTTCTTCGGGCGGAGCCTGGGACGCACCTTCCCCCTTGCGGTCGCCCTGGTGGCCGGCGGCCTGCTTAAACTTCTCGCCGGGGCCGTGACCGACCCGGGCTGGTATTTGGTGGTCATCATCGCCTGGAATACGCTTTACGCGGCCGCGTTCGTCTACATCATCGCTGTCGCCGCCGCACTGGACGCCTCGGGGCGGTGGTCGGCGCCGCTGCTCGGCGTCTACCTCATCGGCTCCTCCTTCGCCCCCGTCTTCGGCACTTCCCTGTCGGCCGCGATCGGCTATGCCGGGATGGGCATGGTCCTCGCCGGGATGACCTTTGCCCTGCTGGTTCCCTTCCTCGTCATCTCCCGCGTCTCCGTCCGGGGCGAGACCGACTCGGTCCCCCGATCTGCGCCGGAGACCGACTTCCCCCAGACAGCGATCGTCTGATGCTCCCCGCCACTTCCCAACATCCGAAAGCCTTCCCATGACACACCGCATTCTCTACACAAATGCCACGATCTTTACCGCCGACGGCACGGGCGCCGATGCCTTCGTCGTCGAGGGCTCACGCTTCCACTACGTCGGGATGGAGGCCGAAGCGCGCCGGGCCGCCGGTAATGATGCTGCGGAGGTCGATCTGGCCGGGGGCTTCGTCCTACCCGGGTTCGTCGACGCCCACACGCACCTCCTGATGATGGGACAGGCTCTGCAAAAGGTCGCCCTGCGCGACGCCTCGGACCTTTCCGACATCCAGCGGCGTCTGCGGGAGGCGGCCGCGGAGAACTCGAAGTCTCCCCGGATCCTCGGGGCTGGTTGGCTTTACAGTGCACTGGCAGGTGAGGCCCCGACCCGACAGATGCTTGACGAAGCCGTGTCCGACCGTCCCGTCTACCTTGATGCCAACGACCTGCACTCTGTCTGGGTCAACAGCGCGGCCCTGATCGAGCTGGGCATTGACGACGCGACGCCGGACCCGATCGGCGGTCGCATAGGCAGAGACCCGGACACCGGGGCTGCCGACGGGATGCTCTACGAAACCGCGGCGCAGCAGATCGTCTGGCCCACCCTCGCCCGCGCCGCCAGCGACGCCGACCGCGACGCCCACCTCGAGTCCGCATTCGAACACTACCTCGCCGTCGGTGTCACCGGCGGCGTGGACATGGCCGTCCAGGACGACGACCTGGACGCCTTCCGGCGTGCCCTGGGCCGCCGCGGCGGCTCCCTGCCCCTACGTGTGAAGGGCCACTGGCTCGTCACCCGCCGGGCCACCAAGAAGGACAACCTCGCCCAGGTCGCCACGGCGGCCGGCTTGATGACCGAGCTCTCCGGCCCATGGCTGCGAATCTGCGGAATCAAGATCGTCATCGACGGCGTCATCGACAGCTGCACCGCAGCCATGAAGGAGCCCTACGCCGACGGCAGCCGGTGCGAACCCATCTGGGACCGGGAGTCCCTGATCCCGGTGGTGGTCGCCGCCGACGCCGCCGGGATGCAGATCGCCCTCCACGCCATCGGCGACGAAGCCTCCGATATCGCTCTGGACGCCCTCGAAGAGGCGCACCGGATCAACGGCCCGAAGGACCGCCGGCACCGCATCGAACACCTCGAGACCGTCACTAGGGGCAACGTGCTGCGGCTGGCTGACCTTGGTGTGGTGGCCTCCATGCAACCGGTCCACGCCGACCCGGCGATCCAGGTCAACTGGAAGTCCGTGCTGGGCGACGACCGCGTCGAGCGGGCCTACCCCTGGACCGAATTCCTCGCAGCCGGAGCAACCCTGGCCCTGAGCACGGACGCGCCCACCGCGCCGCATGAGCCATTGCCCAACATGTATGTCGCCACCACCCGGAAGTCCGCTCTGGACCCCTCACTGCCACCAAACCGGCCGGACTATGCCCTTGACCTGGCCGACGCCCTTTGCCACGCAACCCGCGACGCCGCCTACTCCTGCCGTGCCGAAGACAGCGAGGGCCGCATCATCGCCGGCCACCTCGCCGACTTCACCGTCCTGGACACCGACCCCTTTCTCTCCGAAGCCGAGCAACTGCTGACGAACCGGACGCGCCTGACCGTTGTGGGCGGGCGCGTCGCCTTCGACGCCGCCGTTGCGGCGGTCGCACGATGACGACGTCTCCGCCCGTCTCCCTGTCCCCCATGAAACGAAAGAACTGCCCCGCCATGAATCCTGCCGCCGCGACGGACACGGTAATGCCCGCCGTGTGGTACCCCCAGGACAGGACCTGGATCGCCTTCCCCACGCCCAACGACACCTTCGGCGCCGCCGGCAGCGACACCCTGGAGCGGGCCCGGCGCGCATGGGCGGCCGTCGCCAGGACCATTGCCCGCCACGAACCCGTGACCGTGGTGGCGGACCCCGCCGACGCCGAAGCGGCCCGCGCCGCGCTGGGCGAGGGGATCACGGTCGTGGAGGCGCCGCTGGACGACGCATGGCTGCGCGACTCCGGGCCCACCTTCATCCCCGGACCCGACGGCGCCGTTGGGGGCCGTGGACTGGGTGTTCAACGGCTGGGGCGCCCAGGATTGGGCAGCCTGGGAATACGACCAGCACCTCGGCGGGTTCGTCGCCTCCGAGGCCGGCGCCGGCCTGCGGTCCAGCACCCTCGTCAACGAGGGGGGTGGCTTCCATGTCGACGGCGAGGGCACCGTGCTACTGACCGAGACCGTGCAACTGGACCCCGGCCGGAACCCTGGGGCGACCAAGGGCGAGGTGGAGGCAGAGATCCACGCCCGACTCGGCACCACCAAAGCGATCTGGCTGCCGCGCGGGCTGAGTCGCGACTAATGACCCGTTCGGCACCCGCGGCCAATTGGACATTGTCGCCGCGTTCGCGGGTCCGGGCACGGTCCTGGTGCACCGGCAGGATGACCCGCGCCATCCCGACTTCGACGTCTGCCTGCAGATCCGTGCGGCTCTTGAGCAGGCCGTCGACGCAGCCGGGCGCCGCCTCCGCATCGTCGACGTCCCCGCCCCCACCGAGTGGACCTCGAGGAATGGATGGACGAGCGCGGCCTGGACGCCGTCGTCTTCCCGGCCGGCGCCGACGTCGGCCCGGCGGACGCTGACGTGAATGAGGCATCGGCCACCGTCGCCTGGCGCAACGGCGTGTGGGTGGCCAATGGCAACCTCGTGCCCCGGCACCTCGCCATACCGACCGTGACCGTGCCGATGGGCACCATGGCCGACACCGGCATGCCCTTCGGGGTCACTATCGCTGGCCGGGCCTACGACGATACCGCCCTCCTGCACCTGGCAGCCGCCGTCGAGGCCACCGGAGACCGCCGTACCGCACCCGCGCGAACACCGCCGCTGGGCGGGTAATCCGGTAGCAGCATCTCGTGCCCCAAGAAGAGGCCAACGCCCCTGATGCCCTCGGAACACGTACAGCGATGTTGTGTCTCTGCTCGAATCCGAAGGCCTGCAATCCGGTTCGGGTTGGTCCGAACCTGCCGAACCCTGATGCCTGGTTGCCGGGTCCGCCAGCCGTCGCTCACCGGCAGGTCGCTGATCCTGGCGACTCGGACTATGGCGGCAGGTGCCGTCCTGTCCGTTGCGGCATCAGTCTTCATCTCCCGTCGCCCTCTCTGACACACCCATATAAAGGACGGACCATGACAAACACGTGGACCCTTGATTCGATCACCCTGACCATCCGCGAAAGGGCATCGATGGACAGCACACTGGACGACGCCGTGCGAATCCTCAGGCCCCAGGCAATGGCCCGACGAAACGGCCTAATGGTCACACGCAGCGGCCCGCACACATTCACCGTCAGCGTGGATCAGGATGTCCCCTACGGCACCACGCGCGAAAGAATCGCGTGGAAGTGAGCCGACTTATCCTGTGGCTGTTCCGGATCTCGCGCCCCAGGTTAAGCCGGAAATCCGGCTAAAATAAAACGCCGGCAAGAAGAAAACAAACGCGACTGTAGTACTAGAGCTTGTCCGTCTTGTCATCTCCCTTGTGCCCGCCGCGCAGGTTTTCCTGGACCTTGCCGAAGAGATCCTTGATGGTGGATTCGGTATTCGTCAGCATGTCCGGCTGAAGGTAGACGTGTTGACTGCCCGGGAGGCTGTAACTGGACTGCAGGCCGCCGCTGCCTCCCACCCCTTGCAGTGCGATGGTCACGCTGCCTTCCTTGCGCGCGATGGCCGCGATTTTTCCGAACACCAGCGTGAATTCGTCTGGTTCAAAACTGACGGTCTGACCCACGTGGGTCCTGTTGAGTTCGCTGGCCGGGGTGGCTTTTTCGTTGCCACTTCCTGAGTAGTTCATCATGTGCTCCCTGAGGTAGTTGGCCACTTACGCCAGCAGTCTAGCCCCGCCCCATGTCGCGGTACATGGCCCTATTGGATGCCTGCACAAACGGGCGCGGCAAGAGTGGTCACATCCTCCATTGAGCCGACCGTAGCTCTTCGGGTTGGATGAAAAGAACCGGCACACCTGCCCGGCACCCGATCTTTAGAGGAAGAACCGTGACTTCGATGACGAATCGCGTTAATACCCCTGGCCAATGGGACGACGTCCAGGTGGGCGACACCGTTCTGCTGACCCGGAACGGCCACACCGAGTACGCCGGCGCCGTGGATAACAGGACAACGGACGGCGAGACCGTCTGGGTGACGATGCCGGTGGGCGGCCGCAGGCTCTTCCATGTCAGCGACGGCTTCGAACTCACCTGGAGCCGGCCGTGACCGACACCTGCCCCGACGACTGCCATTACTGCTCAGGCCCGGAAACAGACTGAACCCAGCCACAGGTTGGGCAGCGGAGCCCAGCCCTGCGAGACTGGGTCCTGAAGCCAACGTTGACCTGCCAGGAGCCGCCGCATGACGCCCGAGAACAGCACCTCAGCCAGGCCAAACCGCATCACCGAACTCTTCGGTACGGACGTTCCGGTGGTGCTGGGCCCCTTCGGCGGCGTCTCTTCCGTGGAGCTGACAGCAGCCGTGAGCGACGGCGGCGGGCTGGGTTCCTACGGCCTCTACGGTTACGGCGCCGACGCCATTCGGAACACGGCAACTGAGCTCAAGAAGGCAACGGCGAAGCCATTCGCCCTCAACCTCTGGATTCCCACCGGCGATGAAACCACGTCGCTCCCCCAAGCGGACTTCGACCAGTACCTCGAAGCCCTGAAGCCCTACTTCGACGAGGTGGGCCTTCCTCTTCCGCACATGCCGGACCGCTACCTGCCCGACTACGAAGAACAGGTGGAGGCAACCCTGGAGGCGCGTCCCGCCGTCGTCAGCTTTGTGTTCGGTGTGCCCGCGCCGGAACTGGTTGAGGAGGCGCACCGACGTGGAATCGTGGTGGCGGGAACCGCCACCACGATCGCGGAAGCCGTTGCCCTGGAAGCAGGCGGCGTGGATGCCGTGGTTGCCAGCGGCATGGAATCCGGCGGCCACCGCGTCTCGTTCCTGAAGCCCGCGGAGGAGTCCCTGATCGGAACTTTTGCACTGGTTCCGCAGGTGGTTGACGCCGTCGGCATTCCGGTCATCGCCGCCGGCGGCATTGCAGACCGCCGCGGCTACGCTGCTGCACGAGCCCTCGGCGCCGACGCGGTCCAGGTGGGCTCGGCGTTCCTGGCCACCCGCGAATCCGCGGCCGTGCCGGCCTACCGGGCCATCCTCCACAGCCCGGCCGCGCGGGAAACCGTGCTGACCAGGGCCCTCAGCGGACGGCTTGCCCGCGGCATCCCCAACCGCATCATCGCTGAACTGTCAGTGGCCGAACTTTCGGAGGCTGGACTCTCGGAAAGAAGAATAGCCCCGTTCCCCGCACAGAACTGGCTCACAGGCCGCTTCCGCCCGGAGGCAGCCGCCCAGGGAAACACGGACCTCATGTCGCTTTGGGCGGGGCAGGCCACACCGCTGATCCGGCATGACTCCGCCGCTGATGTCCTGGCCGAACTGCTCGCCGGCAGCCCGGTTTTGTAAGCTCGTTACGTCCGCGGTCATCCCACGAGTGAATCTGGGGCGACCGGCAACTCAGACTGGAGGCACATCCTTGACCAAAAAGACCGGCAAATCCAAGAGCAGGAACAAGGACCAGCGGCACCTCAAGGCCGTGCCCTCGGCCCCCAAGATGCCCCTGCAGCTGGTCCTGAACCATCGCGTGGTGGATTCCATGGCTGTTGACTTCATTCAATGGCACGCTACGGAAGACCCTGACCCTGCCGGTGCCTTCGAGTGCCTCGAGCTGGTCAAACTCTTCCTCACGGCCCAGCACGCCATCAACGGTTCGAGTTCGGCCACCGCTCTCGACAGTGAAAGCGTGGAGCAGGCGGCCGGAGCAATTGCGGCGTCGTTGGACCCCGACGAAACGGATGAGGCCTTCGACGACGTCTACTTCGCCCTTCACTCGTACGTCCATTTCCTGGAAGCGACCGGCCGCTGGAGCGGCACGGACGCCGCCTATGAGGAACTCCACTCAGCACTGGGAAGGGGTATCGCAGCGGCAGTCCCGCCATTGCCGGTTATCCAGGTGCCTGACCTCAGCGACGCACACCAGGATGCTGCGTTCAATGCCATGCCGCTGATCCAGCGTGCCACGTCCCTGCTGGACTGGATCGGTACCGGCAAAGAAATCACCAGCACGGGTGCCCTGCGGCTGAAGGACATCGAGCCGGCAGCCGCAGCCGTAGGAGTGCAGGCCCGTGGAAAGCGGGCCGCGAGTCGAGCCGTGCCACTTTTCGATCTGGAAACTGCCAAGAACCAGCCCGAAACGCTGCTGGAAGTCGGAACCATGCACGACGTACCGGTACTCCGCGAGATCTGGTCAGCCCTGGTGGGGGCAAATCTGATCAGGCTCGGATCCACCAAAGCCATTCCCGGCCCGGAAGTTGCCGCCTGGAACAGTACGAGGATCGAGGAACGGCTGGACATCCGCCGGATGCTGTCGGTGGTCCTTCTGGTTGGAGTGCTCACCGACGCGGACCCGGTGTGGGACCAGGAGGCGGTGGCCGGGACACTGCTGGCCGTCCTCACCTATGGCACCACCAATGAATGGATGCCCGTGGCGGAACTCGAAAGGATGGCGTCGCCGGACCTTGAGGGCGCCTTGCTTCAGGACATAGACCTCGAGGACACCGAACTCGAAGACACAGCACTCGAAGAGATCTACGCGTCGTTCGCAGCCCTGCAGGCACGGCAGAAGCTGTCCCTGCTCGCCGAACTGGGATTGGTGGAGGCGGCGACTGATTACCGAGTTTCCCCGGTGGCTATTCAGTGCCTCGACATGGCAATGGGTTTCTTCAACTTGGCCGACGAGCCGTCAGACGCGACAGAATCACCGTCCAACGTGATCGCCCTGCACGGCCCATCACGGACCGGTAGCCCGCCTAAAGGCCGGTAGAATTTGAACGTCGCCGAAGAACACTGGAAGAGCGCGGCTGAAACCCGTCACCGGCGGCCGAAATATGGAGGATCCGTGCGCACCAACCACGCCCGGCCACCCTTCCATTTCCTCCGCGCCGCGTCCCTCTCCACGGGAGTCCTGACTCTTGCCGCAGGCGCCCACGTGGCTGGCGGTGGCGACCTTCCCTCCCCAGGCATCCTGCTGGCCGTGCTCGCACTGACAGCGCTGGCAGCCACCACCGCCACGAGGCTGCGGCTCAATTTCCCGGCCATGCTCACCGTCCTCGGCGCGGGCCAGTTCATCCTGCACGAAGCCTTCACGGCCTTCAGTTCGTCGGGCACGGCTGTCAGCGCTGCTGCCTCCGGGCTCCATAACACCCACCTCGCCCACGCCGCCGCACCTGTCATCGCGGGCACCGGACACGTCCACGATTCCGGATCCGCGGGCATCCTGATGCTCCTGGCCCACGCCCTCGCCACCGCCGCGTGCGCCCTCCTGCTTGCCAAGGGTGAGGCCGCACTGTGGGCACTGGCCGCGTGGCTGAGGCCCCTCGTCCGGCTCCCCGAAGCAGTAACGCCCGACGACGGCACCCCGCCGGCGGTGGCCGGCCCACCGGCGGTTCTGCCCCTCCGCCCCTGGCGGAACCTCAGGCAACACAGCCGGCGCGGCCCGCCTTCCGCCGTCGTACTTTCCTGACTCCGCCCGCACCGCACTTCCGCAGGCCCCGGGCCCCACCCCCCGTACTTCCGTACGCCCATCCGGCGTGCGCCCGAAAGGCAACCCATGACCACCACATTCCTTCGCCGCACCCTCACCGCGGCAGCAGCCACCGGCGGCGCAGCCGTCCTGATCCTGACCGCCGCAGCAGGCGCGTCGGCCCACGTCGGCGTCACACCGGACAAGACCGCCGCCAATTCCTACGCCCTGCTCACCTTCGGCATCCCGCACGGCTGCGAGGAGTCCGGTACCACCAAGGTGGCCATCACCCTGCCGGCCGAACTCAACGACGCCCAGCCCACGGTTAACCCCAACTGGACTGTGGAAAAAGTGACCGAGCAGCTCGCCGAGCCCAAGAAGCTGGCCGACGGCACCTCCATCACCAAACGCACCAGCCAGATTGTGTACACGGCCAGGGCTCCGCTGGAGCACGAGCTGCGCGATGCCCTGGTGCTGTCCGTCAAGCTGCCCGACGCGGCCGGCTCCACGCTCTACTTCCCCACGCTGCAGTCGTGCGAAACCGGGCAGACTGACTGGTCGGAGATCGCCAAGGACGGCCAGGACCCGCACTCCCTGAAAGCGCCGGCGCCGTCCATCACCATCACCGAGGCGGCGAGCGCGGACGGCCACGGCGCGGCTGCTTCCTCGGCGCACACCGGCGAACCGCACGCCAGCGAACCGCAGGACACCGAGCAGGCAGCCGCGGTGACTGACAGCAGCGCGGACGCCCGCAGCTGGGCGGGGCTTGCTGCCGGGCTGGGCGGACTCGCCCTTGGCGGGGTGGCCTTCGCGCGCAGCGGCTCGAAGCGCCGGCAGGAATCCGCCACGTAACATCGCGGGATTTGATGCCCGGATGATCACGATCCGGGCATCAAATCGTCCCGCCTGCCCGTGGCATCGTTGACTCCCGTCACAGCAGCAACAATGGTTGTGCCATGACGTCTCAGCGCATTTCACAAGGGTTTGTTATTACGACGGCGGTCGCGGCGGCGGCGCTGATGCTCACCGCCTGCGGACCGAGCCGGCCGCAGACGCAGGGGACGACGTCGCCGGGGACCAACTCCGCCAGCCCGTCCACCACGCCGGCGTCTCCGGACGCGTCCCAGTCGCCGTCGTCGTCCGGCACCACTCAGGCCGGTCCTGCGCTCTGCAAGGCGGCCACACTGTCGGCGGCTACCGATGCCTCCGGCGGGGGCGCGGCGGGCAGCGTCTACATGAAGCTGAACCTCACGAACACGGGCACGGCGCCCTGCCTGCTCAAGGGCTACCCGGGGGTGTCGCTGACCGCTGACGCCGACGGTGCACCGATTGGCGCGGCGGCGTCCCGTGACGAGGCCACCCCAATAGCGGACGTCCTTCTGGCGCCGGGCCAGACCGGATCCGCCGTGCTCCGCTACACCCAGGCCGCGAACTACAGCGACTGCACGCTGACAGACGCGGCCGGTTACCGCATTTACCCGCCGGAAGACACGGCGTCGTTGTTCCTGCCGCAGCCCACCAGCGCGTGCAGCAACGCAAACATCACGCTCCTGAGCGTCGGAGCTTTCCAGCCCGCCTGATGCTCTGGGCCTGACCGCTCATGATAAGTACACTTAGCTTCCATGACGTCGTTCTGGTTGGACCGTGGGCAATCCTTCAGCACTGACCCGTTCGAGGCAGGCGGCAGCTATGACACTGTGGTGGCCGGGGCCGGGCTGACCGGGCTGGTCACCGCGCTGCTGCTGGCCAGGTCCGGGCAGCGAGTCCTGGTCCTGGAGGCCAGGTTTCCGGGGGCCGTGACCACGGGAAACACAACGGCGAAAGTCAGCCTGCTGCAGGGAACCGTCCTGTCCGGCCTGGCCAGGCAGTATGCGCAGAAGCAGATTGGGGCCTATGTGGAGGCCAACCGGGAGGGGCAGTCGTGGCTGCTCCGCTACCTCGACGAACACCACGTGCCGTATCAGCGCCGGGATGCTTACACGTACGCCACCACCGCCCAGGGGACCGAGCGGCTGCTTGAGGAACTCGGCGCAGCGACCACCGCCGGCCTGGACGTCGAGTACGTGCGCGATGCACGCCTCCCCTTCTCCATCCAAAGCGCCCTCCTGCTGACCGATCAGGCCCAGATCAATCCCATGGACGTCCTGGACACGCTACTGCTGGACGTCCGGGCCCGCGGCGGGAGCGTCGTGGGCGGGACCCGGCTGCGGAATGTCTCCGGGAACGGGCCATTAACAGTCCACACGGACCAGGGCACCGTCACCGCCAACGACGTTGTGCTGGCCACCGGAATCCCCGTCCTGGACCGCGGACTCTACTTCACCAAACTCAAGCCCCTGCGCTCCTACGCCGCAGCCCTGGAACTGCCCGCCGGAGTCACCGCGCCGCCGGGCATGTACCTGTCGGCCGAGGAACCCACCCATTCGCTGCGCGACTATGAGGCTGACGGCCGCAGGTTCCTGCTGGTCGGCGGGCACGGGCATCAGGTGGGGCGGACGGAATCGGAAAAGTCCCATCTGTCGGGTCTGTTGGACTGGGCTACCGGGCACTTCACGGGCGCGGTAGCCACCCACACGTGGTCTGCCCAGGACTACCAGGCCACGAACCTCATGCCCTTCTTTGGCAAGTTGCCTCGAGGCCGGGGCCACATCTTCTTCGGCACCGGTTACAACAAGTGGGGCATGACCAACGCGGTGGCCGCCGCCCTGGGCATCTCCGCGGATATCCTCGGCGGCAGCCTCCGCTGGGCCAACACGATCCATCACCGCGTGACGTCTCCCGGCGGGGCGCTGACCGCCGTCGCCGTAAACGCGGGCGTGGCGGCGCGGCTGGCCGCCGACTGGGGGAAGCTGGCGGTTGGCAAGTCGGTGGCTGTCCCGGTCGAAACCGCGGTTTCGACCGGCCCAACCACCGGAGGTCCCATACCGGCCGACGGCGACGCGAAGGTTTACCGCGACGGCGCCCGGCCGGCGGCAGTCTCCACAGTGGGCGGCACCACGTGCAGGCTCTCCGCCGTCTGCACGCATCTGGGCGGGATCGTTCACTGGAACGACAGCGAACTGACCTGGGACTGCCCGCTCCACGGCTCGCGCTTCAGCCCCGACGGCAAGCTCCTTGAAGGACCCGCCACAAAGGATCTCCCGAGGCTCGACCCTGCCTGATCCGGACCCTGCCCGGCAGGCTGGCCGGCGCCCTGGCCAGGCAGGCAATCCTGTCGGTGGGTTAGGGCATGATGGAGGCATGCAGGAGGATCAGCCAGCGGACGCGGGCCAGGCAGCCCGTCAAGCGGCACGCCCGGCAGCCCGCCCGGCCGGCAGCAAAGAGGAACCCATGGGCCGTTTCAGCCGGCCCACGCGGGACTGGTTCCTGGGCGCCTTTGCGGAGCCAACCCCTGCGCAGACCGGCGCCTGGAGCGCCATCTCGTCCGGCACGCACGCCCTGGTGGTGGCGCCCACCGGTTCGGGAAAAACGCTCGCGGCGTTCCTCTGGGCTTTGGATCGTTTGCTCGTTGACGCGCCGGCCCCTGACCCGGAATTGCCCGGCCTGGATGCTGTGCCGGTCGAGGGGTCGGTCAGTGGGCCCGTCAAGGGGGCGGTCAAAGGAAAGCGCCCCCGCCCGCCCAAACGCAAGACCCGCGTCCTGTATATCTCGCCGTTGAAAGCCCTCGGCGTGGACGTGGAACGCAACCTCCGCTCGCCCCTGATCGGGATCACCCAGACTGCCAAGCGGCTGGGGCTTCCGGCGCCGCTGATCACGGTGGGGGTCCGGTCCGGTGACACCACGACGGCGGACCGTCGCTCCCTCCTGAGCAACCCGCCGGACATCCTCATCACCACGCCGGAATCGCTGTTCCTGATGCTCACCTCCAGGGCGCGCGAGACCCTCACCGAGGTGGACACCATTATCGTTGACGAGGTCCATGCCGTAGCGGGCACCAAACGGGGCGCCCACCTGGCCGTTTCCTTGGAACGGCTGGATGCGCTGCTGCCAAAGCCCGCCCAACGGATCGGACTCTCCGCCACCGTGGAGCCGCGCGAACTGGTGGCCCAGTTCCTGGCGGGTTCAGCGCCGGTGGAAATCGTGGCCCCACCGTCGCGGAAAAACTGGGACCTCACCGTGTCCGTCCCGGTGGAGGACATGTCCGATCTTCCGGGCGCTGCGGGCGCCTTTGACTCCGGTCCCGCGTCAGGACTGCAGCCCCAGGCATCAATCTGGCCCCATGTGGAGGAGAAGATCGTTGACCTGGTGCTGGCCAACCAGTCCACCATCGTTTTCGCCAACTCACGCCGGCTGGCGGAGCGGCTCACCGCCCGCCTTAATGAGATCTACGCAGAACGGCAACTGATCGCGGTCGGCGGCGGCTGGGACTCGCCTGCCGCGGCTGCCGCAGACCCCGGGTTTTCGCCCGGCGCCCCTGCTCTCAGTCCTGCATCCATTCCTGTTTCCACCGCGACTCCGGCCCACATGATGGCGCAGGCCGGCAGCACGGCGGGAGCCGATCCCTTGCTGGCCCGCGCCCACCACGGCTCCGTTTCCAAAGACCAACGGGCACTCATTGAGGACGACCTCAAGTCCGGCCGCCTGCGCTGCGTCGTGGCCACTTCGTCCCTGGAGCTCGGCATCGACATGGGTGCCGTGGACCTCGTGGTTCAGGTTGAATCACCGCCGTCGGTGGCCAGCGGACTCCAACGCGTAGGCCGGGCCGGGCACCAGGTGGGAGAAATTTCGCAGGGAGTGCTTTTTCCCAAGCACCGCGCAGACCTGGTGCACACGGCCATCACCGTGGAGCGGATGCTCGAAGGGAAGATCGAGCGGCTCTTTGTCCCGGCCAATCCGTTGGACATCCTGGCCCAGCAGACCGTCGCGGCCACCGCCCTGGGCAGCATCGATGTGGAGGAATGGTTCGCTACTGTCCGGCGGTCCGCCCCCTTCGCGGCCCTCCCCCGGTCCGCCTTCGAGGCGACCCTTGACCTGCTGGCCGGCCGGTACCCGTCGGATGAATTCGCCGAACTGCGGCCCCGGATCATCTGGGACCGGAACGCCGGCACCATCGAAGGCAGGCCCGGGGCCCAGCGGCTTGCCGTGACGTCCGGCGGCACCATCCCGGACCGCGGCCTCTTCGGTGTGTACATCATCGGCACCGAGGTGGAAGGCTCCGGTGCGCCGGGAGCAGACGGCAAACCCGCCGCGTCACCGGCAAAAGGCGGCCGCCGCGTGGGCGAACTGGACGAGGAGATGGTCTACGAGTCCCGGGTGGGTGACATTTTTGCGCTGGGCGCCACCAGTTGGAAGATCGAGGACATCACCCATGACCGCGTCCTGGTCTCCCCCGCCTTCGGCCAGCCGGGCAAACTCCCGTTCTGGAAAGGTGACTCGCTGGGTCGGCCCGTTGACCTGGGCCGTGCGCTGGGCGCCTTCGTGCGTGAGCTGTCCGCGTCTGACGTCGGCCCTGCCACCGAACGCTGCAAGGCCAGCGGGCTGGATGAATTCGCCGCTAACAACCTGATCCAGTACCTCGGTGAACAGAAGCTCGCCACCGAGGTGGTCCCCTGCGACACCACGCTGGTGGTGGAGCGCTTCCATGACGAACTGGGCGATTGGCGGGTGATCCTGCATAGCCCCTTCGGGATGCCGGTGCACGCTCCCTGGGCACTCGCGGTCGGGCAGCGTCTCCACCAGCGGTACGGCCTGGACGGGTCGGCCATGGCGGCTGACGACGGCATCGTGCTGCGGGTCCCCATGATGGAGGACGAGCCGCCCGGTGCCGACCTCTTCCTGTTTGATCCCGACGAACTGGAGCAGATTGTCACCGCCGAAGTGGGCGGCAGCGCGCTTTTTGCCTCGCGTTTCCGGGAGTGCGCCGCGCGCGCCCTGCTGCTTCCCCGGCAAACCCCCGGCAAGCGGCAACCGCTCTGGCAGCAGCGCCAGCGATCCGCGCAGCTGCTCGATGTCGCACGGAAATACCCCACGTTTCCCATCGTGCTGGAGACCGTACGCGAATGCCTCCAGGACGTGTACGACCTTCCGGCCCTGAAGGACATTGCGGCGTCGGTGGAACGCCGCGAACTCAGGATCGTGCAGACCACCACGCAGCAGCCCTCGCCGTTCGCCAAGTCCCTGCTGTTTGGGTACGTGGCCCAGTTCCTGTATGAAGGGGACTCGCCCCTGGCCGAGCGCCGGGCCGCAGCCCTGGCCCTGGACTCGACGCTCCTGAACGAGTTGCTCGGCCGGGTTGAACTCCGCGAACTGCTCGACCCGAAAGTCATCGAGGCCACCGAGCTTGAACTCCAGCGCCTCCTGCCGGACCGCCGGGCCCGCGGCATGGAAGGCGTTGCCGACCTGCTCCGGTTGCTGGGTCCGCTGACCCCGGAAGAAGTCGCCGCGCGCTTGGAGGCTGCGCCGCTGGTGGAGCCGGCGCCGGTGGTTGAACCCGCCGAAACCCAGCATGCAGACACCCCGCTGGCCACGACGCACCTGACCACACTGCTGCGGGCCAACCGGGCCATCAAAGTCAACATCGGCGGGGCCGAGCGCTACGCCGCCGTCGAAGATGCCGCCCGGCTTCGTGATGCCATCGGCGTTCCGCTGCCCATGGGCGTCCCCCTTGCCTTCATCGAACCGGTGGCGGACCCCCTGGGCGACCTCGTCTCCCGGTACGCCCGCACGCACGGACCCTTCACGGCGGCGGAAGCCGCGGCCCGGCTGGGGCTCGGGGTCGCCGTGGTCAGCACTGCGCTGAACCGGCTCGCCGCGGACGGCCGGGTGGTGGAAGGCGAGTTCCGGCCGCACGCTGCCCCACCGGAACAGGCGGCCAGCTATGGGCCATCGGACGAAACACCGGTTGAGGATGTCCAAACGACTCAGCCGCTCCCGGCAGAATCCACGCAGACGCACCTTCCCGCACCCACCACCAGCGAATGGTGCGACGCCGAAGTGCTCCGCAAGCTCCGCCGTCGTTCGCTCGCAGCACTGCGCGCCGAAGTGGAACCGGTGGACGCCGCTGCCTATGGGCGTTTCCTGCCGGCCTGGCAGCATGTCCGCACCCCAGGAGCCGGGCGCGGGCAGCCGTCCCTGCGGGGGCTGGACGGTATTGTCACCGCGATCGACCAGCTTTCCGGCGTACCGGTACCTGCTTCGGCGTGGGAGCCGCTGATCCTGGCAAGCAGGGTTTCCAACTACCAGCCCGCCATGCTGGACGAGCTCATGGCCGCCGGCGAGGTCCTCTGGTCCGGGGCGGGAGCGCTGCCTGGAAACGACGGCTGGGTCAGCCTCCACCTGGCCGATTCCGCCGAACTGACGATGAATCCCGCCGTCGAATATGAACCTGGGGACGCGCAGCAGCGCCTGCTTGACCACCTGAGGAACAACGGCGGCGGTTATTTCTTCCGCCAACTGAAGGACGTGGCCGGTGGCATGGACTCGGTGCTCAGCGACCAGGAAGTGGTGTCCGCGCTGTGGGATCTGGCGTGGGCGGGCCGCATCACCGGAGACACGTTCGCCCCGGTCCGCGCCCTCATCGCCGGCGGCCACACGGCGCACCGCCAAGTGGCCCGCTCGCCCCGCGCCCGTGCCCCCAGGCTGAGCAGACTCGGCCGCCCGCACGGCACCGGCATGCTGGGATCGCCCGGGTTGGGCTCCCCTGGGTTGGGCTCCCCTGGGTTGGGCTCCCCTGGACTCGGCGGCGGACGGTACGGCTCGTTGTCGGGAACGGCGGCAACACCCCCGCTGGCCGCGGGGCGTTGGTCTGCCCTGCCCTCGCCCGAACTCGACGCCACCATCCACGCCCGTGCCACCGCTGAACTTCTGCTGGACCGGTATGGCGTGGTGACCCGGGGATCGGTCATGGCGGAGCAGATCCTGGGTGGGTTCGGCCTGATGTACAAGGTGCTGGCCCGACTGGAAGAGGCTGGACGCTGCCGCCGCGGGTATTTCATCGAGCACCTTGGGGCCGCACAGTTCGCTGTCCCCGCAACCGTGGACCGGCTGCGCTCCTATTCCGAGGACACTCAGCTGGCCAAGCCCGAGCCAACGGCGCTGGCCCTTGCGGCCACGGATCCCGCTAACCCCTATGGCGCGGCGCTGCCGTGGCCGGCACTCAACGAGGAAGCCGGGACGGGGCACCGGCCCGGGCGGAAAGCCGGCGCGCTGGTGGTCATGGTGGACGGCGCCCTGGTCCTCTACGTGGAGCGCGGCGGCAAAACGCTGCTGGCCTTCAGCGAGGACGCGGCCGTGCTGTCCGCCGCCGGCGCGGCTTTGGTAGGTGTGGTCACCCGGGGAGCCGTGGACAAGCTCATCATGGAAAAGGTCAATGGTCACGGCATCCTGGACACCCCGGTGGCGGCCGCACTCGCCGCCGCCGGGGCATACTCCACGCCCAAGGGTCTGAGGATCCGTGCCTGAAGGTGATTCCGTCTGGCGGGCGGCCGCCGAACTGCACCAGGCCTTGGCGGGGCAGACGCTCACGGCGTCAGACTTCCGCGTGCCGAGGTTCGCCACGCTCAACCTGGCCGGCTGGACCGTGGAGGAAGTCGTCCCCCGCGGCAAGCACCTCCTGATGCGCGTGGTGGGACCGGAGGAGCGTAAACTCACTATCCACTCGCACCTGAAGATGGAAGGCACCTGGCAGGTCTATCTGCCCGGCGGACGCTGGCGGAAGCCGGGATTCACCGCCCGATGCGTACTGCGCACGGCAGCGGCCGACGCCGTCGGATTTTCCCTCGGCATCCTGGAAGTGGTCCGCACCGCGGACGAGGACACCATCGTGGGCCACCTGGGCCCGGACCTGCTGGGTCCGGACTGGGACCTGGCCGAAGCAGAGCAGCGGATCCGCGCGGCACCCGACGTACCCATCGGCGTCGCCCTGCTGGACCAGCGCAACCTGGCGGGCATCGGCAACATTTATCGCTGCGAAGCCTGCTTCCTGTCGGGTGTGCACCCGGCGACTCCGGTCTCAGCTGTCCACGACCTCAGGACCCTGATGACGGATGCCAAACAGCTGCTCGAAGCCAACCTGGGCCCGGGGCGCCGGGTGACCATCCTCAATCCGCGAGGCATGCCCGTCGGGCGGATGGCGGGCCGTCCGGGCTATTGGGTTTACCGTCGCGAACACCAGCCGTGCCTGAAATGCCGTACCCCCATCCGCCGCGG
The DNA here is from genome assembly GCF_003287955.1 of Arthrobacter sp. AQ5-06. Classification (GTDB taxonomy): domain Bacteria; phylum Actinomycetota; class Actinomycetes; order Actinomycetales; family Micrococcaceae; genus Arthrobacter. The sequence goes on along the minus strand of NZ_QMKP01000004.1, from coordinate 148,551 downwards.
CGTGCTGGGCAAACCCAACGGTGAGGAAGAGCGGGACATCTATTTCTGTCCTCAGTGCCAGCCGGTCGTGTCCTAGGAAGTCCTGGCCGCGGGTTCGACGGCGACCGGCTCGCCAGCGTCCAACTCGCCAGCGGCCGGTTCGAGGACGGCGGGTTCGGGTGGAAGCGCTGCGGGCACCATGAACCACGGCATCAACAGCTGGACCAAGGGCCCGATGGCGAGGGCGTAGACCACCGTGCCCACTCCCACGGAACCGCCCAGCAGCCAGCCGACTCCCAACACCACCACTTCGATCAGGGTGCGCGAGACCCGCACGGACCAGCCGGTGCGCCGCGCCAGACCGGTCATCAGGCCATCCCTGGCTCCCGGACCGAACCGTGCGCCGATGTAGCAGGCGGACGCGATGCCGTTCAGCAGCACGGCGCCTGCGAGCATGCCGAGCTGGCCGCCAAGATGCGAGAACGCGGGGATCAAGGCCAGGCCGATGTCCGCGAAAACGCCCACCAGCACGGCGTTGCAGAGCGTGCCAAACCCTGGCCACTGCCGGAGCGGGATCCAGAGCAGGAGCACCAGGAAACTCACAATGATGACCACCACGCCGATGCTCAGCCCCGTCCTGGCGGCCACTCCCTGATGGAACACATCCCACGGATCCAGTCCAAGTCCGGCACGGATGAACATGGCCAGGGAGATGCCGTACATGGCGAGGCCGATTAAGAGCTGGAGGAGTCTGCGAGTCAACATAACGACAACTCTGACAGATAACTGGCATTGAATTACATAGCCAGTCTGAGATACTGGCATTATGTCCCCTTCGCTGAACCCGTCCGCCTTGGCACGTCTCCTGGGCGAGTGGAACCTCGGCGTCGAGCCCGCCTACCGCGAACTGGCCGACGTCGTCCGCCTCCTGGTCCTGGACGGCCGGGTGGCCTTGGACACGGCACTGCCCAGCGAGCGGACACTGTCCGAGTCGCTGGGCGTCAGCCGCACCACCGTGACAGCCGCCTACAGGCACCTCCGCGAGCAGGGTTTCCTCAGCAGCGGGCAAGGCAGCAGGGGCCGGACCCGGATTCCGCGTCTGACGCCGCTGGGTACCACGGTGCTCTCGGACCCGGGCCTTACAACCACGGGGCGGACGCCCGGAGCAACATCTCCCGGGCTCGCGGCACCGGAGGGGCTGATCGACCTCGCGTACGCTTCGCTGCCCGCCAGTGGTGAGGTGGTACATCGTGCGTTCGCGGCAGCCCTCACTGAGCTTCCCGCACTGCTGCCGGGATTCGGATACGACGCCATGGGGCTGCTCCCCCTGCGCGAGGCGGTGGCCGCGCGCTACGCAGCTGCCGGCGTGCCGACCACTGCCGAACAGATCCTGGTGACATCGGGCGCGCAGCACGCCCTGAACATCATCATCCGCGCCGTGGCGGGGCGGCAGGACAGGGTGCTGGTGGAACACCCCAGCTACCCGAACGCCCTCGATGCCATCCGCGCGGCCGGTTGCCGGGCCATTCCGGTGGCGTTCACCGCCGCCCATGACGCAGGCACTGACAGGGCCGACGGCGGTCCGCCCGCCTTGGCGTGGGACATGCACGCCCTGCAGGCAACCATGACGCAGCAGCGTCCCACGATGGCGTACGTGGTGCCGGACTTCCACAACCCCACCGGGCAGCTGATGCCCGACGTCCAGCGCCGCCAGCTGGTCCGGGCGGCCGCGGCGGCGGGGACGGTCCTGGTGGTTGACGAGACCCTCCGCGAGCTGAACCTCGACGGCGCCGAAACCAGTCCCGTGGCAGCCTTCAGTCCCGCCGTGGTCACCATCGGCTCGCTCAGCAAATCCCACTGGGGCGGCCTTCGTACGGGCTGGATCCGAGCCTCCGAAACCATGATCCAGCGGTTTGCGGCGGCACGGACGTCACTGGATCTGGGCGGACCGGTCATGGAACAGTTGGCGGCGGCCCACTTGGTCCGCGCACTCGACGAGCCGCTTCCCGCACGGCTCAGCGCCCTCCGGGACAACCGCGCCGCGCTTCTGGAACTCCTTGCCGGACACCTCCCGGGCTGGGAAACGGGACGCCCGGCCGGCGGCCTGTCCGTCTGGTGCAGGCTGCCCGCACCGGTCAGCACTGCGCTGACGGTGATCGCTCCGGATTTTGGCATCCGGCTGGCCGCTGGGCCTCGCTTCGGTATCGGCGGCGCGTTCGAACGCTACCTCCGGGTGCCATTCACCCTTCCACCGGAGCAGCTGGAGACCGCTGTCCTGGCCCTGCGCTCAGCCCAGGACCGGCTCGACGCCGCCCCGCAGCTCCGCCGGACGCTGAAAAACGCGCCGGCTCTGGCTATCGCGTGACAAGCGGGCGCACCGAGCGCCCGCTTGTACCGTTTGCGCCACGGGCGTGTACACCGCCATTACTGGGCGCCGGCACCTTCGGGGCACGACTCCCTTCGGGATCAAGCGGCGCCGGTACCCTGCACTGCGGTCCGGCCCATGCGCTGCTTTGCGGTGTTGGTCCCGGCCCCGACCGGGACATGCGTCGTGGCTTTCGCCAGCCCGAACTGCGGCATCCCGTTGTAGACAACCTCGATCCCGCCGGCCGGCACCTGGTACGTCTCATGCCAGACGCCGACGTCCCCTGTCCCGGAGAGTTCCTTCATAAATCGGCGCCACGGTTCCAGGTGAGGGGATTCCCGGTCCGCGGCGAACTTCCGCAGATGCTCGGGGCTCTCCCAGTAGCTGAGCAGCACAGTAGTGCGCCCGAACCACTGCTCATATCCGAGCATTCCTGCCGCGGGGTCGGCGCCCAGGTGTTGGAGCATCCGCGGCATGGCCGCAGCCACCTTGCCGACGGTCCCGACCTTCCACCATCGGTTCGCCCGCATGCCGATCAAGAAAACCGTCACTGAGTCGCGGCCCGGGTCAGCCGTGTACCGGCCCGGAAATACCTTCTGCACCATGGAAACTCCTTCGGTTCGCGGTTTCATAACCTTGTTTCATAACACTGTTACGAAACAAGGTTATGAAACAATGGACCCCATGGCAAGACCTGTAGTGCACACCGATTCCCTCAGGCAGGACCTGCTGGCCGCCACGGCTGACCTGGTGGACCGCGACGGTCCCGCGCGCGTGAATCTGCGGGATGTGGCAGCGGCCGCCGGAACGTCCACCACGGCCGTCTACTCGCTGTTCGGCGGAAAATCCCAGCTCCTGACCGCCGTCGTGGACGACGGGTTCCGATCCTTCCGCGACTCACAGGTGGCCGCGGCCCCGGGCGGGCTTCGTGGACTCGGCGCGGCCTACCGCACCTGGGCGCTGGAGCATCGGGCGCTCTACCGGCTGATGTTCGGTGGCGCGCTGGCCGCATACGTCGATTGCCAGCCAAGCCCCGCAGCTGCCGCCGATGCCATGGAGCCCCTGATGCAAGCAGTGGCTTCCGCCCAGTCCGCCGGCACTGTACTGCAGGCACCCGTGGAAATGGTCGCCGTCGCAATCTGGGGCCAGGTCCACGGCCTGGTGAGCCTGGAACTGGCACAGGTGGGCCCGCCGGACGCAAACTGGGCTGCAGCTTACAGCGCTGCCCTCGACGCCGTCGCGCGCGGTTGGGCCGCCTGAGGCTACCCTCCGCTTGGATTCCCGAGGCGCCGATTCACCCTCGACACGCACAATACCTGGCGCCCGTGGAATACCACCGCGTCAGGTATTTTGCGAGTCGAGAACGTTGCCGGCCTCAGGACCCTACGCGTAGACCTTTTCGAGGAAGCTGCCCCAGGCCTCGGCGGTCGTTGAAGAGTCACCGCTGCCACTGAAGTCGTGGACAGTCATGCCCACCGGAGCGCCAAAGGCGTTGCGGCCGAAGAACCGGTACATGGCATCCGACATACGGAGGCCCAGGAAGTGCTCGCTGGAGAAGTCCACTTCCCCGGACAGCGGCCCCACGCCGTCGAGCTCCACCTCAACAGCGGAACCCTGGGTGGCGGAGTCAACGCCCAGCGCCTTCTTCAGGCGCTCAAATCCGTCCGGGGTCTGCGACGCCGCGGGCGCCTGGATGTCCGTGAACACCGCCGGCTTACCGTCGAAATGCTGCAGGTACTGGCCCAGCGTGTGCAGGTAGAACGCCGTGTGCTTGCTCGCGCCGTCATACTGTTCGTCCCAGTTGTCGGCAAAAATCCCGCTGTGGACATAGTGGAGCCGGGCGCGGCCGCCGTCGAGCGGTTCCAGGACGTGCTCCAGCTGGTTGAACCAGCCATCCGGCCCGTCCATCCGGGAGACGAGATGCGTGGGGTGCTCCTGCACGGTCTTGACGTCCGGCCACTGGTCCGTGGGGAACATCCACGCCGGCGTTCCACTGGTCACGGCTTCCCAGACGCGCTCGGGCGTGCCGGGCAGTTCGGTGTCGTAGACGATCTCAAATTCGCGATTGTGAGTCATTGTCCTGCTCCTTCGCTGAAAGGGGTTTGCTTGGGGTTTTGAGCATGGGGTGAAGGGCGACGACGAGCCGGTGTTTTCGTCCGCCACGCGCTGAAGTGCCACTTGGGGGAGAGCCGCCCGCCGGGGTGCCGCCCGCGCCGGCGACGCTGCCGTCGTCGTGATATTTGTCCACCAGGCGGGTCACGGCAACGCCGAGCTCCTCGGCAAATGCGGCACGGTCCGCTGCCGTGCGGAACGTGATTTCGCCGTCGATCGCGAACGTGGCCAGTTTCTGCCTGGCCGCAGCGGCGCCGGCGATCAGCTTGCCCACTTCCTGGACCAGCCGCCCCGCGAGCGCCAGCAGCCAGAAGGCCGAGAAGCGGTCCGAGAACCTGTGCGGATCCGGCGCCACAGACGCGAGGGCCACGGGGGAAATCAGGTACGAGGCCGCCGTCGCCTGGAGGACGCGCTCGGTGACGTTCCCCTTACGCCGTTCCTCCACGAGTTCCACCAGCCCATGCCGCTCGAGGGCCTTGAGGTGGTAGTTGACCTTCTGCCGCGGCAGGCCAACCTTGGCTGCGAGCTGCGTGGCCGACCCGGGCTCTGCCAACTCCTGGAGGATGCGCGTGCGGATCGGGTCCAGCGAGGCTTCCGCCGCGGCCGGGTCCTCGATCACTTCGATGTCCAACATGCTTCCATCATGCCTACCGACAACTTTTATTGTCAAGAACTTTTTTTCCGTCGGCGTTCCGTTTAGACGGTTCCCTGCCGGATCGATGCTCCTGGACGTCGAGTGAGCAGGGAACCGTCTAAACGGGCGCGGGCGGAGCCAAAGGAGCCGGCAAAGTAGAATGGACCGGTGATGCAATCCCCCCTCCCTGTGCGCGACGGCGTCAACGCCACCCGCCTGCGCCTCCCGGACGAGGGACCGTGGACCACCGCGATGGACTACATGATGCACCGCTGGGGCCACATCGATCCGCAGGGCATCGAGGACAGGTTCGACGCCGGCGAGATTGTCGGTGAGCGCGGCGTCCCCCTGGACCGGGCCACCAGGCTGGAGGACCACACATTCATCTGGTACTACCGCACACTGCCGCCGGAGACCCGCATCCCGGTGGAGCTGGCCATCCTGCACCAGGACGACCACCTCCTCGTGGTGGACAAGCCGCACTTCCTGCCCACCACCCCCGGCGGCACCTACATCCAGGAATCGGCCCTCGTCCGGCTCCGGAACCAGCTCAACCTGCCGGACTTGATCCCCATGCACCGCCTGGACCGGATGACCGCCGGCGTGCTGCTGCTGTCCACCAACCCGGAAACCCGCGGAAATTACCAGGTGCTCTTCGAGAAGCGGCAGGTGCAGAAGGAATACGAGTGCGTGTCCGCCGCGGAGCCCGCCGCCGGACACCCCGCCGTTGACTTCCCCGTGGTGGTCCGGAACCGGATGACCAAGTCGCGCAGCTACCTGCTGGCTGAAGTGATCCAGGGCGAACCGAACGCGGAGACCCGGATTGAACGGCTGGAAACGTTCGACGGCGGCACTTGGGCGGGCGCCGCTGGCACCCGCGCGCCGGGCACCAGTGCAGCCGGCGCCGACATCGCCGAAACCCACTCAGCCCGCTTGGCGCGGTACCGGCTGGAGCCCCACTCCGGAAAGACGCACCAGCTGAGGGTGCACATGGCCTCGCTGGGCCTGGGCATCGTGAACGACGCGTTTTACCCGGACCTGCTGGACAAGGCACCGGACGACTACTCCAAACCGCTGCAGCTTCTGGCCCGCGGCATCCGCTTCGTGGACCCCATCAGCAAAAAGCCGGTAGAGTATCGCAGCGGGCTCCACCTCAGCGAGGATGCTCAAACACGGTCTTGAAGGCCTGCTCCATCTCGGGGCCGAACAGCACAAACTCCACCAACTCGAGCGCGCTGGCCGGATGTGAGGCACCAAACCCTGTGACGGCATCGTACGCGGCCTCCGCCACCTGACGGCCGTGCCAGCCGTAGACTCCCCCGCCCACCGCGGGTAAGGCGATAGAAGCCGCGCCCAGCGAATCCGCCAGCCGCAGGCTTTCGCTGAAGCACGAAACCAACAGTGCCGGGTTGGTCTGCCCGGCGTGCCGGTTGGGCCCCACGGTGTGGATGAGCCAGCGTGCCGGGAGCCGGAATCCGGGAGTGGCGACGGCGGCTCCCGGTGCCAGCCCGTGCGGCAGGACCGTTTCGCGGAGTTCGCGGCAGACGGCCAGCAGTTCCGGCCCCGCAGCACGGTGGATTGCCCCGTCCACACCTCCGCCGCCCAGCAAGGTGGAGTTGGCCGCGTTCACGATCGCATCCACGTGACGGGTGGTGATATCGCCTTGGAGGATGGTGATCCGCATGCGGAAAGTGTCCCACCGGAACCCTCTGGATGACAGGCTGGAGCAGGAATATCCTGTGAGAAGGGTTCGCGCACAGGTGAGGAGAACCCATGGACACGCTTATCGAAATCCCCGGGGACCGCACAGCGGCCAAATTTGCCTACGCGGCGGCGGGCCTTGGCGTCGTGGGCGTAGCTACGCTCGGCGCCATGTACGCCATCGAGGTCCCCAAGAACGGCCCCTTCATCTTCGGCACCATCAACGACGCCACCGGCGGCGTCTTCAACCTGGCGATCATTCCGGTGATCGTCCAGGTCCACCGGCGCCTGCGCCGCAGGATCGGCAAGCTCGTTCCTCCTCGTCGCGAAGAAGCTCGATTTCAAGGTGTCCACCGGCATCTCGGTGGGGGCAATGGTGGTCCAGGCCGGCTGGTTCCTGCTGGCCCACCGGGCATTGTCCAAGACCGGCGGCTACCCCCGGGATCTCGCGAAGCTGGGACAGTTCATCGGCGGCGCCTTGGTGGTGGCGCTGCCCCCGGCCGCGCTGGCCGCCGTCGAACAGGCGCCGGCCTGGATCCGCTGGGGCATCGGCGGGGCCGGAATAACCCTGGGAGCCACCGCGTGGATCGCCTGGCCGTACTGGTATTTCCTGGCCGCCCGGCACCTCAGCCACGTTCCCAAGGAAGTTCGCGGAGGAGCCCCACGGCCACGCCGTCGGAACATCGGCGCCGGGTCCTGAAGCACTCGCTGGACCCAACGCCGGGCAAGTCCGTGCCGCCGGCCGGCTCAAGCCGTGCTGCCGCGCAAAAGTGCGGTACTTTGTGGCCATGGACTTTGGCAACGCCGACAGCTGGGGGGCGGCGATCTACTTCTGGATCATCCCCGTGGTCCTCGGCGATGCCATCTTCCCGCCCATCCCGTCAGAGATGGTGGTGATCACCGGCGGCGCACTCTCGGCCGACGGCCGGGCCAACGTCTTCCTGGTGGCGGCACTGTCCGCGGCGGCGTCCTGGATCGGCGACATGGTGGTGTTCCAGCTCTTCAAACGCCGGCTCAGCCATGTCCTGGACCGCTGGGGCTGGGGCCGCAAAGTCCACCACGGCATCCATCAGGGCATCGCCAAGGCCGGGCGTTCCTCCACCTACGGGACCATCATCGGTGCCCGCTTCATCCCGGGCGGGCGGCTGGCGACGTCGGCAGCGTCCGGCATCGCGGACGTTTCGGCAAGGGGGTTCAGCCTGTGCGCTGCCCTCGGCGCCGTCCTCTGGGCCAGTTGGCTGGTGGGCCTGGGCTACTTCACGGGATCGGCAACCAAGCTGCCTTTCTGGGCGAGTTCGCTGATCGGCGTGGTGTTGGGCCTGGTGATCGGCGCCGTCGTCGGCATCATTGTCACCCGCCGGCGCGGCACCCGATCGCCCGTGGACGAGCCCGCCCCCGGCGATTGAGCTAGACAGGCGCCCAGCGGCCGCGGTTGCGGCGTAGCACTGTCAGCGGGCCGGTGAGCGCAACCTGTTCGACGGCGTCGCGCATCATCGCTGCCGACTCGCGCGCCTGCTGGTTCTCACCGCTGTATTCGGTCGCCTCCACGAGGAAGCGGAGGTTCAGCTGCGGGACGCCGGCGGCAAGTTCGATCTGGTTGGATTCCACATGGTGACGGGTCTCCAATGCCTCGACAGCCGCGGCCATCACGGCTTCCGGCGGGTTGCCAGGTTTCAGTCCGGTGATTTTCAGGCGGGTCTGGAACGAAGGCATGCCGTCAACCCTATCCCGACCGCTGTCTGGTCCGGCTAATCCCGCTGCTGGGGGCCGCCCTCCGGGACGGGCACTGACCAGCGCTCCTCGATACGGCCGAAACGCCACACGCCCAAGGCAAGGAGCCACGTGAAAATGAACAGGGCCACCGTGGTGTATCCGACGGCTGCCAGGTCCAATCCGCCGATCACAGCCAGCGGCCCGGACCGGATCCCGGCGCTGTCCACCAGCAGGGAAATCAGCTGCACCGAGCCGATGCCCAGCGCAACTGTCACGGATAGTCCGGTCACCACCACGTTGTAATAGATCCTGCGGACCGGCCTGGAAAGCGCCCAGCGGTAGGCGAACGTCATGAAGCAGCCGTCGAGCGAGTCCAGCAAGCTCATGCCCGCCGCGAAGAGGACCGGCAGCGTGAGGATCGCGTACCACGGCAGTGCCGAAGCAGCGGCACCGGCGGCCAGGATCAGCAGGCTGACCTCAGTCGCGGTATCAAACCCCAGCCCGAACAACAGTCCGACGCCGTACATCTGCCAAGGCCTGGTGATCAGTCCTGTCAACCGGCCGAAGAGCCGCGACATCAGGCCACCTGCGGCAGGAAGGTTTTCCAGTCCGGCGCCGTTGTCCTGACTGGACCGCAGCCGCCGCGCCGAGCGGAGCACTTCCAGCAGGATCACCAAGTTCAGGACACCGATCAGGTACAAAAAGACGCCCGAGACTGCCGTCCCGAAGATCTGCAGGCCAGCCTGCGTTTCGCCCGAAACCATCCCGCCCTGGTCCGACAGGCTCCGGATTCCGGCCGCCAGCAACGCACACAGGCCAAAGACGACGCTCGAGTGGCCCAGGGAGAACCAGAAGCCCACAGTCATGGGCCTGTGCCCGGCCCGCGCCTCATCGTCGCCGCTGTGCCCGCTGCCCCGGTGCCCGCCGCCCCGCTGGCTATCGCCCGCGAGTTTCCGGGTGGTGTTGTCGATGGCGGCGATGTGGTCGGCGTCGAATGCATGGCGGAGCCCCAGCGTGTAGGCGGCGACGCCCAGGCCAACTCCGAAAACACCGGACGAGCCCACCGGAAGATTCTCCGGTGCAACAACCGCCAGCAGCACACCCCAGCCCACGGCATGCAGGAGCAGCACAACGGCCGCCATTCCACCGATCGATGCTCGTTCCCGGCCGGTCAGCGCGGTCCCGGACCGGCCGGCCCATCCCCTCGGCTGCCTGATGTTTTCAGCTTCCGGTTGCTTCACTTCCGAGCCTCCGGCTTCCGCGTCCTTGCAGAATAATGAGACGACTATACGCCTTCACTCGATGAGTGCGCAGCTGTCAAATATTTGGGTTGCGTTATGGCCGGGACGAGCCTATCTTGACAGGAAGGGGGCAATCCCATGCACGAACTCTCAATCGTACAAAGCCTCATAGACGCGGTTCTGGACAGGACAGGCGGCCGGGCAGTCACGGGCGTCAACCTTCGGATCGGGCCGCTGTCAGGTGTACTCCCGGATGCCCTCCGTTTCTGTTTTGATGTTGCCTCGGCGGGAACCACCCTGGCCGGGGCGCGGCTACGGATCGATGAGCCGCAGGGCCGCGGGCTGTGCCGCACGTGCGGCAACGACTTCGCGCTGACGGACATGTTCCTCCTGTGTCCGTGCGGCAGCGCCGACGTCGAAGTGGTCACCGGGCGCGAACTCAAGCTCGTTTCGGTGGAGGTGGCATAGGCCATGTGCGCAACCTGCGGCTGCGGCGAGGACGCCACCCCCAGGGTCTACGCCCTGGACGTCCCGGGTGCGCAGGCGCATGGGCATTCCCACGAAGATGGACACGGGCACACGCACGACGGTCACACCCATGACGGGCACGAACACACCCATGACGACCACAGCCACGAACACACGCCCTCCGACCCGCACGGCGACGGACACAGTCACGCGCCGGAACTCATCTCCATGGAGCAGAACCTGCTGGCCAAAAACGACCTGCTCGCGGAACGGAACCGCGGCTGGCTCGCGGGACGGAAGGTCCGGGCCCTGAACATGATGAGCTCCCCAGGCGCCGGCAAGACCACGCTGCTGGTGCGCACCCTCACGGAGCTGGGAGACCGGCTGCGGGCCGGGGTCATCGAAGGTGACCAGGAGACCTCCCTCGACGCCGACCGCATCCGAGCCGCCGGCCGGCCCGCGGTGCAGATCAACACGGGGGCGGGTTGCCACCTCGACGCCGATATGCTCCGCCGGGGGCTCGACGCGCTCGATCCCCCGATGGATTCAACCGTGTTCATCGAGAACGTGGGAAATCTCGTCTGCCCCGCCCTTTTCGACCTGGGCGAAGCAGCCAAAGTAGTAGTTGTCTCAGTGACGGAAGGTGATGACAAACCACAGAAGTACCCGCACATGTTTATCGCAGCTGACCTCGTGATCATCAACAAGTCAGACCTGCTCCCCTATGTTGATTTCGACGTCGACGAGTGCCTGCACCGCATCCGTCACCTCAACGCCCACGCGCAATTCCTGGTCCTCTCGGCCACTACCGGCGACGGCCTTGCCGCCTGGTTTGACTGGCTGGACGGCCGCACTTCCCCGACAGAGACCCGGACAGGGTCTTTGACAGGGTCCCTGGAAGAGTCCCTGACAGACGCACACTGAGCCCCCCGCGGGCCGCGGAAAGAGCCAACGATGCCTACCGAAACTTCCCTCAAGGCCGAAGAAACGCTGATCCACGTGCTGTGGATCAACGCCGGACTGAGCTGCGACGGCGATTCCGTCGCCTTAACCGCGGCAACCCAGCCCAGCGTGGAGGAGATCGCCCTCGGAGCACTGCCCGGCCTGCCCCGCATCGCCATGCACTGGCCCCTGATCGACTTCGAGTGCGGCCCCCAAGAAGGGGCGGACGACTTCCTCGAGTGGTTCCGTAAGGCGGACCGCGGCGAGCTGGAGCCGTTCGTCCTGGTGGTGGAGGGATCCATCCCGAACGAAAAACTGCACGACGCCGGCGGCTACTGGTGCGGGTTCGGCAACGATCTCGAGACCGGCCAGCCGATTACCACCAGCGAATGGCTGGACCGCCTGGCGCCCAAAGCCACGGCCATCATCGCCGCGGGCACCTGCGCAACGTACGGCGGCATCCATGCCATGGCGGGTAACCCCACCGGCGCCATGGGCGTCCCGGACTACCTCGGCTACGACTGGAAATCCAAGGCGGGCATCCCCATCGTCTGCGTGCCCGGGTGCCCCATCCAGCCTGACAACCTCTCGGAAACCATGACCTACCTCCTGTACCAGGCCACCGGCCAGGCCCCGATGATCCCCCTGGACGACGCGCTTCGGCCCACCTGGCTGTTCGGGAAAACAGTCCACGAGGGCTGTGACCGGGCGGGCTACTACGAGCAGGGCGACTTCGCCACCGAGTACGGCTCCCCCAAGTGCATCGTCAAGCTTGGCTGCTGGGGTCCGGTGGTCAAGTGCAACGTTCCCAAGCGTGGCTGGATGAACGGGATCGGCGGCTGCCCGAACGTTGGCGGCATCTGCATCGGCTGCACCATGCCGGGCTTCCCGGACAAGTTCATGCCGTTTATGGACGAGCCTCCCGGCGGCAAGCTCTCCACCAGCACCATCCGCCCGTACGGGGCCGCCATCAGGGCGTTGCGCGGCATCACCACCCACACGCTGGACCAGGAGCCCAAGTGGCGCCGGCCCGGACGCGAACTCCTTACCGGCGCACAGCGCACCTGGTAACCATCCCATTCCAGACAGGTGAAGAACATGACCTCAACGATTCCAATGCCGTCCGGGAGCGGGCCGGACAACAACAACCTGGTGGAGATGGCCTGGGATCCCATCACCAGGATTGTCGGTAGCCTGGGCATCTACACCAAGATCGATTTCGCGAACAAACAGGTGGTGGAGTGCAAGAGCACCTCCTCGATTTTCCGTGGCTACTCCATCTTCATGAAGGGCAAGGACCCGCGGGACGCCCATTTCATTACGAGCCGCATCTGCGGGATCTGCGGCGACAACCACGCCACCTGCTCCTGCTATGCGCAGAACATGGCCTACGGCGTGAAGCCACCCAACCTGGGCGAATGGATCGTGAACCTCGGCGAAGCGGCCGAGTACATGTTCGACCACAACATCTTCCAGGAAAACCTGGTAGGCGTGGACTACTGCGAAAAGATGGTGTCCGAAACCAACCCCGGAGTCCTGGCCAAGGCCGAGAACACCCGGGCCCCCCATGAAGGCGAGCACGGCTACCGGACCATCGCGGACATCATGCGCTCGCTGAACCCCTTCACCGGGGAGTTCTACCGCGAGGCGCTGCAGGTCAGCCGCGCCACCCGCGAGATGTTCTGCCTGATGGAAGGCCGCCACGTGCACCCTTCCACGCTCTACCCGGGCGGCGTTGGCACGGTGGCCACCATCCAGCTCATGACTGACTACATCACCCGGCTCATGCGGTACGTAGAGTTCATGAAAAAGGTAGTCCCCATGCACAACGACCTTTTCGATTTCTTTTACGAGGCGCTGCCGGGCTACGAACAGGTAGGCCTGCGCCGGACGCTGCTGGGCTGCTGGGGCTCCTTCCAGGATCCCGACTACTGCAACTTCGAATACAAGGACATGACCCAGTGGGGCCGGAAGATGTTCGTCACCCCGGGCGTGGTGGTGGACGGCAAACTGGTCACCACCGACCTGGTGCGGATCAACCTGGGCATCAGGATCATGCTTGGCTCCTCCTACTACGAGGACTGGGAAGACCAGGAGATGTTCGTGACCCACGATCCCCTGGGCAACCCGGTGGACCGCCGCCACCCCTGGAACCAGCACACCAACCCCAGGCCTCAGAAGAGGGACCTCAAAGAGAAGTACAGCTGGGTCATGTCCCCGCGCTGGTTCGACGGCCAGGACAACCTGGCACTGGACACCGGCGGAGGACCCCTGGCACGGCTCTGGGCCACGGCGCTCGCCGGCCTGGTGGACATCGGCTACATCAAGGCGACCGGCAGGAGCGTCCAGATTAACCTCCCCAAGACGGCGCTCAAGGGCCCGGTCTCCTTTGAATGGAACATCCCCCAGTGGAGCAACACCCTGGAACGCAACCGGGCCCGCACCTACTTCCAGGCCTACGCGGCCGCAGCGGCGCTGCACTTCGCCGAGAAGGCACTGGAGGAAATCCGGGCCGGCCGGACCAAGACCTGGGAGACCTTCACGGTTCCGGACGAGGCCATCAGTTGCGGCTTCACCGAAGCGGTCCGCGGTGTCCTCTCGCACCACATGGTGATCCGGGACGGCAAGATCGCCAACTACCATCCCTACCCGCCCACCCCCTGGAACGCCAGCCCCACGGACTCGTCCGGGACCGCCGGCCCCTACGAGGACGCGGTACAGGGCCAGCCGATCTTCGAGGAGAACGACCGCGAGCACTTCAAAGGCATCGACATCATGCGGACCGTCCGAAGCTTTGACCCGTGCCTGCCGTGCGGTGTCCACATGTACCTGGGCAACGGCCAGACCCTGGACAAGCTGCACTCACCCACCCAGATCCTCACCGGCGAGTAACAGGCCATGCACGGCGGGGACCGGCCGCTGCAGACCGGCGAGCGGATAGGCACTCTCCTTGACGCCCTCGGAGCCGGCGGTGCGGTGGCACGCGGCCGGGCCGAAGACCTGGTACGGCAAGTCACCGACATGTACGGCTCGGGGCTGGGACGTATCCTGGAAATCCTTGACGAGCAGGGAAAGCTCGACGACGGGACGCTGGCGGCGCTCGCCTCCGACGAACTGGTTTCTGGCCTGCTGATCATCCACGGTCTCCATCCCGAGTCGATGGAGACGCGGGTGGCCGGAGCCCTGGACAGTGTTCGGCCCTATCTGGGCTCCCACGGCGGGGACGTGGAACTGCTGGACATCAGCCCGGAGGGCGTGGTGCGGCTGAAGCTGCTCGGCACCTGCCAGGGCTGCCCGTCGTCGTCCGTTACCCTCAAGTTCGCCGTCGAAGAGGCGATTGAAACGGCGGCTCCGGAGGTCACGGCCATCGAAGTGGTGGAAGCGGAAAAGCACGCCGCCACCCCTGCCTTGATCCCCGTGGACGCCCTGCTGGTGCGGATGAACCACGCAGACCCGGGCGGTGGGGCAGCGGGCAACGGCTGGCATGACCAGCCGGAAGGATCCTGGGAGCCCGTCCCCGGCATAGCCGATCTGGAACCCGGCGACGTGGCCGGGTTCCAGGTGGGTGGCTACCCGGTCCTTGCCTGCCGGACCGGCCAGGACGTCTACGCCTACCGGGACTACTGCCCGCGCTGCACCGGTTCCATGTCGGGCGCAGCCCTGCAGCGCGCCCTCGCCGCACCATCAGGCGGAGGCCTGTTGCGCTGCCCCACCTGCCGCGGCCACTTCGACGTCCGCCAGGCCGGCGCCTGCCTCGAGGACCGGAGCCTGCATCTGGACCCGCTCCCGCTGCTGATGCGCGGCGGCGTGATGTCCGTGGCCGTACCGGTTGCGGCAGGGAAGGGCGGCTGAGATGAACGCGCCCGGTCTGCCGGTCGCCTTGCTGCGCCGGATCGCCGCCACCGCGCCGGCCGCTCCCGCCGGCGAGCGCTGCGAAATGTGCGGGGAGCCCATCGCGGCCGAACACCAGCACGTGGTGGACCTGGACAGCCACGCCATGATGTGCACCTGCCGGCCGTGCTACCTGCTCTTCACTGACAGCGACGCCCACCTGAGGTACAGGTCGGTGCCGGACCGGTACCTTTCCTTCCCCGATTTTGAGCTTGGCCCGGGCCAGTGGGACGAGCTGGAGATTCCGGTGGGGCTGGCGTTCTTCTTCCGCAGTTCCACGATGGAGCGGACGGTTGCGTTCTATCCCGGCCCTGCCGGCGCCACCGAATCCGAGCTGCCCCTGGACGCCTGGGATGCCGTGAAGGCGCGCAATCCTGCCCTGTCCGTGGCGGCCCCTGACACGGAAGCGCTCCTGATCCGGGGACCCGGCAACGACCGGGCGCAGGCAGACTGCCACCTGGTCCCCGTGGACGCCTGCTACGAGCTGGTGGGGCACCTGCGGCGCCTGTGGCGCGGGTTCGACGGCGGCCAGGAGGCCCGCGACCAGCTCGCCGCTTTTTTCGACCGGGTCAGCAGCCGCAGCAAGCCGGTACGCGAGGACACCGATGGACGCGTGTCCGGGAGCCTGCAGTGACTGCGCTGGCGTTCGAGGTCCTGGACATCCAGCCCGAACCGTACGCGGCGGCGCCCCAGCTCACCGCGAAGCTGCGCGTGACCGAATCCACCGGTGCCGCGGTACACGCCATCGCCTTGCGGTGCCAGGTCCGGATCCTGCCCCAGCGCCGCGGCTACACGCCCGAGGAAGAAGCAGGCCTGCTGGACCTCTTCGGCGAGCGCAGCCGCTGGCCCACAACCCTGAAGTCCTTCCTTTGGCAGCAGTGCAGCACTATGGTCCAGGGTTTCACCGGCGAAACCGAGGTGGGACTCCCGCTGCCCTGCACCTTTGACTTCGAGGTTTCCGCCGCCAAATACCTGCAGTCCCTGCGTGACGGACTGGTCCCGCTGGAACTGCTGTTCTCCGGCACCGTCTTCACCAAGGGCCAGACCGGCTTCGGTGTGGAACAGGTGCCCTGGGACCTCGAAGCCTCCTACCGGCTTCCCGTGGACGCCTGGCACCGGCTGATGGACCAGTACTTTCCCAACACGGGGTGGCTCCGGCTGGACCGGGATGTGCTCGCGGCCCTGTCGCACTACAAGGCGGCCCGGGGCCTGACCTCCTGGGATGCCACCGTGGAAAGCCTGCTGGCGAATGCCGCCGCGGTATCCCCGGCACTGTCAGGAGACCCGGTGCCATGAACATGAGTCTGAGCCTTGCCCGGGCCGTGGCAGATGCCGTCCTGTACGAGGGCTACCTGCTCTACCCGTACCGCGCGTCCTCGCAGAAGAACCAGGCCCGGTGGCAGTTCGGCATCCTCGGCCCGCCGGGCGCCGCCGCTGCCGGCACCGGCGAAGAACCGGACATGTTCGCGGACTGCCTGCTCTCCCCCGGCCCGCAGGCTGCCGTCGAAGTCCATGTGCGCTTTCTGCAGCTCCAGAGCCGGTCCGCCGAGAGGATGGACGACGACGGCGGGTTCACGGCGGTGGATGAGCTCACGGTCGGTGCCGCCCGCTGGCTGAGCTGGGACGAGGCAGTGGAGCGGGAAGTCACGCTGGGACCGTTCCCCGTGGCCGGGCTCAGCGGGCGGGAAATGGTGGTGCCCGTGGAGATTCCCGGCGGAGAGGACGCCGAGGAACTCCGTGATGCCTCGGGGCGGCTGGCTGGGAAGCTGGTCCGCCGTCGTCGTCCGCTCCGGGGAGAAGTGAGACTGGAAGCTGCGCCTGCCGGCGGGGCTCTGGTCAGGCTGCGCGTCGGCACAATTAATAGGGCTGCGAACACTGCGTCAGGCACGGCGGGTGCCTGGACCAGGCAGGATGCGATCGCCCGGTCCTTCATTGGCACGCATCTGCTGCTGTGCCTCCAGGACGCGGATTTTGTTTCTCTGCTCGAGCCGCCACCAGAAGCCCAGACTGCGGCGGGAACCTGCAAACAGCACCGGTGCTGGCCGGTTTTGGCTGGCCCGGAAGGGCAGTCGGACGTGTTGCTGGTGTCCCCGATCATCCTGTACGACCACCCGGCGGTGGCCCCGGAAAGCTCGGTGGCGCTTTACGACTCCACGGAAATCGACGAGATCCTCACCCTGCGCGTGCTGACACTGACCGAGGAGGAAAAAGCCGAAGCCCGCGCCACGGATCCACGGGCGGCAGCCATCATCGACCGGTGCGAGGCCATGTCCCCCGAGGAGCTGCAGCAGCTGCACGGCATCCTGCGCAATCCCCATGCCCTGGCCATCCCGGAACCTCCCGGCACCGGACCCACCCGAATCACCGGAGTCGCCGGCGAGGAAAACGCGTGGTGGACACCCGAAGCCGAAGCCCTGGTCCAGCCGCACATGGACGCCGTCCTGATCAACGGGGTCCCGGTGGCCCGCGGCAGCAGGGTCAGGGTGAATCCGAGCAGGCGCGCCGATGCCCAGGACTTGTTCTTCGCCGGGCAGACGGGACGCGTCACCAGCGTCCACTTCGATGTTGACGGCAGCACCCACGTAGGCCTGGTCCTCGAACAGGACCCGGCCGCAGACCTCCACGAAGGCTACGGCAGGTCCTTCTATTATTCGCCGGAAGAGCTCGAACCCCTGGGGCAGGATGGAAAGGAAAGTCCGCCATGAGAATCATAGGAATGTCCACGGTAGGGTTGCTGGCGGCGCTGGCACTCGGCGCCATCTACGTCGGGATCCGTTCGGTCCCTGACGTCCAGCGCTATCTGAGGGCACGGCGGATGTGACCGGCATGGCGTCCTCCGCCGCGTTATCCGCACCAACCGCACCGGCTTCTGCACCTCCCGGCGCGCCCGGGCCTGCGCAGAACGCTTCACGTGTGCTGGTGGCAGGCGTGGGCAACATGTTCCTGCGCGACGACGGCTTCGGGCCCGAAGTCGCCCGCCGGCTGGCCTCGGACGGACACCTTCCGCCCGGCGTGGAGGTGGTGGACTACGGCATCCGCGGCATGCACCTCACGTACGACCTCCTTGCCGGAGTGGATGTGCTGGTGCTCGTGGATGCCGTGCCGCCGGACTCAGCTGTACCTCCCAACCCGGTCACAGAGGGCGACGGCGGTACGTCCCCGGGCAGCCTGCGTGTACTCCGGATCCGTAGCGAGGATCTCGACGGCGGTGCCTCCCTGGACCCGCACGGCATGGACCCTGCCGCCGTCCTGGGCAAGCTCCGGACGCTGGGCGGCGAGGTTCCCGTGACCTACGTAGTGGGCTGCGTTCCTGCCGACGTCACCGAGGGCATCGGCCTGACGCCGCCGGTGTCGGCCGCCCTCCCGGGGGCGATGGCCGCCGTCGTCAGTCTCCTCAGCCAGCACACCTCCAAGCAGACCTAAGGCGGACCAACCATGTGCCTCGGAATCCCCGGCCAGGTCATCGGCCCGATTGATGGTTACGGCAACCAGCTTGCCCTGGTGAACGTGGCTGGCGTGCAGCGCAAGATCAACATCGGGCTCCTGGACGACGGTCCGCTCCCACCGGGCAGCTGGGTCCTCATCCACATGGGGTTCGCGCTGGAGCGGGTGGACGACGCAGGCGCTGACCAGGCAATGAGCGGCCTCGAACTGATGGGGCGCCCACGGCAACCCGGCTACGACGGCAACGACGTTCCGCCGCCGGCTGACCACCACCACGATCAAGGAGAACACCATGACACCGATGAATCCGTCCGAACCAACTGACGAGGAGCAGGGGACCTCGCCGGGCACAGCGCGCGCCTGGGGCAGCGAGCCGCCGCTGAAGGAGCCCGCCCACCCGGGTTCCGACGAAACCCCTGAGGACGCCGCGATGGCTCCGGAAGGAGTGGGCGCGAGCACCACCCGGCACGGTGAAGACGTCATCAAGGAGGAAGGCAAGGAACCAGGCCGCGAGGACACCGGCACGGATGCGGGCCCGGCGGAACGCCCTACCGGCGAATCCTCACCGCGTGATTCGACCGCCGTCCAACCTCCGGACGACTCCGATACTGCGTCACCCCAGTCGCCGTAGCCACGGGGACCGCACTAGCTCCAGGCTTCCAAGGCCTAGTGTTCCAGGGCTCAGCGCTCCAATGCGATGGCTGCGCCGCGGTGCTCCACGCCGCTGTTGGCGATCGTGAGATGCCGGCCGGTGAAGTACTTCAAGTGCTGCAACTGATGGGGTGTCAGCCGGTCACAGACCCAGTCCCAGTGGAGCGACACCACATCGCCCGCCGCCAGCCCGGCAACAAAGCCGGTCCCGTTCACGGCGTATTTGGCGGACTCCACCACGGGATCCCCCACAGTCAGGGATGTGCCGTCCCAGGTCAGGGGACGCGACTTCACCACGGCTTCGTCGCCGGTGATGGCCAGGACCTCGCCCCACCGGATCCGGCAGCGGTCAAGCACGTTCAGCGCGGTGGCGTACCGGCGGTCATCACGCAGCAGTCCCAGCCAAGGATAGATTTCAAAGACGTGGAAGCTGTGGTGCGGAACGCCGCCGGCTAGGACCCCTTCCACGAGGTGCGGAAACTGCCGGCCGGTGCGTGCCCGGAACCGGTCTTCCATCGAGTTGCCCATGGTGCTGATGCCCACGGTGTCCAGCAGCCTGTTTCCCACCCAGTAGGCCTCCACTACGCGCGCGTCGAGCGGGTCGGGGATGCCGTGGGCGCCGGCAATGAGTTCCAGGTACGGCCAGGCACCGGCAAAGCCCTTCGCGAGTTCCCGGAGGCCCTGGTCTGTGACGCCGGACTGGCCATAGTGCAACAGGGCGTCGCTGTCGGGAGGGCCGCAGCTGCCACGGGAATTGGGCGGGTAGGCATACCGGACAAACAACTGGGCACCATCGACAACCATCGCGTGGCCACCTTCTCCGAGAGTCTTTTGAACGTAGCACCACGACGCAGGCCGGGCAAGGGCCGGAGGGCCTTCAGGGCACGACAAAAACCGTTGACAGCCTCCACGCACGAGCGGATGCTGTGTAGACCGACGCACAGGGGGCACACACCATGGCAACCACTGATCTGAACCGGCGCACCGCCCTTCAACTCCTTGCGGCGAGCGGCTCTGCAGCCCTCCTTGCCGGATGCGCCGGCACCCCCGGTTCCCCGCCGTCGTCGGGCCCTTCTGTGAGCGGCGGGACCGGAGGCACCGGAGGCACCAGGATCAGCGTCACCGACCAGCGCGGCAAGACCATCACCTTCGCCCGGCCCGTGACGCGGGTGGTGACCATTCCCATGCCGTCGGCGTCGCTGCTGGTGGCCGTGGACCGTACCGCTGACCATCTCGCTGCCATGCACAACGCGTCCTGGGTGGCTATGCGCGACGGCATCATGGGCACGATGTTTCCCAAAGCCTTGGAGCTGCCGCACGAGATCGCCACCCAGGACTTCACCGCCAACGTGGAGAGCGTGCGTGCCCTGGATCCCGACGTGGTGATCCAATGGTCAGACGCCCAGCTCATCGAGCCGCTGGAAGAGGCCGGCCTGAACGTCATCGGGCTGACCAACACCGGCAAGCAGGAGGATGTGGACGCCTGGGTGGCCATGTTCGCCACGATGCTGGGGAAGCCCGAACGCGCCGTGGATATGAAGTCCCGGAGCGACCTGGAACTGGCCGCTATCAAGGAGCTGGCGGCTGGCCGGAACTCCACCGGGCCCAGCATCCTGTACTTCAACCGGTTCACCGGCGGCCTGAAGGTGGCCGCGGCCAACAGCTACAACGATTTCTACATCAAGCTGGTGGGTGGCACGAATCCCGCCACCGGGGACGATCCGCTCCAAGGATCGGGAATGGTGGGCCTGGACGTCGAGCAGGTGCTGCGGTGGGATCCGGAGATCATCCTGCTGGGAAATTTCGACGGCGCCATGCCCCAGGACCTCTACTCGGACCCCGTCTGGCAGACCGCGTCCGCGGTAAAGAACCGGCGCGTGTACAAGGTGCCGCTGGGTGGGTACCGGTGGGATCCCCCCGGGCAGGAATCACCGCTGATGTGGCACTGGCTCAGCGACATAGCGTTCCCCCGGCAGCGTTCCCTTCTCCGGAGCAAAGTCACCGAGTACTTCGATTTCCTGTACAGCCACAAGCCGACCGCGGCAGAGCTGGACAAGGTCCTGTGGACCGCGGCGAACGCCGAATCTGACCACTACCGGCAGTTCAATGCTGCATGACGCCAGCGACGAACGGCTTGATACCCGCCGAGGCCGGACGTCTACGGTCCGAGACGAAGACAAAAGGCACGGACCATCGGCCCTGAAGCCTATTGCCATCAGCACAGTCTTCCTGGTTGCCGTGGCGCTGGTGGCTTTGGCGGTGGGCCGTTACAACGTGCCGCTCTGGCACGTTGTCCAGATCCTGGCGGGGCATGTGGTCCCCATCCCGGTGGAGGCAACCGCCACGGAGGAGAATGTGGTGCTCCTGGTCAGGCTGCCCCGCGTGCTGCTGGCGCTGCTGGTGGGCGGCGGCCTGGCGATCGGCGGCGCCGCGCTGCAGGCCATCTTCCACAATCCGCTCGTCAGCCCGGACATCATCGGTGTTTCCGCGGGCGCGTCCTTCGGCGGGGCGCTGGCTCTGCTCCTGGGGTTGGGGACGTTCGCGCTGATCACCAGTTCCTTCGCCTTCGGACTGGTCGCCCTGGCCACCCTGTTCCTCATCACGTCCGGGCGCGGCGGGACTCCCCTGCTCATGATCGTGTTGGGCGGCGTGGTCACGGGATCGTTCTTTTCCGCGCTGGTAGCCCTGGTGACTTACATCGCGGATCCCAACACCACCTTGCCGGCCATCGTTTTCTGGCTCTTGGGGAGCGTAGCCACTGCCACCTTCGGCAAGGTGGCAGTGGCACTGATTCCCGTCGTCGGTGGCGCGCTGGTGCTCGTGGCCCTGCGCTGGCGCATCAACGTGCTCTCACTGGGCGACGACGACGCCACTGCGCTCGGGATCCGGCCCCGCCCGCTGCGCTGGGTGGTGCTGGTCTCGGTGGCACTGATCGTGGCCGGGGCTGTGGCCGTAAGCGGCGCAGTGAGTTGGGTGGGCCTGGTGGTCCCGCACCTGGCAAGGATGTGGGTGGGACCGGACCATCGGGTCCTGCTGCCGGTGTCATTCCTCCTGGGCGGTGCCTACATCATGCTCGTGGACACTGTGGCACGCACCGCGACGGCGGGCGAGATCCCGCTCGGCGTGCTGACGGCGCTGATCGGAGCGCCAGTGTTTTTTGTCCTGCTGCGCCGGAACCGGGACAGGATCTGGGAAAGTGCTTGAGCTGAACGGCGTGGGCTTCGGATACGGCCGGACGGATTGGGTCTTCCGGGATGTCAGCTTTCAGGTCCTCCCGGGAACCGCCACCGCCGTCCTGGGACCCAACGGCAGCGGCAAGACCACGCTGGTGCGCTGCGCCGCCGGCCTGCTGGCCCCAGTAGAGGGAATTGTCACCCGGGCGGCTAGGGCCGGCTACGTCCCGCAGGCCCATGGCAGTACCTTCGCCTACCGGGCCCTGGACATGGTGCTGATGGGACGTGCCCGCCAGATCGGCCTCTTCCGTTCGCCTGGTGCCGCTGACCGGGCTGCTTCCCTGGAGGCGATGGACAGGGTGGGCATCGCCGGCCTCCGCAGCAGGTTCTTCCCCACGCTCAGCGGCGGCGAACAGCAGCTTGTCCTGATCGCCCGGGCCATTGCGGCCGGCAGTCCCGTCCTGGTGCTGGACGAGCCCGCCACCGGCCTGGACCTCAAGAACCAGGTCCGCGTCCTGCGGCTCCTGCGCGAACTGATGTCGGACGGAATGGCGGTGCTCCTCAGCACCCACCACCCGGACCACGCGCTGTACCTCGCGGACCGGGCAGTCCTGCTCACGCCCAGCGGCCCCCGGACGGGCGACGCCATGGAACTCCTGAGCGAAAAGGAACTCACAGCCCTTTATGGCGTCGGCGTCAGCACGGTGCCCTACGCCGATGGCCGCAGCACCCGCCGGACCGTGGTGGTGCACTACGGCAGCCAGTGAGTTTGCGCGAACTGGCAGCTAATGACGTCAAAAGGGGCCGCAGAGGGTATTAGCTGCCAGTTCGCGCGGGGTTCCGAGGGTCGCGCCCACGGGTGACGCGGGTGACACGGGTGAGAGGGCAGAAAGCGTCCGGGGTTAGCCGGTGTTGCGCAGGCCGGCCGCCACGCCGTTGACGGTGATCAGCATGGCCCGCTGGAGCCGTTCGTCGATCTCGGCGCCGCTGATGCTCTCGCCTTCGGCGCCCTGGGCAGCCCGCACGCGGCGGAGCAACTCCACCTGCAGGTAGCTGATGGGGTCCAGGTACTGGTCCCGGATCTCCAGCGAACGCTTGAGCGTCGGCTGGGCGTCCAGGAGCACGTTCTCGCCGGTAAGGGTCTGGACCTCGGCGACGGTGAGTTCGAACTCTTCACGGATGGCACGGAAAATGTGGTGCAGGTCCTCGGGAACCAGGGTTGCCACATAGTACCCGGCGATGTCCAGGTCTGTCTTGGCCAGGGTCATCTCCACGTTGGACAGTACTGACCGGAAGAAGTGCCAGTTTTCCATCATCTCCAGCAGCTGCGCGGAGTTTCCGGCCTCACGGGCGGCCTTCAGGCCCGAGCCCACACCGAACCAGCCTGGCACGATCTGCCGGGACTGCGTCCAGCCGAACACCCAGGGGATGGCACGCAGTCCGCCAAGCCCCGCCCCGGAATCCGGGCGTTTGGACGGGCGCGAGCCGATGTTTAGCGAGCCCAGCTGCTCTACCGGAGTGGACGCCAGGAAATACGCGGGCAGGTCCGGATCATCAATCAGCTTCCGGTACCGGTCGAAGGCACCGTCGGAGATGATTTCCATAACGTGCCCGAACCGTTCGCGCTGGTCATCGGACGTGCGCGGATCCCGGTGCAGAGCCGAGCCCTGGAGCACTGCCGCGAGGGACAGCTCCAGGTTTTCCCGGGCCAGCTCGGGCAGCGAGTACTTGTCCGAGATGACCTCACCCTGTTCGGTGAACTTGATCTCGCCTTCCAGCACGCCGTGGGGCTGGGCCATGATGGCGTCGTAGGTGGGTCCGCCGCCGCGGCCCACGGAACCGCCGCGGCCGTGGAACAACCGGACGCGCACGCCATGCTTGGCTGCAACGTCGCGCAGCTTCCGCTGGGTCTTGTGGATCTCCCACTGGCTGGTCATTACGCCGGATTCCTTGTTGGAGTCCGAGTAGCCCAGCATGATTTCCTGGACGTCGCCGCGCAGCCGGACCAGGTCGCGGTAGGACGGAACGGACAGCAGCTGGTCCACGATCTCGGCCGAGGCACGCAACTCCTCCACGGTCTCCAGCAGGGGCGCGAACCCGATCTTGGCGTAGGGAGTTTCGCCGAACAGGTTGATGAGGCCCGCCTCGCGGGCCAGGACGGCCGCGGCCAGGACATCGTCCGCGCCACGGGTCATGGAAATGATATAGGTCTCGATGACGTCCGGACCATACGTGCGCAGGGCGCGGCGGATCTCACGGAAGACGTCGTACGTGCCGTCAGCGACGCCGTCGAGCTTAATCGGGTGGCCGGACAGGGGCCGGCGTGAGGCCAGCTCCGAGCCCAGCACCTCGAAGCGTTCCCCACGGCTCAGTTCCGCGTAGCGGATGCCAGGGCCGCCCAGCCGGTCCATCAGCTGCCCGACGGCGTCATGGTGGTGGTCGGCGTGCTCGCGGATGTCCAGGGTGGCCAGGTGCAGACCGAAGGACGCGACGGCGCGGCGGACGCGGGCCAGCGCGCCGTCGGCAGCGAGCGACGCCGAGTGGTTGCGGAGGGACAGCTCCAACAGTTCGAGGTCGTTGAGGAGTTCCTCGGTGGAGCTGTAATCACGGCCGTGTTCATGGGTGGAGTCTGCGGCCACCCGCTTGCCCGTGTTGATGAGCTTGGCCTTGATGCACGTGAGTTTAAGGCGGTAAGGCTCCTGGGCATTGAGCTCCAAGACCCGCCGGTCCAGGCCCGGCAGCTTCTTCAGGTCCGCCTCGATGGAGTCCAGCAGGTTCTGGTCCGCGCCGGACAACGCGGTGGAGTTGGACAGGATGGAGATCAGCTCGTCCATCATCGCGATACTGATGCGGACGGCGTGCTGGTTCTGGATCTGCAGGATTTCCTTGGTGACCGCCGCTGTGACGTTGGGGTTGCCGTCCCGGTCCCCGCCGATCCAGGAACCAAACCGGATGGGTGCGTCCTGGGACGAGAGGCTGACGCCGTGCTCGCCGAGCAGTTCCGAGAAATCCGAGAGCATCTGGGGCATGGCGTCGGTCAGGATGCCGCCCAGGTAGTAGATCGCGTTGCGGGCCTCGTCCACGGGGGTTGGGCGCACCTGGCGCAGTTCGTCGGTCTGCCACATCTGGTCGATGACCTCGGAAAGCTGCCGGTCCTGCCGGCGGCGCGCGGTGGTGCCTTCCTTCGTGGACTCGGCCAGGACATCAGAGAGCTTGCGGATCTTGTCCAGCACGGATCGGCGCGAGGCCTCGGTGGGGTGGGCGGTGAAGATGGGGCGGACGTCCAGCCCGTTGACCACTTCCTGGAGCACGGCTGGCCCCGCCTGGGCGGCGATTTCGGTGACGGCCTTGGCCAGCCACCCGTCCTTCTCCTGCCGTGTCCGCAAGCCGCGGACCCGGTGGACCTGCTCGGCCGCGTTGGCCAGGTGGAAGTAGAACGCGAACGCACGCACCAGGTCGGTGGCCTGCTCGATCGGCAGGGAGCCGAGCAGTTCGCGGACCTGTTCGACGACGTCGTGCGCGCTCCATGGGCCGGTGGCATCGGCACCGCCACGGGCGGCTTCCTTGGACTCCTTAGTGAGGAGTCGGACCTGCTCCACCAGATCCAGGAGTTCGGGGCCGTGCTGGCGGACCAGGGATTCACCCAGCAGGGTGGAGACGCGCCGGACGTCGGCCCTCAGTTCAGAGGCGAGGTCGGTTGCGGAATTCATTGCAGTGTTAGCCATGGAAACTGTCTTTCGAGGGTTCGGACTTGGCTCGTACACTGCGCTGGATACTGTGAGCCACGTTACTAGCTATCGATGCTACCCGCACGGGATGGCGAAGACGGAATCCGTCTCAGATATTGCGCCGGTCTCCGCCCATGCCGCGCCGGACTTCAGCGGACGATCTTGAAATTGAAATCCGGGGTCCCCAACGCCGACCACAGGCGCAGCCACACCGGGAGCATCATCTCCGCTCCGCGGGCGGTAGTGATGTCTCCGAGGTCAATAATGTCGCGGTGGCCCAACTCCCGGAGGAGCGCCGTCACGGTGTTCTTGGCGTCGGGGTCGTCGCCGGAGACAAACACCGAGTGGTCCCCGCCGCCCAGCCTTCCTGGGTCAACCATCAGCCCGGCGTTCATGGTGTTGAGGGTTTTGACCACCCGCGCCTCCGGGAACGCGTGCTGGATCCGTTCGGCATTGCTGTCCGTGTTGACCGGGTTCAGCACCGGCGGCATGCCCTGGGAAAAGTCGAGCGGGTTGGAAACGTCCACCACAACTTTCCCCGACAGGTTGGCCGAGCCCGCGGCGCTGAGGGCACTGAGGGCGCCCGCTCCGTTCGTTGCATTGACTATCAGGTCCGCCCCGGCTGCGGCCTCCGCGAACGTTTCCAGGGCTATGTGCTGGTTCGCTGCGTGCCATTCGCTGAAGGGTGGCGTGCCCATGGAGTCCGGGCCGCTGCGGGCGAGAGTCCTTCCCGGGTCGCGGGTGCCCACCACCACGTCGTGTCCCAGTGCGGACAGCGCGCCCGCGAGGGTCCGGCCTGCGAAACCCGTGCCCAGGACCGCAATTTTCATGGTTCCTCCAAGTTCAGCCGTGAGAGTCCGGAACGATGTTCCGTCGCTTTCGACGTTACTCTCCGCCGCCTGCAAGACAAGGGCTGCGGCAGCAACGCGGCCGTGGTGGTCCGTGGTGGAATGGACAGCGTCTGCGCTGGGTTGTAAGCGTTGACGTCGTAGCCGGGGAATCAGAACCCCTTTTGGAGGAACCATGAACACCACCGCAGCCGCGCAGCTGGAACGCTGGCAGCGTTTCCGCACGAAGCGGAACAAAGCCCTAGCCGCCCGCCACGGCTGGCTGACCCTCACCTCCTTCCAGTGGCTGGAATCCCGGCCCGCCGGCGTCGACCTCGCCCCCGGCCTCTGGTCAACGGACGGCACGACGGCGACGCTCACCGCTGCGGCACAGGACGGCCTGACGCTGGTGGGAACCGGTGAGCCCGTTGACGGGACCATTGCTGCCTCCCTCGCCAACGAGGAATCCCTGATGTGGGTGCAGTTCGGCGGCGAGGACGGGCAGCAGGTAGTGGTGGAACTGGCCATGCGCGCGGACCGGTACGCCATCCGGACCCGTGATTCCGGCTCGCCGGTGCTGACGGAGTTCGACGGCGTGCCCACGTTCAACTACGACCCGTGTCTGGTCATTGAGGCAGCCTACGAGGCGTACCCGGAGCCGGTGGCCATCCCGGTCGGAACGGCCAATCCGCTGGTGGACGGCGTCCACTATTCGGTGGGCGAGGTGGTTTTCCGGCTGCCGGGGATTGTCCATGAGTACCGCCTGCATGCGGAGGAGGAAAAACTGGGGGCCTTGACCATCACCTTTCACGACGGGACCAACGGCGAATCGACGGAATGGCGGAAAGTATCCACGCCCAGGCCGCGGGTTGACGCGGCCGGGAAGGCCACGGTGGTCCTGGATTTCAACCGTGCCATCAATTACCCCAGCGCCTTCACCCCGTTCGGCACCTGCCCCATGCCCGTGAAGAACAACAGTCTGGACGCAAGGATCGAAGCCGGCGAAAAGCAACCCGCTTTCGGTGATTGATCGCGGGTTGCCGCCGGGTCAGACGATCGCTGAGACGCCGGTGACGGCACGGCCCACAATGAGCGTGTTGATTTCGAACGAGCCCTCGTAGGTGTAGATGGCCTCGGCGTCGGCGAAGATTTTGGCCATCCGGTAGTCCGTCACGATGCCGTTGCCGCCCAGGATGGACCTCCCCAGCGCCACGGTCTCGCGCATCCGGGCGCTGGTGTAGGACTTGGCGAGGGCAACCTGCGGCATGTCCGCCACCCCGTCGTCCTGCAGCTGGGCAATACGCGCCATCATGGCCATGCTCGCTACGGCGTTGCCCAACATCGTGACCAGCTGCTGCTGGATGAGCTGGAATTTCGCCAGCGGCCGGCCGAACTGTTGGCGTTCGAGGGCGTACTTCCGGGCGACGTCGAACGCCGCCAGCTGCTGCCCCACAGCCTGCCACGCCACCATGATCCGCGAGCCCCGCAGGAGCTGGTTGGTGTCCTCGAAACTGCTGATGCCGGCAAATCGGTCGGCCTCAGCGACCTGGACATCCTTAAACACAATGTCCGCGTTCTGCACGGTCCGGAGCGCAATCTTGTTCTCGATCCGGCTCCGGCTCACACCCGGCAAGGAAGCATCAACGATGAACCCGCGCACCGCGCCATGCCCGTCGGCAGCCACGGCCTCGTCCCTGGCCCACACCAGCATGTAGTCGCAGAACGTCCCGTTCCCGATCCAACGCTTGGCGCCGTTGAGCACCCACGAGTCGCCGTCGTCGTCAGGCTCGCCCGTAGCGCTGGAGATGCGCCGGGCACGGGTCTCCATGCCGCCGGCCACGTCGGATCCGTGGCCGGGCTCCGTCAGCGCGAACGCGCCGGTGATGCGCAGGCTTGAGGCGTCCGCAAGCAGCCGCCCGTTCTGGCCGGCTGACCCAAAACCGTAGAGCGACTCCACAAAGAGGTCGTGGTGGACCAGGAAGAATGTTGCGATCGAGGTGTCCACGCGCGTCATCTCGGCAATCACCAGTCCGGCGAAGAGGTTGCTGTAGCCCCGCTGCGCAGGCGTGCTCAGCTCCAGCGCGGCGAGCCTGGGCAGGATGTGCGCCGGAAACTCCGCCTTGTTCCACCAGTCCGACGCATAGGGGGCGATCTCCGTGGCCAGGAACTCCCTCAGCTCGGCCAGTTTGGCCCGCTCCTTCGAGCTGAGGAGGGACTCGAACGAGAAAAAATCGGCGACGGGCAGGTCATCGATCGCCGGTTCGGAGGTGTCCGGTTCGGAGGTGGGCGGCAGGCTCATTTCGGGCCCATTCGGATGGCGCCGTCGAGCCGGATGGTTTCGCCGTTGATCATCGCATTTTCCACAATATGGGCCGCCAGGTTGGCGTATTCGGCGGGCCTGCCCAGGCGGGACGGGTGCGGGACCTGCTGGCCCAGCGAATCCTGCGCGTCCTGCGGGAGGGTTGCCATCATGGGTGTTTCGAAGATGCCCGGGGCGATGGTCACCACGCGCACCAGCGAGCGGGCCAGTTCCCGGGCCAGCGGCAGCGTCATGGCGGCGACGGCGCCCTTGGAAGCGGCGTAGGCCGGCTGGCCGATCTGCCCGTCGAAGGCAGCCACGGAGGCGGTGTTGATGATGACGCCGCGCTCGGGGCCGCCCAGCTCTGTGCTTACAGGTTCCGTTGAAACCATGGCCGCGGCCGCCAGGCGCAGCACGTTGAAAGTCCCGATGAGGTTGACCTGGATGACGCGGTTGAACGTGTCCAGCGGGAGGACGCCGTCCCGGCCCAGGACCTTGCCCGGAGTGGCTACGCCGGCGCAGTTCACAACAACCCGGAGCGGCCCCAGTGCCACCGCGGTGTCGACGGCGGCCTGCACCTCAGTTTCGTTGGTGACATCCGCGGGGACAAAGGCCGCTCGTGCCCCCGAACCGTTGCCGGCGGCGTTGAGCTCGGCGGCGTAGGCCGCGCCGGCAGAGGACGGCAAGTCGATCAGCACAACCGAGGCGCCGGCGTCGAACAGGCGCTTCGCGGTGGCAGCCCCCAGCCCGGAGGCCCCACCCGTAATCAGCGCGACAGTACCCAAGACGTCCATACATCCTCCTCGATGCGGCCCCAACACCGGAGACCAGGGCGAAACATTAGTTAGTCAATGTTAACTGACATTCGGGCGGGCCGCACCCGCTAGGCTAAACGGATGACCATGCCGGATGCCGAACCCGCAGACTGGCAGGACCGGGCCAACGTGGCGGCCCGCTCCGTCACCGGACTCTTCGGCCGGCGGCTGCTGTTCCTGCCGGGAACCCAGCTTGCTGCCGTGCAATGGCCGTCGAAACGCCTGAAGAACCTCTTCCACCCGTGGCACTACTGGTGGCAGGCGCACTATGTGGACTGCCTGGTGGACGCCGGGCGCCGCGAACTGGGCAACGGAGCCACCCCCGCAGCAAGGTTCAACGGCCCAAGCCACCCCAGCGCCGGCAAGCTCGCGTCCAGGCTGGTCACGGGGATCCGGCTGCGGAACGCTTTCACCCTCGTCAACAACTACTACGACGACATGGCCTGGCTGGCGCTGGCGACGCACCGCCTGCAAAGCCTGGCCGAGGAGACGCGCAAACCAGGACGCCGCCGCAACGCCGGAGTCCACAAAACGCTCACCCTGCAGTTCGATTCCGCCTCCACCGATGACCTGGGCGGCGGGACCTTCTGGAGCAAGAAGCGCGACTTCAAGAACACCCCGGCCACCGCCCCCGTGGCGCTCTACTACGCCCGCACAGGCCAGCAGACCAAGGCGCAGCGGCTGGTGGACTGGCTCAACGCCGTGCTGTTTGACGAGGCCCAGGGCCTCTATGTTGACGGGGCGCGGCTTAACCCCGCCGGCGAAGTGATGGTGGAGAACACCATCTACACCTACAACCAAGGCCCCGTACTGGGAGCCTTGCTGGAGCTCGGCGGCGACGCCAACCTCGCCCGGGCCGCCGCGCTGGTGGACGCGGTCGCGAAGCAGCTCACGGTACCCGGGCGGCCCGTCATCCGTGGCGAGGGCGGGGGTGACGGCGGACTTTTCACCGGCATCCTGGTGCGCT
The DNA here is from genome assembly GCF_003287955.1 of Arthrobacter sp. AQ5-06. Lineage (GTDB taxonomy): Bacteria > Actinomycetota > Actinomycetes > Actinomycetales > Micrococcaceae > Arthrobacter. The sequence continues at coordinate 117,601 of NZ_QMKP01000004.1, read as the reverse complement.
ACCTGGCCTTGGCCGTCCGCGATGAACGGCTGCCAGCCGGGATCCGGACCACAGCCCGCAGCCTGGTGACCGGCACGGCCGAAGCATTCTGGGCGGGCAGGACGGAACGGGACAACGGGACGGCTGTTTTCTCTCCCCAGCCACACCGCCCGGCGGTCCAGGAGTACCCGCCAGGCGCCGCCGTCGAACTTTCCACCCAGCTGCAGGCCTGGATGACCCTCGAGGCCGCCGCAAGCCTGAACCGGCCGCAGCTCACCGCGGCAGCCCCGGCCGCACCCGGACCGGGGCGAGCTGGGCGACCACCAGGACGGCAGTGACGGCCCCGGCCGCCATGATCGCCGCCAGCACCACGATCTGGAACCGCCCTGCCTCCAAGGGTGAAATCCCGCCGAAAATCGCCCCCACAAACGCTCCGGGCAAGGTGACCAGGCCGGTGGTTTTCGTCTGGTCCGTGGCCGGAATCAGTGCGGCGCGAACCGAACCCCGGGCGAGCTCAAGGGTTGACCGCCGCGGCGAAGCGCCCAGGGCGAGCCAGCCCTCCACCTCTTCCCAATGCTCATGGACAGACTCGGTAAAACGCCGGCCGGCCAGGACCGCGACGGTCATGGCGTTTCCGATCACAATCCCGCCGATGGCCAGGGTGTAGCGAGGTGTGAAACCGACCGCGCCGGTGCTGAAAATGATGAGCAGCGTGGCGCTGATGCCCGCAGCCATGGAACCTCCCACGAGTGCGAGGTGTGGCCAGCTCCAGCCGACCCGCCGTGTTGCGCTCACCGCCGCAACGGCGAACATCACCAGCAGCGCAACGGCAACCCACGCCGGGCTGGTGATCACGCCGCTCAGAACGAAACTGACGGCGGCCAACTGCACCGCTCCCCTGAGGATCGCCAGCGCGGGAGAAAACTTGGACGGCACCTGGAATGCCAGCAGCACAGCAACAGTCAGCGCCATCAGGAGACCGACGCCCGCCAGTGTCGGCACGAAATCGGCGAGCTCAGGCATGAGGCCAGCATAGCCAGCGGACCCGTCCGTCATGTTCCGCCAATTAGCTCACACAAAGTTTGCATAATTCGTGAAGCTCTGGGTAGTCTTCATTTTTAGGCAAGCCTAACCTTGGCTTCCACGAGCCGAGGTGCCCATCCACAATGACTGCAAACTACCTGATTGGCCTCCGCGAGGGCCTCGAGGCGACACTGATCGTGGTCCTGCTGATGGCGTACCTGGTGAAGAGCGGCCGCAAGCATCTCCTCCCGCAGATGTGGGCGGGCAGTGACACCGCTCGCGGGTGGACCTGCAGTCCGAGGGAACGGTTTGGGGCTCGCTGTTGTCGCCGCCGCCGTCCCGCCGTCGTCCTGGTACGGCAGCCTGCTCAAGGGAACACTGAACTTCCCGCCCGCCACCACCTGGTTTGAGGCCGCCGCGTGGCTGCTCTACGTTCCGCCTGTTATGTACCTCTATTTCCGTTCCAACCGGCGCGCCCACACGGTCACCGCTGACCGCACCACGGCCGCCACCATAGTCTCCGAACCCCACAGTCCAGCGCATCACACCCCAAAGGATCCACCCGTGCCTATCTTCCCCCTGCCCATTTTTCCCAAGCGCAATTCCCGCTACGTCGCCCTGCTGGCCGCAGCCGTGCTGCCGCTGACCCTGGCCGCCTGCACGGACAACAACGCCGCAGCAGCCGCCGGTCCCATCAAGGTCTCCAGCACGGCCGACGCGTGCACGTTGTCCACGCAATCCACCAAGAGCGGCAACATCACCTTCGCCATCCAGAACGACGGCAGCCAGCTCACGGAGTTCTACCTGCTGGCGGAGGACGGCCTGCGGATCATCGCCGAGGTTGAGAACATCGGCCCCGGCCTGACGCGCAACCTGGTGGTCACGGCCCCCGCAGGCAAGTACACAACGGCGTGCAAGCCGGGCATGCAGGGCGACGGCATCCGCGCGGGCTTCGAGGTCACCGAGTCAGGCCAGAAGGCCGCCGTCGACACCAACATCAAGGCGCTCACGGACCAGGGCACCGCCCAGTACGTGTCCTACGTCAAGGACCAGACCGAGCAGCTGGTCGCCGGCACCAAGGAATTCGCCAAGGCCTACGCTGCCGGCGACGCCGACAAGGCCCGCGAACTGTACGCCGCCACCCGAATGCATTGGGAGCGGATCGAACCTGTGGCCGAATCCTTCGGCGACCTTGACCCGAAGCTGGACGCCCGCGAGGCGGACCTGGCGCCGGGCGAGGAGTGGACCGGCTGGCACCGGGCCGAGAAGGACCTCTTCCCGCCGGCAGGTTTCCCCGCGCTTACCGCCCCCGAGCGCCAAACACTGGCAGCACAGCTGGCTGCCGACACCGAAGAACTGGCCACCCGCACCAGGACCGTTGAGCTGACGGCGGACAAGCTGGGCAACGGTGCCAAGGAACTCCTCGATGAGGTAGCCACCGGCAAGGTCACCGGCGAAGAAGAGATCTGGTCCCACACGGACCTTTGGGACTTCCAGGCAAACGTGGACGGCGCCCGGATGGCCTTCGAAAACCTCCGGCCCGTCCTGGAACAGAAGAACCCGGAACTCGCCACGTCCCTGGACGCGAAGTTCGCCGCCCTCCAGACCGAGCTGAAGCAGCATGCTCGCGGCGAAGGCTTTGTCTACTACGACGAGCTGAGCCAGGACCAGGTCCAGAAGCTGGCAGCCCTGGTTGACGCCCTCGGCGAACCCCTGTCGCGCCTCACCGCGGCTGTTGTGCTGTGAGCGGCTGCCCGTTCGGGGGCGGCGAGCACGACGCCGGCGCAGCGGGTTCCGCTGCCCAGGCACCTTCTGCTGCGGCTGCCCACGCACCTGCCCCAGCCAGTGCCGCGGTCGCCGCCGCGACCCCCACTCAGGAGGCACCGGCGTCGCGCTTGTCGCGGCGGGGACTGCTGTCCCTGGCCGGCGCCGGAGGTGCCGGCGCCCTGGCCGGCCTCGCAGCCGGACTGCTCAGCCATGACACCCTGGCCGCCCTAGCCGCCCCGGCACAGGCAGGAACCGGTGATGTAGTGCCGTTCCACGGGGCAACCCAGGCCGGGATCACCACCGCGGCGCAGGACCGCCTGCACATGGCCGCCTTCGATGTCATCACCGAGGACCGCAGTGCCCTCATCCAGCTGTTGAAGGACTGGACTGTCGCCGCCGAGGCCATGACCCACGGCCGGGAAACCGGCACCACCGGGGCCGTGGACGGCCCGTACGACGCACCGCCGGAGGACACGGGCGAGGCCTTGGGCTTGAGCGCCGGGAAGCTCACCGTGACGTTCAGTTTCGGTGCCGGGCTCTTCGAGAAGGACGGCAAAGCGCGGTTTGGCCTGGCAGGCCGCCGTCCCGAAGCCCTGATCAACCTTCCGCACTTCCCGGGCGATGACCTGCAGCCCAACCGCAGCGGCGGCGACATCATTGTCCAGGCCTGCGCCGACGATCCGCAGGTGGCTGTCCACGCCATCCGCAACCTGGCCCGCATCGGTTTCGGCACGGTACGCGTCCGCTGGTCCCAGCTCGGCTTCGGCCGCACGTCCTCCACGTCCCGGCAGCAGCAGACCCCGCGGAACCTGTTCGGCTTCAAGGACGGCACCAACAACCTCAAGGCCGAAGACACATCGCTCCTGCAGGAGCACGTCTGGGCCGGGGCAGGCTCCCGCCCGGAGGAAGCCTGGATGCAGGGCGGCAGCTACCTGGTGGCACGCCGGATCCGGATGCACATCGAGATCTGGGACCGCACGTCGCTGCGGGAACAGGAACAGCTGATCGGACGGACCAAGTCCGAAGGTGCGCCGCTCTCCGGCGGCAAGGAGTTCACCGCCCCGGACTTCGCCATCCAGGGAAAGGACGGCGAACCCCTGATGGGCATGGATTCGCACGTCCGGCTCGCCCACGCGGACCAGAACAACGGCGTGCGGATGCTCCGCCGCGGCTACAACTACACCGATGGCTCCGACGGGCTGGGACACCTGGACGCGGGACTGTTCTTCATTGCCTACGTCAAGGATCCGCGCACGCACTACGTCCCCATGCAGCTGGCTATGGCGAAGGAGGACACGCTGGCCCTGGAATACCTCAAGCACACCGGCTCCGCGCTGGCCGCGGTTCCGCCGGGCATCCAGCCCGGCGGGTTCGTCGGCGAAGGCCTCTTCACCTGATGGGGGGCCAGGCATGAGCCCCCGCACTGGGCTCCGTGCTGTCCGGGCCGAGGCTCCTGATTCCGGTCTTGTCCGTGGTAGCAATGGGCGCATGGGGCATGTCCATCGCGGCAGGCAGTACGTACACCTTTGACGCCGGTATCCACCGGCTCGCATTGTCCGCGCACGTCCTAGCCATGGTGCTGGCCTTCGGTGCGGTCATCGTGGTGGACTGGGTCGGCTTCCTGTGGCTCATCGGCAAACGCGGGCTGCACGACACCAGCAGACTGGAATCCGCTGCGGCCCCGCTGATCTGGATGGGCCTGGTGGGGCTGCTGCTGACGGGTGCCTTCATCCGTCCGGACATCACCAACCCGGCAACGCAGCTCAAGATGTGCTGCGTTCTGGGGCTGATGCTCAACGGGATCTCCCTGATCCCGGCCATGCGCACCCTGCATGCCCTGCCCGGCGGGACCATGTTCAGGGACGTCGCCGCGAACCTCCGGGCGCGGCTGCTGGTGGCACTGGTTCTCTCTCAGGGCTTCTGGTGGACGGCGATCGTGATCGGCTTCGCCAACAGCATGAGCCGCCGCTAGCCTCGCCCTGAATTAATTACGTCACGCAACAGTTCCGTAATGCATGTGATCCTGATCACTTAAAAGCTACGCCGTTTGGTGCCTTAGGTATGGCTAACCTACAGTTTCTCGAGTAAGCCTCCCCTTATTCCCGGCTCACCAGGACCATCGGTCCACACTTTTCCCCAGAAAGTAGCCCGCAATGAAGATCCGCAACAGCGCCCTGGCCGGCATCGCGCTCGCCGCCACCGCAGCCCTGGGACTGACCGCCTGTGGCGGCAGCACCACCCCGGCAGCCACCGGCTCCGCTTCCACCGATGCCGCGGCCTCAGGCGGGATCACGGTCTACAACGCGCAGCACGAGAGCCTGACCAAGGAATGGGTGGACGCGTTCACCGCGGAGACCGGCGTCAAGGTCACCCTGCGCAACGGTGAAGACCCGGAGATGGCCCAGCAGATCATCCAGGAAGGCCAGGCCTCGCCCGCCGATGTCTTCCTCACGGAGAACTCCCCGGCCATGGCCCAGGTTGAGAATGCGGGCCTGTTCGCTGACGTGGACAAGGCCACCACGGAGCAGGTGCCGGCCGAATTCCGCCCGAGCACCAACAAGTGGACGGGCATCGCCGCCCGCTCCACGGTCCTGGTCTACGACAAGACCAAGCTGGCCGAAGACAAGCTCCCCAAGTCCTTGCTGGATCTGGCTAAGCCGGAGTGGAAGGGCAAGTGGGCAGCCTCCCCGTCCGGCGCCGACTTCCAGGCGATCGTTGCCGCGCTGCTGGAGCTCAAGGGCGAGGCCGCAGCCGAAGAATGGCTCAAGGCCATGAAGGAGAACGCCAAGGACTACAAGGGCAACAGCGCTGCCATGAAGGCCGTCAACGCCGGAGAAGTCGAAACGGCCCTGATTTACCACTACTACTACTTCGGCGACCAGGCCAAGACCGGTGAAAACTCCAAGAACGTGGGCCAGTACTACTTCAAGAACCAGGACCCGGGCGCGTTCCTCTCCGTTTCCGGCGGCGGTGTGCTGAAGTCGTCCAAGAATGCTGCGGCAGCGCAGGCTTTCCTGAAGTTCATCACCGGCAAGAAGGGCCAGGAAGTCCTCCAGCAGGGCACCTCCTTCGAGTACGCCATCGCCTCCGACATTCCGGCCAACGACAAGCTGGTTCCGGTCAAGGAGCTGCAGGCTCCCAAGGTTGACCCCGCCAAGCTGAACTCCGAAAAGGTCACCGAGCTGATGAACACGGCAGGACTGCTGTAATTCGGTGACCACTGATCTGGTGGCTCCCGAGATTTCCGGGAGCACGACGACGGCGGGCCGGGGCAAGCGCCCCCGCCCGCCTTTCGGCGTTTCTGCGATAGCGATTGTGGCGGTGCTGATCGCACTGTTTTCACTGCTCCCGCTCGGCTACGTCATCTTCATGACGGGCGCCACCGGCTGGGACACCGCGGTTGCGCTGATCTTCCGGGCGCGGGTGGGCGAACTGCTGCTGAACACCGTCCTGCTGATTGTGATCACCGTACCGCTGTGCCTCATCCTGGGCGTCGGTGGTGCGTGGCTCGTGGAGCGGACCAAGCTCCGCGGGCGCAAATTCTGGGCGGTCCTGCTGGCCGCACCGCTGGCCATTCCGGCTTTCGTGAACAGCTACGCGTGGGTTTCCGCGGTCCCCTCGCTGGAGGGCCTGTGGTCCGGCGTGCTGATCGCCACGCTGTCGTATTTTCCCCTCGTGTACATCCCCGCCGCCGCGACGCTCAGCCGGCTGGATCCGGCCATCGAACAGTCCGCTGCATCCCTGGGCCTGGGCGCCTGGCGCGTCTTTTTCCGGGTGGTTCTTCCGCAGCTCCGCATCGCCATGACCGGCGGAGCTCTCCTGGTCTCGCTGCATTTGCTGGCCGAATACGGGGCCTTCGCGATGATCCGGTTTGATACGTTCACCACGGCCATCATGGTGCAGTACCGCTCCACGTTCAACGGCACCGCTGGGAACATGCTGGCTAGCGTTTTGGTGTTCTTCTGCCTCATCCTGCTTCTGGTGGAAGTCCGCGGCCGCGGCACAGCACGGTACGCCCGGGTAGGCTCCGGCGCGCAGGCCAAGGCCCTGCGGCTTCCCCTGCACGCTTACCAGTTGCCCGGGCAACTCGCTCTGCTCGCCGTCACCGGGCTGGCCTTCGGACTCCCCCTGTACTTTGTTTTCCGCTGGATCGTCGCCGGCGGGGCCGATATCTGGGCCCTGGATGAGTTCCTGCCCGCCCTTTTGCAGACGCTCGGCTATGGCCTGGCCGGCGCCGTGGTGACCACTGCCGTCGCGTTCCCCATGGCGTATCTGGCCGTGCGGCACCCCAGCTGGTTCAGCAAGGCGCTTGAACTGTCCAACTACGTCACCAGTTCCATGCCGGGCATTGTGGTGGGCCTGGCGTTTGTCACGGTCAGTATCCGCGTGGTGCCGGGCGTCTACCAGACCGCAGGTGTGCTGATTGCGGCGTATGTGCTGCTGTTCCTGCCCCGGGCACTCGTGAACATCCGTTCCGGGCTGTCGCAGGCGCCTAAGGAGTTGGATGAGGCAGCGCAGGCGCTGGGCAAGCCTCCGCTGCAGTCCTTCATCCGGGTGACGCTCCGGCTGACGGCCCCGGCCGCAGCGGGTGGTGCGGCGCTTGTGTTCCTGGCGATCGTCAACGAACTGACCGCCACGCTCCTGCTCTCCCCGAACGGGACCCGCACGCTCGCCACCGAATTTTGGAGCAAGAGCAGCGAGATCGACTACGCCGGCGCCGCCCCCTACGCCCTGCTGATGATCCTGCTTTCGGCACCGATGACCTACCTTCTCTTCCAGCAGTCCAAGAAAGTGGCCGGACAGTGACCGAACAATCCCCCTCCAGGCTTCCGGAACCGCGGATCGCGGCGTCCGTGGCTCCCTCCACCAACAGCCACCTGCAGATCAGGGACGTCACCAAGAACTTTGCGTCCCAGGTTGTCCTCAAGGGCGTCAACCTGTCCGTGGCCAAGGGCGGCACCACCGCCATCGTGGGGCCTTCCGGCTCGGGCAAGACCACACTGCTGCGGCTGATCGCAGGCTTTGAACACCCCGCCACCGGCAGCATCTCGCTCAACGGCGCCAAGGTGGCGGGCGACGGTGTGTGGTTGCCGGCGCACAAGCGCCAGGTGGGGTACGTGGCCCAGGACGGTGCGCTTTTCCCGCACCTGACGGTGGGCCAGAACATCGCGTTCGGCCTGGAAACGGCCAAGCTCGCAGGCGGCCGCCGCGGGGCAGCGGGCCGGATCAGCGAGTTGCTGGACATGGTCTCCCTGGACGCCTCCATGGCCAAGCGGCGGCCACACCAGCTCTCCGGCGGGCAACAGCAGCGTGTGGCCCTGGCCCGCGCCCTGGCCCGCGAACCCGAACTTATGCTGCTGGACGAGCCCTTTTCCGCCCTCGATGCCGGCCTGCGCGTGGCGACCCGGCGGGCCGTGGCCAAGGTTCTGAACAAGGCAGGTGTCACCACCATCCTGGTCACCCACGACCAGGCCGAGGCCCTGTCCTTCGCGGACCAGGTGGCCGTGATGCGCGGCGGCAAGCTGGCCCAGATCGGCAACCCGTTTGTGGTTTACACCCGCCCCGCCGACCGCGCCACCGCGGAGTTCCTGGGCGACGCCGTCATCCTGGACGCCTGGATGGAAGGCTCGCTGGCCACGTGCTCACTGGGCGGAATTCCCGTGCGCCGCCCGCCTGCCCAGGGACGGGTGCAGCTGATGCTGCGTCCGGAGCAGATCCGCATCGCCGAGGATGGCCCCATCCGCGGCGTGGTGGTGGACACCGACTACTTCGGCCCGGAAACCACCGTGCGCCTCAAACTCTCTGTGCCGCCTGAACTGGCCGGCGGCACCGACCACCGCTACCCCGGCGGCGGCGAAGTCATCACCATCCGGCATTGGAACGCCTCCATCGCCCGGCCGGGAATGGAACTCTGCCTGCGGGTGGTGGGCGAAGCCGTCGCCTTCCCCCTGGACCCCTCCGGTGATTGAGCCTGTCGAAATCAGGTATCAACAGGCCCGCTAGTGCTCCTCCGCGGGCTTCTTCTTCTGCGGATACGGCGCCTCGCCCCGGGCCAGCAGCTCCACAAAGCCGGCGATTTTCCGTTCCCGCGTGGACGCCTGCTTCACGGAATTCGTCCGGTAAATCAGGGCATACCGGTTCACGGAGGTGAGGACGTCGAACATGGCCTGGGCCGCGGGGACGGCAGCGATCGCGGCGGCCAGATCGGGCGGGACTTCCGCCGTCGCCTGCCCCACATAGGCTGCCTCCCAGCGCCCGTCCGCCTTGGCGGCGTCGACGGCTGCGCGGCCCGCCGCAGTCATTCTGCCGGCAGCCTCGAGCTTCCCGATGCGGTCCACATTCCGCGCCGACCAGACGCTTTTCGGGCCGCGGCGGGTCATCCGTTGGAAGGAGCTGTCGTCGTCGCGCCTTTTGCCCTGACCGTCGATCCAGCCAAAGCACAGCGCCTCCTGCAGCGCCGCTTCGTAGTCCAGTTCAGTGGTGTTGCCGCCCTTCTTATGCAGCACCAGCCACACGCCAGGGCTGGTGGCGTGGTGCTGTTCCAGCCACAGCCGCCACGCCGCCGCGTCCGCTACCAGCAGTTCCTCGAGTTCAATGGCCATGGCCCTATTCTGCCTGCCTTCTGCAGGAAGTGGCATGATGGCGGTAGCCCACCTGTCCCGGTTTCGAGGAGGAACCCATGCTGCGTGTCCGACCCGTCCATTTCACCTCCCGGCCGGACAGTTGGGAGCAACTCCTGACTGCCCTGGGCCTGGCCAAGACCGTTGATAACGGCCCGTGGCGGGAGTTCGACGCCGGTTCCGGCCGGCTCGCCCTTCACCTTGCCGATGCGGGCGCCCCGGATGACGGCACCACGGCCCTGGGCGTTGAGGTGGGCGACCTGGCCGAATTCGCCCGGCGCACTGCCCTGGCCGCAGAGGAATCCGGGTACACCGTCGCCGAGCTCATCGCCGCTGACCACGGCGAGTCCTGCCGCATCACCGGCCGGGATGGCTTCAGCTTCCTCGCTGACAAAGGCGCGCGGGAGCCCAAAGCGGCTGACGCTGATCCGGCCCTGGCCGTCGTCGGTGTCTGGTTTACGGCGGATCCCGGCGCCGCCGCGGTGACGCTGCAGGACATCGGCGCCAGGTTTCGCCCTGTCCCGGACGCAGACGAAACCGCCGACTTCACCGCCAAGAACGGCGGGGTGCTGATGGTGCGCCCGGCGTCTGGCCGCGCGCGGTCCGGCCTGGGATTTGAGTACGACGGCGATCTGGGCGCCTTGCGGGACCGGCTCACCGCAGCCGGGCTGGACGTCAGCGAAACCGAGGAAGCCTTCGGCCGGACATTGCACGTGGCCAACCCCGACGCCGCAGGCACCGCGGGCACTGCCGCGGCCGCCCCGCACGTCCCGCCCACCCTTTGGATCTCGCAGCGCCTAGCCGCGCCGTGATCCGGCCCGGATCCGGCTATGGGGTGCCCCAGGCTGAAGCGGGGGTGAACCGGCCGACAGAGACATTCCGGCGCTTTGGGCGACGCTTTACGCTGAGAGCTCACGCCTCAGCGGTCCGCAGCCGTCCGATGGGGTAGAACTTAACCATGAACGTTCGCACTCCTGACCCCAATCCCGGCTGGCTCTCCGAAGAAGACCTCTTTGAGGCCCGTGGGAGGCTCCCGATGATCTATGTGGAGGCCGTCCCGGTCAGGCTGGATCCGCTGGGTTTTGTGAACGAGGTTGGCACGCTGCTCCAGGCCGATGCGGACGGGAACATGATCCGGTCGCTGGTGTCGGGCCGCGTGATCTACCGCGAGACCATCCGCGCCGCACTCCTGCGCCATATGGAAAAGGACCTGGGGCCGCTCGCCTTTCCGCAGCTCCCCATCAGCCCGGTCCCCTTCACGGTGGCCGAATACTTCCCGGCCCCGTCCCAGACCGGCTTCACCGACGACCGCCAACACGCAGTGTCCCTGGCGTACCTCATCCCCGTGACCGGCGAATGCGAGCCCCGCCAGGATGCGCTGGAACTGACCTGGATGACTCCCGCGGAAGTGCTCAGCCGCGACGTCCAGCTCGAATTCAGCGGCGGCCGCGGCGCCCTGGTCCGCCAGGCGCTGGCCTTTGCGGGAGTGGGTAACTGACGCCCGCGGGTTCCCCGGCATCCCCGACTTCCGGGGCCCTGCTTTGTAGACTGTAGGGCGGACCGCAAGAGAACTTAAGGACTCCCATGACCGACAACCCAGCCGCCCGGCACTACAGCGAACAGCAGGCTGGATCTCTGACCACCGGCGATCAGCTCCTCCTTCCCGACGGCGAACGCACCGCCGAAATCCAGCACGTGGATTTTGAACCGGATGATTTCGGGACCCCTGCGGTAGTCCTGGCAAACCTCACCGGCGGCGGCACACTCCGCATCGCGGCCGGCTCCACCGTGAAGATCCTGGACACAACATTCCGGGTGATCACGGTTCAGGGCACCACCCTTCAGGACACAACGCCCGACGCCGTCACGCAGCTTCCGGTCGCGGCGCAACCCCCTGCCGAACAGCCCCAGCACACCGGCGAAGCGGAGGCAGCCCCTGCGGCTCCCGCCGTCGTCGTACCTCCCCTGCCGGCCATCCCGCCCGCGGCGAGCGGGCCTTCCGCGGAAGAACTTGCGCGGATTCCGGCGCCGCAGGGCACGCCCGAAGCGGTGGTGGAGGCTGCCGCGGAAGCGCACCCGGACGCCGTTGGTGTGCTGCTGCTGGCGGACAAGCTGGCCAAGGGCATCAACTTCAAGTCAGGCAGCTGCCTCAAGGACCTCAGCGACCTGGCCCACGAACTGTTCATCACGCTGAAGGATCCGGACGGGGCGCTGACCGTGGCGGACCTGCTCAACGTCCTGCCGTTCGACGGCAACCCGGGCAGGTGGACGTCCGTGGAGGCGTCACTGGCGTTATCCAGCTTCATCTGCCGCCAGGACCGGCAGGAGGAGCGCGCCGAAGTCTATGAAAAGCTGCTGCGCACGCCGGAAAACCAGGAAACCGACCCGTTCAAGGCGCGGATGAACGCCAAGGTGCGCCAGCGTTCCCTTAACGAACCAAACCTGTACGACAAAGAAATCTTCCGCTCGATCGACAACTCCAACCATGAGGCCGAGCGGGAGTGGCGGCTGCTGCGCCTCGAATCCCTGCTGTTCCTGCGGGCACACGGCGGGTCTGAGACGATCGGCGTGGGTGAACTCCAGCGCCGGATCAGCAACGAACTCGAAGCCGTCCGGGCCTGAGCTTGCCCGGGTGGGGAATTACCCCCTACCCGGGGCTGCGCCGGCGTTGTAGATTCGGGCTATGACGAACAATCTGAGCGTGGTGGTAAATGCTGACGCGCCGCAGGTCTGGACCATGCTGCGTGAACCGGCCAAAGTGGCCCAGTGGCACGGCTGGGAGGCCGATGAACTGGCAACTGAGATCAACGAAATCTACTTCAGCGGCAAGGTCGTTGAAGCCCCGGACCACACCAGCCTGACCACCAACGGCGGCGACGTCTTCGACCTCAAACCGGTGTCCGCCGGGACGTTGGTCAGTGTCACCCGGGCAGCCCTGGACCACAACTCGGAGTGGGCGGCCTGGGACGAGGACATCACCCAGGGCTGGCTGACGTTCCTCCAGCAGCTCCGCTTCGCGCTGGAACACCACCCGCACGGCAAACGGCACACGTTGTTCTTCGAATTTCCCGGCGAGCCTGCTTCCGCCATAGAAAAGCTGGGCTTGTCGGACGTGCCTGCGCCGGGTGAGACGTACGTGCTGACGCTTTCCACCGGGGAGGAGATCACCGGCAAGGTCTGGTTCCACAGCAACCACCAGGTGGGGCTCACCGTCCACAGCTACGCGGAGCACGGCGACGGCCTGCTGATCGTGGCGGACCAGCCCGTCATTGAAGGGGTAAGGCCCCACGGCGGCGCCACGGTCATCGCCTCGACGTTCGATCTGGGTGCCCATAAACTGGAGTCCATCCAGTCGCTCTGGGACGGCTGGCGGGCTGAGAACTACCCCACATCGGAAGCGGCCCACTGAGGGATCGGCTACGTTTGCTGGCACACTGGAACCGTGCCAGCCAACCCCGCCTCCGCTACATCTGTCTCCGTTTCGGCCGTCTCAGCTGATCCCGTCGCACCGGCGGCCGTCTCCGCCGCTGCAGCTGACCAGTCTCAGTTCTCCTTCACCGTTGGCACCCGCCTTGCTGACAGGTGTGCTCCGTCGGCTTCCCAGCTGTCGGCCAACGGCGGCGAATTCCTGGGCCGCACGGGGACCATCACCACACCTCATGGCGAGATCCGCACGCCGGCGTTCATCGCCGTCGGGACCAAAGCCACGGTGAAGTCCGTCCTGCCGGAATCCATGGCGGAACTGGGGGCACAGGCGCTCCTGGCCAACGCCTACCACTTGTACCTCCAACCCGGAGCGGACATCCTGGACGAGGCCGGCGGCCTGGGCGCCTTTATGAACTGGTCCGGGCCGACATTCACGGACTCCGGCGGGTTCCAGGTGATGAGCCTGGGGTCCGGGTTCAAGAAGGTCATCGACATGAAGTCGGTGGACACCTCCGGACCGGACGACGCCGTAGCACCGGGCAAGGAACGCCTGGCGCATATCGACGACGACGGTGTCTGGTTCAAATCGCATCTCAACGGCGACCGCCACCGCTTCTCCCCCGAAATTTCCATGCTGGTCCAGCACCAGCTCGGCGCGGACATCATGTTCGCCTTCGACGAGCTGACCACGCTGCAGAACTCCCGCGGCTACCAGGAGGAATCGCTGGAGCGCACCCGGTTGTGGGCGCTACGCTGCCTGGCGGAGCATTTCCGCCTGACCTCCGAGCGGGTGGGGAAGCCCTACCAGGCCCTGTTCGGCGTGATCCAGGGTGCCCAGTACGAGGACCTGCGCCGGAAGGCCTGCCGGGACCTTGGCGCCATGGACTTCGACGGCTACGGCATCGGCGGGGCGCTGGAGAAGGAGAATCTGGGCACGATTGTGCGCTGGTGCAACGAGGAACTGCCGGAGGACAAGCCGCGGCACCTGCTGGGCATCTCCGAGCCGGACGACATCTTCACCGCGATCGAGAACGGCGCGGACACCTTCGACTGTGTGTCCCCCACCAGGGTGGCCCGCAACTCGGCGTTCTACACACCTGGCGGCCGCTTCAACCTCTCCGGCGCCAAGTACAAGCGCGACTTCGGGCCGCTCCAGGACGGGTGTGACTGCTACGCCTGCGCCAACTACTCGCGCGCGTACATCCACCACCTCTTCAAGGCGAAGGAAATGCTCTCCGCCACGCTGATCTCCATCCACAACGAGCGCTTTGTGGTGAAGATGGTGGACGACGCCCGGCTGGCCATCGAGGCCGGGACCTTCTTCGAGTTCAAGGCCGAGACCCTGGCGCAGTACTACTCCTAAGCGCCGGCCCGGCGCCTCCCGCCGTTATACTCCGCGCCGTTGTTCTCCGCGCCGTTGTTCTCCGCGCCGTTTCGACGGTTCCCTGCGCACTCGATGTTTGGAACCGTCTAGGGGGCAGGGAACCGTCGAACCGGAGTTGTCCACATAGCCACACCTCTGTCTTTTCGCGGCCAGGCAACCAACGGAGGCTGGAGGCATGTCGAATGTATTGCGCGGTGGTCTTCCGGTTGGAGTGGACCTGTGGCGAACAGAGGAGCTTCTGGAAGCCGGCCTGAATGCCCGCGCCATAGCTGCATCGGTACGCTCCGGAGACCTGGTCCGGCTCAGACGCGGCTGCTACATCCGAGGCAGTATCTGGGCGAGGCAGAAGCCCTGGGTACGCAGTCGGCAGCTGATCGCGGCCCATGCTCATGGAACGCTGACGACGTCGGGCGGTGGCTTTGTCTACAGCCACACCTCGGGTGCCCGGCTCCTTGGGCTGTTCCTCTGGGACGTGGACGATCTCGTTCATGTCACGCAGCAGACGTGTCCCTCGCGCATATCCCACGGCAAGGACGTCGTGGCACACACCCGCGAGTTGGGGGCCGAGGACGTCACTTTCGTGGACGGTCTGCCCTGCACTTCGCTGGAGCGGACGGTGGTGGATTGCTGCCTCATGCTGAACTACAGGCAGGCCCTGGTTTTGATGGACCATGCCCTGCGGAAGGGCGCGGATGTGGACAAGCTCCGGAAGATGTGCTCTGCATTGGCTGGAAGAAACGGAGTCCTGGCGCTTCGCAGGGCCATCGAAGACAGCGATTCCCGTTCCGAGTCTCCGGGCGAAACACTGTCCCGCGAACTGGTCCGCCGGCTCTGCATCGAGCCCCCTGAGCTCCAGGTCGTCGTCTGGTCCGCGGAAGGCCTGCACCGTCTCGACTTCGCTTGGCGGGACAAGAAAGTGGCTTTGGAATTCGACGGCAGGGTGAAATACTTCGACTTCCAGCGCACGGATGAGGCCATCTTTGCCGAACGACAGCGCGAAAAGGCGTTGATGGCCCTCGGCTGGACATTCATCCGGGTCGAGTGGAAACACCTTTTCCGCGAGCAGGAGTTCAAGATGACCGTCCTCCAGGCACTCAGGAGCCAATCAGCGGCCTAGGGTCAGGCACCATTTCGGGGGTTCCCTGCCCACTCGATGACTGCGAACATCGTATCCGCAGGGAACCGTCGAAACGGGGCGGGCGGCGAGCCTAGAACCCGTAGCTTGGTTCGCGCTTCTTGATCCAGCCGATCACCCGGGACGTCACCGGAACGAACAGGAACTCCACAAGCGTCTTGTAGACGAAGCCCACCACAACGTAGTTCAGGAACGTGCCGAAGTCCGTGATGCCGATGACGGAGGCGGCGATGCTGCAGAAAATCAGAGTGTCCACGAATTCACCTGCGCCGGAGGATCCCATCAGCCGCGCCCAGAGGGACTTCTCCCCGGAGCGGGCCTTCATTTTCACCAGGATCCACGAGTTGATGGTCTGGCCGGCCAGGAATGCCAGCAGTGAGGCGAGCACAATCTGCGGCACCGGCCCAAGAGCCCCCTCAAGGGCGGCCTGCTTGGACGTGCCGAAGTCGTCATCAAAGCCAGGCAGGGCGATGATCACCCAGTAGCAAACCGAGGCGAAGACGGACAGGGCGAAGGTGGTGAAAATGGCTTTGCGCGCCACCTTGAAGCCGTAGACCTCGCTGATGACGTCGCCCAGGATGTAGGCGAGCGGGAACAGGAAGAAACCGCCGTCTGTGATGATCGGGCCGATCGCGACGCCCTTGGACGCCCCAATGTTGGACAGGATCAGCACCACGGCCATAAACGCCAGCATAATGCCGAAGTACGGCGAGCCGATCGATGCGAATTTCAGCGCCGTCGGGGCGGAGTCGGCGATGGGCAGGGCGTCAGGGCCCGAGGGGGAAGGCATGGGAGTTTCCATTCGTAGTGGTTCGCTCGGTGTACCGTTCCCGCAACGAAAGTTGCGCGGGACGCTGGCTGTATTAGCACTCTCACGCCATTCTCCCACTGAAGACTCGCCAGAATAGTTTTGAACACGTTCAGTTTCATGGCATACTCAATTTTGAACATGTTCAAAAGGGGAGAATTGTGACCGCCAAGAGCGAGCAGACCAGGCAACTCGTAGCGGACGTCGCGCTGCGTATGTTCCGCGAGGTCGGCTTCGAGAAGACCACCATGCGGGCCATCGCAGCCGGGGCCGGGGTCTCCGTGGGCAACGCCTACTACTACTTCGCCTCCAAGGACGATCTGGTGCAGGAGCTGTACGTCCAGGTCCAGGCAGAGCATGCGGCCAAGGCTCACGAGACACTCGAAGGCCTCAAGGACCTGGGCAGCCGCCTCAAGGCCACGCTGCACGCAGGCCTGGACGTCATGGCGCCATACCACCGCTTCGGCGCCGACTTCGTGGCCACGGCCATCCGGCCGACGTCGCCCGTCAATCCGTTCGCTGGCGAGTCGACGGCGGCCCGGGAGGCATCCCTCGCCATCTTCAGGGCGGCGGTTGAAGGCGCCAGCCCACCCGCTCCGAAGAAGCTCCGCGCCGATCTGCCCGAGCTGCTCTGGCTCGGCTATATGGGGATCGCCCTGTTCTGGGTGTACGACACCTCCGAAGACCAGCGCCGGACCCGGAAGCTGGTGGACGGAGTTGTCCCGCTGATCACCCGGAGCCTCTCGCTGGCACGGATTCCGGGCGTCAACAAGGTGCTGGATGACGTCCTGGGCCTGAGCCGCAGCATCCGCGCCTGAACGAACCACCGAACACTACATTGGGGGAAGAAATGAACAGGACACAGACCGTGGTGCTCTCGGGGGCTTCGGGCTTTATCGGCAGCTACCTCCGGGACCGCTTCGAGCAGGACGGCTGGACGGTGCGCACCATCGGCCGCCAGGCCAGACCGGGTACGGCCGAAGAGGCCAGCTGGAACGACGACGACGACGCCATCTCCCGGGTGCTGGACGGCACCGACCTCCTGGTGAACCTCGCCGGACGGTCAGTCAACTGCCGCTATAGCGCCAGGAACAAGGCGGCCATCCTCGATTCCCGCGTCGCCACCACGGCGGCAGGGAGCCTGAGCTGGGCCGCGCGCTGCTCACCATCGCCAAAGGGACAGCGTGAGCCGGCCGGACCGGGTAACGTTCGGCCCCGGAGCGTTCCTGCTGGGCGCCGCCATTACCGTGCTCCTGTTCGGTTTTCCGCACGGCGTGACGGGCTACGTTTTCGGAATCCCTGCCGCCCTGATCCTCGGTATGCCCCTGGCCCTGGCGACCGGAATCCTCATGCGGCCCGTCCGTGACCAATGGCTTCACATTGTGGCCATCGGCGGTGCGGGAGTGGTCACCGGCTTTCTCACCCTCCTCTTCCTCATGGGAACCCACTGGCACACCATGTGGGGACTCGTTTTGTGGACCGGATTCTGCGCGGCCGTGGGCCGGCTGGCTGTTGTGGGCCTCGTGGCCACACATGACGATGGTGAACATACCGAGCATGTTGGCCCGACGCCGGATGGCAGGATAGTGCCATGACTGTTGCTTCGGCTGCCGTCCAGTCCCCCGTGTCCGCTCCCGCCGTCGTCCTGACTATCGCGGGGTCCGAAGCCACGGGTGGCGCCGGAGCCCAGGCCGACCTGAAGACGTTCCAGGAGCTGGGCGTTTTTGGCATCGCCAACCTGACATGCATCGTGTCCTTCGATCCGAGCGACAACTGGAACCACCGTTTTTGTGCCGGTGGACCAGCAGGTGATCGCGGACCAGCTGGAGGCTACGACGGCGGCCTATGGTCCGGCGTCAGGGGTCACCGCTGGCGGGGCGTCGGGAGAGTCGTTGGCGCCGGGCCGGGCCGTCCTGGACACCGTGAAGATCGGCATGCTCGGCAGCCCTGCCACCATCAGCACGGTTGCGGCGGCGCTGGAAGCGGGCCAATTCCGCAACGTGGTGCTGGATCCGGTGCTGATCTGCAAGGGCCAGGAGCCGGGCCACGCACTGGACACGGACCAAGCCTTGAAGGCGCAGATCCTGCCGCTGGCCACGTTCGTCACGCCCAACCACGTCGAGGCCGAATCTCTGTCCGGCCTGGCGATCACCGACGTCGAGTCCCTGAAAGCCGCAGCAGTCCGCATCCATGAGCTCAGCGGCGCTGCGGTTCTCGCCAAAGGCGGCGTTCGGTTGGAAGGCCTGGACGCCGTCGACGTTTACGACGGTGAGACCCTGGAAATCCTCAGCGCACCCAAGGTGGGCGAGGTGGCCGTTTCCGGCGCCGGCTGCTCACTCGCCGCGGCTGTGACTGCCGAACGGGCCAAGGGCGCCACGCCGCTGGAGGCTGCCCGGACCGCAAAGTCATTTGTCACCGCGGGCATCCGCAACCGGGTCGCCTCCGGCGCACCGTTCGACGCGCTCTGGCAGGGTGGCGCGCGCTAGCTGGAGAGCCCCACTCCCCCGGGCCGGCTAGGAACGGGGGTCGGCGACCTTTCCCATAAACAGCGGCAGGCCCGTTTCCACGTGCACGATCTGATAGTGGAACCCTCATCGCTGAAGTCCACGGGATACGCACCCGGTCCGAAGCATCGCGAGGGCAATCAGCAGGCTCCCCGGCGAGGACGCCACGTTCCCGTTGGAGCCGTCGCCGCCGTCGGCCAGCAGGGCCTCGCCGAGGCCCAGAGCCGAAGCCCGGAAGGAGCGCAGCTCGGCGGGGTAACCCGCGGGGTCCACCGAAACCCGCTCGACGCCGTCGGCCTTCAGGAGCTCCGGAGACGCCGCCGAACATGCGGTGAGCGCCACGAGGGCACCCGCCGTCGCGATCCTGGCAGCGCGGAATGTCTTCATTTCTCCCCCTGGGACCCGCCTTGCCGGCACTTGGCGGGAATTCCCCGTCTCCCCTCAGCCAACCAGCCTCCGTGCCACGGGACGATGCCCTGTAGGTTCACGGTTTGCGTCTTTTCGGTCTCACTGAACGCAGGTCAGGACAGAGCGTCAGGACAGACGACGACGGCGGCCAGCCGCCCTCCGGGACCGAAAGGTCACCGCTGAGCCGGCCAGCCGCCGTCGTACGTCCTCTGCCCTGGACGCTAGGCGTTGATGAGGTCCTTGTCCTTGTCGTCGTCCTTGGCGGGCCGGGTCCAGGCCTCGCCCTGCTCGCGGTCCAGGTGCGTGGACTTCTTGTTCCTGAGGGCGAAAATGTAGACCACCAGCGAGATGGCGATGGCAACCGTGACGTAGGTGAAGAACAGGTCCACCCGTTCGGCCTTCTGGAACGCGGCACCAAGCAGCGGGACCGTGCCGCCGAAGAGCGAGTTGGCGATCGCATAACCCAAACCGACGCCGAGTGCGCGGATGGAGGCGGGGAACAGCTCAGCCTTCACCAGGGCGTTGATGGAGGTATAGCCGCCAACGATCAGCAGGCCGCCCATCATCAGCAGGAACGCGGTGAACGGGTCCTTGGTGTTGGACAGGGTGGAGAGCAGCGGCCAGGTGAAGAGGACGCCAGTGATGCCGAACCACAGGAGCAGCGGCTTGCGGCCCACCTTGTCCGAGATGATGCCGTAGACGGGCTGGAGGATCATGAAGATGAACAGCGCCCAGAAGTTGATGACCGAGGTGTCGGTCTTGGCGATGCCGGACGTATCGTTCATGAACTTCAGGATGAAGTTGGTGTAGGTGTAGAACGCCACGGTGCCGCCGAGCGTGACGCCGATGCAGATCAGCAGGGGCTTCCAGTACTGGGTGAACAGCAGCCGCATGGTGCCCGGCCTGGCTTCGCCGGCCGCGAGGGGCGCCTTGGCGGCCGCGACCTGCTCCGCGGAGACGGTTTCCTCCATGGAGCGCCGCAGCCACAGGACCACCAGGGCAGCCACGCCGCCGATGGCGAACGGAATACGCCAGCCCCACTCGGTCAGATCGCCCTTGGGCATAACGTTCTGCAGGATGACCAGAACCAGGAGCGCCATCATCTGGCCGCCGATCAGGGTCACGTACTGGAAGCTGGAGAAGAAGCCACGGCGCTTGGACGTGGCAGCCTCGGACATGTAGGTGGCGCTGGTGCCGTATTCGCCGCCCACGGAGAACCCCTGGATCAGGCGAATGAGGATCAGCAGCACCAAGGCCCAGACTCCCACCTGCTCTGTGGTGGGCAGGAGCGCGATGGCGAAGGAACCTGCGGACATCAGCGTCACGCTGAGCGTCAGCGCGGCCTTACGGCCCTTGCGGTCGGCGTAACGGCCGAAGAACCAGGCGCCGATGGGGCGCATCAGGAACGACGTCGAGAAGACTGCCATCGCCTCGAGGCCGGCCTGCAGCTCGTCCTTGGAGTTGAAGAAGTGGGACTGGAAGTAGGCGGCGAAGACCGTGTAGACGTAGAGGTCGTACCACTCCACGAGGTTGCCGGCTGAGCCTTTCAGGATGTTGCTCACGGCCCGGCGGGTCTGTGCTGCTTCGCTCTGGACTTCTGCGTGCTGGGCGCTCATCGTTGAACCTTCCCGGGTTGCGGCGATTCCTGGCTTGCCTTCTTGCTGTCCGTGGCTACGTTGCCCATGGATCCTCCTCGACGTTGACGGTCCCCCTCAACGCCGAGGGCCTCATCCAAGTTATGCGTGATCCAAGGCACATCCAACGTGGGAGGGCATTTCCTAACACTTCCTTAGGTTTCGCCGGGAGAAGGGGTAACCTCCAAAGCGGGCAGGTTGCAGGTGCCCACTCAGCGAATAAGGGACCAGACCATGGAGTTGCTCATCGTCGAGGACGACGACGCCATGGCGTCGGCCCTCGCCGCCGCCGTCGTGACCGCGGGGCACAACCCCACCCGGGTTGCCCGCGGAGCCGACGCCCTCCTGGCCCACCGGAAGTTCGAAGTGATCCTGCTGGACCTGGGACTGCCCGATATGGACGGCCTGGAAGTACTGCGGAAGCTGCGTCAGGTCACGCCGGTGCCGATCCTGATCCTCACCGCGCGCGACGACGAACGCAGCGTGGTGCTCGGCCTGCGGTCCGGAGCGGACGACTACCTCGTCAAGCCGGTGAAGCTCGTGGAGCTGCTGGCCCGCATCGAGGCCGTCACCCGGCGCGCGGGCCGCCATAGCGGTGCGCGGCAACAGAGCGTGGTGCTCGGCGAACTTGAGATCGACCTTGAGCGGCGCGTGGCGGCCATCCGTTCCGAGGTGCTGCCGCTGACGGCCACCGAGTTTGACCTGCTGGCACTGTTGGCCAGCCACGCCGGTTCAGTGGTCACCCGCGAACAGATCCTGGACGCGCTGTGGGGCGACGCTTTCGTGGCCTCTTCCCGGTCCCTTGACGTGCACCTGACGGGGCTGCGGGCCAAACTCCAGTTGCCTGGCTTCATCATCAACGTCCGCGGCGTCGGCTACCGGGTTGAGGCGGACCCGGCGTGAAACTGCGCGTCCTGGGCATCCTGAGTGTCCTGGCGCTGCTCATCGTCATCATCGCTTCCAACGCCATCCTGACATCCGCCGGCCGCGAACTGACCCAGGAACTCCAGATCAACCGTGCCGCTTCGCTCAACCGCCTGGCACAGGTGGCGTTCGACGCAGCCTCTGCCGGCGAAACCGCTCAATTGCAGACGGAGATGGACCGGTATTCCGAACTCTACGGAGAAGGAGTCCTGATCCGCCTCCAGCAGGGCACCCTGCGCTCCGGCGGCCTGAACGAGGACCGGGCGGACGTCCGGGACGCGGTGGCCAGGGCGAACCTGAACCTCAGCGACACCACGCTGACCCCGCTGCAGCCGTTCGACTCCGGTTCCGAGGTGATCTCCCGCTCCTTCGGCAGCGCGAGCCAGGTCCTGGGCGAGGCGGTGCTCGAGGTCAACCTGGACGCGGCCCGGCAGAAACTGAGGGAGCGATGGCTCGTGGTCGGATTGGCGGCGGCGGCCCTGGGTGCAGTGCTCTTGCTGGGTGCGGCCCGCGTGACCGGGTGGGTCCTCCGGCCCGTGCACCGCCTGAACGCGGCCGTCACCGAACTTGAGGCAACAGGCCGGACCGGTCAGCTTCCCGAGGCCGGGCCGCCGGAACTGCGGGAGCTGAGCCGTTCATTCACCACCATGGCGCAGACCGTCAGCCACAGCCTCGATTCCCAACGGCAACTGATAGCGGACACGTCGCACGAACTGCGCAATCCGGTGGGGGCCCTGCGGCTGAGGATCGATTTGCTGCAGCTGGAGCTGAAGACCGCCAGGGAACACGACGCCGCTGCAGGGGTGCTGGCCGAGCTCGAACGCGTGGAGGAGATCCTGGACGGGGTACTTCGGCTGGCGGCCGCCGAGCACAGGGCCTCTGAGGACTCCGCCCGGGGCCCGCTTGGAACCCCGTCGCGTGGGGCGCAGGCTCCCCTTGACCCCTATCCGATCCTGCAGGAAGAAACCGAACGGGCGGGCCCTGCGGCCCAGCGCAGCGGAGCATCCATCCTGCTGGCAGATCCGCCGGAACCCGCCGTGCCCATCGCCTGCAACGCCGCGGAACTGGCCCAGATGGTCGGCGAACTTCTGAACAACGCCATCAAGTACGCTCCCGGCGCCCACATCTCGGTGGCCGCCCGCGCGCGCCAAGGCACTGTGACCCTTGAAGTGTCCGACGACGGCCCTGGGCTTTCCGCCGACGAACGGACAGCGGCCACCAGCCGTTTCTGGCGTTCCCCGGCGCACCGGAAAATACGCGGAACCGGTCTGGGCATGACCATTGTGGACAAGCTTGCCGGGGCCAACGGTGGCTGGTTGGGGCTTGCCGAAGCCTCGCCGCATGGCCTGATCGCGCGCCTCGAGTTTCCGCGTGCCGCGGACGTGCCGGGAAGTTTTGCTGGTCCGGAGCAGGTGGCTCCGCGTGGCTGATCTGCCCGGAGCGCGGGTCCTTCCCCCACTTCCCCCGCGGCGGACCGCACTCAAGGCCGCCCTAGCGGCCGGGTTGTCCGGACTGCTTCTGCCGTCCCTGAGTGCGTGCACACCCACAGACCGCCCGGGCACCGTCACCGTGGCCGGCGGCGAGCCCGGAGGCTTCTACCTGGAGTTCGCCGAACTGCTGGCGGCTGCCCTCCAGCGTCACGGGGTGGCTGGCCAAGCCGCGGCGCTGACTACCGGCGGCAGCCTGGACAACCTCGAACATCTGCTGACCGGCAAAGCCACGTTCGCCGTCGCGCTTGCCGACTCAGCGGCCCAACGCTCAGCGGTGGGTGACCCGCCCGCCGTCGGACTCACCGCCGTCGGAAAGGTGTACGAGAACTACGTCCACTGCGTCATCCGGCACAACAGCGGGATCCGGGACATTGGATCGCTTGCCGGCCGGACCGTTGCCATCGGCGAGCCCGGTTCGGGGACGTCGCTGACCACTCCGCGGCTGATCGAGGCGGCCGGGTTAAGCTCCACTGCCGGCACCGCCGGCGGCGTAACAGTGCTGAACCTCGGCCTCAACGAGGGTCTCGCGGCCCTGCGGGACGGAACAGTGGACGCGTTGTTCTGGTCGGGCGGCGTGCCTACGGGGGCCATTGCTGCCGCGCACGACGACGTCGGGCTGGGTTTCCTCGATCTGTCCCCGCTGTTGCCGGCGCTGCGGGCCAAATACGGCGTCTTCTACGACCGGGTTCTGATCCCGGCAGGCGCCTACGAGGGCATTCCCGCCGTGTGGACCGTGGGCGTGGCGAACCTGCTGCTGTGCCGGAGCGATCTTGATGGCCAAACCGTAAAGCGGACAGTCGAACTGCTGGTGGGCCATGCCGAGGAGCTGATCCCTCGCTCCAGCCTGGGGATCCAGTTCCTGAGTCCGGAATCCTTGATCAACACCGCCGGCTTGCCACTGCACCCCGCAGCCGCTGCCGCCTACAGGGAACTGCACGGGTAACGGAAAACGCCCTCTCACATCTCGCACCAACTACGGAAACGCCCTCACCACGTAAGGAAGCATTCGGAGAACACCGTGCGGGAAGGTTTGCTCAGTTTCCCGAGTGCGCCTGCAGGAAGCTGTACACCTCGGTCTCGTCCACGCCGGGGAACGCGCCGGGCGGCATCGCGGCCAGCAGGTGCGTGTTGGCGCGAGCCGCCGGCCAGGCGTTTCCGGCCCACTCGGAGGCCAGTGCTGCCGGGGGCCGCTTGCAGCAGTTCGGGTCGGGGCACGTGGACTTTTCGCGCGCCGTGGTTTCCCGGCCGCGGAACCATTTCACGTGCTGGTACGGCACCCCGATGCTCAGGGAGAACTCGCCGCTGGCCGATCGCTCGGTCCGGGCCGTGCACCAATACGTGCCGGACGGAGTATCGGTGTACTGGCTGTACGCGCTGAACTTGTCCGGCACATCGAACACTGCCCGCGATGTCCACGCCTTGCACGACGGCTGGCCTTCAATGGCGCCGGTATGGTCCATCGGGAACGTCACGCCGTCGTTCTCGTAGGCCTTGTAGATGATGCCGCTCTTGTGGGTCTTCTGGAAGTGCGTGGTGATGCCCAGGTGCTTCGTGGCGAGGTTGGTGAAGCGGTGGGCGGCGGTCTCGTAGGAGACGGCAAAGGCGTCACGGATGTCCTCAACGGCGATTTCCTTGGCAGCCTTGGCTTTCTGCAGGAAGTCCACAGTGGCCTGCTCCGGCAACAACAGGGCGGCTGCGAAGTAGTTGGTGGCAACCCGCTGAGCGAGGAAATCGCCGTAGTTCTTCGGCGTCTCGTGCCCCAAAACGTAGTGCCCCAGTGCCTGCAGCAGCACGGAGCGGGGGTCGTGGTCCTGCCGCTGGCTCTGCGTCAGGTAGATTCTGTGATTCTTCAAATCCGTCACTGAACGGGTGGAATGCGGCAGGTCGCTCACGTGGTGGAGGGTGAATCCGAGCTTCTCGGCGATGTCGGCGATGACGTGCTGGCTCAGCGGTCCGGCCGTGTAACCCACCAGCCCGAGCACCTTCTGCGCCTCAGCCTCATACTCCGGGAAATAGTTACCGCGCTCGCGCATCATGGCACGCAGCTCACCGTTCGCCCGGCGGGCTTCCTCCGGCGTCGCCACCTGCTCGTTAAGCTTGCGTTCGAGCTCGTGCAGCAGCCCCACCTGCGCCTCCAGCACATCAACCGGGAGCCGTGAGCTGATGCGGATTTTGGGCAGATTAAGGGACTCGTACAGGGGTCCGCGCTGGTAGCGTTCCAGCTCAATTTCCAGGGCCGCGCGGCGGCTTGGCGGTTCGGCGCCCAGCAGCTGGTCGATGCTCACGTTCAGGGCTGCGGCCAGCCCTTGCAGCAGCGAAAGTTTGGGCTCCCGCTTGCCGTTTTCGATCAGGCTCAACTGGCTGGGGGCGGTCCCGACGGCGGCGCTCAAGTCGTCGAGCGTGTACCCGGCCTGCTTGCGTAGATGCCGCACGCGGCGGCCCAGGCTGATGACGTCCAGTTCCGGGGAGGCGGCGGACGACGACGGTAGGGCAACTTCGCGGTTCCAGCTTGCAGGCGTCATTTCTTGAGAATACGCGAAGAAGTGCATTTCTTTCCAGGGTTTTCCCCTAGTGAAGTGTTGTGAAGTGCTGAAAAGTAGTAATCACGGAAAGAAACACCGCACCGGGGTAGCTGGCCGGAACTGCAACGAAGCAGCTCCGGCCGGCGGATAACCACCCGGAGCTCAATCAAGGAGACAACGATGACTGCAGCATTTGAGCCCACCCAGCAGACGCCCCAAGAGCAGGCCGCCGCACTGGAGCTCGAGTGGGCCGCCAACCCCCGCTGGGAAGGTGTGACCCGTGACTACAAGGCAACGGATGTCGTCAAGCTCCGCGGCCGTGTCTCCGAGGAACACACGCTGGCCCGACGCGGATCCGAGAAGCTGTGGAAGCAGCTCACCGAAGAGCACAAGACCGGCGGGTACACCAACGCCCTGGGTGCCCTGACCGGCAACCAGGCCGTACAGCAGGTCAAGGCCGGCCTCCGCGCCATCTACCTCTCGGGCTGGCAGGTTGCCGCCGACGCCAACAACTCCGGCCACACGTACCCGGACCAGTCGCTGTACCCAGCCAACTCGGTCCCCACCGTGGTGCGCCGCATCAACAACGCCCTCCTCCGCGCCGACCAGATCGAATTTTCCGAAGGCATCCAGACCGTTGAGGACTGGATGGTGCCGATCGTTGCCGACGCCGAGGCCGGCTTCGGCGGTCCGCTGAACGCCTACGAGCTCATGAAATCCATGATCCAGGCCGGCGCGTCAGGTGTGCACTGGGAAGACCAGCTCGCCTCCGAAAAGAAGTGTGGCCACCTCGGCGGCAAGGTACTCATCCCCACCCAGCAGCACGTCCGCACCCTGAACGCCGCCCGCCTGGCGGCCGACGTCGCCGGCACCCCGTCGGTGGTCATCGCCCGCACCGACGCCGAGGCAGCCACCCTGATCACCTCCGACGTCGATCCCCGCGACCAGGAATTCGTCACAGGCGAGCGCACCCCGGAAGGCTTCTACAAGGTCCGCAACGGCATCGAACCCTGCATCGCCCGCGCCAAGGCCTATGCCCCGTACTCTGACCTCATCTGGATGGAGACGGGCACCCCGGACCTGGAGCTGGCCCGCAAGTTCGCCGAGGCCGTCAAGGCTGACTTCCCGGACCAGATGCTCTCCTACAACTGCTCACCCTCGTTCAACTGGCGCAAGCACTTGGACGACGCCACGATCGCCAAGTTCCAGCGTGAACTCGGCGCCATGGGCTTCACGTTCCAGTTCATCACCCTGGCCGGCTTCCACGCCCTGAACTACTCGATGTTCGATCTCGCCCACGGATACGCCCGTGAAGGCATGAGCGCCTACGTCGAACTCCAGGAGAAGGAATTCGCCTCCGAGTCCCGCGGCTACACCGCGACCAAGCACCAGCGCGAAGTCGGCACCGGCTACTTCGACGACATTGCAACTGCGCTCAACCCGAACGCGTCAACCCTGGCACTGGTGGGATCCACCGAAGAAGGCCAGTTCCACTAATCTTCCAGTCCCGCCCGTTGCTCTATCACTTACGGTCCCCATCGGCCCCTTTTAGGGACCGTAAGTGATAGGGCAACGCGGTATTTTCAAGGAGCAACTAACATGAACACCTTCACTGACAGCTTCACCATCAACGGGATCACACTGACCGCGCAGCCCATCTGCCGGCAGGACGAGGTTCTTACTCCGGATGCCTTGGAGTTTGTCGCCAAACTGCACCGTGCCACCGCCGAGCGCCGGCAGGAACTGCTGCAGGCACGCCGGACCCGCCGGGCCGAGATCGCCGGCGGCCAGGACCCGAGGTTCCTCCGCGAAACCGAGGATATCCGCAACGACCCATCATGGCGGGTCGCTCCCCCCGCCCCGGGCCTGGAGGACCGCCGGGTGGAAATCACGGGCCCGGTGGATAAGAAAATGACCATCAACGCGCTGAACTCCGGCGCCAAGGTGTGGCTCGCGGACATGGAGGATTCCTCCACCCCCACGTGGCGGAACGTCATCAAGGGCCAGCTGAACCTCACCGATGCGCTGGAACGCCGGATCGACTTCACCAGTCCCGAGGGCAAGGAGTACAAGCTCCGCCCGGCCGGCGAGCTGCCCACCATCGTTGTCCGCCCTCGCGGCTGGCACCTGCCCGAGAAGCACATGATCATCGACGGCGCTCCCGTGGCCGGCGGCATCGTGGACTTCGGCCTGTTCTTCTTCCACAACGCCCGCCGCCTCCTGGCCCAGGGCAAGGGCCCGTACTTCTACCTGCCCAAGATCGAGAACCACCTCGAGGCCCGGCTGTGGAACGACATCTTCGTCCTCGCCCAGGACCTGCTGGGCATCCCGCAGGGCACCATCCGCGCCACCGTGCTGATCGAGACCATCACCGCGGCGTTCGAAATGGAGGAGATCCTCTACGAACTGCGTGATCACGCGTCAGGCCTGAACGCCGGCCGCTGGGACTACATCTTCTCCCTGATCAAGAACTTCCGTACCCGCGGCCCCCGGTTCGTCCTGCCGGACCGCGCCCAGGTGACCATGACCCAGCCGTTCATGCGCGCCTACACCGAACAGCTGGTCCGCGCCTGCCACAAGCGCGGCGCCATGGCCATCGGCGGCATGGCCGCTGCCGTCCCCAACCGCAAGGACGAGGCCGCCAACACCAACGCGTTCGAGAAGGTCCGTGCCGACAAAACCCGCGAGGCCAACGACGGCTTCGACGGCTCCTGGGTGGCCCACCCGGACCTCGTGCCGGTCTGCCGCGAAGTGTTCGACGCCACCCTCGGCGAGCGGCCCAACCAGCTGGACCGCACCCGCGAGGACGTCGTCCCCGATGACCGTGCCCTCATCAACGTGGCCGCCACCGAAGGCACCATCACCGAGCAGGGCATCCGGAACAACATCGAGGTAGGCATCCGCTACATCGAGTCCTGGCTCCGCGGGAACGGCGCCGTCGCCATCCACAACCTCATGGAGGATGCCGCCACCGCGGAAATCTCCCGCTCCCAGATCTGGCAGTGGATGTTCGCCAGCGCCATCACCGACCGCGGCGAAATCATCACCCACCAGTGGATCGAGGAACTGCTCGACGAAGAGTTCGCACGCCTGGAACGCTTCGACGGCGACCGCTTCGAAGACTCCCGCGACATCTTCGAGGAAGTCACCCTCGGCCAGGACTTCCCGTCCTTCCTGACCCTCCCCGCCTACGCCCGCTACCTGACCGAGGCCCGCGAAAAGGCGACCAAAGAAGAGCTCGCCGCGGCCTAGGGCTGCAGCAAGCGAACTGAATAGATTTCCGTCCGCCGGGCAGGCACGCCCTTCGCAACAGGCACCCCCGAAATCCGGGGAGCCGGCCCGGCGACGGAACACCACTTCAACGAAACACCACTCCACACAGCGCGAACTGGCAGCTAATGACCTGAAAATCCAGGTTTGAGGGTATTAGCTGCCAGTTCGCGCTGTTGTCGGGGGGTGGGAGGCGTGCGGGTGGGAAGAAACCGGACGACGACGGCGGGACGCGTCAGCGTCCTTTCGGCACCAGCCGCACGGAGAGCGTTGTGCAGACGAAGAACATCAGCACGGAACCCAGAATGACCAACAGCGCCGGAGTCCAGGAACCCGAGGCGTCATGCACGAACCCGACCAGCGGCGGGGCCACCGCCCCGAAGCAGTAGCCCAATCCTTGGACCGTGGCGGACATCCGGCCGGCGGACGCCTGGTCCCGGGCCAGTTTGATGATGGCGATGAAGATCAGCGTGATCCCGCCGCCCTGCGCGATGCCGCCGAAAGTGGACCACAGCCACCACAGCTGCGGCGCCAGCAGCAGCCCGGCCGGCACGGCCGTCCACAGGAGCCCCACGGTGACTGCCGTCGTCGTCGTACTGAAGTACTTGGCCGCGAACGGCACTCCCAGGCCACCGACGATCGCGAAGATCTGGAACAACGACGAACCCGCTCCCGCCTCCGAGGCGGACATGCCAAGCTCGTCGTTGAGGTAGCTCGGCAGCCACGCCGTCACTGCATAGTAGGAAAACGCCTGCCCGGCGAAGCCTGCGGTGAGCCCGGCGGTAATCCAGCCGGAACCCTTGACGGCCGGGTGTTCCTGCCCGCCGGTCACCACGGTGCGGGAGGGCACAAACGCGGTGCGGGCACCCACGGCGAGCGTCCAGAAAACAATGGCCACCACCGCCAGGATGCCCACAGACACCAGAGCCACCCGCCAACCGGCCAGCTCGGCCAGGGGCGCCGTGACCATCGACGTCAGGAACGACCCGATATTCAACGCCGCCGTGTATACGCCCATGGCGGTTCCCTGCCGCCACGGGGAGAAGTCACGGCGGATAATCAACGGCACCGCGATGTTGCCCACGGTGATGGCCACGCCGATCATCACCGTGCCCACTACTACCGGCCCCGGGCCGCCCGCCGAGCGCACAATCACGCCTGCCAGGACGCCAAGGATGGTGAGGGAGACGGCGAACTCCGCGCCGAGTTTCCTCGTGGTCATGGACGCCAGCGACGCGGTGAGCGCGAAACACAGCACGGGGATGCTGGTCAGCAAGCCCAACATAACGGGCGTAAATCCGAGGTCGGCCTGCATCAGGTCAACCACCGGGGCAACGGCAACGAAGGGCCCACGCAGGTTCAGCGCCAACAGTCCGATGCAGGCGAGCAGGATCCAGCCCTTAGGAACCTTGGCCAGGAACTGTCCGCTCATGAGGATTCCGCGGTGGCTAAAAAGGATTTCATCACTTCCATTGCTATCACGCCGCGTTGCGCCGGAGGCCCGAGGCTCCGTCATGGCGCCCTGGCATACGATGAAGCTCACACCATCCTGCCCCAACGTGCGGGATATTAAGCCGCACCCCTCGGACGAAGGAACAGACATGCAGCAACGGCTTGCCATCCTTGACGACTACCAGGACGTTGCGCATGCCTTCGCCGATTGGTCCTCGCTGGAAGAGAGCGGCGTCGCAACGTCCGTCTTCCGCGAGCCCTTCCAGTCCGAGGACGCCCTGGCAGCGGCGCTCGCCGACTACCAGATCGTCATTGCGATGCGTGAGCGCACCCCGTTCCCCCGTACCGTGCTGGAACGGCTCCCGGGCCTGAAGCTGCTGGTGACCACCGGCATGGCCAACGCCGCCATCGATGTGACCGCAGCAGCGGAACTCGGCATCACCGTGTGCGGCACGCCCGGGTCACCCACAGCCGCGCCCGAACTAACTTGGGCTTTGCTGCTCGCGATCGCCCGCAACCTCCCGGCCGAGGAGAACTCGCTGCGGGCCGGCACGTGGCAGACCTCGGTGGGGATGGAGCTGTCCGGCAGGACCCTGGGCATCGTGGGCCTGGGCAAGATCGGGCGGCGGATCGCGGCGTACGGGCAGGCGTTCGGCATGGAGGTGCTCGCCTGGAGCCAGAACCTGACCGACGAGGCCGCCGCTGAGGCAGGTGTGCAGAAGGTCAGCAAGGAGGACCTCTTCAGGAATTCCGACGTCGTCACCCTCCACCTGCGGCTGTCTCCCCGTTCCGAGGACATCGTGGGCGAGCAGGAACTGCGGCTCCTGGGGCCGGAAGGCATTCTTGTGAACACCTCACGAGGTCCACTGGTGAATCAGGATTCCCTGGTGAGCGCACTGAACGAGGGCTGGATCCGGGGCGCTGCCCTGGACGTTTTTGACCAGGAACCGCTTCCCGCGGGCCACCCTCTGCTCAGCGCCCCCAACACTGTGTTGTCCCCGCACCTCGGCTACGTGACGGCGGAGAGCTACCGGCAGTTCTACGGGGGCGCATTTGAGGATGTACAGGCCTGGCTTGAGGGAACGCCGGTCCGCGTGATTACGGGCTAGAGGCTAGCCGGCCGCCTGGAGCGTCGACTCAATGGCTGCGGGTGACAACACGTATTGCGTGACCATCTGGCTGGCGCCGAGGATGGCGGCCTGGTCTCCGGCCACTGAGAGGGCAATTCTCAGGTGGGTGGTGGCCAGTGGCAGAGAGCGCCGATATACCACTTCGCGGACACCTGCCATCAGGTGATCGCCCGCCTGGCCAAGGCTTCCCCCGATGACAATAACGGACGGGTTGAGCAGGTTCACCACGGTGGCCAGCACGTCGCCGACATCCCTGCCGGCCTGGCGCAGTGCGTGGATGGCCTGCAAATTACCTTCGCCGACCAGGCGCAGGACATCGCTGCCGTTAGCTGCAGCCACACCCTGCCTGTTCAGGTCCGCGGCCACGGCCGGCCCCGACGCCAGCGCCTCGAGGCAGCCATAGTTGCCGCACCGGCACAACACGTCGTCACCCCGCGGAACGCGCACGTGGCCAAGATCTCCGGCAGTTCCGTTGGCGCCCCGCTGCAGTTGGCCGCTGCTGATAATGCCCGAGCCGATGCCGGTGGCAACCTTAACGAGCAGGAAGTTGCCTTCATCCGGCCAGTGGGCGGTCCGTTCGCCCAGGGCCATGATGTTCACATCGTTGTCCACCAGGACGGGCACGGGCAGCGAGCGCTGCACGTAGCGGACCACGTCGAACCCATCCCAGCCGGGCATGATGGGCGGTTTGACCGGCCGGCCGGTGGCATGTTCCACCGGACCCGGCAGACCGATCCCCACCCCCGAGAGGTCGTTTGTGCCCCTTCCGGCTTTGGCAAGCAGGGACAGGCCTTCTTCCACCACTCGGTCCAGAACAGTTTCGGGGCCCTCGGCAACATCCTGGGCGAGCCGCTGCTCGGCCAGGACCTTGCCGCCCAGATCGGTGACGGCCACAATCACATGGGTGGCCCCGACGTCGACAGCCAGTACGGCGCGTGCCGCCGGGTTGAAGGCAAAGCGCGACGGCGGCCTGCCGCCGCTGGAGTTCGCCTCCCCCGCCGGTCCCACGAGCCCCGAATGGATCAGCGCGTCGATCCGCGACGCCACGGTGGAACGAGCAAGCCCCGTACTCAAGGCAAGTTCCGCGCGGGTCCGCGCCTTGCCGTCCCGAAGCAGCTGGAAGAGATCGCCGGCGCGGGACAGACTGCCGCCGTTGTCAGGGGCAACGGTGTCAACAGCGGGCGTTGGGCTCATGAATTATGAATAGCACATGGAGCTTCTGCGTGTCACACCAAAAAATACTGTCAGCAACTTATCAACTTTTGCTTGACGTTCGACAAAAGCCCCTTTAGCTTGGTTGTGAGTCAGCCCACCCCAACGTGGACTTCCAGAAACAGCCCATTTTCTCCATACGCGACTACAAAGAGGTAAGAGCTTGTCGAGCCAATCCCAGGCAGCCCCCGCCGTCCTCGGCGTCGGAATACTCGGCGCGGGCCCTGTAACGCAGGCCATCCACTTGCCATCCCTTTCCCGGCTGCAGGACATCCTCGAAGTCCGGCACATCATGGACGTTGACCCGGCAGTTGCGGAGTCCGTGGCGAACAGGGTGGGAGCAGCCTTCAGCACCAGCCTGGATGAACTGCTCGCGGACCCTTCCGTGGACGTGGTGGCTATCTGCAGTCCGCACCAGTTCCATGCCGCCCAGGTCATCGCGGCCTGCCGCGCAGGCAAAAAGGCAGTGCTGTGCGAGAAGCCGTTTGCCATGAGCGGCGACGAGGCCGCCAGCATCTCGGCTGTCTCTGCTGAAACCAGGGTCCCCATCATCGTCGGAGCAATGCACACCTTCGATCCGGGCTGGCTCGCGGCTGAGGCCGCGTGGGGCGACCTCCCGGAACAGGTGCACACCATCAGGTCCTCCATTGTCCTGCCGCTCAACCCCAGGTTCGAAGACTTCGCCAGCGAGATCGTGGGGCGCACCCCCATGCCGGCACGTGACAACACCGATCCGGAGGTCATCAAGGCGTTGCTCACCGGCGGAGTGATGGGCCTGGCTATCCATGACCTGCCTCTGGTGCGGCGGTTCACCTCCGACTTCGCGGCCGTGGAAGTGCTCCACGCCGAGATCGTCAAGCCCTTCGGCTACGTAATCTCCCTCCGGGCAGGCCACGTCACCATCGAACTGCGGGCCGCCATGAATTCAACTTGGGAACCGTCCTGGGTGCTCGAGGCCATCGGGGACGACACCTCGCTAAGCATCGACTTCACGCCCTCCTATGTCCATGCCGGCTCCGCCATTGCCCGGATCATGACCTCACGGACAACAACAGTCCTGGGCCCCTTCGGGCACAACGGCTACGAAGGCGAGTGGCGCAAGCTCGCAGAGGTGGCCCGTGGGATAGGTACTGCGCCGTCCGCAGACACCCTCATTCACGACCTGGAGTTCGCCCTGGCCATTGCCGAGGCGGCTACCGCCCGCGTGGACGACCAAGCAACAACCCGCCAGGAGGCCACCGTATGACCGCCCAGCTGTCAGTCCAGGCAGACGCCGACGCCGAAGCGGCAGGCGCCGTCGCCGCCGTCGTCTCTTCCCTCCCCGTTTCGCTCAAGCCCGCCGATGCTGCTGCAGACCTCGTCGCCATTGCGGGCTCTACAGGCTGGACCGGACGGGCGGGCGCGGCTATCCGTCACGGCGCCAAAGGGGTTGTGGTGGTCAGCCCGCAGGCGGAAGATGCTGTTGCGCTGGCCGCCGTTGCAAAAGAGAACGGTGCCGCTGTGGTCCTTGACCAGCAGTGGGCGGGAAATCCGGTGCTGGCTGAGACGCAAAAAGACGTCCGGGACCTTTTGGCTGGGAGTGTGGCCGAAGCCGTCCTGGTGGACTCTGTCGCCTATGCCGCGGCTGGAAGCGATGCCACCGCACTGTTGACCGAGCATCTGGCCGCGATCCTCAAATGCGGAATTGAGGTCTCCGGGTGGAAGTCAGTACAGCGAACTCCGCACGGCTATGTGGTGGCGGGCAGGCTGTCCAACGGCGCACCCCTGTCATTGCACGGCATCCTGACATCCTCGGAGCCGGCCACCGCAAAAGTGGCCATCCTGACCGCCTCCGGGCGCGCCGACGTCGTACTTCCCGATCCTTCGGCCGCCTGGCCGGCACAAGTCCGCACCGTCACCGCTGACGGCGCCAAGACCCTTCCCTCGCTTTACGAAACAGCCCACCGGCACGCCTGGACGCGGCTCCGCGACCAGCTGCTGTCCGGCATACCGGGCAGCGATCTTGAGCACTTCGCCGCCCTTACCGCCACCGTTCGCCAGCTCACCGACTGACCGCAGTTCCAGCACATTCTCCTAAGGCAGTAGCTCCTTCAACACTCAGTGACGAGAAGGACCGGCCAGACCTCAACGGACCGGATCCTGAAAGGAAAATCATGTTCAACAAATCCTCCGCAGCATCTACCGCGTTCTCCCGGCGAGGCTTCCTCGGCCTGACCGCCGCAGCCGCGTCTGTTCCGCTCCTGGCGGCCTGCGGCGGCGGCTCCGCTTCCCAGGGCGCCGACCCCAACGGCGTCATCAAGTTCTGGGACATGCCCTGGGCCACCCCCGCCTACAACGATGCCGCCAAGAAGATCGCGGAAGGCTATGCCCCCGAATCCGGCAAGCTCAAGGCCAGCTACCAGACCATCCAGTGGAACAACTTCTACCAGACGTTCTCCTCGGCCATCGCTTCCAAGACCGGACCGTCGGTCTCCACCGGCGGCGGCTTCCAGTCCTTCCAGTTCGAGCAGCAGGGCCAGATCGCGTACGCGGACAAGGTGGTCGACGGCCTCAAAGCGAACGGCATGTTCGACGACTTCCTGCCCGGTGTCCTGGAGCCGTTCAAGTCGGAAAAGGGCTACGTGGCCGTCCCCTGGCAGTTGGATATGCGCGTGTTCTGGTACCGGCAATCCCTCTTCGAGCAGGCCGGCCTGGAAGTTCCCACAGACTGGAGCTCCCTCCTTGAGGCGGGCAAGGCGCTCAAGAAGATCGGCGCCTTCGGCTTCGCCACCGGTTCCGGTGCAGGCAACAACATCGGAAACCACTCGATGATCATGATGATGGTCAACAACGGCGGCGGCGTCTTCACAAAGGACGGCGAGCTGGACGTCATGAACGACCGCAACGTCGAAGCCGTCGAATTCCTGCTCGAGCTGGTCTCCAACGGCATCGTCGACCCCGCATCGGTGAGCTACACCACCGAGAACCTCAACGCCATGTGGAGGGACAAGAAGGCAGCTTTCGGCCCCTACGTCCTCGGCGTCCCCGAGCGGGTTGGCGACACCTCAGGGGACATTATGGTGGCAAGCCCCCTCGCCGGCCCTCACGGCGACAAGGGCGGGCTCGTGTTTCCGAACAACATCATGATGTACACGAACACCCCGTCGCAGGAATCCTCCGAGGCGTTCCTCATCCATTACATGGGCCAGCTCAAGGAACTGTGGAAGCAGAAGCTCATGAACGCACTGCCGGTCTTCAAATCCATCACCGAGATCCCCGAGTTCGCCAGCGACCCCAACAACGTCAAGATCGTCAAGGAATGGCAGCCCATCGCCAAGACCTTCGCTTCCCAGGGAAATGTCCTTAGTGACAAGCTTGCCGTGCTGGATGGCGGCCAGGCATTGAACCAGTTCACCCAGACCATCCTCACCGGCAAGACCGACGCCAAGTCGGCCCTCCAGACGTTCCAGTCTGGCCTCGAATCCGTCCTGAAGAAGTAAGCGGCAGTTTCGATGTCACTAACTACAGCTCAAAAAGGCCTGAACCGGGCCCGCCGGGGCGTTGCGCCCAGCGGGGCCGGCGAACCAAGCGGACCCACCAACCGCACAAGCAAACTCAGCGCCCAGACCAGCAGGACGTTCTTCTGGCTCCTCCTGCCCTCCATCGTCCTGCTCGTTCTCATCCATGGCTATCCGCTGATCCACGCCGGAGTTCAGGCCACCCACGACGGCTCCCTGATCGAAACCGGCAACTTCGTCGGCGCTGAGAACTTCGCCACCGTCCTGTCCTCACCCGCGTTCTGGAAAGCAGCCCAGTTCACCCTGCTCTTCACGATCGTCGGCGTCTTCGGCTCCTGGCTCGTGGGCCTGGGCCTGGCTCTCCTTCTCCGCACGAAGATCCCGGCCGGCGGCACGTTCAAGGTCCTGCTGCTCCTGCCCTGGGTGGTCCCCATCGTGGTGTCCTCGACGGCGTGGAACTGGCTCGTCGCCACCCCCGACAGCCTGATCCCTTCCCTGTTCCGGCATCTCGGCCTCGGCGCCCCGCTCTTCCTCGCGGACCCCACACTGGCGGCCATCACTGTCATGGTGTTCAAGGTCTGGGTCAGCTTCCCCTTCATGATGATGATGATTTCGGCCGCCCTGGCCTCAGTGGACTCCACCGTCTACGAAGCTGCGAGCATGGACGGTGCCAGCCGCTGGCAGCAGTTCAGCCAGATCACGCTGCCGCTGATCGCCCGGTCCACCTACATCAGCTGGATCCTGATGACCATCTTCTGCGTCAACGACTTCCCCACGATCTACCTGCTGACCGGCGGCGGCCCCGTTGATGCCACCACCTCCCTCGTGGTCCTTGCCTACCGCACCGTGTTCCAAGACTTCGCCACCGGCCCCGGCATCGCCATCGCGTTCCTTATGACCATGACCCTGGTAGTCATCTCCGTCATCCTGTACCGCCAGATCCGAAAGTCGAGCGTCGAATAATGAGCACCGTAGTCCACGCCCATCCTGAATCCGGCCCCGCGCTCGGAGTCGCCAACGACGGCAAGTCCCGGCGCATTCTTTCCGAAGCCGGGCACCGCGGCCAATGGTGGCGGTTCCTGGCGATCCTGGTTATAACCGCGATCGTTCTCGTCCCCATCATGGTCACGGTGGTGCTCGCTCTCACGCCCGGCACCACGAGCACCACCACGGGCCTCACGTTCGAGAACTTCGGCAAGGTGTTCTCCGGGACCCTCGCCTCCACCTGGCTGCAGAACAGCCTCATCACCACCCTGGCTACCGTTTTTGTGTCCGTGGCAGTCGCTGCACCCGCCGGCTATGTCCTCTCCCGCGGCCGGAGCAAGGCCGTCTCCGGCTACTCGCTGCTGCTGTTTGTCATGCAGTCCCTGCCCATCATCACTTCGGTGGTGCCCCTCTTCATCCTGTTCGCCGGCATGGGACTGGTCGATAACCTCATGGGCCTGACCATCATCTACGTCGGCTCCACGATGACCGTTGCCACGTGGATGATGGCCGCCTACTTCGACTCCATTCCCATGAGCCTCGAAGAGGCCTCGTGGATCGATGGCTGCTCCGTCTTTGGCAGCTTCACCAAAGTGGTACTGCGGAACTCCCTGCCGGGCATCCTCTCGACGGCGATCTTCGCGTTCCTCCTGGCCTGGAACGACTACCTCGTAGCCATCGTTTTCCTGCGATCCTCCGAGATCTTCACGCTGCCCATGGGCGTGCAGTCCTTCTTCCAGCAAAACCAAACGGACTGGACCTCAGTCATGGCCCTTGCCGTGATCATGATGCTCCCGCCGGTCATCGTCTTCGCTGCGCTGAACAAGTATTTCAGCGTGGGCGGCATAGGCGGATCCCTCGCCGGCCGCTAGCCTCAGAACCAACTTGTCTTCCAGAACCATCAACTCCCGTAAAGGAAACACGATGTCCTACTCGATCCAGCTTTACACCCTGCGTAACGCCATTCAGGTGGATCTTCCCGGCACCATCCGCAAGGTTGCGGAGATCGGCTTCACCCAGGTTGAGCCTTATAACTTCGTAGCCACGGCCAAGGAGCTCGGCGCGGCGTTGAAGGAAAACGGCCTGACGGCACCGTCGGGCCACGCACCGTTGCTCAGCGAGGACCAGGACGAAATTTTCGCCGCGGCCAAGGACCTGGGGATTGCCACGGTCATCGAGCCGTTCATCCCGGCCGAGCGCTGGCAGTCCGCCGGAGACATCCAGGCCACCGCGGCCAGCCTCAACGCCGCAGCCAGGAAGGGCGCCGAATACGGCATCCGCGTGGGCTACCACAATCACCAGTGGGAGCTGGAGTCCACCGTCGAGGGCGGCACGGCCCTGGAGTATTTCGCCGATCTATTGGACCCTGACGTTGTCCTCGAAGTGGATACCTACTGGGTTGCCGTGGGCGGCCAGGATCCCGTGGCGGTGCTGGATCGGCTCGGCGACCGGGTCAAGTTCATCCACATCAAGGACGGACCGCTGAATACCGACACCAAGGCGCAGCAGCCGGCCGGCCAAGGCAAGGTCGCCGTGCTGGATGTCATCGCCGCCGCCAGGTCCCTCGAGGTGGGCGTAGTGGAATTTGATGATTACGCCGGAGACATCTTCGAAGGCATCGCCGAGAGCCTCGCGTACCTCAATGCCGCACAGGGCACAGGCACGGCCGGAGCCAACGCATGAGCACCGCAGCAGCGACCGGCCGGGGCCCAGTCGGCATCGCCGTCATCGGCGCGGGCAACATCAGCAAGCAGTACCTGGATAACCTCACCGTCTTCCCGGACCTGAAAGTCCTCGTGATCGCCGACCTCTTTGAGGAGGCCGCCGAAGCCCGCGCCAAGGAATACGGCATCGCGGAGTGGGGCGGCGTGGATGCGGCGCTGAACCATCCCGACGTCGAGATCATCGTGAACCTGACCATCCCTGCGGCGCACGTGGAAGTGGCCACTGCAGCCGTCAACGCCGGCAAGCATGTCTGGACCGAGAAGCCCTTTTCCCTGGACCGCGAATCCGGGCTCGGCCTGCTCAAAACCGCCGACGCCGCCGGAATCCGGCTGGGCTGCGCCCCGGACACCTTCCTGGGCGCGGGGCTGCAGACCGCTTTGAGGCTCATCGAACGCGGCGACATTGGCACCCCGTTGACGGCCATGACCACGTTCCAGACTCCGGGTCCGGAAGCTTGGCACCCGAATCCGGCCTTCCTTTTCCAGCACGGCGCGGGCCCGCTCTTCGACATGGGTCCGTACTACCTCACCACCCTGATCCAGGCGTTCGGCTCCATCCGCAAGGTGGCCGCCGTCGGCTCCAAGGCCAAGAACTTCCGTGTGATTGGGTCAGGGCCTAAGGCTGGCGAGGAGTTCACGGTGGAGGTGCCCACCCATGTATCCGCCATGGCGCAGTTCGAAAGCGGCGCATCGTCGCACAGCGTCTTCTCCTTCGAATCCCCGCGCGTGCACATGGGTTTCGTGGAGATCACCGGCACCGAGGCCACCCTCTCCCTGCCGGACCCCAACTATTTCGACGGTGACATCCGGCTGTGGCGTGCCGGGGACGAGGACTGGACCACGGTCCCGGCCACGGGACCCGCCAACGGCCGCGGTATGGGCGTCCTGGACATGGCCCGTTCCATCCGCGCCGGAGTGCCGCACCGCGCCACCGGAAACCTGGCCTACCACGTCCTGGATTCCATGGTCTCAATCACCGAATCCATGGAATCCGGAACATTCGTGGACGTCGAAAGTTCTGCTCCGGCATCCCCGGCCCTCCCCGAGGACTGGGCGCCGGAAGCCGCTACCCTCTAGGAAACCCACCATGACCTCACAGGAACCAGCCAACAATCCGCGCCCACTCGGCGTGGCGATGATCGGCTACGCGTTTATGGGCAAAGCCCACTCGAACGCGTGGCGGAACGTTGCCAGCTACTTCGCGGTCCCGGCGTTTGAGCAGAAGGTCTTGGTGGGCCGGGACGCCGCCGGGGTTGCCGAAGCCGCCGGGAAGTACGGCTGGGCCGAGACGGCCACTGACTGGCGAACGGTCGTCGAACGCGATGACATCGACATCGTGGACATCTGCGCCCCGGGCTGGCTGCACGCCGAGATCGCGATCGCCGCCCTCGAGGCGGGCAAGCACGTGCTGTTGGAGAAACCGCTGGCCAACACCCTGGCCGAGGCCGAGGCCATGACGGCAGCGGCGCAGGCTGCCCGGACATCGGGAGTCCAGTCAATGGTTGGGTTCAACTACCGGCGGGTCCCGGCGCTGGCCCTCGCGAAGGAACTGATTGCCGAGGGCAGACTGGGAGCCGTCCGGCACGTTCGTGCCGCCTACCTTCAGGACTGGCTCGCCGATGAGACCGCACCCATGACGTGGCGGCTCAAAAAGGAGACCGCGGGTTCCGGGGCGCTGGGGGACATCGCCTCCCACGCGATCGACCAGGTGCTGTTCCTGCTCGGGGACCAGGTCACGGATGTGTCCGGCCGGACGCACACGTTCACCACGCACCGTCCCGGAGCGGCCGGGCTGGAGGAAGTAACGGTCGACGACGCCGCGTGGGCAACGCTGTCCTTCGCCTCCGGAGCGATCGCCTCAGTGGAGGTCTCCCGGGTGGCCACCGGCCGGAAGAACTCGCTAAAGCTGGAGATCTACGGCGAAAAAGGCGCCCTCCTCTTCGATCTGGAGAACCTGAACGAACTGGGTTTCCTGGACGCCACGGCTCCGGCCCGCGAGCAGGGCTTCCGACGGATCCTGGTCACCGAGCCCGGGCACCCGTATTTTGAAGCGTGGTGGCCGCAGGGCCACATCATCGGCTGGGAGCACACCTTCACGCACGAGGTCCGCGACTTCCTGCTGGCGATCGACGCCGGAACCCAGCCGTCGCCGTCGTTCGAGGATGGCCTGACCGTCCAGCGCATCCTCAACGCGGTGGAAGAATCCGCCGCCGCGAAAAGTTCCACCATCCAACTGACCGGCACCCCGGCCGTCCCGTCGACAGCCCTGACCGCAACTCCTGAAGGAGCCTGACATGCCCCGCCCCTATACTCTGTTCACCGGCCAGTGGGCCGACCTCCCGTTCGAGGAAGTCGCCAAACTGGCCTCCGGCTGGGGCTACGACGGCCTTGAAATCGCCGTCTCCGGGGACCACCTGGACGCGTGGCGCTGGGACGAACCCGGCTATGTCGAAGCCAAACTCGCCGTCCTGGACAAGTACAACCTCAAGGTCTGGGCCATCTCCAACCACCTCAAGGGCCAGGCCGTGTGCGATGACCCCATCGACTTCCGGCACGAGGCGATCGTGGGCGCTAAGGTCTGGGGCGACGGCGACCCCGAGGGCGTCCGTCAACGCGCCGCGGAGGAAATGAAACACACCGCCCGGCTGGCGAAGGCACTCGGCGTGGATACCGTCGTCGGATTTACCGGCTCCTCGATCTGGCAGTACGTGGCCATGTTTCCGCCCGTCCCTGCCGCCGTGATCGACGCCGGGTACCGGGACTTCGCCGACCGCTGGAACCCCATCCTGGACGTCTTCGACGAATGCGGCGTCCGTTTCGCCCACGAAGTCCACCCCTCCGAAATCGCCTACGACTACTGGACCACCGTCCGGACCCTCGAAGCGATCGGCCACCGGCCGGCGTTCGGCCTGAACTGGGACCCGTCCCACTTCATGTGGCAGGGCATCGACCCCGTCTCCTTCATCTGGGACTTCAAGGACCGGATCTACCACGTGGACTGCAAGGACACCAAGCTCCGCCCCACCGGCCGGAACACCGTCATGGGCTCCCACCTGCCCTGGGGCGACCCGCGCCGCGGCTGGGACTTCGTCTCCGCCGGACGCGGCGACGTCCCCTGGGAATCGTCCTTCCGCGCCCTGGCCGCGATCGGCTACACCGGCCCCATCTCCGTCGAATGGGAGGACGCCGGCATGGACCGGCTCCACGGCGCCCCCGAAGCCCTCGCGGCGCTGAAGAAGTTCGACTTCCCCGCCTCCCAGACCAGCTTCGACGCCGCCTTCAGCTCCAGGCCCTAGGAGTTTTTGTCCAGATAACGCGAGCAAAAGTGCCTTTTGGGGACGTTATCTGGACAAAAACTCGGAGGAAACGCACGTAGAATCCCTGCATGACCCACATCCGAA
The DNA here is from genome assembly GCF_003287955.1 of Arthrobacter sp. AQ5-06. Classification (GTDB taxonomy): domain Bacteria; phylum Actinomycetota; class Actinomycetes; order Actinomycetales; family Micrococcaceae; genus Arthrobacter. The sequence continues at coordinate 75,307 of NZ_QMKP01000004.1, read as the reverse complement.
AGGCAACAACGGACGACGCCGGATTGCTCGCCGGCCTTGCGGCCGTCACCTTTCCGATGGCGTGCCCGCCGTCGTCGTCACCGGAGGACATCGCCACGCACCTGGTCAACACGCTCAGCGAACGGCATTTCCGGGAGTACCTGGCGGATCCTGATGTCACCATTCTGGTGATCGATGCCGACGGCGCTCTCCGCGGCTATAGCTTCCTCGTCAACCGGCCCGCAGAGGACCCGGATGTGGCGTCGGCGCTGAAAGTCCTGCCCTCCATCGAGCTCAGCAAATGCTACGTCCACCCCGAACGTCACGGCCTGGGCGCGGCCGCGGAGCTGATGCACGCCAGCCTGCAGGTTGCGGCAGAAGCGGGTGCGGCCGGGGTCTGGCTGGGCGTCAACAGCCAGAATGCCCGGGCCATCCGTTTCTACGAGAAATCCGGCTTCCGCAAGGTAGGCAGCAAGTCCTTCCGGCTGGGCACCACTGTGGAACACGACTTCGTGATGGAACGTTCCGTAGGCTAACTGCCCGCCTGTCCGCGGAGCCGTTCATCCAGCGGCGGACGGGGTTCATGCAGCAGTTTGAGTTCAGGCGGCAGGCCCGCGATGCTGCCGTCCGTGCCGTGGGCGCTGATGGTGAGCCGGGAACGCCCCAGCAGTACATTGTCGGCCCTGAAGTCGCCGAATTCCTCTGGGAGAATCGGTGCCAAGTGGACCACTTTGCGGGTGAAATCCGGATCAAAACGCAGCAGGATCCGAGCCAGCTGGATGGGGGTCGCAGCAGCCCAGGCCTGCGGTGAGCACGCCGTCGGGTACGGCACGGGCACGGGAAACTCGGACCGGTCGAAGCCACAGAACAGCTCCGGCAGTTGCCCGCCAAAATGTTCGGCGGCCGCGAAGATCCCGGCGGCAATCTGCTTGGCCTCAGCCACAAAGCCGTAGCGCATGATGCCCGTGGCAACGAGCGCGCTGTCATGCGGCCACACTGAGCCGTTGTGGTAGCTGACCGGGTTGTAGGCCGCCATATCCGTTGCCAGCGTGCGGATCCCCCAGCCGGTGAACATTTTCGGTGACATCAGCCGCTCCACCACCGACGGCGCTTTGTCCACGTCGACAATTCCCACCCAGAGGCAGTGACCCATGTTTGACGTGCACGCGTCAACGGGATTCTTGTCCTTGTCCAGCGCGATGGCGAAGTATCCCTCGTCCGGCAGCCAGAACTTCTCGTTGAAGGCTTCCTTCAGAGAGGTGGCGCGCTTAGCCCAGCGCTGCTCCGTTTCAGTGTCCCCGGCCGAACGCGCCAGCAGTGAGCGGGCGACGTAGGCTGCGTAGACGTAGCCTTGGACTTCGCAAAGGGCGATGGGAGGCTCAGCTATCCGACCGTCGGCGAAGTTGATTCCGTCCCAAGAGTCCTTCCAGCCCTGATTCACCAGTCCATGTGCGTTTGGACGAAGATACTCCACAAAACCGTCGCCATCGCGGTCCCCGTACTTTTCAATCCATTCAAGGGCGCGGTCTGCGTGTGGCAGAAGAGAATCGATAACCTCATCCGACAGTCCCCACCGGCTGAGCTCACCGAGGACACTGACAAACAGGGGTGTTGCATCTGCGGTGCCGTAATACGCGGTTCCGCCCAGGGACAGGCCCGCCGTCACACCCAGCCGCACCTCGTGCGGGATGCGGCCCGGCTCCTCCTCGGAGTCGCTGTCCACTTTTTCGCCCTGGAGACCTGCCAGGGTCTGGAGGGTTCCCACCGCCAGCGTCGAGTCAACCAGTAGTGACATATAGGAGGACAGGAGCGAATCGCGGCCGAATAGGGCCATGAACCAGGGTGCGCCGGCCGCAACGGCCGCACGGTCAGGATGCTCGGCATCGAAAATCCGCAACGACCCCAGATCGGACTGGCTGCGCTGCAGCGTTGTTTCAATATTGCGGTCGCCTACAGAGATGCGCGGTACATTCTCCTCCCATGCCAAGTGCCGCTGCACGCCCGTCCGGTGACGGGGCAAGCCTCCTTCCTTGAACGGTTCATCGGGGGCCGCTCCGTTGATCAAAGGCACCACGATGACGCTGGTGGACCACTTGCCTCTTGCCGGGATATGCGCGTGGAACCGCAGCCCGTCAACGGTGACTTCGGCGCCCGCCGCCCGGACCGCCGAGCCACGCCGCTGCCCGTTCCGGACGGTCTCGACCAGGAGTTCTGCGCCCTTGATAGTCCGGGTCAGGCTGTCCTCATTGATCGGGCGGCCGCCCTTGACATCGAAAAGGTCGGCCTGGTCTGCGTCCACCAGGAGTTCGATCTCGCAGTCGACGGCCTCCGAAGAATAGTTTTTGAGAGTGATGTCATCCTGCAGACCCGGTCCGATGTGGCGTTGCTGACGGACAACGAGCGGGCTGTCGAACCGGCCGTCCGGCCATTTGGCGCGGCCCACGAAAGCGGCCTCGAACGCATCCGGCCGCTGCGCCACCAGAGGTTCGCGGAGGGCGCCGTTGATGCGCAGGATCCACCGGGACACAACCCGGGTATCGCGGTAGAAGGCCCCGTTGGTTCCACCGTCGGGACTTATGTCGCCGCTGTGGGAGGAGATGCAGAAGGAAGACCCCTCCACCAGGGTTACAGCGCCGGCGCCGCCGACGTCCGCCTCTGTGTCGGCATTCCAAGCAGTCATGGATGCGCTCCTTCCTTAGGGCCGTCGGACAGAAATCGGGCCCGGTTCCGGCGCCCGGATAACTGCTCCCCGTAGTTGATTCTGATCCACGTAGGAATCATCCGGAACCCCTGCCGCCTGACTCTTTTCCACGAGCTTTGCGTAAAGGTCCAAATGGTTGCCAACCATCCTTTCCGTGCTGAACAGCTTGGCTGCCCGGTCCCTGCATTGTGCCCTGTCCAGCGCTGCGGCAAGGGGAAGGAAAGTGTGCAGCTGATCCGTCGGCCCCAGGTATCCGGTCCTGCCGTGGTCCACAATTTCAGGCGCGGATCCGATCGGGGTTCCCACTACCGGGGTGCCCGTTGAGAGGGATTCAATCATTACCAGCCCAAACGGCTCGGACCATTGGATGGGATTCAGGAACGCCATCGCTTCGCCCATGAGCCGATACTTGTCAGCGTCCCCCAACTCGCCAAGGAAAGCCTCGTTGGAGCCCAGCAGCGGCTCAATCACCGAGCGAAAATACTCGATCTCATCCGCCTCGCGCATCTTCGCCGCGATGCGCAGCGGAATGCCTGCCCTGCGCGCGATGTGGATGGCTTCGAGCACGCCCTTGTCCGGGCACATCCTGCCGACAAAGCAGACATACCCGCCTTTTCCCGAACCGATCGGCACGGCAGCAACATCCATTCCATGGTGGATCACCCGCGTGACCGGAACATCGGGCACGTGGGAGGTCTGGTCACGTGAGATTCCGATGATGGCCGTGTCTGCAGCCATCGCGCGGTACAAATCTGCCGACGCAGGGATGAGGGGGCCGTGAATGGTGGTCACCACGGGGGCGGGGGACCCCCGCCGGGCAACCAGCGGCCCGGCCAGGGTGTGGTCATGGATGATATCCACACCGCCCAGGCCTTCATAGGCCCTGATGACATGGCTGAGTTCCGAGAGCGTAAACCCGAGTTCGGCTGGCTCGGCGGGCCTCATCCCCGGCACGAGGGGCACCGGACACATGCTGTCCGACGCTGCGGCCAGCAACACCTCGTGCCCCGCGGCGATGAATCCCCGGGCCAGGGAGTCAACAACCCTCTCGATGCCCCCATACCCGACTGGGGGAATCGGTATCCATGGTGCTACTACAAGTCCTATCCGCATGCTTGCCTCCGGGAGGGATCAATATGCCACGTCCCCAGACCTGGCGATTGCGTGTGTTCAGAAAGGCATCTGCTTAACCCGTTGTTCCGACTATCGCCCCGCGCGAGGGCCCATTTCAAGCCCCCGTGTGATAAATCCGACACTTCCCGCGGGGAATGGCTCTAAGACTGCAGAGGTTGTGGCAAGCATGAAGATTGAGATCTGGTCAGACGTCGCGTGTCCCTGGTGCTACATCGGCAAGCGCCGGTTCGAGGCCGCGTTGGCCGGGTTCCCGCACCGCGACGCCGTGGACGTGACGTGGCGCAGCTATCAGCTGGATCCCACCCTCCCGGAGCACTACGACGGCACCGAACTCGAGTACTTGAGCACCCGCAAGGGCATGGCCCCGGCGCAGGTCTCCCAGATGTTTGACCACGTCACCGAACAGGCCAAGGGCGAAGGCCTGGATTACCGCTTCGACCAGGTGGTGGTGGCAAACAGCTTCACCGCGCACCGCCTGATACATCTCGCCGCCCAGCACGGACAGCAGGATGCCGCGAAAGAGCGCCTGCTGAGCGACCACTTCGAGCACGGCAAGGATATCGGCAGCCAGGAGTACCTCACGGAACTTGGCCTGGACCTGGGCGTCAATGCTGACGAAGTGGCCGAGCTCTTCAGCACGGACAAATACGCCGACGACGTCCGCTTCGATTTCGAGGAGGCCCGCGCCCTGGGCATCACTGGGGTCCCATTCTTCGTGATTGACCGCAAGTTCGGCCTCTCCGGCGCCCAGCCTGCCGAAACGTTCACTGCGGCGCTCAACCAGGCCTGGCAGGAGACCCACCCTCTGGTACTGGTCAACGCCGCGGACGGCAACGACGGCGAGGCCTGCGGCCCGGAGGGCTGCGCCGTCTGACACGGCGCGATGAGTTTTTGTCCAGATATTCCACCCAAACCACATCTTTGGCGTGGTTATCTGGACGAAAACTCCGGGTTTACTGACACTTCGCGGTAATGTGTCTGCATGCCCAGGATTTCGGCGGCCAACAACGCCGCGCAACGCGCCGAGACTCAACGCCGGGTCCTGACAGCGTTCGGGGAACTCCTGTTCACCCACGGCCTGCCTGGACTGACCATGACAGACGTCGCGCGGCACGCCGGCGTGGGGCGAACCGCGGTCTATAACTATTACGCGGACATGGAAGAACTGCTGATCTCCTACGCCCTGGATGAGACCGAGCGCTTCCTCGCCGAACTCCGGGAGTCGCTGAGCACGCTCGAGAACCCCGTCGAACGGATGGCCCTGTACGTGCGCACCCAGGTGGAGGACCTCAGCCGCCGCCACCTCCCGCCCGGACCGGCGATGGCGGCGGTGCTGTCGCCGTCGTCCTTTGCCAAACTGGCCGACCACGTGGGTGAACTCAGCGTCCTGCTGCAGGGCATCCTCAGGGACGGCATGGCGCAGGGGTACCTGCCGCAAGCGGACATTGGCCAGCAGGCGCAGCTCATCCACGGCACACTCTCGTCCAGCGCCGCACGCGGCAGCAACGAGCCCGCCGAACTTGAGGCCAGGATCGCCCGGACCGTGCGGTTCATCCAGCTGGGCGCCGGAGCCAGGTTCGACGACGACGGCGCACCCCTGCGCGTCAGCTAGGGTGTGGCGCCGGCCGTCGGAATAACCGGCCACTTGGCATCGTCAGCGATTCTTCGGCTTTCACGCGGGCAGCTGAGCTTCCCTGGTGTCTGGTCCACGCGGTCGGCGGCGGCAAGCTCCTGGTAATCGCCGGCAAGAATCACGTCCACGCTGGCGTCCGTCCGGCCATCCTGGAAGTAGTCGGAGCCCGGCAGGTTCCGCTGGACGCTGAAGGCGGCAGACTGCCCGGCGGCCCCGGAAACCACCGCAGCCACGCCGCGGTACCCGGCCTCCGTGTTGGCCACGGTCCCCACCACAAACTTCCGGACCAGCAACTCATCCGCAACAGAGCGGGCCAGCCCGGGGCGGCTGGTGGAGTTGTAGACGTTGAGGTTGATTTTGTCGTTGGGGGTGTAGTCGAAGGTGGCCCCGGGACAGGTGGTCCGAGGCTCCTCGCTGCCCGCCGTCGTCGGAAGCTTCAGCTGTCCGTTCATGATGGCCAGCGCAAGGAAAATGGCGCCGGCAATGAGGCCCAGCAGCAAAACCAGGACCACTCCATGCACCACACGGCGGCGCAACCGCACCGGATTGTCGGGGTCGCCGGAAACCTCAAACGTGGCCCGCAGTTCGGGGCCGGTGACAACATGGTGGCCATGCAGGACGCTGGCGTCCTTGGGTTTCCTAGCCATCTATGACCAGCACACGGGCGTGGATGGCGGTCCGCTGGTGCAGCGCCGTCCGGACGGCGCGGTGCAGGCCGTCCTCCAGGTACAGGATTCCCTGGTACTGCACCACGTGGGGAAAGAGGTCGCCGAAAAAGGTGGAGTCTTCGGCCAGGAGCGCTTCGAGGTCCAGCGTCCGTTTGGTGGTCACCAGTTCGTCCAGGCGGACAGGGCGCGGCGGCAGCGACGCCCACTGTTTGGGCGTGTTGAAACCATGGTCGGGATACGGGCGTCCCTCGCCCACAGCTTTGAAGATCACCATGCCACCCTAGGCAGCTTGGCGGCCCAAGAGAAGTGTCCGGCCCGCAGCAGCCCAAGGTTGTAGCCAAACAGTGACCATCTGTCACATGCCGCGGACATTGCGCCGCCGGCGAAGGATCGGCGGCCCCGGCTGACACAATGGAGCCATGACTGCACCCGAATTCCCTGCCAGCACCACGCCCGGCGTCCGCCTGCCGTCCACCCCGCCCTTCGCCCTCCTGCTCGACGTTGACGGACCCGTGGCCAGCCCCGTGACCCGTGACGTGAAACCAGGCATCATTGCCGATCTCGTGGCGCTCGCCACCGCCGGAATTCCGGTTGTTTTCAATACCGGCCGCTCCGATGCCTTCATCCGGGAGCAGGTTATGGTGCCGATGATCGCCGCCGGCATTCCCGCCGGAACGGTCATCCACGCCATTTGCGAGAAGGGCGCCGTGTGGTTCAGCTACACCGCGGCCGGGGCCGGCCCCATCCACGTTGATCACGAACTTGCCGTGCCCAAGGCCTACGGCGATGACGTCCGCAGGCTCGTGGCCGAGGACTACTCCAGGCACATGTTTTTTGACGAGTCGAAACGCGCCATGGTGTCCGTTGAGCAGCACATCGAGGTGCCCTCCGCAGATTACCTGGCCGAACAGAAGCTTTTCGACTCCGACGCCATGGATCTGATGGCCCGCCACGGCATGGGCGGGGTCCGACTTGAGCACCACGCACCGAATTCCGACGACGAGGTGGACTACCGCGTCGACCCCACCATCATTTCCACCGATATTGAGTCAGTGCGGCTGGGCAAGGACCTCGGCGCCAGCCGCGCCGTGGAGTTGCTGGCGGCGCAGGGCATCACGCCGCAGGCGTGGCGGACCGTGGGGGATTCCCGCACGGACTATGCGATGGCGGACTGGCTGCACCACAATGACCATCCCGTGAAGCACGTTGACGTCCGCCCGGCGGACGGCGTTCCGGTCAAACCCTATGACGTGTTGACGGCCACCGATCTGGGGCTTGGGGAACACGTCATTCACGACGACGCCGGCGGAGCTTTCCTGCGCAGCTGGCGGGAGGCAATGGTCAGCTGAGCCGGTCCCCGGCCGGAAGCGCCCGTTTGAAGCATGTCATTTTGGGCGTCGCGCTATTATTCAGATAAGAACGCTTACCACTTACCCGCGACGGAGACAACCATTACAGAAGCACCTGTCCAGGACGAGATCTACTACGGCGGCCAGGCGTCCGTAGAACTGCGCACCCACGCCGAGGTGACATCTCCGGCGGCTGAGGCGCGGCTCAAACACCGGACTGACGTCGTCCGGCACAAGGGCAGGTACGCCCTGATCAACCACAACCGGACTCCGTACCAGGCCATGGTTGAGGACCTGTTGTTCCTGCGTGGTGTCCTCGCGGGCGAAGGCCTGGACTACCTGTTGGTCCGGGGCAACAACGACCGTCCGGTCATCGCCCTGGACTGGAAGGATCGCAAGAAGCTGCGGACAGCCTTGGTGGAGGCCTGCCGCAACGAGCCCGTCTACTCCATGACCGTGGACGCGAAAAAGAAGTCCTCCGTGCTGGTGGCCGACGGGGATCTGTCCCCCAACCGCCAGGCCCGCATCTTCCGCCTCTACCGTCCGCGGGTTGAGCCCGACGGTGGTTTTGAGTTCGGTTCCTCCGCTGGCGTCCAGATTGAGCTCTGGAGCTTTGAGGGCGATCAGCTGATCCTTCCGATCGAAAACTCCCTGACCCGCCGCACCATGCAGTCCCAGGACGCCGTCCGCGGGACGGTTGAACGGTACGGGCACACCTGGCCCACCATCGAGAACATGTTCGCCGACCACGCCAGCGACATCAGCTTCGACATCGATCTGGTCTTCTCGTGGGTTGATGGCAGCTCGCCCGGTTACATCGAGGCCCGGCGCGCCCAGCAGCAAGGGGTTGTCCTGGGCGAAGGCGACGACAACGAAGCCCGCTTCCGGCAGATCAATGAACTCAAATATGCCCTTCGCTCCGTGTACATGTTTGCGCCCTGGATCCGTCGCATCTTTATCGCCACGGACTCCCCCGCCCCGGAGTGGCTCGCCGAGCACCCCTCGGTGACAATTGTCCGCAGCGAGGAATTTTTCGCCGATCCCACAGTGCTGCCCACCCACAACTCACAAGCAGTGGAGTGCCAGCTCCACAACATCGAGGGCCTGTCCGAGCATTTCCTTTACTCGAATGACGATATGTTCTTCGGCCGGCCTGTGGGCCCGGACATGTTCTTCACACCGGGTGGCGTCACCAAGTTCGTCGAGGCCGAGACCCGGATCGGGCTGGGCGACAACGATGCCGAGCGCAGTGGCTTCGAGAACGCCGCCCGCGTTAACCGCAAGCTGCTCTGGAACCGCTTCGGGCGGATCACCACGCGGCACCTTGAGCACACCGCCGCCCCGCTGCGGCGCAGCGTTGTGGCCAGGATGGAGCGTGAGTTCCCGGAGGAGTTCCAGAAGACGGCGGGCAGCAGGTTCCGCGCCGCAGACAACATCTCGGTCACCAATTCCTTCTACCACTACTACGCCCTGCTCACAGGCCGTGCCGTCACCCAGACCGCGGCCAAGGTGCGTTACGTGGACACCACCGCCCGCGCCGGGCTGAACTACCTGCCCAAGCTGCTGGCCAAGCGGAATATGGACTTCTTCTGCCTCAACGACGGCAGCTTCCCCGAAGTCCCCGCGGACGAGCGCGCCGAGATCGTGACCGGCTTCCTGGAGAAGTACTACCCCATCAAGGCGCCCTGGGAGCTCTGACGTTCGCGGCCCCGACGTTGGTCTCGCTGACATTGGGAGCTCCGGGCCGCCGGGCTATGCATTGCTAGATAGCGTAGTGCGGAAGGGCTACCTTCCTGACGCCTCCTGCCTTCGCGCTGTCAGGGATGCTGACGCCCGCGGCGGCCAGTCGCTCGGCCGTCATTTCCGGGGTGACATGCTCGCCTACTGTGGCCGCGCTCCCCAGCGGAACCACGGAATGGACAATGGTGTGCTCGTAGACGTGCACCAAGTTAAAGGCCTGCCCGCCGTCCCGGCCGCGGGTACCGCCGACGGCGACGTTGAGGTCCTGGGTGTAGCACGTCGCTGAGGCGACGGAGACAGGAATCCCCGCAAAGGTGGCGGTGGTCGAGTAGTGCAGATGCCCGGCAAGAATGGTCCGGACGTCGGAGTTGCGGACTACGGAGGCCAGGCTTGCCTGATCCCGCAGTTCCACGAGCACGGCAAGGTCCAGGACCGACGGGACCGGCGGATGGTGGAGCGCCAGGATGGTGCCGTCGGGGGCCGGGGTATCCAGCTGGCGGGTGAGCCACCCCAGCTGTGACGGGCTTAGCTCGCCGTGGTGGTAACCCGGGACCGAGGTGTCCATGGTGATGATGCGCAGGCCATTGATGAAGTAGCTTCGGTCCACCGGCGCATCGCTCGCCGGCTCGTCCAGCAGCCCGGTCCGGAAGTTGGCGCGGTTGTCGTGGTTGCCCATCGCCCAGATAACCTCCGCGCCCATGTCTGCGCACGCGGGATCAACGATTGCCCGCAGCTTTGCGTAGGCTTCAGGGTCACCCCGGTCGGCGAGGTCGCCCGTGAAGATCACGGCCTCGGGCCGGGCGCCGGAAGCCCTGACCTCTTCAAAAAGCTGAATGAGCTTGGCTTCGCTGTCGACTGCGCCGTGAAGGGGATCCGGACCTCCCAACAGGTGGGGGTCGCTCAGGTGTAGAAGGAAGTGGCGTGGCCGGGGGTGTTCGGCCTCGATGTGCTTCATTGCTGCCTCTGTGGTTGGTGGGAAACGGCGTTTCCCTTCTACCCTTCAGTAACTATTATCCAATCAGACAATTGGCAAACTGTGGGTAAATCGCTGCGGCCAAGTTGGAAAAAACTAAAAGAATTACACTCCGGAAAGTTCCGTGATAGCTGCCTGCCCGTCAAATTCTGCCAGTGCCATTTCAATTGCATCGATGACTTCGGCGGAGTCCGGTTCGACGGTGGGCGCGAAGCGTGCCACCACTAGGCCCGTGCGGTTGATCAGGAACTTCTCAAAGTTCCATTTCACCAGGCCGGGCAGCACACTCGTTTTGAACCTGGTCAGCTCGGCATAGAGCGGATGCTGGTCCTTGCCACGCACATTGGCCTTGGCCGTCAGCGGAAAAGTGACACCGAAATTCCGCTCGCAAAACTCGGCGATCTCGCTGTCGTTGCCCGGCTCCTGGCCGGCGAATTGGTTGCACGGGACTCCGAGCACGTCGAAGCCGCGGTCCCGGAACTTCTCGTAGAGCGTCTCGAGGCCCGCGTACTGAGGAGTGAACCCGCACTTTGACGCCACGTTCACCACCATCACCACGTTGCCCTTGAACCGGCCGAAATCGGTTTCGGTGCCGTCGTTGAGGGTGAGTGGAATGGTGTACAGGTCTGTCACAGCGCCGTCCTTGAAAGGTTGGTCATGCAGGTGATTCGTTGCCAACCATCAAGGGTACGGGTGCAGTCTGGGAGTTTCCCGTCAGGGCCCCGCCGTCTCGGAGCCGGTTGCGGTGTATGGAGGCGTAGAGGTGGTTGTAGCTGTCGCTGTGGGCGAGGGCGACGCTGATTCCGCTGAGGACTCGGTGCTCGTTGTGGCTGGTGGCTCCACCGCTGGCGCCGGCGTTGACGGGCTCGTCGTCGGCACAGGCGAGGTGCCCGCGGGGGTGGGTGACGTCGTCGTCGGCGTGTCGCTTGAGGTGCCCGTTGGCGAAGGCGTTGCCCCGGGCGAGGAAGACGCCGGGGAAGGTGACGCCGTCGAAGTGGCTGTTTCCGTCGCACTTTCCGTCGCGCTGGGGTCCGGAGAAGCGGATTCCGGCGAGATAGCGTCCGACGACGGCTCCTCCGCGGGTGCCTCGTCCTGCGGTTGAATCGCGGGCAGCGTTCCGTCCACGGGCGGCGCTTCGGACAGTTCCTTTTCGCCGCCCAGGACGGCGTGACTGTTGTCCTCGGCGACCGGGATGGCCCAGCGTTGCGCGGCGGCACCATCCGCGGGCTTGGCGTCATAGCTGACCATGGCTATGTCCTCGAGCTCGTCCAACTGACGTGTGGGGAGGAGTGTCCAGTTCAGCGGGCTGGTGTGCTTGCCGTGGAGGATGGTTTCGAAATGCAGGTGGCAGCCCGTGGACCATCCCGTAGTGCCAACCCGGGCAATGACCTGGCCCACCTGGACGGAATCCCCCGTACGGACCGCGACGGCCTCCAAGTGGTTGTACGTGGTGATCAGTCCGTTGCCATGGTCTATTTCCACTCGGTTTCCACCGCCCCAGGGGTGCCAGCCGGCGGCCCGTACCACGCCGGCGTCGGCCGAATAAACCCTGGTGCCGCAGCCTGCAGCGAAGTCCTGGCCCAAGTGGAAATCGCCGCCCCTACCGGTGATCGGGCTCACCCGGTACCCGAAAGGAGAGCTTGAGGTAAGGAGCTCAAGCGGCGCCATGAGGGACCCCTCCGCCGGGCGGGTGAGCCCAGCAGCAGCCACATTGAGTGGTGCGCTTCCACCCTTGGCGATCGTCCTGACCAGTGTGCGGTTGAACGGAACCAAGGCCCGGCTGTCCGTCCGGAAAGCATCGGCCAGCCAAGGCAGGCCAACTTGTCCGGCACCGACCGGCGACCTTGCCGGGTCGGGTTCAACAGGGAGCGTCCCAGGGAAGCTAACGGCGAAGAGGGACGCGGCGACGACGGCACCGGCGGCCAGTGCGCGCACAGCTATGGCGCAGGCGCCCGCAGGCTCCTTATCCCGGCCGGATCCCCAATGATTGCCCACTCGTCACTCCCGGTTTGGCCCGCCAGACCCCAGATCCAGACGGACTTACCACTTCATGGGACCACAAAGGCTCGGGCGTGTGAACCCCCGCAGCGGTACGCAGCGGACATCATGTGGATCTGCGTGCAGAACCATGCCCGCCTGGTGCTGAGCGAGAATAGTGGTATGCGAAATTTCCTCAGGGAGTGGCAGGGCGAAGTCAAACGGGTATTCACCGGCAGCTCTGGCGGCCCGCCCGCTTGGGTTCCGCAGCTGGCTGAGGGCGACGACGCCGGCTATCACCAGCCCGGCTCGGCCGTCTGGGCGGTGCACGGCTCCATGACAACCATTGTGGCCGGGATCCGCGCGCTCCTGATGCAGGCTTTGCATCCGGGAGCATTGGCGGGAATCCACGAGCACTCCAACTTCCGCGCAGATCCGCTCAGCCGGCTGGCCCGGACCATCCGCTGGATCTTCACCGTCACCTATGGCCCACAGGCCGCCGCCGACGAGGCCTCCGCCAGGGTCCGTCGCCTGCACGGGCCTGTTCAGGGGAGCTACGGTGACGGGCACGGCGGCGAGCGGACTTACTCGGCCAACGATCCGGAACTCGCCCGCTGGGTCCACATCGCGTTCGTGGACGCCTTCCTCTCGGCCCACAAAATCTGGGGTGCCGGGATCCCCGGCGGCCCGGACGCCTATGTCCGCGAGTGGGCCCACGCCGGACGGCTGATGGGTGTAGAGGAACCGCCCCTGAGCGAGGCCGAAATGCGGCAGCAAATGGACCTCTGGTATTACAACGGCGAGCTGCTGGCGGACAGCAGGGTTGCCGAGACCGTCGAGTTCATCCGCAACCCGCCACTGCACCCGCTGCTGCGCCCTGGCTACCGGATCATCTTCGCCGGCGCTGTCTACAGCCTGGAGCCGAAATACCGCCGGATGCTCGGCCTCCAGGTCCCCCGGCTGGGGCCGTTCCCGCTCCCCGTGAGACTGGCAACGAAGGTGACTCTCGGCGTCGTACATCTTGCCCTCGGACGCGGGCCTGGACCCAGCGAACAGGCCGCCCGGGAGCGCCTCCGCCGCCTCGGCTATGTGGGCAGCCAACCTGAGTAGGTGGGCGCTCCAGGCACGGGACAAGGTTCGGCTGGAAGAAAGCAAAAACCCGGCCCTGACATGGTCAGAACCGGGTTCCTGGCTGGCGGAGAATGGGGGATTTGAACCCCCGAGGGCGTTAACCCAACACGCGTTCCAGGCGTGCGCCATAGGCCGCTAGGCGAATTCTCCAGCTGCTTTCGAATCAAAAGCAGATACTAGAGTACCTGAACTTTCCGGCATCGCCCAATTGGCCCGGCGGACTATTACCGCGGCCGGGCAACCCGGACCACCAGCTGGCCCGTTAACGTCAAAATGGACGCCCCCAATGCGCCCATTCCTCCGATACGCCGTTGAGCTGCCGGGTCCGGCCCTCCAGCCAGGCCCCGCAGCTCACAACCTTGAGATTGCCCCAATCGGTGTACATATCCATGATCAGCCCTGACCGCCGGATAAGCAATGAAAATCGCTGCCGATAACCCAGCATTCTTGGCAGGATGAGGCCATGACACAGCTGCACGCCCTGGTGGTTTACGTGCCGGACACACACGCGGAGGCGCTGCTCGCGGCAATCGGCGACGCCGGCGCGGGCAGGATCGGGAACTATTCGCACTGCGCCTTCACCTCCCCCGGCGCCGGGCGCTTCACTCCGCTACCTGGTGCCGAGCCGTTCGTCGGGGCTGTGGGTGCGGGCGAGCGCGTGCCGGAAACCCGGGTGGAGTGCGTTGTGGAGGAAGAGATGCTCGACGCCGTTGTGCTGGCCCTACGCGCGGCGCACCCTTACGAGGAGCCCGCCTTTATGACCTGGCCGGTGGCCGGTTGGCGACGCTAGCTGGCGTCCGGGCCTTTTGCACCGGCTTTCGCGGCCTTGGCCCGCTTGGGCGGTCCGGGCCCGCACCGCCCGAGCGGGCCCGGGCAGTTCATCAGGAGATTCCGGGTCGCGAGAGGGCACTCCAAGGGGCCGCGGCCGGCCGCGGCCCGGGCCGTCCAGACCTTCCTGAATCTTCGGGTAAACTTGTCTGCGGCCCCTCATGTGGCGTCATCCTGTTGAACTCCCCCAGGACCGGAAGGTAGCAAGGGTAAACGGGCTCTGGCGGGTGCATGGGGGGTCTTTACTATTCCCCCAACAGGGCGACCGCCCGCGAGGGATCCTGATTGTCAGCCCGGATTGGTAGGGTTTTCTCGTGACTGTTACTACCACCGCCCTTTACCGTAGATACCGCCCGGACTCTTTCGCTGACGTTATCGGGCAGGAACACGTCACGGAGCCGCTGATGACGGCACTGCGGAAAAACCGCGTTAATCACGCCTACCTTTTCTCCGGCCCACGCGGTTGCGGAAAGACCACGTCCGCCCGCATCCTGGCCCGCTGCCTCAACTGCGCCCAAGGCCCCACGGACACCCCCTGCGGTACGTGCCCCAGCTGCATTGAACTGGCCCGCGGCGGCTCAGGCTCCCTGGACGTCATCGAGATCGACGCCGCCAGCCATGGTGGCGTGGACGACGCCCGCGACCTCCGCGAGCGCGCAACGTACGCTCCGGTCCGTGACCGCTACAAGATCTTCATCATCGATGAGGCCCACATGGTCACATCGGCCGGTTTCAACGCCCTGCTGAAGATCGTTGAAGAGCCGCCGGAGCACATCAAGTTCATCTTCGCCACCACGGAGCCGGACAAGGTCATCGGCACCATTCGCTCACGCACGCACCACTACCCTTTCCGGCTTGTCCCGCCGGAGCCGCTAATGGCGTACCTGGAGCTGCTGTGTAACCAGGAAGACGTTCCCGTAGCACCGGGCGTTCTGTCCCTGGTGGTCCGGGCTGGCGGCGGCTCTGTCCGCGATTCCCTGTCCGTGCTGGACCAGCTGATGGCCGGCGCCGGACCGAACGGCCTCGATTACGAACTGGCCGTAGCCCTCCTCGGCTACACGCACGCTTCGCTGCTGGATGATGTGGTTGAAGCGGTGGCGGCCTCAGATGCCGCCACCGTTTTCCGGGCTGTGGACCGCGTGGTGCAGACCGGTCACGATCCGCGCCGCTTCGTCGAGGACCTGCTGGAACGCTTCCGCGATCTCATCATCGTCCAGGCCATGCCCGAAAGCGCCCAGGTCATCCTCCGTGGCATGCCTGCGGACCAGATCGCCCGGCTCCAGAACCAGGCGCACAACCTCGGGGCTTCCGAACTCTCGCGCGCCGCTGATGTCACCAACACGGCACTGACCGAGATGACCGGCGCCACTTCTCCCCGCCTGCATCTCGAGCTTCTCTGCGCCCGCATCCTGCTCCCCAGCTCGGAGCAGACCGAACGCGGCATCGCCGCCCGGATCGACCGGGTGGAGCGGCGCCTGAATTACGCCGGGAACGACGTCGGCGCTCCCGCTCCGCCGGGCGCTGCAGTACCGGCAGCGGCAGCGCCGGTTGCTGCTGCGCCCACCGCGGCATCAGTTGCCGTAACACCAGTTTCTGCGCCGCCCGTTTCTGAGGCGCCGGCTGCGGCACGTCAGGTTGCTTCGGTTCCGGCCGCGGCACCGCAAGTTGCTGCGGCGCCGGTTGCTGCGCGGCAGCCTTCGGCGCCGGCCGCTGCTGGCCACGAATCGGCCCGGCCACAGACCGCCGGCGCCGAAGAAGCCAGGCCGTCGCTGACGCCGCCAAGGGTCAGTACCAACGACTGGCCGGTTGACGAGTCCACAGGCAGCCGGCCCACTTCAACGCCACAGGCAACCGGTCAGCCCACCCGGGAGACCAGGGCAGACGCCGCCCGCGCAGTTCCGCCGGCCAACCCGCCGGCAAGCACAGACGCTGTCACGGCTCCAGCCACCGCTGCGCCCGCCCCGGCTGCACCCGCTTCGGTTGGCTATGCCCCTGCCACTCCTGCACCGACCGGAGCCACAGGAACTGGCGCCGCAGGTGCAGCAAGCACAGGCGCAGCAAGCACAGGCGATGTCGAAGTCCTGCGCCGTGCCTGGCCGGAGGTTCTACAGACGCTCTCGAAAATCAAGCGCAGCACGTGGGCGCTGGTTGAGCCGAACGCGCAGGTAGGTGCCTTTGACGGCCAGGTCCTGACGCTGTCGTTCAGCACCACCGGGTTGGCCGGCGCCTTTGGCCGGGCTGACCACGCTGAGAACCTGCGGCAGGCGATCCACAAGACGGTGGGCATCGACTGCCAGATCACTGCAGTCGCCGGTGGCGCCAACAGTGCAGCGAGCGCTGAGCCAAACCCAAAAGCACCCGCTAGCCCGGAATCTCCGGCCAGTTCAGCCGATGTTGCGTGGGGCCTGGCCCCTGCCAGCGCCGTTTCCACTCCTGTCGTCCATGCCGCCGCGCCTGCACTTTCGCCTGCCCCCTCCCCCGCGACGCGTGCTCCTGAACCGGCCGCGCCTCCTGCTACTGCTGCAACTTCTGCAGGCGCAGTAGCTCCTGCAGAAAGTGTCCAGCACACCGGCGCCGTCAGCGCGCCGGCAGGCACTGAGTCCGCCCAGGTACCAGCCGCGCCGGGTCAGCCGGGACCAGCTGAGCCGGGTGCGACTGCCGGTTCGTACGCCTACTCCGATGACGATTGGGGTCCTCCGCGCGACGAAGATGCTCCGCCGCTGGACGAGGAACCCCCCATGGACTGGGATCCTTCGGCTGCGCCACGCCTGTCACCTTCACAGCCTGAGCCTTCAGCGCCCGCACCCGCCAAACGGCCCGCTCGAAGTACTCCAAAGGCTGTAGCAGCAAAAACCTCACCAGCGGCCAAGCCCTCTGCCGCTGCATCGTCCGCTGCTCCATCGCTGGATCCGTGGGGCCGGGCCGTCGAGCAGGCGCCGGGCGTATGGGTCGTTGGCACAGAGCCCAATGTTGGCAAAAACCTGACCACGTCCGTCCCCGACGAAGCCGCGAGCACCGCTCCCGCGCCCAGCTACGAGCCCGCGACTGCCCAGGTCCCTCAGACGTCCCCTGCCCTTAGGCAGTCTGATGCCGACGCCAGCTGGGGCTTGCCGCCCGTGGCTGTCGCCGCAACCTCCGACGTCGCCGCACAACAACCAGCCGCACAACAAAGCCCCGCACCAGAAACCGCGGCACCCCATAGCGCGGCGCTAACCGGCCAAGCCCCGGCGGCTCCGGCAGTCCCGGCGGAGGACGCGGTTGTTCCCGAACCGGCTGAAGTCCGCGAGTACGCCATGGCATCGACTGCTCCGGCTGCACCACCCCTGCAGCCGGCACCGGCAACCTCCGAGTCCGCTGCTGCCGCCCGGCAGAGTCTTTACCAGCGCCTGTCCAACAGCCCCGAGGCCGAAGCCGGGCGTGCCAAGGCTCCGGCCAGGGCTGCCGCCACCACCTATGTCCAGGACATTCCGAGCGCGGACGATGAAACCATCGAGGAATCCGGCGTCTTTGGACGCGCCGCCGTCGAGCGTATTCTGGGCGGAAAGCTGATCGAGGAGCGATCCCCGGACGGAAGCCCCATCGTTTCGGGGTTCTAGGCACCTGCAGCACGTGATCCCGCAACGCCAATCACCATCCAAGCCAAACCAAAAGAGGAAAACGTGTACGAAGGTGCAGTCCAGGAGCTGATTGACGAGCTCGGACGGCTTCCCGGCGTCGGTCCCAAATCCGCCCAGCGGCTTGCCTTCCACATCCTCGAAGCGGACCCCCAGGACATGAAGCGACTCGTGGAAGCCATCACGATGGTGAAGGAACGCGTGAAGTTCTGCACGGTATGCGGCAACGTCACCGAGCAGGAATTGTGCAACATCTGCCGCGATCCCCGGCGGGACCCGTCAGTCATTTGTGTGGTGGAGGAGTCCAAGGACGTCCTCGCCGTGGAGCGCACCCGGTCCTTCCGCGGCCGCTATCACGTTTTGGGCGGAGCCATCAACCCCATTGCCGGCGTGGGGCCCGAGCAACTGCGCATCCGGGAGCTCCTGACACGGCTGAACGACGGCGCCATCCAGGAAGTCATTATCGCCACCGACCCCAACCTCGAAGGCGAAGCAACGGCCACGTACCTGGCCAGGATGCTGAAGACAATCGGCATTGTGGTAACCAGGCTGGCCTCCGGCCTGCCCGTGGGCGGCGACCTTGAGTACGCCGACGAAGTCACGCTCGGCCGTGCATTCGAAGGCCGCCGCAACGCCCTGACCTGATCTGACCTGACCTCATCTGACCGACGGGGCGGCTAATCAGACAGGCGCCCCGACCTGGCCTTGCCTGGGTTCAGGCGGCAGGGTTGAGCCGTCGTCGGGCAGCCCGGTGGCCGCCGGCCAACAGAATGCCTGCCGCCCCGGACTGCGTGCCAACGCCAATCAGTGCCAATGGCATCTCGGCGCCTGTCTTCTCCCGTTCCTGCCCCTCCACACAAGGAACCTGCGTGCCTTCCGCGGCGTTCTGCAGCTCCCCGGGGAGCCAATCCAAGGCGTTCTCCTTGGGCTCGGCCTCACCGGCAATCAGCGCCAGGATCACCATCGGGTTGCTCGTCGCCATCCAGAAGATCCGCTCGGTGTGGTAGACCTCGGCGATTCCACGGAACTCCGGCGAACACTGATAGGAGACAACCCTGCCCCACTCGTCCCGTTGAATGTTGATGGCCACCAACACCGGCTCATACGCCCTCACGCTGGGCAGCAGCGCTATCACCGCCACCACGTTGCCGACAAGAAACAAAGCTGCGACGCCCCAGGCCAGGACCCTTCCTCGCTGACCCTCGAACCACCGGGCAGCACCCGCGCCAATGCCGCCAAAGACCATGACTTCAAGAATGATCAGGACAAAGGACACCCCGGCAACTGCTGGCGAGGACTCAGACCAGAACGCGAGCAGCAGCAGGAAAACGACAGACACGGCGGCGAAGATCAATCCTTGGGCAATGCAGCGCGCCCAGTCCAGCAGCGGGCCGTCCACAGCACCCTCGGCGGGATCCGGCCCAGCACCGCGCTGCACGTCCCCCCACCGGACAGCGAGCACACAGCTCACCAGCACCAGGATTGCGGCCGTAAGCATGTACACCCAGGCGTGGGATTCCGGCGGCAGGTCACCGCCCGTGACCAGGACGATCACCAACAGCGTGCCGGTGCCCCAGCAGGCACCGAGAATGGCGGCGCTCTCCCACCAGAAGCGGGCAGAGCGGACAGTCAGCAGCGCTGATGCCAGCGCACTACGGACGAGCAACCGAACCTGGGCGCCGCCCGGGGAAGAGGTGTCCCCAGCGTCGTTTTCATCGTCGTGCTGGATTTTTCCGGCGCCAATGGGTTCGTATAGAGGTTCGTCGGCGGCCGGATACTTCTCGTCAGCCATGGTCCTCATCCGCCACGTACTTATCAACCACGTGCCGCCTCCACCCTTATGGACAGGCCCAGCCCCGACAGTCACCGGCCATTTCGGACGGTTAACCCAATCGTGATCCGCTGAAGGGGGCCTGTCCAGTGTCCCTGCAGTCCAGTGTTAGGACTGTCCCGTGGAGGCACGCCGGCTTTAGGCGATGCGGGTTCCGCGCGCCAGCCTGTGCGCCGGGGTGCGCAGCGAGCGCCAGCCCAACCACATCAGCAGGCCGGCAAGCAGCAGCTGCAGGCCGAGTCCCAGCGGCCACAAGGGAGTGGACTGCGCCAGGTAGCGCGGCTGGGCCTTACCGTTGGCGCAGGGGTACGTGCCCTCAGGACCGGCCATGGCGTAGCGTGCACCCTGGCTGATGGATTCGATGGCCCCCACCGGTGATGACAGTCCGAAGCGATTGTTGACGCGGACCGTGTAAGGGATGGCATCTGCCACCACCACGTAGGGGTTCATGGCCAGCATCCACGCCACCCTTTCGGTGCGAACGGCCGGCTGGGCGCGCAGCGGTCCGGAGCAGGTGTACTCCGGTTCTTCCGGCACTGTTTCGTCGGGTACCGGCTGCAGCGGTTCGTAGTTGCGGTACTGCGCCTGATTGGCCATGATGGTGCCCTGCGACAGCCCGGTGCCCAGGGCGAAGGCAATGAGGGAACCGAAAACCAGCCCGGCCACGGCAAGGTACGTGACCACAATCGAGAACAGCGGGCGCCCCGCCAGCGCGGAAATTCCGACGCCGATGGCACAGACCACGCCGACTTCAACCGCCAGCATCAGCAGGGCCACGAGGACATGGCCGGGCGTCATGCCGCCGAGGGCGACTCCGATGACCAGGAACGGCGTGCTGGCAACCAGGAATGCCAGTGCGGCGGCCCACGCGGCGAAGAACTTGCCCCACAGGATCTGGCCGGGCCGCAGCAGAGTCACCTGAAGGATGGCCAGGGTGCCGGCGGCGCGGTCGCCGTTGACGGCATTGGCAGAGAGCGCGGGCGCCACCAGCAACGCGAAGAGGAGGACAAAGGCCAGGACCACTTCGAAGATCATGGACCCGGGTCCCGCGTCGGCCGGCAAAACGTTGGAATAGGCGCTCTGGGCTTCGCGCTGGGCATCCCAGCTGGCCCACGTCAGCCAAGTCACCAGACCCGTCAGGATGAACCAGATCGCCAGCATGATGTACCAGCCGCGGGACCGGAGCCGCTGTTTGAGTTCCAGGACCACCACATCCCGGATACCGGCAAGGTAGCCGGCACCAAAGCCGGAGGCCGGCAGATGCTGCGTTGTATCTGTTTGCTGGCTCATCGCCGCTCCCCCTCAAGGTTCATGTAAGTCTCTTCCAGGGCACCCGAGGCGGGGGCAAAGGAGCTGACCCCGACGCCGGCCAGCACCAGGTCGCCCAGGAGGCGGGCGGCGTCGTCGTCGTTCAGCAACACCAGGCTGACGGCGGGCCGGCGGCCGTCTTCAACCCGGAACGCCAGGCCCAGTTGCGTGAGTTTGGCGGCGAGCGCGGCACCGTCGGTTGCCGAGATGGCGTAGCGCCTGCCGGAGGCGGCGGCCTCGTCCGTGGTCTGGTGCCGGACCGTTTTCCCGCGGTTGACGAACACCGCGGCGTCGGCAATTTCGTCCAGCTCGCTGAGTACGTGGGAGGAGACCACGATGGACTTCCCCTCCGCCGCAAGCTGCCGCAGCATCACTCGCAGCTCCACCCGCGATCCCGGGTCCAGGCCGGACGCCGGCTCATCGAGCAGCAGCACGGACGGATCGTGGATCAGCGCGCGGGCAAGGCTGAGGCGCTGCTGCTGTCCCCGGGACAGGACACGGGCCGGCTGGTCCGCCAGGTCGCTCAGGCGGACTCGGTCCAGCATCTCGGTGACGCGCTGTGGGATTCCGGCCTTGGGTAGCTGGTAGAAGCGGGCTATCTGGGTGAGAATCTCACGGGCAGTCAGGGACTCCCACACGCCCAGGGTGTCCGGCATCCAGCCAATCCTTTTGCGCACTTCCGCGCGGTGGTGGTGCGGATCCAGCCCATCCACCGTGATAGTGCCGGAATCCGGCGCCAACAGCGAAGCCAGCATGAGCAACAGCGTTGTTTTACCGGCCCCGTTGGGGCCGATCAGGGCGGTGACTTTTCCCGCCGGAGCATGGAAATCCATGTGCTCGACAGCATGCACCTGCCCGAAGCTGCGGCTCACCGCAGTGGCGCTGATGCCGTCCTGGCGTGGGCTTTCCGGCTGGGCCGGCATGTCCATTTTGTCCTTATTTGCTGTCATTCTCCGAGCACCTGTCCCCCAAGCCGATACATGCATACTGACTATATGAGCGTACGCCTGCACCCACGTGCGTAGTATCCGCCGGAAGGCTGAGATTTGGACACAATTCCACGTCCGGCCGCAGGCGGCGATAAACTGGGCTGACACGTCACGCCGTCCAGCCAAGGCCGTGCCTGACCTCCAGAAGTCCGATTGATCCAGTGAAGGTACGCGCATGAGTACGCCCACTTCCGAAGTGCAAACAGCAACGCAGTCTCACGAGCTGCCCGAAGGCACTGCCGTGACCAAACAGCTGATCGTGCAAAAGTTCGGCGGCTCCTCCGTGTCGGATGCCGAGGGCGTCAAGCGCGTCGCAAAACGCGTGGTCGACGCGCAGCGCGCCGGCAACGAAGTTGTCGTGGTCGTTTCGGCCATGGGCGACACTACCGACGAACTGCTGGACCTCGCCGCCCAGGTGACCGATTCCGCCCCTGCCCGCGAGATGGACATGCTCCTCTCCGCCGGTGAGCGCATCTCCATGGCCCTGCTTGCCATGGCCATCAACAAGTTCGGCGCCTCAGCGCAGTCCTTCACCGGATCCCAGGCCGGCATGATCACCGACGGCATCCACGGCAAGGCGCGCATTATCGACGTCGATCCGCATCGCATCCGTACGGCCCTGGACAAAGGGCACATCGCGATCGTGGCCGGCTTCCAGGGCATGAGCCGCAGCACCAACGAGATCACCACCCTGGGCCGCGGCGGCTCGGACACCACCGCCGTCGCCCTTGCGGCCGCACTCGACGCCGACGTGTGCGAGATCTACACAGACGTTGACGGCATCTACACCGCAGACCCCCGCGTGGTGCCGTCCGCCCAGAAGATCGACACCATCTCCAGCGAGGAAATGCTGGAACTCGCGGCGTCCGGCGCGAAGATCCTGCACCTGCGCTGTGTTGAATACGCGCGACGGTTCGGCGTGCCGTTGCATGTCCGGTCCTCATTCAGCCAGAACGAAGGCACCTGGGTCATCCCCAGCGCCGAAGACAAGATCACCACTCAAGAGGGAGTTGCCTTGGAGCAGCCAATCATCTCCGGCGTTGCACACGACCGTTCCGAAGCCAAAGTCACTGTGGTGGGTGTACCGGACATCCCCGGCAAGGCGGCTGCGATCTTCCAGGTCATTGCCGACGCCCACTCGAACATCGACATGATCGTGCAGAACGTTTCCACGCACGGCACGGGCCGGACCGACATTTCCTTCACGCTGCCCATCGTCGAAGGCGCGGAGGCCCTGGAAGCGCTCAAGGCCGCGCAGCCGGACATCGGCTTCGAGAACATCGAATACAACGAACAGATCGGCAAACTGTCCCTGATCGGGGCGGGCATGCGGTCACACCCGGGCGTCTCCGCGACGTTCTTCAAAGCCCTTTCCGACGCCGGAATCAACATCAACATGATCTCCACCTCGGAAATCCGGATCTCCGTGGTGACACACGCCGATCTCCTCGACGACGCCGTCCGTGCAATCCACAAGGCCTTCGACCTGGACAGCGAGGACGAGGCAACCGTCTACGGCGGCACCGGGCGCTAGCCCTTAAGCCTGCTGCACCATCATAAGGATGTTCTGGGGGCCGGTTCTGCCGGCCACCAGAACATTTTCTTTTTTGGGGGAAAGCGGGCAGCTCAGCCCTGCTTGTCCAATTCTTCGCGGCGCACGGCGTAGTGATGACCTTCGGAATCGGTTTCCACTACGAAGTGGGAAAGGTCCTCATCAGAGGCCTGCTCGAACTCATCATGCTTGTGGACCACGGGTGCATCCGTGTCCAGACGCGTTGCCGGCCCGAAGACAAAACGGAGCCTGTCAGTCGCGTGCATAAAACCGGTGAGCGCATGTCTCATTGTTTCCACCCCCTTCCCGCGTTGCGGACGAAAGAGCCCCTACCTCCTTTTGGAGTCAGTGCCCCTATTTTACGCCCGTAGCCCCAAAAAGGGCCTGGTGAGGTTCTGCCTGATGGGAGGCTGGGAGAGGCTCAGCGGAGGGACTGGTCGTCCGGGTTCCTGGGCACAACATACGTGCTGCCGTCCGGGCGGGTGACCGTTTCCCATTGCTGGGTTTCCCGCTCGCGCTGAGCCAGGAGTTCCCGGTTCTCTTCGGTCATGTTATGCACCAGGGAACTGCGGTTGGCCGGGCCGAAAATTGCCCTGAGCTTGCCGGTTGCCCGCATGAACCGCTGGGATGCGTTGCCCTTGTCAGCTGACTTGCCTTTGCCCATGAAAGTGACCCCTTCGATAGAACCAATTACTCGCTCCAGTGTACGCTAACAATTAGTGCACTAACTATTGGAGGAATGTGATGACGGTACGGGCCGGCGCTGCGCGGCAGCAGGACGATGACCTCCTCTTGGAGCAACAGCTCTGTTTTGCCCTCACCGTGGCATCCAGAAGCGTAGTGGGCGCCTACAAGCCCGTCCTCGAAAAGCTCGGGCTCACCCACCCGCAATATCTCGTGATGCTGTGCCTCTGGGAATCAGCACCCCGCACCCTGCGCAGCATCAGTGAAGCCCTGGCGCAGGCCCCGGCCACTATCTCACCGCTTCTTCGGCGGCTGGAGGAGGCCGGCTTAGTCACCCGCCAGCGGGTGGACGGAAACGAACGCAGCCTTGCCGTAGGCCTGACCCCCGCCGGCGCCGCGCTGCGTCAGCAGGCCATAGCAGTCCCGGGCACCATGATGGAACGCCTGGGGCTGACCCGTGAGCAGGTGGGCGAGCTACACAAATCCATGATGGGGCTCATCGCCGCCACCGCCGGAACCGACGGTCAACCCGTCGGGGAATAAACCCGCCAAGGCGTAAAATGGCAGCAACCTAGGAGGGTCCATGCATTTGCGAACAGTACGGCCATTGCTAGCGGTCCTCGCCGTTGCCTTGCTCGCCGCGTGCACGGGCACGGGCATAGGCACGCCTGACGGGACCGCGCCTTCAGCCGCCACCCCTACAGCCAGCTCCTCCGCCAGCCAGGGCACCTCCGACTCCCCCGCTCCGGACACCGAGACCACCGTCCCCGCACCGTCCCCTTCCGCACCCACGGCCCCGCCGGCAGGCCCCGGCGCCGGCAACGCCGAACTTGCCATCATGGTCAGGCCCTCTCCCACCGAAACCGCGGTGAACTACACGCTGGTCTGCCGCGACGGCCTCCCCACAGCTGAGAGCAAGCACCCCAATCCGGAGGCGGCGTGCGCAGCCCTCAAGAACAACGCTGCCCTCCTCAGCCCGGCTCCCAAGAGCAAATACGTGGCCTGCACCGAACAATACGGCGGCCCGCAGACCGCCACGGTCACCGGGATTGTGGACGATACTCCCGTGGATGCCGCGTTCGCTCGCACCAACGGCTGCGAAATCGGTGCCTGGAATGCAGCCCAGGACGTCCTGGGTGCCAGCGGTGGAGCAGCTTAGCCTGCTGACGGCCGACGCCTGGCGTGCCCGCGAAGAAGCGCACGCCCAACGCGTCCGCCGTTACTCTGATCCCTACCTCGCACGCCGCTCTGCAGGTCGGAAGCACCCCGTGGAGGACTTTCTATTCACCTACTACACCCAGAAGCCTGGCCAGCTGCTGCGCTGGCACCCGGGAGCCGGCGTCGTACTGACCGGTGACGCGGCGTCTGCCCGCATCGGCTGGAAGCACTACAGAGCGCTCGACGACGGCGAACTCGCCTCCCTGGGGCTGCCGCCAGGAACCACTGCCGTGGCTCTTGACCGCGCCCGCTTCCTGGCCGACCGGCACGAGGCTGTGGCCTTCGCCGACATCATTCTCCGCGGCACCACTGCCCGGCCCGCCCAGTTCGGCTGCTTCGGGCTGCACGAATGGGCCATGGTCTACCGCCAGGACAAATTCGACCTGCGCCATGAATACCTGCAGCTGCGGCTGGGTTCTGCCGGTACGGACAAAGTGGTGGAGGATAACCGGATCCGGTGCTCACACTTCGATGCCTTCCGCTTTTACACTCCCGACGCAATTGCGCTGAATGAACTGGCGCCCAGCCGCGAAAACCAGCGGCACATGGAACAACCCGGCTGCCTGCACGCCAACATGGATCTCTACAAGTGGGCGTACAAACTGCTGCCCGCGCTTCCCAGCGAACTGGTCATGGATTGCTTCGAACTGTCCTGGCGGATCCGGGCCATGGACATGCAGGCCTCCCCCTACGACCTCGCGGAGTGGGGTTACCCGCCCATTCGGATCGAAACCACTGAAGGCAAAGCAACCTACGTTGAGCATCAGCGCGCCTTCGCGGGTGAGGCTGCTGCGCTCCGGGCGCGCCTGGCGCAGGCCTTGGCACCGCTTCGAACGGCGGGGACGCTATGAAGGATCTGGAGCTGACCATCAGGGTCACGGAAGGCCCCGACGCCCCCGAGTACGAATTCCGGCTGATAGTCCGCGACGGCCACCCTGCTGACGGTTGTACGTTGCCTGATCCTGCAGGAGCGTTGTCAGCGATGGAACGCTTCGGTGAGGGCATCTTCTTTCCCAAACCGGGCCCCCCGAAACTTTGCACGCAGCAATACGGCGGGCCGCAGGTGGCCATTGTGACCGGCTCCATCAACGGCCGTCCCGTCAGTGTGACTTTCCAGCGAACTGACGGCTGTGAAATCTCCCGCTGGCGCGCCATGGCTCCCCTGCTCGGCGGGACAACGGGTTCCCGCGGCGAAACCTGACCTTCGGCGGCAGCCTCCGCAATCGACAGGAACGCCGCCGGGACCAAGCGGTCCGGCGGCGTTACCGTGCTGTTTCCGAAGAACTAGAGATCCATGTTGCGGTTTCCGGAGAACTCCGGGACCTCCTGCTTCTTCTTTTCCTTTTTGACCTTGTCCTTCTTGTCTTTCTTGTCCTTGGCAGGGTCGTCGGCCGTTTCATCATCAGGGACCACCACAGCACTGCCTGGTGTGACAACCACGGAGACGAAGGTGGGCACGTTCGAACCGGCGAACGTCACCCGGCCGATATAGGAGCCCCCAGCGAGATCCTTCCACTGGAGCTTTAGAATCCCCGACTGGCCGTTTCCAAGCCGCAGCGGATTGGGGGTCACCGTGGCATTTCCCACGTTGGCTCCCAGCACCGCGGCGTCCACGGACGCCTTGGCGGGCTGCCCATTGGGGCTTGCGTAGAGGTTCACAAAGATCGTGTACACGCCCGGCGCCGGGTTCGGAACCGAAATCGATTCACTGGCAGAGGCCGTCTGGGCCAGCAGCGCCTGTCCCGCCGGGTTGAAGACCACCATATCGAAGTCGGCGGTCTCGTCCGACGAATAGACGGAGAACTTTGCCAATGGCGATCCTGCCGGAACGGTGACCTCCTTGGCGAAGTTGGACGCGTCCGTTTCCAGCGCCAGCGGTCCGGGAACCAGTTCGATGGCCGAGGAGTCAGCCTTGGACAGTCCGTCCAAGGTGATGTTCACGGGCGTGTTGGTGCCGGAAACCACCGGAATGTCGCCCTGCCCCTGGCCGCCTTCCGAGGTGAAGGCCAGGTTCGCCGGCGCCACCACCGACTGCGGGCGGACGGCCACCGGCGATGCCACGTTCTTGCCGGCACCCTGCCAGACGAGGTTGCCCATGGCAAACTGCCCCAAAGCAGCACTGGTGTTCTCGAACTTGACCTTGAAGGTGCGCTTCTCGCCGGCAGCGTTGAAACTAAGGATCGACGGCGTGACCGTCACCTTGATGCCAGGAACGCTGGCCTTGGCCCGGTAGATGCCCGGGGTCAGCGCGGTAACAGTTCGCGTGACCTCGGTCTTCCCGGTGAGGGCCCCCAGCGCGAACGAGGCAACATTCATATCACGCGGCGCAGTTGTTCCGAGATCCGGGATACCCAGGTCCAGGCCCGTTCCCTGAATGAATTTCAGGTAGTCATCCGCTGAATTGTCGTAGACCAGGCCGGGATCGAGGACCCGCGCAACGTCCACCTGGCCCGCGCCGGTAGCGAACACGTCACCGTTCCGGGTGCCGTCTGCGTTCTTGATCTCAGCTGCCGTCGTCATCATGGCTGACTTGATGGTAGCCGGAGACCACGTGGGGTTCTTGCCCAGAATCAAGGCGCCAAACCCGGCCACATGAGGCGCAGCCATCGACGTCCCGGACATCATGCCGAACTGGTCGCCGCCGGAACCGATGGGCGACACGCCTGCCAGCACCGCAACGCCCGGTGCCGCCACGTCAGGCTTGAGCAGGTCTGAGCCGGTGGCAAGCAGCGGCCCCCGGGAGGAGAAGCCTGCGATCTGAGGCTGCGGCGCGGCCGGAAGCCCGGTGGTGTCCGTGTTCACAAGGGAGACCTTGATGCCGGGGTTGGCGATGATCTTGTCCTTGATCTGCTGCGTGGCCGGCGGGTTCACGTGCACAGTGGGGACTGCGTGGCGGTCAAGGTCCTCGGAGGAGGTGGCCACGTTGACCAGGATCATGCCGATGCCGCCGGCACGCTTCACCTCGGTGCTCTTGGCTACGCGGTCCACCACTCCGCGGTCGCAGACAACAATCTTCCCTGCCGCCTTGGCGGGATCCAGAGCATTGGGGGCGCACAGTTCCGGGTTTGCTGCGCCGGAGGCAGCTGCACTTCCCGCCAGCACAACGTTGCTCGCAGGAACGGGAGCGGCCATGAGACTGGCGCCGCGGTACTTGCTGCCGTCCTCAAATTCGACGGTTCCCTGCAACTCCGTGGAGAAGGAGCTCGCGGCCACTGTGGTCAGCCACGGCGCGCCGTGATTCACGGTGCTTGCCTTAGGCCCCGAGTTTCCGGCGGACGCGGCAACAAAGATTCCGGCCGAGGCCGCGGAGAGGAAGGCCAGGGAAACCGGGTCCGTGGTGGTTGAGGTGCTGCCGGAGATGGAGTAGTTCAACACATCCACACCGTCCAGGATTGCTTGATTGATCGCGGCTACGGAGGCGGAGCTGTAGCACCCGCCCGTGGCCGGGTTGTCGTCCTCCCAGCAGACCTTGTAGACGGAGATCTTTGCCGCCGGCGCCACGCCACTGGTGATGCCCATATCGGTTGCGCCAAGGTTGGCCCGGACGTTCGCGTTGCCCGCGGCTGTGCTGGCAGTGTGCGTCCCGTGGCTTCCCACATCCACAGGCGAAATCAGTTCTTCGGGCGCACGGTTCTCCGGCGCAACGTACGTCATGTAGTCATCAGCGAAGTAGCGGGCACTCAGGACTTTGGAGTTGCAGGCGCTGCCGTCAAACGCGGCCCCGGTTCCGTGGCCCTTCTGGCACTCACCGACGAAGGTGTCGCCGTCGGACTTGAGCATGGCGATGTTGCCGTCCGCGGTGCGGTACGGGGCACCCACCTGGGCCTGGCCGCTGAGAGTTTGCACGTCTTCCCCGGCGAAGAACGGGTTGGAGGGCGTGTAGCCGGAGTCGATAACGCCCACTACAACGCCTTTGCCGGCATTCTCCTGCCCGCCGAAGGCAGTCTTCCAGATGCCGTTTTCACCGCTGAGCCCCAGGAAGTCAGTGGTGGAATAATCCGGGGCGTTCTCCGTGTCCGGTGCCACCACCAGGACGGCTGGGTCCTTGGCGAGCTTTACCGCCTGGTCGGCGGTCAAATCGGCCGAGAACCCGTTGATGGCAGCCGTATACTGGCGCTTAATCCGGACGCTTTCGGACCCGGCCACAGCGTTCTGCCTGCCCTCAAGGTGCGCCTGGTACTGCTGGACTTCGGGCCGGTCGGCGTCAAGCTTGCGGCCGTTCTGGGGCTTCGTCGCTGCGAGTCCGGGAGACCCGCCCTCGTAGGTGGCCGCCGGCTTCTCGGCAAGGACCACAATGTAACGGCCAGCGGGGTAGTCGCCGGGGTTGACCTTCTTTAGTGCCACTGCCGTGTTTGCTTCAGCGGGCGCCGCGGTAGCGGGGCTCATCGCTATCGAAGAAAGGAGCAGCGGCAAGCCCACGGCCAATGCCGTCGCCTTCCGAAGTCCCCCGCCCCGAATGGGGCTTTTTCCAATTGATTTCACGAGTGACTACACCTTTCACGAGGAACGGCCGGCCACGTTGCCGGTCTGGAGAAGCTGGGAACGGCACACAGCATTACAGGTTTTGTAATGCTGTGACGAGCCGTTACAAACATTACAGACTGAGAGCTGAATATGACATAGACCACATCAGGCATCTAGATCAGTCATGCGCGTTTTGGGGGAGGGCCGGGAAGCCTGGTGGGCACAAAAAAAGACCCCCACGTGGGTCCGGACCTTGGGTAAGGCCAGCCGGCGCGGATGGTGCGCACACCGGGCCAGGTGGCGCCGTCATCGCAGGAGATGCGGGCTGAGACGTTTTCACGCCCGGACTTGGAGTTGGTGAAGATGAGCTTCATGGAGTCGGCCGAGCCCTGCGCCTCGGCCGGGAACATCCGGGCGATGGCGCCGTTGTTGGCCGGGTCCGGCAGCTCCGTGTCCTGGGTGACCGGGCCGTGGGTGGCGCCGCCATCAGTGGAGATGGCCACTTTGCGGTAGCCCTGGTTGGCGTTGTCGCGCGACTTTAGCAGCACGCGGCCGTCGGAAAGTTCCACGGTCTTGATCGCGTCCATGCGGTCGCCGACGTGGCACCCTTGTGCCAGGTCACGCCGTGATCGTCCGGGTAGACGCTGTAGGCCTGGATCTTATTGGTGCCGTCGGCCTTCGCCGGAGGACTCGATGACGGCGGAGGAGATGACGGTACGGTCGGCGTCGTTGTTGTCGAACTGGCTGCCGAAGAAACCCTGGTCCTTGGAGGAGCACCTGGAGCGGGGCACAAAACGGGCGCCCCCGTTCAGGGGCGCCCGTTTGAGGTTTGGGTAATGACTTGAGGGCTTGGGTAAGGAGTGGGCGCCTACTGCCTGGGCGTCCGGACCACGTCGCTGATCCACTGGCGAGTCTTTTCGTCCATGGGGCCGGCCACGCGCGTTTCCCGGGCAGCCCGATCTGCCTTGATCTTCTGCACCACCATCCGGCCCAACCCGGCGAAAACGGCCACGGCCATCATCGGCAACAGCACGGATTTCGATTTTTCAGCCATGCCGCAATCCTAGCGACGCTGGCTCCGCGAGGCCATAGCCGCCGTCGTCCTTCACCTCCCG
Organism: Arthrobacter sp. AQ5-06; assembly: GCF_003287955.1. Lineage (GTDB taxonomy): Bacteria > Actinomycetota > Actinomycetes > Actinomycetales > Micrococcaceae > Arthrobacter. Next base: position 44,419 of record NZ_QMKP01000004.1, on the reverse strand, counting down.
ATAGCCTGCCCTGCCACGATGGCTGTGGCCGATCCCACCGAATACAGGCTGCAGCGCTCCGCCCGGTAGAATGGGCTAGCAAGCTCGCGGAGCGCCCGTCCACACTGTTCTAAAGACACTGTTCGAAAAAGAATGTCCCCAGCATCCCGGAACGGCGTAAGACGGCGTGACTCCGCTGCGCCCTTACCCAATGCTCACGCACAGGAGTTGCCGGATGCCCCGGATCGTTGTTGACGTCATGCCCAAGCCCGAGATTCTGGACCCGCAGGGGAAGGCCATCGTGGGTGCACTCCCCCGTCTGGGCTTCACCAGCTTTAGCTCTGTCCGCCAGGGCAAACGCTTTGAACTGACGGTTGACGGCGAGGTGACCGACGCAATCCTGGCCCAGGCCCGCGAAGCCGCCGAGACCCTGCTGTCCAACCCCGTGATCGAAGACGTCGTCAACGTCGAGGTCGTCGAGGCCTGAGATGACTGAACTTCCCTTGATCGGCGAGGCGATCGCCGTCGCCGCCGAGCCGCGCCTTGCCGGCGCGAAAATCGGCGTCGTCACCTTCCCCGGCACCCTGGACGACCGCGACGCCGCCCGTGCAGTCAGGCTCGCCGGCGGCACCGCAGTGCCGCTCTGGCACGCAGACACTACCCTGGGTGACGTGGACGCCGTCGTGATCCCCGGCGGTTTCTCCTACGGCGACTACCTCCGTGCCGGCGCCATTGCCCGCTTCGCCCCGTTGATGTCCAAGATCATCGACGCCGCGAACTCCGATGCAAAGCTGCCTGTACTTGGTATCTGCAACGGCTTCCAGATCCTGACCGAGTCGCACCTGCTGCCCGGCTCCATGATCAAGAACGACCACCTGAAGTTCATGTGCCGCGACCAGGTCCTGCGCGTGGAAAACAGCAACACCGCCTGGACCCTTGACTACGAGGCCGGCCAGGAAATCACGGTTCCGCTGAAGAACCAGGACGGCCAGTACATCGCAGACGAAAAGATCCTGGACGCCCTCGAAGCTGAGGGCCGAGTGGTGTTCCGCTACGTGGGCTTCAACCCCAACGGCTCACGCCGCGACATCGCTGGCATCTCCAACGCCGCCGGCAATGTGGTGGGACTTATGCCCCACCCGGAGCACGCGGTGGAAGTTGGCTTCGGCCCCGAATCCCTGGACGGGATCGGCGGGTCCGATACCGACGGCCTGGGTTTCTTCACCTCCGTACTGAACAAGATTGTGGGAGGCAACAAATGACCGAGATCAATTCGGTGGTCGAGCCTGTCGAGACCTCATCCAAAAAGTTCAACATTGACACCGTCGAGAACGCCGCCAAGACGCCGGACACCGACCTGCCGTGGGCTGAGCTGGGCCTGAAGCAGAACGAGTTCGATGAGGTAGTCAAGGTCCTGGGCCGCCGCCCCACCGGCGCCGAGCTGGCCATGTACTCCGTCATGTGGAGCGAGCACTGCTCCTACAAGTCCTCGAAGAACCACCTGCGCCAGTTCGGCGACAAGGTGACCGACGAGATGAAGAAGGACATGCTGGTGGGCATCGGCGAAAACGCCGGCGTCACCAACCTGGGCGACGGCTGGGCCGTGACGTTCAAGATCGAGTCCCACAACTCGCCGTCGTTCGTTGAGCCCTACCAGGGTGCCGCCACCGGCATCGGCGGCATTGTCCGCGACATCATCTCCATGGGCGCCCGCCCGATGGCTGTGATGGATCCGCTGCGATTCGGCGCCATCGACCACCCGGACACTGCCCGTGTGATGCACGGTGCCGTTGCCGGCATCGGCGGCTATGGCAACTCGCTGGGCCTGCCGAACATCGGTGGCGAAATGGTCTTCGACGCCGTCTACCAGGGCAACCCGCTGGTTAACGCGCTGGCTGTTGGCGTGATGCGCCACGAGGACATCCGCCTCGCCAACGCGTCCGGCAAGGGCAACAAAGTGGTCCTGTTCGGTGCACGCACCGGCGGCGACGGCATTGGCGGCGCCTCGGTGCTGGCATCGGAGTCCTTCGACGACACCAAGCCGTCCAAGCGCCCCGCCGTGCAGGTGGGCGACCCCTTCGCTGAGAAGGTCCTGATCGAGTGCTGCCTGGAGCTCTTCAAGGGCTCGCTGGTTGAGGGTATCCAGGACCTCGGCGCCGCTGGCATCTCGTGCGCCACGTCGGAGCTGGCCTCCAACGGCGACGGTGGCATGGAAGTTGAACTGACCTCCGTCCTGCTGCGCGACCCGACGCTGACCCCTGGCGAGATCCTGATGTCCGAGTCGCAGGAACGCATGATGGCCGTGGTCACCCCGGAGAACATCGCCGCCTTCGAAACTGTGATGGACAAGTGGGCCGTGGAGTACTCCTGGCTCGGCGAGGTCACCGACACCGGCCGCCTGATCATCACCTGGGACGGCGTAGTCATCGTGGACGTCGACCCTCGCACCGTGGCCCACGACGGCCCGGTTTATGACCGCCCGTACGCCCGCCCCTCGTGGCAGGATTCCGTGCAGGCCGATTCCTTCACTGGCTCCGTGCAGGACGCCGGCCGTCCCTCCGCCCCCGCGGAACTGGCCGCTGCCGTCACCCAGCTCGTGGCCTCGCCGAACATGTGCAGCAAGGCCTGGATCACCAACCAGTACGACCGGTACGTGGGCGGCAACACCGCCCTGGCGTTCCCGGACGACGCCGGCGTGGTCCGGGTGGACGAGGAAACCGGCCTGGGCGTTGCGCTGGCCACCGATGCCAACGGCCGCTACACCTACCTTGATCCGTACCACGGCGCACAGCTGGCGCTGGCCGAGGCCTACCGCAACGTGGCCACCTCCGGCGCCGTTCCGATGGCCGTCAGCGACTGCCTGAACTTCGGCTCCCCCGAGGACCCGGACGTCATGTGGCAGCTCGCGGAGGCCATCCGCGGCCTGTCCGACGCCTGTATGGTGCTGGGCATCCCGGTCACCGGCGGCAACGTCTCGCTATACAACCAGACCGGCGCCACGCCCATCCACCCCTCCCCCGTGGTGGCAGTGCTGGGCAAGCTCGACGACGTCGCCCGCCGCACGCCGTCGGGCTGGCGCGAGGACGGCCAGGCCATCTACCTGCTGGGTACGACGGCGGCTGAATTGGACGGTTCCGAGTGGGCCAACATGCGCGGCCACCTCGGTGGACTGCCGCCGAAGGTTGACCTCGCCGCCGAGCGCGAGCTGGGTGAAATCCTGATCAACGCGTCCCGCGACGGCATGGTGGACTCCGCGCACGACCTCTCCGAGGGCGGCCTCGCGGCAGCCCTCGTGGAGTCCTCACTGCGCTACGGCGTGGGTGCCCGGATCGCCCTGCAGGACGTTCTGGACCGCGACGGCGTGGACCTGTTCACGGCACTGTTCTCCGAGTCCCAGGGCCGCGCAATTGTCGGGGTACCCCGCTCGGAAGAAGTCCGATTCAAGGACATGTGCACGGCCCGCGGCTTCGCCCACACCCGCATCGGCGTGGTGGACGCAGCCAGCGGCAACCTGGAGATCAACGGCGTAGACACCATGTCCCTGGACGCCCTCCGCGAAGCCCACGAGGCAACCCTTCCGAAGTACTTCGGCTAAGAGATCCACGGAATCCGCGGCGGATTCGGACGAACGCTCCCCTGAACCGGGGCGCGGATGTCCGGAACCGCCGCGGATTTTTTATTGAGGTCAGTCCTCGCTGTGGAGTTCCCGCTGCCTAGCACTGAGCAGTACCATCTCCGGTCGCGCCGCCACAAAACGCTCGACGGCGGCAAGCACCTCCACGAGATGTGCCCGGTCCGCTGCCACCAATCCGGCCCCCACCTGCGAGCGCCTGTACTGTTCGTGGTCCCCCACCTCCGCGACCGACACGTCGAAGCGGCGCTTGAGTTCGGCCAGCAGCGGCCTGACGACGGAGCGCTTCTCCTTCAGGCTCTCGACATCGCCCAGGAGGATATCGAATTCAATCCAGCCGACCCACATCAGATGGTGAGTTCCCCCATCCGGTCCCAGCCGTCGCTGTCGAGCTGTCGGCTGATGATCCGCGGTGTTTCCGCCAAGGCCTGAGGCATGTCCGCCATGGCCTGCTTGAGATGCACGCTGTTGACGTGGTCCCCGCCGGCATCGTCCTTGAAGGCTTCCACCAGCACAGACTCGTGGGGGTCGTCCACGCTGCGGGACCAGTCGAACCACAGGTTGCCGGGTTCCGCCCGGGTGGCGTGTGTAAAGGAGTCAACGAGGCCCAGCCAGCGCTCGGACCAGTCAGGCTTGACCTTGAACTTAACCACGATGAAGATCATGGGATTTTCCTTCCGATTGGCGATGTTGATTGCTTAGCCTGCGGCGAGTTGGCGTGCCCCTTCAACGTATCGCGATGTGATGTGCCTTTGCGCGGCGCGGGCCACCAAGCCACCCGCCGTGTAGAACCAGTTGGAGTGCCTGCTGAAGGCAGTGATCTTAAGCAACACCCGGCTTCGGGCGTCGATCTCCACTTCGAAGGCCTCCTCGCCGCGCTCCGGATGTCCGGGCAACGTTCCGTAGCCAAAGCCCGCAGACTGCGGGCCGTCGCCCGGCACCGGCCGCCGGACCCAGACCACCTCGCAGGGGGCGTTAATCCGGAAAGGCCCGATGCCGAAGCCGCTCACCACGCGCGCACCCGGGATCACGACGTCGGACTCGGTCCGGACGAGCAGGCCGGACCGCCGCTGCAGTTCCCAGGTAAGGATTCCCTGCGCTACACGGCGGTAGACCGCCAGCCCGTCCCCCAGGTAGGTCTGCGAGACCAGGCACGTGTATCCTTCGGGCGTCGGGCCATGTTCGGTGGAGCCGATGCCGGGGTAGTTGAGTCCGCCGGCAGCCATGCGCTTGCCCGTCAACGCGGTTCGCCCGGGAGAATGGCCGTCTCCGGGGAAGCGGTCAGCCGCGCCCACCCAAGCTGCTCCTGCTGCTTGCGGCTCAGGGAGGCCACCACCAGGTCGTAGGAATCCTCCACCATGTCCCGGACCATGCCATCCGGGAGGTCGCCGTCCAGCCGCACACCGTTCCAATGGATCTTGTTCATGTGCCATGCGCCCGTGATTTCCGGGTGGGCGGCGCGCAGCTGCTCGGCCAGGGCGGGCTCGCATTTGAGGCTCACGGACCAGTCGTCAGGGTCCATGGCGGACGCCGCAAACATCTTGGCTTCGTGCCTTGCGCCGCCGGCGACGTGCGCCCGGACCTTAAACACGGAGGTCTCGGGACCGAAGGGAAAATCCTCGAAGGCCCCCGGAAATGACAGGCATAAGGCCTTGAGTTGCGCGGCGTCCATGGAGCGAGCCTACAAAGTCCTTCCCGGCGGTGCTAGTCTGCGAAGATGTCACCCGATCAGGCCACCATTCCCGTTCTGGACATGAGCGCCGCACGCCAGCCGTACGGCTCCTTCAGCCAGGAATTCATTGACCAGCTGCGGGACGCCGCCCACAACGTGGGCTTCTTCCAAATCACTGGTTACGGCGCCGCATCCGGCCAGGCCGAGGAGCTGCTGGCCCTCATCAAACGCTTCTTCGATCTGCCCCTCGAGGAGCGGATGAAGCTGGACAACAGGATTTCACCGCACTTCCGCGGCTACACCCGGATGGGCACCGAAATCACGCAGGGACGGGCCGACGCCCGCGAGCAGATCGACTACTCCCCGGAACGCGAACCCGTCCACAGCCACCCGGCCGATCAGCCGTACTGGCTCCTCCAGGGGCACAACATGTGGCCCGATGAGGCATTGCCGGAGCTCAAGCCGGCGGCCATGGCCTGGGCCGACCTGATGTCCAGTGTGGGCATGGAGCTGCTGCGTGGCATCTCGGTTTCCCTGGGACTCCCGGAGGACCACTTCGACGAGCCCTTCGGCAACGAACCGGCCTGGATGGGCAAGCTGGTGCATTACGTCGGCGGTGTGGTGGAGGCGGCCGGCGACCAGGGAGTGGGCTCCCACGCTGACTACGGTTTTGTCACCCTGCTCCTCCAGGACGAGGTGGGCGGGCTGGAGGTGCTGCCGCCTGGTACGAGTGAATGGACGCCGGTTGAGCCTGTTTCCGGGGCACTCGTGGTGAACCTGGGCGAAATGCTGGAGGTGGCCACGGAAGGTTACCTCGCCGCCACGATCCACCGGGTTCAGGCGCCGCCACCCGGCGTGGACCGCTACTCAGTCCCTTTCTTCTGGTCGCCGCGGTTGGATGCTGTTATCGATCCGGTGCCCCTGCCTCCCGAGCTCAAAGCCCAGGCACGCGGCATCTCCGACGACCCGTCCAACCCGATGCTCGCGTCCTTCGGCCTGAACATGCTCAAGGGCCGCATGCGCGCCCATCCCGATGTGACAGAACGCCACTACCCGGAGCTGATGCAGCGCTGAGAACCGCGGGCACCGGCGCGTCCAGGGAACCAGTCAGAGGTTGTATTTCCACGCCTGCTGCGCGGGGCAAACGTTCATCACCACGTCCAGGCCGGCGGCCTTGGCACGGTCCACTGCCGCTTCGTCGATAACGCCCAGCTGCAACCACACGGCCTTGGCGCCCACCGCAATTGCCTGGTCCACCACCGCCCCGACCTTCTGCGAATTCACAAAGCAGTCAACGACGTCGATGGGTTGCTTTTCAGGGGGGATCCCACCCAGGGTGCGGTAGCCGGTTTCGCCGTGGACGGCGTCACCGGGCAGGTTGACAGGGATGATCTCCATCCCGAGCCGGTCGCGGATAAACAGCGAGGTGGCGTGGGCTGCGCGCCACTCATTGGTGGTCAGGCCCACGATGGCCCACCGCCCTTTGTTTCGCATCAGGCGCTCAATAACAGCAGGATCGTTGACGTGGCCCATGATCCAAGCGTACATCGTTCCCAAAGCGGCCTCTTGTCGAATAACTGACTGACCGGAGGTGTCAATGCCGGGCGTGAACGAATATTACGGTCCACGGATCCCGATTTGGCGCAGGGTGTGCGGTTCAGCTGTCGCGGTAATGACCACACAGCGAAGGGTGCTACCACCAGGGTCGACGGAGCACATCTATGACATCAGAAGTATCTTCTGCCACGCCTTTGCCCACCCTGAGTCCAGCCAGTACCGCTTAAGCGGCCGCTGCTACGGACTCCCCACAATCCGCTTCGAATGCGACGGCGATCGAAGCAAAACTGCGTGACGCGCCCGGCCCTTCCAGCTGGGCGCAGCGCCGCCAGGGGTGACGCCCGCAACGTTGCCCGGCGCGCCGCCGTCGTCCGCCTTTGACTTGCCGGGCGACGTGTCGTTGCCGCGGCCGGCCGGCTCCGGGCTCGCGTTCTGGCCTGCGTTTTCCGGACCGTTCGCTGGCAGGGCAGTTTCCGGTTCAACATTACCGGGCGGTGCCGGCGCTGCGTCGTTGGGGGATGCTGGCTCCGCGGGCAACTGCGCCTCCGCCGGATCGGCGGCGCTCCCGCTGGCGGCCGGAGTTCCTGCGATGGTCCAGTCAGGAGCCCAGTCCTGCAACAGCTGCTGAATGGAGCTGCTGCCCTGCGCGTTCGGAACATTCCCGGTGGCGGCCACCCCGGTGACGCCCAGCCCCATCCCCGCGATGACAGCCAGGCCCACAACGGTGGTCCGGTGCCTGCGGAGCAGGCGGTGCCGGGCGGGCTGGTGGGTCTGGCCTGACAGGAGTGCCGCCAGTTCCGGGCCGGGCTCGGGAACCGGCATGGAGGCAAGGGAGCCCACCGCGAGCAGGGTTTCGCGGAGCCCGGCGGTATCTGTCCGACCGGCGTCAAGGAGCATTTCATCCACGGTCCGGATCAGTGAGCTGGCATTGGACGTCATGGCGCCACGTACTCCTTCACTGCGGACTGCTCGCGCAGCCGGATCAGTGCACGGCGCTGGAGCTGTTTGACGGCGCCGGCACTCTTTCCCATCACAACGGCCACCTGGTCCACTGTCAGGGCCGCGACGAGGCGTAACGACAGCACCTCCCGCTGCTCATCCGGCAGCTCGTTCAGGAGATCCGCGACCTCCCGCGGGGAGATCCGCTGCAGCACTTCATCCTCGGCGGATGACTCCTCGCGTCCGTCCAGGTCCGGTTCGAACGGGAGTTCAACGGGGGTTCGGCGCTGCCTCCGGTGATCGTCCACCATCCTGGCGTGCGCCACGGAGAAGACAAATGTACGCAGCCCGGCGACGCCACCGGTAACCGTCTGCAGCCGCGGCAGGACGGCGAGGAAGACTTCCTGCATAACCGCCTCCGCATCTTCTACCCCGCGGGCTGTGAGGTAGCCCAGGACCTGTGACGCATATGTTCGATACACGATGCTGAAAAGTTCCGGATCGCGGGCGCTCGCACGCAGAACGTCGTCTGTCAGTGCATCGGTCACGGACACAGGGCCTTCGGTGGAGGGGACTGGGCTTGCTCAGCTTGGGGCCCGCACGTCATACGCGGAATGCCCTCGCCAGCTAACTTTACCCTCCGGTAACAAAAGAGCCGGGCTGGAACATGATGGGGGACAAGTTCCAGACCGACGCTTCATAGGGGTAATCGCTCCAGGCGCCGCAGGGGTTACGCCGTCGGACAAAAACTTTCCGGGACCGTGACGCCGGGGTGGATTCTTGGGCTGCCTACGTCCAGCGCTGCGCGGCCACTCTCCGGCGCGGCGCCTTGGCAATGACAAAGGTGTGCGCCCTGGTGGCGGGAACGCGCTGGTCCCCACAGTTCGGCTGGAGTTGGGCGGGGACCACCACAGCGATGGGGGCGGCCGAGGCAACTTCGGCGGCGGAGCAGAGATCGGTGACCAGCCCTGTCCCGGCGCATTCGCGGACGGCGGCGATACCGGCAGCCACAGCGGTCTTGTCCGCAAAAGCTCCGGACACGGCCATCACTGTGCCATCCGGTGCCGTGAGGCGGAACCTGAAATGTGAATCCGAGTCCAAGAAAACTTCAAACTTCCCGGCCATGATAAATCCTTCCGGTCTGCGGGCCCCGTGCGGGCGAGTGCTACGTCCCCGGCCTTCCCAGAAGCATCGCTGCGTCCGGCACCTGCGGGTCTCGTCGAATGATCAACTGATCAGTTCAGGGTGTGCTTAAGAGTCTGTCCGGCTCGCGTGCAGCCTCACAAGACCGGCCGCGTAAACCCTGTGTAAATTGCGTCCTACGCCTGGGCAGAACAAAGGCGGGCCACCTTTTCAGGTGACCCGCCGTCGTCGCGCTTTACAGGCTGTTAGTCGTTGATCAGATCGTGAACCACGATGGTCTGGTCGCGGTCCGGGCCGACGCCAATCGCGGAGAAACGCGTGCCGGAGAGCTTTTCGAGGGCCAGCACGTAGTTGCGGGCGTTCTCCGGGAGGTCCTCCAGCGTGCGGGCACCGGTGATGTCCTCGGTCCAGCCCTCGAAGTACTCAAAGATGGGCACTGCGTGGTGGAACTCGGTCTGCGTCATCGGCATTTCGTCGTGCCGCACACCGTCAACGTCGTAGGCAACGCAGACCGGGATCTGCTCAATGCCGGTGAGGACGTCCAGCTTGGTGACGAAGTAGTCCGTGAAACCGTTCACGCGGGAAGCGTGGCGGGCCAGGACGGCGTCGTACCAGCCGCAGCGGCGCGGACGGCCCGTGTTGACGCCGAACTCGCCACCGGTTTTTTGCAGGTACATGCCCATCTCGTCGAACAGTTCGGTGGGGAACGGTCCGGCGCCAACACGTGTGGTGTAGGCCTTGATAATGCCGATAGAGCGGGAGATCCGGGTGGGGCCGATACCCGAGCCAACGGACGCACCGCCGGCCGTGGGGTTGGAGGAGGTCACGAACGGGTAGGTGCCGTGGTCCACGTCCAGGAACGTGGCCTGGCCGCCTTCCATAAGCACAACCTTGCCCTCGTCCAGGGCGTTGTTAAGGACCAGTGTGCTGTCGATGACAAGCGGGCGCAGGCGCTCGGCGAAGGCCAGGAAGTAGTCCACGATCTCGTCCACCACGATGTCGCGGCGGTTGTAGACCTTGACCAGGAGTTCGTTCTTCTGGCGCAGGGATCCTTCCACTTTCTGGCGGAGGATGGACTCGTCAAAGACGTCCTGGACACGGATACCCAGGCGGGCCACCTTGTCCATGTAGGCCGGACCTATGCCGCGGCCGGTGGTGCCGATCGCTCGGCTGCCGAGGAAACGCTCGGTGACCTTGTCCAGGACCTGGTGGTAGGGCGCCACGAGGTGCGCGTTGGCGGAGATGCGCAGCTTGGACGTGTCCGCGCCCCGGGCTTGCAGGCCCTCGATCTCCTGGAACAGGGCCTCAAGGTTCACCACACAGCCGTTGCCGATGATCGGAATCGCGTTGGGGCTCAAAATGCCGGCCGGAAGGAGCTTAAGCTCATACTTCTCACCGCCTACGACGACGGTGTGCCCGGCATTGTTGCCGCCGTTGGGCTTTACGACGTAGTCAACGCGGCCGCCCAGAAGATCGGTGGCCTTGCCTTTTCCTTCGTCGCCCCACTGGGCTCCTACGATCACGATTGCTGGCATGGGATCCTCCCCCATTCGTTCGGGCCGCACAGGTCCGTCCACCGAAATGGCAGGCCTGCCTAGCGCCGTTCATGAGAATGCCCCGAAGGCCATAGCCTGGCCGGACCGCCACGGCGGCCAAACCACGCAAGAGTCCGGGGCTCTTACCACCCAAGTTTAGCCGATGCGGCGGTTTCCTCCACCCGTTCGGCCTGCGGAGCCTGCCGCGCCGCCAAGGATCGGCTGCGTATTTTCCACTCCAGCTGCGGGGCCCGGCGTATGCCTTTCATCACGCAGTGTCACCGGAGGGGGTCCGCATTTCGCGGGGCTTGCTAAACTGATAGAGATCGACCAGGAATCGGTCCACACCACATTTCAAACCACGCCGGATCGGCGCACCCATCACGCGCCCATTTTCCGGATTGGCAGCATCGCCGAGCCCCGCAGGAGACATTGCACTATATGACAGCCCTGGCCCCCGAATCCCTCCGTGAACAGCTCCTGAGCCGCCGCTACGAGCCCAACGTTGCCGCCGTCAACGAGCTGTGCGATTCCCTGCAGAGCGTCAAGCCCCACACCGAAGTTCCCTACGTCGACCCCATGCACGACGTCGACGAGTGCCGCATCATCAGCCTTTACTCCAATATCGGCGAAGCTGACCCGTCCGGCTTCATCACTGCCGGCGACGAGGACGCCGCCACCCGCATGCTCGGCATCCAGTGGAAGCTGGGCCTGCGCCCCGAGTTCGTGATGCCGTGGAACGTGCACCCATGGCACACCCCCGGCGAGGTCAACGGCAAGTTCACACCGGACCAGATTTCCGCCGGCCTCAAGCCTCTGCTGAAGTTCCTCGCCGTGGTTCCCCGCGCCTCGGTGATCGTGGCCCACGGTACCGAAGCCAACCGCCTGGCCAACCTGCTGCTCAAGACCGAAGTTCCGCTGCTCTGGCGCCGCGGGCTGAAGACCTACAAGGTCCGGTCCCTCAGCGGCCGCGCCTTCGCCGGGACGCCCGCGCGGCAGGAACAGTACCTCGAGGAAATGCGCGTCGTCTACACCGACGCCATGGCCCGCACGGGGCTCGCGAAGGTCTAATCCCCACCCGCTCCCTCACCTCGCAAGCTCGGTCAGGGAACCCGGCGGGCGTGGGCCCAACGAGTTTCAACAAGGTCAACCACCGGACTACGACGGCGGGCGGTCACCTTCTTCTGAAAGGTGACCGCCCGCCGTCGTTCTTCTACTACTCAGCCTCGATGGCTGCCTTGGCTGCCGGGTCTGAGTCGTTGAGGAACTTCTCGATGCGTTCCGGTTCCTCGGCTTCGCCGATGGCCGCGGACGCGCGGCCCAGCGAGTAGAGCGCGCGCAGGAAGCCGCGGTTGGGTTCGTGCTCCCACGGGATGGGGCCCACGCCGCGCCAGCCGTTGCGGCGCAGCGAGTCAAGCCCGCGGTGGTAGCCCACGCGCGAGTAGGCGTAGGAATCGATGGTGCGGCCCTCGGCCCACGCCTCCTCCGCCAGGACAGCCCACAATAGCGACGACGTGGGGTGCTTTTCCACCAGGTCCAGGGCCTCGGCACCGGCGTCCAGCTGCTGATAGACGTCGGTCTCGGCAGGCAGGAGCGTTGGCTCCGGGCCCATCAGGTTCTTGCGGAACTCTTCCGACATGGCTAGAACGTCTTGCCGAGGGAGCCGAGCTGGCGGGCGGCCTCGACGATGCGGGCAGCCATGCCGGCCTCGGCGGAGGCGCCCCAGACGCGGGGGTCGTAGGTCTTCTTGTTGCCCATTTCGCCGTCGATCTTCAGGACGCCGTCGTAGTTGGCGAGCATGTGGCCGGCCACCGGACGGGTAAACGCGTACTGCGTGTCGGTGTCGATGTTCATCTTGATCACGCCGTAGGAAACGGCGTCAGCGATTTCCTGGTCGCTGGAGCCCGAACCGCCGTGGAATACGAGGTCGAACGGGTTCTCCTTGCCGATCTTGGCGCCCACCTCGGCCTGGATCTGCTTGAGCAGCTCCGGGCGCAGCTTCACGCCGCCGGGCTTGTAGACGCCGTGGACGTTGCCGAACGTCAGGGCCGTCATGTAGCGGCCGTTTTCGCCGGCGCCGAGGGCTTCGATGGTGGCAAGGGCGTCTTCGGTGGTGGTGTAAAGCTTCTCGTTGATTTCGTTCTCGACGCCATCTTCTTCGCCGCCGACGGTGCCGATTTCAACCTCGAGGATCATCTTGGCCCCGGCCGAACGCTCCAGCAGTTCGCGGGCGATGCGCAGGTTGTCTTCGAGGGTCTCGTGCGAGCCGTCCCACATGTGGGAGCTGAAGATCGGGTTCCGGCCTGCCTTGACCTCTGCCTCAGAAGCTGCCAGCAGCGGCAGGACGAAGCCGTCCAGTTTGTCCTTGGGGCAGTGGTCGGTGTGGAGGGCGATGTTGACGTTGTAGTTCTTCGCCACTTCGCGGGCAAAGGCGGCGAAGCCGAGCGAACCGGCCACCATGTCCTTGACCGATGCGCCGGACCAGTACGCTGCGCCACCGGTGGAAACCTGGATGATGCCATCGGACTCAGCTTCGGCGAACCCGCGGATGGCTGCGTTCAGGGTCTGTGACGACGTCACGTTGACCGCCGGGAATGCAAAGCCTCCGGCCTTGGCGCGGTTGATCATCTCGGAGTAGATCTCTGGGGTTGCAATGGGCATGGTGACTCCTATGCTGAGTTTTCGTCTGTGGGTTGTGACCCTGGAGAGTAGACCTCTTACGGCTAGCCACCATCCTAGCCATTTCTATGCAGGGGCAGTGTTTCGGGTCACGGCGGGCCGGTAACACTAACGCTCACACGCCGCACCGCGGTGGCACTTCGCGGCAGTGCCGGAGCCCGGGACTGCCGCGAAGTGCCATCTCGCGCAGGGGGTTTAGCCGTACAGCCAGCAGTTGCTCACTGCGGACCGGTTCGCGAAGCGGCGCTCCAGGAAGATAAACGCCTGCGGGATGGCGGCCGCGTAGCCGCCTACATGGGTGGCCCCGGCCGTGACATCGAAATACACCGAGGATCCGGCGGCGCACCAGCGCTTGGCCAGCTGCCTGCCCTGGTCAAAGGGGATCACGTCGTCGAGCACGCTGTGCGAGAGCAGCACGGGGACCTGGGGTGCCCGGCCGTTGCCGATCTTCTGCTCGGCGAGGACCGGCTTGACCTCTGGAAGGTCCAGCAAGGAGCTCAGCTTCTGCCCGGACACCGTGAGCTGGTCGGTGTTGAGGAAGCCGCTCGAGACGATGGATTGCACGGTGCATTCGGTGTCCGTGGCGGCCAGCTTGGCCCGCCCCGCGGCGTTGAGGTACGAGCTCAGGTCGAGCCCGCCGGTGGCACTCATGCCGGTCACCGCGTACAGCAGGAACCCGGTGTACAGGCCGCCGTCGAGGTTTCGTGCGACGGCGGGGAGGTCGGCCGGGACGGCTCCGGCGTACGCGCCCTTGAGGTTCAGCTCCGGGGCGTACTGGGGTGCAAGCTCGACGGCGGCTGCCGAGGCGCCGCCGCCCTGCGAGTAGCCGGCCAGCGCCACCGGTCCGCCGGGAACGATCTGGGGGTTCCCCAACCGCTGGGCGGCACGGACGCCGTCGAGCACGGCGTGCGCCTGCGATTCGCGGGCCATGTACGTGTGGCTGCCGGCTGTGCCAAGTCCTTCGTAGTCGGTCACCGCCACCGAGTAGCCCCGCGCCAGCAGCCCGGCGATGAAGATCCCCTCGTATTCCTCGCCGGTGGCCATGGCCCGGGACGGTGCGCACTGGTCTCCCTGCCCCTGAGTTCCGGCGGCGTAGCCCACCAGCGGACGCGGGCCGGACCCGGTCCAGGCGGCCGACGGCACCAGCACGGTTCCCGTCACGGCGACAGGCACCCCGGAACTGTTCACGGAGCGGTACATGATGCGCTGCACCGAGGCCTGGGCCCGGATGGTCTTGAGCGGATCGACGTAGAAGGCGGACGGCTCCGACCGGACCAGATCACCATTGTTGGCCGGGAGCGAAGCGGGGGTGATATAGAAGTCGAGCGGGTCGGCGGTGGTTGCCGGATTCATGGCCGGCGCAGGAGCAGCATAGGCCACCGCGCCACTGCCGAATGTGAGAACCGCGGCCAGGGCAACGGCCGAACAGACGCGTACAGAAGGATGCTTCATTGAACCTCCAGTCAGTGCCACACTCGTCAATGAGTGTGATCCAAGCCACATGCTACTGGCGGGTAACTTGCGAACCTGGGGTTTGACTGGAAATTACCGATAGTTCGTCTCGGATTCGTTGGCGCGGGTCAGGCGCGCCCGCGTCGACATGGCAGTTCGCGGCAGTATTGGGCGGGACTGCCGCGAAGTGCCAACTCGGCGGCTACAGAAGTGGTGCGCTACAGAACGGGCTGGCTGAAAACGTGCCGGCGGATCCAGGCGTGCATGGCGATCGCTGCGGCGGAGGCGGCATTGATGGAGCGGGTGGAGCCGAACTGCTCGATCGACAGCGTGGCCGAGGCCGCCTCGTGGACCTCCGGCGTCAGCCCGGGCCCTTCCTGGCCGAACACCAACACGCAGTCCTTGGGTAGCTCGTACGTTTCCAGCGGGACGGAGTCCGGGAAGATGTCGACCCCGATGATCGCGAGCCCCTCCCCCTGCGCCCACGCCACAAAATCCTCCACGGTGGGGTGGTGGCGGACGTGCTGGTAGCGGTCGGTGACCATGGCCCCGCGCCTGTTCCACCGCCGTCGTCCGATGATATGGACTTCCTTGGCGAGGAACGCGTTGGCTGTGCGCACCACGGTGCCGATGTTGAGGTCGTGCTGCCAGTTTTCGATGGCGATGTGGAAGTTATGCCGCTTGGAATCGAGGTCCGCCACGATCGCGTCATGCTTCCAGTACCGGTACTGGTCCACCACGTTGCGGCGGTCGCCGTCCGCGAGCAGGTCCGGATCCCAGTGGTCACCCGCGGGCAGTTCGCCCTCCCAGGGCCCGACGCCGACCTCCGCCTTTGGCTCCTGCGCCTCCTCGGGCGCTGGCTCCTCCGCTGGAATCGGATGAGGTTCGACTGGGTTCCCGGGCGTTTGTTTCACCCCTCAACACTAGACTGGACCACTGGAGCATTCATCACCGGCGGAGGTAAACGTGGCAGAAGCAGACCAGGTACAGGGTTCACCGGCGGTTTACCGCAGCGGCCAGGAGATCGAATGCTGGCTGACAGACATGGACGGTGTACTCGTCCACGAAAACCATGCCGTCCCAGGAGCCGCGGAACTGATCCAGCGCTGGGTGGACACGTCCAAGCGGTTTCTGGTGCTGACGAACAATTCGATCTTCACGCCCCGTGACCTGGCCGCCCGGCTGCGTGCCTCCGGGCTGGAGATCCCCGAGGAAAACATCTGGACGTCCGCACTGGCCACCGCCCACTTCCTTAAGGACCAGGTGCGGGGTTCCGGCTCCGGGAACCGCGCCTACACGATCGGCGAGGCAGGGCTGACGACGGCGCTGCACGAGGCAGGCTTCATCCTCACCGACCAGGACCCGGACTACGTGGTGCTCGGCGAAACCCGTACGTACTCCTTTGAGGCCATCACCATGGCCATCCGCCTGATCCTGGCCGGGGCCCGCTTCATTGCCACCAATCCGGACGCCACCGGCCCCTCTAAAGACGGTCCCATGCCCGCGACGGGCGCCATCGCCGCGCTCATCACGAAGGCCACCGGCCGCGAACCGTACATTGTGGGCAAGCCGAATCCCATGATGTTCCGGTCCGCCATGAACCAGATCGATGCACACTCCGAGACCACGGCCATGATCGGGGACCGGATGGACACCGACATCATCGCCGGCATGGAGGCAGGCCTGCACACGGTCCTGGTCCTCAGCGGCATTACGCAGCGCGAAGACATTGCAGCCTATCCGTTCCGGCCCAACCAGGTGCTGAACTCCGTGGCCGACCTGAAGAACCAGATCTAGAAGACCGTCACCTTCGAGCCGCCGCGGGGCAGCGGGAAAAAGTCGTCCATCAGCCGCTCCACAATGGGCCGGTAGATGAGCGGATTCCAGCCCGGACTCGCGTGCGCCGGCAGGGCTCCGTCGGTTTGCAGGTCCATGGAAACCATGTGGGGATGGAACGCTGCCGACCACGCGTCCTTGGCCGTCTGGTACCGGACCGTGCGGTCTTTCGGGTTGCCGACGTACGCCATCCGCGTGCCGCCGAGCCTGTCCACAAACCGGTTTCCGTCGAAGTGGTAGATGTACGCCGACTCGGACTGGATGAGCACACTGGACGGGGCGATCGGGGACAGCTGCTCCATGGCCTGGTCAAGGATCTGCCGCCAGGTCCGCTCGTCCTTGTGGATGACGCGTTCCCCCAGTTCGTAGCTGCCGCGGACCACAGACGGGACCCGGAAGCCGCTCTCATACAGGAACACCACGCCGTCGAACCAGCTCTCGTCCAGCACGTCGCTCCTGCTGTAGGGGCTGGAGTCCAGCAGGATGAAATCAACCTCCACGCCGTGGAATTCCCGGAGCCGCGCGGCCACCTGGGTGGCTACCATGCCGCCGAAGCTATGGCCGTAGAAAAAGAGCTTGGTGAGCTTTTTCGCCCGGACGTGTTCGATGACGGCGATCACCACCTCATCGATGTCCAGTCCCTGGTTGGAATATCCGACGGCGGCGAGCTGGCCGCGCTTGTTCAGCGCGCCACGCATCGCGTTCAGGATCCAGAGCGCCTCTTCCCAGCTGGTCTTGTAGCCGGGGAAGAGGAACCAGCTGGCATTCGGGTAGTACGCGTCGGCGAAGTCGTCCGCGACCTGCAGGATCCTGGTTACCCGCCGCTCCGCCTGGACGCGGCGCGTAACCAGCATGTCCGCTGCCAGCACGGCCGAGGCTCCCGTGCCGGCCAGGAACCCGCGGCGCGAAAACCGCTTGAGTGCGGCGGCATCGGCAAGTAGCCGGGCTTGATGAGCTCCCGGCTGTTCAGGCTGTTCCTGTGGATATGCTTCGTCCCTGTACGGCACACCTCTACCGTAGCCACAGCGGAAGGCGCCGCTGCAACCCCGGGGCTGGGCAACCGTGGGCGGGAGCGACTGCTGTACTCGCTTGGAGTGGCCGAACCTGCTAGGAGAGGCCCAACTCGTCCTTGCCGAAGGCGAACAGGTAGGGCACGCCCGTCTCGGCTTCGATCTTTTCCTTGGAGCCGGTGTCCCGGTCCACGATGACGGCCACGGCGACGACGTTGCCGCCGGCCTTCCGGACACCCTCAACAGCGGTGAGGGCGGAGCCGCCTGTGGTGGACGTATCCTCGAGCACCAGGACCTTGCGGCCCTCAACCGACGGACCTTCAACCTGGCGGCCCATGCCGTAGGACTTCTGGGCCTTGCGGACCACAAACGCGTCCACGGTGCGGCCGGCGTCCACCGCGGCGTGCATAACAGCGGTGCCCACGGGGTCAGCACCCATGGTCAGGCCGCCCGCGCACTCAAAGTCGATCCCGGCGTCGTCCGTCAGTGCCAGCATGACCTGGCCCACCAGCTTGGAGGCCTCATGGTGCAACGTGATGCGGCGCAGGTCGATGTAGTAGTCGGCCTCGGCACCGCTGGACAGGATCACCTTGCCGCGGACCACGGCAAGTTCCTTGATCAGTTCCAGCAGGCGGGCACGTGCGGCAGTGTTGGAAGCGGCATCAGGGGTGGCAGTCATGGTCTCCAGTTTACTGGTTCCCTCGCCGCGGAAATGGCCCCATGACGCAGAAATGGACTGGCGCTACGCGTATCCGCGTAGCGCCAGTCCATCTGCGAGTCGTCAGTCTGAAACGGCAGCGGTAACGCTAGAGCCGCGTGTCGAAGGAATCGCAGAAGACATTCTCGTTGAACGTCCCCTGGAACTCGGACTCGCCCATGATCTTCCCGATAGTGGCCCGGATGGCCTCCACCGACCCCGCATGGGCGTGAATGGCGGTCTTGACCATCGGCACGTCGATGAGGTGGTTGGGCTGGTTGAGCGAGACGAACACGGTGGGGACCTCGGTGACATACCAGGGGATCTCCGCCGCCATGGGCGTGGACCACTTGATCCGGATGGCCGCTTCCTGGGCAAAGCCCTTGACGTTGGCGAAAACAAAGGCGGCGTCATACTTGTCTGCGTAGTCCCCTGTGGCTTCCTCAGAGATCACGGACATGAAGTTAATGCCGGTCTCCCCCGCAGCCTCGCGCTGGTCTGCCGTCTTGAATACGTGTACCTCAAAGCCGGCCTTTTCGAGCTCGTCCTTCACGGTGTCCAAGTAGGCCAGCGGATCCGAACGGGTGAAGTCCGAGCCGCCCGAGATGCCGTACAGACGGATCCGCTTGTGCGTCTCCGGCGTGATGGGCAGGTAGTTGGCGGTGTCCTTGATCAGTGTGACGGTCTTGTCCGCGATCTCCGCGGCAACGGCGCGGTGCTCCGCGCTGCCGATCTTCGCCAGGGCTTCCACCGGAGGAACCAGTTCGTTGCGTGCCTTGAGGTGCAGCCCCAGCGAGGCCTTGAGGGCCAGGATGCGGCGCAAGGCGTCATGCAGGCGCTCTTCAGTGACGACGCCGGCCTTGTAGCCGTCCAGCATGTACTGGAAGTCCTCGGCCGGGTTGCGGAAGAACAGGAACATGTCGCAGCCCGCGGCGATGGTGGCCGGCACCAGGTCCTTGCGCTTCATCGCCTGGGTCAGGCCGATCATCAGCGAAGCATCGGTGAGAATCAGCCCGTTGAAGCCCAGCTCGCCGCGCAGCAGATCCTGGAGCAACTCCGGCGCCAGCGTGGCGGGAAGGACGTCCCTGTCCGCCATGCCCGGGCGGAAGTGCCGCGAAAGCTCCGGCGCGCCGATGTGCCCGATCATGATGGACTGCACGCCGTGCCCGATCATTTCGCGGTACACGTGCCCGTACGTCTTGTTCCACTCGTCGTAGCCGAGAGTGTTGTAGGACGTGACCACGTGCTGGTCGCGCTCGTCCATGCCGTCGCCCGGGAAGTGCTTCATGGCGCAGGCAGTGGGTGATTCACTGATGCCGTCGAAGTACTCCTTGGCCCGTTCCACCACGATCTCCGGCGTGTTGCCGAAGGCCCGGGTGGAGATGACCGTGTTCCGCCAGTTGTAGTGGATGTCCACGATCGGAGCGAAAGCCCAGTTGCAGCCCAAGGCTGCGGTTTCAACGCCGGCAATCTGCCCCATCTGGCGGGCAATGTTTTTGTCCGGGTGCGAACCTGCCTGCAGGTGCGTGGACACAAACGTGCCGTCGTCGCAGCTACCTGCTCCACCCATTTCCGGGTTGGACGCCACCAGCAGCGGCACCTTGGACTTCGACTGCGCGTAGCGGATGTGTTCCTGCACCGCGGCGGAGGGTCCGGGCCGGTAGCACATGCCGCCCACGTGGTATTTGTCCAGCACATCGTCGAGGTATTCCGGGGAGTAGTCGTTGTTGTGGTTGATGAACAGCTGCCCGATCTTTTCCTCAAGGCTCATGGAACCGATGGTGGAGTCCACCCAGGCGATGGCGTCGTCGTCGAGGTCGAACGGCGCGACCTTCAGGTCTACGAGGAAGCGGCCCGGACGGACAGCGGCCGGCTGCGCCGGACCGAATTCGCCGCCATCCACAAGGCCAGCCAGCGCCTCGGAAACAACCTGCCCCACAGGCGAGGCGATGTCCACCACAAAGCCAGCTTCATCGGCGTCGAGCGGTTCCAGAGTTGCCAGCTGGGATTCCAGGAGCGCGGCGGGCATGAAGTGCCCGCTGCGGCCCTCGAGCCGCGACCCCAGGACGTCCTTGCTTCCATGCAGGTGCAGGAACACGGCGTCCGGGGCCTTAGCCCGGATGGCGTCGCGGTAGCTGCGTTTGAGTGCAGAGCAGGCAAGGACCAGTCCGGCGGAACCGGCGCGGTCCAGTTCATTGCCCACGGTGGCCAGCCAGGGCCAGCGGTCCTCGTCCGTCAGCGGGGTGCCGGCAGCCATCTTGACGACGTTTTCCACCGGGTGGAGGGAATCGCCGTCGATGAACGACACGCCCAGCTGGTGCGCCACGAGGGCACCGATGGTGGTTTTGCCGCAGCCGGATACCCCCATGACGAGGATGCGCGGGCCGGCTGCCACCGCAGCTTGGGAAGATTCAGCGTTCATCACCAGTCATGCACCGTTCCGTCGACCAGCCGGTTGTAGGGCAGGTAGGCCTGCTGGTAGGGGTAGGTGTTGGCTGCTTCTTCATTGAATTCGACGCCGATGCCGGGCTTGTCGCCCGGATGCAGGTAGCCGTCCACAAACGTCATGGACTGCTCAAACACCGTGTTGGTGGCCGGGGAATGCGGCATGTATTCCTGGATGCCGTAGTTGTGGATGGCCAGGCCCACGTGCAGCTGGGCGGCGAAGCCCACCGGGGAGATGTCGGTGGGGCCGTGGAAGCCGGACTTGATCTGGTACTGGGCGGCGAAGTCCATGACCTTCTTCAGCGGGGAAATGCCGCCGAAGTGGGTGGAGGCTGCGCGGACGTAGTCGATCAGCTGTTCCTTGATCAGGCTCTGGAAGTCGTACACGGTGTTGAAAATCTCCCCGATGGCCAGCGGCGTGGTGGTGTGCTGGCGGACCAGGCGCAGCGCCTCCTGGTTCTCCGCCGGGGTGCAGTCCTCGAGCCAGAACAGGTCATACGGCTCCAGCGCCTTGCCCAGCTTGGCCGCCTGGATGGGTGTCATGCGGTGATGGCCATCATGGAGCAGCGGCAGCTCGGGGCCGAATTCGTTGCGGACGGCCTCAAACACGGACGGCAGGTGGCGCAGGTACGCGCGGGTGTCCCAGTCCTCCTCCACCGGGAAGGCGCCGCGGCCTGCGGGCTCGTAGTCGTAGCGCTCGCCGGAGGCCTGGGCCTGCGCGGCAACACCGTAGACGGCCTTGATGCCGGGGACGGCGGTCTGGATCCGGACCGATTTGTAGCCGAGTTCCAGGTGCTCCCGCACGGAGTCGAAAAGCGAGGGGATGTCCGCACCGGAGGCATGGCCGTAGGCGCGCAGGCCGTTCCGGGACGCACCACCGAGCAGCTGATAAACCGGCATGCCGGCCACCTTGCCTTTGATGTCCCACAGGGCCATGTCGACGGCTGCGATGGCGGCCATGGTGACCGGGCCGCGGCGCCAGTACGAGCTGCGGTACAGGAACTGCCAGGTGTCCTCGATCCGGTGCGGATCCTTGCCGATCAGCAGCTGCGCAACGTGTTCCTTGAGGTACGCGGCAACCGCCAGCTCGCGGCCGTTCAGCGTGGCATCCCCGATGCCCGTCACGCCGTCGTCCGTGGTGATCCTCAGGGTCACGAAGTTCCGGGAGGGGCTTGTCACGAAAACTTCCGCGGCAACAATTTTCACAGCAGTTCCTTTCAAGTGGACTGAGTCGGGGGGGTCTTAGTTGGTGCCGGCCGCGAGCGGCTTGGCAGCATCGGAAGGTGTGGCAGCATCTGAAGGTTCGACGGCGGCGTCGGACATTCCGTTTGCGTTGCCTGCCGTCGTGGTGCCTTCGGGGGCGGGAGCTTCGGAGGCGGCGCCCCCAATGACGCCGCCTTCGCGGCGGGCGCGGATTTCGGTCAGGATCCGGGCGTGCGTGGCATCCGTGAGCGTGTACTTGGACATCACCAGTACGGCCAGTATGGTCATGACTGCAGGCAGGGCGCCGGCGGCAAACTGGATTCCGAAGACGGCGTCGGCGCTCTGAACCGCGCCGGACTTGTAGCCGCCGAGTGCCAGCGCATAAGCGGCAAGTGCGCCGCCCACAGCCTGGCCGGTCTTGCGGGTGAAGGAGAACAGCGCGTAAGTGATGCCTTCGGTGCGGACGCCGGTCTTCCATTCTCCGTACTCAACGGTGTCCGCTTCGAGGGCCCACACCACGATGTTTACCGCGAGGACGCCCATGAGGCTGAGCAGGAGGCCCGAGAAGCCGACCCACACCTGACTGGCAGGCGTCAGGAAAATGATGATGCCGCCAGCCACGGTGAGCAGCGACGAGTAGATGTAGACCTTCTTCTTGCCGAAGTTGCGGACGAGCCTGGGCATGACCGCTGCGAGCACGAAGGTCAGCACCAGCTGGATGATGGACAGTACCGGGTAGAGATCCAGTCGGTGCAGGACGTCACGCAGGTAGTAGAGCTGGACCGAGGTCAGCGCCAGGTAACCGGTGAGGAAGAAGAAGGAGCTAAGGCACAGCATCATCAGCGGCTTATTGCCCTTGAGGGTGTCCATGCTCTGCTTGAAGCTGACGTTGGGTACTGCGCGGTGAACGCGTTCCTTGGTAGTCAGTACGGTGAAAAAGTACAGGCCTGCACCGATCACCACAAATACCAGCGTGATGGTGGTGAAGGTGGACTGGAGATCGGCACCCGGCTTGATCAGCGGTGCTACAAAGATTCCAAGTGCCGAGCCAACCAACAGTGCGCCAACCATGCGGGCCGAGCCAAGCTTGGCCCTTTCGCCCGGGTCCTGGGTCATGGCGCCGGCCAGCGAACCGTAGGGGATGTTGACCAGACTGTACGCGAGGCCCAAGGCCGCGTAGGTGACGTAGGCGTAGAGCAGCGCGCCGGATTCGCCGAGCTCGGGGATAGAGAACGTTGCCACACTCAACAGGAGCAGCGGGATGGAGCCGAACATGATGAACGGACGGAACTTCCCGAACCGCTTGCTGAACGCACGGTCCACCACACGGCCGGCAAAGACGTCAGCGAAGGCATCGAAGATCCGCACAACCAGGAGCAGGGTACCGGCGGCAGCGGCGGAAATGCCGGCTACATCCGTGTAGTACACCAGCAGGAACATGGTGGCGGTGGTGAAAGCGAGGTTGTTTGCGGCGTCGCCGGCGCCATAGCCGACGATGCTGAGCTTGTTCAGCTTTTTCATGTTGGGGCTCCTTTACCCGTTGCCGGCGATGGATAACCGGCAGCACTTCAGTTGAGTCTGGATGTAATCCTAGTCACCTGGCAATCATTTGGCAAGCGGTTGCCAACCATTTTGAAACTTTCCCTGTTTCCAGCCCCGCAATACTTAAACAAGCACTGCCCGGGCAGTCATCAAATGCTGGCGGGGCCGGGCAGTGTTGCCTGCGCGGCGGTTCCTACTCCTGGACAGCCAGCCCGGAGAACGAACCGCTGAGGTTCTCAATGAGCTGCACTACGGCGTCATCTCCTGCCAGGGCCGGATTGAGTAGGGCCAGCATTGCGCGGGTGCGACCGGTGCCGCTGAGCCGATTGGCCGCTGACACCTCTGCCACGAGCGGATCGTGGAACCCGGCAGCAGTTGCGCTAAAGTCCATCCCGCTGAAGTCCATCCAGGCGGCGATCACAAGCGCCGCTGCTGAACCGGACCGGCCCTGCGCCCGCTCGGCCTGGAGCACCGGCACAGCACGCATACGCAGCTTGGTGCTGCCGTCCATGGCGATCTGGGCCAGGTGGTGTGCAATGCGGGCGTTGCTGAAGCGCTCCAGCAGAGCCGCACGGTATGTGGGGATCTCCAGGTCCGCACCGTGCAGGTTCGCCTCGGCCTCATCCCAGAATCGTTCCACAGCCCGGAGGCACAACGGGTCCCCCAGGGCCTCGGCTACGGTTGTGTGGCCGCGCAGCTGTCCGGCGTAGGCAAGCATTGAGTGCGCGCCGTTGAGGAGCCAGAGTTTGCGGTTCTCGTACGGTTCAATATCGTCCACAAACACGGCGCCGGCATCTTCCCAGCGCGGACGCCCGGCCGGGAATTCCCCACTGAGCACCCAATTACGGAAGGGTTCGGCCACCACCGGTGAGTTGTCGCGGTAACCGCAGGCGGCCTCGACGGCAGCGAGGTCCGCTTCCGTGGTCCGCGGCGTGATGCGGTCCACGGAAGTGCTGACAAAGCTGATGTTCGCATCGATCCAGGCTGCCAGTTCTGCATCCCAGGCTCCGGCCAGTCCCACCACTGCACTGTGCGCAACGGTGCCGTTGTTGGAGAGGTTGTCACAGCAGACGACGGCGAGCGGCCCGGCTCCGGCAGCCCGGCGGGCGGCGAGCGCGAAGACCAGCCGGCCCAGCGGCGTCGTCGGCTTGCCTTTTCCCGCGCCGCCGTCAGCCAGCAGCGCAAGGTCCGCGACGACGTCGGGAGCTGAGCGGTCAAGCTGGCCGTCAGAGCCGAGCCGGTAAGCGGCTTCGGTGATGGTCAAGGTGATGACGGCGGTGGCCGGTGCAGCCACCAACTCGGCGAGCCTGCCGACGTCGGCCCCGTCCACAGCCTCAACGATGCTGTTGATGACCTCGAAGGAGTCTCCGGAGTCGGCGCGTTCCACCACGGTGTACAGTCCGTCCTGCTCTGCCAGTGCCAGCGCGGCGTCCGGCCGGCGTCCGGTGAAGGAGGCGATGCCCCACTCTGCGGAATTGCCCGCCTGGTGGGTGTACCAGGCCTGGTGAGAGCGGTGGAAGGCGCCCAGCCCCAGATGGACAATCCGCACGGGAGCCTTGGCAACCGGCCTGAGGGTACGGCTCAGTTGGGACAGTGAGGTTTGGGGCAGTGAGTTTGCCGCGGAAACGGCAGGCCCGGTCTGGTTGGTGGTCACAGCTTGAATACCCTTCTCGGGGATGCGTCGACGAGATCGACGATCAGTTCATGGGCACGGTCTTCACTGACCCGGTGTTCGGCCACGAGCCGGGCCAGGAACGAGGCCTCGATCCGGCGGGAAGTATCGTGCCGTGCAGGGATGGAGCAGAAGGCGCGGGTATCGTCAATGAATCCGGAGGAACGGGAGAAACCGGCTGTTTCCGTCACAGCCGAACGGAAGCGGAGCATGGCGTCCGGTGCGTCCAGGAACCACCACGGCGCACCGAGGTACACGGCCGGGTAGAAGCCGGCGAGCGGAGCCAGTTCGCGTGAGTACACGGTCTCGTCCATGGTGAACAGCACCAGGTGGAAGTCCTTGGCCGTGCCGAAGTCCTGCAGCACCGGGCGGATGGCCTCGGTGTAGTTGATGGCGAACGGGATGTCGTGACCGGTGTCCGCACCGTAGGTGTTGAACGTGGCGGTGTGGTGGTTGCGGAAGGAGCCCGGGTGGATGGTCATGACCAATCCGTCTTCCACGGACATCCGCGCCATCTGGTACATCATGTGGGCTTCGAAGTCTTCGCGGTCCTGGGCGGTGGCCTGGCCCGAGCGCGCGCGTTCGAACAGCCCGGCCGCGTCCGCGGCGTCGAGCTTGAGAGTTGCCGGTGTGCGGACGCCGTGGTCAGCGGAGACTGCACCGTGATCCACGAAATATCGACGCCGGTTCTCGAGCGCGGTGATGTATCCGGCATAGCCGGTCACGCCGTCGCCCGCTGCCGCGATGAGGCGGTCCACATTGGCGGACCACGCCGGGTTTGCCGGGCTCAGGTAGGCATCAGGACGGAACGTGGGGAGCACTCGGCCGTGGAAGATGGGATCCTGGGCGATCGCCTTATGGCTGGCCAGGTCATCCAGCGGATCATCCGTAGTGGCCAGCACCTCGATGTTGAAGTCCTTGAACAGCTGGCGCGGACGGAAGCCAGGTTCCTGCAGCTTGGCTGAGATCGCATCGTAGGTGGCGTCTGCATTGTCGGCGCTGATCTCGTGCTGGAGGCCGAACACGCTGTCGAACTGGTTGCGGAGCCAGTAACCGGACGCGGTGCCTTCGAACAGCGGCCACGACTTGCAGAATTCGCGCCAGACGGTCCGGGAATCCGGCGAGGCGGCTTCGGCGTCGCCTGCCTGGGCGCCGGCCTGCGGCCGCAACTGGTCAAGGGCTACGCCGCTTGAATGGATCAGGCGGGTGACGTAGTGGTCAGGGCTGACCAGCAGGGCGGCCGGATCCGGGAACGGCGTGTTCCGTTCGATGACAGAAGCGTCAACGTGGCCGTGCGGGGAAATGATGGGGAGGTCCTCGACGCGCTCCAGCAGGGCGCGCGCAATGCTGCGCGTTCCGGGGTCCGCGGGAAGGAGCCGGTCTGGGTTAGCGGCAATCGACTGTGACATAGATCAATAGTCCGGCCTCGGCATCGCGCTTGTCAACCGGTTGCCAAGAATTGCCACGAAGTTGCTGCTGCGGATTTTCGCGCGCTGAGGACGCGCGAAGTTCCAGGCGACGCGCAAAGTACGTGGTGACGCGCGAATATGGGCGTCGCCTGGAACTTCGCGCGTCGCAGGACCGAATGCGCGTCCGTTCCTAGCCGCCGCGGAGAAGCCTGCCGCTGGAGCCCCGCAGCACCAGCTCGGTCTCGACCCGCAGGGTGGACACCGGATGTTCGGTGCCGTGGAGCACGTCCAGCAGCAGGGTTGCCGCTTCGGTGCCGCATTCCGCCATCGGCGAGCGCACCGTGGTGAGCGGCGGGGTGGTGAAGTCCGCCCCGAAAATATCGTCGAAGCCCACAATGCTGATCTGGTCCGGCACCACCACAGAGGCCGCCTGGAGTTCCTGCATCAGGCCGATGGCCAGGAGATCGTTGTAGGTGAGCACAGCCGTGGCACCGCTGGACAGGACGTCGCGCGCTACCTGCCGACCGCCGTCGACCGTTGGCTTGGAGGATTCCAGCCGCACGGCTTCAAGCTTGGACCACTCGCACGCGGCCTGGACGCCTTCCCAGCGTCGTCCGGACATCCATGACTGCGGGGGCCCGGCCACGTAGGCGATCTTCTTGTGGCCGTTGGCGGCGAGACTGCGGATGGCTTCGCCGATTCCTTTGTTGACATCCGGCACCACGCACGGGACGCCCTCCACCTCGCGGTTGATGACCACTACGGGCTTGTCCCCGGCGAGGGCACGGATGTGGTCATCGTCCATGCGGGGGCTGGCCAGAATGAGCCCGTCCACGGTTGCCATCATGCGCCGGGCCGCGGTCAGCTCGGTCTCGGAAGACTCTGCGGACTCGGCGAGCATCAGGGTGTAGTCGCGGGCCGTGGCCGTTGATTCGGCACCGCGGATGATGCCGAAAAATGTGGGGTTGGTGATGTCAGCAACGATCAGGCCAAGGGTGTTGGTCCGGCCGGTGGGCAGGGCGCGGGCAAAGGGGTTGACGCGATAGTTGAGTTCGGCGGCGGCATCCTCGATCATTTTCTGCGTCTTGGCGCTGACCCGGCCCGGCTTGCTGAGCGCCCTGGACACGGTGGACGGATTTACTCCGGCAACCTTGGCGATATCGTAGATGGTGGGCTTGGACTTACCGTCCCGGCCATTCTTTTTGACCGGATCTGTTGTTGCGGCAACTTCCGGATTAGTAGGTTCAGTCACTGCCCCATACTACCGAGGCCACGGGCAAAGAGTCAGGCCAGCCGGTTGCCATTGCGGCCCGGCCGGCCGGCCTCTCACGGTGCGTCAGACGTCTAGACACGCTGCCTAGATCCGCTCGGGGAACTTGCCTTCTTCGCTGATGCGCTTGTTCAGCTCCTCCAGGTACAGGTCTTCATCGAAGTCCAACCCAACTTCCTTGCCTGTCCAGCTGGAGAGATGGATGGCATTGGCCAGGCGGACGCCGATAATGCCGTCCGAGCCAGGGGCCAGCAGCGGGGTGCCGTCCAGGATGTTGGCGGCAAAGTTCTCCAGCACGCCGGAGTGCTGAGCGCCCCACGCGGATTCGAACTCGATGACTTCAGTGGCGTAGTAATCCTCTGTGTTCAGCTCGCCCATGAACAGTTTCCGGACGTCCTCCATGCCCATTCCGTCACTAAGCTCGCGCTCAGGCCTCGTCATGCGCGTCACGGTGGCGGTTTTGCTGTCCGTGACAACGATCTTGCCCTGATCGCCCAGGATCTCGAAGCGGTCCGTGCCCGTGAGGTCGTGGGTGGCGGTCACGAAAACACCCGTGGCGCCGTCGCCATAGTCCACCACTGCGGTGACTTCATCCTCGACGGCGATGTCCCGGCGGAAGCCGTAGGCCACCTTCGCATAGACGGACTTGGGCACGCCGCAGATCCACTGCCACAGGTCCAGCTGGTGCGGCGCCTGGTTGACCAGGACGCCGCCGCCTTCGCCGCCCCACGTGGCGCGCCATTCGCTGGAGTTGTAGTACCCCTGCGGCCGCCACCAGGTGGTGATGATCCAGTTGGTGCGGCGGATCTTGCCGATCTCGCCGTTGTCCACGATCTCCTTGAGACGCTGGTAGAGCGGGTTGTTGCGCTGGTTGAACATGATGGCGAAGGACAGTTCCGGCTTGCCGGCAGCAAACTCGTTCAGTTCCTTGACCTGCTTGGTGTAGACACCGGCAGGCTTCTCCACGAGGGCGTGGATATTGTGCTTGAGTGTCTCGATGCCCATTTCCGGGTGCAGGAAATGCGGTACGCAGGTGACAACGGCGTCAACGTCGCCGCTTTCCAGCATGGCGATGTAGTCGTCATAGAAAGCAACGCCTGGGTACTCGTTGGCCGCCCGGTCCTTTTTCGCCGAATCATGGTCGCAGATGGCGCCGATCTCCATGTTGGGGACCAGCCCGTCCTTGATGAACTTGGCGTAGGCGCCACCCTGCTGGCCCAGGCCGATGATGCCGAGGCGTACTTTCTTGCTCATGTGTTGATTCTCCGTATCTTGTTTTGCAGAAGTCTCGTGGCGGAAGTCTGGTTGGGGCGTCTTAGAAAAGGTCCGCGTGGCCCATGGCCACCAGGTTGTCGTAGGAAGTCTGCAGAGCGTCCCATACGGTGCGACCGTAGAGTTCGTCCTGTTCCACGAGCAGGTATTCGGCGCCGGCAGCCTGGGCGTGCTGGATGATCGAGGGGAAGTCGAGGTTGCCTTCGCCCACCTCGGCGAACTGCACCACGTTCTTGAAATCAGCCATGAAGCCCATGATGTTCCCGGACTCCAGCAGCCCGAAGGCCGACTCCGGCAGCTGGCCGATCCGGTAGTCCTTGAGGTGGATCATGGCGGCCCGGCCGGCGTACTTGTCGATGGTCCGGACGGGATCAAGGCCGCCGCGCTGGACCCAGTGGACGTCGATTTCCAGGCCCATTGCCGGGGAATGGTCCGCGATCACGTCCAGCATGTACTTGCCGTCGAACTTCGCAAACTCGATGTGGTGGTTGTGGTAGTACAAACCAATGCCGTGCTCCTGCAGGCGTTCTGCGTAGCCGTTGGCCCGCCTGGCGAAATCCACCACGCCGTCCAGGGACTTCATCGCCGCGAAGGGCAGCATGCCGATCCTCAGGAGCTTCGAGTCCAGGCGCCTGGCGTCGCCAACGATTTTGTCGAAGTCATCCTTGAGCGAGTCGCCGGGAATGCCCTTCGGCGTGTCCAGAGCCACGGAAAGAGCCGCGATGTCCATTCCCAGTTCAGTCCGGGAACGGTCCAGTTCCGCCACGTTTTCCGGGGTCATGGGGATCTGCGAGATTTCGACGGCGTTGTAGCCGATCGCGCTCACCTTGCGGAGCGTTTCAAACGCCCCGAGCTCCGTGAAGCTGTCCTTCAGCATCATCGCCTGTACGCCTATTTTGGCCACGTTGTTCCTTCGTTGTTGTGTGTTCTTCAGTCCCAGACGGGTGTCCTCAGGCGAGGACGCCGGCCTGTTCGTTCTGCATCCGCTGGACTTCCAGCAGCCGGTGACGGTCCGCACGTCGCTTTTCCTGGCGGTCCGGGTCAGGGACCGGGGAGGCCAGCAGCAGCCGTTGCGTGTACGGGTGTCCCGGGGTGCTCGTAACGAAGTCGGCCGGCCCCTGCTCCACGATCTCGCCCTGGTACATAACAGCCACCCGGTGGCTTATGTGGCGGACCACGTCGAGATCATGGGACACGAAGAGGTAGGAGACGCCTGTGTCCTTCTGGATCTGCAGGAAAAGGTCCAGCACACGGGCCTGGGTGGAAAGGTCCAGGGCGCTCACCGGCTCATCGCAGACGATCAGCTTCGGAGAAAGCGCCAAGGCCCGGGCAATTGCCACACGCTGGCGCTGTCCGCCGCTGAATTCACGCGGAAGCCGGTGGATGGCATCGCTCGGAAGGCCTACTTGGTCCAGCAGTTCCCGAACGCGCTTTTTGGCTTCGGCCGGCGATTTGCCCTGGACGCCGAGGGGCTCAGCCAGGATGTCGCCGATCTCCAGCGCGGGGTTGAGCGACGTGTACGGATCCTGGAACACCACTTGGAGGTCGCGGCTCAGGACCCGGCGCTGCTTGCGGCTGGCGCGGCTTATGTCGTTGCCCTCGAAGATGATCTTGCCGCCCGTGACAGGTGCAAGGCCGAGGACCGCCCGGCCGAGGGTGGTTTTACCGGAGCCTGACTCCCCCACCAGGCCCAGGGTCTCGCCCTGGCCGATGGAGATGTTGATAGCAGTGAGGGCACGGAAGGGCTTGGCCCGGAATCCCTTGCCCGGGTACTCCACCACCAGGTTGTCTACCCGGAGCAGTTCAGCGCGGATCTGTGCCCCGCCGCCGGAAGCTGCGCTGCCGGAAACAGGGCCTGCGGATGCAGTCATGATGCGGCTCCCTTGGGGCTAGATGAAACGAGCATGGTCATGGGTTCCTTGCCTTCCAGCATGGATCCCAGCAGTGTCTGGGTATAGGTTTCCTGCGGATTGCGGAGGATATCGCGGACCGGACCCTCTTCAATAAGGCGCCCGTTCTGCATCACCACAACCCGGTCACAAAGATCCGCCACGACGCCGAAGTTGTGCGTCACCAGCACCACGCCGATGTTCAGGCGGATTTGGAGCTCACGGATCAGGTCCAAAACGTCGGCCTGAACCGTGACGTCCAGGGCCGTCGTCGGCTCATCAGCGATAACCAGATCCGGTTCGCAGCTGATGGCGCCGGCAATCAGCACGCGCTGTGCCATGCCGCCGGAGACTTCGTGCGGGTAGGCGTCAAAGGTTCGCTTCGGGTTCACGATGCCGACGTCGGACAGCAGCTTCATGGCCCGCTTGGTTGCCTCGGCCTTGGAGATACCGAGCACCCGCACCATGGGCGTGACCAGCTGGTAGCCTATGGTGAAGGCCGGGTCCAGGTTGCTCATGGGTTCCTGCGGGATGTAGGAGATCCGCTTGCCGCGGAGCTTGGAAAGCCGGCCCTGGTTCACCCGTTCATCACCGGGAGCCACGGTGTAGTTGCCGTCGAACTGGATGGAACCGGCGACGATCCGAGCGTTGTCCGGCAGCAGGCCGAGGATGGAGAAGGCCGTCTGGGATTTTCCAGAACCGGACTCGCCCACGATCCCCAGGATCTCGCCGCGGTCAACATAGAAGGAGACATCGTCCACCACCTTCTTGACCGAACCGTCAGCCTGGGGGTAGCCGACACCGAGGTTGGTGACCTTCAGCAGGTGGTGTTCGGTTCCGACGTCCACGGCGGCCACGGACCTCCGCTCGGCGCGTGTCTTGGCGGGTGCCGCCGTCGTGCCTTTTACCACTGGCTTCTTACGGTGCTTGATCTTCTCGCTGTCCTCCAGCGCATCGCGGATGGCGTTGCCCAGCAGCACCAGGCCACCGATGGTCAATGCCATGGCGAAGGCCGGCCAGAACAGCAGTTGCGGCTTGAGGTAGACGTTCTTGAAGCCTTCACTCAGCATGACACCCCAGCTGGCTTTGGAAGGATCGCCCAGGCCCAGGAACTCAAGTCCGGACTGGATGGCGATGGCCACACCGGCAATGGCCGCGGTCTGGATGATGATGGGTGCCCGGACCACGGAGAAGATGTGGCGGGTGATGATGCTGAGATCGGACAGGCCGGAAACGCGTGCCGCGTCTACGTACAGCTCATTACGCACAGACTGCACAGTGGTGCGCGTCAGGCGGAAATAGGACGGGCTGATCAGGATGCCGAAGGCTATCATGGCGATCCACACAGACGGTCCGAAGGCTGCCCGGATGGTCAGCAGCACAATCAGGCCCGGGAGGCTCATGAGAATGCTGACCACCCAGTTGGACATGGCTTCGAACTTGCCGGCGTAGTAGCCCGCGATCAGTCCGGCCGGCAGGCCGATGCCGATTGCAACGCCGGCGCACAGGAGTGCTGAGAGCAGGGTCAGGCGGGCGCCGAAAAGCAACCGGCTCCAGACGTCGCGCCCGGCGCTGTCGGTGCCCAGGATGTTGACGCCATCGGGGTCTGCCAGTGTCTTGGAGATGTTGGCGAAGTTCTCTTCGAACGGTGCCAGCACATCTGCGAAGACTGCAAGGAGCGACATGGTCAGCAGGATTCCGACGGCGATGATGCCGAGCGGGTTCTTGAAGAGCCGCTTCAGAATGTGTGAACGCACCACAGTTCCGGTCTGGCCTGCTGTCCCTGGAAGTGGAGTGAGGGCAGAAGTTTCTACGGACTCGGTCATGAGGTACGCACCTTCGGGTTGAGCCAGCCGTTCGCGAGGTCCACCAGGAGATTGACCACAATGACGACGGCGACGGTGTACATAACGACGCCCATGACCACGGGCAGGTCGCTCTGGCTGGTTGCAGTGACGGCGAGGGGGCCCATCCCGGGCAGGGCAAAGATCTGTTCGAGGATGACCACACCGCCGAGCATGCCGATCAGCTGGAGGCTGAGGACGGTAAGGCCGGCCGGTGCGGCGCTGCGCAGGACGTGCTTGAAGAGGATCTCGCGCTCTCCGATGCCGCGGCTGCGGAGTGTGCGGACGTAATCGCGCTCCAACTGCTTGATGACGGCGCTGCGGATCTGCTGCGCACCGCCGGTGACGCCGTTGATCAGCAGGGCGATCACGGGAAGGGTCATGGACAGCACCCAGGCGTCCGGGGGTGAGCCGGGGGAAATGGTGCTGGTTGCAGGGAACAGTCCAAGCTGGATGGCGAGGATTGTCACCAGGAGAACGCCGATCACGAATCCCGGGACGGAGTCACCGATGATCGCGCCGATCTGGACCACGCGGTCAACCCAGCCGCGTTTCACTGCCGCAGCGACGCCGATAAGTGTTGCGATGATCGCGATGAGGATCATGGCCGTGAAGACCATGGTCATGGTCACCGGGATGCGGGTGGCGAGGGAGCTGGTCACGGGCTCCGAGGTAAACCAGGAAGCGCCGAGATCACCGCCGAAGGCGTTCACGAGCCACCTGAAGTAGCGGGCAAGGATGGGCTGGTCCAGGCCGAGTTCGGCCTCTTTCAATGCCAACTGCTCTGGCGTTGCCTGGTCGCCCAGGATGTTCCGGGCGATGCTGCCGCTCGAGATGTAGAGCAGGAAGAACGTGAGTGCCGAGACGGCAAACAGGACCACGAGTCCGCTGCCGAGGCGCTTGAGGATGAATCTGATCATTGCTGGCTCCGTTGAACTGGCCTTGGATGGCTGCCTGGTTCCGG
The DNA here is from genome assembly GCF_003287955.1 of Arthrobacter sp. AQ5-06. Taxonomy (GTDB): domain Bacteria; phylum Actinomycetota; class Actinomycetes; order Actinomycetales; family Micrococcaceae; genus Arthrobacter. The sequence continues at coordinate 10,779 of NZ_QMKP01000004.1, read as the reverse complement.
TACCCCGCCCTTGGCTGGTCGGGCTACCGGAACTGGAAGGCTACGTCGCTGGGACTACTTGGCCGGCGAGTAGTTGTAGATCGACGGGACAGCCATCTGGATCTGCGGCTTCACGTCCACCTTGGAGTTGTGGTAATACATCTGGTTGACCCGGAAGAGCGGGGCGAACCAAGCCTGTTCCACAACATACTTGTTGACTTCCTGCGCCAGCTTGTTTGCATCCGTGCCGCCGTTCTGGACGGCGTCGATCTTGGCCTGGAGTTCAGGGGTCGTGTTCTTGAACGGGTTGTACAGAGCCTTGGTGGAGATCATCTGGTTGATGGCGACCCACGGCTCACCCTGGAAGAGGGAGAAGTACATGGTGTTGAACTTCTGCGCGGCGACGTCGCTGGTGAAGGTGTTGGTCAGGGCAGCACCGATATTCATGGTGATGCCAATGTCGGCGAGCTGCTGCTTGACAACGGAGATCTGGGTCTCGAAGTTCGGGATGGCAGGGACTTCAATAGTCAGACCGGACGCGTAACCGGCCTCCTTCAGGAGCGCCTTGGCCTTGGCCGGATCGTACGGGTACTTGTTCTCGAGCTTTTCATCCCAGGCACCGCTCTCCTTGCCGAACGGCTGGGAGGTGGGGGTGCCTTGGCCGAGCATGACCTGGTCCAGGATGGTCTTGCGGTCGAAGGCGTAGTTGATGGCCTGGCGGACGCGGACATCCTTCAGGGCAGGGTTCTTGGTGCCGTCGCGGTCCATGAGCAGCAGTCCCTGCCAGTCGACCTCGTTCTTGGCCAGAATCATCTTGGCGCCTTCGGCCTGCTTGCCTGTCTTGGGGTCCAGGAGTGCAGCGTCTACCTGTCCGGACACCAGGGCGTTGGTGCGGGCCGTTATGTCGGCAAGGATCTTGAAGGTGAGCTTCTGGTACTTCTGCAGGTCCTTGTTCCAGTAGTCCTTGCGGGCGTTGAAGACGGACTGGGAGTCCTTGACCGATGAAGCCTTCTCCATCACGTAGGGGCCGCTGCCAACAGGTTCGGTCTTGATGGCTTCGGTACCCAGAGCCTTGGGGCTGCCCATCAGGCCGGCGGCCTGGCTGAGGTAGTACTCCAGTGAAGGGTCCGGGGTGGTCAGGTTGAGGTCGATGGTGTCGGCATCCACCACCTTGACGTCCGCAACGGAGGTCAGCTGGGCCATCTGCGGGCCGTTGGCCTTCTTGAAGTGGTCCAGGTTGGACTTGGCGGCCTCGGCGTCGAACTTGGCTCCGTCACTGAAGGTGACGTCCGTGCGGAGATCAACGGTGAGGACCGTGTTTGCCGCGTTGTACTTCCACGCCGTCGCCAGCATGGGGCTGAGCTTTCCGTCCGGCTCGCGCAGGATCAGCGAATCGTAGGCCGCCTGGTAGGGCTGAAGAGTGTGGCCCACGTGAGCCTGGGCCGGATCCCATGACCGGACATCCGCGAGCGCGCCGATGGTCAGGGCGGTGGCTGCCGGAACGCCAGACCCGGGCTTAGCAGTGCCGCCGCCGCAGGCTGTCAGCGCGAGAGCCGCGCTGACGGTGATGGCGGTGATGGCCGCCTTGGGACCTAACTTCATTGTTGGCTCCTATGAGTCCGTGGAACTGGTGTGAACTTCTCTGTCCTGAACCGGTGTGGCCTGCGCCACATTCCGGTGCTGTGAGATTTACATTACGCACTGTTGCCGACTTTGGCAACCGATTGTCAAGAGTTTCTGGACTTTTGCCGGAATCGTTATTTGCGGGCTATTTCCACCGCGATATGTGCAGCGATTTGAGGAATCAAGCCGAGTCGGCGCATACACGCAACCGCTTCCCAAAGGTTGGGCTCAGGAGACGGTGTCAGCTGAATCCGGATAGCTCTGGAGGTAGACGTCCTTGACAATCCGTAGCGATTTTTCAGCCTCGCCGGGATTGATCCAGAACGGACCGTCATCGCCCAGCCGGGAATAGAAGTCGTTGATGAGGAGCTCATGCGAGACACCCCAGTAGGCCCTGCCTCCGGATTCAACGACGCGCTCCGGCACCACCTCAACCCGGCCGTCGGAATACGTCACCGTGAGATCGCCGCGCAGGCTCAGTGTGGCCTTCTCCGTCACAATGTCCAGTGTCACGGGGGCGTTCACGGCGTTGGCCAGGGTGGCGTAGAAGGCGCTGCGGGCGCCGTTGGCGTGCACGGAAACGAACTCGGCTGTGTCCTCCACTTCGATGGTTTCGCCCAGGAAGCGGGTAGAGGCATGGCCGCTGACGGAGACCACCTCGCCCACGAGCCACTGCAGCAGGTCCACGGTGTGGATGGCCTGGTTCATCATGAGGCCACCGCCGCCTCCCGCCCAGGTTCCGCGCCAGGGCCGGTTCACGTAGTACTCGGGACTCCGCTGCCACATCACGGTGGCGGAGGCTCCCACCACGCCGCCCAGCCCGCCGGAGGACAACAGCGCGTGCATGGCCTGCGATGTGGCGTTATAGCGGTTCTGGAAACACACGGCAATTTTGGCGGTACTCTTTTCGGCAGCCTCCGACAGCCGCCGACCCTCCGCCAGCGTGTGCGCCAGGGGCTTCTCCACAATGACGTTGACGCCCCGCTCCAGACAATCGGCCGCGGGCGAGGCATGCTGATCGTGGGGCGTGCAGATGTGGACAACGTCTGGCCTCAACCGCTCGATCAGGCTCAGATGGTCCGCAAAGCCGGGCACACCATAGGCGGCTGCCGCGGCTGCCAGCCGCTCCGGATCCGTATCGCAGACCGCTACCAGTTCGGCGCCGTCGAGCTTTGAAAGTGCTTCGAAGTGGACGGCCGATACATCGCCGCAACCGATAACTGCCGCCTTGAGCATCAGGAGAGTTCCACTCCGTTTTTGGCGGCCAGGGCGGCAAAAGCGCGAGCGGCAACCCCAAAGGCAACGGGTCCGGAGAAGCCGCCGAGCTCGTGGGCGCTGGCCAGGTGCGGTTCCAGCGAGGCGAAGCCTGTGAACCCGTCCGCTTTCAACGCGGCGATGGTGGCGTCCAGCTCGCCGTCGCCCTCGCCGGCCGGCACAACCTCGCCGGATCCAAACAGGGCGTCCTTGACCTGGAAGTACTCAAGGTAGGGGCGCAGCATGGCGTAGGCGTCGGTGTAGGGCTTGACGCCGACCTGGACGAAGTTGGCGTTGTCCCAGGCGATGCGCAGCGCCGGCGAGTCGACGGATTCCATGATGTCCAGCACGCGCTCCGGCGTATCGCCGTAGATGCCCTTCTCGTTTTCGTGCAGGAGTACGACGCCGGACTCCGCCGCTTCCGCTGCCAGTGCGGCCATGCGGATGATGACGTCCTCGCGGATGTCTTCCTGGCTCTGGCCCTCGGCACGGTAGAAGGAGAAGATGCGGATGTACTTCGCGTCCAGGGCCTTGGCCACGGAGATGATCTGGCGCAGCCGTTCCAGCTCGTGTTCCACGGGGAGGCTGATGTCCACCTTGCCGATGGGGCTGGCGACAGCGGAGACCTTCAGGCCCTTGTCATCGAGGATTGCCTTGAGCCGGGCAACAGCCTCGGGCTCCAGCTCGGAGACGTTGGCGCCCCAGGCGCTGCGGACCTCGATGTGGCTGGCACCGAGGGCCAGCAGTACGGCGGCCTGCACGGCAGGATCCGGGTCCACTTCGTCACCGAATCCGGAGAGCGGCCACACTGCGGTTGGTGTTTCGGTCATGGTGATCTCCTAGGTTCTGCCAGCGCGGTGCGGGCAGCCGTGGAATCCTGCTCCGGCGCGCGGTGACTCAGTTCACATTTCGGGTACTGCCGCCAGTCTAGCCTCGGAGGCATGGCAATGACAACCGATTGCCATATGTTGGCAGGTTGTGGCAATCTTGACCTAGCGGCGTTGTGGTAGGAGTCACAACGGCGACTTCCATTTCCAGGTCATTCCGTACAGAGAGGAGCGCGCCATGGCGACGCAACCAGCTGCTGTAGACCGCCCCGCCACAATTCACGACATCGCCGCCAAGTGCGGGGTTGCGGCATCCACGGTCTCCCGCGCCCTCTCCACACCGGACCGCGTGAATATCCGCACCAGGCAGCGCATCGAGGCCGCCGCGGCAGAGCTGCACTACACCCCCAACAGCCAGGCCAAGGCCTTAAGCTCCGGGCGTACCGGAGCCGTTGGGGTGCTGGTCCCGGACATCACCAACCCGTTCTACTTCGACCTCATCCGTGGCACCCAGCTCCAGCTCAAAGCAGCCGGCTACACGCAGCTGCTGGTGGACACGGAGGAATCGGATGAAGTGGAGGCCAGCACCATGGAACAGTTGCGCAAGAGCGCCGACGGCATCATTGTTGCCGCCTCCCGCCTCACTGACGACGTCCTCCTCGCCGCCGCGGCGAAGATGCCCATGGTCACCATCAACCGCGACGTCGAAGGGGTTCCGGCCGTGATCATCGATACTCCGTCCGCCACCAGCCAGGCCCTTGACCACCTCATTTCGCTGGGCCACGCCCGGGTCGCCTACATCGCCGGACCCCTGACGTCCCAGTCCAGTTCCCTGAGGTGGATCGCGTTGTCGGAGGCCGCTGTGGAACGAGGCGTTGAAGTCCGCCGGCTCGGCCCATTCGCGCCGAAGACCCAGTCCGGTGCAGCCGCGGCGGATGCCGCCGTCCACAGCGGCATCACGGCCTGCATCGCGTTCAATGACCTGATCGCCATCGGCATGCTGCAGCGGTTGCGCGAACGCGGCATCCGGGTCCCGGAGGACATGAGCATTGTAGGATGCGACGACATTTTCGGCGCAGACTTCTGCAACCCGCCGCTGACCACCATGGCCTCCCCGATAGAGCAGGCGGGCCGCGTGGCCGTCTCGATGCTCCTGGCCCAACTGAACCCGCTGGCCGGCGGCGGGAACCGCAGCCGCTCAGTCATGCCCACCCATCTGACCGTCCGCGGTTCCACCGGGCCTGCGCCGAAAGTCAGCTAATCCCAGGACACAGTTGAGCGTTGTTGACACTGCTGACTGACCTGCAAATAGGGTGCATTTTCCATCTCCACGGCGGAGCCAAGCGCCCCTGAGGAACTAGGCTGGGACTCATGCGCGAACTCCAGGCCACCATCATCGAAGAAATGGGCGTGCAGCCCCGGATCGACCCCGCCGGGGAGGTGCGCAAGCGGGTGGGTTTCCTCAAGGATTACCTCCGGGCAACCCGCACCAAGGGCTTTGTCCTGGGGATATCGGGCGGCCTGGATTCCTCGCTTGCCGGGCGTCTGGCCCAGCTGGCCGTGGAGGAGCTTGCGGCCGAGGGTGTGGAGGCCAACTTCGTCGCGGTCCGCCTCCCGTACGGCGTCCAGCACGACGAAGACGACGCCCAGGCCGCCCTGGACTTCATCCAGGCCAAGACGGAATGGACCTTCAACATCTCCGCCGCCGTGGATGGCTTCGAGGACGAATTCGAGAAGACGGTGGGCTCGGAGATCTCCGATTTCCACAAGGGAAACACCAAGGCTCGCACGCGGATGATCGCGCAGTACGCGCTGGCCGGCGAGCACAATTACCTGGTGATCGGCACCGACCACGGCGCAGAGTCCGTGACCGGGTTCTTCACGAAATTCGGCGACGGCGGCGCGGACATCCTGCCGCTGTTCGGCCTGAACAAGCGCCAGAACCGCGAACTCCTGGCCGAACTGGGTGCCCCTGCCCGGGTCTGGGAAAAGGTGCCCACCGCCGACCTCCTGGACGGCAAGCCCGGACGCACCGACGAAGACGAACTGGGAATCAGGTACGACCAGATCGATGACTACCTCGAAGGCCGGGAGATCCCCGAAGCGGCAGCCGAGCTGATCGAGCAGAAGTACCTCCGCACGCGCCACAAGCGCACTGTGCCGGTCACCATCTTCGATACGTGGTGGAAATAAGCGCTCCACACAACGCTGGAATTCCCCACCTTTGGGGCACGACGGCGGCGGGTCGCCCCGAAAGCGCGGCGCGCCGTCGTCGTTCCTTCCCTAAGCCGGGGAAACTCAGCGGCGCAAGTCCGGACTCACCGGCGCAAGCCAAGGAATCAGCGGCTGCCCAGTGTGGAGCTGATCCGGTGGGCTTCCTCCACCAGCAGTTTGCCGAGGAACTCCTGCCGTTCCGGCCGGAACCGGGGTTCGATGCCGGTGAGTGAAAGCGCGCCAACCGGCCGGCCCAACTGGTCGAACACGGCCGCCCCCATTCCCCAGCTGCCCTCCAGCACCAGGCCGGGATTCACTGCGAATCCATGCAGCATCATCAGCGATCTCGCCGTTTTTGACATCGTGAAATCGGACGACGACGGCGGGCGGCAGCTCACGCTGACCCGCCTTGCGCCGGGGGTCACCGTGGAGGAAATTCGCGAAAAGACCGAAGTCGTGTTCACGGTGTCCCTGGACGAAACTGGATCGAAGAAACCGCTCTGGATGGAGCCACAGCATGAGCCTCAAGGAACAGTTCGGCAAGGATGTCCTGCTCACCGGCTGGGGTCACAGCCGCTTCGGCAAACTGACCGACGAGACCCTTGAGTCCTGATCGTCCAGGTGGCCACCGACGCAATCACCAACGCAGGCATCGAACCGGGCCAGATCGATGAGATCTACCTGGCCAGTTCAACTCCGGCATGATGCCCCTGGCCTTCCCGTCATCCCTGGCACTGCAGGTCTCGGACCAGCTGGCCAACGTCCCGGCCACGCGTGTGGAGAACGCCTGCGCCTCCGGTTCGGCCGCGTTCCAGCAGGGCACCAAGTCGCTGCTGGCCGGGACGGCGAAGACTGTGCTGGTGATCGGCGCCGAGAAGATGACGCACGCCGGCGCCGACGTTGTGGGCGCTGCCCTGCTGGGCGCTGACTACGACATGGCCGGCCGGACGTCCACCACCGGCTTCACCGGGCTCTTCGCTGACGTCGCCAAGCACTACGAAAAGCGCTACGGTCGCGGCGACGGACAGCTGGGCGACGTGCTGGGCTCCATCGCGGCGAAGAACCACCGCAACGGCGTCGACAACCCCTATGCCCAGCTCCGCAAGGACCTCGGCGAGGAGTTCTGCCGCACCGTCTCGGACAAGAACCCGATGGTCGCCGATCCGCTGCGCCGCACCGACTGCTCCCCCGTGTCCGACGGCGCCGCCGCCGTCGTGCTGTCCGTCTCACCAACCGGTGGGGCAACTGCGCCGGTAAGGCTCGCCGGTTTCGGCCACGCCAACGACTTCTTCCCGGCCGAACGCCGCGACCCCACCGCCTTCGCCGCCACCCGGGTGTCCTGGCAGCGCGCGCTGGGGATGGCCGGCGTCGAACTCGGGGACCTGGACTTCGCTGAGGTCCACGACTGCTTCACCATCGCCGAACTGCTCATGTACGAGGCCATGGGCCTGACCGAACCGGGCCAGGGCGCCCGCGCTGTGCAGGAAGGCTGGGTCTTCAAGGACGGGAAGCTGCCCATCAACGTCTCCGGCGGACTCAAAGCCAAAGGCCACCCCGTCGGCGCCACCGGCGTATCCCAACACGTCATCGCCGCCATGCAGCTCACCGGCACGGCAGGTGACATGCAGCTCGCCAACCCGAGCCGCGCCGCCGTCCAGAACATGGGCGGCGTAGGCATCGCCAACTACGTCAGCGTCCTCGAAGCGGTCTAGGGATACGTGGTGGGTTCCGCACCTAGCGTCCACAGAACCACAAGCGTAGGGTCATAGAACCAACGTGCTCCTGATGGAGGTCGGCCATCACAGATTTGTTGCCCATCAGGCTCCGTTGGAGCCGACGAGGACGAAGATCCCACGACTGATTGATCCGCGGCGGCAGCCCTTCTGATCCACCGCGGGATCCACAGGAACGGGCCCCGCAGCGTTGCTTACCGGATAAGCGTCAAAGGAGCCAGGGATGGCTGGATGGAATGCTGACACCGCGGCTGGCCCTTTGGGGGCCACGGTGACACTTGTGGATGGCTCGAACTTCTGCATTTCCGGTCTTGCCGGCGACATGTACTCCGACCGCCCCCATGGCGTGTTCCATGAGGACACCCGCATCGTCTCCCGCTGGAGACTGACGGTCAATGATGTGACTTTGGAGTCGCTGGCCGCCCGTGCCCTCGAACCGTACCGGGCCGTCTTCATCGGCCGGCCGGGCCGGGCAGCCGGCCATGCGGACAGCCCTTTGATCGTTGAACGAAACCGCGAGGTGGGCACGGGCATCCTGGAGGAGATCACCGTCCGGAACCATTCCCGCGAGCCGGCCGTGTGCGTGGTGGAACTGGCGATGGACGCGGACTTCGCGGACCTCTTTGAGGTGAAGGACGCCCGGATCATCCGGCACTGGGACCAGTCCCGGCACCCGGAAGACGACTCCCTCACCATCAAGGGCGTCTGGCGGGGAATGCATAAGGGGGTCGTCCTGCAGGCTCCCGACGCGACTTTCAGTCACGACGGCCTGGGCTACCGCACCGTGGTGCCGCCCCACGGCCAGTGGCGCACGAGGGTGACGGTGTCGCCGCTACTGGACGCAGCCGAAACGCCCGCGCCCTTCCAGCGCCAGGAAACCGGCACCTCGCCTGCGGAAATACGGCGCCAGGAGTGGCTACGGAAGATCCCCGCCCCGCACATCAGCAACGTGTCGTTTGCCCGCACCATGCAGCGCAGTCATGACGACATCGGGGCCCTCCAGATCGAGGACCCGCTGCACCCGGACCGGACCGTCGTCGCGGCGGGTGCCCCCTGGTTCATGGCCCTCTTCGGCCGCGATTCGCTTCTCTCGTCCTATATGGCGCTGCCTGTGGACCCGTCGCTGGCCCTGGACACCCTGCAGACGCTGGCCGAAAGGCAGGGCAACGTGGTGGACGCGCTGACCGAAGAGCAGCCCGGCCGGATCCTCCATGAGGTCCGGCTGGGCGTCAGCACGGGCCTGGCACTAGGCGGCAAGTCCGCCTACTACGGCACGACCGATGCCACGCCGTTGTTCGTCACGCTGCTCGGCGAAGTCAGCCGCTGGGGCCTCGCCGCGGACCAGGTGGCCGCACTGCTGCCCAACGCTGACAGGGCGCTGGAATGGATCAGGGATTACGGGGACCGCGACGGCGACGGCTTTGTGGAATATCAGCGGCTCAACAACCAGGGGCTGATCAACCAGGGATGGAAGGATTCCTGGGACGGCATAAATTTCGCGGACGGCCGCATGGCAGAGCCGCCGATCGCCCTCTGCGAAGTGCAGGGTTACGTGTACGGCGCCTACATCGCCCGGGCGTGGATGGCGTACGACGCCGGCGACCTGGCTTTGGCGCGGGAGTTGCGGGAACGCGCGGCGCAGCTTAAAAAGCAGTTCAACGAACAGTTCTGGCTGCCGGACCGTGGCTACTACGCCATCGCACTGGACCGGGACAAGAGACCCGTGGATGCCTGTGCCTCCAACATGGGGCACTGCTTGTGGAACGGGATTATCGACGCCGACAAGGCGCCCCTGGTGGCGGCCCGGCTGATGTCGCCGGAAATGTTCAGCGGCTGGGGGATCCGCACCCTGGCCACGGATATGGGCGCCTACAACCCTGCGAGCTACCACAACGGATCCGTGTGGCCGCATGACAACGCGATGATTGCTACGGGCCTGATGAGGTACGGATTTGTGGACGAGGCCCGGCGGGTTGCCCTCGGGCTTATTGAGGCGGCGGATTTCACGGACCACCGCTTGCCTGAATTGTTCTGCGGATTTGACCGTGCTGATTTCCCGGAACCGGTGCCTTACCCGACAGCTTGCTCGCCCCAGGCCTGGGCTGCCACCACCCCGGTGCATCTGCTGCGCACACTGCTCCGGTATGACCCCCACGTCTCCATGAACGGTATGTGGATGGACCCGGTGCTGCCGGAGTCCTGGGGCCGGGTCCACATCACCAACTGCCCCATAGGCGACGGCCGGATCACCATCGACGTGACCGGCAGCCAGGCCACGATCGATGGGCTACCGCCGGGCATGACGTTCCACCGCGGGACACGTCCCCCCCTTGCCGATCTGGTTGAGCTCGCCGAGAAGCTGGACAGGACAGGCTAAACCCCGAGCAGGAGCGCGCATCTTGCGGATAGGACTGATAGCTCCACCATCGCTCCCTGTCCCGCCCCTAGGCTACGGCGGAACGGAGGCGATGATCCATGCGCTGGCCACCTCGCTGGCGGCGGCCGGGCACAGCGTGGTGCTTGCCGCGGCGGCCGACAGCACCTGCCCGGTAGAACGGATCGGCGGTTTCGCCGGGCGGAGCGTGCCCCCATGGGCGAAACAAGCTCAGAACTGCCGCACCTGATCAGGGCCTACGCCGGACTGGATGACGTCGATATCATCCATGACCACACCCTGGCGGGACCGTTGTACCGGCACCGCCCACCCCGGATTCCAGTGGTCAGCACTATTCATTCGGTCATGACGCCGGCGCTGTGCCGGGTATATGAAGCCTTCAGCCGGGACGTGTCACTGGTGGCCATTTCGCAGCACCAGGCCAACAGCGCCCCGGACGTGAAAATCCGACGGGTCATCCACCACCCCATCGATCCCGCAACTGTTCCACCCGGTGCCGGAGCCGGCGGCTACGCGTGTTTTCTGGGCCGAATGGCGCCGTGCAAAAGGCATCGCTGAGGCCATAGCGGTGGCCCGCAGAGCGGGCATGCAGCTCAAGATCGCCGCAAAAATGAGCGACCCTGCCTAAGCCTCGATCCACCGGTCGGGTTGAGGGTGTAGCGGCGGTTTAAACGGAGAATGCCTGTCGGATCGGGAAAAATGGGGTTTGTCTAGAACTCCGTTTGGCCAATCCGAGAGGCATCTCGTAGGTGCA
>NZ_QMKP01000048.1 GCF_003287955.1 Arthrobacter sp. AQ5-06 | reverse complement strand
CGTACTGAACAGAGAGTCGTTGCGCCCTGATTGCAGCAACTGCTTCGCGCTCTGCTGCACGGCCCTTGGCTTCTCCCGCACAGCGGACTTCGCCCTCGACAAGCCAGCAGGAACTCCCTGCCAGAACCTGGCGTCCGACTTCTCTTGCACCATCCACGACAGTCTGCGGCCACGGGGTTTCCGAGGATGTACAGTCTTCGACTGCTTCGGAGCCGGCCAGAACGTCTCCCAAAACCTCTTCCAAGGGACCAGTTGGAAAGCAAGCCCAGAAACAGCAAAGGAGATGTTTCCGGCGTTCAAGATCGTCCGGCAACTCCACGAAATGCTCTGGTATTTGGCAGAAGCGGCGACTAGAACCTTCGACCCGGACACCTTGCAACAGGTCGACCGGCTTAGAACGATCATCGGAAGTGCGATGACTGGTGACGTGCAGCAGCTCCTCACCTTGGATCTGGTCGATCTCCACGCTCGAGTGCGATCAGCACTGATGGATGTCAGCGAAGAAGTAAGAGCCTCCTATCTCGCAACCGGGAACGACCATTTGGATGCCGCCTTCGTCCCGGGAGCGGACCTCATGGGCAGGAAGCTAAGGTCCCGGTCACTCTGCGGAGCGAACCTTCGTGGCGCTTACCTTATCGCGGCCGACCTGCGAGGCTGCGATCTATCAGGTGCGGACCTCCTCGGTGCTGACTTCAGGGATGCCCGCCTTGAAGGAGCCGACCTCTCCAAAGCCCTATACCTGACGCAGCCCCAAATTAATGCGGCAAAGGGCGACTCGAGCACCCATCTGCCGGCTGATCTAAGCACTCCCACCCACTGGCACGACCAAACATAAAAGGGGCGCCTCCGCCCTGCCGGTGACCACAGGCCATCGGCAGGGCATCGTGCAACCAGCGCTCCACTGGTGTCCGCTCAGGGATCCCGGTAGGACGGAATCGGAGGGCCCGATCCGACGGACTATGCTTTGACCGTGGCCAAAATCTTCGATTCCATCGACAAGAACCTCAAATTGTGGATCGAGGAACAGCCCATGTGGTTCGTCGCAACCGCGCCGCTTGGAGCAGACGGGCATGTGAACATGTCCCCCCGCGGCCACGACTCGTTCTCTGTCTTGGGCGCCCACCGAGTCGGCTGGATTGACTACACCGGCAGCGGCGTCGAGACAATCGCACACATCCGAGAAAACGGCCGCGTGTGCATCATGTTCAATTCGTTCGCCAGCCGGCCCCGAATCGTTCGACTGCACGGCCGAGGCTCAGTGTTCCTTCCGGGTGAGGCAACATTCGAAGAAGTAGTGGCGCTTCACCCCGAGCACCCAAGCACCCGAGCGGTCATCACGGTAGACGTCACCCGCATCAGCGACTCCTGTGGCTGGGGCGTCCCCGTCATGGAAATGACCGGCGAGCGTGACCTTCTTCGCTTGCAGGCCGAGAAGAAGGGCGCGGACGGCATGGCCGAGTACCGCGCCGAGAGGAACGCGTGGAGCATCGACGGTCTACCCGGGTTCCCCGCAGAGGCATAGTTGACACTCGGGAGGTGAGTCTCTCGCGACCGCCCCCGGTCTCGAAAAGGACGTGATCGCTGCGGGATCCTCAGGCGGGACACCCCACGCTGCGCCGAATCTGTCCCCAAAAGGGTTCCTCTACCGAACACGGCCTGCGCCATCGAGCGATCAAATCCACAACCCGAACGCCGCCGACTGCTGAGTGCCCACTGAAGGATGAGCGAGTGATTGAGTGAGGAACGAGCGTCAGCGTTGGGTGGCTACCGCTTGCTCGCCTTGCCGTCAAGCCAGAGCGTGTCGGACTCATCGCTGTGCGCCGTGCCGGTGCCACATGCTTCGCGCCGTTCTTGATCACGTGCACGAGCGCCATCGCGTGACCACGACCGAGGTCATAGTCAGCTTTCAGCCAGTCGACGATCACCCCGGCTTTCGTCGCCGGATCTTCGAAACCCTTCTCATGGGCGAGGGCGATGAACTGGCGCGGCGTCAGCCCAGTCTTCTCTTCGATGTTGTCGAGGTAGGCCTGAAATGACATGTCTTCTCCCTTGAAACGTGATTTAGAGAGAATACCCTGACTGTTTCAACCTGTTTGGAGCCCACCAGGACGGCTAGAACGGTACCCGTCGACGAGTTTGAGTTGCCCTCTGGGCGTTCGCTGCCAACAGCGGGGGGCCAAGTTCTGCGCGACTCTTTTCCATCGCCTTCTTTCAAGCTACCGTAGGGGCCAACGAGAGTGGACGCCACTGGATCCGGAAGTAGGAGAATGCAATGAATGGGAAATATGTCGCGACCTCGACGATCACGATCGATGCGCCAACAGATCGGGTGTGGGCCGTACTCACCGACCATGTCGCGATCAAGGAGTTCATGTTCGGCACGGATGTCGAGACCGATTGGACAATCGGCGGCCCGATCATCTGGCGCGGCGTTTGGGAAGGTAAGGAGTATGCGGACAAGGGTGTGGTCCTCGAGCTCGAACCCGGACGGCGACTCGTGAACACGCATTTCAGTCCGCTGAGCGGCCAGGATGATATGCCCGAGAATTACCACACGCTCACGTGGACGCTGGAAGGTGGGGCCGGCATGACCGAGCTGACCTTGTCGCAGGACAACAACGCGAGCGTCGAAGGAGCCGAGCACTCGAAGGGTATGTGGGACAACCTTGTGAAGGGCGTGAAAACGATCGCCGAGCGAGACTAGGCATAATTGTCGGTCCCGGAAGCGCCCGTTCAGGGATCCTCAAACGGTCGTTTCTGCTACAAGCCAGCCCACTCATACCCGTGGGACTGTGGAATTAACGGTGTATCCGGCTCGACACGCCAGGCGGTGTGCCTGGCAGGAATGAGCTGGTTATGACGGTGACACTGGATGCCGTGAAGAGTGCGGACACCACTGCGAAACTGAACGAAACTTCCGAGGCTGAGGCCGCCCGTGAGCTGGTGAGGATGGCCCGGGAACGGGGATTGTCCCTGACCGGTCCTGGCGGGTTGCTCAAACAGCTGACCAAG
>NZ_QMKP01000047.1 GCF_003287955.1 Arthrobacter sp. AQ5-06 | reverse complement strand
AGGACCCGATGGGCCGTGCGTTGGAAGCCCGCTTTGAACGCCTTCGCCATCACCTTCAGCGACCGATTCCCGGCAGCTGAAAACTACTAAAGGAAACCGCCGGATACACCGTTAATGAGATAGTCCCATACCCGTAGGTGCTGGTCGTCTGTGGTGATGGCTGGGTGCGCCATGGTCATGCCCGGCTCCTATGGGTCGATATTGTTGACAGCTGTTTGGGCTGTTGAACCGGCCGAACTGAATGGGCTGTCCGGTTGTTGTTCGCGGGCCAACTCTGCCAGGGTCAGGGCCAGCGGAGGCCATGCGCTGCTGCCGTGGCGGGTGAGGGCGTAGGCGCGCAACGTGACCCCGGGTTGGGTGAGGGGCAACAGCGTGACCCCGGGTTGGGTTCGGCGGGTTGACGGCAGCAGTCCGATGCCCATGCCAGCCAGAATGAGGTCCTCGACGAGGTCGAGACTGTCTGATTTGTGCCGTAGGCATGGCTCGAATCCGGCCATGGAGGCGATGATTCGGACGACGTCTTCATCTGCCTGGTTGCGGGAGTTGCCGATCCAGTCGTGGCCGGCGAAGGCCTTGAAGACGGCAAGGGCGTCGCCGTGCACGTTCTTCGCCTCATCAGTGAGGACTCCCAGACTCCACGGTGTGGACCAGAGCGGGAGGGAATCGAACCTGGCATCAGCATGCGCCGGGGCCAGGTTGTAGTCGTAGGTGAGGGCGAGATCAACCTCTCCGGCGCCCAGCAGGGCGAGGGCTTCGGCCGGCTCATGTTCCTGGACGACAATCTGCACGCCGGGGTGGCTCTCCGCCAGCCGGATGATGATCGGCATCAGTGATGTGCGGATCGCAGTGACAAACCCCGACACGCGTAGCGTGCCGGCGGGCTCCGCACCGGGGTCGAGGTCCAGCCGTGCGGCTTGGACCGCCGCGAGGATCGTTCCCGCGTGAGCGGCCAGACGGCGCCCTGCCTGGGTCAACCGGACGTTTCTGCCTTCCCGTTCCAGAAGGGCTGTCCCGGCCTCCTTGCTCAACATCGCGATCTGCTGGGACACCGTGGACGTGGTCGTGCCCAGCAGGTCTGCGACTTCGCGCATCGAACCGGCACGGGACAACTCAAGCAACAGCTCCAGCCGACGGATCTCCACATCCCCATTATGCAGGATAAGCGAACGATATGTCCTGAATTATCACGTGGACACGAATGAAGACTGGCTTATCTACTGATCACATGAACTCCCGTCTTCAGGCCAGCGGATTACGTGGCGGCACCTCGATGGCTCTCGCAGCCATGTGCTGCGTCCAACTCGGATTGGCGGCATCGATCGGCCTGACAGACCAGATCGGCGCGGCAGGTGTGGCGTGGCTGCGCCTGTTCTGGGCAGGGCTCATTCTGATCGCCATCACCCGGCCCTGGCGAACCGCCTTCAAGCGCTCCACGCTGCTGACGTGCGTCTTGTTAGGGATCGCCACCGCCGGGATGACCATTATGTTCATGGCCGCCGTGACGCGGTTGCCGCTGGGCACCGCCAGCGCGCTGGAGTTCCTCGGACCCTTATCGGTGGCCACCGCACTCGGACGGGGCAGGGCCCGGTTGTGGGCCCTGGTCGCGGCAGCAGGGGTACTTGCACTGACCGAACCATGGCACGGTACAACAGACCCTGTCGGGGTCCTCCTGGCCCTAGGTGCAGCAGCCTGCTGGGCGGGCTACATCGTCCTGACTCAAAGGGCCGGCGACGAGGTGACCGGCCTACACGCACTGGGCGTCTCCATGCCTGTTGCCGCGATCGCCGCGACTGTCACCGTCGGGCCCTTTGCAATTGGTCACCTCGACTGGCAAGACCTGATCATCAGCCTCGGCCTGGCATTGCTGCTGCCCCTGATCCCGTTCAGCCTGGAATTGCTTGCCCTGCGGCGGCTGACCTCCGCAGCATTCGGAACACTGATGAGCCTTGAACCCGCCATCGCTCTTATTATCGGGACGATCATTCTGGGCCAGTCACCCCGAACCAGCGCCCTCATCGGCATAGTCCTTGTCGTAGCTGCCGGCATAGGCGCGGCCCGTACCGGCAGGAGGCCCGAGGGGCCGGGCATCACGTCGAGCGATCCACGCGAACAAGAACAAGAACAAGCACCTATCCAACCAGGCCCGGGCTGATACGCCGTGTTCCCATGCTCTCGCTGACAGGTATGGGTTAGCAGAATGCCCCTCCTGCTTACTGGCAGGGGCAGCGGGGCCGGTGTAGATCGGCTCCTGTGTCGGCAAAGGAATATCGGCTTGGGCGCCCATCCGACCGTCCCTCGAGAGATCCAACCGGGGCCGCGGGACCGCCAAAGTGAGCTGCGAATTAACCGCCATTTCGAACGAACACTCACAATGGCCTAGGCCAGCAACCGCGCGGAACATGTCAGCAGGCTCCCGCGGCACGGTGATCGACCGGCTAACGGGCGCTCAATCGACGGTGCAGTGCTGTCGGTAGTAGTGAATCACCAGCAGCTTAACCGTTTACGCCGTCTGGATCCCGTGGAGCGGGAGCTATGCGCACTTTTTCACGGCAGGGGTCGCCCGAGTCGCGTGTGCCTGGTAATGAAAACCCTCATGTCGTCACTTGCCGACGTGCCACACTGTTTTGAAGGAAGCTTCAACGCCATGTCAGGGGGACGCTATGACCGCCCAGAGTAACGTTCACGATTTGAAGAATCCGATGCACGTGAGACTTGCTGCCGCTTTCCGGATCAGCGTCTTGACGGATTTTGAAGCACGCGTCCTTGACAAGGGGTACGTTTCACGAGAGGACTATGAGGAAGCGTACCGGCTTTGGGTCCATCGAATGACACTTGAAGGATTCGCGGTAGAAGACGTTAAAGACAGCAACGGGTACTACATCCCAAACTGGTCATCGGAGGCACGAGACGAACTCCATCGAAGAAGTGCCCCGCCTGAGGAAGTCTCCCGCTTCGAGGAAAAAGAGCGGGCTACCGTACACAGACTCCAGAAGGGCACTTTCCTACTGGTCAATGCCATTTTTCACGAACAAGCGCACCCCAGCGGCATTATGAACAACTAAAGCAGTCGCAGGCGCGCCTCGAACCAGCCGCCCGCTGAGGGATCCTTGGGTTCTTGCGGTGATTGCAACACTTAGCGGATGGGTGTTGTCATGGCGGGATATTCAATTCATTTGAGGCCTGATCTCTTGCAGGTTTTTGGTCCGGGATGCAGGCGGGTGATTTCATCACTGATGCCGTGGTTCCGATCAATACGAGCCGGCGTACCGGGCGCAGGGTCCTGCTTGAGGCGGGCGGCGTCAGGCCCCGGCGGGGCCGTGAT
>NZ_QMKP01000046.1 GCF_003287955.1 Arthrobacter sp. AQ5-06 | reverse complement strand
AGGACCCGATGGGCCGTGCGTTGGAAGCCCGCTTTGAACGCCTTCGCCATCACCTTCAGCGACCGATTCCCGGCAGCTGAAAACTACTAAAGGAAACCGCCGGATACACCGTTAATGAGATAGTCCCGATCCGCCAGCCTGCAAATTCACCCGGCGAACCTTGTGCTTCAACAGGCGGTGTTCGAACCACCCCGGCTCCCGGAGGTGGTGGAGGAAGCCGACGGCCTCAAGCTTGGGGATGTACGTTTCCTCAGCGGCGGAGTCTTAGACGAGCAGGACAATGTCAATGACTGGCTTCGAAGTAAGCCGGGGAACAGATGTCGAGCCGACGTGCTCCAGTGTGCTGCTCGTGGAGCCCAGTGCGGAAAGGATGTGGTCGCGGACGTCGCAAAAAATCTCCGGCCTCCTAGGTCGCATGCCACGAGTTCCACGCGGCCATCAAGGGAATCCCTCCCGCGCAGATACTCGACCCCATCCACACTCATGGGCCGACCCTACGCACTGAACCGCGCAGGGCAACAAAAAACCCCGCCGTTCCCAGCCACTCGGGCCAGCAACAACGGGGTTTGGTGGTGGGTCCTACCGGGATCGAACCGATGACATCCACGGTGTAAACGTGGCGCTCTACCAGCTGAGCTAAAGACCCAAACTGCCAGCTTTTCGCACCTCAGCGCGTCAACCAACGAACATAAACTCTACCTGACGGGCGGGACGAAAAGCCAATCGACACATTCGTCCCGGCACGGGTCAAAGATCGGGGAGTTCGGCGGCGAGCAAGGTCAGCGCCTCGCTGACGCCTGCGTGGAGCTTGATGGTGGCGTACTGGTCACCCCGGGTATCGCCCCTGTTGATGATCACCACAGGCTTGCCGTACTTCGCCGCGTGACGGACGAACCGCAGTCCGCTCATCACAGTCAGCGATGATCCCGCAACAAGCAAAGCGGCGGCACTGTCCACCATCACGTAGGCGTCTTCCACACGCTCCTTGGGCACGTTCTCGCCGAAGTAGACAAAGTCGGGCTTGAGCATTCCGCCACAGGCGGGGCAGGCAGCGACCACAAAACTGCTGATCAGCGCCATGTCCTCAACAGTGGCGTCGGCGTCGGGCGCCATTTCCACCAAGCCGGAAGTTGTCGCGCGCGCCAGGAAGCCGGGATTTAGTTCTTCGAGCAACCCGGCCAGCAGGTGACGTGTGTACGTGCGCTTGCAATCCAGGCACACCACCCGGTCATAACGGCCGTGGAGGTCAATGACATTCCGGCTGCCGGCATCTTCATGCAGCCGGTCCACGTTCTGCGTGATCAACCCGGTGAGCAGGCCCCGCCGCTCCAGTTCTGCCGCCGCACGGTGCCCAGGGTTTGGATCCGCGTGCCGCAAGTGGGACCAGCCGATATGATTCCGAGCCCAATAGCGCTGGCGGTTGGCGGACTCGCGCACAAACTCCTGGTACGTCATCGGCGAACGTGGCACGGCCTCCGGCCCACGGTAATCCGGAATGCCCGAATCGGTACTCAGCCCTGCGCCGGTCAGCAGTGCCAGTCGCTTGCCGGACAACAACTCCCGGACCCGTTCCAGTCCTTGAAGGTCCGCACTGGACAGCGCAGCAGGGTCAGCGGCCGGCAGGCTAGCGAAGCCCGTCAGGCCGATACCGAGCCGCTGCTGGTCCATGCGGCGTCAGGCCTGTTCCAGACCTGCCAGAGCATCCTGGTACTCGGCGAGCACGCGGGCCTGCCCACGCGGATTCACCACAACGTAGCGGATTGTTCCGGCTGCATCGATGATGAACGTCCCGCGCCCAGCCATACCGCTCTCCGGGTCGAAGACACCATACGCGGTAGCGACAGCGCCGTGCGGCCAGAAGTCGGCCAGAAGATCAAAGCCGTAGCCTTCCTTCTCGGCATAGGCCCGCAGGCTGAACTTGCTGTCCACGGACACTGCCAGGACGGTGGCCCTGGCATCCTCGAACGCGGCCAGGTTGTCCCGGATTTCACAGAGCTCACCGGTGCAGAGACCCGAAAATGCAAACGGATAAAACACCAGCACAACGTTCTGCCCGCGGAATGAGGACAACCTGACAGGTTCTCCGAACTGGTTCACCAGCTCAAAGTCCGGGGCAAGCTCCCCCACCGCCGGAACAGTCTGCCCGGCTACGGCAAGAGCTGCCGTCACTTGTTCTTCCTGCTGACCAGGCGGGTGGCGCTCCAGTCCTTCGACACACCTGCGGAGGTGGTGAGGTGCAGGCCCGCAGTGGGCGCCGCTTCCTGGATTTCCGCCGGCGACACATACCCGGTGCGCCCGGACTTTGGTGTCAACACCCAGACAACCCCGTTTTCACTCAGGGTGGTCAGGGAATCCATGAGGGTGTCGACCAGATCCCCGTCGCCGTCCCGCCACCAAAAAATGACGGCATCAACAACGTCGTGGTCGTCCTCGTCCAGGAGTTCGGACCCTGTCAGGTCCTCAATATCATCACGTAAGTCGAAATCGACGTCGTCGTCGTAACCGAACTCCTGAATCAGATCCCCGTTTTTGAAACCCAATTTTTCCGCCACATTTACCGAAGTGGCGGCGTCGGCCTCGCTCACGTGTTCCTCCAATGCCTAATACATGCAATGCGCATAGTGATTTCCATTACTCCCAGCCAACACCCTTTGTGCCTTCGCTTCAAGCTGCCACCACCGCGATCCGCCATATTCTGCGTCACATCCGGCGCCGTCAGCCTGCGTCGCAGCGGCTTTCGTCACACAACCAGTATGACGGCGAAATACAACCGGGACGCCATGGACGCGGCTACGCATCGCGCTGGAGTCACAGCTAGAGTGACTGGTGACAACTATGCCTGCGGGGCGACCGCCTGGAACTCAATGGCAGACATAGGCGTGATAGGACCCTGCCCGGCGCACATGACCGGGCTGTTGTAACCGATACGTCGCACACGTCGCATTCATGCCGGACAGTCACCCTGCCCGGCATGTGGGCGCCGATGCATGCGCGCAAAGAGAGGTTGGACGTGGCTGCAGGAGAAGATACCTCCCATATCCTCAGCGGGTTGACAAACCAGCTGCCTGATCGTGATCCGGAAGAGACCGCCGAATGGGTTGAGTCCCTGGATGCGCTGATCAGGGAACAGGGCACGGAACGTGCCCAATACATCATGCGCAGCCTGCTGCAGCGCGCCGGCGCCCAGAGCGTGGGCGTTCCGATGGTGACCACCACGGACTACGTGAACACCATCCCCGTGGACCAGGAAGCTCCGTTCCCCGGCAACGAGGAGTTCGAGCGCCGGTACCGGGCGTACATGCGCTGGAACGCGGCCATCATGGTGCACCGGTCCCAGCGGCCGAACATCGGAGTAGGCGGACACATCTCCACCTACGCCGGTGCCGCCACCCTGTACGAGGTCGGCTTCAACCACTTCTTCCGCGGCAAGGACCACCCCGGCGGCGGTGACCAGGTCTTCTTCCAGGGCCACGCCTCCCCCGGCATGTACGCCCGTGCGTTCATGGAAGGCCGGCTCGCCGAGGAGGACCTGGACGGATTCCGGCAGGAAAAGTCCAAGGAAGGCCACGCGCTCTCCTCCTACCCGCACCCGCGCCTCATGCCGG
>NZ_QMKP01000045.1 GCF_003287955.1 Arthrobacter sp. AQ5-06 | reverse complement strand
CTTGGTCAGCTGTTTGAGCAACCCGCCAGGACCGGTCAGGGACAATCCCCGTTCCCGGGCCATCCTCACCAGCTCACGGGCGGCCTCAGCCTCGGAAGTTTCGTTCAGTTTCGCAGTGGTGTCCGCACTCTTCACGGCATCCAGTGTCACCGTCATAACCAGCTCATTCCTGCCAGGCACACCGCCTGGCGTGTCGAGCCGGATACACCGTTAATTCCACAGTCCCCCGTCGTCCGCTTGCGTTTGTGGCCGTTCCCCGCGGTGCGGACCAGCCGGCATCGGGACGCGGTATTTTGGTGGCATGACGGAAAGCTACCGGTACGACGTGGAGGTCCTGCATCTGCTGGTCTCGCCGGCGCACGCCTACTTCGGCCGCGCCCGCGAAGGTGCAGCGGATGTCCCCACCACGGATGCCGGGCGGGTGGAGCTCGCTGCGGGCAAGGGCATCGTCGGGGACCGTTTCTTCGGCAAGGCCGCGCACATGGACGCCGCTGTCACCGTGTTTGCCATCGAGTCCCTCGAGGTCATCGCCGCGGAGCTCGGATCGGCACCGCTTGACCCGCTCCTGACCAGGCGCAACATTGTGCTCCGAGGCGCCCACCTGGCACCGCTGCTGGGACACGACTTCGCTCTGGAATCCCAAGGAGACCTCGTGCGGCTCGCGGCCGGGCGCCCCGCACACCCCTGCGTCTGGATGGATGAGATGCTCGCCCCGGGCGCGCACAAAGCGATGCGCGGGCGGGGCGGCGTGCGGTGCCGGGTACTCTCCGACGGCATCCTGCACCGAGGACCGGCGGTGCTGGTCAGCCCCGTGCTGCTTGAGCCCGAGCGCGCCGGTGAGGCTACGCTGTTGCGGGCGTCGCGGCTGCCCTAGACCGCGGCTCAAACATCCCCTGAAAGAGGCCGATGACGGTCTCACCGTTCCTGAGGAGCCAGTTCTGGTGATGTCGCCCCCGAAACTGGTGAAGCCCAGCTTCTCGTGGAACGCAGCTGACGCCGCGATGCCGGCAGCCTCAAGCTCACATACACTGCCGACGACGTCGCTTTCCTCGTGGGCATCGCGGAGGAAGGCAAGTATCAGGCAGTCATCGACCGGACCTACAACCTCGCCGATGTCGTCGAGGCCCACCGCTTCGTGGACACCGGACGCAAGCGGGGCAATGTAGTCCTGCGGGTCCACCAGTTTCAAGGACAGACATCATGAGCCCCACCGTCCTTTCCGCCCATAACATCCGCAAGTTCTACAGGCGCGGGACAGCGGCACCCTCACCGTCGGGACGCGGACGCCCAAACACTCAACCGCCCGAAAGTCATCTTTGCCCGCTGTCCGCTGGACCCGCCCCTTCGGACTCGGATACCGCATCGTGGTGCGGATCGTCTTTGTGGAGGGCTTCCTGGAGGTGGTGCTCCAATTTTTCCTCCGCCTCTCGGCGGCGTTGACCTACGGTCCGCATTTGTTGCGTTGTCGGAGCGGCGTGGGCGTGCTGGTGTGGGCCGTGGTCCTGCGGGCCGTCGGCGATCTTCTCACTCATACTGAAATCGTCCCACCGTACGTCAGTGTCGGGAAGACGCCAAGAACGACGGCGTCGGACACCGCCGTCGTTCCCTTGCGTTGGGTGACGCTGACCTGCAGCGACTTCATGTCCGCAGCGCTCAGGCGCCCCATCGGTATCCGCTGCAGGTCCTCGGTTGTCGGGGGTTTGCCGCTGATCAGCGGAGTATCGATCGACGGGCAGGACCTCCCGCCGTCGTCCGTCTGCGCTTAGTGCCGCTTATCTACGGCGCCGACCAGCCGTTGTGGCGCGGCACGTGGAAGTATTCAGTTATGACTATGGATAATGATGCTGCCAACACTCCGGCGCTAATGGACTCACACGGCATCGACGCCTCGATCGAAGTCAGCCGTGGTTGGGACCACATCGGGGCCGTCATTGTCGATGCCACGCTGCAGCGCCGGCAGAACTACAACGAAACCGTCAAGCCGCGCGTTGTTGCTCTGGTTGCTGCATGGCCGGATGCCGCCACAACGAGCGGATTCCGGCGGCGCCTCGATACGGGGAAGCTCTCGGAAGTCATCAGCTGGCCGTCGCCGGGCCGCCTGGCCCAGATCGAGGACATCACGCGCGTGTTCGAGCGTGAGGGCATTGAAACGGTATTGGAACTCCGCGGCACGCTCGGTGACCAGACCAAGAGCGCCGCGCTTCGGGAATCCCTTGCGCTCGTGCGGCATGTCAGTCCCAAAACGCTGGATTACATCGGCGTCCTGAGTGGGATCTCAGCGGGCGCGGACGTCGACCAGGCTGCTGGCATCGAGGACTTGCCCTAAGGGTGGAAACCGCCTCCTCACCCCGGCGAGCTGAAGCCTGCTAATGCGAGGAACAGGTTGTTGGCAAGCGGTTGGCTCGGGGTCATTGAGTTCGGACATTCCTGCGCTACGGTAAGCAGCACCATCAGTTTTACAAGGGGGAAAAATGGAGTTTGCAGAAAAGCTCTCGGCTTTGGCAGCAAAGGTGCGCCAGCAGCGAGGAGTAATCCAGACCGAAGAGGCAACAAAGAATGCGTTTGTGATGCCCTTCATCTCAACAATTCTTGGCTACGACGTCTTCAACCCAATGGAGGTCGTGCCGGAGTTCATCGCAGACGTCGGACTGAAAAAGGGCGAGAAGATCGACTACGCAATCGTCAAGGACGGCGAAGTCCAGATCCTCATTGAGTGCAAGAAGTCCACGGAACCGGTAAAAATCGAGCACGCGTCGCAGCTTTTCCGCTACTTCGCCGTGACGAACGCGCGCATCGCGATCCTCACCAATGGCGAGGTATACCAGTTCTTCACGGACCTCGATGCGCCGAACCGGATGGACGCGAAGCCCTTCCTGGTCCTGGACCTCACGGACATCGATGAGTCGCTGATCCCTGAACTGCAGAAGCTGTCCAAGGACGTCTTTGACCTCGACTCGATCATCAACGCCGCTGGCGAACTGAAATACATCGGCGAGTTGAAACGGACGCTGGCAGCGCAGTTCAAGGAACCGGAGGACGAATGGATCAAGTTCCTTACTGGCCGTGTCTATCCCGGCCCGTACACGCAGAAGGTGCGTGAGCAGTTCACGGCGCTGGTGACCAAAGCGTCCAAGCAGTTCCTCAATGACCAGGTGAACGAGCGTCTGAAAAAGGCCCTCGGCGCCCCCGGCTTCCCGCAGTCTGAGGACGCGGCCGCGAGTGTCACGAGCGCGCCGGTGGCCGAAGCCGACCTGGCCGACGCTGACGCCCTGGAGACGACACTCGAGGAGATCGAGGGCTACCAGATCGTCCGCGCCATCGTCTGCAGCGAGGTGAAGCCCGCCCGCGTAGTCCAACGCGATGCCAAGTCCTACTTCGCGGTGCTGCTGGACGACAACAACCGCAAACCGATCGCGCGCCTGCACTTCAACCGGACGCAGAAATACATCGGGATCTTCGACGACAACAAGGAAGAATCGCGCGTACCCATTTCCTCCCTCGAGGAGATCTACGAGCACACCGAGGCCCTCCGCGCCAGCGTGAAGAGCTACCTGAGTGCGTCGCCCTCAATCAGCTAAGCCTCGATCCACCGGTCGGGTTTGATGGGGCGGGGTTGTTCTGATCTTTGTCCGGGTTTCGGTCGATGGGCATGACGGGGTTCCCGGCCTTGCTGCCGGTGGTGTTCCGTGGTCCTGGTTGCGCCG
>NZ_QMKP01000044.1 GCF_003287955.1 Arthrobacter sp. AQ5-06 | reverse complement strand
CGCTTATCGCACTTGCCCGACGCCGCATCAACGTCATCTGGGCCATACTCCGCGACCACACCGAATACCGGGAGCCGGCCGCCGCCATTTGCGTCCAGGCTGCTTGACAACAGCATTGAGATTCCCAGTGGCCAGGGACGGCGCGGTCGGCGACTTCGGCGGGTCGTTCGCTGATCAGGATCATGTCCGGGATCTTCCCCGCCCGCTTGCCGGTGGGGCGTCTTGGCCGCCTCACGGCGCGGCCTGTGCGCAGGTGTTGGTGCAGGTCAGCGCGCAGGTGACCGCGGCCCTGCACATACAGCGCCTGGTAGATCGTCTCGGGACACACTTGCATCTCCGCCCGGTCCGGGAACGTCGTGGCGAGGTGGTCACTGATCTGCTCGGGACTCCACTTCACGCACAACTTGGCCTGTACCAAGGATGCCAGTTCCAGGTCATCGAACTTGCTGGCCTTGGGGCGGTGACCGCGCAGCTCGGCCCGTTTCTGCGCCGCATACGGCGCATACTTTCCCCGCCCCCGCGCGCCCGTCCCGGGACCGTTACGGCGCAGTTCACGGCTGACCGTCGATACAGACCGCTTGAGCTGCGCTGCGATCGCCCGCACACTTATTCCGGCCAGGTGCAGGTCCGCGATCCGCAGTCGGTCTTCCAGACACAGGTACCGGCCCGAAGGTTCGGGTTTCTTGCGCGGGATCCGCCCGCCGGTTGCTTGCCGCCAATGACGGCCAGTTCGTCGATCCACTCCAACAGCCTCGCACGCCGCGATCAGCGTCGAGCCCTGGGCCATCAACACCCAGAACCGGGCCTCCTTTTCGATCCGTTCCTTCTTCGACAACATGGGCAACACCTCACAATAAAAAGGGTGTTGCAACGACCGATTGAACTCGCCATCCCATTGAGGGCGTCGCGCTCATTCGCATGCGCCGTCGACGATGGAGTCGAACTCGAAGCCTTCGCGTTGCTTCTCGACAATCTTCTTTGCCAAGCCTCCCACGTGGCGGGCAGGGTCAAAACCCTTCCGGCAGTTTTCCCGGATATGTTCATTGCTGGAAGCCACGAGATGCCTTTCGATCGGTCAAGGTCTCTTGCCGGAACACGCCTAGACAGCGCCCCGGCGGCGGCGCCCGTGTCCTTCCCCCGGCTAAGCTGGAGCCACGTAGCCATTTAGGTGGGGGGACCTCAATGACAGATCTTCAGCACGCCGAGACATCTGGAAGCACAACGACGTGGTCGCGGCGCTGTCGGCGCATGACGCTGATCTACGGCGTCGCAGTTTTCGCCTTCCAGCTGCCTTTGATAGTGGGTCTCTTCCTACTCAGCTTCTGGCTCCTGAACGTTGCCGGGCCGCTTTTGCGAGGGGACGTCGCATTCGGCCATCCTGCCTACGAATATCTGCAGAGCTCGAAAGACCTGCTTGTCGCAGCCTTTGGAGTGCTGACCGCGACACTGGCCCTCTCCTCGGTCCTGCTGCACCGCTGGTGGAAACGCTCCACGGCAGCCCTGGGTCCAATGCCGGCGGAGCTGCGTCCGAAGACCTTCAAGGCCTGGAACCGGCAGAGGCGAATCATTAAAGTCACCTACCTCGCGGGCGGGGCAGCACTCCTGTGGATATTGGTCCTGACGGTGACCAAGGTTGCCTCCGGGGTGCAGGCCTACGAAGCATGGGCCGCCCTTGGCGAAGTCGGGTTCGACGATCCAGGCTACGACGAAGCGCACTCCCTGCTCGATATGTCCATTGCCCTGGGCGGTGTCGGTGCCATCGCTTTCAGCATCCTCAGCGTTTCCTGCTGGCGTAGCTACGGTCGGGCGCAACAGGTGCTGGGTCCAGAACCTGCCCGAGTCACGATCCGCGAACTGGACGAACTAAACGTCAACCAAAGGGATTAGTTAGCCGAGTGCATAGCGCCCGCTCAGGATCGGCTTGCGGGCACCCGGTCCGACGCGTGTTCTGCAGGAGAGTTCTTAAGGTCGTCTAGGTCCGCGCGGCGGATGCTGATGGCCGCGCCGCGGGCTGCGGAGGATTTTGATGTCCGCGTGAACTACGAGCGATGTCTATTTGGGGCCCTCCCAACTAACAAAGGGACCCTTGTACCGAGCAGCAGACCCGAACGGTATGGGGCGGGCAAGGAATGCATAAGGATGCTCTCAACTTGCCCGCCCCGTGTTACTGGTGTTGCTCTGGCCGTCTCAAGCTGTCCGACGACCAGGTGTTACTGGTATTTCTGCATCCGTCTCCTACTGCTTGACGGCCCGGTACTGCTGGTGTTGCTCTGGCCGTCTCAAGCTGTCCGACGACCAGGTACTGCTGGTGTTGCTCTGGCCGTCTCAAGCTGTCCGACGACCAGGTACTGCTGGTGTTGCTCTGGCCGTCTCAAGCTGTCCGACGACCAGGTACTGCTGGTGTTGCTCTGGCCGTCTCAAGCTGTCCGACGACCAGGTATTACTGCAACGGTGCTTCCCCCAAACAGGCAACTACAGCTACTTTAAGCGGGGGAACTTCCGTTCTCTTTTTCTTACGAGAAAAAAATATAACCACTCTCCGAAATCTCGTCAAATCGCCTTGGGGCGCTCTGAGCTAGGTCGCCTTTTGCGGTTGGCCCGAAACCTACCTTGCAGGACACCCAAGCGGCAGGCGGGCCGCAGCCACTACAGAGCCGGCTTACAAGCGTCCGGTGAGGGATCGGCTCACGGGCGGAACATTTTTGCCTGTCAGTTGTACTGCCGGCTCTTGCGCCCGCGTGCTCACCGCCAGTTGCGTCTCTAAACGTAGGCTTGCTGGATGAATCAGCAGACTGAAGTGGTGCTCGTCCATGGCTTGTGGCACCAGCCCGCCCACTTCGACCAGGTGGCAGACGGCCTGCGCCGCCACGGCGCCAATGTCCATGTTCCTCGTCTGCATAGGGGTTCGCTAGCTGCGGATACCGCAGTGGTCCAAGAAACGGTCGATGACTGTTCGGCACAGCCAGTAGTCCTTGGCCATTCATATGGTGGATCTGTCATCACTGGCCTGGAGCGGGTCAGGCACCTCATGTACGTTGCGGCGTTCGTTCCGGCAGCCGGTGAGAGCGGCGCCATGTTGGGTGGTCCATCAGCACTGGTCAACGACGCCATCCGGCACCACGACGACGGGTCTACCAGCATTCAGCCGGAGCGGGCTCGCGAGGTTTTGTACGCAGATTGCTCCGTCGCCGACAGTGCATGGGCCACCTCGCTCCTCCTACCTCAACGACCCGGTCACGGTCGCGGTGTACCCAGCCGCATCGCCTGGAAAACCACCGAGAGCACCTATATTCACTGTGAAGAGGACAGAGCGCTTAGCCCCGTCCTTCAGGAACGAATGGCCAGCCGATGTACCAGGATCGTCAGTTTGAACTCAAGCCATTCACCCTTCATCAGCCAACCTGAGTGGCTCACCAGACGAATCTTGGAGACATAGACACCTCGTCGTCCGAAGCGGACACGTAGGGATCTTGCCCCTCGTGGAGTGAGGCACCAGACCGTAACAGACACTCACCGAAAGGAGATCCATGCCAGACAGAACCCGCGTCGAACGACTCGAAATATGGGTCGGCGGGCTTTCCCGGCGTCAGCTGAAGAGCTGCCTGAGCTCGCGTGGCATCCGTGTTAACGGTCACGCGGAAACCCTGCTCGAGGACGTCGTCTTCGACGACCGGGCCCCTCGTCCCGTGGTGGTCACAGAGCGTACGGTCGCCGAACTAGGACTTCCCTGTGGGGCGACGCTTACTCAGATCCTCGAGGTTTCCCAGCAACAGGGCTTGTTGCTGTGCCCGGTGGATACTGGGCCCTATCTGCGCATGGTCCTGAACGGGCAGACGGAGTCTCGCGACTCGGTGATGTCGTCGGGGCGAGCACCCGATGGCGGCCTCACAGTGGCCACCGAAGCGCTTAGCCAGGACGACGAGTATCCGAAGGGCTTCTATCTTCGCGTCGTAGACGGTCAAGCGTGGCTGCGTGGCTACCGATGCGACGACGAGCATATTTGGTCCCCCGAGACCGCTTCATCTTTCAACTTCCGCTGCCGCCCGCTGAACTCAGCCGGTGCCAACCAGGTAGCGCCGACGCCGTCGTCCGGTAGAGGATCCTCTACCGGACACCACCTGAACCATAAATCAAACCGAGGCCAGCATGCTCACCCGGTGCTCCTATTCCGCAAGGGTCGGGACTGTGGAATTAACGGTGTATCCGGCTCGACACGCCAGGCGGTGTGCCTGGCAGGAATGAGCTGGTTATGACGGTGACACTGGATGCCGTGAAGAGTGCGGACACCACTGCGAAACTGAACGAAACTTCCGAGGCTGAGGCCGCCCGTGAGCTGGTGAGGATGGCCCGGGAACGGGGATTGTCCCTGACCGGTCCTGGCGGGTTGCTCAAACAGCTGACCAAG
>NZ_QMKP01000043.1 GCF_003287955.1 Arthrobacter sp. AQ5-06 | reverse complement strand
CGGCCACGGCGGTGGCTTCATCCAGCAGCGACGCGTTCGCGATGGGCAGTGCCACCAAGTCCTGGACCATGGTCTGGAAGTTCAGCAGCGCCTCAAGCCGGCCCTGGGAAATTTCCGGCTGGTACGGCGTGTACGCCGTGTACCACGCAGGGGCTTCGAGGATGTTCCGACGGATGACCGCGGGGGTGACGGTGTCGAAATAGCCCTGCCCGATCATCTGAACAGCCGTCTTATTCTTAGCCGCGAGCTTCCGCAGCTCCGCAAGAACCTCAACCTCACTGAGGGCGTCCTTGAGGGCCAGCGGCTTGGCCTGGCGAATGGAGTCGGGGACTGCGGTATCCACCAGCGCGTCCACAGTGTCGTAGCCGACGGCCTTGAGCATGGAGTCGATATCGGCCTGGCGGCGGGCGCCGATGTGCCGGTCAACGAAGGTGGCCGAGGCGGAACTAACACTCACAAGGAACTCCATTACTAATGGCGGCGCAGGGTACGCCACATCGATTCGGGTTCCACCCCGCTCTGTCTGGGACCCGCGAGTTCCCGCGCGGCCTGCTTCCGCAAGGCTGCGCTTGCACCGTCGGTGAGCCCAGCGGTCCTGACATTCCGGAGTGATCCGGGATGTCCCAGGCGGACGGCCTGCCACTTTCCAGGGTTGCCTGGCCGCGGCGGTACGTAGGCCTGAGAGATTCCTGGGGAGGATTTGCTCCTACGGCGCCTGTTGTACCTACTAACAGAACTCTCCCGCCGCAGATCAAAGGCATATTCAGATTGTTGTGCCGGCCGGTGGCAGCCATTACAGGGACCAATTCTCCTACGCCCCGGGCCATCGGGCAAATGAGGTCGTCGGATTCTGCTCAATCATTCCGGTGTGGAGCTCGAGCGCGTCCGGATACACCCGGGCTTGCATCAGGGGCCGGCCGAAATGATTGAGCAGAATCAGCCCCGCAGCCGCTCCACGGCGGCAAGGAGCTCCTCAATATCTTCATGCCTGCCTCGGCCGTCCCCGGTGGTGCCGCTTTCCCACATGGCGTTGAAATACAGCCCGTCCCCCATATACAGCACGGCTTTCGCCATGGCCGTGCCGACGTCGGCCGCGATCAGGTCCAACCACTGCTGCTGGATGGCGGCAAAGCGCCGCCGGGCCTCTTCATGGGCCACTTCGGCCAGTCGCGTGGCGGCCACAAAGGAGCGGTCCATCGGCGAATCGGACCAGAGCGAGGAACGGATGAAGTAGGCTGCCGCACCTTCGGCTGCTGCGGCCATCAGCGCGAGATCCTCGACGGCCAGGCGATCCAACCGTTCCAGCACCGCGGCGATCAGCGCTTCCTTGTTAGGGAAGTGGTACAGCAATCCGCCCTTGGACACGCCGGCCCGCCTGGCCACCGCATCCAAAGTGGCAGCCCGCTCCCCCACATCGATCAGGAGTTCTTCAAAAGCGTCGAGGACTGCATCGCGTGCGACGGGATTTCTGGCCATGGCTTCAATCATGCACGCTCCGGGCCCCGTTTCTTAACTGTACCGTCTGGACGGTATAGTTATCGACATGACATTGTCCGCACAGTCCAACCAGAACACCCGCAGCGCATCCGCGACGGCAGCCGGTCTCCGGCCGTCAGGGCCCGCCAAGGCGCCTTGGCGCGACTGGCTCGCGCTGGCCCTGCTGATGTTTCCGGTGCTCCTGGTTGCAGTGGACAACACTGCGTTGACATTTGCGCTTCCGGCCATCGCCAGCAGCTTGGAGACAACGGGAGTCCAGCTGCTGTGGATTGTGGACGCCTATCCCCTGGTGCTTGCCGGATTGCTGGTTGCCATGGGCAGCCTGGGTGACCGGGTCGGGCGCCGCCGGCTGCTGCTGACCGGCAGCGTTGGCTTCGCCGCAGTCTCGGCAGCAACAGCCCTTGCCCCCAGCGCGGAGTGGCTGATAGCAGGACGGGCGACGCTGGGGTTCTTCGGCGCCATGCTGATGCCCTCAACCCTGTCGCTGATCCGCAACATTTTTCCGGACCCAAACCGGCGTCGGCTGGCCGTGGCCATCTGGGCAGCCGGCTTCTCCGGCGGCGCCGCCCTGGGCCCCATCTTTGGGGGCTGGCTGGTGGAGCACTTCTGGTGGGGCGCCATCCTGCTGGTCGCCGTGCCCATCATGCTGCCCCTGCTGGCGTTCGGCCCCGCGTTCATCCCGGAATCAAAGGATCCGCGGCCCGGACGGGTGGACGTGCCCAGCATCGCCCTGTCCCTGCTGGTGATGGTGCCCGTGGTGTATGGCATCAAGGAAATGGCGACCGAAGGTTTCGGGGCCACTCCGGTGGTGCTTGTCGCCTTTGGCCTGGCCATGGGCGTCGTCTTTGTCCGCCGCCAGCGGCGGCTGCCCAGCCCCCTGCTGGACATGTCCCTGTTCGGCAACCGGGTCTTCAGCACCGCCATCACGGCAAACGTGCTGGCCCTGTTCTCCTTCAACGGCTTCATCCTGTTCCTCGCCCAGCACCTGCAGCTCCTGGACGGGATGACGCCGTCAGCCGCCGGAATAGCCATGATCCCGGCCCTGGTGGCCACAGTGTTGGCCGGGCTGGCAGTGGTACCGCTGGTCCGGAAGGTGCGTCCGGGCTTTGTGGTGGCAGGTGGCCTGGCCCTCAGCGCCACCGGTTACGGAATCGTAGTCTTCGGTGATCATGGCTCCGGCCCGGCCCTCCTGCTGGCCGCGCTGCTTATCCTCGCCCTGGGGGTCGGCACAGCGGAAACCATTTCCAATGACCTCATCCTGGGCTCCGTTCCAGCGGAGAAATCAGGAGCGGCGGCCGCCATCTCCGAAACGGGCTATGAGGTGGGGTCCCTGCTGGGGACGGCGGTCCTGGGCTCCATCCTGACCGCCTCCTACCAGCGCAATCTCCGGCTGCCGGCCGGGGTGGAGGAAACGGCGTCCGGCACTGCAGTACACCAGGCCGGTGAAACTCTGGCGGGCGCCGTGGAGCTGGCCGTCATTTTGCCTGCTCCACTGGCCGACGCGCTCAGCGGCGCAGCACGCCTGGCGTTTGATTCGGGCGTCCACACCACTGCGGCAATCGCGCTGGTACTGATGACGAGCGCGTCAGTCCTTGCCGCCGTCGTACTCCGGAAAGTTCCGACGGCGGGCTAGGACTGCCGCGTTTTGGCGGACCGGCGGGATGGCTCCCGTCAGTGACCCTCGACGTAGGCCTGCAGGGCATCGAGCAGCCCTTCGGTGCCCTCCTTGCGCCCGGCCACCTGGTCCTCCTCGGTGAGGTAAACACCCTGTTCCGTGAGCGTGAGCAGGGTGCCTGCGCCGTCGGCTTCGAACTCCACCGTGCACAGCGAGACGGAACTGCGCTCACCATTCAGCAGCATTTCGTAGGTGTAGACGATCCGCTCGTCCTGGACGATGTCGTGGTAGGTCGCGTGCATGGTGGAGACGAACCCTCCTTCGGGTCCCCCAACATCCGTTTCGCGGCCGCCCACGCGGAAGTCCAGGCTGGACTCGCCCTGGGTCCATTCCGGCGGACCGCCGAACCACTTCCTTTTGCTCTCGTAGTCGGCAAACGCATGGAAAACGCGCGACGCCGGGACGCTGAGTTTGCGTTCCAGGGTGAAGCTGGCGTGGGTGATGGGATTGCTCATGGTGTGCTCCTGGGTGGGATGGAGGGTGGCGGTTCGTGGGATTGCGGTTCCGAATCCGGTTCCGCGGCAAGGAACGCCTGCAGGCGGTCGAGGCGTCGCTCCCCGTGGGTGCGGCGGGCGCCGAGCCAGCCTTCCGCGAGCCGGACGGTGGCCGGGACGATGCTGCAGGTCCGCACCCGGCCGATCTTTTCGCTGCTCACCAGGCCACTGTTTTCAAGGACCTGAAGGTGCTGGACAATTGCCGGCAGGCTCATCGCGAATGGGCCGGCAAGCTCGGACACCGAGGCCGGGCCGCCGCACAGCCGGACGACAATGGCCCGCCGGGTCCGGTCAGAGAGGGCCTGAAAAACGAGATCCAGGTCCGCCTCCGGTTGATTGTTAAGCACATACTTAAGTATTCGCTTAAGGCTCGGAAAGTCAACCCTGGGGAGTTATCTGTACCTTCTGCCGGGGCAACGCCTTTTCTGTGGCATCTTCCCAACGCTCATGCCGGCCACATCGCCGACAGCCATGCCTGGGTCCTGTGGAACTCTGGTGCGAACGGCGCGCGGGGAGTAGCGTTCCCATCAACAAAACTCCGCAGGACTGGGGCTCCGGACACTCTCGTGGTGTGGAGGTGAGCCCTGTGAACAGTAGCTGAGCGGCATCGCAGTCGGGCTCGAAGCGCACTGCATGCTGTGTTTTGGTGCCTCTGGGCCCGCTCCGATGGTTGCCTGCAGTGCGTTGATTCCACCCCCGACAGGCAGCCCTTAGTTGCCCTTCCTTCACAGGGCAGATCGCTTCCGAACCAGCAGCCGGGACGTGCAAGTGGGTCTTCACGACCGCGGTGGAAGCAAAGAACAGACGCTTTCCGGCCTGCTGCTGCGGGCCGCTCTTTGAGGAAGATGACATGAAGCACAAGACACTCGCCGCCGCCATAGCCATGATCTCCATGACCGGAATTGCTGTTGCAGCGGCCGCCCCTGCGTCTGCACGGCCACTCGAGCACGATCACTGGACGGACTCCGGCAGCGTCATCGCGCAGGTTGAGGATCCGCAGTTCTGTGCCGGCATCGTAGACTTCCCGGTGCTACACGACTGGAACGCCAAGGGAATGTTCCTCCTCATCCGTCATGGCGACGGCCTGGCCTACGGAGGCGGTTCGATCCGTGCGACCGACGTGTGGACGAACACCCTCAACGGCAAGAATTTGACGATCACTGTTGCCGGCCAGGATCGGGACCACAAAGTCATTGACAACGGCGACGGTACGCTGACGATCGAGGTTGCTTTCCTGGGCGTCCAGAAGGTCTACGGCCCGGACGGTACGCGTCTGTTCATGGATACGGGAATAACCAAAGCCGAGGTCCTCATTGACAACGGCGGCACCCCTGCAGACCCGTCCGACGACGAGTTCATCAGCTTCGAGGTGACGGCCAGTCACGGGCTCTCGGACACGGCTGAACGCGACTTCTGCGCAGACCTCGTCACCTTCATCGGCTGAGCGACACAGCGGCGGGCGCCAGGAACGGGGTGTCAGTGCAGAAGGTGAAGGGCCACCCTGGTGAGCTTCACCGTCGCGCGCTGAAAGGCTTCGCCAACTCTGTGCGCACAAAAAAGCGCCCGGCGCCGGAAAGCTTGGATTCTAGGGATCGTTGCAACACCTGTTGGTTAGGTGGTTAGTAGTAAATCACGTAAACGCTCGGCTGGAGTATTCCAGCCGAGCGTTTTGCGTGGGCGTCCGTTGAGTTCCTGCGCGACGTG
>NZ_QMKP01000042.1 GCF_003287955.1 Arthrobacter sp. AQ5-06 | reverse complement strand
GGTGTGGTGGTTAAAGTGGGAGAGCCTCCAGACGTGTGTCTGGAGGCTCTCGACCGTAATGATGTTCCGGCGGTGACCTACTCTCCCACACCCTCCCGGGTGCAGTACCATCGGCGCTGTGGGTCTTAGCTTCCGGGTTCGGAATGGGACCGGGCGTTTCCCCCACGCTATGACCGCCGTAACCCTTTTACCCGACCCGTCCAGGTTTGAGGCTGGGGGTGGGAAGTCTGGTTACAACATGGTCCCTGCAACGAAGGGTTGCAGGTGTGGTGTTGTTATGGTGTTGTGTTTTTGTTCCCTGTGCAACGTGCCGTGTGAAACGGGTTTGTTGTTTGGGAACCACATAGTGGACGCAAGCAGTCTTGTTTTCTTTTTACCGCCCCGTGGTGTAAACCCCTTTTGAAATGGGTTTACGGGGGTGGTGTGTGGTGTAAGTTATCGGCCTATTAGTACCGGTCAGCTTCACGAGTCGTTAGTCCTCGCTTCCACATCCGGCCTATCAACCCAGTGGTCTGGCTGGGGGCCTCTCACACACAAGGTGTATGGAAATCTCATCTCGAAGCGAGCTTCCCGCTTAGATGCTTTCAGCGGTTATCCCATCCGAACGTAGCTAATCAGCGGTGCACTTGGCAGTACAACTGACACACCAGAGGTTCGTCCGTCCCGGTCCTCTCGTACTAAGGACAGCCCTTCTCAAATTTCCTGCGCGCGCAGCGGATAGGGACCGAACTGTCTCACGACGTTCTAAACCCAGCTCGCGTACCGCTTTAATGGGCGAACAGCCCAACCCTTGGGACCTACTCCAGCCCCAGGATGCGACGAGCCGACATCGAGGTGCCAAACCATGCCGTCGATATGGACTCTTGGGCAAGATCAGCCTGTTATCCCCGAGGTACCTTTTATCCGTTGAGCGACGGCCATTCCACAATGTACCGCCGGATCACTAGTCCCGACTTTCGTCCCTGCTCGAGATGTCTCTCTCACAGTCAAGCTCCCTTGTGCACTTACACTCGACACCTGATTGCCAACCAGGCTGAGGGAACCTTTGGGCGCCTCCGTTACTTTTTAGGAGGCAACCGCCCCAGTTAAACTACCCATCAGGCACTGTCCCTGACCCGGATTACGGGCCGAAGTTAGATGTCCAAAGTGACCAGAGTGGTATTTCAACGATGACTCCACCCGAACTGGCGTCCGGGCTTCAACGTCTCCCACCTATCCTACACAAGCCACTCCGAACACCAATACCAAACTATAGTAAAGGTCTCGGGGTCTTTCCGTCCTGCTGCGCGTAACGAGCATCTTTACTCGTACTGCAATTTCGCCGAGTTTATGGTTGAGACAGCGGGGAAGTCGTTACTCCATTCGTGCAGGTCGGAACTTACCCGACAAGGAATTTCGCTACCTTAGGATGGTTATAGTTACCACCGCCGTTTACTGGGGCTTGAATTCTCAGCTTCGCCGTAAGGCTAACCGGTCCTCTTAACCTTCCAGCACCGGGCAGGAGTCAGTCCGTATACATCGTCTTGCGACTTCGCACGGACCTGTGTTTTTAGTAAACAGTCGCTTCCCCCTGGTCTCTGCGGCCCCGATCCCCTCCGGACAGCAAGTGTCCATCAAGGTTGGGGCCCCCCTTCTCCCGAAGTTACGGGGGCATTTTGCCGAGTTCCTTAACCATAATTCTCTCGATCGCCTTAGTATTCTCTACCTGATCACCTGTGTCGGTTTGGGGTACGGGCGGCTAAAACCTCGCGTCGATGCTTTTCTCGGCAGCATAGGATCACCAAATCCCCCCGTGAGGGGGTCCCATCAGATCTCAGGCATCATGAACGGCGGATTTGCCTACCGTTCGCCCTACATCCTTAGACCGGGACAACCATCGCCCGGCTTGGCTACCTTCCTGCGTCACACCTGTTAATACGCTTGCCTCCCAGGATCAGGTCCCGCGCTCCACCAAAACCCACGTCACCACAAGGGTGGGCGGGCAGGTATCGGGCGGTTAGTATCCCCTGTTCAACATGGACGGTTTTTCGCCGGTACGGGAATATCAACCCGTTGTCCATCGACTACGCCTGTCGGCCTCGCCTTAGGTCCCGACTTACCCAGGGCAGATTAGCTTGACCCTGGAACCCTTGATCATTCGGCGGACGGGTTTCTCACCCGTCTTTCGCTACTCATGCCTGCATTCTCACTCGTGTAGGCTCCACCGCTGGTTTACACCGCGACTTCACTGCCCACACGACGCTCCCCTACCACTCCAGACGCCTGAACCAACCCACAAGGGGCGGCTTAGCTAATTATCTGAAATCCACAACTTCGGCGGTGTACTTGAGCCCCGCTACATTGTCGGCGCGGAATCACTTGACCAGTGAGCTATTACGCACTCTTTTAAGGATGGCTGCTTCTAAGCCAACCTCCTGGTTGTCTTCGCAACTCCACATCCTTTCCCACTTAGCACACGCTTAGGGGCCTTAGTTGGTGGTCTGGGCTGTTTCCCTCTCGACTATGAAGCTTATCCCCCACAGTCTCACTGCTGCGCTCTCACTTACCGGCATTCGGAGTTTGGCTGACGTCAGTAACCTTGTAGGGCCCATTAGCCATCCAGTAGCTCTACCTCCGGTAAGAAACACGCAACGCTGCACCTAAATGCATTTCGGGGAGAACCAGCTATCACGAAGTTTGATTGGCCTTTCACCCCTACCCACAGCTCATCCCCTCCATTTTCAACTGAAGTGGGTTCGGTCCTCCACGACGTCTTACCGTCGCTTCAACCTGGCCATGGGTAGATCACTTCGCTTCGGGTCTAGATCACGCCACTGCAACGCCCTATTCAGACTCGCTTTCGCTACGGCTTCCCCACACGGGTTAACCTCGCGACGTAACACTAACTCGCAGGCTCATTCTTCAAAAGGCACGCCGTCACACCCATACAGACAAGCTGCAGATGCTCCGACGGATTGTAAGCACACGGTTTCAGGTACTGTTTCACTCCCCTCCCGGGGTACTTTTCACCTTTCCCTCACGGTACTGGTCCGCTATCGGTCATTAGGGAGTATTTAGGCTTATCAGGTGGTCCTGACAGATTCGCACGGGATTTCTCGGGCCCCGTGCTACTTGGGATACTCTCCAGGCGGCACAAAACATTTCGGTTACGGGGCTCACACCCTCTCTGGCCGGCCTTTCAAGACCGTTCACCTATGCCTGCACATCACACCTCACCAGTCCGGCAGAACTGGTATGGAAAGTCCCACAACCCCGACCATGCAACGCCCGCCGGCTATCACACATGGAACGGTTTAGCCTGATCCGCGTTCGCTCGCCACTACTGACGGAATCACTATTGTTTTCTCTTCCTGCGGGTACTGAGATGTTTCACTTCCCCGCGTTCCCTCCACGCACCCTATGTGTTCAGATGCGGGTCACCAGGCAGCTCGCGCCCCTGGCGGGGTTTCCCCATTCGGACACCCTGGGATCACAGTCCGGTTATCGACTCCCCCAGGCTTATCGCAGATTCCTACGTCCTTCTTCGGCTCCTAATGCCAAGGCATCCACCGTGTGCTCTTAAAAACTTGACCACAAAAGATCAATTCAGAAATTTTCGAGAGAACCACAGAAACCACCCACACCCAAAGGTGCAGACAGATCCAGGTTCATATTCTTGGAAATTGCTTCTTATAAAAGATGCTCGCGTCCACTATGTAGTTCTCAAACAACAACCCCGTACCACACACCCCACACACAAGCCCTCCCCAAAGGAAAAACCAAACGCGCATGATCGATGCAGCCAGGAAACCAGAAACAAACAAACCCGACAGACAAAACCGCAACCCGAAAGCCACAACCCCATCCCGACGGCCCTGTTGCCTCAGGACCCAACAGTGTGCCAAACACTAAACCACCCACCCCACCCCACACCGTTCCAGGAGAAGCTTCCGAAGAAACCATCCGTACTAGGCACGAAGAAGAACACGCGGCCGCTACTTGTTGATATTCCACCCTTGAGCACCCGCCGCAGAACTAGCGTCTGCGCAACGGGCATATACTCCTGACAAACCCTCCACACTCACATACATGAGGCAAGGTGATTGTAGGTGCTCCTTAGAAAGGAGGTGATCCAGCCGCACCTTCCGGTACGGCTACCTTGTTACGACTTAGTCCCAATCGCCAGTCCCACCTTCGACAGCTCCCTCCCACAAGGGGTTAGGCCACCGGCTTCGGGTGTTACCAACTTTCGTGACTTGACGGGCGGTGTGTACAAGGCCCGGGAACGTATTCACCGCAGCGTTGCTGATCTGCGATTACTAGCGACTCCGACTTCATGGGGTCGAGTTGCAGACCCCAATCCGAACTGAGACCGGCTTTTTGGGATTAGCTCCACCTCACAGTATCGCAACCCTTTGTACCGGCCATTGTAGCATGCGTGAAGCCCAAGACATAAGGGGCATGATGATTTGACGTCGTCCCCACCTTCCTCCGAGTTGACCCCGGCAGTCTCCTATGAGTCCCCGCCATAACGCGCTGGCAACATAGAACGAGGGTTGCGCTCGTTGCGGGACTTAACCCAACATCTCACGACACGAGCTGACGACAACCATGCACCACCTGTAAACCGACCGCAAGCGGGGCACCTGTTTCCAGGTATTTCCGGTTCATGTCAAGCCTTGGTAAGGTTCTTCGCGTTGCATCGAATTAATCCGCATGCTCCGCCGCTTGTGCGGGCCCCCGTCAATTCCTTTGAGTTTTAGCCTTGCGGCCGTACTCCCCAGGCGGGGCACTTAATGCGTTAGCTACGGCGCGGAAAACGTGGAATGTCCCCCACACCTAGTGCCCAACGTTTACGGCATGGACTACCAGGGTATCTAATCCTGTTCGCTCCCCATGCTTTCGCTCCTCAGCGTCAGTTAATGCCCAGAGACCTGCCTTCGCCATCGGTGTTCCTCCTGATATCTGCGCATTTCACCGCTACACCAGGAATTCCAGTCTCCCCTACATCACTCTAGTCTGCCCGTACCCACCGCAGATCCGGAGTTGAGCCCCGGACTTTCACGGCAGACGCGACAAACCGCCTACGAGCTCTTTACGCCCAATAATTCCGGATAACGCTTGCGCCCTACGTATTACCGCGGCTGCTGGCACGTAGTTAGCCGGCGCTTCTTCTGCAGGTACCGTCACTTTCGCTTCTTCCCTACTGAAAGAGGTTTACAACCCGAAGGCCGTCATCCCTCACGCGGCGTCGCTGCATCAGGCTTTCGCCCATTGTGCAATATTCCCCACTGCTGCCTCCCGTAGGAGTCTGGGCCGTGTCTCAGTCCCAGTGTGGCCGGTCACCCTCTCAGGCCGGCTACCCGTCGTCGCCTTGGTGAGCCATTACCTCACCAACAAGCTGATAGGCCGCGAGTCCATCCAAAACCACAATAAAGCTTTCCACCCCCCACCATGCGATGAGGAGTCATATCCGGTATTAGACCCAGTTTCCCAGGCTTATCCCAGAGTTAAGGGCAGGTTACTCACGTGTTACTCACCCGTTCGCCACTAATCCCCCAGCAAGCTGGGATCATCGTTCGACTTGCATGTGTTAAGCACGCCGCCAGCGTTCATCCTGAGCCAGGATCAAACTCTCCGTTGAAGTAAAACAGACACAACCACCAACCCCGGAAATAACAGGATAAAATGGCCGCACAAAATTTGAAACCAGCTGTAAAAACCAGACCCAACCACGGGGTGGCGGACCTGGCCAAAACAACCAATCAATAAAACAATTGGTATCAACAAACTTGGCACACTATTGAGTTCTCAAACAACAGACACA